>NZ_JAJEPD010000010.1:0-1000 GCF_020729765.1 Streptococcus sanguinis | reverse complement strand
TATCACCTTGACTCCTTCAATGCCATTCCAAATGGTCTCCTTTCCTAATTTCTGTATTATAGAGAATTTTCACCTATACTAGTTCGAGGAGGTGACGGACGATATATGTTTCATGCCAATATTGTTCCTATAGTTTATGATGAATATGGAGATAAGGCGTATTTAGGTAAAAAAATTGGAAATCAAACATTTGCTCATTATGATGATTTTAGTAGTATTAGACTCGATTTTAATGGCTGGGATGAAGAAATCATTGAAATAAGAGTTGGTASTGAATTTATTGATATATCTGATAGTAAATGTTTACCTGAAAATGCAAAACTTAATTCTGTTAAAGAAATTGATGAAAATATTGAAGCGCTTGTCAATGCTGGTCACCTAAAAGATGTGGTAAAAAGTGAAAAAGGTAGTCAAAAAGCGGAAATTSTCTATAATACAGAAATTARGAAAGGAGACYATTTGGAATGGCATTGAAGGAGTCAAGGTGATAGTATTAAATCCTTTCAACAAAATATACTTTTCTTAAAATTAAGGTAGAAATATCTTTAAATTACTAATTATGATATAATGTATGTAAGTAATTTGTTTGTTTGCAATTTGATTAATAAAATGGAGGAGACTGATGAAGAAAAAATTTTTTGCAATCGGAATAGCTCTAATAGTTTTAATTTCAGGAGGAGTATATTGTATGACAAAGTGGATTGAACACAAAAACTCTCCATATAATGTTAGTGATGTTTTAGACGATAAAGGAGTAAAACTTTACAAACGAGGATTTCGTTTGTTGGAAGAACAACTGGCAACTTACATTAAAGAGCATTACTCTGGTGTCAGTAAAATTGAGTTTTCGCCAATTTTTGTTCAAGGTGGGGATGGGCAGAGCATGTTTCGTGCAAATATTGTTCCTGTGATTTATGATTTACAAGGCAATAAAGCCTACTTGGGAAAAAAAATTGGTGAGAAATCCTACAGTCATTATGGTAGTTTTTGGGATGTTAGG
>NZ_JAJEPD010000095.1:0-66240 GCF_020729765.1 Streptococcus sanguinis | reverse complement strand
CCGATAATTCTTTTTTTTTAAGTTAATATGATAAAATAATAAAAAATCTTATCAGAAGTCAAATAGAAAGTGTAGTTTAAAGATTACCTAATCTGAAAGATTTATGGGAGGTTTGACTGGACTTTTTATTAAGGGTCACTGATCAGGATAATAAAATATGTTCAGAGGAGAATAAAATGAAAAGAACAGAAAAAGTTTTGCGATATTCTATTCGGAAGTCAGTTTTAGGTGTTGGTTCAGTCCTTATTTGTGCTCTGTTTTTAGGTCACGGTATAGTGGCGGCAGATGAGGAGCAGCCAGTGGCAAATGCAGTAGAGACTCCGGTCGCTGCATCGCCAGTAAATCAGGATTTGACAACGGTCAGGGAGGCTGCTAATACGGAAGTAGGCACGTTTCTGGCTGAGAAAGTGACAGATCTTGGGAATAATCCAAATTTGTCAGATGAGGAGCTTGTAGCAGCTAAGGAGGAAGTCAATCAAACAGCTGCGAAGGCTCAGAATGAAATTGCCGCAGCTGAGGATAGAGAGAGGATTGATCAAGCTAAGGAAGATGGATTGGCAGACATCAACTCTATCAATCCAGTTGGCAAAGATTTGCTTCTAGATGAAATCCAAAATGGAAAAGCAGAGTTTGATAAACTTGTAGATAGTAGCGATTTACTGCCTGAGGAGCAAAAGAAAAGCTTCCAAGAGTCTGTAAGGAAGAAGGCTGCAGAAGCAGAGGATGCAATTCAGAAATTAGATGTTAATGCAGCAACAGCAGAGCAGGCGGAAGTGATTCAAGAGCAGGCAGTAACCGAGGAAGATAAGTTTTTCAAATTTATAGCAAGTTCAACCGTAGATTTCACTCTGGCTGCCAAGTTAGCTGACTTGTCAGCAAATCCCAATCTTTCAGAAGCAGAAAAGAAAGCAGTTAGAGGCGAGATAGAGCAGGTGGTGGAAGCAGCCAAGAAGGCTATTGAAGGAGCAGATTCTCAGGAAGTCTATGACCAGGCAAAAGAAACAGCTATAGCTAACTTAGCCAAGATTCACCCTATTGGCAAAGAGCAGTTCTTAAAAGAAATTCAGGAAGAAAAAACAGCTACTATCGAGGCTGTTGAGAAGAGTCAAAGTCTTTCTGCTGAGGAAAAAACTGCAGCTAAAAAGAAAATTGAAGATGCAGCAGCCATAGCTCAGAAAGCAATTGCAGCTTATAATGCTTGGGTTGAAAGTCCTGATGATGCCGAAAAAATTCAAGAACAGGTAGCGGCAGAGAAGCAAGGTTTGCTGAAAGTTACGACTGGGCTGAAACTAGATCTTGCTCTATCTGATAAGCTAGCAGACTTACGGAGCAACCCGAATCTGTCAGATGCAGAACGGGCTACGGCTAAAGCTGAAGCGGAAGCAACTCTAGCAGATGCGAAAACGGCGCTTGAAAAGGCTGATACCGAAGAGGAACTAGAGAGAATTGAGGAAGCTGGAATTGCTAGCTTGGACACGATTCATCCAGTTGGCAAAGATTTGGTTTTAGATGAGCTTGAAGAAGAAGTCGACAAACAGATTGAAGCAATTGAACATCATCAAAGACTTTCAGAACTCGATAAAAAGCAAGCTAAAGAAAAGATTCTAGCAGTATTAAAGACGGTGACAGATGCGATTGCGCAGCTAGATGATAGTGTAGACAGTGCTGAAAAAGCAGAGAAGCTGCAGGAACAGATTGCTGCTGAGCAGACAAAAGCTCTTGAAAATCTAGAAGCGATTGTCAAGAATGCTGCTAAAGCTAAGACAGCTTCTTCTATTCCAAGTGATTCACCACAGGAAGATAGGCAAGAATTTAGTGGAGGAGTCAGCGACTCTGAGCCAGCAACGGCGTCGAAATATGATTTGTCTAGCCATGAAGTTGGAACTCATCCCGATACAGCTCCGCAGTCTTCAGTACAACCAGAATTTAGTGGAAATGTAAATGATTCAGAAGCACCAACAGCAACACGGCCTGAATTTAGTGGAGGCGTCAGCGACTCTGAGCCAGCAACGGCAACGGCGTCGGAATATGATTTGTCCAGCCATGAAGTTGGAACTCATCCCGATACAGCTCCGCAGTCTTCAGTACAACCAGAATTTAGTGGAAATGTAAATGATTCAGAAGGAGCAACAGTAACACGGCCTGAATTTACAGGAGGCGTCAATGATTCTGAGCCAACCATGGCAGAAAATAACGCCTATGATGCTGGCGTTCAGCCATCAGTCAGGAGTGCACATCCAGACAGCGCTCCTCAAATGGCGGCTCTTCCGGAATTTACCGGCGGTGTCAATGCTGCTGACGCCGCAGTAGCTGATGCTTTACCTGCTTACCAAGTAACTAGCGGTATTTTGCCAGCAGTTGATGGGACCAAATCAGTACAAGAGCAGTCTTCATCAGCTAAGGTCACCCAGCCAGCTCAGCTTAAAAACAAGGAAAGTAAGAGTGGTGCGTCAGTCTTGCCGCATACGGGTCAAGCTTCTAATGCTCTTTTCACAGTTGCAGGACTTATCAGCGCTTTAGGCGCAGCTGGATTGTCATTCCGTAGTAGAAAAAAAGAAGAATAAGTTTTAAAGAGGCCCAGTGGCCTCTTTTTTGATGGAGAAAATTTTAAAAATTATGCAAACGTTTTACTAAAAGTGCTTGAAAAAGTCAAAAAAAAACGATATAATGGACAATGTGAAAGCGCTTTGCAAACGAGAGCTTAAAAAGAAAATATTTTTATTCAAAAGAAGGGGCTTATTATGGTCGAATTAAATCTGAAAAATATCTATAAAAAATATCCCAACAGCGACCACTATTCAGTGGAAGACTTCAATCTAGATATCAAGGACAAAGAATTTATCGTCTTTGTCGGTCCGTCCGGTTGTGGAAAATCAACTACTCTGCGTATGATTGCAGGTCTTGAAGACATCACTGAAGGAACTGCCTCTATTGACGGTACAGTGGTCAATGATGTAGCTCCAAAAGACCGGGACATCGCCATGGTCTTCCAGAACTATGCCCTTTATCCGCACATGACTGTCTACGACAACATGGCTTTTGGTCTCAAGCTGCGCAAGTACAGCAAGGAAGATATTGAAAAACGGGTCAATGAAGCAGCAGAAATTCTGGGCTTGAAGGAATTTTTGCAGCGTAAGCCAGCTGATTTATCTGGTGGTCAGCGTCAGCGGGTAGCTATGGGACGTGCTATCGTTCGGGATGCAAAGGTTTTCCTTATGGATGAGCCTTTGTCTAACTTGGATGCTAAGCTGCGTGTTTCTATGCGGGCGGAGATTGCCAAAATTCACCGCCGTATCGGGGCAACAACTATTTACGTTACCCACGACCAGACTGAAGCTATGACCTTGGCTGACCGGATTGTTATCATGTCAGCGACCAAGAATCCTGCTGGAACTGGAACGATTGGACGAGTGGAACAGATTGGTACGCCGCAGGAAGTCTATAACAACCCAGTTAATAAGTTCGTTGCTGGCTTCATCGGTAGCCCAGCTATGAACTTCATCCCAGTTAAGCTTGAAGGGAATGAGATTGTCGCAGAAGGACTGCGCTTGACTGTGCCAGAAGGAGCTCTTAAGGTTCTGCGGGAGAAAGGATACGAGGGCAAGGAGCTAATCTTCGGTATTCGTCCAGAGGATGTTAATGCGGAAGCTGCTTTCTTGGAAACTTTCCCGAATTCAGTTGTCCATGCTAAGATTTCTGTTTCAGAATTGCTGGGAGCAGAGTCTCACCTCTACTGCCAAGTGGGTTCTAGTGAGTTTGTAGCGCGTGTGGATTCACGGGATTACCTAGAAACTGGTGCAGGTATTGACCTAGGCTTTGACCTCAATAAAGCGCACTTCTTTGATCCAGAGACAGAGAAGACAGTCTATTAATCAGTTGATAAACAAATAACGCAGACAGTCCTGTCTGCGTTTTTAAAATGGCTATTATAACAGCGTTTTTTACTGAAAGGAGCTTAGATTTTTTCTTGTTTTAGTTTTCCGATAAGAATCTCGGCTGAAATGGTGGCATGTGTAAGCTGCTCCCAATTGATTAGATTTTTTTCAACATGAAAGAGTAAAGGAGTCATCTGCAGCAGGGCAGTTTTCTCCTCAGAATGCAGGGCATGAGTTGATTCTACGGTCTTTTTAGATAGGATGGTAAAGTGTTTCCGGAAATGCTGGATGATATCTTGATTAGAATAATCTTTCTTGTCCAGATATTGAGCAACTTTTTGACGAATTTCTTTCAGATGATTTTCTGTTGGGATGACTTTAATGATAAGTCCCTCTTTTTTCAATACTCTCTGAAATTCATGGTAATTAGCTGGTGAGAAGATGTCCAGCAAGACATCCATGCTTTGATCCTGAACGGGCAAGCGTGCCAAATCACCTACGAACCATTTTACAGCAAGGCTCTGATCACTTTTGGCAGCTAACTGGATAGAATCTTTTGATAAATCAAAGGCGTAAATTTCTTTGTTGGGGAATTTTTCCTGAATTTTTCGAGCATAGTAGCCCTCTCCGCAAGCGACGTCTAGAATGATCTGTTCTTCAGGCAGGGCCTGCAGCACATCTTGCAACTCGTCTAGGATATGCTGATAAAAGCCGGCTTCCAAGATGACTTGCCTATTTTGAAAGCTAGTTTTGTCATAGTCTCTAGCTTGTTTGGTCTGGGGAGCTAGATTGACATAACCAAATTTGGCGATGTCGTAGGAATGGCGATTAGGACACTTGAGGCTGTTTTCTTCCATAGCTAAGCTTTGCTGGCAGAGTGGGCAGGTCAGAGCCGGAGCTTGGGCAAATCGGGCAAGTTTTGGTTTCATAGGCGCTCTCTTTCTACTGTTTTTATAAAGTTCAAAGTCCTTTCCTTGGTAAGACATAGAAAAATCCGATTCAGGTAATCGGATTTTTATCTTTAGTAGGTCAGGACAAAGTATTTCTTCTTACCGCGGCGGATAACTGTCAGCTCGTCTTCCAGTTTATCTGAGTCGCTAAGGGCATAGTCTAAATCTTGGATGCGCTCACCATTGAGGTAGATAGCACCGTTTTGGACGTCCTCGCGAGCTTGACGTTTGGAGTTTACCACACCGGCTGTCACAAGCAGTTCTACAATATTAAGGTTGTCTTCTGCCTGGACCTGATAGTTAGGCACACCGCGCAAACCTTGTTTGAGTTCCTTGACGGACAAATTCTTGATATTTCCAGCAAAGAGCTGCTCAGTGATATTGAGAGCTTCCTGGTAAGCTTCTTGACCGTGAACCAGACTGACCACTTCGCGAGCCAGGACTTTCTGAGCCAAGCGTTCGTGTGGTGCAGCTTCAAACTGCTGACGAATCTCTTCGATTTCATCCAAGGACAGGAAGGTGAAGATTTTCAGGAAGCGGATAGCGTCTGCGTCCATGACATTCATCCAGAATTGATACATTTCATAAGGAGAAGTCTTATCAGGATTGAGCCAAACAGCATTACCTTCTGACTTACCAAATTTTTTGCCAGTAGCGTCGGTAATGAGCGGAACGGTTATCACATGGCCAGTCTTGTCGGCCTTGCGGCGCAGGAGTTCTGTACCTGCTGTCATATTGCCCCACTGGTCAGAACCACCAATTTGCAGGGTTACATCGTGGTTTTGATTGAGGATATAGAAGTCATATCCTTGCATAATTTGGTAGGCGAATTCTGTATAGGAAATCCCTGTCTCAATCCGGCTCTTGACAGAATCCTTACTCATCATGTAGTTGACAGTGAAGTATTTGCCGACATCGCGCAGGAAGTCGATAAAGCTGATGCTGCTAAACCAGTCATAGTTATTGACCATTTCGGCCTTATTATCGCCCTTTTCAAAGTCCAGAAAGCGAGAAAGCTGATCTTGGATAGATTTCACCCAGCCTTCCACGGTTTCCTTGGTTTGGAGACTGCGCTCTGCATCCTTAAAGGATGGATCGCCAATCAATCCAGTTGCTCCTCCGACTAGAGCGTAGGGTTTGTGTCCAGCTAGTTGCAAGCGGCGGCTGGTCAGAATGGCTACCAAGTGGCCTAGGTGTAAGCTGTCAGCGGTTGGATCGTATCCGGTATAATAAGAGACTTGTCCTTCTTCTAAGGCCTTGCGTAAAGCTGCTTCATCAGTGGTTTGAAATACCAAGCCACGTTCTTTTAGCTCATCAAAAATGTGCATCATGTCTCTCCTATTCTAAAAGCCAAGAAATTGGCTTATCTATATTTTAAATTTATGTTACTCTATTGTATCATAAAGCTTTTAAATAGCAATGTTTCCTTGAAATAAATCATAGATATTTGGTATAATGGGAAGATAACAAGGAGAATCGAACTTGGAACAATTAATAGAAAAATTAAAAGAGTTCTGGGGAAAAGCCCAGCAGTTTATCAAAAAAATACATCTTCCAGAATGGAGCAAGAAGATCGTTAGTGGCAATAATGGCTGGTCTATCGGTGATGTTTTTGCTGTTTTCTTGCGGACTTTTAAACTTCTGATGAATATGGCTTTTGTGTTTATCTTCTTCGGTGGCGTCATCGGTGCTGGGATTGGGATAGGCTATGCAGCTAGTCTTTTCAGTAAGGTTGAAGTACCCAAGCAGGATGAGCTGGTCAAGCAGGTGAATAATATCTCTGGTATTTCTAAGCTTACCTATGCTGATGGCAGCTTGATTGCAGAAGTGGATAATGATTTGCTCCGCATCCCAGTTAAGAGCGACGCCATCTCTGAAAATGTAAAAAAAGCCGTTATCGCTACAGAGGATGAGAATTTTGAAACGCATAACGGAGTGGTGCCTAAGGCTGTGCTTCGGGCTACGCTCGGCTCTGTTGTCGGAGTTGGCTCGTCTAGCGGGGGGTCAACCATTACCCAGCAGTTGATTAAGCAGCAGGTGGTGGGTGATGCACCGACTTTCAAGCGGAAAGCAGCGGAGATTGTTGATGCGCTGGCTTTGGAGCGCTACATGTCCAAGGATGATATTTTGACGACCTACTTGAACGTTTCGCCTTTTGGGCGCAACAATAAGGGGCAGAATATCGCTGGTGTGGAAGAAGCAGCTCAAGGGATTTTTGGTGTTTCTGCTAAGGATTTGACTGTGCCCCAGTCTGCTTTTATTGCCGGCTTGCCACAGAGCCCGATTGTTTATTCGCCTTATGCAGCGGATGGCAGTCTCAAGAGTGCAGAAGATATGGCTCTGGGCTTGGAACGTGCCAAGGATGTGCTCTATAATATGTATCGGACGGGCCGTCTAAGCGAGAAAGAGTATAAAGAATACAAGGACTACGACTTGACTAAGGATTTCAAGCCTTCTGAAAGCTCGGAAAAATCTTCGCATGGCTACCTTTATTACACAGCGGTCGAAGAAGCTCAGCAGACCATGTACGAGTACTTGATTCAGCGGGATAATGTTTCTCAGCAAGAGCTGAAAAACAATGACACTGTTAAAGCCTACAAGGAATTGGCTGCTAAAGAACTGAGCGATGGCGGCTATACTGTCACCACCACGATTAACAAGAACATCCACACCGCTATGCAAAATGCAGTAGCCAACTATGGCGGCGTCTTGGATGACGGAACTGGTGCAGTTGAAGTGGGAAATGTTCTCTTGGATAATAAAACCGGTGCTGTGATTGGCTTTGTAGGAGGCAGAGACTATGCTTCTAATCAGAACAATCACGCCTTTGATACGGAACGCTCACCGGGTTCAACTATTAAGCCAATTTTGGCTTATGGGATTGCTATTGACCAAGGTCTGATGGGGAGCGCCAGCGTTCTTTCTAACTATCCGACCAACTTTTCAAGCGGCGATCCAATCATGCACGTAGATAGCCGTGGTACAGCCATGATGGACCTGCAAGAAGCGCTTAATACTTCTTGGAATATTCCGGCTTATTGGACTTACCGCGGATTACGCGAAAAAGGTGTCAATGTCCGTGGCTATATGGAAAAAATGGGCTATTACATTGATGACTACAGCATTGAGAGTCTGCCTATGGGCGGGGGAATTGAAGTATCTGTAGCTCAGCATACCAATGGTTTCCAAACCTTGGCTAATAATGGAACCTACCAGAAAAAATATATGGTTGAAAAAATCACAGACCGAGATGGCAAGGTGATTTACCAGCATAAGGCCAATCCTGTTCAGATTTACAGTCCAGCAGCTGCTACGATTATGCAGGAGCTCATGCGGGGAGTTATCAATTCTGGGGCTACTACGACCTATAAATCCAGAATCAGTCAGGTCAATGGAACCTTGGCTGGAGCCGATTGGATTGGTAAGACTGGAACGACCAATACCAACGGTGATATGTGGCTGATGCTCTCTACTCCTAAGATGACTTTGGGAGGCTGGATTGGTCATGATGATAATAGCTCTATGGCGGCGTTGACTGGTTATAATAATAATGCCTCCTACATGGCCTATATGGCAGATGCTATCTATCAGGCAGATCCAAATGCTTGGGGTGTTGGTGATAAGTTCACTCTTGATCCGAGTGTGATTAAGTCTGATGTGCTCAAGTCCACAGGGGAAAAGCCAGGTACAGTAACGGTAAACGGCCGCTCTGTTAATCTCAGTGGTCCGACAGTGCCTAGCTATTGGGCTAAAAATGGTGCTCCGACCACGACCTATCGCTTTGGTATCGGGGCATCAGATGCGGACTATCAGAAGGCTTGGTCAGCTATACTGGGCGGTTCTACCTCTAATTCTAATTCAAGTTCCAATTCTAACAATAACCGGCAGGGGAACTAGCGCATCAAGAACAGTTTTAACTTTTCAGAAAGCGGATGAAATCCTTGCAATTTCTAGCTAAATAAGGTATAATGATAACAATAATTTGTCGTGTGCTTTATTTGAAATATTGTCCAAATAGAAGCTTACAGCAGTTAAATCAAACTTGAATAAGTCAGATTTAGCTGCTCTTTTTGTGCCTATTTTTAGAAAAAATGGGTTATGTAATCATAATTTAATTTTTCTGAAAATTGAACAAAAGGGACTGATTGTGGCTGTTTTGCAGCATTGTAGATGACAGAGGATTTTCCTCTGAAAACATTTCACAGAACTCGCTCTAAAAAGCGTGAGGGAAAGATAGGTTTCTTCTCGCTTTACCAAGGGCTTAGTATCTTATCATAAAGGAGTAAAAACTTGGCAGGACATGAAGTTCGATACGGTAAACACCGTACCCGTCGTAGTTTTTCAAGAATTAAGGAAGTTCTTGATTTACCAAATTTGATTGAAATCCAAACGGATTCGTTCCAAGATTTCTTGGATCATGGTCTGAAGGAAGTCTTTGAAGATGTACTTCCTATTTCAAACTTTACCGACACCATGGAATTGGAATTTGTCGGCTATGAAATCCGTGAGCCTAAATATACGCTGGAAGAAGCACGCATTCACGATGCCAGCTACTCAGCGCCAATCTTTGTAACCTTCCGTCTGATTAACAAGGAAACTGGTGAAATCAAGACTCAGGAAGTCTTCTTTGGCGATTTCCCAATCATGACTGAAATGGGAACCTTCATCATCAATGGTGGTGAGCGGATTATCGTATCCCAGTTGGTGCGTTCTCCAGGGGTTTACTTTAACGATAAAGTTGACAAAAATGGAAAAGTTGGCTACGGTTCAACGGTTATTCCTAACCGCGGAGCTTGGTTAGAGTTGGAAACAGACTCAAAAGACATTGCCTACACTCGTATTGACCGGACACGGAAGATTCCATTTACAACTTTGGTGCGTGCGCTTGGTTTCTCAGGTGATGATGAGATCTTGGACATCTTTGGTGACAGCGACTTGGTGCGCAATACCATTGAAAAAGATATCCACAAGAACCCAATGGACTCTCGTACGGATGAAGCTCTGAAAGAAATCTATGAGCGTCTTCGTCCAGGTGAGCCTAAGACGGCTGAAAGCTCTCGCTCTCTCCTTGATGCGCGCTTCTTTGATCCGCATCGTTATGACTTGGCAGCAGTTGGTCGCTACAAGATTAATAAAAAACTCAGCGTCAAGACACGCTTGCTGAACCAAACCATTGCAGAGCCATTGGTAGATGCTGAAACAGGAGAAATCTTGGTTGAAGCTGGTACAGTTATGACCCGCAGTGTGATTGACAGCATTGCAGAGCAGCTGGACAATGGTTTGAACAAAATCACTTATATTCCAAACGACTCAGCTGTCTTGACAGACCCTGTAGAATTGCAGAAGTTCAAGGTAGTGGCACCGACTGATTCAGATCGCGTTGTGACCATCATTGGTAACGCAAATCCGTCTGACAAGGTACGGATTGTAACACCAGCTGACATCTTGGCTGAGATGAGCTACTTCCTCAACTTGGCTGAAGGTATTGGCCGCGTGGATGATATTGACCACTTGGGGAACCGTCGTATTCGTGCAGTTGGTGAACTTTTGGCCAACCAAGTTCGTCTGGGACTTTCTCGCATGGAGCGTAATGTCCGCGAACGGATGAGTGTTCAAGACAATGAAGTACTGACTCCGCAGCAAATCATCAACATCCGTCCAGTAACTGCAGCTATTAAAGAATTCTTTGGTTCTTCTCAGTTGTCTCAGTTCATGGACCAACACAATCCGCTGTCTGAGCTCTCTCACAAGCGCCGTCTATCTGCCTTAGGACCTGGTGGTTTGACACGTGACCGCGCTGGTTATGAAGTGCGGGACGTACACTATACTCACTATGGCCGTATGTGTCCGATTGAAACGCCTGAAGGACCGAACATTGGTTTGATCAATAACTTGTCTTCTTATGGACACCTTAACAAATACGGATTTATTCAAACGCCTTACCGTAAGGTAGACCGTGAAGCTGGTGTAGTAACTAACGAAATCGTTTGGCTGACAGCTGACGAGGAAGATGAGTATATCGTAGCTCAGGCTAACTCTAAGCTGAATGAAAAAGGTGGCTTTGCAGAACCTATCGTTATGGGACGCCATCAAGGTAATAACCAAGAATTCCCATCAGACCAAGTAGACTACATGGATGTATCGCCTAAGCAGGTAGTTGCCGTAGCGACAGCGTGTATTCCTTTCTTGGAAAATGACGACTCCAACCGTGCCCTCATGGGTGCCAACATGCAACGTCAGGCTGTGCCTTTGATTGATCCAAAAGCGCCTTATGTTGGTACTGGTATGGAATACCAAGCTGCCCACGACTCTGGTGCAGCGGTTATTGCTCAGCATGATGGTAAGGTTACCTATGCGGATGCAGACAAGGTTGAAGTCCGCCGTGAAGATGGTTCTCTTGATGTTTACCAAATTCAAAAATTCCGCCGTTCTAACTCAGGTACTGCTTATAACCAGCGTACCTTGGTGAAAGTTGGCGATGTCGTAGAAAAAGGCGACTTTATCGCTGACGGACCTTCTATGGAAAATGGAGAAATGGCCCTGGGACAAAACCCAATCGTTGCCTACATGACATGGGAAGGTTACAACTTCGAGGATGCGGTTATCATGAGTGAGCGTCTGGTGAAAGACGATGTCTACACCTCTGTTCACTTGGAAGAATACGAATCAGAAACTCGCGACACCAAGCTTGGCCCAGAAGAAATTACCCGCGAAATTCCAAACGTAGGGGAAGATGCCCTACGCAATCTGGACGAAATGGGGATTATCCGCATTGGGGCGGAAGTCAAGGAAGGCGACATCTTAGTAGGTAAAGTTACCCCTAAGGGTGAAAAAGACCTTTCTGCTGAGGAACGTCTCTTGCACGCTATCTTCGGAGACAAGTCTCGTGAAGTCCGCGATACCTCTCTGCGTGTGCCACACGGTGCCGACGGAGTGGTTCGTGACGTGAAGATCTTTACCCGTGCTAATGGTGATGAACTGCAATCTGGCGTTAATATGCTGGTTCGCGTCTACATCGCTCAAAAACGTAAGATTAAGGTCGGAGATAAGATGGCTGGTCGTCACGGAAACAAGGGGGTTGTATCCCGTATCGTTCCTGTGGAAGACATGCCTTACTTGCCAGATGGAACACCAGTTGATATCATGTTGAATCCACTCGGGGTACCATCTCGTATGAACATTGGTCAGGTTATGGAGCTTCACCTTGGTATGGCAGCACGTAACTTGGGCATCCATATTGCAACTCCAGTCTTTGATGGAGCAAGCTCAGAAGATCTCTGGGATACAGTGCGCGAAGCTGGTATGGACAGTGATGCTAAAACCATTCTCTATGATGGACGTACCGGTGAGCCGTTTGACAACCGTGTATCTGTCGGTGTCATGTACATGATCAAGCTCCACCACATGGTAGATGACAAACTCCATGCCCGCTCAGTAGGACCTTACTCAATGGTTACCCAACAGCCGCTCGGAGGTAAAGCTCAGTTTGGTGGACAACGTTTTGGTGAGATGGAAGTTTGGGCCTTGGAAGCTTACGGTGCTTCTAACGTTCTGCAAGAAATCCTGACTTACAAGTCAGATGATGTCAATGGACGTTTGAAGGCTTATGAAGCTATTACCAAAGGGAAACCAATTCCAAAACCAGGTGTGCCAGAATCCTTCCGCGTTCTTGTCAAAGAATTGCAATCTCTTGGTCTGGACATGCGCGTTCTCGATGAAGATGACAATGAAGTAGAACTGCGTGACCTAGACGAAGGTGAAGATGATGACGTGATTCACGTTGATGATCTTGAAAAAGCGCGTGAAAAAGCAGCTCAAGAAGCGAAAGCAGCTTTTGAGGCTGAAGGAAAAGAATAAGAATACACACTGATTAGAAAATGAAGAAAGGTAAGAAATAGTGGTTGATGTAAATCGTTTTAAAAGTATGCAAATCACCCTAGCTTCTCCAAATAAGGTCCGTTCATGGTCTTATGGGGAAGTGAAGAAACCTGAAACAATCAATTACCGAACCCTGAAACCAGAACGCGAAGGTCTTTTTGACGAAGTGATCTTCGGTCCAACAAAGGACTGGGAATGTGCCTGTGGTAAGTACAAACGGATTCGTTACAAAGGAATCGTCTGTGACCGCTGTGGTGTTGAAGTAACTCGTGCTAAGGTTCGTCGTGAGCGTATGGGCCACATCGAATTGAAGGCTCCTGTTTCACATATTTGGTACTTTAAAGGAATTCCAAGCCGCATGGGGCTCACTTTGGATATGAGCCCACGTGCCCTGGAAGAAGTCATTTATTTTGCGGCTTATGTGGTGATTGATCCTAAGGATACACCGCTAGAGCACAAGTCAATCATGACGGAGCGTGAGTACCGTGAACGTTTGCGCGAGTACGGTGCAGGCTCATTTGTAGCCAAAATGGGAGCAGAAGCTATTCAAGACCTCTTGAAACAAGTGGACTTGGAAGCTGAGATTGCTGTCCTTAAAGAAGAATTGAAAACTGCTTCCGGTCAAAAACGGATCAAGGCTGTTCGTCGCTTGGATGTTTTGGATGCCTTCTATAAATCTGGCAACAAGCCAGAATGGATGGTCCTCAATATCCTGCCGGTTATTCCACCGGATCTGCGCCCAATGGTTCAGCTGGATGGTGGTCGTTTTGCGGCTTCTGACCTCAACGATCTCTATCGTCGGGTTATTAACCGAAACAACCGTTTGGCTCGCTTGCTGGAACTCAACGCACCTGGCATTATCGTTCAAAATGAAAAGCGGATGCTGCAGGAAGCGGTTGATGCTTTGATTGACAATGGTCGCCGTGGTCGTCCTATCACAGGACCAGGTAGCCGCCCGCTTAAGTCTCTGAGCCACATGCTTAAAGGGAAACAAGGTCGTTTCCGTCAAAACTTGCTGGGTAAACGGGTTGACTTCTCAGGTCGTTCCGTTATCGCCGTTGGTCCTACATTGAAAATGTATCAATGTGGTGTGCCGCGTGAAATGGCGATTGAGCTCTTCAAGCCGTTTGTGATGCGGGAAATCGTTGTCCGTGATATCGTGCAGAACGTAAAAGCTGCCAAACGCTTGGTAGAGCGTGGAGATGAGCGTATCTGGGATATCCTGGAAGAAGTGATCAAGGAACATCCAGTGCTTCTTAACCGCGCACCGACCCTTCACCGTCTGGGAATTCAGGCTTTTGAGCCAGTTCTGATTGATGGTAAAGCCCTTCGTTTGCATCCGCTGGTCTGTGAAGCCTACAATGCCGACTTTGACGGGGACCAAATGGCCATCCATGTACCATTGTCAGAGGAAGCCCAAGCTGAAGCTCGTATCCTCATGCTGGCTGCTGAGCACATCTTGAATCCGAAAGACGGTAAACCAGTTGTAACACCATCTCAGGATATGGTCTTGGGGAACTACTACCTGACCATGGAAGAGGCTGGCCGCGAAGGCGAAGGCATGATTTTCAAGGATATGGATGAGGCGGTCATGGCTCTTCGTAATGGCTATGTTCACTTGCATACTCGTGTTGGTATTGCAACCGACAGTCTTAATAAGCCTTGGACAGAAGACCAGAAGCATAAGATTTTGATTACAACTGTTGGTAAAATTCTCTTTAACGCGATTATGCCAGAGGAATTGCCTTACTTGCAAGAGCCGACTAATGCTAACTTGACAGAAGGTGTGCCAGCTAAGTACTTCTTGGAGTCAGGACAAGACATCAAGGGAGTCATTGAACAGCTTGAGATCAATGTTCCGTTTAAGAAGAAAAATCTTGGTAATATCATTGCGGAAATCTTTAAACGCTTCCGTACAACAGAAACATCTGCTCTTCTTGACCGTTTGAAGAACTTGGGTTATCACCATTCTACTTTGGCTGGTCTGACAGTGGGTATCGCTGATATCCCAGTTGTCGAAGACAAGGCTGAGATTATTGAAGAATCCCACAAGCGTGTTGAACAAATTACTAAACAATTCCGTCGCGGTATGATTACTGATGACGAACGCTATAACGCAGTTACTGCTGAGTGGCGGGCGGCTCGCGAGAAATTGGAAAAACGTCTGGTTGCCAACCAGGATCCGAAGAACCCTATCGTTATGATGATGGACTCTGGAGCCCGGGGTAACATCTCTAACTTCTCCCAGTTGGCTGGTATGCGTGGTCTGATGGCTGCGCCAAATGGACGTATCATGGAATTGCCAATCTTGTCTAACTTCCGTGAAGGTCTGTCTGTTCTGGAAATGTTCTTCTCAACCCACGGTGCTCGTAAGGGTATGACAGATACGGCCCTTAAGACTGCCGACTCAGGTTACCTGACTCGTCGACTGGTTGACGTTGCCCAAGATGTGATTATCCGTGAAGATGACTGTGGTACAGATCGTGGACTTCTTATCACTTCTATCACAGAAGGCAAGGAAATGATCGAGTCTCTGGAAGAGCGTCTCAATGGTCGTTACACTAAGAAGACGGTTAAACATCCAGAAACTGGTGAGGTCATCATTGGTCCAAATGAATTGATCACAGAAGACAAGGCGCGTGAAATCGTTAATGCTGGTGTTGAAGAAGTGACAATCCGCTCCGTCTTTACATGTAACACCCGCCACGGTGTCTGCCGTCATTGTTACGGTATCAACTTGGCAACGGGTGATGCGGTTGAAGTCGGTGAAGCAGTCGGAACCATCGCTGCCCAGTCTATCGGGGAGCCTGGTACACAGCTGACCATGCGGACCTTCCACACGGGTGGTGTTGCCTCTAATACCGATATCACGCAAGGTCTTCCTCGTGTCCAAGAAATCTTTGAAGCCCGCAATCCAAAAGGGGAAGCGGTCATCACTGAAGTCAAGGGTGAAGTTACTGCTATCGAAGAAGATGCATCTACTCGTACCAAGAAGGTCTTTGTTAAAGGCCAAACTGGCGAAGGTGAATATGTGGTACCATTTACAGCCCGCATGAAGGTAGAAGTGGGCGACCAAGTTTCTCGTGGTGCTGCCTTGACTGAAGGTTCTATCCAGCCTAAGCACTTGCTGGCTGTCCGCGATGTCTTGTCTGTTGAAACTTACCTGCTTGCTGAGGTACAAAAAGTTTACCGCAGCCAAGGGGTAGAAATCGGCGACAAACATATCGAGGTAATGGTTCGTCAGATGATTCGCAAGGTGCGCGTCATGGATCCAGGTGATACAGATCTCCTCATGGGAACTCTCATGGATATTACAGACTTTACAGATGCTAACCGTGATGTGGTTATCTCAGGTGGTGTACCTGCGACAGCTCGTCCAGTCCTCATGGGGATCACCAAGGCTTCCCTTGAAACTAACAGCTTCTTGTCTGCAGCTTCCTTCCAGGAAACAACTCGTGTCCTGACAGATGCTGCTATCCGTGGTAAGAAAGACCATCTGCTCGGACTCAAGGAAAATGTTATCATCGGTAAGATTATCCCAGCTGGTACTGGTATGGCCCGCTACCGCAATCTGGAGCCTCAGGCTGTCAATGAAGTTGAAATTATCGACGAAGTGACAGAACTGCCAGGTGGATTTGAAACTGAAGAAAATATTGTTCTTAAATAAAGAACTTTCCCTCCCGAAAATCGGGAGGGATTTTTTGTTGTAGCCGATAATTTCTTGCTAGCTACTAAATACCATCCTATAATATACTTAGAAAGTTGTTTTTAAGTTCTCCGTTATGGATAAACAACTATAGAAGAAACACTCGATATTTTCTATTTCAGTTTTTCTATGATGCAAGATGCCATATTTATTTTTAATCAGGGAGGTAGCTGGTTTTTTGTAGTATGATAGCGCTAGGTTATACTATTTTAAAAATCCTAAAATAGTAGGAGAGGCAGGTTTGAAATTTAAAAAAAGAGGAGGTTGGTTTTAATGGTAGTGGTCGAAGATTGTAGAGAACAGTAGCTGGCATTTATCTAGCCAGCTTATTCATGAAGGGAGGATTTTGAAATATAAAGAATAGAAAACAATTAGATTACAAATAGAATAATATTTTATTACAATGAATAAATATTAAAAAATATAGGCAAAAACCAAGAAATTCTGCATAAAACAGGACTTTAAGCCTATAAGTTCTTTCCTTTTTATTTATTTTTTTGAGAAAACCGAAAAATTTCAGTAATTTTAAGTTACAGTTAAGTTAAGAAAATTAAAATAATCTTAAATAAGTTACCAACATGTAAATTACTATTAAGAAAGTATAAAATAATAGTTCATGCTTTGATTATTGAAACGCTTGATGGTAAAATAACTAAGGTTACTTAAAACAAACATTTTTTAGTAAAAAGTTAATATAACAATGTTGATTTTTGGTGAGGAAAAATGAAGAAAATTAAGGTAATGGTTGTTTTTGGAACTCGTCCAGAAGCGATTAAGATGGCTCCGCTGGTTATTGAACTGAAGAAGCAGTCAGACTTGTTTGAAACAACAACAGTTGTGACTGCTCAGCATCGTCAGATGTTGGATCAGGTACTTGAGACTTTTAAGATTGAGCCTGATTATGATTTGGATATTATGGGGAAGAATCAAACCCTGACAGATATTACTGTCAAGATCTTGCATAAGCTAGATGATATCTTAAAGGAAAACAAGCCAGATATTATGCTGGTGCACGGTGATACGACAACGACTTTTGCGGCTAGTCTTGCAGCGTTTTATAATCAAGTTCGTATCGGCCACGTGGAAGCTGGCTTGCGGACTTGGAATAAATATTCTCCTTTCCCAGAAGAGATGAATCGTCAGATGACCGACTCTTTGACGGACTTGTATTTTGCGCCAACGGATCAGAGTAAGGCTAACTTGCTCAAGGAAAACCATCCAGCAGAAACAGTTTTTGTGACAGGAAATACAGCTATTGACGCTCTCAAGCTGACAGTCCAGGCTGATTATCAGCACGAGGTTCTTGACCGTATTAATCCAGCTCGCAAGATGATTTTGGTGACCATGCATCGCCGGGAAAATCAAGGTGAGCCGATGAGAAGGGTCTTTCGAACTCTACGGCAGATTGTAGATGCCCATGATGATGTGGAAATTGTCTATCCCGTTCACCTGAGTCCAGCGGTTCAGGAAGCGGCTAGAGAAATTCTGAGTGACAATGAGAAAATTCATCTGATTGAGCCTTTAGATGTGTTGGATTTCCATAATATCGCAGCTAAAAGCTACTTCATCATGTCAGACTCAGGCGGAGTACAAGAGGAAGCACCTTCCTTAGGTAAGCCTGTACTGGTACTTCGTGATACAACAGAGAGACCAGAAGGAGTTGAAGCCGGCACCTTGAAGCTGGTCGGTACAGAAACTCAAGCAGTAGCAGAGGCAATGGAAGCCCTGCTGACAGATGAGTCACTCTATCAGGAAATGGCCCAAGCCAGCAATCCGTATGGTGACGGTAAGGCTTCTGAGCGGATTGCTCAAGCAATAGCTCACTATTTTAAGCAGACAGCTAGGCCGGAAGAATTTAAGACAGGAGTAAAAAATGTTTAGGAAAAAAGGACTAGAAAAATCATTAGCAGTCTTTGTACTGACAATTGGACTAATTCTTTTCTACAGTTGGAATTTTGCAGCTAACATATTTTATATCGGAATCGCGCTGATTTTATTAGGTATTTTTAGTGTCTTTGTCCTATCCGATCTCTTGGTGACATGGGCTATGATTCTGGGTGTGGTTATCGCAACTCTGATCTTGCTCTTTGATGTAACCTACCTACCGGACAATCAAGTTCTCTTCTTGCTTTATGTCTTCCCTGTCAGCGCTTGGCTGACCAGTCGAGTGAATTTCTATCTTCATCAGCGCTTAGGATTAGTGCAGGATGATAGCGAAGATGCTGCTGAGGCCTATGAAGAAATGGTTCAGAAAGTAAATCAGAAACAAGCTCCAGCCTTTCAGGCCTTGTTGGTCCATTGGGCGCACAATCATCATTTTTATCAAATTCACTCTCGGGAGTACAAGCGGATGCTCAAGAGAATTTTACGACTGCTTAACTGGGACTTCCAGAATGTAGAAACAGTTTACTATGTATCCAATGGTAACTTTCTCGTTCTGGTAGAAGATCTGGATCAGGAAGTCAAGGAATATTTCCAAGAGAAAGTGCGTGAAGATTTAACGATGATGCACTTTGAGAATAAGAAAACTGACCAAAAAATTCAGTTTCAGTCCGGCAGTTTAAAACTGAACGCTCAAAACATTGACAAATTCCATAATTTTGATGACGCTTTGAGCAATCTGGAGCGTCAGCTTGAAACCGACATTATCGTAGAATACTAGGAGGTAAACACATGTCTTTAACAGAAGTATTTTTTATCATCTCTATGGTGCTAAGTATCTTTTTTGCTATTAGCTTTTTGGTCCTCTTCATTTATTATCTGGTTATTTACAATCGGGTCAATAAAAATTTTAGGGCGGTGACTCGTCATGATTAGTCAACTTATTATGATTGTCACTCTGTTCTCCATCTGGATGTCTCTGGCTTGGGCTTTGGTTATTCTATGCTCTTCCGTGCATTTCTGGATGAAACGCAGTGACTTCAACGTGGATACCAGCCCATTGGAACATTATCCTATGGTTACAGTCGTTGTCCCAGCCCACAATGAAGATGTGGTTATCGCTCAGACGACCAAGGCCATTCTGGATTTGGATTATCCTCATGACCGAGTGGAAGTTCTGCTCTTTGCGGACAACTGCTCAGATGACACTTATCAAGAAATGCTGAAAGTTCAGGCTATGCCTGAGTACGCTGGACGCAATATTACAATTACAGACCGTACTGGTACGGGAGGTAAGGCAGGGGTGCTGAATGACGCCCTGAAGATGGCCAAGGGTGAATATATCTGTGTCTATGATGCGGATGCTATGCCAGAAAAGAATGCTCTTTACTTCCTAGTCAAGAAAGTTTTGGAAGATCCAGAACGCCACGTTGCTTCTTTCGGACGCAACAAGACTCGGAATGCCAATCAGAACTTCCTGACACGTTGTATCAACCAAGAAATCGTTGTAACTCAGCGTGTTTACCACGTAGGTATGTGGCACCTCTTTAAGATTGGGCGGATTCCAGGTACAAACTTCTTGATTAACACTGAGTTTGTTAAGAGTATTGGTGGTTGGAAAAATGGTGCCTTGACAGAGGATACGGAAATTTCCTTTAAGATTATGCAGAGCGGCAAGCTGATTGCTTTGGCTTATAACTCAGAGGCCTTCCAGCAAGAGCCAGAAACCCTCAAGTCCTACTACATGCAGCGTAAGCGCTGGGCTAAGGGGAATTATGAGGTAGTTCTTGCCAACTTCAAACATCTTTTTAGTGGCGGTAACTGGCGCGTGAAACTGGAAGTGTTCAATTATTCTTGTATCTTCTTCTGGTTTAATTTGGCGATTGTCTTATCTGACTTGGTTTTCTTTGCCAATGTAGCGGCGATGATTACCCAGCTCTTTGTACCGGATGTGCGGATTCCTTTCGCTTTTGATGCTCAGAATATCTATATCGTCCAGCTGATGCTCTTTAACTGGCTTCTGATGATTTTGCTTTATCTTTTGCAGATCAATATCGCCCTGGCTTCTCAGTTTGGACAGGCGACCACCAAACAGATTTGGCTGGCCCTTGTGTCCTATTTGACTTACTCTCAGCTCTTTATCGTTGTTTCTTTAGATGCAGTAGGATCTGTTATCTTGGACAAGATTTTGAAGCGGAAAGAAACCAAGTGGGTTAAAACAAAACGATTTGCAGGTTAGGAGAAAGTGTGAAAAGAACAAGATTAAGATTTATTTGGTTTGTGACAATTCTGGCTGTCTTGGCTGGTATCCTGTTGTACACCCGTATGGGCAGTACTCCTAATATCAAAAAGAAAATATACAGCCAATGGTCTAAAGAATATGTCGTAACCAAGGACAAATTGTCTTATATCAGGACGACAAACAGTAAGACTGAAGATGTTGTGCTGTCTGAGGCACAGGGTTATGGCATGGTGATTGCTGTGGATGCAGCTAAGCAAGGCGATGCCAGTTCGGCTGATTTTGAAAAGCTCTACCAATATTATCTAGCTCATCGTCTGAAAGATACCCAGCTCATGTCTTGGAAACAGACGATTAAGGATGGTAAGAGCAATCATGAAGACGAAAACAATGCTACAGACGGCGATCTCTACATTGCTTATGCTTTGATTCAGGCGGCTAAACAGTGGCCGGACAAGGCTAAAGAATACCAAGATCAGGCTCAGGCTATTCTGAAAGATGTCTTGGCATATAACTATAATGAAAGCAACGGCGTTTTGACGGTTGGGAACTGGGCAAATGCAGAATCGAAATTTTATAATCTCATGCGGACTTCTGATACATTGCCGCAGCAGTTCCAAGCTTTCTATGAGCTGACAAAGGATAAGCAGTGGCTGACAATCCGAGATAACATGCTCAGCAAACTTGAAGCAATCAGCGCTGATAATAAGACTGGTTTGATACCAGACTTTATCTGGGTTGAAGGCGACAAAATTCGGGCAGCTGATGCTGATACGGTTGAATCTGCAAATGATGGCTATTATTCTTATAATGCCTGCCGACTTCCTTACAACCTGGCTCAAAGCAAGGATGAAAAAAGTCAAAAAATGCTGAAGAAGATGTTAAACTTCTTCCTCAGTCAAGAAAAGATCTATGCGGGCTACACTCTGAAAGGGAAAGCTCTCAATAGTAATCAGGCTGGCAGCTTTACCGCTCCAGTATTCTATGCGGCGAATAACAATATGGAATTCCGCAAATTGGTGCAGCAGAATAAATATCTCTTCATGCAAGGTTTGCCGTCAGATAATTACTATGACGCAGCTGTGACAACGATGATTGCTTTAGAAACTTTATAATGCAGAAACAAGCAAGATGAAAATTTTGCTTAAGATCATGCAGACAATAGGGTGGGACAAAATGACATTTGTCTCACCTTTTTTGAAGAAAAAGATTGAGATTTATTTCAGAAATTGTCAAAATAGAAAGCTTGTATTTATGCTAAATCAGGACTTATCCAGTTTCTAGATGTTRAGAAACCTGTCGTATGTGTAAATGGACCAACACTATTTGTTCGCATGGTTAAGAATACTATCCGTGATGTTAATCTTCATATTATGAAGAGYGATGTGCTTGYCTCCGTTCCAATAAAGTTCTTGTTTTCTGATTTTGAGCAAAATAGTTTTGTTCGTCAAAGAATTCATATATAATATACGGTACAAAGAGAGGACGAGTATGTATTGTGTAATTGAGATGTACGGGGACTATGAACCGTGGTGGTTCCTAGATGGCTGGGAAGATGATATCGTTGCAAAGAAGCAGTTTGATGATTATTATGAAGCCCTTAAGTATTATAAAAGCCGCTGGCTGCAAATGGAAGAGCAGTCACCTTTGTATAAGAGCCGCAGTGATTTAATGACAATTTTTTGGGATCCGGAGGATCAGCGCTGGTGCGAGGAGTGTGATGAGAATGTTCAGCAGTACCACTCGCTGTTTTTGCTGGAGAATGACTGCCAGATTCCTAAGAGTAAGTACCGGCCAGGCTATACTAAGCAGAACGGCCTTGAAAAGCACCGAGCTTGCTCAGTCAAACTAAAATCCGCTAAGCCTCTTTAAATCGAAAGAATATATTTTGCAAATCTGATAATAGAGCAGCAGAAGAGACCTAACTTGTTAGAAGTTAAGTTTCTTCTGCTGTTTTTTCTTTTTCTGGATTTTTTGCGAATAGTAAGGTGAGGAGGATGTATGGTTCAAGAAATTGCAAAAGAAATGATTAGGCAGGCTCGGCAAGAGGGGGCGCAGGATATTTACCTCATTCCTAAGACTACTTGCTATGAGCTTTATATGAGAATCGGTGATGAACGTCGCTTTATAAAAACTTATGATTTCGAGATTCTGTCAGCTGTTATCAGCCACTTTAAGTTTGTCGCAGGTATGAATGTTGGAGAGAAGCGCCGAAGTCAGCTGGGGTCTTGCGATTATGACTGTGAGGAAGCCAAGGTTTCAATCCGGCTGTCGACAGTTGGGGATTACCGTGGTTTTGAAAGTCTGGTCATCCGACTCCTGCATGACGAAGACAGGGAGCTGCGCTTTTGGTTTGAGCAATTGCCGGAGCTGCGCAAGAAAATTCAGGCTCGCGGTCTCTATCTTTTTTCGGGTCCTGTTGGCAGTGGCAAGACGACCTTGATGTACCATTTGGCTCAGCTCAAATTTTCTGGCCAGCAGGTTATGTCGATTGAAGATCCGGTTGAGATTAAGCAAGAGGCTATGCTGCAGCTGCAGCTGAACGAAACCATTGGCATGACTTATGACAGTCTAATTAAGCTGTCTCTGCGACATCGGCCGGATCTTTTGATTATCGGGGAAATCCGTGATCGAGAGACAGCTAGAGCAGTGGTTCGGGCAAGTTTGACCGGAGCTACGGTCTTTTCAACAATTCATGCCAAGAGTGTTCGCGGTGTCTATGAGCGGCTTTTGGAATTGGGCGTTAGCGAGGACGAGCTAAGAATGGTGCTTCAAGGTGTTTGTTACCAGCGTTTAATTGGGGGAGGAGGTGTCGTTGATTTTGTCAGTCAAAACTATCAAGAGCACGAATCCGAGATCTGGAATCAGCAGATTGATCAGCTTTTTGCAGAAGGACATATCAGTGCTGAGCAAAGGCAGACCGAAAAAATTGTCTACGCCTAAGCAGAAAAAGATTATTGAACTTTTTCATAATCTCTTCAGCAGCGGTTTTCACTTAGCAGAGATTGTAGACTTTCTGAGACGAAGTGCCTTGTTGGAGGAAGTATATGTTACTGAAATGCGGGCAGGCTTGTCAGCTGGTCAGTCCTTTTCAGAGATTGTCAGTCGACTGGGATTTTCCGACAGCGTTGTAACCCAGCTTTCCTTATCTGAGCTGCATGGCAATCTGACACTTAGTCTGGGCAAAATTGAGGCCTATCTGGAAAATCTGTCCAAGGTTAAGAAAAAATTGATAGAGGTAGGGACCTATCCTCTCATGCTGCTGGGCTTTTTGGTCCTTATCATGCTGGGATTGCGCAACTATCTTCTGCCTCAATTAGACAGCCAGAATCTAGCTACTCAGCTGATTAATCACCTGCCTCAGATTTTTTTGTGGAGCAGCCTTGCTTGGGCCGCCTTGGTTTCAGTGGCTCTCTTTTATTATCGAAAGTCATCCAAGATTCGTTTTTTCAGCAAACTAGCAGCTCTGCCCTTTTTTGGACATTTGGTACAGGCTTACTTGACCGCTTATTATGCTCGTGAATGGGGAAATATGATTGGCCAGGGCTTGGAACTGAGTCAGATTTTTGCGATTATGCAGGAGCAGCCTTCCCAGCTCTTTAAAGAAATCGGAGAAGATATGGCTGCAGCTTTGCAAGGCGGTCAAGGCTATGCGGACAAGGTGGCAAGCTATCCTTTCTTTAAGAAAGAATTGTCCTTGATGATCGAGTATGGTGAGGTCAAGTCCAAGCTAGGAAGTGAGCTGGAAGTCTATGCTGAAAAGACTTGGGAGGAATTTTTCCTACGTATCAACCGAGCCATGAATTTCATTCAGCCCCTAGTATTTATTTTTGTTGCCTTAGTGATTGTTTTACTTTATGCGGCAATGCTCTTGCCCATTTATCAGAATATGGAGGTTCATTTGTAATGAAAAAACTTAATACCTTAAAAGTTCAAGCATTTACCCTTGTGGAAATGCTGATTGTCTTGCTGGTTATCAGCGTTCTCTTGCTGCTCTTTGTGCCTAATCTGACCAAGCAAAAAGATGCTGTTTCAGATACAGGAACTGCAGCGGTGGTCAAGGTAGTAGAAAGCCAGGCAGAGCTGTATGAACTGAAGAATACCAATGAAAAGGCTAGCCTGAGCAAGCTAGTCAGCGCAGGAAATATCAGCCAGAAACAGGCAGATTCTTATAAGGCTTACTATGGAAAACACAGTGGCGAAACTCAAGCGGTTGCCAATTAAGGCTTTTACGCTGCTGGAAAGTCTCCTCGTTCTTTTTGTTGTGAGTTTTCTCTTACTGGGCTTGTCTGGCTCGGTCAGGGCTGGTTTCAATCAGGTTCAAGAGCAACTCTTCTTTTTAGAGTTTGAGAGGCTCTACCAGGAGACGCAGAGGTTGAGCTTAGCCGGTCATGAGAAGCTTTCTCTCAAGATTTCAGGACGTCAGATTTCCAATGGCTATCAAGAGCTGGACTTTCCACAAACTTTGCAGGAACATGAGCAGCAGGTCATTCAGTTTGACCGATCCGGTGGGAATTCATCACTCAGCAAAATTACTTTTCAGACGGAGGACAGGACAGTTGTTTACCAGCTTTATATGGGTAATGGAAAGTTTAAAAAGACGACAGCTTCAGGCTAGCATTCTGCTGGAAGCTCTGATTGCCATGGCAGTTTTTGCGGCTATTGCCAGTCTGCTTCTGGGACAGATTAGCCAGTCTCGTAAGGAGCAGCAGATCCTTCTGCAGCAGGAAGAGGTGCTTCGGGTAGCTCGTATGGCCCTGCAAACAGGACAAGAAGAGCTTCATATCAATGGAATTGCAGTGCGTCAGCTTAAGACAGATAAGCAGCTGCTGGTCTATCACGAAGGGGAGGTAGTTATCCGTGTCCAAAAACCTTAAAGTCAAGGCCTTTACTCTCTTGGAGGCTTTAGTAGCCTTGCTGGTTCTCAGTGGCGGTGTGTTAGTCTTTCAGGCCATGACCCAGCTCATATCTTCAGAACTGCATCAGCAGGAGAACAATCAACAGCAAGAGTGGCTTTTGTTTGCCGACCAACTGGAGACGGAGCTTTCGCGAAGTCAATTTGACAAGGTAGAAGACAATAAAATCTACATCAGACAGGATGGCAGGGACTTGGCCTTGGGTAAATCCAAGGGAGATGATTTCCGTAAAACAGATAAGAGCGGTCGCGGCTACCAGCCTATGATTTATGGTTTGGAAGCAGCTGATGTGCGTCAGGACGGTAAGATTGTCCATCTTCATTTTCGCTTTGAAAAAGGCTTAGAGAGGGAGTTCGTCTATCGTGTGGAAGAAGAAAGTTGAGGCTGGTATTTTACTGTATGCGCTATTGATGGCCGCTGTCTTTAGCCTGCTCCTGCAGTTTTATCTCAACCGTCAAGTCAGCAGTCAGCGTTTGCAGCTTTTCAACAGGGAAAGGACGGAAGCCTATGCAATGGCAGTTCTGACAAAAGCTACAGCCAAGGATGATAGCGGTGAGATGGAGTTTGAGCAAGGCAAGGCGGCCTACCGTAAGGAAGGGAAGGAACTGGAAATCAGCAGTCGGCTCAGCAGCGGTCATGCCTATTCTTTTACTTTTGTCATTTCTAAGAAGGATGAGGATAAAGCTAAGGAAGACAAGAAAGCAACTGACAAAAAGGAGAGAGCGGTTTCGGACAAAGCTGGTAAGTCGGACTAATATAACTGTAAAATCTTTGTAATTTTATATATCTTGGAAAGGGGCCTTATTTTTGGTATGATAGGATGAACGGAGGATTCCATGAATTTTGAAAAGATAGAACAAGCTTATACTCTGATTCTCGAAAACGTCCAGAATATCCAAAACGCTCTGGCGACTAATTTTTACGATGCTCTGATCGAGCAGAATGGCATTTACCTAGATGGAGATACGGATTTACAAGAGGTTCTGACCAATGATGAAAAAATCCGCGCTCTGCATTTGACCAAGGAAGAGTGGCGGAGAGTCTATCAGTTTATCCTGATGAAGGCTGCCCAGACGGAGCCCATGCAGGTCAATCATCAATTCACTCCTGATACAATTGGTTTTCTGATTACTTTCTTATTGGACCAGCTAGCTCACGGAGAGGAAGCTGATGTATTAGAAATCGGCAGTGGAACTGGAAATTTGGCTGAGACTATTCTCAATCATACCCAAAAGAAGATTGACTATCTGGGTCTGGAACTAGATGATTTATTAATCGACCTTTCTGCCAGCATTGCAGAAGTTATGAACTCTAAGGCTCACTTTGCTCAGGGGGATGCAGTTCGGCCTCAGGTTCTGAAAGAGAGTGATATCATTATCAGTGATTTACCGGTCGGTTATTATCCAGACGACAGTATTGCCTCTCGCTATGAAGTGGCTAGTCCGGATGAGCACACTTATGCCCACCATCTTCTAATGGAGCAATCGCTCAAATATCTAAAGCCGGGAGGCTATGCCATATTTCTGGCACCAAATGATCTCTTGACCAGCGCTCAAGCTCCTCTGCTGAAAAAATGGCTCCTAGCCAAGGCTCAGTTTATTGCGATGATAACCTTGCCAGAGTCTATTTTCTCAAGCAGCAAGCATGCCAAAACTCTCTTTGTCTTGAGGAAGCAAGAAGCGAATAACATTCAACCTTTTATCTATCCTCTGAGGGATTTGCAGGATCATGATGAAATGTTTAAATTCCGTCAAAGTTTTCAAAACTGGTACAAAGATAGTGAAATTCAAACAAAATTTTGATATAATAATTTTGAAAACGCTTAAAGAGGTGAAGAAATGTCGAAAACAATTTCTATTAATGCAGGAAGCTCAAGCTTAAAATGGCAACTCTACTTGATGCCGGAAGAAAAAGTATTGGCTAAGGGCTTGCTGGAACGGATTGGTCTCAAGGATTCTATTTCAACAGTGAAGTTTGACGGTCGGTCAGAGAAGCAGGTTCTTGATATTGAAGATCACACGCAGGCCGTAAAAATTTTGCTGGATGATTTGAAACGCTTTAATATCATTGAATCTTATGATGAGATTACCGGTGTGGGTCATCGTGTTGTGGCTGGCGGTGAATACTTTAAGGATTCAGCCCTCGTTGATGAAGAAGTGATTCAAAAGGTAGAGGAGTTGTCTCTTCTAGCTCCATTGCATAATCCGGCCAATGCTGCAGGCATCCGTGCGTTTAGAGAAATTCTGCCAGATATCACCAGCGTGGTAGTCTTTGACACCTCTTTCCATACAACTATGCCGGAAAAAGCATATCGCTATCCGATTCCGACTAAATATTACACTGAAAATAAGGTTCGCAAGTACGGAGCTCACGGGACCAGCCATGAGTATGTAGCCAAGGAAGCTGCTAAAATTTTAGAACGTCCAATTGAAGAACTCAAGCTTATCACTTGCCATATCGGTAACGGAGCTTCCATCACAGCAGTTGACAAGGGCGTTTCTGTAGATACCTCTATGGGATTCACACCACTTGGCGGCGTCATGATGGGGACACGTACAGGGGATATTGACCCAGCCATCATTCCTTACCTGATGCAATACACAGATGACTTTAATACTCCAGAAGATATTAGTCGCGTCTTGAATCGTGAATCTGGCTTGCTTGGAGTTTCTGAGAAGTCAAGTGATATGCGCGATATCCATGAAGCGATGCGGGCAGGTGATGCCAAGGCTCAATTAGCTAACGACATTTTTGTAGACCGGATTCAGAAATACATTGGTCAGTATCTTGCTGTCTTAAATGGAGCTGATGCTATCATCTTTACTGCAGGAATCGGTGAAAATTCTGTGACCATTCGTGAACTGGTTATTAATGGTATTTCTTGGTTTGGCTGTAACGTAGATCCAGAAAAGAATGTGCGTGGTGCAGAAGGCGTGATTTCCAGTCCTGATGCCAAGGTCAAAGTCTTGGTTATCCCGACTGATGAAGAATTGGTCATTGCGCGTGACGTCGAACGTTTCAAAAATCAATAAATTAAGAAAATTCAAAAGCTCAGTTTGACTGGGCTTTTTGTATGTTTTAAGAACGGATTTTCTTGGTTGCTGGCCTTGAAAACATTGAGCGATTCTATCTCATAGTCACTATCAGCACTAGTTTTCAATAAGTGATATACAAAATGCTTGCAGTTAAGAATTGTCTATACAAAAAGAGAAAATTGAGCTATACTAGGAAGGAAAAGGAGGAAGACATGAAAGCAATTCTAAAAAAATTAGAGTACATTCTACTGACTTTGTTTGTCTTATTTCTCAGCCAGATACCATTTATATTTATCCGGCAAATGACATCTTCTGAGAAGAGTTTTTCAGCTGGACAGACTATCTTTGTGCTGGTTGTATATCTTTTGATTGTCTTTTTTGTTCTGAGAATGGCTAAGCAAGAAGAACTGCTGAGCCTTGACTTGAGCTTTTTTAAATGGTCTTCGTTTGGCTGGTTAGCTGTTTCTAATGTTGTCATGATTGGCGTCAACATGCTGGGAGCAATTATCATGCTGCTGGAAGGTCAGGCCATATCCACTGCCAATCAGGATGCCTTGAACGCTTTATTTCAGCATGTACCCAAGATTTTATTAGTGGTAGGAGCTGTGATTCAGGCTCCTATCTTGGAGGAAGTAGTCTTTCGCGGCTTGATTCCTCAGAAAATTTTTACCAAGCATTATGTTTGGGGATTGGTTGTAGGAGTCATTCTTTTCGGTCTTTTTCATGGTCCGACCAATATCGGCAGTTTTGTTATATATGCAGGTATGGGTGCTGTTTTAGCTGCGGTTGCTTATATATTTAAGCGTTTGGAGATGTCTATTTTGGCACACATGCTGAGAAATGGAGTTGCAGTACTCATTATGATACTGACAGGTTTGGTGAACAAGTAAGAAAGCAGAGAATATCTGCTTTTTTTGTCATTTGAGGCACAAATTAGGACATTTGAGGGGATTTCTACCAGCTTGCTCTTACTTCTTCTATAATGATAAGAGAAGAATGGAGAGAATATGCTGAAACTAGAGAAAATCATTCAATTGTTACTACTGGCTATGTTGACTCAGACGGGACTGCTGCTCATGATCCATCCAATGCCTCATCGCTTGGTCTTTAGTCATGCTAATCTGCTTTTTATGGTGGGCTTACTGGGATTGCTTTTTTGTTGCGTCTTTTATTTTTCCAGAGAACTGCAGGAAATTAAAGGTTCCTTGCGTCAGTCAAGCAATTATCGACACTTGCTTTTCTTGTATTTTTTGATGATTTTGGTCAATGCTGCAGGGGTTCTTCTGCTGTGTGGCAAGGAGGCGCAGTCAGGACAGGCGGTGGAGCAGATGCTGACGGAGAGTTTTCTGTCATCTTCTCTTTTGCTTCTGGGGATTGACATCGCCGTTTTATCCCCTGCAGCACCGAAATTTATTGACAGTGACTCCTCTCTTCGCTATCGGAAGAGCTGGGGGATTGCACTAGGTTTGCTCTGCTTTTCCCTTGCGAAAAATCCTCAGGAAACTCTGTGTTTTCTGTCTTATCTGGTTTTGGGGGTAGCTTTTGCCCATCTCCTCAGGCCTTATTTTCAGCGTTTGGAGCTGTCTATGCTGGCCCATATTCTCCGAAATATGATTATTCTCAGCCTTTTACCCTTTTGCTTTTAGAAAGTATTTTGTCAAATAGAAGAATTATGGTAAAATGGTAAATGAAACAAGGGACTAGACAAGGTCTTCTTGTGAAGTCGAGTGCAGTTCATAGGACTGGATGCTGCATCTGCTGAGAGCTTTGCGGTACACTAGATGAGTGTGCCTTTTTGTTGAAGAGCAGGGCAGTCAATAGAAATGAGATGAAAGTCAAATGGTGAATCTAAAAGCAATTGCTCCAGATGGTCGAACGGGCCTCTGTGGCATTATCAATGCGACGCCGGATTCTTTTTCAGATGGTGGGCGCTACAATACGGTTGAGACGGCATTGGCTCAGGCTAGAAAGCTGATTGCTGAGGGAGCTCACATGCTGGATATTGGTGGTGAGTCTACTCGGCCAGGCAGTCATTTTGTGGCTATTCAAGAAGAGGAAGAGATAGAGCGGGTGGTGCCAGTCATTGAAGCTATTCGTCGGGAAAGTGATATTCTGATTTCTGTGGATACTTGGAAGTCGGAAGTGGCTGCAGCGGCTTTGGCTGGGGGTGCAGATATCATCAACGATATTACTGGTCTCTTGGGTGATGAAAAGATGGCGGAGACGGCTGCGAAATATACCGCGCCAGTCATTGTCATGTTTAATCCAGTGATGGCTCGTCCTCAACATGCCAGCTCAAAAATTTTCCCAGAATTTGGCTTTGCCCCTGCTTTTAGTAAGGAAGAATTGTCTCTTTTTGCAGAGCTGCCGATTGCAGAACTAATGTGGAAGTGTTTTGAGAAATCTTTGAAGGTGGCCGAAAACGCTGGCCTTTCGCGTGATAATATCATGCTGGATCCAGGGATTGGTTTCGGTTTGACAAAGCGGGAGAATCTTCTTATTTTGCAGGAGCTGGATAGTCTCCATCAGGCTGGTTTTCCTATTTTTCTTGGAGTTTCTCGTAAGCGGTTTCTCGTTCGTATCTTAGAAGAAAACGGCTTTGAGGTCAATCCTGAGACTCGGGAAGGCTTTGAAAACCGTGATACAGCTTCAGCCCATCTGACTAGCCTTGCGGCTAGCAGAGGTGTTGAAGTTGTCAGAGTGCACGAGGTGGCTAAGCACCGGATGGCTGCTGCTGTTGGCGATGCGATTCGTCTAGCGCAGCAGACAGAAGATCTTAATCTAGGTCAGTATAAGTAAGATGAAAAAACAAGAATTACCTGATTTAAGTTGGCTGGATGCTTATCGGACAGCCAGTCCCAATTTTGGCTTGGAGCGGATGGAGCGTTTGCTAGAGTTGCGGGGGAAACCGCATTTGCGGCTGCCAGTCATTCATATTGCAGGGACTAATGGCAAGGGCTCGACCATTGCCCATCTGCGCCAACTTTTGGAGGTGCGAGCCCTGCGTGTTGGCACTTTCACCTCTCCCTACCTAGTCAGCTACAATGAGCAGATTGCCATTAATGGCAATGCGATTTCCGACCAAGATCTTCAGCGATTGCTTTCTCTTTACCAAGAGCTTTTGGCCCAGCATGCGACAGACTCTAGCTTGCAGGGGGTGACTGAGTTTGAGATTGTGACTGCTTTAGCTTATGATTATTTTGCCCAGCAGCAGGTTGATGTGGCTATTATCGAGGTCGGCATGGGTGGGCTTTTGGACAGTACCAATATCTGCCAGCCCTTGCTGACTGCAATCACAACAGTCGGTCTGGATCATGTGGCCTTGCTAGGTGACAGTCTAGAGGCTATTGCCCAGCAGAAAGCTGGCATTATCAAGCATGGAGTTCCCATTGTGACCGGTAGGTTGGAGCCAGAGGCTCAGGCAGTAGTCGAGCAGAAGGCTGCTGAAAAAGATGCTCCGCTCTTTTCTTGGTCTCAAGACTATCAAGTGGAACATCAAGAGTCAGAGAAGGGGGAGTGCTTTTCCTTTTCGAATGCCTATCGGGCCAAAGACTCGTATCAAACAGCTCTGATGGGACTGCATCAGGCAGATAATGCTGGACTAGCTCTGCACTTGTGTGACCTATACTGTCAGCTACAGTCGCTGCCCTTATTGACAAAAGCAGAGGTTGAGAGGGCCTTGCTTGCTGCTGTATGGCCTGGTCGTTTGGAAAGGATATCGGTTCAGCCGCTTATTCTTCTAGATGGAGCCCATAATCCCCATGCCCTGCGGTCGTTAGCAGCGACAATGGACCAGCATTATCCGACTTATAAGAAGCACATTTTATTTGCTTGTATCCAAACCAAGGCCTTGGATGATATGGTGGAGCTGCTGCAAAAGATTCCCAAAGCAGCTATAAGCTTGACAGCCTTTGCTGATCCGCGGAGTTTTTCTAAAGAGAGCATGCGAGCCTTGGCTGAGCAGCAAAGCCTGTCTTACAAAGAATGGCCGGATTATGTAGCAGATTATTTAGCAGTAGAGCATGAGTCAGATGAGCTTTTGCTGATTACGGGTTCTCTTTATTTTCTAGCTCAGGTTAGAAAATCAATCCTTGAGAACCGCAAGTTAGACTTTGCTGAGCGTCCTTCTCAGTCAAGTCAATTATCAAAAAATAAAAATGAACATAGGAGCATATATGGACACGAAGAAAATTGAAGCAGCTGTTGCCCAGATTATTGAGGCGGTTGGAGAAGACGGAAGCCGCGAAGGTTTGCAGGAGACGCCACAGCGCATTGCTAAAATGTACCAAGAAATCTTTGCTGGGCTGGGCGAGACTGCTGAGGAGCATCTGGCCAAGTCTTTTGAAATCATTGACAATAATATGGTAGTGGAGAAGGATATTTTCTTTCATTCCATGTGTGAGCATCACTTCCTGCCATTTTACGGAAAAGTTCATATCGCCTATGTGCCTAATGGTCGGGTAGCAGGCCTGTCCAAGCTGGCCCGAACAGTAGAGGTCTATGCCAAGAAACCGCAGATTCAAGAGCGATTGACCGTAGAGATTGCTGAGGCCTTGATGGACTATCTGGGTGCTCAAGGGGCCCTGGTCTGGGTGGAAGCTGAGCATATGTGTATGAATATGCGCGGAGTCAGAAAGCCTGGCACTGCAACGGTTACTACAGCAGCGCGTGGCGTTTTAGCGACGGACAAGGATCTAAAAAATGAAGCTTACAAACTGATGGGGCATTGATCTTATCAGTAGTAGAGCGTGTCGGGAAAGGCTAGATAGTTTTATCAAGGATAAAATGCAGAAACTTGAATCAGAAAGGATAAGAGAATGGATCAGCTGCGCATTAAGGATTTGGAAGTGTATGCTTATCACGGTCTGTTTGGAGCGGAAAAGGAATTGGGCCAGCGTTTTGTGCTGGATCTGATTTTGGACTATGATATGACTCGGGCTGCTAAAACAGGCGACCTGACAGCTTCTATCCACTATGGAGAATTGGCTCAGGATTTGACCCACTGGTGTCAGGAAAGCAAGGAAGACTTGATTGAGACGCTGGCTTATAAGCTTATTGATCGGATTTTTCTGACTCATCCTTTGGTGCAAAAGGTCAGCTTGGAGGTCAAGAAGCCTTGGGCACCAGTTCCGCTGCCTTTAGAGACCTGCTCAGTTAAGTTAGTGCGTCAAAAGCGGAAAGCCTTTATTGCTCTGGGCAGCAATCAAGGCAGCCCAGCTGCCAATCTGGATGCAGCTTTGGAAAAAATAGCAGAGCAAAATATAAGAGTTTTGCAGGCATCAAGTCGTATCGAGACGGAGCCTTGGGGTGGGGTTGAGCAGGATCCGTTTCTCAATCAAGTTGTTGAAGTTGAAACTTGGCTCAATCCTGAGGAGTTAATGCAGACGCTCTTGGCTATCGAAGCGGATCTAGGGCGCGTGCGGGAGATCAAATGGGGACCTCGTGTGATTGATCTGGATATCCTTTACATAGGGCAGGAGGAGATATATAGTCCAGATTTGATTGTTCCTCATCCTTATGTGGCTGAGCGAGCTTTTGTCTTGCAATCTCTGGTGGAAATCGCCCCACACTTTGTCGATCCCGTGCAGAAAAAAAGCACCCGCCAGCTCTGGGATGCGGTTGAAAAATGAGAAAAGAAGCTTGTCGTAAGGCAAGTTTTTTTATTGTCTGAACTTTCTCTGAACTTGTCCTTGTATACTAAAGAAAAATCAAAAGGAGTTCAATATGGAACATATGGTGAAAATAGAAGGAGTCTGCAAAAAGCATGGCAGCAAGCAGATTTTAGAAGATATTTCTTTTACAGCTAGAAGCGGTCGGATTACAGCCTTTCTGGGTCCAAATGGTGCAGGGAAAAGTTCAACCTTGAGGATTTTGTTGGGGTTAGATCGGGCGACAGCAGGGACGGCGACTTTTGATGGGCAAACCTATCAGTCAATGTCCTATCCGCTCAGAACGGTAGGTGCAGCCTTTGACGGCATTGGCGGTCTGCCAAATCGAAAGGTTTATGACCACCTGAGAATTATTGCGGCGAGTAATGCTATTCCCAAGTCTCGGATCGATGAGGTTTTGGAGATGACTGGAATCGCTCATAAGAGGAAGGACCTCTTGTCAAGCCTGTCTCTGGGGGAAGGTCAGCGGTTAGGTTTGGCCGCAGCTTTGCTGGGTGATCCTCAGTTTCTTATATTAGATGAGCCGACTAATGGCCTGGATCCAAGTGGGATTAAGTGGTTTAGAAAGTTCATCCGTCAGCAGGCTGATTTAGGGAAAACGGTACTTCTATCTTCTCATATCCTATCAGAGGTGCAAATGGTGACAGATGATGTAGTCTTGATTCATCATGGGCGAATTATTGAGCAGGGACGATTAGAAGAGGTGCTGCAAGATTCAGACAGTCTAGAAGATCTCTTCTTTGATTTGACAGAGGAGGTTTAAGATGAAAGAAACGATGTCCTTATTGCATTCAGAATGGTTGAAAATTTGCTCAACCAAGGCTTTCAAAGTGAGTATGGCCTTCATGCTGCTATTGGTGCCTGCCGTATCCTGGCTGGAGGGTCGACAGTATTTATCTGTCGGCTTGGATGCCACGCCTGAGACGGTTCCCGGCCTGGCAGAAGCCATTGACCCGCTGGAATATCTAGGCCTCAATGGGGCTTCTATGGCAGGCATGGTTTTGGTCATCTTAGCTGGAATTTTGGGAGCTATGGAATTTCAGTCTCATAGCTTGAGAACTAGTCTCTTGACCTGTAATAACCGCCTGAAGTTGCTTGTGGGGAAACTCATGACCTTTGCTTGCTTTTCTCTTGCCAGTAGCTTTTTATCAATCTACTTTAGTTATATGGTCATGCACCTGGCTTTAGGAAAGGAAGGGCTTAATCCAATTCTGCTCAATCAAGCAGCTTGGAGTTTGATTTTGTGGAAAATCTTATCTCTAACCTTATTGGGAATCCTTTCATTTTTGTTAGGTTTATTGGCTCGGACCATGCTAGTTCCTCTGCTTTTTCTCGTACCCCAGATCTATAATCTGGGAAACTACCTAGCTGCTCACACGAGTTGGGGAGCTTATCTGCCACAGCCAGCAGGAGAATTGTTTGCGGCAACGCCAACTTCCCAATATACCAACAATCCCTTGCAAGGACTGTTGATACTTGGTGCATGGTTACTAGTCATCGGCGGTATGACTTCTCTGCGCTTTTTGAAGACGGACTTAGGAGGGCGATACTGATGATAAAAGCTCTGCTTAGAAGTGAATGGATTAAGTTCCGTTCTTACTATCTCGCTCTTGGTGCCGCCTTGGCGGCTCTGGTAGTTGTTCCATTTTTTCTAATGAATCTTGACTACAGTCAGACAGCAGTTGGCCAGACGAAGGCTCTGAGCGAGGCTTTGCATGCCCTCTATCTGGCGCAGCCTGTCATCGTCATCTTTACTTCCCTCTATTTTGCCCAAGAGTTTGTCAAGTCTGGGATGCGAACGAATTTTCTAACTGTATCAAATAGAAAGGCTTGGTTGGCTGGGAAATTCCTTTTTCTGGCCTTGCTGCTCTTGGTTCTTTATAGTGTCATTATAAGTAGCTGTTTCTTTGTTATGCTGGCTCGATTTGACTTAGACTTTAGCTGGTCCTTGCTGGGGAAATTCCTTTATTACAGCTTTTTTGGTCTTCTCAGCAATCTTTTTCTGGCTTTTTTAACTGCCGGCCTCGCTTTGCTATTTCAATCTTGGGTTGTGCCGGTGTCGGTGCTCTTTCCTCTCTTGATTGGTCTCAGCCGTTTATTGGCAACGTTCATCAAAGAAGCAAAATACTTGCCCGATCTGGCTACGCTAAATCTTTTTGAGTATGAAGGGCTTCAGCATTCAATAGATCTATTAGGTCTGGGAGTACAGATGATATGGTTAGCTTTGATTTGGAGCTCTGCTATATTCTTAACCTTGAAACGAGATGTTCGCTAGAGGTATGCTATAATGGAAATCATGAGACAGTATCGTATTTTGGTGGTTGATGACGACCGGAGCATTTTGAAGTTGGTGAAAAACGTCCTAGAGCTCGATGCTTATGATGTGACGACGCTTGATCGGATAGAAGACCTAGAGCTGACGCATTTTGTCGGATATGACTTGATTCTGCTGGATGTGATGATGAAGCCTGTTGATGGTTTTGAGCTGTGTTCCTACATTCGTCCTCATTTTTCGTGTCCAATCATCTTTTTGACGGCTAAGGAGTTGGAGGCGGACAAAGTAGAAGGGCTCTTTCGCGGAGCAGATGACTATATTGTCAAGCCTTTTGGGACCAAAGAATTGCTGGCACGTGTCAGGGCTCATCTTCGGCGGGAGGAAAGACGTGAGGAGCGCTATTCTGAGATTGCTTCTTGTCAATTTTATCCTGAGCGCTATGAAGTTGCCTGTTTTGGTAAAGTCTTGAAATTTTCAGAGCGAGAGTTTAAGTTGCTGCATTTACTAGCTAGCAATCCCAAGCAGACCTTTTCAGCTGAACGCCTGCATACCTTGCTTTACCCAGAAAGCTCAGAAACACAGCTTCGCTCCATCTCAGAATACGTGTATCAGATTCGCCAAAAATGCAAACAAGAAGGGCTGCAAGCAATCGCAACAGTGAGAGGAGTAGGCTATAGATGGCAATTAGAACCCGAAATTTCAAAAGCCTAGTCTGGACAACCAGTTTAAAAATCGTCTTTTTCCATGTTTTGATTTTTGTGCTTATAGGCTATGAATTTACGCAAGGAAGTAATCACGTTCTTTTCACCTTGTTCTTTTGGGCAGGGAGCTTGCTGCTGATTACTTTTTATCATATTTTGAAATTGCTCCGAAAAATCGACAGGGAAATAAAAATGCTAAAGAGCGAGAAGCTTTTAGAAGAAAATCAAAGCCAGCTTTTTCGGATCGAGGAAATGCTAGAAGTCTATAGCGATTTACGGAGCAGCCATCAAGAAAATGCTCGTCTTCTAGAAAGAGAGCAGCAGCATAATCAGGAGTTGATTTTACAGCTATCAGCGACATCGCACGATTTGAAGACGCCCCTAACTGTGATTAAGGGGAATGCTGAGCTTTTGGAGTTGGCGCAGTTGGGCCAGCCACAGGCAGACTATGCTACTGAGATTTTGCAGGCTAGTCACAAGATGGAAGAGTATTGTGGCTCTTTGATTGATTACGCTAAGACCTTTCAGATTGATTCTAATCAGTTCAGTCAGCTTTCCTTAGGGGACTTTTTGGCTTATCTCCAGGACGATTGGGCACTGTTCAGCAAACAGGAAAGCTATCGTTTTTATCTCCAAGAAGATTGTGATCTTAGTCTGATTTTGTCAATTCATTTGGACTATCTCAAGCGAGCTTTGCTCAATATTTTACTGAATGCGCTTGAACATGCAGACCAGAATCAAAGGGAAGTCAAGCTAACGGTATCAGTGCAGCAGGACCAGTTGGTTTTTTCTATCTGGAACAATGGCCCTGCATTTTCAGAGGAGATGCTGCTGGGAGCGGAACAGCTCTTTTATCAGAGTGACCAAAGCCGCAATTCAGCTAATCCCCATCATGGTATCGGCTTAGCCTTTTCTAAGCAGGTAGCTCTCTTGCATGGTGGTCGTCTGACCCTGCTCAATCCAGACCAAGGAGGAGCTTGTGTAGAATTGACTGTAGCTTTGGAAATCAAATAACAAAGGAAATCAATAAAGATGATGAAAGGACTGCAATGTTTAAATTTTCAGTCCTTTTTCTGCCGCTTTCTTCTTGACAAAATATGTAAAGGAAGCTATACTATATTTGAAAAGTAAAGTTTGTTTTACATTGTAGAAAGGAGGCAGCCTTGGAAAATCGAATTCAAGAATTGCGAAAAAGAAAAAAGCTCAGCCAGGAGGAGCTGGCTGAGAAGCTAGAAGTTACGAGACAAACGATTATTTCTTTGGAAAAAGGCCGCTACAATGCCTCGCTGCTTTTGGCTCATAGAATTGCATCCTTTTTCAATTTAAGGATTGAAGAAGTGTTTCTCTTTGAGGAGGATGAATCATGAAATGGACTTATTTGTGTAAATGGATATTGGCTATTTTGGTGGTGGTTGGCTTATCTTATCTCCATTTTCAAGCCAATTTTATCCCTAAGGAAATCCTGCCTTTTGTGGGAGTTATCTTAATTGTGGTGATGTTGAAAATTTTTCAAGCGTATGAAAAATAGGAGGCTGACATGGAAACATTAACTAAACAAGAATTTCGAAAAAAACTTCAAAGGAAAGTTATCGTGGGGCGAATCTTAACTTTTATCATCTTGCTAGGACTGGCCTGGAGCCATTTTCATTCTCTGGATGATCAGCAGGAAGGAGTCATGGTCGGCATCCTGCTGGGGCTTTCTTTGATGACCATTCGGTATAATCTGGCCTTAAGACGGGAGGAAAATTTTGAGAAGTTCTACATTCAGGTGACTGATGAGCGTAATCGCATGATTGACGAAAAGACTCGTACTTTGCTTTTTAATATCCTTTTGCTGCTGGCAGCCTGCTTGAGTGGCCTGTCCATGATTTTCCCAATCATCTTAAGTCTCAATCAATTTCTGACCTTGACCATTATCCTGGTTTTGGGACTTTACTATCTCTTGCGTTTTCTCCTATCTAAGCGTTATTAAGAAAAAAAGCTGGCAGAGCCAGCTTCCTCAACAAGCTTTTAACAGAGCTTGTTTTTATTTTCTATAGAGTCGATCATACTGGTAAACAGGGTCCATGGTAACGTGGATGCCCAACTTACGCAGGACGTTTTTGTCTTCATCTGTCAGAGTGACAGTGGAGTGAGCCTCGCTGCCCTTGAGATTGCCGAGTTGCTGCATGGCATTTGCCGCATCTTGATTTTCCATGGCTGTGATTGCCAGAGCCATCAAGATTTCGTTTGAGTGGAGGCGCGGATTTCGGCTGCCCAGATGATTGATTTTCAGGCCTTGGATTGGCTTGACATACTCAGGCTCAATCAGTTTGGTCTCTTTGGCAATATTGGCTAATTTCTTAATGGCATTAATCAATACAGCAGCCGTAGGACCAAAGAGTTCAGAAGTCTTACCGGTTACGATTTCACCGTTTGGCAATTCCAAGGCCAGAGCTGGCTCACCAGTGCTTTCAGCCTTGGCACGCGCAGCAACTGTTACTTTACGATCCAGCGGTGTGATGCCTAAGTCGTTCATCAAGAGTTCGATTTTCTTGATAGCTGATTCAGAGACGCGCTCAGCCTTGAAGTCCAGAATAGTCTGGTAGTAGCGGCGGATGATTTCCTGTTGAGATGCTTCAATGGCAGCCTCATTGTCCACAATGGCAAAGCCGACCATGTTGACGCCCATATCCGTTGGGGATGCATAAGGTGATTTTCCAAGGATGCGCTCTAGCATACGCTTGAGGACTGGGAAAATTTCAATATCACGATTGTAGTTGACTGTGGTTTTTCCGTAGGTTTGCAGATGGAAAGGATCTATCATGTTGACATCGTCCAGGTCTGCCGTCGCTGCCTCATAGGCTAGATTGACCGGATGGTGCAGGGGCAGATTCCAAACTGGGAAGGTTTCAAACTTGGCGTAGCCTGATTTGATGCCATTGATTTGGTCGTGATACATATTGGATAGGCAAGTAGCCAATTTACCAGAACCAGGACCAGGTGCGGTAACAACGACTAGATTACGGCTGGTTTTGATGTAGTCGTTTTTCCCCATACCTTCAGGCGAAATGATATGGTCCATGTCGGTCGGATAGCCCTTGATCGGGTAGTGGATGTAGGAGGCGATGCCATTCTTTTCCAGCTGACTGCGGAAGAGGTCAGCTGCTGGCTGGCCAGAATACTGAGTGATGACCACGGAGCCTACGTAAATATCCAGCTCATTAAAGGTATCGATTAGCCGCAGCACTTCCTGGTCATAGGAAATGCCCAAATCGCCACGCGCCTTAGAGTGCTCAATATTATTGGCATTAATGGCAATGACAATCTCTACTTGGTCTTTGAGTTCTTTCAGAAGTCTGATTTTATTGTCCGGCTCATAGCCTGGCAGGACACGGGCAGCATGGAAGTCTTCCAGCATTTTACCGCCGAATTCCATGTAAAGTTTGCCCTCAAATTGATTAATGCGCTCCAAGATATGGTCGCGCTGCAGGTTTAAGTATTTCTCAGAATCAAAAGCAATTTTTTTCATGTATATTTTCACCTCTGCTAAGCATTATAACAAAATTTTCTTCAAATTGGAAAGTTGAAAGGGAAAGTATTAGACAAAAGAGATAGCAGCCCGAATGAAGAACGGGCTGCCTTTTGAAATTAATAGTTGCTAATCGTGTCCACTGTTGAGCGATCCAGCTTTTTGACCAAAGCTTGCAGGAAAGCTTGGGCTTGCAAGAAATCGTCCATGGCATAGAGAGTTTGGTGAGAATGAATGTAGCGGGCGCAGACGCCAATGGTAGTAGATGGTACGCCGCCGCTTTGGAGATGAGCAGCACCAGCATCCGTTCCGCCCTTGCCGCAGTAGTATTGATACTTGATGCCGGCTTCCTCAGCAGTTGTCAAGAGGAAGTCCTTCATAGCTGGCAGCATGAGATGACCAGGATCAAAGAAGCGAATCAGTGTTCCGTCACCAATAGCTCCTTGGCCGCCATAGATATCTCCTGCTGGGGAGCAGTCCACAGCTAGGAAGACCTCAGGGGCAAATTTTGTCGTTGAAGCATGGGCGCCACGCAGACCAACCTCTTCTTGAACATTGGCGCCGACATAGAGTTGGCTGCCTAGTGATTGACCGGACAAGGATTGAGCTAATTCGCTGACCATAAGGACGCCGTAGCGGTTGTCCCAGGCTTTAGAGATGATATTCTTGCCGTTAGCTGTGAGAATAGCAGAGCTGTCTGGCACGATCGTGTCTCCTGGACGGATACCGTAGCTTTCAGCTTCCGCCTTATCTGCAAAGCCACCGTCAAAGACAATATCTGCAATCTGTGGCATAACTGGTCCGCCAGATCCGCGCGTCAGATGAGGAGGGACAGAGCCTGAGATGAGAGGGATTTCCCGACCTTCACGAGTAAAGAGTTTGAAGCGTTGGCTGCTAACGACCAGAGGGTTCCAGCCGCCGATTTCCACTACGCGGAAGGTTCCGTCCGGCTTGATCTCGCTGACCATAAAGCCAACCTCGTCCATGTGGGCCGCTACCAACACACGGGGAGCATTTTCAGATTCTGCATGGCGTACCCCAAAGATACCGCCCAGACCATCAGTGACGACCTCATCGACATGGGGAGTGATTTTTTCCCGCAGGTAGCTGCGAACAGGTGCCTCGTGACCCGAAATAGCAGAAAGCTCTGTTACTTCTTTGATTTTTGAAAATAATGTTGTCATAAACTTACCTTCTTTCTGCCCCCTATTTTATCACTTTTTGCGGTAAATGAGTAGGGAAATCTTATAGCTTGCCTGAATCAAGAGGACTGCCCGCCCAAGAATCCAGCTTCTCCCAGGAAAATCTGGAATATTGTTTGTCGCCTCTGCTCTTTTGTGTTAAAATATTCTACATGAAAGCTAAAAAAATCATTTTAACCACAACCGCCCTTTTGGGGGCTGGAGCGCTGGCTTTTGGGGCAGCCAAACTCGTACAGGAACAGAAAAGACTGCGTAATCGGGAGGAAATCATCGAGCTTGTGCGAGATTTCTTTTCCAGTCAGGGTAGTATTTCCTGTCTCTATGTCAAGCTCTATGAGTCCACAGATGACCGCTTGGTTGGCGGTCTGGTCTTAGAGGACGACCGTCATTTCACCTTTGTCTATGAAAATGGTCAGCTAAGCTACGAGGAAGAAGTATGATTGTTCCTGTAAATATAGAGGAATTGGCTTCTTATGTCAATGATGGGGAGAAGACTATCTTCTTTTTCACGGCTGACTGGTGCGGTGATTGCCGATTTATCAAACCTTTTCTGCCAGAGATAGAAGCCGAAAATCTTGACTATCGCTTTATCCAAGTGGATCGTGATGCCTATCTGGATCTGGCCAAAGAGTGGGACGTTTACGGGATTCCCAGCTTAGTAGTGCTGGAAAAGGGACAGGAGATTGGCCGTCTGGTCAATCGTGAACGCAAGACCAAGGGTCAAATCAATGAATTTTTAGCTAGTATAAGAGAAAAAGGAAGAATAAAATGATTTTTACCTATAATAAAGAATATGTCGGCGATGTGCTGATGGTTATTGCTGCGGACAATCAAGGAGCCAAACTGGCAGCTGAGCGCAAGGGACGAGTAGCGCGTGTTTACCGCCAAGATAATGGTCAGACAGTAGCTTGGAATATTTTTGAGCAGTCTGACCTTTTTGAAATAGCAGAGCGCGGCCAGGTCTTTTTGACAGATGAGCAAGTGGCTATTCTCAATCAGGAGCTGAGCAAGGAAGGATTCCCAGCGGACTTGGTTAATGACAGCCAACCGAAGTTTGTGGTTGGAGAAATCGTTGATATGGTAGCTCATCCAGATAGTGACCACCTGAATATCTGCCAAGTGCAGGTAGCTGCTGATAAGACTGTTCAAATCGTGGCCGGTGCTCCTAATGCCAAAGTCGGCCTCAAAACGATTGTGGCTCTGCCAGGTGCCATGATGCCTAAAGGGAATTTGATTTTCCCAGGAGAACTTCGAGGCGAAAAGAGTTTTGGCATGATGTGCAGCCCGCGGGAACTTCAGCTGCCTAATGCGCCTCAAAAACGCGGCATCATCGAATTAGCCGATAGCGAACTAGTTGGAACTGCCTTTGACCCAGCCAAGCATTGGCAGGGATAAATAAGAATCTGCAAAATTGCAGGTTCTTTTTTTGACAAAAAAATATTTTTGTTATATAATCAGTTAAACTGATTATCAGAAAGGGTGATTAATATAGATGTAAATAAATCGTTGGGTTTTCAATTAAGCAAAATGGCTCAGGAAATGGATTGGCGTTTCTCAGAATTGTTGAAAGAATATCAAATAAATTCAAGAGATTATGGGATACTGTTGGCCATATCTAACAAGGAAGATCTAACGCAAATAAATGTTGGCGATTTGCTTAAAATTGATAGAACAACTATTGGACAATTAATTGATTGCTTGGAGATGAAAGGACTAATTTTTCGGAAGCGGAATCCACAGGATCGCCGGCAAAACATCGTGTTGCTAACAGATAGCGGTAGAGAACTTGTAGAAACAATGTGGTTAAAAATGCTAGGAGTCGAGAAAGAAGTGCTGAATGACTTATCAGGTATTCAAGAGAAGGTTATCTTAGATATTGCTCAATTTATAAAGGAGAAGAACAATGGATAAATTAGAGTTTTTAAAACTGCAAACAGAGTTGACTATTAGTCCGATGGACTATTTGACACAAGCTAAATCAGGAACAGAGTTCATGTTAATTGATGTGCGAAATGCCCCTCCGCATTTGAAGAAAGAAAAAATTCAAGGAGCGATAGAAATTCCTCTGAATAACTTAGCTTCCTGTTTAGAGGAGTTGCCTAAGGATAAGGAAATTGTTGTTTATTGTTGGGATGTTTGGTGCAATATGGCTAAAAAAGCTTCCATTATCTTGTTGGAAAATCATTTCAAAGTAAGAGAATTATCTGGTGGTATAGCTGCTTGGAAAACTTTAGGTTTATCTACAGAAGATTTGCATAATTAACAATAGCAGTGAAGCAAATGAGCTTAATTTCTCATTTGCTTCACTGCTGTAATGATTGTAAGTATTTTAAAAATTTTCCTCACATTGTCTCAAAAGAAGACGCTGTCGCTATTGCTTTGCGAGTCGGTTGATGATTGAGGAGTGGCTGTGGGACTCTGACTTGGACTGCTGTATTTGTATTGGTAGATGAGACTATTTAGGCCTTGGTCTTCCAATATTTTGAGGCGCTTTCTTTTGAAAACGATGCCGATGAGTTGGCTGTCAGGATAGGCATAAATCTTATGGCGGGGATGATTAAAGGCTGCAAAGTCATGGAAGCCGTCCTCCATCCAAAGACTAATCTCGGATTCTTCACTGTCTCGGTTGTAGCGAGCATGACTAATCTGCTGCATAGGAATGCAGTAGGTGGCAGCTGATAAGAGTCCGCTATAATGGTAGGTTACATATTCGTGGTCAAAGGAGAGGATAGTCGCATGAATGGTTAGTCTGCGAATAGCAAAGATAAGGAGCAGTAAGAAGAAAGCAGCAACCAGCAGACTAAGGACAAAGAAACTAGTATCTTTGTAGGGGTTGGAGCTGGTCAGATAGTCTACGGCAGTCCAGGCAGAAAAGCCTCCGAACCAAAGAGAAATCAGTATAAAAAGAAGATTTTTCACAGGGGAATGTTTAATGGTCATGGGAGCCTCCATTATACAAGTCTAGTCAGAAAGGGACAGAAGCTGCAACTTTCCTTTTTATCTATACTATACCACATTTTTTTCACTTTTTGCCTCCTATTACGAATGATAAGTTAGGAGGATATAAAATGTATAATAAAGTAATTGTAATCGGCCGGCTGACGGCTACACCTGAACTGCACAAGACTCCGAATGAAAAATCTGTGGCTCGTGCAACGGTCGCGGTTAATCGCCGTTATAAATCTCAGAGTGGTGAGCGTGAGGCGGATTTTGTAAATGTCGTTGTCTGGGGTCGTCTAGCTGAGACTTTAGCCAGCTATGCAAGTAAGGGCAGCTTGATTTCTCTGGATGGTGAGCTACGGACTCGTCGCTATGAGAAGGAGGGGGCAACTCATTATGTGACAGAAGTGCTCTGTCATAGCTTCCAGCTCCTGGAAAGTCGGGCCCAGCGCGCTCTGCGTGAAAATAATAGCGGAGCTGATTTAGCAGATTTAGTGTTGGAAGAAGAGGAACTTCCCTTTTAAGCAAGGAGCAAAGACTGAGAAATGACCTTGCTCTAAAAAATCATCATTCAGTTTTGCAGGACGCAAAATCTGTGTGAGTGAAAGTCTCTTTCTATCAAACTTTTAAAAGTTTAATTATGATCATCAAGGTGGGACCAAGAATCAAAAATCATGGATTTTTTAGATTCTGTCTCGCCTCTTTTATTATGGCCATTTCTGGAAAGATTTTGCTTTTTGGCGGCTTTGTAATATAATAATACTATATGTTTCATAAAGGTGCTTGCGGCATAGGGGGTGGAAAATGGTATCAGCTAAGGTCAAAAAACGGATACAGCATTATCAGAAGAAGGCTCTCTGGCCGCTTTTCATTCTGCTTATCTTGGGTTTGCTTTTTGTTTATTTCAAGGGTGTTCTGCCAGATGAGAAGCAGGTCAAGATTGGGGTGACCTACATGACCATGAACAATGACTTTTACAAGACCTTAAATGCGGAGCTGGAGAAGAAAACCAACCAGCAGGGCAGCAAGCTCTACGTTCGGGATCCTGAGCTGGATGAGGGCAAGCAGAGTCAGCAGATTGACTTTTTTGTCCGAGAAAAGGTTGATGTCATTGTCATCAATCCGGTGAAAAGCAATAGTCCAAGTATCATTTCCTCTCTTCAAAAAGCCAAGAAAGCTGGGATTAAAATTATCGTAGTGGATGCGCCTATCAGTCAGGATGTAAAAGTGGATACGACCATTGTGTCTGATAACTACCAAGCAGGCGTCCTGATTGCCCAGGACATGATGAAGCGTCTTCCTTCTGCCAATATTCTCCTTCTAGAGCACCGCAATGCCGTCTCGGCCATGGACCGGATTCAGGGATTTATTGATACGATTGAAAAACAGCCTAGCTACAAGATTATTTCCCAGAAAGAAACACTAGGCCAGACTGAGGAAACCATGCCACAGGTCAAAAGGGCTCTGGATGAAGGTTTGGACTTTAATGTAGTTATGGCGCTTAATGACCGAGCAGCCATCGGGGCCTTGGCTGCTATTAAAAATCAAGGTCTTGATAAGAAAATCTCAATCTATGGCGTGGATGGTTCACCAGATATCAAAAACTTTCTGGCTACAACTAGCGACATAGAGGGAACCGTGGCCCAATCTCCTATTCAGATGGGACGCAAAGTGGCGCAAGTAATTGAGCTGATGCAGGAGGGCAAATCCTACGACAGCCAATATCTGATTCCTGTTCACTTAGTCAACAGAGATAATATCAGTCAATACACAGTTACAGGGTGGCAATAATGAGACCTCAAAAAAGTATATTTTACAGCAAAATAGCCTTGATGGTCATCAATCTGGTTGCCATTGTCTATAATGCGTCCATCTATCTCTTTGCGACCAACTATGTAGCAGCTAAGGGCTTCAGTCATTCGCTTTTGGAGCGTTTGGATGCTATTCCGGGCTCTCCCAGCTTGATTTTCTGGGTATCAATTAGCCTCTATGCCTGTCTGCTTTTGGTCATGTACTACCGGGAGCGCCACCCCAATCAGCTGTCCGTCTATGACAAAGCGACTATTATTGAAATCCTGCTCATGCTAGTCATTTTTTCCGTTCTGCACTCGTCCTACAATGGCTTGATTCTCCTGGTGTTTGCGGATATTTTCTATGGCTCTAAGGAGTTCAATTCTTCTAAGGACAAGAAGTACTGGTTTTCTTTCATTATTTTGAGCTTTGGCATGCTGCTCTTGTCCAACTATGACCTCATGTCGCTCTTTATCAAGCTGCCTTCGCTGGATACCTATATTCGGTTTTACCCAGAGTCCGTTCGGCTGTTACTGCTTTTTGGTAAGAACTTTCTCTACTCCCTCAATATCGTTGTCTTTATGATTTCCTTGCTCTTCTATATCTTGTCGGCTATTACAGAGCGTCATCGGATTGAGGAAGAGCTGCGCATGACTTCTCAGGCCAATCGCGAGTTGAACTCTTATCTGGCCTTGTCTGAGAAAATAGCAGAAGATCGAGAGCGAAAGCGGATTGCCAGAGAGATTCACGATACATTGGGCCATGCCCTGACGGGAATTTCGGCGGGTATTGATGCGGTCAAGGTCTTGGTTGATATTGATACCAATCGGGCTAAGGAGCAGCTCAATAATGTTTCAGTCGTCGTTCGAGATGGTATCCGTGATGTCCGCGGCTCGCTCAATAAGATGCGACCGGGAGCTCTGGAAAATAACACTTTGAAGGAAGCTCTGATTAAGATTATCCGTGAGTATGAAGCCATCTCCAATTTGGAGATTCATCTCCGCTACGAATGGGATAATATTGACCTGGATATTGCAAAGGAAGACATTGTGTTTCGGGTGATTCAGGAGTCTATTACCAACTCTGTCCGCCATGGGCATGCCAAGACTATCTGGATTGAGTTACTAGAGGAAGAAGAAGCTTATGTAATGACCATTCAGGATGATGGTATTGGCTTTGATGAACTCCACTATGGCTATGGCCTCAAGCAGATGCAGGAGCGCCTAATGATTATTGGCGGAAGCGTCCGCTTTGAAAATCGGGACGGTTTCTACACGCATATCGAAATCCCAAAAATAGGAGGAAGACATGATTAAGGTTTTAATAGCAGACGATCAGGCCTTGATTCGCGAGTCTCTGCAAATCATCCTGTCAGCCCACGCAGATATTGAGGTAGTCGGGACTGTCGGAGACGGCAAGGAAGTGCTGGAAAAGCTTCATCGGGTACGCCCGGATGTGATTTTGATGGATATTCGCATGCCAGTCATGGACGGTGTTCTCTGTACCAAGGCTGTCAAGGAGCAGTATCCGGATGTTAAGATTATCATTCTGACGACCTTTGATGACGATGAATTTATCTTCTCCGCTCTCAAATACGGTGCGTCTGGTTATATTCTCAAAGGGGTTTCGACAGAAGAACTTCACGAAGCCATTCAGACTGTCTATCGAGGCGGAGCCATGATTAATCCCAATATTGCCACCAAGGTCTTCAAAATCTTTTCACAGATGGCCCAGTCCAACTTTGCTATCACGGTGACGGAGGAAAATATAGAGGACATGAGCCGGACGGAGTGGAAGATTATCCAGCAGATTGGCTTTGGGATTTCGAATAAAGAAATTGCTGCCAAGCTCTTTCTATCAGAAGGGACAGTCCGAAATTACCTGTCAGGTATCTTAGCCAAGCTCAACTTGCGCGACCGAACCCAGCTGGCTATCTGGGCTGTGCAGACTGGAGTCACCCAGAGAGATTTTAGTAAGGAAAGCGACAAATGAAGTGGAGACTGAGACATTTGGCCCTACTGGTTGTCCTGATTATATCTGTTGCTTTGGCTTTTGTCTTTTGGGCTTCAGCTCAGGAAAAAGTCCTGCGTATCGGGGTCTATGCTGGATCTAGCTGGGATGTGCCTAATAGCCGCGAAAACAAGGTCTTGGACAGTCTGATTAAAAAATTTGAAAAGACACATCCTCATGTCAAGGTCGTCTATGAAAGCGGTATTCCCAAGGATGATTACGCTGACTGGCTAGCAGAGCAAGTCTTGAAAGGCGAGCAGCCGGATCTCTTTATGGTACCGGAAAACGACTTTAGCATGTTGGCTTCGACTGGCGCGCTTAAATCCTTGGATACCCTCCTAACGGATGATGAACGAAATGATTTTTATCCGGTGGCTTATGAAGCCGGGCAATATCAGGGAGTCAGCTATGCTCTTCCAGTTGAGAGCAATCCTATCATGATGTGTGTCAATAAAGACTTGCTCGAAAAAGAAGGAATTAGCATTCCAGAGTCAGGTTGGACTTTAGAGGATTTCTATGAGATTTGCAAGAAAGTAACCAAGGATACCAATGGCGATGGTGTGGTGGATCAGTACGGTATTACAGATTACACTTGGCAGCAGGCTTTGGTAGCTTATGGCGGCCATCTTACCGATAAATCCGGTATCAATGTAGACAGCTCAGAGATGCACCAAGCCTTGGCCTTTATGAGCAAGCTAGACATGCTCAGCCAGCATTATAAGGTGACTTCTAATGACTTTGATGAGGGGCGCGTGGCTTTCTATCCTATGAGTCTGGCCCAGTATCGGACCTACAAGCCCTACCCTTACCATGTTGCCAAGTATTCTAGCTTTTCTTGGACCTGTATCCCGATGCCGACTGCCAATAGCCAGGTGATGGGAACACAGGTTAAGACCTCGCTCTTTGCCATGTCTTCCAATAGTAAGCAAGAGAAGCTGGCTTGGGAATTTATGCTCTTGCTATCACAGGATAAAGAAAGCCAGCAGACCTTGTTTGAAAAATCGCAGGGGACCTCAGTCTTACCATCTGTGGTGAAAAGTCAACAGGCTAGAGAAATCTTACAGGCTGATGATTTTGGCTTGGATTCCTTGACTTCTGAGAGGCTAGACCACATGATGAATCGCTCCATCATTGACATCAGTCTAGAAGTAGATCGTCATACGATGGACCGGATGGACTATCTGATTCAAAATGCTATGCAGAATCAAGAGATTGACAGTGCCTTGCCGAGCATTCAAAGAGAAATAGAAAGCGGAAAATAATCTGCTTTCTTTTTTATTGCTAATTAAGCCAGAAAAAGTACAGCTGACTAGACCAATATGACAATTGTCATATTTTTCCTAACAAATGTCATCTGGGCAAAATGACATTTGACAATATGAAACCGGTTCCATATTCTGTACAATAAAATCATCAATAAATTCTTCGTCATCTAAAGCCTGACTTAGCTAAGAAATCGAAGGATAAAGGAGGCAGGAAAGATGAAATACCTTGTACTGGTCAGCCATGGGGGACTGGCTGCAGGCGTGCAGAGTTCCTTGAAGATGTTTGCCGGAGACAAGACGGATCAGGTGATTGCGGTCGGTCTTCAGGAAGGTAAGTCAGTTGATGATTTTGCAGTTGATTTTACTCAGGCCTTGTCTGGCTTAAGCGCTGATGACAGTGTCTTAGTTCTGGCTGATATTGTAGGAGGCAGTCCTCTGACGACAGCAGCTAGCGTCTTAGCTGACATGGGTAAGCTCGACTCAGCAGTTATCTTGGGAGGTTTGAACCTGACCATGGGACTTACTGGCTTGGTTATGAAAGACATCTTGGACGGAAAAGAGCTGGCTCAGGCCATCCTTTCCGAGGCCACAGCTGCTTTGCAGGAATTTGAAGTCGTAAGCGATGCAGCTGACGAAGATGAAGACGACATTTAGTGCTTCCGCTATACATTATAAAAGATAAAAGGAGATTTTAAAGATGACAGTATCATTTGTACGGATTGACGACCGCATGATCCACGGTCAAACAGTCACTCGCTGGGCTAAGGAATACCCTTGTGATGGCTTGATTGCAGTTAATAATGCTGCGGCAGGAAACAAGGTTTTGATTCAGGCCTACAAGGGAGCTTCTGACAAGAAGACTTTTGTTTGGACCAAGGAAGCCTTCAAGGAAAAATCAGGCAAGGTCACAGAGTCAGATAGTCGCTATTTCCTCATTACGAAAAATCCTGTGGATATGAAGGAAATCCTAGTGGACCAAGGTTTTGTACCTGGGGATGTTAAGGAAATCATCGTCGGTCCTGCTAATGACCGTCCGGGAGCTGTTAAGCTGGGCAACAACCAGTCCATCACCCAGGAAGAGGCAGAAGCGATTGAGGCAATGGAAAAAGCTGGTTACAAAGTCAAATTCCAGCTCTTACCAGATGTTTCCATTGGTTACTGGAGCGATTTCAAGTCTAAATTTGGTTTTTAATTACAATAATGAAAAGGAGAGTCTATTATGACAATTTCTTGGCTGCAAGCCGCTTTACTGGGTCTTTTTGCTAGTTTAGCTTCTATGCCTGGTATGGGTGGTTCTAGTATTGGTAACTACACTCTGGGACGTCCTCTGGTCGGAGGCTTGATTAGTGGCTTGATTCTTGGAGATTTAAAAACAGGGATTATGGTTGGGGTAGCCCTTCAGGTCCTCTATATCGCTCTGGTAACACCAGGTGGTACAGTTTCCGCTGACGTGCGGGCGATCTCTTACATTGGGATTCCTCTCGCAATCTTGTTTGTTCACTCTAAAGGAATCACGTCTGAATCTGCTATCGCTGCAGCAGCTGCACCAATCGGAGCAGCAGTTGGTACTATCGGTACAGTTCTCTTCTATGGAACAGCTACTACAAACTTGCTTTGGCAACATATTGGTTGGAAAGCTGTTGAAAAAGGCGAATTCAAAAAGCTTTACGCTGTTGACTGGGTCTATCCTTGGATTTCCCACTTTGTCTTCTCTTTCCTTCCAACCATGATCATCACGAAGTTTGGTCCGAATATGGTTGAACTGATGAAAACCCACCTGCCAATGGATGGCTTCATCATGAAATCCCTCTTTACAGTCGGAGCTCTTCTCCCATGTGTCGGTATTGCCATTCTCTTGAAACAAATCGTTACCAAGGCTGCTGACTTTATCCCATTCTTTGTGGGCTTCACCTTGGCTAAGTCACTTGGTCTTAATTTGGTTGCCAGTGCAGTTGTTTCATTGATTTTTGCAGTAATTTACTATGAATTGGAAGTAATCAAATCAGCTCGAGTAACCGCGCCGGCTGGTGGAGCTGATTTTGATGACGATGAGGAGGATATCTAAGATGGCTGAAAGAAAGAAAATAACTAAAAAGACTTTAGCGAAATCATTCCACCATTGGTACTATGGTCATTTGACTTGCTTCTCTCAAGAGCACATGCAGACTTTCGGCTACTTGACCTCTATGCTGCCAATCGTGGAAGAACTCTACAAAGACAAAGCTGAGCAGAAAGAAGCTATGCAGACCTATACAGCTTTCTTCAACACAGAACCTCAGCTTGGAGCTTTGGTAGTGGGGATTACAGCTGGTTTGGAAGAAGCGCGTGCCAATGGTGACGCTGTTGACGGCGAAACTATCAATGGTATGCGTGCCGGTCTCATGGGACCTATCGCAGGTATCGGTGACTCTTTGGTTGTTGGAACTTTGATTCCAGTTCTGCTGGGGATTGCCCTTGGCCTCTCGAAAGGTGGAAATCCTATCGGGGCTCTATTCTATATCCTTGTCTGGAATGTTCTCATCTATGGCGGTATGCGCTTTGCCTACTTCAAAGGCTATGAATTAGGGGACAAGGCGGTAGAATTCCTTGTAGGACCTAAAGGACAGGCGCTTCGTAAGGCAATCAGTGTCATTGGTGGTATGGTTATCGGGGCAGTTGCTGCAACTTGGGTCTCTGTAACGACTTCATTAGAGCTGAAAAATGCTGATGGCGAAGCCTTCCTGAAGCTGCAAGAAAAGATTGACGGTGTTTATCCAGGGCTCTTAACAGCTGGCTTTATCACTCTTTGCTGGTGGCTGATGGCTAAGAAAAAGGTATCACCAAACCTTGTTATGCTCCTCTTGGTTGTCATTGCTTTGATTGGTGTAGCGCTTGGCATCTTTGACCCTCAACTGAAATACTAATCCTCGCTCAATTTTAGGCTAGCAGTAAGTCCGATGTGCTGCTAGTCTAATACAAATTTTTTTGAGCAGAGTAAAAGAAAGAACGGAGAAGATCATGACAGAACAAGAATTGATTCAAGGCTATGAAACAGAAATTCACTACCAGAAGCATATGATTGAAAATCTAGGACGCTGGTTTAGTCTCTTCTTTGCCGTTGCCAGCATCGGTCTTGTTCTGATTTATCTCTTTCATGAGACCAATCTCCTAGCGCTGATTGCAGGAATCGTCCTAGCTCTACTAGGGATCTTATCCATGCTCGTATTTGGCTATGGCATCTATAGAGGGCGCCTAAATCTGCAAAAAGTGATTGATGATTTTGAAGCAAAACTAAAACTTGCAAGGTAAACATTCCCCCTAAAGACAAGTCTGAGAGAATTTTAGCTCGGACTTGTTTTTTTCTTTGGCTTTAGGAGCAAGTAAAGCAAAAAAATAAAATTTTTCTTTCATCTAGCCGGTTTTTTTCTTGACTATTTCTGACCAAGTGATAAAATAATAACTATAGATTAGCACTCGATAGTTTAGAGTGCTAAAAATTCAATCTTTGGAGGAAAACTATGTTAAAACCATTAGGAGACCGTGTGGTCCTGAAAGTAGAAGAAAAAGAGCAGAAAGTTGGCGGATTTGTCATTGCAGGCAACGGCCAAGCAGCGACTAAGACAGCTGAAGTTGTAGCAGTCGGACAAGGTATTCGTACTTTGAACGGTGAGCTGGTATCCCTGAGTGTCAAGGAAGGAGACAAGGTTCTCGTAGAAAATCACGCAGGCGTGGAAGTCAAGGACGGAGATGAAGCTTATCTCTTAGTCAGTGAAGCCAATATTCTAGCAGTTGTCGAGTAAGATTAGAAGAGAGGAATAATAAAATGGCAAAAGATATTAAATTTTCAGCAGATGCAAGAAGCAGTATGGTTCGTGGAGTTGACATCTTGGCAAATACTGTCAAGGTGACTTTGGGTCCTAAAGGCCGCAATGTCGTTTTGGAAAAATCCTTTGGCTCACCGCTTATCACCAATGATGGTGTAACCATCGCCAAGGAAATCGAACTAGAAGACCATTTTGAAAACATGGGCGCTAAACTGGTGTCAGAAGTAGCTTCAAAAACCAACGATATTGCTGGTGACGGAACAACAACAGCAACTGTTTTGACACAGGCTATCGTCCGCGAAGGGATTAAAAATGTTACAGCTGGTGCTAATCCAATCGGTATCCGCCGTGGGATTGAAGCAGCCGTTGCGACAGCTGTTGAAGCCCTGAAATCTAACTCAGTACCAGTTTCTAACAAGGAAGCTATTGCTCAGGTTGCTGCCGTATCTTCTCGTAGCGAGAAAGTCGGTGAGTACATTTCTGAAGCTATGGAAAAAGTTGGAAATGATGGCGTCATTACCATTGAAGAGTCCAAAGGAATGGAAACTGAGCTGGATGTAGTTGAAGGTATGCAGTTTGACCGCGGCTACTTGTCTCAGTACATGGTAACTGACAATGAAAAAATGGTAGCCGAACTGGACAATCCTTACATCCTGATTACTGACAAGAAAATTTCTAACATTCAAGAGATTCTGCCATTATTGGAAAATATCTTGAAGACCAACCGTCCGCTTTTGATTGTTGCAGATGATGTGGACGGAGAAGCTCTGCCAACGCTGGTTCTTAACAAGATTCGCGGAACCTTTAATGTCGTAGCTGTCAAGGCACCAGGCTTTGGCGATCGTCGTAAGGCTATGTTGGAAGACATCGCTATCTTGACGGGCGGTACAGTGATTACAGATGATCTTGGCCTAGAGCTCAAAGATGCTACGATTGAAGCGCTTGGACAAGCTTCTAAAGTCACTGTTGATAAAGACAGCACTGTGATTGTGGAAGGTTCTGGAAATCCTGAAGCCATTGCTAACCGTGTGGCAGTCATTAAGTCACAGATTGAAAGCAGCACTTCTGAGTTTGACCGTGAAAAACTGCAAGAGCGCCTGGCTAAATTGTCCGGTGGTGTAGCTGTGATTAAGGTCGGAGCTGCAACCGAAACAGAACTCAAAGAAATGAAACTCCGCATCGAAGATGCCCTTAATGCAACTCGTGCAGCGGTAGAAGAAGGAATCGTTTCCGGTGGTGGTACGGCCTATATCAACGTACTGGACGCTGTCGCAGGTCTTGAGTTGGCAGGGGATGAAGCGACTGGACGTAACATCGTTCTTCGCGCCTTGGAAGAGCCTGTTCGTCAAATCGCTCTGAATGCTGGCTTTGAAGGCTCAATTGTGATTGATCGTCTGAAAAACTCTGAAGCTGGTACAGGCTTCAATGCTGCGACTGGTGAATGGGTTAACATGATTGAGGCTGGAATCATTGACCCAGTTAAGGTGACTCGTTCAGCCTTGCAAAATGCCGCTTCTGTTGCCAGTCTTATCTTGACAACCGAAGCAGTAGTGGCTAATCAACCAGAACCAGCAAGCCCAGCTCCAGCTATGGATCCAGGCATGATGGGCGGTATGATGTAGACCAAAGTCACAAAACGCTAACTGATAAAAATAGAAGATTGCCCCAGTCTGATGGTGACTGGGGCAATTTTTTGTTAATCTTTCTATATCGTCTAGATATGCTTGAAGGATTTGCTTTTAGCTTTTTAAATTATCTTTATAAATCAACCTTAAAATTTTAGCAAAACCCGGAAATAATTGTAGTTTTCATATATAAAAACAGGTAAAAGCTTAAATATATTAGACAAAGTTGACAATTTGTATACTAATTCCGAACTTTGTACAAAAATACGGTCTAATATTTGACTTATATAAAATCCTATGATAGGCTAATATATGTAGTACACCAGAAAAGTAAGCTGGATTTAATCTAATTTCAACATTTTTGGTAAAAAAGTAATATTGGAGGGATTATTTATGAAAAAAATATCTCATACTATTGCGCGCTTTTTCTCAGTAGTCTTTGTGCTCCTCTTTAGCCTGTTTTCTAGCAGTCAATCTGCCAGAGCTAACACGGTAGATGATGTTATCACATCAATCAATGTCTACAATCAGAAGGGTGAAGAACTGACTGACGGCCTTTCCCCTTGGGAAAAATTTCAAATTGACGCAAACTTTGCCTTCAATTACGGCAAGGTTCAGCCAGGAGATACTACTACCATTGGACTTCCTGTTGAGTTTGCCTTGGAGGGAGCTGATTTTGAAGTCAAAGATGATGACGGCAATCTCGTAGCGACAGCTGTGGTTGATGCAAGCTCTAAGCAGCTTACACTGACTTATACAGACTATGTCCTGACTCGCTCTCATATTGAAGGGAAAGTTCACCTTTTAGCTCGCGTTGATCATACAGTAGCCAGAGATAAAGGCTCAATCCCTCTGAAACTTATCGTTGGCAAGAAGATTGTCGAATATGGAAAAATTGACTACAAAGGTCTTCCTGGCCAAGCAACTCCTTATACTTTCATAAAATATGGCTGGAATAATGCGGATAATATCAAGAGCATTACTTATAGTCTGAATATCAACCAACAAAATCAAGAACTGGATAATGTTGTTATTTCAGATACTCTGGGCTTTAATACCGGAGAAATTGATCTTAACAGCTTCCAAATTCTTAAAGGTTCATGGGTTGTTGACCCAGCTGATAACTCTTATCGACTAAGTCAGCAACGCGAGGATGTGACAGCAAATTATACGATTAATCTTGCTGCTGACAAGCGTTCCTTTACCATTAACATGGGGCATATCGGTGCCAATGAAGGCTTCTATGTCCGCTACCGTGTTAATTTCCCAACAATTCCGGCTGACGGAACTGTCTTCCCGAACGAAGCAATTATGCGAGCAGATAATATTGAAGAGCAAAAATCATCAGTTGCTGTCCGTTACCAACGTGCAAACGGCTATGCACATGGAGATGTCTACGGTGTGCAGGTGACTAAGAAAGATGAAGCTGGTAAAGCCCTAGCAGGTGCTGAATTCACATTATACGATGAAGATGGTGTGACAATTGTTCAAAAAGCAACCAGTGATGCTAACGGGATTGCTTCTTTCAGCAACTTGATTAAGGAGCATTATCTGATTAAGGAAACCAAGGCACCAGAAGGTTACCAACTGTCAGATGAAGAGATTCAGGTTAATGCCGCTCAGCTCAAAAATTATGGTTCTGGTATTATTTACAAAGACTTTACCAACCGTAAGGCATTGATTACCGCTTCAGGTACCAAGACTTGGAATGATGACAATGATAAAGATGGCAAACGTCCAGACAAGATTACCGTTCGTCTCTATGCAAATGGCACTGAAGTTGCTCATAAAGAAGTTGGTCCGAATGATAAGGGTGAGTGGAAGTATGAGTTCACTGACTTGCCAGCGACTGGTGAAGATGGAAAAGATATTGTCTACTCAGTTACTGAAGACCGTGTTTATGGTTATACAGCTACTGTTGATGGTATGAACATTACTAATACACCAGTTCCAGGAGTTCCGCAACCGCCGAAACCTAGCTCGGACAATAGCTCTAAGAGCAGCAGTAGTAGTTCTAGCTCTAGCTCAAGTAGCAGTAGCACGACTTCTAGCTCAAGCAGCACTACAGGAAGCACTGTTGTGATCATCGAATCAGACAATGGTACTGGCGGAGGAAATGCCTCTAATGTTGGAACCAAGAAAGTTCTCCCTAAAGCGGGTGAGAATGCTAGCTGGATCATGATTGCTGCTGGAGTAGCTCTAGTAGGCTTGGTAGGCTTCATTGTCTTCCGTGCTAAGAAGAAATAAATTTCATCTCTGTTCCTTTGAGGGACAGAGATTTTTTACTCCAAACCCGGATTAGCAGTGGTCGCTTTTTAGAAAGAAGAAATAAGAATGTTTTTTACAATCAGTCACTATCTTGTATCCTTTTGTTAATCAAGACTGTGATGTTCCGTAATATAGTTGTTTTAAAATAAAAAGCAACTAAGATGTTTCCTAGAACAAATTAGTTGCTCAGAACTACGGGGAAGACCGCTTTGATGTGCAAGCGTGAGGTACATCAAAACTTGATATATATAATCTTTCTTAATTCCTAAACCAAAAAAATTATAAGACATCCTTAGGAATATGCTCGGTGTGTAACCATCTTTGTCAAGTTTTCGTCAAACTTATTTTACTTCAGTCTTCTCTCGTAGTTTTTGTTATGCAATGCCCCCTCCTTTCTTGTGCCTAAAGGAAGGGGATTTTTCGTGTGGAAAATCTACTTTGAATTTAAGGAGATGATTGAGCTGAAAAAAGCGAAATTAAATAAGCAAAAAAGCCTTGATTTCAAGGCTTTTTTGCTGTTGTTTAGATGCCCCCTACATGGATTTGTAAGAACTTTTCATATTGAAAATAAACAAAAATGTTGAAATATAGCTGATTTTAGGGAAATACTTTTAGGTATTTTCAATGTCAGGATTTAAAAATGGGGCAAAAGCGGGGCAAAAACGAATGACTCGTATTTTGTTTGAAAACCTATAATACCTAATGATTATGCTATTCTAGATATATAGTTTTGTTATAAATAAATGTCAGTGCGAGATCAAATTGGAGAATAAAATGGAAAAACAAATTTCTACGTAGAATGGAATGCGAAAAAGTGATAATTAAAGAGACGAAAAAGCTGAGAATATGATTTCCCAGCTTTTTTGAATGCGATAGAAATAGCAACTAGACTATTTACGAAAGGCCTCAATAATGTAGGTGAAGCCAGTAACTAAAAAWGAAAAGGCAATGACATAAACGACAAAGACACCTGTAGCCACTGGATTGAACAGAATCACTAGACCTAGTAAAAATTCAAGCAAGGCTACCCACATGATATTGCTACCAATAATAGGGAAAATCAATCTTAGACGATTGCCTTTAAAGAAAGCAATAATGGCTTCTACAATTAACCAAATTCCTACAATGGTCGGAATGACGACCGGCAGGGTCACAAAGCCATAAGCAACGAGGTAAAGAGCTAAGAGAAGACTAACAAATCCTTGGAAAAGATAAACAGGTGAGCGAAGCTCTTTTGGTGCAGAGAAATAGCCTAAAATAGCTGCTATAGAAGAAACCAGTAAACCAAATGAAATCCACCAGCTGTAAGCAACAAGATTAGCTACTGGGTTTGTAAATAGGAAAAGTCCTAAAAGGACAAAAACAACTCCTGCAAGGAATAGCAGTAAACGATTAGAAAATTTCATTTCAATACCTCCTATATAGTATAGTTTGCTAATAAAACTATTGTACTTATTTTTATAGAAAATGTCAATAAAATAAATAAACAATTTGGAAGTTTCAGTCTGACTTACAAAAAGAAAAGGAGTTTTCACTCCTTTTCACAGATTGAAGACAAAGTCCTTATAAAAGTGTCTTCTAAAGATTTTAACTTCAATCTGAAGCGAGGTTATCCTCGCTTTTTCTATTTATCAAACAATTCCTTATTTTCAATTAAGAGYTCTAGTGGAGATTTATCYCTTGCTTCAATAAAACCAGGTTCATATTGGTTATGAAGTGTTCTTTTCTGAGAAGTTGGATCAATATACAACTCWTCTCCATCTTCTGTGTATAGTTGGTTGCCTCTTGTTAAGTAAAGTAAATCCTCTAAGTACTGTCCATCAGTTTCTAGAAAATGTTCGATGTATTTGACAGCCTTTAAGATCTCACTTACTTTATCAGAGTATTCATTCGATTCAAGAACACTCTTTTCTAATTCAATCTCTTTACTAGTTCCAAAAAGTTGAGTTGGAGTTGCATTAAAATATTCTGCTATCTTATCTAAATTTGCAAAGGTAGGATAGCTTTTTTGTTTTTCGTAATCAGAGATGGATTGTTTACCGATTCCTAAATCTTCCGCAAGTTGAGTTTGACTTACTCCTTTTTCTATGCGCAATCGTGCCAAATTGGGTCCAAAATTTTGAATAATAAAGGTCATGATAAACTCCTATGTTGTATTTTAAACTTATTCTATCATCTATAAACTTACAAATCAAGTTTTTAGTTGACTGCTCCAAATATTTTTTATAAAATATATTTATAACTTAGAAATAAGTTATAAATGATAAAAAATAGTTCATAAGTTTAGGGACAGTGAGTGAGGAGGAAGTTGAGGATGAGACTATGACTTATGACTATTCGAAGCCTTGGAGCTAGAAATTGTGTGGACAAGGACAAGGGACGAGCCTGACGGGAAGTCAGGCGAAGTCCTGCAGACTGCCGTCCAGACAATTTCTAGCCAAGCAAAAGCTGGCTATTCTAACAGCCAGCAAAAAGGGACACTTAGGGCAACGCCCAAAGAACGACGGAACGAGCAATCGTTGATTTGACGGTGTTTCTGAAACCTAAAAAATCTAAAAGAAGGGGGGACAATTTTGTTGGTTTCTATACAAGATTTAAGAAGTATTCAAGAACGATGTGATGTAGGAGAATTAGTACAGCGGTTAGATGTCAGTATTGATAGATTAACGGTTATCTGGGATACAGACATTGGTTCCCTAAGACAAATTTTTAAAAATCTGAAACAGGCAATAAGTACAAGAGTTGATTCATTTGAAATACATGATAACGTACGAGATGATGTATTTACTTTAGCTAAAGATTTTAATGAGTATGATTCAATCAATATTATATTTTTTCAATTATCCACTTATGGAAATGAACAATTGATTCGAATTGATTTCAATCCTAATACTTTAAAAGAATTTGATGGAATGAAAGTATGGAGGCAATTAATGTACTTTGCTAGATTGAATTCATTGACAGTACGTTTGTCTCGTTTTGATTTGGCATTTGACATTTTCAATAGGCCTGAAATCGTTAATTTGCAACATATTAAAGGTGGTGTTACCCATAAGGTCTTCTATGGTAGAGGGGGTGAATTAGAGACGAAATATTGGGGTTCTAGCGGTAGTAATGTACAAGTTAGGTTATATGATAAGAATAAAGAAATCATTGCTCACAAGCGCGATGAGAAGCTAGATTTGGCTGTAAATCCGTTTTGGTGGAGACTGGAATTCCAACTTAGAACCAAAGCGATTGGTGAGGAGATGGTCCAAGATGTTATGAATCGACTTGATAATTTCGGATTTTATAAGCTAGAACATATTCGAGTGGAGCAAAGAGCATTTACAATTATCTTTCTCAACAATCCTGAACTGTTATCATTGGCTTTTCCAAATTTAAAATCAGACAGCATCAAAAAGAAAAAAACAAGAGTCCGCAAACTATTGAGAGAAGAAACGAACCAATTTGCGGAAGAATTAAAAGAAGTATTAATACAGAATCTCCCTAAATTAAATGCAGAATTACAACTACTTGTAGGCGAGTTTCTGAATTTAGAAAATAAATAAGGAGGATAACTATGGACAATAATTTAATTAGTAACAAAGAATTAATTGAAATGGGCTATCGCCCTCATACAGCAAATGATATCATTCATCAGGCAAGAGAATTACTTGTCTCACGAGGCTATACATTTTATAATCGCAAACGTTTGATGGTTGTTCCAAAAAGTGTTGTAAATGAGATTCTAGGAACTGAGGTGGCGTAATATGGCAAGTGTTCGTTATCGAAAGCGAGGAGATAGTAATTTATGGACCTATGAAATTCGTAGCGAAGGGAAAACTGTTGTTCATAATAGCGGTTTTAAAACAAAAAAACTTGCAGAGTCAGAAGCTGAASCGATTCTGCAAGAACTTCGTTTAGGAAAAAGAATTTCTAGAGATATTTCTCTTGTAGATCTGTATCAAGAATGGCTTGAACTAAAAATTCTACCGAGTAGTAGGTCGGAAGAGACAAAGAAAAAATATCTTCTCCGTAAAAACACAATTGAAAGATTATTTGGAAATAAAAAAGTCACTCAAATTCGTGCGAGTGAATACCAAAGAATTATGAATAAGTATGGACAAACAGTTGGTAGAAATTTTCTTGGTAGATTGAATACTGGGATTCATCAGAGCATCCAAATGGSAATTGCAGACAAAGTTCTAATAGATGATTTTACACAACATGTCGAGTTATTTTCATCCAAAGAACAACAGATGACAGAAGAGAAATATTTACATACAGAAAAGGACTATCTGGATTTACTTTTAGCAGTAAAGAGAAAATTTGATTACCAACGTTCAATTGTTCCTTATATTGTCTATTTTCTATTAAAAACAGGCATGAGGTTTGGAGAGTTAATAGCGTTAACTTGGAATGAAGTTGACTTTGACAGAGGACTGCTAAAAACATATAGGAGGTTTAATACCCTTTCTCATAAATTTGTCCCTCCAAAAAATAAAACGTCTATTCGGATGGTACCGATAGACGAAGAATGTATTAAGATATTACAAGTCCTAAAAATTGAACAGGAGAAGGCTAATAAAGAGCTAGGAATCAAGAATAGGTATAAAATGATTTTTCAGCATTATGGATATATTCACTTGGTACCAGACATTGCAAGTGTCAATAAAGCTTTGAGTGTTCTTTTAAATGAATTAGATATTTATCCAATTATCACGACAAAAGGAGCACGTCATACCTATGGGAGCTACCTCTGGCACAAAGGTTTTGACCTTGGAGTTATTGCAAAAATTCTAGGGCATAGAGATATTTCAATGTTAGTAGAAGTATATGGACACACTTTAGAGGAGAAAATTTTTGAGGAATTTAATCAAATCAGAGATGTCTGGAAAGATTGCTCATAAAAAAATGTGGGGCAAATGATGGGGCAAATCAGTTATAGACAAGCAAAAAAGCCTTGTAAATCAAGGCTTTTTCTTATCTATTTCTATGCCCCCTGCAGGGATCGAACCTGCGACCCACGGATTAAGAGTCCGCTGCTCTGCCAGCTGAGCTAAGGAGGCAATAGAAAAAGCTGTATTGGTGCCGGACCTTCACGATTTGTATTGAACCCGCGCAATTAAGCAGGTGGGCAACTCGCTCTAACTGAAGCTGCTTCCGCGTGACACGGCTTGCATGCTGTTAGAAGTCTTTTGTTTCCCTAATAATACAAAAAATAGTCGGTCAACACTTAAGTGTGAAGTCGTACACCACAGCGTTTCTATAATTATAATACCATAAATTTTGAAAAATTCAAGAGAAAAATGTGATTTTTTGCAAACGATGTCATCATTTTTTTAAGTCATCAATCTTATCCTTGGTCATTCCAAGGGCTCGCTCGTATTTGCCATTCTCATTAGGAGTGAAATAATTGGCGTCTTTTATCTTGTCAGGCAGATAGTCCTGCTTGACCCAATTGCCAGGATAGGAGTGAGGGTAGAGATAGTCCTGTGCGTTGCCCAATTCCTTGCTGCTGGCATAGTGGCCGTCTCGTAAATGGCGGGGGATGGGGAGGTTCCCATTCTTTCGTAAGTCAGCTAAGGCCTTGTCCATAGCCAGATAGGCTGAGTTGGACTTGGGTGATAGAGCCAAATCAATGACAATATTGGCAATGAGGATCCGGGCTTCAGGGAAGCCAATCCGCTGGGCTGCTTCCAGAGCTGTGACGGTATGGACTTGGGCGTCTGGATTTGCCAGACCAATATCTTCGTAAGCGATAACGGTCAGGCGGCGAGCCAGGCTAGGTAGGTCTCCAGCCTCAATGAGACGAGCTGCGTAGTGGAGACTGGCATTGACATCGGAGCCACGGATGGACTTCTGCAGGGCAGAGAGCACATCGTAATGGCCGTCCCCGTCCTTATCCATGGTGATATAGCTCTTTTGCAGGCTGTTTTCCATCACATCAAGCGTGATGTGGCGGATGCCCTTGTCATCTTCTGGGGTAGAGAGTACGGCTAGGTCCAGTGAATTATAGGCGGAGCGCAGGTCTCCGTTGGTAGAGATGGCAATGAAATCCAGAGCTTCATCATCTAGCTCCACTGGGAAATCAAATCCTCGTTCCTTATCCGTCAAGGCTAGCTGAATGGCTGTCCGGATGTCTTTGTTGCTGAGGGGCTCAAGCTCAAATATCTGAACCCGGCTTCGAATAGCAGGGGTGACAGAAAAGAAAGGATTTTCTGTCGTCGCTCCAATCATGATGACCAGGCCGCTTTCTAACAGCGGTAGCAGAAAGTCTTGCTTGGTCTTGTCCAAGCGGTGAATCTCGTCTAGCAGGAGCACCAGTCCGCCGGAAAATTTCGCTTCTTCAGCAATTTCCTGCAGGCGCTTCTTGCTATCTAAGGTGGCGTTCAAGGTCCGAAAGGCAAACTTGGTTGTGCCGGCAATAGCCGAGGCGATAGAGGTCTTGCCGATGCCGGGTGGCCCGTAGAGAATCATTGAGGACAGGCGGTTGGCTTCAGCCATGCGACGGATGATTTTTCCAGGTCCGACCAGATGTTGCTGGCCGATGATTTGCTCAATGCTGGTCGGCCGCATGCGCAGGGCGAGGTTTTCTGGCATAAGATTTCCTTTCTGCAAGTGTTTTTCTTGGTTTTTTGTGTTACTATTGTAGATAGTAATATTTTATCACAATGAAAAGAGGAAATCATGGCTAAGTACGGTTTTTTGGAGATATTGGACGAGGAAATGGGGAAGAGCTTTCCTTTTGACTATGAGATAAACTGGGACAAGAAGAATCACGCGGTGGAAGTGGCCTTTCTCCTTGAGGTGCAAAATCCGGGCGGGATTGAGACTGTTGATGCTGAGGGCAATGCCTCGGCTGAAGATATTTACTTTGAGGAAGTCGTGCTTTTCTATAATCCAGTCAAGTCTCGTTTTGAGGCTGAGGACTATCTGGCAGCCCTGCCCTATGAGCCTAAAAAGGGGCTGTCACGGGAGTTTCTGGCTTATTTCGTGGATTTTCTAACTCAAACAGCTGAGTCTGGTCTCGATGCACTCATGGACTTCTTAGCGGATCCAGAGGCAGCAGAGTTTGAGATGGCTTGGAATGCTGAGGCTTTTGAAAATGGCAGAGCAGATGTGGCTGAGACGGATTTCTATTCATATCCGAGGTATTAGAGAAATTCACTTAGTAGTGTATTATAAACTTTTTTATTGACATCTTACGAATAATAAGGTAGTATAGTGTTATACAAGTATGTTAGTTATTAGTTATAAAAGACTAGTGCGGTAATTTTAGTGTCAGTAATCGTATATTAGGCGATGAAGTTATGTCACTAGGCGCACTAGTTTTTTTGTGTGGAGGAGACAAGTATTGAATATTGATGAAGTAACAATGAAAGATTTTAATTTTGGTGATGTGAGTGGAAGTGAGGAATCTCAGGAGCCAAAGTTTCAAGATTTATTTTATGATGAAGATTCCAAGATTGAAAATCAGGTTAATTCTAAGAAGAAATTTATAATCTATGGACGAAAAGGTACAGGTAAAACTTTATTAGCATCATATATAAACGAAAAGAATAAGAAAGTTCAAAATAGGGCTAGTAAAATAGTCTCTTATGATGAATATATTCTTGAAAAATTGAAAGAATTTAAGTATGATTCTGTAAAAAAAGAAGAGCAATCTCTGTTCTGGCGATACGTTTTTTTACAGCAATTTATTGATTTAATTAAGGATGATTTTAAAAGATTGTATTTTTGGCAATTCTTCAAAAAATATAAAATAAAGAAACTCTTAAAGAATGTAGAGCGCCAATTTTGGGAGGTGCGGGAATTCATTGAGCAATCTCATTTGGGAGGAGAGAATATGGGAAAATTAGAATTCTCTAAATCTGATATTGGGTTTAGTACGGATTCTAAGTCAACTTTTTCTAACACTCAAACAACAACTAACAAGGTTTCTCCATATTTTAATAAATATGAAGTGATCGAGTCTATTATACTTAACTATATTGAAAATTCATCTAAAATCTATACTATATTTTTTGACGACATGGATCGTCTAGAAGAAATTATGGATAGGGAAAATTTTTTATATTTTATGATTTCTATGATTAATGGAGCACAGGCATTAAATAAAAAGATTCCGAAAGCTTCAAAAATTATCCTTCTATTAAGAAGTGATGTAATAAAACTACTTTTTGGGAAATCAGGTGACATAAATAAGCCAATTACATCGGGAGGAATTGAACTTCGGTGGTATGGTTCCAACTCTAAGGCATCTGGCACTCCGTTAATGAAAATGATTTTTCATAAAATGTCTCAAAGTATTGATACTGCACATTCTCTAGAGGATATAAGAAATACGTTTTTCCCAAAGAAAGAAACAGTATTTTTTTATATCATGTCAAGAACTTTCGGACGTCCAAGAGATGTGGTTGCTTTTTTGAATATATATAAAAAAAATTATCCTAATGATTCTAAAGTTGTAATGTCGAATTTAATTGAAATTGAAAAAGAATATTCGGATTGGTTTTATAGAGAAATATCGAATGAGCTGAAGATGACAGGACGATTTGATGAGATAAACGATGTGATTGGTATAATTTCGGAGTTAGGGAAAGGGGAGTTTGCTTATCTTAAAATAGAAGATTTTATTAGAAAAAGAAATGGAGAAATCGGGGAGTTATTACAAATTTTGACGATTTTAGTAAATCATGGAGTATTAGGAATAAA
>NZ_JAJEPD010000094.1:0-2670 GCF_020729765.1 Streptococcus sanguinis | reverse complement strand
TTTTCGGACAAAGAAAGAAGCTCAGATTGAAGCTCTTGCTTTTGAGATGAAAGTAAAAAATGGAGTAGTCGTTGATAGAGAAGTTACTCTGTATCAGTTATGGGAGCGTTGGTTTGAACTACAGATTCTACCTTTAGGAAAATCAGAATCTGCTTTAAATAAGCATAGATTCCGTGGAAAGATTATACAGAAGTATTTCCAGGATAAGCCGGTATGCGATATTCGATCAAGTGAATACCAGGAAATTATAAATGTTTATGCTAGAACAAATAGTCGGGATAATGTTAGCCGTTTAAACTCTGAAATTAAGAAAGTCATTATTTTTGCAAAAAGGGATAAGATTAATATTCATGATTTTGCTGAAGGAGTTATATTGTCTGGGCGACCTTCTCCTAAAGGGAAGAAAGATAGGTATATCCATAGCCTAAAAGATTATGCACGTTTAGCAGTTTATCTTGAAGAACAATTAGATTATAGAAAATCTGTAGTTCCTTTCCAGCTATATGTGCAGCTAAAGACAGGTTTGCGAGCTGGTGAAGTTTCGGGATTGAGTTGGGATTGTGTTCTCTGGGAGCGTCAAGGTATCCGAACCTATCGTCGTTATGATACAGTAAGAAGACGATGGACAAAGCCTAAAACTGAGGACTCTATCCGATTTATTCCAGTTGACTTTAAAGTTATAGAAATCCTTAGAAATTTGAAAAATATCCAGGAAGAATTATTGGCATTCTATGGACTAGAAAATCCAGACAATGTAGTTTTTTTTGATTTATTCAATGGTATAAGTAGCAATAATACGGTCAATAAATGGCTTAAAAATATACTCCAGGAGTTGAATATTAAACCACTAAATATGACAAGTACAGGGTTAAGGCATAGTTATTGCAGTTCTCTTTTAGCGATGGGGATCGATATTTGGGCTGTTTCAAAGCTTATGGGTCATAAGGATATAACTGAAATAACAGAAACTTATGGACATTTAATCAAAGAAAAAGCAGATGAAGAGAATAATAAAGTGAGAAATCTATTGTCTCAGCTAAATGAAAAAGTGCAAAGTTGACCAAAAGTTGACCAAAAATAAAAGAAACGCTGATAAAACAACGTTTCTAAAACTTAAGCTATACCGGCGGCCGGGGTCGAACCGGCACGTCCGTGAGGACACTGGATTTTGAGTCCAGCGCGTCTGCCAATTCCGCCACGCCGGCTCAAGTTTCTAACTGGGGTAGCTGGATTCGAACCAACGCATGAGGGAGTCAAAGTCCCTTGCCTTACCGCTTGGCGATACCCCAATAATATTAAATAGGCGAGTGATGGGGATCGAACCCACGCATGCCAGAGCCACAATCTGGTGTGTTAACCACTTCACCACACCCGCCATATTTAAACACGGGCAGTAGGAATTGAACCCACACTGAAGGTTTTGGAGACCTTAGTTCTACCTTTAAACTATGCCCGTAAAGGTTATGGAAGGGGAGGGATTCGAACCCCCGAACCCGAAGGAGCGGATTTACAGTCCGCCGCGTTTAGCCTCTTCGCTACCCTTCCGATTATAAAATTATGGCGCGAGACGGAATCGAACCGCCGACACATGGAGCTTCAATCCATTGCTCTACCAACTGAGCTACCGAGCCAACTATTGCGGGAGCAGGATTTGAACCTACGACCTTCGGGTTATGAGCCCGACGAGCTACCTAGCTGCTCCATCCCGCGTCAATACTATTCGTCCCTAAGGAGGATGTGGGATTCGAACCCACGCACGCTTTTACACGCCTGACGGTTTTCAAGACCGTTCCCTTCAGCCGGACTTGGGTAATCCTCCAAATATATAGTCCGTACGGGATTCGAACCCGTGTTACCGCCGTGAAAAGGCGGTGTCTTAACCCCTTGACCAACGGACCATAATATTATTGAAATGGGCACGAGTGGACTCGAACCACCGACCTCACGCTTATCAGGCGTGCGCTCTAACCACCTGAGCTACGCGCCCAAGTTCAAAAAACTTGGTATGAACTTTCGTTCAAAGCGGGTGACGAGAATCGAACTCGCGACAACAGCTTGGAAGGCTGTAGTTTTACCACTAAACTACACCCGCTTGAATATGGGAGTTAACGGGATCGAACCGCTGACCCTCTGCTTGTAAGGCAGATGCTCTCCCAGCTGAGCTAAACTCCCTTCGCTAAGCGACTACCATATCTCACAGGGGGCAACCCCCAACTACTTCCGGCGTTCTAGGGCTTAACTGCTGTGTTCGGCATGGGTACAGGTGTATCTCCTAGGCTATCGTCACTTAACTATTGAATTAACTGTCCTGTCCTCTCAGACAAGCCTTGTCAACTCAAAATTGAATACAATATCAAATCTCACATTTCTCTAAACCATTCGCTGCACTCTGATGAATCTCTTATTCTAGGATAAGTCCTCGAGCGATTAGTATTAGTCCGCTCCATGTGTCACCACACTTCCACTCCTAACCTATCAACCTGATCTTCTCTCAGGGCTCTTACTAACTTGCGTTATGGGAAATCTCATCTTGAGGTGGGTTTCACACTTAGATGCTTTCAGCGTTTATCCCTTCCCTACATAGCTACCCAGCGATGCTCTTGGCAGAACAACTGGTACACCAGCGGTAAGTCCACTCTGGTCCTCTCGTACTAGGAGCAGATCCTCTCA
>NZ_JAJEPD010000093.1:0-1504 GCF_020729765.1 Streptococcus sanguinis | reverse complement strand
TTTGTTATCATAGTATTTCAGACTCTTAATTTCTGGACCTTTTCCTTTTTTACTATATTTTCGAATAGGACCATTTTCCTGTCTATATTTCTCGAAGGGATTACAAGCAACTTCTTTTCCATTTTCATTTTGTTCCTTATCAGGATATGTTTTTAAAATCTCCTCAATGACCTTTTCAAAAGTTAGCGGATCCTTACAGTACATCAGAAATTTACTTTTATCCTTTTTATAAAGCTTTATGAAAGCATCATAACCCGTTTGAGAATATATATCCTTAATCTTACCTAATACATAAGTTTCTTCCGACTTATCTTTACCTAATTTCGCTTTTCTAGTTGCATAAATCGTTGCATCAGAAATCTTACGATTATACTTTGAATCCACTTGATAGGAAAATAAAATACTATCTTCGAATTTTTTACTGCCTAGCATATCAACAAAATAATCATAAGGGGCTCTAAATACTAATTCTTTGTACTCATCGTCAGTCAATGTAATAATCTCTCCTGTTTCAGAATCCACAAATTGGTTATCCTTGTAAGAAATCAGAGGATTATTCCACTTTTTCCAAAGTCTTAATTGACTGGAGGCCGCGATAATTAATGCATCGACTGCATGATGGTGATAAGTTTCACGCGATTTGTCAATCCGCCACTTTCTTCTAAGTTGAGAAGTAAATTGTCCGCGCACCACTGAAATCTTGGTATCAAAATCATTTAATTTATAAAAATCCTGAAGAGCATTTAGAACTACTCGAGAAGAATAGCGAGTATCAACTAGATTGCGCTCAATAAATTTTTGTTTGACTTCAATTTTGTTAATGTCTTCCTMATTCAGCAAGTAATCTTTCTTTTTATTACTGAGTGCCTTAGAGGCTTTGACATAAGATTTAAATTCTCTATATGACCAAGAATCATCCATACCATCCAGTGCTTGAAATGGTGTACGCTGTCCTTTCTCTTGATTGGCTGTTGCTAAAACTAGTACCTTATTTGCTAAACTATCATCAAATGAAAGAGAAAGAGGCAAAATATGATCAATCTCATATTTATACTGATTTTCAATCAAATCTKCTATTGTTATATTCTTCCCAGTATAAAGACATTTTTCTCCCTGCTGATGCCAAAGACGAATTTTCGTAGCCAATTCTTTATGCCCGTGAAAAATACTATCTGGTAGTTCCTTTTTTCCATTATATTGATGAGCAGCTTTTTCCATTGCAGCATTTTTCTCATCTTCATTGGCTACGAAAATTCGTCTTTGGCATCAGCAGGGAGAAAAATGTCTTTATACTGGGAAGAATATAACAATAGCAGATTTGATTGAAAATCAGTATAAATATGAGATTGATCATATTTTGCCTCTTTCTCTTTCATTTGATGATAGTTTAGCAAATAAGGTACTAGTTTTAGCAACAGCCAATCAAGAGAAAGGACAGCGTACACCATTTCAAGCACTGGATGGTATGGATGATTCTTGGTCATATAGAGAATTTAAATCTTAT
>NZ_JAJEPD010000092.1:0-5144 GCF_020729765.1 Streptococcus sanguinis | reverse complement strand
CAAAACAATCTGAAGAATAGCTCATCATTTCAATTAATTTGTCCTTTGTCATTTCAGAAATAGAATGAGGAGTGACCTCTATGCTATACTTTTGAAAGAAATCCAAAAGAAGTTGATTTCTTTGGCTATTTTTACTTAGATAGAGATCAATCATGAGAGACCTCCCAAAGATTCGGTTCCATTTGATATTCTGAGACAATCAAGGAATCTAATAAATTTGCGAAGTTAATCGGTTTCTTGTCTTCATCATAAGCTTTTACAGTTACTTGGGTTGTAAGTATTCCCTCTTTTCCCTCGGCTCGATAGCCTTGTCCATATAAAACAAAAACAAGATTTTGATTATCATCTACAAAGGCATCAACCCCATTCTTTATGTCTTGACTTTCAAGGAATTCCATAACGTTTTGAAGATAGGACTCGTAAAATAGTGGGTAGTTGTGTTTTTTATGGTAATCATCTAAAAATGTTACTTCAAACTCACATGGATAATTGGGTATCAAAAATAATTGTTCATCCAGCTGTTTGATTTCTGCATCATGTAATTCTGTTTCTAATTCATCACAATCTAGTATTGATTCTTCATTTAATGCTTTCATCTTTTTCCTCTATTTCTTTTAATTTCTTTGCGATTGCGGCAATCACAGGAACGGTTACACTATTACCAGCTTGTTTATAGAGCTGACTATTACTAGAGACTTTTCTAGCAGCTTCAAAAGCCCAATCAGGAAAGCCCTGCAAGCGAAAACACTCTTTAGGAGTGATTCGTCGTATCCTCAGACGGTAAAACTGTCCATCTATTAATACACCGGCTACATGATAAACTTGTTTATCTTCTCCTTCATAACTAGCAACTACTACTCCCATTTGTCCACTAGTTGTTAACGTATTAGCTATACCTTTTCCAACTCTACCACGACGATACTGAGAACTTGGTCTTTCCAAATTAATTGAATCTCCTATTTCTGCTTGAGCGTATCCTTTTTTCGTTGCTTCCCGTACTTTTAGAAATTTGATTGGTTCTGGAATTAGTATTTTGGGAATTTTATCTCCACCTTGCATTGTAGTCAGTGTTGGAGATAACCCCTCACTTCCATAAACTCGACCAGTTTCCTTAAAGCTAGTTGGTAAATCTCCAACAACGACAATACCATGACGATCCTGAGTATTTAAAGTAAACATCGCCTCTTGGTTTTCCTTAAAGCGTCTACCATTTTGTCTCTTGTCTAATCTATCTGGTGTAATGCAAGGAATCGCAATCTTAAATCCTTCTCCTTTTCCACGAACTAAGGTTGGCGCAAGACCTTCTGAATAATAGACTTTACCGCTCATTCCACTTTTTGATGGATTCAAATTCCCTAATGTTTTTAAAATCTCAGAGTTAGTTGCTTGACCTTCTCGTCTGAAAGGAAATAAGAGTCTGGTACTTTTCTTTCTAGAATGTCCGATAATAAACACCCTCTCTCTGTTTTGGGGAACGCCGAAATCCTTACTGTTAAGCACCTGCCACTCAACATCAAACCCCAACTCATCAAGTGTGGTAAGGATTGTGGTGAACGTCCGTCCCTTATCGTGATTGAGTAGGCCTTTAACATTTTCAAGAAAAAGAAAACGTGGTTGGATTTGTTTGGCCGCCCGAGCAATTTCAAAGAACAAAGTTCCTCTAGTATCTTCAAATCCCAATCGTCTTCCTGCGATTGAAAATGCTTGACAAGGGAATCCCCCACAGATGATATCGACTTTCCCTCTAAGTTTTTTAAATTCGTCATCTGAAACATCTCGTATGTCATGAAATTCAATTTCTCCTTCCGTTTGAAAAATGGACTTATAAGATTCTCTAGCAAATTTATCAATCTCACAAAATCCAATACACTCGTGTCCAACACTTTCCATTCCTAGTCGAAATCCACCTATACCTGAAAATAAATCAATAAATCTCATTTCTTGATCACCCCTTTCTGATCGACAATCAACGTCCAAAGAGTTATACCACTTGAAATTAAAATGAGCATAACTAATATCCACTCGATTGGCGACATTTAACCACCTCCTTTTCTAACACGGTTATTCCAAACAGAATACAAGCCGTTAAACACAAATTCAGCAAGTGCTTCCGCTCGTCTAACAAAGCGAACATTGTCAAGAGCATACTGATAGATTCTCTCAAAATCAGTCATAGCAATTTCACTGGCTGTTTCAGAAAAACCTTCTCGTCTAAATTGATCTTGTACCAATCCCCAAATATAATCTCGATCATATTTTGTGACCTTTTCTACTTTTCTTTTCAAGATAGGATGAGTATTCCTATCCTCCTCATCCTCAGTAAATAAAGAATCAGTCTCACTATATTTAGTCTCACTAACTTCAGTCTCACTAGGGGCTGAATATGAGACGGGGGCCGTTTCATTTTCAACCTGCCCTAGTCTTTTATTAACACTAGGCCTGTTTGAATTATCTACTGGGGTAGAAGATAATTCTCCTAAATAAATCTTATTAGCTAGTCTTCCTTTAACACTTGAAGACTGTTGAACTTCATCAATTAAGTCATATTCTTTAAGAGTTTTTTTGATGGACAGTAATTTTGACTTCGAACAACCTAACAGCCTCATCAGTTTAGAATTAGAAAATACTAAAAAAACCGCGCCTTCTTCATCTATCCAACCACGATTGAGAGATAATTCTAAACGATCTTTTAAAATAGAATAAGCCACCTTTACTTCTAGTTTCATATCCATATATTTCTCATCCTCAAAAAGAATTTTAGGTAATTTATAATACCGTTCTGAAGTTTGGTATTGATTTGCGGTAATTCGTTTCATAGCGCTCCTCCAAGTTCTTTGAGTATTAAATCTCCACTTGATTCCAATCGAACCAAGCCACTTTTTTCTAATTCAGCCATAAGAGATATGGCTTCAACAATGTCAATTCCCATTTCACGTACTAAAAATGAAATGACAATATAGCGTGATGATTGTAATTCTTTTGTCCTTTTCCCTCCAGAAAATAAAAAAAGGATAACAATATTCAACTGTTCTCCAAAATAATTTTATTTTTAAAAAAAACCCTGCCAAATTAATTTTTGGTAGGGTTTTTGGCAGGAAACTAAATTAATTTATCAGTTTCTAAAATGTGTTCACGATTCTAAAAGGCTGATACTATAGTATTCCGAATTCTAATTGGTATATGCCTCTTATTTAAGAGTAACTGAAGCACCTGCTTCTTCCAATTTAGCTTTAAGTTCTTCAGCTTCTGCTGCAGCAACGCCTTCTTTGATAACGTTTGGTGCACCATCAACAAGTTCTTTAGCTTCTTTAAGGCCAAGACCAGTGATTTCACGTACAACTTTGATAACGCCGACTTTCTTGTCGCCAGCAGCAGTCAATTCGATATCGAATGAATCTTTAGCAGCGGCAGCTTCACCAGCACCAGCAGCAGCTACAGCTACAGGAGCAGCTGCAGTTACACCAAATTCTTCTTCGATAGCTTTTACAAGGTCGTTCAATTCAAGGATTGAAGCTTCTTTAATTTCAGCAATAATGTTTTCAATGTTCAATGCCATTGTTATTTCCTCCAAATAATTTTTAAATTTATAATATTTTTTTCGTAGCTAGGCTACGCTGCGTAGCTTAAGATTAAGCTGCGTCTTCTTTGTTGTCTGCAACTGCTTTGACAGCAAGTGCAACGTTGCGAACTGGCGCTTGAAGTACAGAAAGGAGCATAGAAAGAAGTCCTTCGCGGTTTGGAAGAGTTGCAAGTGCAAGAATCTCTTCTTTTGATGCGACAGCGCCTTCAATTGCACCACCTTTGATTTCAAGTGCATCAGCGTTCTTAGCAAAGTCGTTCAAGATTTTCGCTGGAGCAACAACATCTTCGTTAGAAAATGCTACTGCAGATGGTCCAACAAAAACAGATACCAAGTCTTCAAGTCCAGCTTTTTCAGCTGCACGACGCAAGATTGAGTTTTTGATAACTTTGTACTCAACTTCGCTTCCACGAAGCTCACGACGAAGAACGGTATCTTGCTCAACAGTCAAACCACGAGCGTCAACAACGACGATAGATGCAGCAGCTTTCATTTTCTCAGCAACTGCGTCAACCAGTTCCGCTTTTTTAGCAATAATAGCTTCACTCATTTAGTGTTTCACCTCCGTAATTATTTTGCTTGGGGAATTTTCCAAAAGAAAAACGCGCCCAAACCTAGACACGAAAGTACAATACGCTTCTTTTTACATGATACGTTTTGTCCTCGGTAGGATCTTTATGAGTCGAGCTCCCCTACTGTCTTAGGCAGTTTTTTCAAACCATTGATAATTATAGCAAAAGAAAAAAAAGATTGCAAGCTTTTTATACAATCTTTTTAAATTTAGTCATTATTTTCTGCAAATCGCTTACTTGACTAATATCTACTTCTTTCCCTTAGTCGAAAGTCGAAAGTTTCGAGTTCAATATAATCAAAGTTCTCTCTTATATAATCAAATAAGGCATCTTTACGAGCTTTCTGATTAATTCCGGCAAAACTTCGCAACTCATTTGTACGGAGTTCAGATTCACTGCCATCAAGATACCATGCAGAAAAATGAACTCGTCTCAACTCATGACCACCGGAAACACGAAAAACATACACCTTCATAAATGCATCTATCTTAGAACATTCTGGTAGATAGACAATATCAAATGTCCTGTAACAAATGAGATGATTGCCATAAACCAAAACTTGCAAATCTTCGTCAAAGTAGTCCGCATCATTAAGATTTTGCCAGTCCTCCTCAAGCTCAGGGTAACAATCTCTCAATTCCTGAATATTGCTGTTTAACAGAAGATTATTTTTTATCATTCTATAGATAGATTCGACTAAACTCATATGGAACCAAATAAAGAAAATGATCAACATAAAATTTTCACGAATCAAATCTAGCCAAAATGAAATACCTAACTCCAATGCATAATAAATAAAACCGCACGAAAAAAAACCAAAGAAGATAGCACTCATTACTGGACTAATCATCATCAAAATTCTAGCTTTTAGCGGCGAAAACTTAATCCTTTCCCCACTTCCCTCAGTTCCTCCTAAACTCAATTCTTTATCTCCTTTTATATCGAATTCCCCCTCTTGTGTATGTAACTTTGTTTCCATCTGGCGACTGAAC
>NZ_JAJEPD010000091.1:0-14396 GCF_020729765.1 Streptococcus sanguinis | reverse complement strand
ATGTAGCCGGCATTTTTGAATAGGATGCGAACGTAGTTCAGTGGTAGAACATCACCTTGCCAAGGTGAGGGTCGCGGGTTCGAATCCCGTCGTTCGCTTGAGGCGGCCGGGGTGGCGGAACTGGCAGACGCACAGGACTTAAAATCCTGCGATTGGTAACGATCGTACCGGTTCGATTCCGGTCCTCGGCATAGACTTGTAAGAGGCAGTAGAAGAAGATGAGCACCCTTAGCTCAACTGGATAGAGTACCTGACTACGAATCAGGCGGTTAGAGGTTCGACTCCTCTAGGGTGCATTTAATTGTTTGATTTTTTCTTAAGTTTTGCTATAATGAATATAATATGAATAGTGAGCACCCTTAGCTCAACTGGATAGAGTACCTGACTACGAATCAGGCGGTTAGAGGTTCGACTCCTCTAGGGTGCATTAAGTAATAACTTAAGTTCGGGAAGTAGCTCAGCTTGGTAGAGTACTTGGTTTGGGACCAAGGTGTCGCAGGTTCGAATCCTGTCTTCCCGACTAGATAACATTGAAGATAGATATACTTATCTATTTTTTTTCTTTTTTTAGAAAAAAGTGTGTCCAGTATCTATGACTTAGCTAACATATGTTGTTATTAAGACTTCTTACTTATTGTTGGATTTAATAAGTAATACAATCTTTTAGAACTACTGGTTTTGTCTCTTTATATAATCCTATTTGAAAGCAAGGGATTTGATTATTCAACTAGGTTTAGTTTGATTTTAAAGTCTAGTGTTCCAGAAGTTTAGTTTGTATCAAGCTGCTCAAATGTACTTTCCACTTGAGATGAGTAATATTAAAGATAAAAACCTCTGATAGCGGTGAATAGTTGCCTTCAGAGGTTTTTTATATGTGTTGAGTATGATTTACTACATCAAAGAGTATTCGTCAGATAACATAATGGTTTCTTTGCCCTTGTTATCAACGATGTAGACTTTTCTRGGAAAGAAAGGGTCAAATTGATAGTTTAAATCAAATGAAATAATAGTGTTGAAGTTCTTTTGTGAGAATCGTAGAGATACTCTTCCTTGGTGGTTGATGATTTCGAATTTGAGGACTGGGCGAAGTTCAAAGACCCCTTTGAGATTGTTATCAATGATGTACCAGAATGAATCGACAATTTCTTCAGGGAGGCTCGTCATGATGCCAAAGCTGGCATATCGGCCGAGAGTATTTGTAAATGCCATGGGAGACTCCTTTCTTACAGTCTGGATTTTCTTATATGATACCCGAAAATGCTTGAGATTGCAAGAATTTGACCTCTGGCAGGTCTGAATTAGACAAAAGAAAAAGAGCTTGCGCTCTTTGACAACTTTATCGATTCTTTAGTTCAACATAACGTTTGTACCAAATATTGACAYAAGCATCTGAAAATGGACCTCTTCCGTTGTTAATCCAATCAACTAGGATTTTGACATTTTCTTTGAGAATGAAATCCAAATCATCAGAATAGTGCATCTGTTTTTTGTGACGTTCATATTCTTCTACATCCAACAGGCGTTTTTCACCATCAGCAAAGACTTTGACGTCTAAATCATAGTCAATGTATTTTAGAGCTTCATTATCCAGATAGTAAGGACTGGCTAGGTTGCAGTAGTATGAAGTTCCATTGTCGCGAATCATGGCAATGATATTAAACCAGTATTTTTTATGAAAATAGACAATGGCTGGTTCACGTGTTACCCAACGTCGGCCATCACTTTCTGTTACCAGTGTGTGGTCATTAACGCCAATAATGGCGTTTTCTGTTGTCTTTAGTACCATGGTATCTCGCCAGGTGCGGTGAAGATTCCCATCATGCTTATAACTTTGAATTGTAATAAAGTCGCCTTCTTTTGGAAGTTTCATAACTTACCAACTTTCTACAATTTATAAGTTTATCTTCTTTATTGTAACATATTTTCATAGAAATGCATAAGTTTTCATAGAAAATCTTAAAGATATTCTATCAGAGCGCTAGCGATGTCGGAGAAATCATAGCCTTTGCGAGCTAGAGCTTGGGTCAGACGCTGTTTTAAGTCATATCCGTCATACTTTTTTGAGTACTTGCGGTATTGCTTGTCTAGCTCTTTATAGAGCAGTTCTTGCTGGTTTTCTTGGTCTTCTTCGATTTCCAAATGCTGATAGGCGTTTTTGGCTTGGCTGTATGAAAAACCTTTGTTTATCAAGGATTGAAGTATTTTATCTTGTAAAGCCTTGCTGGGCAGTTTTCCTTGGTGTTTTTTGAGCAGCTTTTCGGCAACCTTGTCTGTTAGTTCAGTGAAATCAAACTGGCTCAATTCGTCTTCTATGATAGTGCTAGAAATCCCTTTTTGACTGAGTTTTTGCTTGAGAACAAAAGCGCCTTTGTCACCGGTGAGAAAGTTAGATTGGATAAAAGAATGAGCATATCTTTTATCATTAATCCAATTATCCTTTTTTAGATTGTCCAAGACCTGGCTGATGGTTTCTGGTTGGATGTCGTGCTGCGTTAAGTAGTCTTTAACTTCCTTAGCAGTTCTTTGCTTGAAGGAGAGATGGTAAAGAGCTAGATTTTTTCCGTAAGAAAATTGGGCATAGTCTTGAATTTCTGATAGCTCCTGCTCTGTGATTTCCATTCCTTTGGACAGCATGAAGCGGACGATGGTGTCTTCTGTAATATAGAGCTTTTCACTGCCGTCCAACTCCAAGAGGTAGAGTCTTTTTTTCTTTTCGATTTTTGTGATTTTCATAAGAGATTTTGGTAGAATCCTTTCTTTTAGCCAAATGCTTCAAAGGCAGCTATCAAGCGCAGTTTGTCTGTATCAACATCCTTCCTGCCATAGTAGTCAAGAAAGAGCTCTGCGTATTGGGGGTCAGATAAATTATAAGTAAGAGACCAGATCGCCCAATAAAGATCAATGTGGCGATCGCTAAGGCCGGAGAGGCCAACGTCAATAAAGCAGGAGAAGGTTGCTGCGTCTTTCAGAATGAAATTAGGCAAGCAGGCATCTCCATGAATCAAGGCATCCACCGTCAGTAAGTGTCCCTGCTCTTGGATAAGCTGGTAGGCTTCCTCACGACTTGAGATGTGAAATTGAGGCAGCAAGGCTTTTTGATAAAAGCAACCTTTCCGATAATTTTCCTCTGCTTGCTCTTTATAGTGTTGGAGGCGATGCTGGATTGGGAAATGCTGGGGTTGGATGCTATGAAGTTTTCTGAGCGCGGCAGCCATCGTTTGGCAAAGATCTTCTGGCTGTTGGAGAAAGGCTAGGGCGTCCTTGCCCTCGGCTTCTTTAGTCAGCAGGTAGTCTTTATCTGCTGTCAGGTAGTGAATGACAGGCACACCGAGCCCTTGCTTCTCAAACCATTTGGCCAGTGTGGCTTCTTGGGCTAACTGGCCTTTTTGGTCGATTTTCAAATAATAGCCCGTATCAGCATAGAAAACACTGGCTGCAGAATGTGAGGAGCTGTCGTAAAAATTTGCTCCCTCTAGATAAGTTCGTATTTGCTCAGGGAATTGGGCTAGTGGAAGGGATATTTTTTCTGCTTTCATACTTTTATTGTAACATATTCTCAACTAATGCGAGGCAGCGTGGTATAATAGAAGCATGAATGTGAAAGTGAAGCAAAGAATCCCTTTGAAAATTAAGAAAATGGGGATTAATGGTGAAGGGATTGGATTTTATAAGAAAACGCTGGTCTTTGTACCCGGGGCTTTGAAAGGCGAGGAAGTCTACTGTCAGGTGACCAAGGTTCAGCGTAATTTTATCGAGGCCAAGCTCTTGACCATCAACAAGCGCTCGAAATTTCGGGTGGAAGCGCCTTGTGAGATTTATGATAGCTGCGGGGGCTGTCAAATCATGCACCTCCACTATGACAAGCAGTTAGAGTTTAAGGAAGATTTGCTGCGTCAGGCATTGAAAAAATTTGCGCCAGCTGGTTACGAAAACTACGAGATTCGTCCGACCATTGGTATGCAGGAGCCGCTCTATTATCGGGCTAAGCTGCAGTTTCAGACTCGGAAGTTCAAGGATGAGGTCAAGGCTGGGCTCTATGCCCAGAATTCCCACTATCTGGTCTCGCTGAAAAATTGTCTGGTTCAGGACAAGGTAACGCAAAAGATCATCAATAAGGTGGCTCGGCTTTTAGGCAAGTATAGGCTGCCCATCTATGATGAGAGAAAGACTGCTGGGGTACGAACAGTCATGATTCGCAGGGCCAGAAAGACAGGTCAGGTGCAGATGATTTTTGTGACAGGTCGCAAGCTAGACTTTTCTCCAGTCGTCCGAGACCTAGTGGCTGAATTTCCAGAGTTGGAGACAGTAGCGGTCAATTATCATACGAGCAAGTCCAGTGAGATTTACGGGGATAAGACAGAGATTATCTGGGGAGAGGAGGCTATCCAAGAAGGAGTGCTGGACTATGAGTTCTCCCTGTCGCCTCGAGCTTTTTATCAGCTCAATCCTGAGCAGACAGAGGTGCTCTACGGGGAGGCGGTTAAGGCGCTGGATGTGACGAAAGAAGATCATTTGATTGATGCCTATTGCGGAGTGGGGACCATCGGCTTTGCCTTTGCTAAAAGAGTCAAGTCTCTGCGGGGTATGGATATCATCCCTGAGGCCATTGAAGATGCCAAGCGTAATGCGAAACGAATGGGATTTGATAATACACTCTATGAGGCTGGGACGGCAGAGGAGATTATTCCTCGCTGGTATGCTGAGGGCTATCGGACGGATGCTTTGATTGTCGATCCGCCACGAACTGGTCTGGACGATAAGCTGCTGGAGACAATTGTCCGCTATGCACCTGAGAAGATGGTCTACGTTTCCTGCAATGTCTCAACTCTGGCTCGGGATTTAGTCAAGCTCTCTCAGGTCTACGATGTTCACTATATCCAGTCGGTTGATATGTTTCCGCATACCGCTCGGACCGAGGCAGTGGTGAAATTATCCAAGCGAGATAGCTCTCGTTCGAGTTAATCGTAAGCAGCTCGCAAGAGCTAACAAAATCATTCTAAAAAGGACTTAGTTTTCTCTAATACAGGGCTAAGTCTTTTCTTTTGTCAAAATTGCAATGGATTTATAGGAAGATTAGTCAAAAAAAGAGAACACTCGTCAAGTGTTCTCCAATGGTAATAGGTTATTTTAGAATAGGCCAAAGACTAGGACTGCAAGGACGGCACCAATAATTGGTCCGACAACTGGAATCCAAGCATAGCTCCAATCACCATCACCTTTTTTGGGAATAGGAAGAAGACTGTGCATGATGCGAGGTCCTAAGTCACGAGCTGGGTTGAGGGCAGAGCCAGTTGTTCCACCAAGTGAAAGACCAATCCCGACAATTAATGTTCCGACTGCAAAGGTGCCAATGCCTGCTTGTAGCTTATAAAGTCCAAGAGCGAAGATAGTCAGCACTAGAACAAAAGTTCCAAGAATTTCACTAATCAGGTTAGAGAAGGTATCTTTGATGGCTGGGCCTGTGCTGAATGTACCCAGGACGTTAGCCGGATTTTCTTCAGCTAAATAGTGAGGTTTGAACTGTAGGAAAACGAGGAACTGTCCAACCATAGCACCTGCAAACTGAGCAAGGACGTAAGGAAGAACAGATGCCCATGGCAAATCACCTTTCAGAGCGACTCCGATAGTTAGGGCAGGGTTCAGATGGGCTGGGCCAAGGTTGCCAGATACAAAAGCAGCAATGGCAACGGCAATCCCCCATCCCATGGTAATCACAATCCAGCCTGAATTGTGACTCTTAGTTTTGGGAAGAACCACACCTGCAACTACACCATTACCCAAAAGGAGCAAGAGCAGTGTTCCTAAAAATTCGCCAAATATTTCTTTCATCATCTATGTTACTCCATTTAAAAGAAGGGGTGGTAGACAGTTCTTGGTCTACCGCCTCTTCTCGTATTTTCTATTTTTTTAATTCTTCTAAATCATTATTTGCAAGGGCAGCTTGAACATCATTGCGATAAGCTGCTTTTTCTTCTTCTGTCCAGTCGTAGAATCGTCCCATTTCATCCAGAACAGGCTCTACAATAGCATCTAAGCTATCCCGCATAAAGAGCATGTGATTTGTCCGGCGAAGCAGGAAGTCAACTGGGCTGAGTGCTAATTCATTACGCATAGCATAGTGCAGTGACAAGGTATCTGCCAGGCTGAGACCTGGTGCTTGTTCAATGCTGTGTGCGAGGGCAAAGACTTTAGGAGCATTTGATCCGTAAAGGTTTGCAAGATAGAAGGCTTCTTTGCTGTCTAAGCCGCGTGAGACACCAAGTTGAGCAAAGGCTTCGATTTCGGAATCCACATTTGCTGGATTGAGCTCTCCACCTGAAACAGGGTAAGTCTTAGAGTTGATGAGCTTGAAGTTGCGGTCAAATTCTGCTCTGAGGATGTCAACGACACGCTCCATAGCGCCTTCCGCCATCTTACGATAGTCTGTGATTTTACCGCCAGCAAGAGTCAAGAGACCATTGTTATCGCGTTCTAAGCTGGAACCGCGAGACACGGCAGATGGATCCAAGTGTTTTTCAGAAGTGCTGCTTTCGAGTTTGGTAACAGCCGCTTCGACATCCTCGCGAGATTTTTCTTTAGCCAGGTAGCTCTCAACAGTCGCAATCAATGTATTGAAACTTTCGTCGCTAATGGTACCGTTGTTTCCGCCGTTGTAGTCAGAAGCACTGTTTCCTGCAATCAGAGGACGCAGACCTGCCCAGCTACTTTCGATGTCGTCAATTGAGATCTTTGCTTCTGGGAAGCGATTGTTGACAATGCCCAAGAGGTAATCCACATCTTCTTGTGTTACTTTTGGATGCTCTAGGTCACCAGTGTAGTCAGTGTCAGTCGTACCAAAGTAGGTTTTATTTTCACGTGGAAGGACAAAGACCATCCGGCCGTCTCCCAAGCCTGTATCAAAGTAGACTGGCTGAGAAACCTTGATCTTGCTAGAGTCAACTACCAAGTGAACACCCTTGGTTGGACGCATTTGTGAGTATTGCTCACCGTCATTTGACAGATTGCGCACCTTGTCGCTCCAAGGTCCAGTTGTGTTGATAACTAGGCGAGCCTTGATTTCAAAGGCTTCATCTGTCAAGAGGTCACGCGCAACAACGCCTGTAATCTTTCCAGATTCATCAAAGAGGAAGCCTTCTGCCTTGACATGGTTGGCAATCAGGGCACCGTCTTGGTTAGCCCGTTTGATATTTTCAATTACGAGGCGCGCATCGTTGTTGCGGAAGTCAAGATAGACACCGCCGCCGACCAGGCCTTCTTTCTTAAGTTCAGGTTCCCGTTCTAGCACTTCCTCCTTGCTTAAAACTTTGTTGGCAGCAGGAGTGTTGTTGACACCGGCCAAGAGGTCATAGAGGTCCATAGCCACTTTCAGACGGAAGAGGCTAAAGGTAGCGCCCTCTTCTTCATAAACAGGAAGCAACATAGGATCTGGTTTTGGAATATGGGGGGCAATTTGCTGGACCACAGCACGCTCAGAAACTGTATCTGAGACCACCTCTACGTCGAATTGCTTGAGGTAACGAAGGCCACCATGGACCAATTTGGTAGAGCGGCTAGAAGTCCCTTCGGCAAAGTCTTGCATTTCAATCAGACCGGTCTCCAAGCCACTAGCTGCTGCTTGCAAGGCTACTCCAGCACCGGTAATCCCCCCACCAATAATCAGGAGGTCTAAGGTGCGTTCCTGCATTTTTTTAATCGATAATTCACGTGTTTTCTTTGAAAATTCCATATTTACACACTTTCTAACTGAGTCGCTTTATTCTTCCAGTATTATACTCTTCGAAAATCAAATTCAAACCACGTCAGCGTCGCCTTACCGTACTCAAGTACAGCTTGCGGCTAGCTTCCTAGTTTGCTCTTTGATTTTCATTGAGTATTAGTCATCGATTTCCGCAAAGACTTGGGTTGCCTTAACGGCTTTCTTCCATCCTTTGTAGAGTTGTTCCTTGCGGGATTCATTCATAGATGGTTCAAAGAGTTCTCCAGTTTCATTGAGAGTGCGGAGTTCGTCTAAGTCTTTCCAATATCCTACTGACAGTCCTGCCAAGAAGGCTGCACCGAGAGCAGTTGTTTCTAAGTTTTTAACACGGGCAATATCGATTCCCAAAATGTCAGCTTGGAACTGCATGAGGAAGTTGTTCATAGCAGCCCCGCCGTCGACTTTGAGGACTTGAATAGCAGTCTTGGCATCCACCTGCATGGTATCGATGATGTCGCGAACTTGGTAAGCGATGGATTGCAGGGTAGCCTTGATAAAGTCTTCCTTGCTGGTTCCGCGGGTCAAGCCAAAGACAGAACCACGTGCATTTTGATCCCAATATGGAGCGCCTAGACCTGTAAAGGCAGGCACGACATAGACTTCGTCATTGTTGTGAGAATCTAGGGCATATTTTTCAGATTCTGGTGAATTTTCAACCATCCGAAGACCGTCGCGCAGCCATTGAATGGCACTTCCTGCGATAAAGATAGAACCTTCTAAAGCATAGTAAACCTTGCCGTTGATACCGTAGCCAATAGTTGTTAAGAGGTTGTTTTCAGACAGCTGCATCTCTTCACCAGTGTTCATGATGATGAAGGAACCAGTTCCGTAAGTGTTTTTGACCATACCAGGCTCAAAAGCTAACTGTCCAAAGAGAGCTGCCTGCTGGTCACCAGCCATACCAGAGATTGGAACTTCTCCACCGTAGAAATGGAATGGAGCAGTCTTACCATAAATTTCTGAGTTAGAACGAACTTCTGGAAGCATAGCCTTTGGAATGTTGAGGATTTCCAAAATTTCGTCATCCCATTTGAGTTCCTTGATGTTATAGAGCATGGTACGGGCTGCATTTGAGTAGTCGGTCACGTGAGAAGCACCGTCAGTCAATTTCCAAACCAGCCAGGTATCGATGGTACCAAAGAGCAATTCGCCCTTTTCAGCTCTTTCTTGCGCACCTTCTACATGGTCCAAAATCCAGCGAACCTTGGTAGCAGAGAAGTAAGCGTCAATGATTAAACCAGTCTTTTCATGGAATTTTTCCACATAGCCTTGGCTTTTCAGCTGTTCAGCCAGAGGAGCAGTCTGACGAGACTGCCAAACGATAGCATTATAGATAGGAAGACCAGTATTCTTATCCCAGACGACAGTTGTTTCACGCTGGTTGGTGATTCCGATGGCTTCGATTTGGTTAGGTTTGACTCCACTTTCGATGAAGGCGCCGGCGATAACAGACTGCACGGAGTTCCAAATTTCATTGGCATTGTGCTCAACCCATCCAGCTTGAGGGAAAATCTGAGTAAATTCTTTTTGACTGGAGCTAACTTTTTCTCCTTTTTTGTTAAAGATGATGGCGCGGGAACTAGTAGTTCCTTGGTCGATGGCCATGATGTATTTTTCTTGTGACATGAACTGTCCTCCTAGTAAAAATCTTGAGGATGTTTCCTCTACAGTAACTAGTATATAAAATAAAGCGCTTTCTTGCTCATCAACTTTTTTTAAATTTTAAAAAAATTTGAGGAGATTGTGCGAAAATCACAAAGAAACCTGGATTTCTCCAAGTTTCTTAATGAAATATCATGTGACGGATTTGAGCCAAATCTTCCAAATCCARGTCATTTTTTAAATAATAGATGGGARCYTGCTGGGTCTGATGRATGGGATTGTTGGTGATGATGAGGTCRTAATTTCTGGTAAGGTCGTAGGATTCAATCGTAATAAAGCGATTGTACTCTAAGTACCGCCTTAAAATGGCTGTCATCCTAGAAACAACGATAAAGCTATCTGTTAAGTCCATGCCTATCTTGATGACTTGACCGTCATTTTCAGCAATGTACTCCATCAGCTGGAGCCATTCCCACAACACCTTTTTATCCAGAGATGTTCCCTGCTGGAAAATAGGTAGTTTGCTAAAAATAGTGTCTGCCACTTGTCGATAATCGTCTTCGCTCCATAAGTAAGGATGGCGCAATTCCAAGTCATGCTTGTATTTATCCTGCAAGAGATAGCCTTTGAAAAGAAAGACGCGAGCGCAGAGCTGACTGAGTTCGTAGGTCACTTGGTCTTCAATGTAGTCACCTAGTAAGTCCTGAGATTTCATCTCTTGAATCAGTTGCGTAATCAGACCGGCAATTTCACCGCCAAAGCCCAGAATATACTCCATGGTGTGCAGAGGCAGAATCCGATGGGAAAGCAGAAATGAAAAGAAAATCATCATTTCCCCGTCTTCCTGACTCAGAGTGATGTGCTGTCCGGCAAAGAAATCATTTGTTCGGCGATGCAAGCGTTGATAGAAGATGTTTTCAAAATAGCCCTGCATTTTCTGCTCGATGTTTTGGAATTGACAGGCATTGACTCTTAGGCGCTGTTGGGTAATATGTGCCCAAAGAGCCAAGTCCAATCGCTGTCCTTGAGAGAGTTGGGCTCCACAGAGTTCTTCTAAGACGGCAACTTCCTGCCTTCTTTCTGATTTTTGAAGTTCTTTTTCCCAATCTTGGCTGGACCAGACCTTACGAAAGAGGCAGAAATAAAAATAGCGAATCTGGTGCTCAGGCCCTTTCAAGCGGCCATTTTGGATAGATAGCTCAAACTCTGATAAAATCTGATTTAAACCGGATATATGACGGCCGAGTGTTGCTTCACTGATCATCAGCTCTTGGGCTAATTGATGGGCTAAAAACTGCTGATGATAGAGCAGGTAATTTAAAATCTGGTATTTGATAGAATTGTCTAAGAAGAGTCTACGAATATCCCGTCCCTTGGTATCTGGACCGACAGACAGACTGAGCGTTTCGTCCTGAAGCTGGATGGATAAGGCTGCATGATGGTCCATAGCCTTGTCGTTAATCAGGCTAATGTACTTGGTCAAGGTTGCTTTTGAGAAGCCAGTTTCTGACATGACGTCCTTCAAACTGGATGTAGAATGCTGCTGTAAATAAGACAGGACAATAAACTGCCCCGCTTCACTCTTTTCCATTAAGTCTGCAAGATACATACGAAAACCCTCTCAATTCACTAATCTTAGCTTATCACAAAAGGGAAAAAAGACGAAGCAATGTGCTTTATATTTTCTTATCGTTGCTTGAGGCAATAATGGAAGGCAGAAGTCTGTCATCATGCCTATCTTAATTCGCTATTCCATTTCTTTTGAACAAACGTAAGGGGAGCAGATACTCACACTTTTTTTGCTTTGAGTCTGATCGCTTTTTTATGGTATAATTGTAGAAAAATGACGATGAGGGAGCAGCTATGGATAATGTGATTGATTTGTCTATCCCAGTGGCAGAAGTGATTGAGAAGCAGCCTGAAGTTTTGGATGTTTTGGTCGAGTTGGGCTTTACGCCTCTGGCCAATCCTGTCATGCGAAATACTGTCGGGCGCGTGGTTTCTATCAAAAAAGGAGCTGGTATGAACGGCATTGACCTGAATAAAATCAAGCAAACTCTGGAATTAAATGGCTATGAAGTGGTGGGGATTTAGGCATGGCTACTGAACGCATTGAAGTCCTCAAGTCTATCTTGCTGGACTTACATAACGGAGCTTCGGCAGAGTCCGTTCAGGAGCTTTTCAACGAGCATTTTGCAGGTGTATCCGCTATTGAAATCAGCCTGATGGAGCATGAGCTAATGAACTCAGATACGGGAGTGACCTTTGAAGATGTCATGTCTCTCTGCAATGTCCATGCCAACCTCTTTAAAGGTGCCATTCAGAATGTGGAGGTGGCTGATACCGACCATCCAGGCCATCCGGTTCAAGTCTTCAAGCAGGAAAATCTAGCCTTGCGGGCTGCCCTCATGCGGGTTCGTAGACTCCTATCTACCTATGAAACCACAGAAGATGAGGACCTTCTTCCAGAAATCTGCAAGGGACTCCAGCGCCAGCTGAGTTTGGTGGGGCAGTTTGATATCCACTATCAGCGTAAGGAAGAGCTCATGTTTCCCATCATGGAGAACTACGGCCATGATTCGCCGCCCAAGGTCATGTGGGGGGTAGATGACCAGATTCGAGACCTTTTCCAAGAGGCTAAGATTGCTGTAGAGCAGCTGCCGGATACTTCGATTGAAGAAGTCAAGGACAAGTTTGAGCTTTTTGCGGCTGAGTTTGAAGCTATGATTTTCAAGGAAGAGTCCATCCTTCTCATGATTCTCCTTGAGTCCTTTCATCAGGATGACTGGCTCAAGATTGCTGAGGAGAGTGATGCTTATGGCCATGCCATCATCAAGCCGACGGAGAAATGGATTCCTGCGCGGCACTCATTCTCGGAGGAGGAAGCTGGGGATGCTGCTGATGAAGGAAGCGAAGCGCCAGCCAGCACAGAGCAGACGAGTGATGGCAGGTTTCATCAGGTCATTGATACGCCGGATGGTCAGGTCACTATTTCCTTTAAGCCTAAGGAAAAGAAGGAGCAAGCCTTTAATCGGGACTCCCAGCAGCCTTTTGGTCATGGCTATCTGTCGGTGGCGGAGGCCAATCTGATTTTGGACCATCTGCCCATGGAGATTACCTTTGTCAATAAGGACGATATTTTCCAGTATTATAATGACAGTGTGCCAGCGGACGAGATGATTTTTAAGCGAACGCCGTCCCAAATAGGGCGCAATGTCGAGCTCTGCCACCCGCCCAAGTTTTTGGACAAGGTGCGGCGGATTTTCAAGGCTCTGCGTGAAGGAGAGCGGGATAAGTTTGAAATGTGGTTCAAGTCGGAATCGCGGGGCAAGTTTGTCCATGTGACCTATGCGGCGGTGCGGGATGAGGATGGTGAATTTCAGGGGGTGCTGGAGTATGTGCAGGACATTCAGCCCTTCCGTGATATTGACAGTGATTTTTACCGAGATTTGGACTAGGTATTTGCAGTTAGAAAGTGAGAAAAATGAGTTACGAACAGGAATTTTTACAGGAGTTTGAAGCTTGGGTCAAGACTCAGGTCATGATTAACGAGATGGCGCTCAAGGAGAGTCAGGCGGTCTACGAGGCGGACCAGGATGAGCGTGCTAAGGAAGCAGCTATTCGTTATGAAAGTCGTCTCGATGCCTACCAGTTCCTTTTGGGGAAATTCGCCAACTATCAGGCGGGCAAGGGATTTCACGACCTGCCAGATGGACTTTTGGGTGAGAGAAATTATTGATTTTTCACTGGAAAGGTGATAGAATAGGTTCATCAGAGGTGTTTTGAGTCAAGCATTTTACAGAAAGTGGCGGTGCTGAGAAGTCCACAAATGTGTCAAAGCTGGTTGCTGATGAATGAAAATGAAATATTATTGTCTTTTTATTTTAAAGACTAAAGTTGCGGGCTCTGCCCGAAATTGGGTGGTACCGCGGATAAACACATTCGTCCCTGTCATGTAGATGGCAGGGACGATTTTTTGTAGAAAGCGAGGGAGAAGAATGACAAGAGCTGAGTTACCAGAACGGTTAGAAACGGAACGGCTAGTGTTACGAGTCCGCACCGTGGCTGATGCAGTGGATATCTTTGACTATGCCAGTCGGCCAGAAGTCTCCTACCCAGCAGGCTTTCCGCCCGTCAAAACCTTGGAAGATGAGATTTATTATCTGGAGCATATTCTGCCTGAGCGCAATCAAAAGGAAAATCTTCCAGCGGGCTACGGGATTGTCGTCAAAGGAACGGATAAAGTCATCGGCTCTGTTGATTTCCCTCGTCGTCACGAGGATGATGTCTTGGAGCTTGGCTATATCTTGCACCCAGACTACTGGGGACGAGGCTATGTGCCCGAAGCAGCGCGTGCTTTGATTGATCTGGCTTTTAGAGAACTGGGTCTTCACAAAATTGAGCTGACCTGCTTTGGCTACAATATCCAAAGTCAACGAGTCGCTGAAAAATTAGGCTTTACCCTCGAAGCTCGCATTCGAGACCGCAAAGATGCCCAAGGAAATTGCTGTGATGATTTGAGATTTGGCTTGCTTAGGAGTGAGTGGGAGGTGGAGACACGATGAAATTGAACAAGTACAAAATTTACACGAGTTGAGATTCATTGATTTGTAGATAAATCCTATACTTCCAACTGTTTGGAATTTCTGAATGGTTAATGTTCGCTAATTGGATTAGGAGATGTAATTTTTGAAAAGAGAGTATAAAATAATCAAGACTGGCAAAAAGGATATATTTGATTTTTTAAATGATATTGGAATCAAACCGTTATTGTCCCTCATAATACTTGTGATAATAGTTATGATGGATAAGACTAAATTAGTAAAGAGCATAAAATTGCTAAGTTTAAATATTTATGCTTGGATTTTTGCAATAATATTATTATTTTACCTTGTTTGTTATAGACCAAGAGATAAAAGAATAAATTATTTGACTAAAAGTAGTTTATATAAACAATATGTTTCTTTTTTCAGAGAAATATTTTTCTCAATTAGTTTAATCATGTTTTGTTTGTTGTTACTAAGCCTATTTTCTAATA
>NZ_JAJEPD010000090.1:0-898 GCF_020729765.1 Streptococcus sanguinis | reverse complement strand
CAAAAACCAATACCTTTACCAATTGATGGTGCCTTCTCCATTCAAGGGAAAAGCAATCTTTCTAATGAAGAAGTGTATCAAATGATTAGTGGCCTATCAGAAGAAAAAAAAGTTAAAATATACAAGCCGGTGGTTCAGAATTCAGGGCAGTTGACTTATATAAATCTTGATGATGCCAGCTATGAACAGTTAAAGTCTGTACCGATAACAGGGATGTACTATACTCTAGGGGAAATAGATTCAAATGATTTAAAAAAACTTACGTCTACAGGTCTGCAAGTAGTATATATGGCTTACCCTTGGTATATGGGAGGAATGATACAATTTACTGGCTCTTTAAGATTTTTGTTAATGATTTCAATTTACTTAACCTTATTAGTTGTTTTATTTGTTGTTAGAGCGAGAAAGATTAAAGAAGGGGTGATAAGACGTTCTTTAGGATTACCTGTGTATAACCTAAAAAAGGATTACTTAATTTCTGTTACTTTTGAGCTGATTTTAGTTGCTTTATTGATGGTTTTCTATGGCTCTTTTCTGGGGAGTGGTCTCTTCACCTATAGTTCCAAGTTATTCTTCTCTCTACTTCTAACCAATTTTATAATTTTTCAAATCATTGATCTCATCACCTTTGTTTTATTTTGGCTGACGATTCAGGTTGAAAAACCTATTGAAATTATAAAAAACAAGGCCAAAAACAGCCTCGTTTTTATCGTATGGCTTGCGGTTATTTCTAGCATAATAGTTGTTTCAGGAGTCTTTTTACGGGAAACAAAGGCTAGTCAATCAAAGATGAATATACAGATAAAGCATTTAGAACCATGGAGTGCAGTAAAAGATTGGAAAAGACTGGAGTTTTTGGGTATTGAAAATGAATCTGTTACTAATGGAGAAGAAGCAA
>NZ_JAJEPD010000009.1:0-1403 GCF_020729765.1 Streptococcus sanguinis | reverse complement strand
TCATCATAAGAATTACACTTGCTGCTCTTTTACGGTGGCAGCCTGAACGGTCAGAAGTATCATTGTATATCATTTGTATCATGGCATATAAAGTATCGCTCTATTTTATTGATGGTTTTAATGTCGCTCTTATCATGGCGAGCCATTCAAAACTGCTCCACAAATGAGGAAAGTACCATTTTGGACTATTCAATTGTCAATGTGCTTTCTTAACCTACTACTTTTTGGAGTAATGGTCTTCTTTATTATCCACTCGACCTACAAGGTAGTCTAGACTTACCTTGTAAAAATCTGCAAGTTTGATAAGGTCATTTATAGAGATTAGCCTGCTACCAGCTTCCATTTTAGAATAAGCTGATCTTGTACAATTCAAAACGATTTTCGCAATATATTCTTGTGTCAAATCATCATCTTCACGTAAATCTCTAATCCTTTTCAACATTTGTTGTCTCCTAAAACAAGTATAATATAGTTATTTTCTTATTTTTAAATATGTGACAAATTGGCACATGAAACTATTCTATATATACTTTTTAGGAAACTGTTTACTCTAAATGTATCTCATTTTCCTCAATAGATTTCATATTTTGTTTTTTCTTATATTTCTTTATTGTTTTATTAAATATTTSAAATAAATTTATTGCTTCTCTATGTTGTTCCTTCAGTGTTTCAATCTTTCCTTTATATATGCATAAATCCTTCTCTATTGTATCTACTGAACTTTTACCTTGAATACTATTTTCTAAATTGCTAGAACTATTTGTCGTATTATTCAACAATACTTCCTCTAAATTAGTTAAATCATCAATTTTATTTTGGACTTGTTCAATCATATTCTCTAGATATGATATTTGGGCAATGAAATCATTTGTTATATCTTCAAAATCATTCGGACTATTTTCCGCAGATATAAGAAAATCTAATTGTTCTATTTTTTCTTTAATTTTGCTAAGAGAAGTTCTTCTATACATATACTGCGGTTCATACTGAAGATTAAATTGTCTAATCAAAGTTTTACCTTTCATAAAGCGATTTTTTTCTGCTGAATCTTTATGGTATACATAGTAAGAACTAGTTTCTCTGATAAATACTTTAACTTTTTCTTCTTCCATATTGATCTGAATATTTGGTACAAAAATAAGTCCTTCTTGTCGAATGCCAAAATGTACCTTAATGTACATTCCATCGTCTACTACTTCTTCTATTTGATTAAGATTCAACTCTACCTCAAACTCATGAACTGTATCCCTATTTCTCTTGAAATCTTGATAAGATTTCCATACCATCTCTTCTGACGGCAACTCCTAGCATTTTTAACCACATTGTTTCTACAAGTTCTCTACCGCTATCTGTTAGCAACACGATGTTTTGCCGGCGATCCTGTGGATTCCGCTTCCGAAAAA
>NZ_JAJEPD010000089.1:0-14236 GCF_020729765.1 Streptococcus sanguinis | reverse complement strand
TTTTACTGAAGAACAATATTTTGAAAGGTATTTAGTAGGTTTCAATGTGAATAATAGTATATCAAAAGATGATATTCAGACAATTTTTAAATCTGATAAGGCTACTCAGATTAATCTACTAAGAAAAATTTATGAGAATGAACAACAAGAAGAATTTTATAATCTTCTAAGTAAAGAGTATTTAGATATTAATAAATTGTTACATGATAATAATTTTAAAAATATTACTGAAGAAAATTATTCATCCCTATTAACTAATTTGATATCATTGAATGCAGAGATTAATGGTTTTAGTCTTTCAAATTTTAGTCTTGATTATCTGGAAAATATAATTTATAAAATTAGAGATATTTTACAACGTAAATTTGCTGTGATGCCAGCCCAACAATTTGAAAACTATATTTTAAAAATTCCAAAACTTGATTTATCTGGGAAATTGACTTTGCTTCCAAGGTTTGTTCCAAGGAGAGATGGAATATCTGAGGAGCATGAGATTCTTGTAAATAAAACGTTCAGAGAAGCTGATGATTTTGAAATTCTCAGTGTACAGAATCCATATATGATATTTTTGTTTAGCAAGACTCTAAGAGGAGAACTTCAAAAAGCTGTTGCTAGTAAAATTAATTCGATATTTGAGTTTGATAATTCAACCTTTTATCAATTTGTAATGGAAAATCTCGTAACTACATACACTTCTTACTCAAATAGTAAGCCCAACAAACGAGAACTGTTAGATTTGGATAATATCTCGTACAATGAAGATTTTAAAAATAAATTTTTGAAAAAAATCAATCAATTAGAAGAAGATCAAAAAAATAAGTTGTTGGAACTAATTGAGGCAGCTAATAAGTTTAAAGAATAACGTGAGGTAACCCATGAACGAAATCAAATGCCCCAACTGCGGGGAGGTTTTTACTGTTAATGAGAGCCAGTACAGTGAGCTTTTGTCACAGGTTCGAACTGCAGAGTTTGACAAGGAGATTCATGCTCGGATTGAGCAGGAACTGGCTTTAGCAGAGCAAAAATCCCAGAATGCCCAACAAGCCCTGCTATCGCAGAAAGATCAGGAAATTAGCAATCTTCAAAATCAAATTGCTCAGTTTGAGACCCAGCAGGAATTGGCTAAGAAAGAGGCGGAGCAGGCAGCTAGTCTTCAATTGCAGGAGAAGGACAAGGAAGTTCAGCAATTGGAAAGTCAGCTGACAACTCTGCGTTTGGAGCATGAAAATCAACTGCAAAAAACTTTATCTGCACTGGAAAAAGAGCGTGACGAGGTGAAAAATCAGCTAGTCTTGCAAGAAAAGGAAGCAGCGCTGGCTCAGACCTCCCTCAAAGAGCGCTATGAGGTAGAGCTGCGGCAGAAAGATGAGACCATAGAGTTCTACAAGGATTTTAAAGCCAAGCAGTCCACTAAGATGATTGGCGAGAGTTTGGAACAGCACTGCGAGTACGAGTTTAACAAGAACCGTATGGCCATGTTTCCACGAGCGGAGTTTGGCAAAGACAATGATGCCAGAACCGGCAGCAAGGGTGACTACATTTACCGTGAGGTGGATGAAAATGGTTTAGAAATCCTCTCTCTCATGTTTGAGATGAAAAATGAAGGCGATGAGACAGCGACCAAGAAGAAAAACGAGCATTTTTTCAAAGAGCTGGATAAGGACCGGCGGGAGAAAGGCTGTGAGTATGCTATTCTGGTGACACTTCTTGAGGCTGACAGCGAGCTCTACAATTCGGGTATTGTCGATGTGTCCTATGCCTATGAGAAGATGTATGTTATCCGACCACAGTTCTTCTTGCCCATGATTACCCTCTTGCGCAATGCTGCGCTCAACTCGCTCCAGTACAAGCAGGAACTGGCCTTGGTGCGGGAGCAGAATATTGATATTACGCATTTCGAGGAAGATTTGGATGCCTTTAAAGTAGCTTTTGCCAAGAACTATCAGTCTGCTTCTACCAACTTTGGCAAGGCAATCGAGGAGATTGACAAGGCAATTCGTCGGATGGAAGAAATCAAGAAGTTCCTGACGACCTCTGAAAACCAGCTGCGCTTAGCAAATAACAAACTGGACGATGTCTCTGTCAAAAAACTGACACGCAAAAATCCTACCATGAAAGCTAAGTTTGAAGCTTTGAAAGAGTGAGAAAAATGGACCTAACAACCCGTTGGATACAATCAACCAAATTTGCTGAGATTGATCGAATTATAGAAAGACTGCCACAAGAAGGGAAGGAAACTTTTTATCAGCAATGGCAGGCTGCTTCTTCAGAATTACGTAAAGAAATTTGGATTGAACGAGGCAAACAAGTACTGTTAGCTAATGTAGTTTATTTTTTACTACTTTGCTATTTAGTCTTTTTTCAAGGGATGTCCTTATCTGTTAAGGATTTACCTTATCTTGGACTAGGTTTGTTAGTTTTTTCAGGGATTGGATTTATGGACGATGAAGAGGCGACTGACTTAGTTATTAAGAAAAGACGTCAGATAGCAGTAACTATTTATAAGCAGTATTTTGAAAGAAAAATAGAAAAATGATAGATCAATTGACTGTTCAAGAATATCAGAAAGAAGACGCAGAAGTTCTGTCGCCCCTGTATAAAGTATTGAGCTATTCAGTAGAAAAAGATGAATTGCAAAGTAGACTCAGGGATATTCTTGCTAATCCAGCTTACGGTTGTTTAGTTGCTGAGAAAGGATCTCAGATTCTTGGCTTTATCGGCTATGCTAAGCTTTACTTTTTCGAGTCCACAGCTTTCTACTATCGGATCTTAGCTCTGACGGTCAGTCGAAATGCCAGACGGCAAGGAATTGCGACATCTCTGATGGACAAGGTCAAGAAGATAGCTAGTCAAGACGGCGCCAAAGCTATAGCCTTAAACAACAGCGTTAATGATGAATGGTTAGCTGCGTATGCTTTTTACCAAAACCATGGCTTTCGTCAGACTAGCCTAGCTTTTGCGATGAACGTAGAGGAGGATGAGCATGGGAAAGAAAAAAGCTAAGACTAGACCGGAAATACCGAAGGAGCCCGACCTCAGCCCTGCTATGCAAGCCCTTTTAGAAGAGGCCTACACCCTGTTTAATTGCGATTTACACTTTCCTCTGACCCTTTGTACCTGCCCCGTCTGCATCTCCGAGGAGAATCTCAGAGCTTTGCAAACCATTCCTGTCAGGGAACTGAGTGAGGTGTTAGTCTATGAATACCTCAATGCGGTGGTTAATAAGAGTGATGACGACTACCAAATCAGGCATTTTCTGCCTCGGATTTTAGAGATGATTGCTCACTACATTGAAATCAGAGTCGATGACTCTCTTAATCTGGATCGGTGTCACTTTGAAAGTGACAGTTGGAAGCCACAGGAGTTAGATTTTATGCGGCGCTTCTCACGTCAGTTTATCCTTGATATAATTAACTTTAGCCCCAGTCAAGCTGATGGTGTGGCGGTTTATTTGGTTATGTTTGATCTGGCTGGCCTTGAAACCAGCCATCTGCTAGATAGGAGTCTTTGGCTGGAGGAAGCTGATCCCATCAAGGCACTACTTGCTCTGGAGGAGATTTACTACTATTACACCAAGGATTATGCCCACTTTGACTATATTTTTTCGGACAATCCTGCCTTTAACCAGCAGATGACAGATTGGCTGAACAGTCGGGAACTTGCTCAAGGTTTTTTTCCAATATTGGAAAATGTTCTCCTATCGGAGGAAGAAATGGTGACTACTGAGGACTACCGCCTTGAACAGCTTTATCAGATTTTTGAAAGTCGGATAGAAGTGTGACTGTTTCGTTATGTCTTTCTAGTCAATCATTAGAATCCATATAAACTGATGGAATTTTGGAAAAAATCAAGAATAAAAAGTGACTGCTGATTCAGGCTCAGACCTTTCAAGAATATGATGCAAGAGCAGACAAGGATTTCCAAAAGAGAGTTTTACTATTTTTAGAAAGTTAACCAATGAACGGAATTATCAACTTAAAAAAAGAAGCGGGCATGACCTCGCACGATGCGGTATTTAAGCTGCGCAAAATTTTAAAAACCAAGAAAATCGGTCATGGGGGAACCTTGGATCCAGATGTGGTCGGGGTGCTTCCGATTGCTGTAGGCAAGGCGACACGTTTGGTCGAGTTTATGCAGGAGGAAGGCAAGGTCTACGAGGGGGAGATTACTCTAGGCTGCTCAACAACGACAGAGGATGCCAGCGGAGACATCCTAGAGCGGACGCCAGTGACAGAGCTTTTAGAAGAAGCCCTTATCGATGAAGCGATGGAGTCCATGACTGGGGATATTCGCCAGATTCCACCCATGTATTCAGCAGTCAAGGTCAATGGGCGCAAGCTTTATGAGTATGCAAGAGCGGGTCAAGAAGTGGAGCGGCCAGAGCGGCAGGTGACCATCTATAGTTTCGAGCGCACCAGTCCGATTGCCTATGAAGATGAGCAAGCCCGCTTTCGTTTTCGAGTCAAGTGTAGCAAGGGGACCTATGTCCGAACCCTGTCTGTTGATTTGGGAGCCAAGCTTGGCTTTGCCAGTCACATGTCCCAGCTGACACGGACTTCCTCAGCAGGTATGAGCTTAGATGATGCCTTGACCCTGGATGAAATAGCAGAGCGAGTAGCAGTAGATGATTTCTCCTTTCTCCAACCACTCGAGTTAGGAATCGGAGATTTAGTGAAAGTTGAGCTCTCTGACGAGCAGGTTGAGGATGTGAGAAATGGCCGTTTTATCAACTTGGTGTCAGAAGAAGCTGAGCTAGCTGGCTTTTATAAGGAGAAGTTAATAGCCATTTTGGAAAAGCGGGAAGAAGCCTACAAGCCCCGCAAAGTCTTCCTTTAATATCCGCAGTAGAATTGTCAAAAAATTGTTACTCTTTTGTAATATGAAATGTGCGCTTGCATGTTATAATAATCTCATTAAACCTCACAAAAGGACAGCAACTGCACAACTGCTGTCCTTTTGTTTTGCTTATTTTTCGATTTTGACAAAAACCCTGACTAGAGCAGTAAAATCTTTTTGAATATTTTGCAGTTTAGCCCGGAACGGATATTGTAAAAATAGCAAATGCGTAGTAAAATAGAGGAATGATGATAACCAAGAGAATTATAGATGAAAAAGGGATTGATCAGACAGAAGATACGGTCCTTGTTCTAGGCTATTTCGATGGGCTGCATAAGGGCCATCAGGCACTCTTTGAGAAAGCGAGAGAGATTGCTGCGGAGCAAGGTCTCAAGATTGCCGTGATGACCTTCCCAGAGTCTCCTAAACTGGCCTTTGTCCGCTATCAGCCTGAACTCATGCTGCATCTAGCTAGTCCTGAAGAACGGATGGCGCAACTGGAAAGTCTAGGTGTTGACTATCTTTACCTGATTGATTTTACTAGCCATTTTGCGGGCAATACAGCCCGAGACTTTTTTGAGAAGTACGTGTCTCGTTTGCGCGCCAAGGCTGTGGTAGCTGGCTTTGACTATCATTTTGGCTCAGACCGCAAAGAGTCACATGAGCTGAGAGATTTTTTTAATGGCAAGATTGTTATCGTTCCGTCGGTTAATCTGGATAATCGGAAAATTTCTTCCACTCGGATTCGGGAGACGATTGCAGCTGGAGATATGCTGAAAACTCAAGAATTGCTGGGCTATCCTTTGTCCACTCGCGGTATCGTGGTTCATGGCAATGCCAGAGGACGGACGATTGGCTATCCAACAGCCAATCTAGCTCCCTTGGATCGAGTCCATCTCCCAGGAGATGGCGTCTATGTCGCGGATGTTGAGCACAATGGTCAGCGCTATCGTGGTATGGCTAGTGTTGGGAAAAATGTAACTTTTGACGGTGATGAACTCCGTTTTGAGGTTAATATCTTTGATTTTTCTCAGGATATTTATGGAGATACCATTCGGATTTACTGGCTGGATAAGATTCGCGAGATGGTTAAGTTTGAAGGTATTGACAGTTTGGTTGCTCAGCTGCAGAGTGATGAACGGATCGCTAGAAGTTGGACTGGTTATCGAAATAGTTGAAAAATTTATATTTTCATGACATTCGGCAGTAATTTTCAAAAAAATATAGTCAAGCCAAATAAAATTTAGTATAATAGAGGTAGTTATTATACAGAATTAGAAGAGAAACGCATGATTACATTATTTTTATCGCCGAGTTGTACTTCTTGCCGTAAGGCGCGTGCTTGGCTGCTAAATCATGAAGTGCCCTTTCAGGAACATAATATCATGACGAGCCCTCTGTCAGCTCCCGAATTGCAACACATTCTTTCTCTGACAGAGAACGGTACAGACGACATTATTTCAACTCGTTCAAAAATTTTTCAGAAATTAGATTTGGATGTGGAGGATTTGTCCATTTCAACCTTGATTCAGTTGATTGAGGAAAATCCCAGTCTTTTGCGACGCCCAATTATTTTAGACGGCAAACGGATGCAAATCGGCTTTAACGAGGATGAAATTCGTGCTTTCCTGCCTCGTAGTTATCGTAAGGAAGAGTTAAGATCCGCAACCATGCGGGCAGATATTCAGTAAAGATGAACAAAAATTATAGTTACCCACTAGATTTATCGTGGAGCACTGAAGAGCTTGCTTCGGTGCTCTCTTTTTTTAATGATGTAGAAGCAGCTTATGAACAGAAAGTCCAAGCAGAAAAGCTCTTGAAGTCCTATGCGGCTTTCAAGCAAGTTGTTCCTAGCAAGGGCCAAGAGAAGCGAATCGGCCGTGAGTTTGAAAACGTCAGCGGTTATTCGCTTTATCATGCTGTTCAAGAGGCAAAAAGTAAAGGTAAAGGAAGCATTTCTCTTGGAAAATAAATTTCATTTTGCTAAAGAAATCATCTACCAAGCTGGTGCTTTTTTGAGAGAACATCTCTATGATGATTTGGATGTGAGTCAAAAGACCAGTGCCACTGACTTGGTCACCCAGATGGACCGGAAGGTTCAGGATGATTTGGTGGCTAAGATTCTAGCCCGCTATCCGCAGGATGCTATTTTAGCGGAGGAAAATGGACTCCGACATAATATTACTGATGGCAATGTCTGGGTGATCGATCCGATTGACGGAACCACCAACTTTATCACTCAGAAGGCTGATTTTGCAGTCATGATTGCCTATTTTGAAGAGGGCATTGGTCGTTTTGGCTTGATTTATGATGTGACTAGAGACCAGCTCTATCATGGTGGCGGAGACTTTGATGTCTATTGTAACGACCGGAAACTTCCTGCTTTTGAGGACCGGCCTTTTCAAGATTTTCTCATGGCTTCCAATGCCGGTATGCTGCAAGCCAATGATTGGGGCTTGGCAGACTTGGCCCGAGAGTGTTTAGGGGTTCGGGTTTATGGCAGTGCTGGGATTAGCTTTAGCAAGGTACTGTCTGGCGGTCTCTTAGCTTATTTCTCCTACAACTGGCCTTGGGATTATGCGGCGGCTTCGATTATGGCGGAGAAGCTAGGCTTTATCGTCCAGACCTTGGATGGCAGTCAGCTAAATTTCCAGACTCGGCAGCCTGTCATGATGGCGCCTAAGTGCAAACTATCGGCTCTGACGCCTTATTTAGAAAAGGGGAAGCAGTAGATGGACTTTCCTAAAGGTTTTAAAGAAAAATATGAGCAGATTTTAGGCGCAGAAGCAGCAGAATTTTTTGCGACTTTTGACGAGGAGGCGATTTCGGCCTTTCGCAGCAATCCTCTAAAAGAAGGCCAGCAGAATTTCTCAGATGCCATTCCTCAGACAGACTGGGGCTTTTATGGCAAGGTGTCTGGCAAGTCTGCTGAGCATGTGACTGGTCTGGTTTATTCGCAGGAGCCAGCAGCTCAGATGGTGGCTCAGATAGCAGCACCATCTAAGGGGATGAAAGTCTTAGATTTGGCGGCAGCACCAGGTGGCAAGTCTACCCATCTCTTGTCTTTTTTGGACAATACAGGCCTACTGGTCTCCAACGAAATCAATAGCAAACGCTCAAAAATCTTAGTGGAGAACATTGAGCGCTTTGGTGCTAGAAATGTGCTTGTTACCAATGAATCTGCTGAGCGGTTGGCTCAGGTCTTTGAAGGTTATTTCGATTTGATTGTGCTGGATGCTCCTTGCTCGGGCGAGGGCATGTTTCGTAAGCAGCCGGATGCTACCCAGTATTGGACTCCAGATTACCCAGCCCAATGCGCTCAGCTCCAGCGAGAGATTTTAACAGCTGCTATGAGCATGCTTGCCAAGGACGGTCGCCTTGTTTACTCGACCTGTACTTGGGCTCCTGAAGAAAATGAAGACATCGTTGCTTGGTTACTGGAAGAATTTCCACTTGAACTGATTGATATTCCTAAGATAAACGGGATGACTGAAGGGATTGGCTTTCCTGAGACAGCTCGGATGTATCCGCATCGCTTCAAAGGTGAAGGTCAGTTTGCAGCTCACTTTCGCTTTACTGGTGAGAATAGCTGCAAGAAGATTAAATCAAGTAAGAATCGTTTGACGAGCGAGCAAAGAAAACTCTGGCAGGACTTTGAGAGCAAGCATCTAAAAACAATCTTGACTGAAGAACTGCAGACCTTTGGGGACAATCTTTATTTGTTGCCAGCTGGATTGCCAGACCTGTCCAAGCTAAAGATTGCCCGTAACGGCTTGCATCTAGGAACGTTTAAGAAGAATCGCTTTGAGCCTAGCTTTGCCCTAGGATTGGCTATGAAGCCCAGCGAAGTTCTGAATCGAGTTGAAATCAGTAATCAGGTCTTCAAGAAATATGCGGCAGGTGAGACGATTGAACTGGCAGGACCGCAGCCAAACGGCTGGTACCAACTAGTCCTTGGCGGGAAAGGTCTTGGCTTTGCAAAAGTCACTGGAAAAACCCTGAAAAATTATTTTCCAAAAGGCCTGAGATTTAGATAAAATATTAGGAAAAGCTGGTATTATATGATATAGTTGAAGATGTGAATGTATTGAAAAAAGGCTTCTTTCTGCTAAGTAAGAAATACTAAAGATACTTCCCATCCTCTTGATTTTATTAAAGGAGAAATCTTTTGAACAAATTGAAAAAATTTGCTTTAGCGCTGACAGCTCTGGGCTTAGGACTCACCTTATCAGCTTGTTCATCATGGATTGACCGTGGTGAATCCATGACAGCAGTAGGATCAACTGCCCTGCAGCCTTTAGTTGAAGCGGCAGCTGATGACTTTGGCTCTAACAACATCGGTAAAACAGTCAATGTTCAGGGTGGTGGATCTGGTACAGGTCTGTCTCAAGTGCAGTCAGGAGCTGTTGAAATCGGGAACTCTGATGTTTTTGCTGAAGAGAAGGAAGGAATCAAAGCGTCTGACTTGGTGGACCATAAGGTCGCTGTGGCCGGTATTGCTGTGATTGTCAATAAAGAAGTTGATGTGGATAATCTAACGTCCGAGCAGCTGCAGAAAATTTTCACTGGTGAAATCACCAACTGGAAAGAGCTGGGCGGTAAGGACTTGGAGATTTCGATTATCAATCGTGCGGCTAGCTCTGGGTCCCGCGCAACCTTTGACAGTGTCATCATGGATGGGAAATCAGCTGTGCAGAGTCAGGAGCAGGATTCCAACGGTATGGTCAAAAATATCGTTTCGCAAACTCCTGGTGCGATTTCTTACCTAGCCTTTGCCTATGTTGACGAGTCTGTAAAAACCTTGAAACTTAATAACTACGAGCCAACAGCAGAAAATGTTGCTACCAATAATTGGTCGCTCTGGTCTTATGAGCATATGTATACACTAGGCAAGCCGACTGGTCTGGCTGCTGAGTTTCTTGAATACATGCTGTCAGATGATGTTCAAAAAGGGGTTGTTACAAGCATGGGCTATATCTCAATCAACGATATGAAAGTCAGCAAGGACGCTGATGGGAATGTCACAGCAATAGAAGGAGATTCAAAATGAAAAATGAGGAATTAACCAAAAAGTTGTTATCGCCTTCTAAAAATTCTCGCTTGGAGATGTTTGGCCGCTATCTGACTTTTGCCTGTCTGTCACTGATTGTGGTGATTGTGGCTATGATTCTAATCTTCGTTGCTCAGAAAGGTCTATCTACTTTCTTTGTCAACGGCGTTAATGTTTTTGATTTTCTTTTTGGTGGTGTCTGGAATCCTTCTGGTAAGGAATTCGGTGCCCTGCCAATGATTTTAGGCTCCTTTATCGTTACTATTCTATCTGCTCTGATAGCAACTCCCTTTGCGATTGGTGCAGCTGTCTTTATGACAGAGGTTTCTCCAAAAGGAGCAAAGATACTGCAACCTGCGATTGAGCTTTTAGTTGGTATTCCGTCTGTTGTTTATGGATTTATCGGTCTGCAAATCGTAGTACCTTTTGTCCGTACAGTCTTTGGCGGTACTGGTTTTGGAATTTTGTCTGGTATTTTTGTGCTCTTTGTCATGATTTTACCGACAGTAACCTTTATGACGACGGACAGTCTGCGTGCTGTGCCACGTCACTACCGTGAAGCAAGTCTGGCTATGGGCGCAACGCGCTGGCAGACTATTTGGCGGGTGACACTCAAGGCTGCTCGCTCAGGTATCTTTACAGCGGTGGTCTTTGGAATGGCGCGTGCTTTCGGTGAAGCTTTGGCTATTCAGATGGTTGTTGGTAACTCTGCGGTGATTCCAACCTCTTTGACAACACCAGCAGCTACACTGACCTCTGTCTTGACCATGGGAATCGGAAATACCGTTATGGGAACAGTGGACAATAACGTTCTCTGGTCTCTGGCTCTGGTGCTCTTGATGATGAGCTTAGCCTTTAACAGTGTGATTAAACTAATTACAAAAGAAAGAGGTAAGAAAAACTATGCACGCTAAGAAATTAGATAAATTGGCGACTGGTGTTCTCTACACAATAGCGAGTATCATTGTTGCTATCCTTGCCTCTCTCATCCTCTATATCTTAGTTAGAGGTCTGCCTCATGTTTCCTGGTCTTTCTTGACAGGGAAATCCTCTTCTTACCAAGCTGGCGGTGGTATCGGGATTCAGCTATACAATTCCTTCTTCCTGCTGGTAATTACTCTGATTATCTCTGTGCCTCTTTCTATGGGGGCTGGGGTTTATCTATCAGAGTATGCTAAGAAAGGCCCAGTAACCAATTTTGTCCGCACCTGTATTGAAATTCTGTCTTCACTGCCTTCGGTAGTAGTTGGGCTCTTTGGTTATTTGATCTTTGTTGTCCAGTTTGAGTATGGCTTCTCAATCATTTCTGGTGCCTTGGCTCTGACAGTCTTCAATCTGCCTCAGATGACGCGGAACGTCGAAGATAGTCTTCGTCATGTCCATCATACACAACGTGAAGCTGGTTTGGCCTTGGGAATTTCCCGCTGGGAAACGGTCCTGCATGTGGTCATCCCGGAAGCTTTGCCTAGTATTGTGACAGGGATTGTACTGGCTTCCGGTCGTATCTTTGGTGAGGCAGCAGCCTTGATTTATACAGCAGGTCAGTCAGCGCCGGCTCTTGACTGGTCCAACTGGAATATTTTCAGTGTCACCAGTCCTATCTCTATCTTCCGTCAGGCTGAGACCTTGGCCGTCCATATCTGGAAGGTCAACAGTGAGGGAACAATTCCTGATGGAACGGCTGTTTCTGCAGGCTCAGCAGCTGTTCTCCTGATCTTCATTTTGATTTTCAATCTGGGAGCTCGCAAACTGGGCAGCTATCTGCATAAGAAATTAACCTCTGCTTAAAGGAGAAGAAATGACAGAATATAATTGGAATGAAAAACATATCATTACTTTTCCTGAAGAAAAGGTAGCCCTGTCGACCAAGGATTTGCATGTTTACTATGGTAAAAAGGAATCTATCAAGGGCATTGATATGCAGTTTGAAAAAAACAAAATCACTGCTTTGATTGGCCCCTCTGGATCAGGTAAATCAACCTATCTTCGCAGCCTCAACCGCATGAACGATACCATTGATATTGCCAATGTGACTGGAGAGATTCTCTATGAGGGGATTGATGTCAACCGCCCTGAAATCAATGTTTATGAAATGCGTAAGCATATCGGCATGGTTTTCCAACGGCCAAATCCTTTTGCCAAGTCCATCTATCGAAATATCACCTTTGCCCATGAACGGGCTGGCGTCAGAGATAGAAAGGTGTTGGATGAGATTGTGGAGACTTCGCTCAAGCAAGCAGCTCTTTGGGATCAGGTCAAAGATGACTTGCACAAGTCAGCCCTGACTCTCTCTGGCGGTCAGCAGCAGCGGCTCTGCATTGCCCGTGCTATCTCGGTCAAGCCAAACATTTTGCTTATGGATGAGCCAGCTTCAGCCTTGGATCCGATTGCGACCATGCAGCTGGAAGAAACCATGTTCGAACTTAAGAATAACTATACCATTATCATTGTGACCCACAATATGCAGCAGGCTGCCCGTGCTAGTGACTACACTGGATTCTTCTATCTGGGCGACTTGATTGAGTATGATAAGACGGCTAATATTTTCCAAAATGCCAAGCTTCAGTCCACTAATGACTATGTTTCAGGCCACTTTGGTTAAGCTGCCGTCCGTATTCATCACGATTCAACAAGCTTAGTCTTTGGTTGAATGTAAAATAAAATGAAGGAAAAACGTATGACAGAACCTATTTTGCAAGTCAAGGACTTGTCGGTTTATTATAATAAAAAGAAAGCCCTTAATAGCGTTTCACTTGATTTCATGCCAAATGAGATTACGGCTTTGATTGGACCGTCAGGCTCAGGTAAGTCAACCTTGCTCAAGGCTATCAACCGAATGGGCGACCTGAATCCAGAAGTAACAACTACAGGAACGGTCATTTATAACAGTCACAATATCTATGGCCCGAGGACAGATACGGTAGAGCTTCGCAAGGAAATCGGAATGGTCTTCCAGCAGCCCAATCCTTTCCCTATGACTATCTATGAAAATGTGGTCTATGGACTTCGGATTAATGGTGTCAAGGACAAGGCTGTTTTGGACGAAGCAGTAGAGCGCTCCCTGATTGGAGCTTCTATCTGGGACGAGGTCAAGGACCGTCTGCATGATTCCGCTATCGGTCTTTCCGGTGGTCAGCAGCAACGGGTCTGTGTGGCCCGCGTGCTAGCTACTAGCCCTAAGATTATTCTCTTGGACGAGCCGACTTCAGCCTTGGACCCAATCTCAGCTGGGAAAATCGAGGAAACCCTCTACAGTTTGAAAGACAAATATACCATGCTTTTAGTCACTCGCTCCATGCAGCAGGCGTCTCGGATTTCTGAAAAGACCGGCTTCTTCCTTGGTGGAGACTTGATTGAATTTAATGAAACCAAGAAGATGTTCCTCAATCCAGCCCATAAAGAGACCGAAGACTACATTACTGGTAAATTCGGATAACAGAAAGGAATCTTATGCTTAGAGTACAATTTGAAGAAGATTTAGAAAAACTTCATAATCAATTCTACGCGATGGGAAACGAAGTCCTATCGCAGATTAACCGAACGGTTCGTGCCTTTGTCACACATGACCGTGAACTGGCTCGTCAGGTCATTGAAGACGATGCCGAAGTCAATGAATACGAAGTGAAACTGGAGAAAAAATCTCTGGAAATCATCGCCCTGCAGCAACCTGTGTCTCAGGATTTGCGGACCGTTATCACCGTGCTGAAGGCCAGTAGTGACTTGGAACGGATGGGTGACCACGCCGTATCGATCGCCAAAGCTACTGTTCGGATGAAGGGAGAAGTCCGCATCGAGTCTGTAGAAGATGCCATCAGCAAGATGGGGCGCGATGTTAAGAATTTCGTTGAAGAAACTCTGAACGTCTACCTCAATGGAAATGTAGACCAAGCTTATGCTGTAGCAGCTATGGATGAGAAAATCAACCAATACTTTGATGATATTCGCGATCTTGCTACTGAGGAAATCAAACAAAATCCAGAGCTGATTGTGACTGGCCGTGACTACTTCCAAGTTATCTCTTACTTGGAACGAATCGGCGACTATGCCAAGAATATCTGTGAATGGGTTGTTTACTTTGAAACAGGTAAAATTATTGAGTTGTGATGATAAAAAAGGTACGATTTATTTCGTGTCTTTTTTGTATAATCTCAAGTATAGTTAGCATTCTATTTTGTTTGATTTCCTCAGTAGCAAGATCGCGAATATCATCAAAGTATTGGTTGATTTTCTCATCCATAGCTGCTACAGCATAAGCTTGGTCTACATTTCCATTGAGGTAGACGTTCAGAGTTTCTTCAACGAAATTCTTAACATCGCGCCCCATCTTGCTGATGGCATCTTCTACAGACT
>NZ_JAJEPD010000088.1:0-27965 GCF_020729765.1 Streptococcus sanguinis | reverse complement strand
ATGTAGCCGGCATTTTTGAATAGGATGCGAACGTAGTTCAGTGGTAGAACATCACCTTGCCAAGGTGAGGGTCGCGGGTTCGAATCCCGTCGTTCGCTTGAGGCGGCCGGGGTGGCGGAACTGGCAGACGCACAGGACTTAAAATCCTGCGATTGGTAACGATCGTACCGGTTCGATTCCGGTCCTCGGCATAGACTTGTAAGAGGCAGTAGAAGAAGATGAGCACCCTTAGCTCAACTGGATAGAGTACCTGACTACGAATCAGGCGGTTAGAGGTTCGACTCCTCTAGGGTGCATTAAGTAATAACTTAAGTTCGGGAAGTAGCTCAGCTTGGTAGAGTACTTGGTTTGGGACCAAGGTGTCGCAGGTTCGAATCCTGTCTTCCCGATAGATGGCGGTGTAGCTCAGCTGGCTAGAGCGTCCGGTTCATACCCGGGAGGTCGGGGGTTCGATCCCCTTCGCCGCTATAATGATCTTGTCGGACCTTTAGCTCAGCTGGTTAGAGCTCTCGGCTCATAACCGAGTGGTCGTAGGTTCAAGTCCTACAAGGTCCATAGTGTTATCTTGGAGGATTACCCAAGTCCGGCTGAAGGGAACGGTCTTGAAAACCGTCAGGCGTGTAAAAGCGTGCGTGGGTTCGAATCCCACATCCTCCTTAGGGACGAATAGTATTAACGCGGGATGGAGCAGCTAGGTAGCTCGTCGGGCTCATAACCCGAAGGTCGTAGGTTCAAATCCTGCTCCCGCAATAGTTGGCTCGGTAGCTCAGTTGGTAGAGCAATGGATTGAAGCTCCATGTGTCGGCGGTTCGATTCCGTCTCGCGCCATACATTATCATAGTGGTGATGCGGGTGTAGTTTAGTGGTAAAACTACAGCCTTCCAAGCTGTTGTCGCGAGTTCGATTCTCGTCACCCGCTTTGAACGAAAGTTCATACCAAGTTTTTTGAACTTGGGCGCGTAGCTCAGGTGGTTAGAGCGCACGCCTGATAAGCGTGAGGTCGGTGGTTCGAGTCCACTCGTGCCCATTAAATATTGGAGAATTACTCAAGAGGCTGAAGAGGACGGTTTGCTAAATCGTTAGGTCGGGTAACCGGCGCGGGGGTTCGAATCCCCCATTCTCCGTATAATGAGGAGTTTAGCATTTGCTATCTCCTTTTCTTATACTTTCTCGTCCTGTTTAGTGAGGTTTTTCTGATGAATCGATTTAAAAAGTCTAAGTTTTTGATTTCTTTTTTTGTATTAGTTGTTGCAATGACGATACTCATCCTATCTACCTCTTCTAGTTGGTTTGTATCAACTACTTCAAATATTATTTCATTGGTAGATAGACTTGTTGGCTCTCCTTTTGCTTTTGTAGCTGATAAAAAAGAAGAAATGTCAGATTTGATGTCTACTTATAGAGAGAATCAGCAGCTCAAGAAAAATCTTTATGAGGTTGAGGAAAAGGCTGGGAAGGTAGATTCCTTAGAAGATGAGAATGAGCAGTTGCGAAAACTTCTGGAATTTAAAGAGGCTGATAAAAATCAAATACAAATTGCCAGCGAAGTGATTGCCCGTACGCCAGCATCCTGGAAAAATGAGCTGACTATTGACAAGGGGACATCTGATAATGTGACAGATGTTATGCTAGTAGTCGCTAATGGTGGTCTGGTCGGAAGTATTTCTGAAACTAGTAGTCAGTCTAGCTTGGTTTCTCTACTGACTAACGAGGAAAACTCAACTAAAATTTCTGTTAGAATTCAAACGAAGTCTGGTCCAGTTTATGGGATTATTACGGGTTATGATGCAAAAAACTCTGCTTATATCATCAGTCAGTTAAATAGTGCTGAAGATATAAAAGAGGGAGATGAGGTGGCAACCAGTGGCTTGGGTGCTTATAATGCAGAAAATATTCCTGTCGGTAAGGTACTTTCCGTGTCTGAGGCTAAGGATCAGTTAAACAAGATTGTTCTGGTTAAGCCGGCTGCTGATTTGTCGGATATCCGTGCTGTAATGTTGGTAGGGAACTGATATGAGAGATATTAAAGAACATCTTTTGACTCCTATTATTTTATTTTTTGTTTTATTGATCGACGGGCAGATTTCGACTTTTCTGGCTAATATTCTGCCTTTACAATGGCACTTAGTCAGTCATTTTATCTTTATTTTCATGCTTTTTGTTTCCATCAACCTCTCTAAAAACTACAATATTCTCTTATTTTGCGGTTTGGGGTTGATTTATGATGTTTACTATTTTCATACCATCGGTATTGCACTTATTCTTTTTCCTCTTTTAAGTCTTTTGGTTTGTCAGTCTAGTTCAACTATGCTTTTAAATAAATTTACTCGCTTTTTATCTGTTTTGATTCTTGTATTTTTATTTGAATTAATCAGTTTTACTTTTGCGGTATTTTTGAATCTTTCTAGTCTGAATTTACAGGATTTTGTTCTTAGCATTTTAGTACCGACTATCCTTCTCAATGGCCTGATATTCCTCATTTTTCAGCCTATTTTCGAAAAAATGTATTTATGATAAACAAGAAATAAAAATGTAATAAAGGCGTAACATATGATACAGCATTTTCTGGTATACTAGTTAATGTCTTATAAGAAGGAGTGTATTATTTTTATGAAGAAAAAACTACTCACATCAATTTTATTGAGTACGGTTATCCTTTCACAAGGAGCTGCACTTGTGAGCGTTAAAGCGGAGACAACTGATGAAAAGATTGCTGCACAAGACAGCAAGATTAATAGTTTGACAGAGCAACAACAATCAGCTCAGGCACAAGTCAACGAGATTCAAGGCCAAGTATCTGCTATTCAAAAGCAACAAGAAGAGCTTAAAGCAGAAAATGAAAAATTGTCTGCTGAATCTGCAAGACTTTCTGCTGAGATTGATGAACTGTCTAAAAACATCGTAGCTCGTAATGAGTCACTTGCAAATCAAGCTCGCAGTACCCAAACAAATGGAACTGCTACTAGCTACATCAATACAGTTGTGAATTCTAGCTCTATCACAGAAGCTATTTCTCGTGTAGCAGCTATGAGCGAAATTGTTTCAGCAAATAATAAAATGCTGGAACAACAAAAGAAAGATAAAGAAGTAATTGCTGAAAAGCAAGTTGCGAATAATGAAGCTATCAATACTGTAATTGCTAACCAAGAGAAGTTAGCTGATGATGAGCAAGCTTTGGCAACAAAACAAGCTGAATTGAAAGCAGCTCAGGCAAGTCTTGCGGCTGAAAAAGCGACTGCTGAAAACGAAAAGAATTCTCTTCTTGAAGAAAAAGCAGCAGCAGAAAAAGCAGCAGCAGAAGCAGCGGCTCGTGAAGCAGCTTATAAAGCAGAGCAAGAATCAAAACGCCAAGCAATTGAAGCTTCAGGAAATACTACCCTGCAAGCTCAGGTTCAAGCAGTTGTTAATTCAGCTCCAGCAGCTGAAGTAGCGGCTCCAGCTGCACCTGCAGCAACTCAATCTGTTGCCCGTGCGAATAGACCAGTTTATAGCTCATCTGCATCTTCTTATCCAGTAGGTCAATGTACTTGGGGTGCTAAGACATTAGCTCCTTGGGCCGGCGATTACTGGGGTAATGGTGGACAATGGTCTGCAAGTGCAGCAGCAGCAGGCTTCCGTGTTGGTTCACAGCCAGAAGTTGGAGCGATCGCATGTTGGACTGACGGTGGATATGGACACGTTGCAGTAGTAACAGCTGTTCAATCTACTACAAGCATCCAAGTATCAGAAGCAAACTACCTTGGACAACAATCAATTGGTAACTACCGTGGATGGTTTAATCCAACAACTGCACAAGGTACAGTTTCATATATCTATCCGAACTAATCAGTAAAAAGCGCCTCTGGCGTTTTTTATTTTTAATTGAAAAATCAATTGAAAAAAGTTACAATGGTAGTTGGGAAAAGTTGTAATTGGACAATGAAAGACGATTTAGAATCTGGAGGGAATCATGTCTTTTTCTGATTTAAAACTCTTTGCTCTTTCTTCTAATCAAGAATTAGCGCAGCGTGTTGCTCAAGAGATTGGATTGCCACTTGGGAAATCAACTGTTCGTCAGTTCTCTGATGGAGAGATTCAAGTGAATATTGAAGAATCTATTCGCGGGAAACACGTCTTTATTTTGCAGTCTACCAGCTCGCCAGTCAATGATAATTTGATGGAAATCTTGATTCTGGTAGATGCTTTGAAACGGGCTAGCGCTGAATCCATTAATGTTGTCATGCCTTACTATGGCTATGCTCGGCAGGATCGCAAGGCTAGAGCTCGTGAGCCAATTACATCTAAATTAGTTGCTAATATGTTGGAAATTGCTGGTGTGGATCGGATGCTGACTATTGACTTGCACGCAGCGCAAATCCAGGGCTTCTTTGATATTCCAGTGGATCACTTGATGGGTGCACCTTTGATTGCTGATTACTTTGAGCGCCGTAATATGACAGGAGGAGACTATGTGGTAGTCAGTCCTGACCATGGTGGTGTGAGTCGGGCTCGTAAGTTAGCAGAGTTTCTGAAAACCCCGATTGCGATTATTGATAAGCGCCGCAGTGTGGACAAGATGAATAGCAGTGAAGTCATGAACATCATTGGTAAGGTAGAAGGAAAAACTTGTATCCTAATTGATGATATGATTGATACAGCAGGAACTATCTGCCATGCAGCTGACGCTCTCGCTGAAGCAGGGGCTGTAGAAGTCTATGCTAGCTGTACTCATCCAGTCTTGTCTGGTCCTGCTATGGATAATATTCAAAAATCGGCGATTAAAAAATTGGTTGTGCTAGATACGATTTATCTGCCTCAAGAGCGCTTGATTGATAAGATTGAGCAGATTTCAATTGCGCATCTTTTAGGAGAAGCCATTGTCCGTATTCATGAAAAGCGGCCACTGTCACCCTTGTTTGAAATAGGCAAAAAATAATTTGAGATATATGGCTGGGATACTTGATTTCTGGCCTCTTTTTTATTTTATTCCTACTATCTTTTTTAAAAAAAGTCCAACATTCACTTTAAAAGAAAACTCAAATTACTTGATGTTTCAAATATAAATAAATGACCATTTAAATAGTTGGTAAATTGACAATTTGTCTCATCCCTTGGTATTATTTGGTTTTAAAAATTTTTATGTAGTAAAATTCTTGACTTTTTTAAGAGTTCGAACTATACTTAGTAGTAGGTAATATTAGGTAACGGGGAGTTACAATTATTTTTGAAAAGTAACGAGGAGATGAGATAATGAAAAAGGTTTTGCTTTCAAGTGCTGTGGCCCTTTCACTTTTCGCGGCTGCTGCACCAGTATTTGCTGAGGGTACAGCCAGTCTTTGGGTTAATGACATTGATAATAATGAAGTTCCCCAAGGCAGTACGGACTCAGAATCTAATAAAGTTATGGATGAACTGCAGGCCTATAGAGATGCACAATCAGCTCTGGATCAGCAAGTTGCTGAAGCTAAGAAAGCTCCGGTTGGCAAAAGTGCTGTGATGGAGGATCAAGCTGGTAACAAAGTTCTTGTTATTGGTGAGGGAGAGTCGGCTAATGCGGATCAGCCTTCAGTGGCACCATCTACTACAGATCCATCTACACCGGCTTATTCGGCAGCACCTTACTCCACAGCCTCTTCATCAGTTCCAACTTTTCCAGCACCGTCTCAATCTTCGGCGGCATCCTCTTCAACAGCAGGTAAAAAGAAGGCTAAAAAATCAGAAAATAAAGCAAAAAAAGCTCCGGAAGCAAAAGAAGAGAACAAGGAAAATGAGGAGAATTCTGAAGAAAAGTCACTTCCTAAGACAAGTGCAGTCAAATAATTTTGTCTTTAATTTGTGCTAACGCCTAAATATCACTGAGCCTTCGTTCGGTGATATTTTTTGTAAAAAATGAAAAATAAAGGATTTTTAGATTATGCAAGAAAAAGATAGGAGTCAAGCTTCGAATAAGAAACTGCTCCTTGTTGTTGGAATTTGCCTCCTACTGATTGTTCTGGTTATTTTTTCTGTTTTTTATTCTTTCCGTTCATCAGCATCAGGCAGCAAGCTTCGAGTTTCGCATCCTAGCAGGATTGAAATGTCAAGCTCATCTGCATCTTCAAGTCAGACAGAAAAGGAATATTTAGCAGAGCGTTTTGCTAAACTGAAAGCTGTGAATTCAGAAACGATAGGCTATGTCTATGCTCCTGGTACACAGTTGGATGAGCCAGTGGTGCAAACGAAAGATAATGCGACTTATCTGCTGAAGACTTTTGAAGGAAAGCAAGAGCCCTATATGGGAGCGGTCTTTATGGATAAGGACAATCATAAAGATTTCAGCGATCGTCTGACTTGGCTTTTCGGGCATGCTCGGGGTAGCAAGGCAGGAGATCATCGCATGTTTAATGATGTCAACTACTATGATCGTCAGGATTATTTTGACAAACATAGATATGTCGTGATTGAGACTCCTGAGCGTAAGTATTATTATCAAGCTATGGGACTGGTCATCGTGCCGGAAGAGACTGCTTTTTATCGGACGGAGTTTAAGGATGACGAGGACTTTACAACTCAGCTTAGAAATATCTATGAGGCTGCTCGGACAAAGGATCCCAAGATAAAGATTAAGGCGAGTGACCGGTATTTAGTTCTCTCAACCTGCCGTGAGGAAGATGACACGATTCGTTCTAACCTTTATTTGCGGCAGATTCCTGATTCAGAACTGCCAGATTTTCTGGCCAAGCATGGCAAGGAATTGACTTATACACCGACTCGTTGATTGGCCAGTCACGTGAGATGCAGCTATATCCACTATCTACCAGAGAAGAATTTTAAGGCAAGGCCAAAAGGGACTGAGTGCAAGCTTAGTCCTTTTTCTGCATGGGAAATCATGTAATAGCTTTTGCTATGCTTCTGCATTTATAGTATAATAGTTCTATTGAGCGGCTGGAGGTATGTATGGATTTAAGTAAGAAATTTAATAAAAACTTAGAAAAAATAGAAATTTCGCTGATTCGTCAGTTTGACCAATCAATTTCTGCTATTCCGGGAGTTCTTCGGCTAACCTTAGGGGAGCCGGACTTTACAACACCGGATCATATCAAAGAAGCAGCCAAGGCGGCGATTGATGCTAATCAAAGTCACTACACTGGTATGAGCGGTCTCTTGGAGCTGCGTCAGGCGGCTAGCAGCTTTGTGAAAGAAAAGTACAATCTGCACTATCGCCCAGAAGATGAGGTTTTGGTCACAATTGGGGCGACAGAGGCCTTGTCAGCTACGCTGACAGCTATTTTAGAAGAAGGAGATAAGGTCTTGCTGCCAGCTCCTGCTTATCCAGGCTATGAGCCTATTGTCAATCTAGTGGGGGCAGAGATTGTCGAGATTGACACAACGGCCAATAACTTTGTCCTCACTCCAGAGATGCTGGAAGCAGCTATTTTGGAGCAGGGCGAGCAGCTAAAAGCGGTCATTCTTAATTATCCAGCCAATCCGACCGGCGTGACTTATTCGCGGGAGCAGATAAAAGCTCTGGCGGATGTCCTAGGAAAATACCAAGTCTTTGTGGTCTGCGATGAGGTCTATTCTGAGCTGACCTATACAGAGCAGGGACATGTTTCCATCGCGGAGTATCTGCCAGACCAAACCATCGTTATCAACGGCCTGTCTAAGTCTCATGCCATGACTGGCTGGCGGTTGGGCTTTATCTTTGCTCCAGCAGTTTTCACTGCTCAGCTGATTAAGAGCCATCAGTATCTCGTAACAGCAGCCAATACCATGGCTCAGTTTGCAGGCATTGAAGCCCTGACAGTTGGGAAAGATGATGCGGAACCAATGAAGGCTGAGTATATCCAGCGTCGCGATTATATCATAGAGAAAATGGCTGAGCTAGGCTTTAAGATTATCAAACCAGATGGGGCTTTTTATATTTTTGCTAAGATACCAGACGGTTATAATCAAGATTCTTTCGCCTTTCTGCAGGATTTTGCGGAGAAGAAGGCCGTGGCCTTTATCCCAGGAGCGGCTTTTGGTCAATATGGGGAAGGCTATATCCGCCTGTCCTATGCGGCTAGTATAGAGACGATTCGAGAAGCTCTGAAGCGCCTCAAGGACTACATGGAGGACTATGCTTAAATCTCTAACAAGTCAAGGTCTGGTTCTCTATAACCGCAATTTCCGTGAGGATGATAAGCTGGTCAAGATCTTTACGGAACAGGCTGGCAAGCGTATGTTTTTCGTCAAGCATGCTGGGAAATCTAAGCTAGCACCCGTCATTCAGCCTTTGACTGCGGCGAACTTACTGATGAAAATCAATGATGATGGTCTTAGCTATATCGAGGACTATCAAGATGTGGTCACCTACCATCGCATCAATGAGGATTTATTCATCATGGCCTATGCCAGTTATGTGGCAGCCTTGGCAGATGCCAGTCTTCAGGACAATCAGCCGGATCCGGCGCTCTTTGCTTTTCTGCAGAAAACCCTGGAGCTGATGAATAATGGTCTGGACTATGAGGTGCTGACCAATATCTTTGAGATTCAGATTTTATCACGTTTTGGAGTTTCGCTGAACTTCCATGACTGTGCCTTTTGTCATCGGACAGGTCTGCCTTTTGACTTCTCTTTCAAATATAGCGGAGTCCTTTGCCCTGATCATTACCATCAGGATGAACGGCGCTGTCATCTGAATCCTAATCTTCCTTTTCTGCTGGATCAGTTTCAGGCAGTCCGCTTTAGCGAATTGGAGACCATTTCTTTGAAGCCAGATATTAAAAAGCAGCTGCGGGATTTTATCGATCTGCTCTATGATGAATATGTCGGCATCCATCTCAAATCCAAAAAATTTATAGATTCTCTGGGGGACTGGGGAAGCATTTTAAAAGATAAGAACGAGGAATAAATCGAATGAAAAAAATAGCTGTTGATGCTATGGGAGGGGACAATGCCCCTCAGGCTTTGGTGGAAGGAGTCAATCGAGCGGTACAGGAGTTTTCGGATATTGAAATTCTCCTTTATGGCGATGAGGCGAAAATTAAGCCTTTTCTGACTGCTGGTGAGCGGGTCCGCATCATCCACACGGAGGAAAAGATTGACTCGGACGACGAGCCGACAAAGGCCATTCGTCAGAAGAAAGAGGCTAGTATGGTGCTGGCAGCCAAGGCTGTGAAGGCAGGGGAGGCAGATGCCATGTTGTCTGCTGGAAATACTGGAGCGCTTTTGGCGGCAGGTTTCTTTATCGTAGGGCGTATCAAGAATATTGACCGACCAGGTCTCTTATCTACTATGCCAACGGTTGGCGGTCAGGGATTTGATATGCTAGATCTGGGAGCCAATGCTGAAAACACAGCCCATCATTTACACCAGTATGCGACTTTGGGTTCTTTCTATGCTGAAAATGTCCGAGGAATCAAAAAGCCGCGAGTGGGTCTTTTGAATAACGGAACGGAAAGCAGCAAGGGCGACCCTCTGCGCAAGGAAGCCTATGAGCTTTTAGCTGGGGATTCGACACTTAACTTTATCGGCAATGTAGAAGCGCGTGATTTGATGGATGATGTGGCGGATGTTGTCGTTGCAGATGGTTTTACTGGTAATGCAGTTCTGAAATCAATTGAGGGAACTGCTATCAGTATCATGGGTCAGCTGAAGAAGTCTATTTTAGGCGGTGGTTTCAAGGCTAAATTGGGAGCTTGGCTGCTCAAGGACAGCCTGCGAGGACTCAAAAATAGTCTGGACTATTCTAGTGCAGGCGGTGCAGTTCTATTCGGTTTGAAAGCGCCTGTTGTCAAAACGCATGGCTCTAGCGATGCTAAGGCTGTTTATAGCACGATTCGTCAGATTCGGACCATGTTGGAAACGGATGTTGTTGGTAAATCGGTCATTGAATTTTCAGATGCAAAGGAGTAACTATGAGCGAAAAAGAAATTTATACAAAAATTGTCGAAATCATTCAAGAACATGACAGCAGTAAGCTGCATGTCACTCCGGAATTGAATTTGAAAGAAGAACTGGGAGTGGACTCTGTTGATTTGATGGAATTTATCATCAATCTGGAAGAAGCTTTTGATATTGAGATTCCTGATGAGGATATGGATAACTTCAAAACAATTTCTGATGTAGTGGCTTATATCCATGAGAAACTGAAGAAGCAACATTAAAAATCAAAGATCGGTATTTTCCGGTCTTTTTTCGTATTGGGAAGGAAACGATTTCTTCAGATGGACACAGAAAGTTTATACGGAATTTCTTGTAAAATATATTCAAAGATGATAAAATGAGGGTATAAAACCACGAAAGGCGAATATTAAAATGTTTAATAAGTTGTTATATTCGGGAAAAGCTAAGGATATTTTCTCTACAGATGATGAGCAAGTCATTCTGGCACGCTACAAGGATCAGGCAACGGCTTTTAATGGAGTCAAGAAGGAGCAGATTGCTGGTAAAGGAGTGCTCAACAACCAGATTTCATCTTTTATTTTTGAAAAACTCAATGCAGCTGGTGTGGCGACGCATTTCATTGAGAAGGTTTCGGATACCGACCAGCTAAATAAAAAAGTAGAGATTATTCCTTTGGAAGTGGTGCTGCGCAACTACACAGCAGGTTCTTTTTCCAAACGTTTTGGAGTAGAAGAGGGCATCGCGCTTGAAACTTCGATTGTAGAATTTTATTACAAAAATGATGAGTTAGATGATCCTTTCATCAATGACGAGCATGTGAAATTCTTGAAGATTGCTAGCGATCAAGAAATTGCCTTTTTGAAAGAGGAGACTCGTCGAATCAACAAGCTCTTGTCAGACTGGTTCCGCCAAATCGGACTGAAATTGATTGATTTCAAGTTAGAGTTCGGCTTTGACAAAGATGGCAAGATTATTCTGGCGGATGAATTTTCACCAGATAATTGCCGTCTCTGGGATGCGGAAGGCCATCACATGGACAAGGATGTTTTCCGGCGTGGCCTTGGCGAACTGACAGATGTCTATCAGGTTGTTTGGGAAAAATTGCAGGCGATTAGGTAAGGACAGGGTGTGAAAAATCATGGACAAGCGTATTTTTGTAGAGAAGAAGAGCAACTTCGGTGTGAAGTCACAGAGCTTGGTGAGAGAGCTGACGCATAATCTTCAGTTGAAAACATTGTCAGATCTTCGGATGATTCAAGTTTATGATGTCTTTCATCTGGCAGAAGATTTGGTCGCTCGGGCTGAAAAGCATATTTTCTCTGAGCAAGTGACTGATAGATTGCTGACGGAGGAGGAAGTAGAGGATGCACTTGCAGAGACAGCGTTTTTTGCCATCGAAGCGTTGCCGGGTCAGTTTGACCAACGAGCAGCCAGCTCTCAGGAAGCCCTCTTTTTGCTCGGTGCTGGGACCGATGTTCTGGTGAGGACAGCTCAGCTTTATTTGGTCAATAAAGACATCTCAGACAGCGAGTTGGCAGCAATCAAGAAATACTTGCTGAATCCAGTTGATTCACGCTTTAAAGATATTGAGCAGCCGATCCAGCTGGAGCAATTCTCCGAGTCTGACAAGACCGTTCCGGTTCTGGACTTCTTTAAGGACTATACGGAAGCGGACTTTAAGGCCTACAAGCAGGAGCATGGTCTGGCTATGGAAGTGGCAGATTTGCTCTTCATTCAAGACTATTTCAAGTCGATTGGTCGTTTCCCGACGGAGACTGAGCTTAAGGTTTTAGATACTTACTGGTCTGACCACTGTCGACATACGACCTTTGAGACGGAGTTGAAGAAGATTGATTTTTCAGCTTCTAAGTTTGAAAAGCAACTCCAGGCCACTTATGATAAATACTTGGCTATGCGCGATGAGCTGGGACGTGGTGACAAACCGCAGACTCTCATGGATATGGCGACTATTTTTGGTCGTTACGAAAGAGCCAATGGGCGTCTAGATGATATGGAAGTGTCTGATGAGATCAATGCCTGCTCCGTAGAGATTGAAGTGGATGTGGATGGAGTTAAAGAGCCTTGGCTGCTGATGTTTAAAAATGAAACCCACAACCACCCAACAGAAATTGAGCCTTTTGGTGGGGCTGCGACCTGTATCGGCGGAGCCATTCGTGACCCGCTTTCTGGCCGCTCCTATGTTTATCAGGCTATGCGGATTTCAGGTGCGGGCGATATTACTCAGCCGATTGCTGAAACGCGGGCTGGCAAGCTCCCTCAGCAGGTCATTTCAAAAACTGCAGCGCACGGCTATTCTTCTTACGGGAATCAAATTGGTCTAGCAACGACCTATGTTCGTGAGTATTTCCATCCAGGCTTTGTAGCCAAGCGGATGGAGCTAGGTGCAGTTGTTGGTGCGGCTCCTAAGGAAAATGTTGTCCGTGAAAAACCAGCGGCAGGTGATGTGGTTATCTTGCTGGGAGGCAAGACGGGCCGTGATGGTGTCGGTGGAGCGACTGGATCGTCCAAGGTGCAGACAGCTGCGTCTGTGGAGACTGCTGGTGCTGAAGTACAAAAAGGAAATGCTATTGAGGAGCGCAAGATTCAGCGTCTCTTCCGCGATGGCAATGTGACTCGTCTCATCAAGAAATCCAATGACTTTGGGGCCGGGGGTGTCTGCGTAGCTATTGGTGAATTGGCAGATGGGCTGGAAATTGACCTTGACAAGGTGCCGCTCAAATACCAAGGACTTAACGGTACAGAAATCGCGATTTCTGAGTCACAGGAGCGGATGGCTGTTGTGGTCCGTCCAGAAGATGTGGAACAATTTATCGCCGCGGCAGCTAAGGAAAATCTGCTGGCAGTCGTTGTTGCAAAAGTGACGGAAAAGCCAAATCTAGTCATGCACTGGAACGGGGAAACTATCGTGGATATTGAGCGGAGTTTTCTGGATACCAATGGTGTGCGTGTGGTTGTGGATGCCAAGGTTGTGGATTCCCAAGCAGCATTGCCAGGGCAGACTGTGACTTCTGAAGCGACTTTGGAGCAGGACCTCAAGAGCTTGCTCAGTGACCTCAATCATACCAGTCAAAAGGGGCTGCAGACAATCTTTGATAGCTCTGTTGGCCGCTCTACTGTCAATCATCCAATTGGCGGGCGCTACCAAATCACGCCGACTGAGGCTTCTGTGCAGAAGCTGCCAGTTGAGCATGGCAAGACTGAGACAGTATCTGTGATGGCGCAGGGCTACAATCCTTATGTGGCAGCTTGGTCGCCTTATCATGGAGCAGCTTATGCAGTGATTGAAGCGACAGCTCGCTTGGTTGCTGCTGGTTCGGACTGGTCCAAGGCTCGCTTCTCTTATCAAGAATACTTCGAGCGGATGGACAAGCAGGCCGAGCGTTTTGGACAGCCAGTCTCTGCTCTGCTTGGTTCGATTGAAGCCCAGATTCAGCTAGGTTTGCCGTCTATCGGTGGCAAGGATTCCATGAGCGGAACCTTTGAAGAATTGACCGTACCTCCAACCTTGGTAGCTTTTGGAGTGACTACTTCAACTGCTGGGCGCATCCTGTCTCCAGAGTTTAAGGCGGCAGGAGAGTCTATATACTATCTGCCGGGACAGGTCCTGTCTCAGGATATTGACTTTGACTTAATCAAGAATAATTTTGAAAATTTTGCGGCCATTCAGGCCAAGTATCAGATTACAGCAGCCGCCGCTGTTAAATACGGTGGTCTGGCAGAGAGTCTGGCCTTGATGAGCTTTGGTAATCGTATTGGTGCTCAAGTGGATGTTGCTGTTCTGCCTTCCGTTTTGCAGGCGCAGCTGGGCGGATTTGTCTTTACCAGTCCGAAGCAGGATATTCCAGACGCAGTGAAGATCGGTCAGACCAAGCCAGACTTTACACTGATTGTCAATGGTGTCCAGCTTGAGGGAGCAGAGCTCTTGGCAAGCTTTGAAGGCCGACTAGAGCCTATCTACTCGACAGAATTTAAACAAGAAACAGTTATTGAAGAAGTGCCGGCTCTTGTCGCTGATACAGTTATCAAAGCCAAAGAGACAGTAGCGGAGCCGTTGGTTTATATCCCAGTCTTCCCTGGAACCAACTCAGAATACGATTCAGCCAAAGCCTTTGAAGCAGCTGGAGCCAAGGTCAATCTAGTTCCGTTCGTTACTTTGGATGAAGCAGCCATTGTCAAGTCCGTAGACAGCATGGTTGACAACATTGACAAGTCCAATATCATCTTCTTTGCAGGCGGCTTCTCTGCTGCAGATGAGCCAGATGGATCCGCTAAGTTTATCGTCAACATCCTTCTCAACGAGAAGGTTAAGAAAGCCATTGATGCTTTTATCGCTCGCGGCGGTCTCATCATTGGTATCTGTAATGGATTCCAGGCTCTGGTTAAATCCGGTCTTCTTCCTTACGGAAATTTTGAAGAAGCAGGGGCTAGCAGCCCAACTCTCTTTTACAATGATGCTAACCAGCACGTGGCCAAGATGGTTGAAACCCGCATTGCCAATACCAACTCGCCTTGGTTGGCTGGTGTGCAAGTGGGAGATATCCATACCATTCCGGTTTCACATGGTGAAGGAAAATTTGTCGTGACGGCTGAGGAATTTGCTGAGCTGCGCGATAATGGTCAGATTTGGAGTCAGTACGTAGACTTTGACGGTCAGCCGAGCATGGACAGTAAGTATAATCCAAACGGCTCTCTCTACGCTATCGAAGGAATTATGAGTAAGAACGGCCAAATCATTGGGAAGATGGGTCACTCAGAACGTTATGAAGACGGCCTTTTCCAAAATATTCCAGGTCAGAAAGACCAGAAATTGTTTGAAAGCGCCGTTCGTTATTTCCAAGCGAGTTACGAATAAAGTTGGCTTGCAAGAGCAAGCAATCAAAAAGGAGTCTGCTTGGCCTGAAAGGCCAGGTTTTCTCCCTTTTACAAGACAAAAGAATTTAGGTAAAACAATGACATACGAAGTAAAGTCACTGAATGAAGAGTGCGGTATTTTTGGAATCTGGGGCCATTCACAGGCGGCTCAGGTCACCTATTTCGGACTCCATAGTCTGCAGCACCGCGGTCAGGAAGGAGCTGGCATCCTGTCAAACGACCACGGGAAGCTCAAACGCCACCGCGATTTGGGATTGGTTGCAGAGGTCTTTAAAAACCCAGCAGATTTGGACAATCTGACAGGAGAAGCAGCCATCGGCCATGTCCGCTATGCAACGTCTGGCGGGGCCTCTATCAACAATGTCCAGCCTTTCTTCTTCAGTTTCTATGATATGCAGATGGGCTTGGCGCATAATGGCAATCTGACAAATGCCCATTCACTGAGACGGGAGTTGGAAAAGAAGGGCTCCATTTTTGCTAGCTCGTCTGATACGGAAATTCTCATGCACTTGATTCGCCATAGTAAGCAGGAAAATTTCTTAGACAAGCTCAAGGAGTCCTTGAGACGAGTTCAGGGGGGCTTTGCCTATCTCATCATGAGAGAGGACAAGCTCTACGCTGCGCTGGATCCTAATGGTTTTCGTCCTCTGTCCATCGGTCGCATGAAAAATGGGGCCTGGGTCGTTTCCAGTGAAACCTGTGCTTTTGAAGTGGTGGGTGCCGAATGGGTGCGTGACCTTGAGCCAGGGGAAATCGTGATTATCGATGATGAAGGCGTGACCTACGATAGCTATACGACAGATACCCAGCTGGCTATTTGCTCAATGGAATATGTCTATTTTGCTCGGCCAGACAGCGTTATTCACGGGGTCAATGTCCATGCAGCCCGCAAGCGGATGGGCCGCAGATTGGCTCAGGAATTTCAACATGAGGCAGATATCGTTGTCGGTGTGCCTAATTCTTCCTTGTCAGCAGCCTCTGGCTTTTCCGAAGAGTCTGGCCTGCCAAATGAAATGGGCCTGATTAAAAATCAATACATCCAACGGACCTTCATCCAGCCGACGCAGGAGTTGCGAGAGCAAGGAGTTCGTATGAAATTATCTGCTGTTTCCAGTATTGTCAAGGGCAAGCGCGTGGTCATGGTGGATGACTCTATCGTACGGGGAACAACCAGCCGACGCATCGTCCAGCTCCTACGAGATGCAGGTGCAGCTGAAGTCCATGTGGCTATCGGCAGTCCAGAACTTAAATATCCATGTTTCTATGGCATTGATATTCAGAATCGGCGCGAGCTCATCTCGGCCAATCATACGGTTGATGAGGTTTGTGAGATTATCGGAGCTGACAGCCTGACCTACCTATCGCTGGAAGGTCTCATTGAATCAGTTGGTATTGAGACGGACGCTCCGAATGGCGGCCTCTGTGTGGCTTACTTTGACGGTCAATACCCAACTCCGCTCTATGATTATGAAGAGCGCTATCTGGAAAGCCTGAAGGAAAAGACAAGTTTTTATTAAAACAAGGTCAAGGGTCGTTGTCGCAATCTTTTTCAAAAATAAGAGTAAGGAAGAAAATTATGACAAATAAAAATGCATACGCTCAATCCGGTGTGGATGTTGAAGCAGGTTATGAAGTTGTTGAGCGAATTAAAAAACATGTGGCGCGTACAGAGCGAGCTGGTGTCATGGGAGCACTGGGTGGCTTTGGCGGCATGTTCGACCTGTCTCAGACTGGGGTCAAGGAGCCAGTGTTGATTTCTGGTACGGATGGGGTCGGAACCAAGCTCATGTTGGCCATTCAGTATGACAAACACGATACCATTGGGCAGGACTGTGTAGCTATGTGTGTCAATGACATCATCGCTGCAGGTGCGGAGCCCCTTTATTTCCTGGACTATATTGCCACTGGGAAAAATGAGCCAGCAAAGCTAGAGCAAGTTGTTGCCGGTGTGGCTGAAGGCTGTGTTCAGTCTGGAGCTGCCTTGATTGGCGGGGAAACCGCTGAAATGCCTGGCATGTACGGTGAAGATGATTATGATTTGGCTGGCTTTGCAGTTGGGGTTGCTGAGAAGTCGGAGATTATTGACGGTTCTAAAGTTGCAGAGGGCGATGTCCTTCTGGGGCTGGCTTCTAGCGGTATCCATTCAAACGGTTATTCCCTTGTCCGCCGTGTTTTTGCGGACTATACGGGTGAGGAAGAACTGCCAGAATTGGAAGGTAAGAAACTCAAGGAAGTCCTGCTTGAGCCGACTCGTATCTATGTCAAGGCTTTGCTGCCGCTGATTAAGGAAAAGCTGGTTCATGGGATTGCCCATATTACTGGTGGCGGTTTTATCGAAAATGTGCCCCGCATGTTTGCTGATGACTTGGCTGCTGAGATTGAAGAAGACAAGATTCCAGTCTTGCCGATTTTTAAGGCCCTAGAAAAATATGGTCACATCAAGCACCAAGAAATGTTTGAAATCTTCAATATGGGACTAGGGATGATTTTGGCCGTAGCTCCTGAAAATGTGGATCGTGTCAAAGAACTTCTTGACGAGCCTGTTTATGAAGTTGGCCGGATTGTCAAAAAAGAAAGTGAAAGTGTCCTTATCAAATGAAAAAAATTGCCGTTTTTGCTTCGGGCAATGGATCAAATTTCCAAGTAATCGCTGAGCAGTTTCCTGTTGAATTTGTCTTTTCAGACCATCGCGATGCCTATGTGCTCGAGCGGGCGGATAAGCTAGGTGTCAAAAGCTATGCCTTTGAGCTTAGAGAGTTTGACAGTAAGGCGGCTTACGAGCAAGCCATTGTGGACCTGCTAGAAGCGCAGCAGATTGACTTGGTTTGCCTAGCAGGCTATATGAAAATCGTTGGGCCTACCTTGCTTAGTGCTTATGAAGGACGTATCATCAATATCCATCCAGCCTACCTACCCGAGTTTCCAGGAGCTCACGGTATCGAGGATGCTTGGCAGGTTGGCGTTTCTGAGAGCGGAGTGACCATTCACTGGGTGGACTCGGGCGTTGACACAGGCAAAATTATCCAGCAAGTGCGAGTGCCGCGACTAGCTGATGATACGATTGAAAGCTTTGAAGAACGCATCCATGCCGCCGAGTATCAGCTCTATTCACAAGTGCTGGAGAGTTTAGGGGTGGGGAGAAAGTAAGAAGTAAATCAAGTTTTGATTGTGCAATATTGCTAGGAGAAAAAATGATTGAGCTGAAATTAGTAGATGAGAGCAGTTTTCAGGCAGTGCTGGATTTAAAAATATCAGAAGCTGATGAACGAGCACGTTTCGTAGCTCCAAATGTGCGCTCTTTAGCTGACGCATGGCTCTACCGGAAAAATGAAGATGTGTTTCCGATGGCAATCTATTGGGATGAGCAAGTGGTTGGCTTTCTCCTGCTGGAAATAGACAAGGATGAAGCGGAATACTTTATCTGGCGGATAATGATTGGTCAGCAGTACCAAGGAAGAGGTTATGGTCGAAAAGCCTTGGAAGTTCTGATCAAAAAAGCTCAGATGGATAAAGCTTGCAGTCATATTATTGCAGATTATGTGGTTGGAAATGAAAAATGAAGCACCTGCTGACTAGTCTGGGTTTTCAGGAAACAGGATTTATAGAAGAGAATAACGAAGTCGCTATGCGCTTGGACCTAAAGAAAGAGGAATAGAATGACGAAAAAAGCCTTGATCAGTGTCTCAGACAAGACAGGCATTGTAGAATTTGCGAAAGAGCTGAAAGCTCTGGGCTGGGATATCATCTCAACTGGCGGTACCAAGGTGGCCCTAGACAATGAAGGAGTGGGCACCATTGCTATTGATGATGTGACTGGTTTTCCAGAGATGATGGATGGCCGTGTCAAGACCCTCCACCCAAACATTCACGGCGGCCTCTTGGCTCGTCGGGACTTGGATAGCCACCTGCAAGCAGCCAAGGAGAATCAGATTGAGCTCATTGACCTTGTGGTGGTGAATCTCTATCCTTTTAAAGAAACCATTCTCAAGCCAGGTGTAGAGTATGCGGATGCGGTGGAAAATATTGACATCGGTGGCCCCTCTATGCTGCGCTCTGCGGCTAAAAATCATGCCAGCGTGACGGTTGTTGTAGATCCGGCTGATTATGCCCTTGTTCTGGAAGAGTTGGCAGCAAATGGCCAAACGACCTATGAAACGCGGCAGCGTTTGGCAGCCAAGGTTTTCCGTCACACAGCAGCTTACGATGCTTTAATTGCAGACTATTTCACGGATCAGGTGGGCGAAAGCAAGCCTGAAAAGCTGACCCTGACCTATGAACTCAAGCAGCCCATGCGCTACGGGGAAAATCCCCAGCAGGATGCTGATTTCTATCAGACGGCTTTGCCACTGGACTATTCCATTGCTTCCGCTAAGCAGCTGAATGGGAAAGAGTTGTCTTTCAATAACATCCGTGATGCCGATGCGGCCATTCGCATCATTCGTGATTTCAAAGATCGCCCAACTGTTGTGGCGCTAAAACATATGAATCCTTGCGGTATTGGCCAGGCGGACGATATCGAGACAGCTTGGGACTATGCTTATGAGTCTGATCCAGTATCTATTTTTGGTGGGATTGTCGTTCTCAACCGTGAGGTGGATGCTGCGACAGCTGAGAAGATGCACGGTATTTTCCTGGAAATCATCATCGCACCGAGCTACACGGCAGAAGCGCTAGCAATTTTGACCAATAAAAAGAAAAATCTGCGGATTTTGGAGTTGGCTTTTGATGCGCAGGCAGCCTCTGGAGCAGAGAAGGAAGTGACCGGTGTCCTGGGTGGTCTCCTCGTGCAAAACCAAGATGTTATCGAGGAAAATCCAGCTGATTGGCAGGTCGTGACCAAGCGCCAGCCGAACGAGCAGGAGCGTGTGGCTTTGGAATTTGCCTGGAAGTCCGTCAAATATGTCAAATCCAACGGTATCATCATCACCAATGATTGTCAGGTGCTGGGAGTCGGTCCCGGTCAAACTAACCGCGTGGCTTCTGTCAAGATTGCTATTGAGCAAGCCAAAGATCGCCTTGACGGTGCCGCTCTGGCTTCTGATGCTTTCTTCCCCTTTGCGGACAATATTGAAGAAATCGCAGCCGCTGGTATCAAAGCTATCATCCAACCGGGTGGATCTGTCCGTGATGAGGAATCTATCGAAGCGGCTGACAAGCATGGCTTGACTATGGTCTTTACAGGTGTGAGACATTTTAGACATTAAGAAATAGAAAAAATCCTCGGCTCGACCCGAGGATTTTTTAGTAGACTTATACTCAATGAAAATCATGAATAAACTAAGCAGTAGCAGTCTGCTCAAAGCACTGGTTTGAAGTGATTTTGAGGAATGCGAAAGCGACTTATTTAGGGTAGATATAGGTCAGACGGCCCCAGTAGGAAGCAGTTGGGTCAAACCAGCCACGGAAGTTGCTGATGTACTGCTTGCCGAGGTAGTTAGACTCTTGGATCTGGATGCGGGTATTGGATTCGACATGAGTCACAACACCGACGTGGCCGTAGCCGCCGTCATCCCAGCAGGCGATGGCGCCAACCTCAGGCCTACTGCCGGTACGGAATCCAGCTCTTCTGGCGCTAGCCGCCCATTGACCTCCGTTGCCCCAGTAATTTCCTGCCCAAGGAGCTAGAGCCTTGGCTCCCCAAGTACATTGACCGACAGGATAAGTTGTCGCATTAGCAGCGGCATAGTTAGGCTGAATATTAGCTGATTGAACGCTTGATTTCTCAACCTGATAGCTAGTTCCAGTCAGACCAGTCAGTTGTCCCGCTTTTCTACGATAGACATGGGTGTTAAATAGACCGCTCCCCTTGTGATTCTGAGTATCTACGGTAAACTTGTATGTTCCATTGCCGACCTTATTTGCAGTATACCATTTGATATCATCTTGCCCATTGACTTCTGACCAAGTTGGCAGAATAATATCGCCATCTCCGTAGGCGTCTGTCACTGTCACCTCATAGCGATTAGCCTCAGTTTTCTTGACTGCAACCTTGGCTTGGATTTGGTCAGTAGACATTGAGACAGAATCTGCTGCGTAACTACGCTCACTGCCGTCCTTATAGGTGACATACACATGGTTGTTATAGGTTCCAGACAAAGCCTGATGATTACGGATATCAAAGGTTGCGCTGAAGGTCCCGTCTCCGTTAGGAGTGGCTGTATACCATTTAAGATTGCTCTGATTGCTAGTGCTCCAAATTGGCACCCGAACAGATTGAATCGGTTTGGATAAGCTAGTTTCGGTAGTTTTCACGGTGTAGGTCCCTTGTTTGGGGTTGATATTTTCCACCGTAAAAAGAGGTTTCTGTTCCTCGTCCGAAGGTAATTTTCCGCTGTCAACTTGAACTGTCGTTCCTGCTATACCAGTTGATTCCGGTTGAACATAGCTTTGGCCGTAAAGGTGGATATTGTAAGTCCCAGTGTCGTAGTTATGCTTTCTGAGTTCCACCCGAGCGCTGTAGCTACCATCCGGATTTTTGCTTGCTTCGTACCATTGTAGATCATCTTGCCCTTTCTTATCAGACCAAGTAGGAAGAACTACTTTATACATAGTGTCTGGCACATTTTTTATAGTAATTTCCATGATACCAGTTTGAGGGAAGCTGGTCTCAACAGTAGGATTAGGTTTTTCTAAATTGAAAGTGGTTCCGTTTAAGCCAATCATCTTACCATCTTTATTTTCATAAGTATGAATGTGATAAGTTCCATAGCCTTTGTGATTTGAAAGTTCAAATTCAGTAATATCTTGTCCTGGATTGTACCATTTGATATCATCTTGTCCATTTTCATCAGACCAAACAGCATGTAAAATATTGGAATTTATTTGGTCTTTGTTGCGATTAAAGTGAATTTGAGCGGTTTTCCCTAGGATATTAGAGGTGACATTAACGGCTGGTTTATCGAGAGTAAAGGTTGTTCCATTCAAACCAATTAATTTTCCATAGAGATCAATATAGGTATGAACATGAAAGGTTCCGTAACCTGGATGGCTACTCAGGTTAATGTCAGTGTTAGTAGTAGTTGTTGATGGCGCTTCATACCATTTGATATCATCCTGTCCGTTCTCGTCAGACCAAACAGCGTGGAGAATACGATGAGGTTCTTGAGCTTGGGAACGGGTATAACTAATAGAGGCTGTACGATCGTTCACAGTCACATCGACATTGCTGGCACGATCAGTAGGGCCTAGAATTTTGACTTCAGATTCAGGCGATTCGACCGCATGAACTGTTGAGTGGCTCGCAAAGAGACCTAGGACAGCTCCGGATAATAAAAACAGTTTTTGATATTTCTTCATAAAACTCCTTTGTGAGAATGGTTTTGGATGGGCCCACCTGTATTATTCGGAAAACTTATTTGAAAATGATAGTAAATTTGAAAAGCCCTGAATATTTTCTGTCTAAAATAGGCATAATCCACTCAAAAAGGAGAAGGCTGAAGACAACAATAATTACGGCGATTATATAGAAGAGATATTCTTTTTCTCATTAGAATGGAATAAAACGAACGATTATGTTATAATTTAGATAAATAATTCGTAAAAATTTGTTGGTTTTTACGTGATGTGTTAGCTTGGTGCGTAAGCGCCTGCGATATTGGATATTGAGGTATCTTAGCTATGAAGCTTTTGGTTGTTGGTTCAGGCGGTCGTGAGCATGCGATTGCTAAGAAGTTATTGGAGTCTCAGGGTGTGGAGCAGGTGTTTGTCGCTCCTGGAAATGATGGCATGACCTTGGATGGGTTGGATTTGGTTAACATTGGAATTTCCGAACATTCCAGACTGATCGAATTTGCCAAGGAGAATGATATTGCTTGGTCCTTTATCGGTCCGGATGATGCCCTGGCAGCTGGAATTGTGGATGATTTTAACCAAGCTGGACTCAAGGCTTTCGGTCCATCTCGTTTAGCAGCGGAGCTGGAGTGGTCCAAGGATTTTGCCAAGGAAATCATGGTTAAATATGGTGTTCCGACAGCAGCCTATGGCACATTTTCCGATTTTGAGGAAGCCAAGGCCTATATCGAAAAGCAAGGGGCACCTATCGTGGTCAAGGCGGACGGCCTAGCTCTGGGCAAGGGCGTGGTCGTCGCAGAGACAGTAGAGCAGGCAGTCGAAGCAGCTCACGATATGCTCTTGGACAATAAGTTCGGCGACAGTGGTGCGCGTGTGGTTATCGAAGAGTTCCTGGACGGCGAGGAGTTCTCCCTCTTTGCCTTTGTCAATGGCGACAGGTTCTACATTATGCCGACAGCACAAGACCACAAACGGGCCTACGATGGGGACAAGGGTCCTAACACAGGCGGTATGGGAGCCTATGCGCCAGTTCCTCACCTGCCAAAAAGTGTGGTGGTTCAGTCGGTTGAGACGATTATCAAGCCGGTTCTCAAAGGCATGATAGCTGAGGGGCGTCCTTATCTTGGTGTGCTCTATGCTGGGCTGATTCTGACAGCCGATGGCCCCAAGGTTATCGAGTTCAACTCGCGCTTTGGCGATCCGGAGACCCAGATTATCCTGCCTCGTCTGACGTCTGACTTCGCGCAGAATATCACGGACATTTTGGACAAGAAGGAGCCGACTATCACTTGGCTGGATGAGGGGGTGACACTTGGCGTGGTTGTCGCCTCAGAGGGCTACCCGCTGGACTATGAGAAAGGCCTGCCTCTGCCGGAGAAGACAGACGGCGACATTATCACCTACTATGCTGGGGCTAAGTTTACGGGAAATAGCAGAGCACTGCTGTCGAATGGCGGTCGAGTATATATGCTGGTTACCACAGCAGATACCGTCTCAGCTGCGCAGGAAAAAATCTACGACCAACTAGAAAAACAAGACACAACAGGTCTCTTTTACCGAACAGACATTGGGAGCAAGGCGGTTAAAAATTACTGATATTTAATTTGAAAATGGCGAGCGAAAGCGAGCCAAAGTAAGATAATGGTCGCCGTGGTGAAAAGACCAGAACAGTGTATGTTCTGGTCTAGGGAAAATTTGAGACTTCGGGCTCAAATTTTAGGAATGAAACCGAAGGTTTGCTTCCGACCCACCACCTAAGACCATTATCAAAAAGAAAAAGGATATTAACAATGAAACCAATTATTTCCATCATCATGGGCTCCAAATCCGACTGGGCCACCATGCAAAAAACCGCTGAAGTCTTAGACCGCTTCGGCGTAGCCTACGAAAAGAAAGTCGTTTCTGCCCACCGTACACCCGACCTCATGTTTCAGCATGCCGAAGAAGCTCGCAGTCGCGGCATCAAGGTCATCATCGCAGGTGCAGGCGGTGCCGCCCATTTGCCAGGTATGGTAGCGGCTAAAACCACTCTGCCTGTCATCGGTGTACCAGTCAAATCACGCGCGCTCAGCGGTCTGGACTCTCTTTATTCGATTGTGCAGATGCCAGGTGGTGTGCCTGTGGCAACTATGGCTATTGGGGAAGCGGGAGCGACAAACGCTGCCCTGACTGCCCTTCGGATCTTGGCCATTGAAGACCAAGACCTAGCAGCAGCGCTAGCAGATTTTGCTGAAGAACAAGGAAAAATCGCTGAGGAGTCTACGAATGAGCTCATCTAAAACAATCGGAATCATCGGTGGCGGTCAGCTGGGTCAGATGATGGCCATTTCTGCTATCTACATGGGGCACAAGGTTATCACGCTGGATCCTGCGGCGGATTGCCCGGCCTCTCGCGTGGCAGAGATTATCGTGGCGCCTTATAATGACGTGGACGCCCTTCGTCAGCTGGCTGAACGTTGCGACGTCCTGACCTATGAGTTTGAGAATGTCGATGCAGACGGTTTGGATGCTGTCATCAAGGAGGGACAACTCCCTCAAGGGACAGACCTGCTCCGCATTTCTCAAAATCGGATTTCTGAGAAGGACTTTCTCGCAAACAAGGCCCAAGTCACCGTGGCACCCTACAAAGTCGTGACTTCTAGCCAAGACTTGGCAAATATTGACCTGTCCAAAAACTATGTTCTCAAGACTGCGACAGGTGGCTATGACGGACATGGACAAAAGGTTATTCGCTCGGTAGAAGACTTGGAAGAAGCCTACGTTTTAGCGAATTCAGCAGCCTGCGTTTTGGAAGAATTTGTCAATTTTGATCTTGAAATTTCTGTCATTGTATCCGGAAATGGCAAGGATGTGACAGTTTTCCCAGTTCAGGAAAACATCCACCGCAACAATATCCTGTCTAAGACCATTGTGCCAGCTCGCATTTCAGCAAATCTGGCTGACAAGGCCAAAGCTATGGCGGTGCGAATCGCAGAACAGCTCAACCTGTCTGGAACGCTTTGCGTGGAAATGTTTGCGACTGCTGATGACATCATTGTCAATGAGATTGCTCCACGGCCGCACAACTCTGGGCACTACTCTATCGAAGCCTGCGACTTCTCGCAGTTTGACACCCATATTCTCGGTGTTCTCGGAGCACCATTGCCAGCTATCCACCTGCATGCGCCAGCCGTCATGCTCAACGTGCTCGGCCAGCATGTTGAGGCCGCTGAAAAATATGTCACAGAAAATCCAAGCGCCCACCTCCACCTGTATGGTAAAATAGAAGCGAAACACAACCGCAAAATGGGACATGTGACTTTGTTTAGTAGTGAACCAGACGAGGTTGAAGAGTTTGGGAAAGGGATTGATTTTTAAGAAAATTCTGCGGAGAAAATGTTATAGATGAAACCAATTATCCCGAAAAGTCCAGAAGTTCCGAAAGAGTTCTCTGATAAAGAAATTTCCTTTTTGACTAAGAGTGTTTTTGGGGAAATAATCGAACCTCAGCCGTGTGACGTTTTATTTGTTTTCAGTGGGACTCACCCAGGCCACTGGGAAAAAGCTATTGAGGCTTATCAAAAAGGCTATGTAAGACGAATCATTGTGACTGGCGGCCGAAGTTTGACGGGAACGCCTCATCCGGATTGGAATGGATATACAGAGGCAGAGGTTATTATTCAGCATCTGCTGGCTGCGGGCATTCCTGAAGAAGCGATTAAATCTGAAAACTCATCTAGCAATACTTTAGAAAACGTACTGTTTGCCAAAGAAATTTTTGATTTTAACACTGTTGAGACCGTTATGTTCATTTGCAAAAGCCACGCGACTGGTAGGCAATGGCGGACTTTGGCTCAGCACTTACCGAAGCATCTTCGCTATATCCCTTATACCTTCAATGCCTTTTACAAGGATGTTGAGATTGGTCGGGATAGCTGGATGAATACAGAAATTGGCAAGTCCAGAGTTTGGGGAGAATATCTGCGGCTTCTTCATTATGGAGAAAAGGGAGATATTTTAAAGTTAGATGTTGAATTGTGATATAGGAGGTTTCTATGATTCAAATCATCGTTAATGCTTTTTTGGAAGAAGGCAAATAAACTGCCGTTGTAGAAGTGCTTTTTGCCAGCGCTGACCATGAAAAAGTAAAAGCCAAATATCAGGAATTAAAGATTCAATATCCAGACAATTATCTGGCTATCTATGATTTGCCATTGGATACAGATCTGAGTAGCTTGCCGCACTATCCGTCGGTGGCGATAAGCAAGGAGGAGTTTGATTAGCCTATGAAAACTATCGGTCTGATTGGTGGTATGAGTTGGGAAAGCACCACATCTTACTACCAAATCATCAACGAAACCATCAAAAAAGAGCTTGGTGGCCTGCATTCTGCTAAGATTCTACTTTATAGTGTTGATTTTGCAGAGATTGAGCATTATCAGGCAGTCGGAGACTGGGAGAAAAGCGGTCAACTTTTGGCAGATATTGCTCATCGCTTGGAGCAAGCTGGTGCGGATTTCATCGTTATTTGTACCAACACTATGCACAAGGTTGCTCCGCAGATACAAGAAAAGATTACGATTCCAATCTTGCATATTGCACAGGCAACCGCGCAGGCCTTGTTGGCTGACGATATTCAAAAAGTCGGTCTCCTAGGGACCAAGTACACCATGACTCAAGATTTTTACAAGGAAAAATTAATAGAATCTGGGTTAGAAGTGCTGATTCCAGACCAAGTTGGTATTACAGAGGTCAATCGAATCATTTATGACGAGCTCTGTCTAGGAGATATCAAAGAAAGCTCAAAGCAGGCTTATCTTGCTGTTATAGATGATTTGAAAAAAGCTGGCGCAGAAGCTGTTATCTTGGGTTGTACCGAGATTGGTCTCCTCGTCAAGCAATTAGATACTGACCTGCCTCTCTACGACACAACGGTGATTCATGCGGAGAAAGCAGCGGAGTGGGCGGTAAATAAATGATTATAGAAGACAAGTGCAACTGCAAGCTAGGCATGTGACAGTCTTTAGTGATGAAGCTGATGAGGTTGAGGAGTTTGGGAAAGGGATTGATTGGTAAATGAAGAGAGTATCCAGATATCTAATTATTTCTCAAGAAAACAAATTAAAGAAGAATTTAGACTTTAATATAAAACAATTCTAGGGAGGAGTTTATGCAGAATAACAACCCTAAAATACAATTTACGCCAAAACAATGGGTAAGTTTTGGTTTGTTTTTTTTGATAATGTTACTGAATTACTATTATCCAAATCAACAATTATTAATTTTTTTATTCTCTATATATTATTTCTCCATGTTAGCACTTTGGCGGAAGGAAATTATAAAGAAGTGGACAGATACAAGAAAAAGTAGAGAAAAGGTCCGAGAGCGTGTCTATTTTTATGTAACAGACTTAGGCCATGAAACCGACATTGTCAAAAGACGAAAAATTGACGAAGTGTCTCTGATAACAGCGTATGGAATATTTTTTGCAGTAGTTCTAAGTTTTTATTTATTTAATCAAGTTGGAATAGATTTACGTAAAATAAAAATTTTCGGTAGTGATTTGAATGTAGCTCATGTAGCCATTTTATTAGTACTTATAGCTATTATATTAAAATTGAGATATCACTGGACTCCCACATATTATTTTATAATTCCTATTACTTCTTTAAGTCTATTATCGGTTAAAATTGAAGATGTGGGTACTACTGAGTCAATTGTTAAGTATTTTTGCTTTGTGATAATAATGTATCTGATTTTCACTTTGTTGCTGCCGGCATCCTCAAGGAGAAAGAAGAGCAGAACGACCCCGACTGCATGACCGTCGCAGGGCGATCGCTTGTGCCAATGCTCGTGACAGCACGCAGGATGCTGGACGATTGGTGGGCTACGCTGCACTAACCTACCTGCGCAGCCCGTAGGGTGGGTTAGCGTAGCGTAACCCACCACTTAGA
>NZ_JAJEPD010000087.1:0-33754 GCF_020729765.1 Streptococcus sanguinis | reverse complement strand
AAAAAGCAAGAGCAAAACCAATCAAGAAACAAAACTCTGGAGAACCAACACGTTTTGTTTCTTGATTGGTTTTGCTCTTGCTTTTTTTAGAAGAAGAATTTGAAGAATTCTTTTTCACTTGTGCACTGGAACTAGTCGAAGAACTAGATTGACCAGGCTTTTGTCCAGAATTGGCACACGATGTAAGAGTAAGTGAAGTTAGTACCAGAACTGCTCCAAGCAGATACGATCGTTTCATGATTTTCTCCTTTTGGGATATATTACCTAGAGAGATAAGACTTTATTCCTCATCCATACTCAGGACACTGAGGAAGGCTTCTTGTGGGACTTCGACAGATCCGATAGCTTTCATCCGTTTTTTACCAGCTTTTTGTTTTTCAAGGAGTTTCCGCTTCCGAGAAACATCACCACCATAACACTTGGCCAAGACATTCTTACGCAGGGCCTTGATGTCTGTCCGAGCCACGATTTTCTGTCCGATGGCTGCCTGAATGGGTACTTCAAACTGCTGACGAGGAATGATTTTCTTGAGCTTGTCTACAATCAGCTTACCACGCTCATAGGCAAATTCCTTGTGAACGATAAAGCTGAGAGCATCAACCTTATCGCCATTGAGGAGAATATCCATCTTCACCAGCTTGGACGAGCGATACTCAGAAATTTCATAGTCAAAGCTAGCATAGCCACGAGTAGAGGACTTGAGCTTGTCAAAGAAGTCAAAGACGATTTCTGCAAGTGGGATTTGATAGATGACATTGACCCGATTATCATCGATATAGTCCATGGTCACAAAGTCACCGCGCTTACGCTGAGCCAACTCCATCACCGCTCCGACAAATTCCTGGGGTACCATAATCTGCGCCTTGACATAAGGCTCTTCAATGGAATCAATCTTGGTCGGGTCTGGAAACTCGCTTGGATTAGAGACATCAATAGCTTCACCATCTGTCAGATTAACCTTATAGATAACGGATGGCGCCGTCATGATCAGATCAATATTAAATTCACGCTCCAAACGCTCCTGAATGACGTCCATGTGCAGCAAGCCTAAGAAACCACAGCGGAATCCAAATCCCAATGCCTGAGATGTTTCCGGCTCAAACTGCAGACTGGCATCGTTTAGCTGGAGCTTTTCGAGAGCCTCGCGCAAATCGTTATATTTATTGGACTCAATCGGATAGAGACCAGCGAAGACCATAGGATTCATCTGCTTGTAGCCAGCTAGTGGTTCTGCAGCTGGATTGTCCGCCAAGGTCACTGTATCCCCGACCCGAGTATCCTGTACCGTCTTGATAGAGGCTGCGATATAACCAACATCCCCTGTTGCTAGGAAATCGCGTCCAATGGCCTTGGGAGTAAAGATGCCAACCTCTGTTACATCAAAGGTCTTGCCATTGCTCATGAGCTGAATGGTATCCCCCGGCTTGACCACGCCGTCCATCACCCGCACCTGCAGGATTACCCCACGATAGGCGTCATAGACCGAGTCAAAAATCAAGGCCTTGAGCGGTGCTTCTACATTTCCAGTCGGTGCTGGAACTTTCTCCACAATCTGCTCTAAAATTTCCTCAATTCCGATACCAGCCTTGGCAGAAGCCAATACGGCTTCGCTAGCATCCAAACCAATCACATCTTCAATCTCTGCCCGCACCCGCTCTGGATCCGCAGCTGGCAGGTCAATTTTATTAATAACTGGCAGGATTTCCAAGTCATTATCCAGCGCTAGATAAACATTTGCCAAGGTCTGAGCCTCAATCCCCTGAGCCGCATCCACGACCAAAATGGCCCCTTCACAGGCCGCTAGCGACCGCGATACCTCATAGGTAAAGTCCACGTGTCCCGGCGTGTCAATCAAGTGGAAGATATAGGTTTCACCGTCCTTGGCAGTATAATTGAGCTCGATGGCATTGAGCTTAATGGTGATACCGCGCTCCCGCTCCAAGTCCATGCTGTCCAAGAGTTGGGCCTGCATTTCCCGGCTGGAAACTGTCTCCGTCGCCTCCAAAATCCGGTCGGCCAAGGTTGATTTCCCGTGGTCAATGTGGGCAATGATGGAGAAATTGCGGATCTTCTCCTGACGTTTTTTCAAATCTTCTAAATTCATTTTTCTCATCCTTTTAGGGTATTCTATTTATTATAACACAAGACCAGTGATTTTTCCTATAGACTCGGACTTTCTCTGTAAATTATGCTATACTTATCACAGAATAATTTTGGAGACACTTTATGATTAAAATTCTTGCACTTGATATGGACGGCACCTTGCTCAACAGCAAAAAAGAAATTCCCCAGGCTCACATCGAAGCTCTGCACCGAGCTATTGAAAAAGGAGTAAAATTGGTTCTCTGCACAGGCCGTCCCTTGGTCGGCGTCAAGCCTTATTACAACAAGCTGGGCCTTGCACAAGAAAACGAATATGTCATCGTGGACAATGGCTGCGCTACACATCAGACCAGCGACTGGAGTTTGGTGGACTGGCAAGAGCTTAGCGGTCAGGATATTCGCTATCTCTACAGCCTGTCTGAAAATAGCCCTGTCCAGCTGACTCTCTTTGATGAGGAGCATTATTTCGTCGTCGGAGAAAAAGCCAGTTCCTATGTCGTGAATGATGCTAGCTTAGTCTTCACCTCTCCAACCGAGATTAGCCTGGAAGAGGCTTGCAGTGGTCAACATAGAATGTTTCAAGCTATGTTTTTAGGCAGCCAAGAGCAGGTAGATGCTTTTGAAGCCGACTTTGGCCAAGAAATCTGCCAGCGTTTCAGTGGTGTTCGCTCTCAGCCGGTCATTTACGAGGCTATGCCGTCTGGTGTGACCAAAGCCTTCGCCCTAGAGCGATTGGCTAAACAATTAGACGTCAATCCTCAGGAAATCATGGCAATCGGTGATGCCAACAACGACATCGAGATGCTGGAATATGCTGGCCTCGGTGTTGCCATGGGCAATGCTTCAGACCATGTCAAAAGCCTAGCCGATGCCGTCACAGACAGCTGCGAGGAAAATGGGGTCGCTACAGCTATCGAGAAGTTTATTTTGAACTCATAAAAGTATAAATCCCCAGAAGTGAAACTTCTGAGGATTTTGTTTTCAGTCTAAGAATTAGCCTGCTTTGAGGCTATTTTTTTCTTTATTTAATAACAGCAAAACCAGCTGTCCAGTTGATTTTCTCACGTACGGCAAGTGTTATTTGTAAGAAACCCATTGCCTCTAACTCACGGGCACGTTTGAGCTCGCCCGCATCAATCGTATCTAAGCCACCTTCTTGGATAAATCCAGCAAGAATTTTCTTTGCTTCTTGGTCATCCGATGCCAATTGAACAGTCGTTTTTTCTTTACCTGCTACTTGTTTCGCAGCTATTGTCGCCGCAAAATTTGTATTAAAAGCTTTGACCACACGAGCTTCAGGAATCAACTTAGCAATTTCTTCTGCTGCTGAACTCCCAGCTGGTGTAAGCAATTCATCCATATTCTCAAAGTTTACAGGGTTAGAAATATCTACTAAGATTTTTCCAGCGAGCGCTGCTTTATTAGCTTCAAGAATGCTTGCAATTGCAGAGTATGGAACAGCCAATACAACAATATCACCCGCACGTTTTGTAAGACCTTCTTTACCTACAAAATCAACTTCATGTCCACCTGAATTGAATACACTTGCGATTGCTTGTCCCATGTTTCCTTGTCCAAAAATTGTAATGTTTGCCATAATATGTTCCTCCTTTTAAGTTACAAATTTTTATTGTAACATTCTTTGTTACATCTAAGATTATAACACATAGAATTGTAATGTTAATAATTACAACTCGGGAAATTTAAAAAAATTTCGAGTTCCTAAAATAACTAGTATTTTTTCCAAAATAACATACAAAAAAGGAAGAGCACTATATCTTCCTTTTTGTTGTTCTATAACCTTAACACTATACCGTCTTGGCGCTTGGAAATCAGACAATATCTATCCCCTTCTCTTTGAGATTTTCCAGGCATTCTTGCAGATAGGCTGCGTCATGCTCCGGATAAATGGGATGTTCTAGCTCCTCAGCTGGCAACTGCTGGTAAGGTGGACAAGTCTTGCCACGATAGTCCTTGTCCAGCCAAAGTGGATCCGGCTGATAGCCCCGCTTCTGCATCTCCTCCATAATCAAGAGATGATAAGCATACAGGCAATAAGGACTGTGCTCAAAAACATAGTTGACCGTTGCATGCAGCTTGCCCCATCCTCGTCCTCGTAAGGCTGCGCATTCTCGATGCTGGCCTAAAAGCTGCTGGCGCGGAAGTCTTTCAATCAAATCTTGGTGCCAAAGTCTCATGATTTTCTCCTTCTAGAATAATCTTATAAAGTCATCAACGAATATGAACAATCAGCTCTTAGACAGCTTTCCTGCTTTCTCCAGCATTTTCTTGACAAAATATGGCATCTTAACATTCTCGCGCCCTTTTTTCTCAATCAGCTTCTTGACGAAATCTGGCATTTTCAGCTCTTCATCCTCAGCAAGAATCTGGCTGCTCTCCTCCGACGGCTGCAATTCATCGAAAGTTTCTTCTTCTGGAAAACATTCTTTGAAAGGTTCATGCTCATGGCGGCGGATAGTTTGAATCAGGGCGTCAATTAAACGGTCGTCTGCATTGGGCATAGGCGGTCTATGATAAGCAACACCCAAATCTTCGCAAAGTTCCTTACACTCCACGTCATTGTCAAAAAGGACCTCTATATGCTCACTGATAAAACTAATCGGCACAAAAATATAATGCTGCGGATGTGTTTCTTGCTGGCGCATGTAGTCCAGCACGTCAGGCTTGATCCAAGGGAGTCCAATGTCACTCTCACTTTGCCAAACATTGAGATAATCCTCTTCTGTCAGACCTAATCTTTCAGCAATCAAACGGGCATTGTCATAGATTTGATCAATGTAAGGATCTCCGAAATCCAAGGCCAGAATAGGCACACTGTGGGCTGAAAAGAAAATCTTGAAGGTATCTTCTCTAACCTCTTCTGTAAGAATCTTTCTCAGCTCCTCTGCCCAATAACCAAGAATAGCTTCTTCCTGATACCATTCCTTAATGATATTAAAGCGGATACGATCACTCTGGATAAACTTCTCATAACCCATGACAGAATAGTAAGAAAAATGCGGCTCTAGAATCAAACAGATACAATCCTCAATACCATCCTCTTCCATCTGCTCGATCACGTCTGGGATAAAAGGACGTGAGAATTTATTGGCAAAATAAACCGCATACTCACCAGATAAACGCTGACGGACCTTTTCCACCTCTTCTAGACTGATACGCTGCAGAGGCGTTCCACCGATGAGGACATAGTTATCATAGAGCGTCTGAATCTCATGGTCTTGCGGCCTGACACCGCGGCGAATATTGGTAAAAAATTCAGCCACTCCCTCAAAGCTAATCTCCTCTGGCGAGCCAAAAGTCATCATTAGAATTGCTTTCTTCATTATCTTTCCTCTTCAGTCACACCGAGAAAGCCAAGTTGACTTTCCAACGACTTTCTTGTAATCACTTTCATTTTAACATCTTAAAAAAGACTTGAATAGACCAAAAAACCTATTCCTTGAAAAGAATAGGGAAATTTAATAATTCAGATATTTTAATGTTGGAGATATGCTTTAATAGTTTGTTGAATTCTCCAGTTATAAATCAAGCTTGAGCAGGCGCCCCAGCTCCTGATAGAGAATCTCTGTAGGCTGATATTCTTTACTTTTCTGGGCAAGGATTTTCAACTGAGACCAGTCCGTGCGATTCGTCAATTCCTTAAAAATGCGCAGCACTTCTGCATCGGTCTTTCTGCGAGCTACCAGCCCTACTTGGGCTAGCTCAGCACGAACGGCATTGTCAAACTGGTCATAATCCTGCGGCAAAATGAGACTGGGAATCTCATACTCAATACAGGCCATCATGATACCCGTCCCCGCATGGTGAATGGCAAAATCTATCTTATCCAGAATATCTGTATAAGGCAGATAGTCAAAGAGCAGCAGGTTTTCCGCCAGTCTCTTCGGAACATTTCCCAAGCCACTAGCTTCTCCCAAGGTGACGTAAAAGAGGTAATCTGGGTAGAGCTGACTCAGCTTTTTCGCTCGCTCCACCATGCGCTCCTTCTCCCATTTCAAATGCGTACCGCAAGTCACTAAAACCCTCTTCTTATCGGTCTCAAAATAAGACTCATGATCTGCAGGCAGGCGATCAAAGGACAGGCATTTGTAGCCAACCCAGCGAAGATGCTTAGGAAAATCATCTCGAAACTCCAGCTCTTTCATGCCCAAAGCCAAGATAGAATAAGGCGAATAAATGGCTTCTGTCCCATCTTCCCGATAGAGTTTAAAATCTTGATAGTCTCCCAAACTCTTCCGGACCAAGGCAAAGGCCATTTTCTTTCCACAGCGAATAGCTTGCCTGCCTAAGGCATCTCTGAACTTGTATAAAACACCCTGATGAGGTTTCCATCCTCCCAAATAGGTCGGCGTTGTCGTCCGGCACTCAATTGCAACCGGACTCGGAATCGTGGTTATCCAAGGGATACCAAAGCGACCAGAAATTAGGCCCGCTGGCGAAGCAACAAAATCTGCTATGACCAAATCCGGTTTGCCGCCCTCTCGCCAAATTCGATTTAATTCGTCTATAACTTCTGGAATTAGTCTGGAATTGGCCCGAAACTGCTGACAGGCAATCAGAAGATTGCTTTGCTGCGGAGTATTGGCGATGTCTTCCATCACTGTCGGTCTTTCTGGAAAGAGGGCTAGACAGTCAAAACCGATTTCCTCTACTAACTCTTTCTTTTGGCAGCCAGTGATGACCCGAATCCGAAAACGCGGATCCGTCAGCAGAGGCTTGACTAAGGTCAAAGTAGGCAGCAAATGCCCACTAAATGGCACACTAATCACATCAATCTTTATCACTTTTTCTAATCCAGTCATGAACTAATCCTTTCACATCTTCCCTGTATTCATAATCAAAATGGTTGCTATCCACCACCACATCAGCTGGATGGCCATCTAGAAATCTACTGTAAATATCCTTCTTTCCCTTAATGACCAGCAAGTCAATATCCTTGCGATTTAGGAGTCTCCGTGAAACAGGCCCTAGCGCAATCACTCTCAGTCTGAAGGGCAGCTTTTCCTCACCCAAGTCCTCCAGCCACTGAGTCAGCATATTGAGTCCAGAGCTTTTGCAGATAATGACAGCCTCCTCAACACCCAGTAAAGGAGATAAATGCCGCTGCAAAGCCTCCTGAAAGCGAGAATTGTAGAGAGTATGCCAATAGTAACGGATATTGGAAATGGAAGCATTCAGCAAGGTAACTTGGATTTGTCTCCCGTGCTCAAATCTCTGATTAAATGGAAAATTACTGGGCGCTATTGAGAAATCCGGTGGACAAATCTGGTCAAGAAACTCAAGCTGGCCTGCAGTGAGACTAGCGCAGTCCAAATGGCTACTGCCACTGAGAAAAAGCAAGACCTTGCTAGATTTCAACATGGTTTGATCTAGCGACAGAGCATCCAACTTATCCAAGTACTGCTTCATCTTACTCATAGCGGATTTTCCCATCCGTCACTCGAATCTTCCTTCCCCGCCAGTTAATCACCCGCGGACTGAACAAGACATAGAGGAAAAGCCAAGGCAAGAGTAAATCATTCAGGACTTCGTAGAACACCTCATCAGGATGCGGCCGACCGGATAGAATGTGACGACGATAAGCCAGCATCCAAACCGCCTTGACCAAGAGTAAAAGCAAAGCCAGTAGCACAAAAGGCCAGCCAAGAAAGAAACTAATGAGCAAGGCAGGAAGCGGCAGAAAACTAGGCAGAGCAATTAAAATAATAACCTTCCAGTCCAAGTGCTCCTTCAGATAGATAGAGCTAAAAAGCAGCCAACGCTTCATCTGCAACAGATATCGCTTGGCATCCTTGATAGTAGTCCGGACATTACAAGTCACCCGCGTCTGGATAATCTCAACTCCCTTGCTGCGTAAAAAATCCGCTACAGCCAAATCATCACATAAGTAGTCTTTTATAGCACTGAAGAGCTTCTGCTCGCTAGCCAGTTCAAGTGGCAGAATATAGAACATTCCATTAATCGAGTGGTTGGCTTTGACTTCTGCCATGGTAAAATAGGTAATAAAAGAATTGCCATTGACAAAAGCAGCTACTAGCTTGGACCAGAAATTACTTCGCTCCTGATTATAGGGAATGCCTGTCAAAATAACATTCTCACCCAGATAATCTGTCAATTCTCCCATTTTTGAAAAATCAATGACGCTGTCGTCGTCGAGAACAATCAGATATGGTCGAGTCAGCTCATCGATAATCTGCTCAATCTTATAACTCTTAGGATTAATCCCCTGTGGGACATCCTCCATGAGAAAAACGCGAATGCGCTGGGCATAAGAAGGATTTTGACAAATCTTGTCAGCCACTCGCTGCGCCTCTGGGTCAGACTGATCAATCAGCCAGTAAAACTCCACTACTTCTGTTTGCTGGAGATTGGCTAATAAGTCATTTTCCAAACGAGGGTCACCAGATAGGATGGGCTGGACCACCGTATAAAGCTCCTCTTGAAAGTCTGATGAAGAGCTCTGCCTTTTTTTCAAATAAGTCAAAGACAAGAGCCAACGCAAGATAAAGAGAAGCAAATAGGCAGCAGCCAGCAAGAAAAAAATAAGTTTCATGATCAAAGCCCCTTTCGTAGATAAGCGCCAATCAAACGGATAATCCATCTTTGTGGAAGTAGCTTCATGAGCCAAGCCAGTAGTCGATATCTCTTGCCCACTATCGCATAAGAACGACCTTGCTGGAGCAGTCCGATGATGCGTCGTGCTGCTATCTCCGGGCTCATTTGCAACTGACTTCCACCCAAAGCATTCTGTAACTCTGGAGGAAAGATGGCAGTCCGAACCGGTCCCAGTATATAAAGACAAACTCTCATTTCAGAGCCTTTGAGGCGCAGCTCTTCTTGCAAGGCTAGACAGTAGGTCTGCAAAGCGGCCTTACTGGCGCTGTAAGCCGCCAGATAAGGATGGGGACAAAGCGCTGCCAGAGAGGAAAGTTGGACAAGTCTTATCTTGCGATTGCGCTCCACGATTTGCCTCATCAGTCGAATCGGCGCTTGGTAATTAACCTGCCATAGGGCCTTTTCAGCAGCTTCCGAAAGAGATAGTGCTGGACTAAAATTAGCTAAACCGCAGCAATTAATCACTAGATCAGCCTCTAGCTGCTGAGCAAAATCGTCTACCGCAGCCGCATCCAGCAAATCCAAAACTCTGCAGGAAAGCTTAGCTCTAACTCCAGACAAGTCCTCTTGCAACTGAGTGAGCTTCGCTTCATCTCTGCCAACCAAGACCATCTGGTCTGTCCTTTGAGCCAGTTCTCTAGCCAACTGACGACCTATACCTCCCGAAGCCCCCAAAATCACAGCTTTGCTGATTGTTTTTTCCATTTGCATAGATATAGTTTACCAGATTTTGACAAGATATAAAACTAATTGCTAGATTTTACCTTTGTCCTCAAGAAACGAAAAACATTTCTCACTCTCTCCTGAATATGCTAAAATAGACTTAAATGAAATGAAAAAGGAGCACTCATGAAATATCCTAATCTGTTAGAGCGTTTTCTGACTTATGTCAAGGTCAACACGCGCTCAGACGAGACATCTACAACTACACCCAGCACCCAGAGTCAGGTGGACTTTGCCAACAATGTCCTCATTCCTGAAATGAAGCGGGTTGGCTTGGAAAATGTCTACTACCTGCCCAACGGCTTTGCGATTGGAACTCTGCCAGCCAATGACCCAAGCTTTACCCGCAAGATTGGCTTTATTTCCCACATGGATACGGCGGACTTCAACGCAGAAAACATTCAGCCGCAGGTCATTGAGAATTATGACGGCGGTGTGATTCCGCTGGGGCAATCTGGCTTTAACTTAGATCCTGCGGACTTTGCCAGTCTCCATAAATACAAGGGCCAAACTCTGATTACGACTGATGGAACAACTCTTTTGGGAGCAGATGACAAGTCAGGTATTGCTGAAATCATGACTGCTATCGAATACCTGTCTGCCCATCCAGAAATCAAGCATGGAGAAATCCGAGTTGGCTTTGGACCAGATGAGGAAATCGGCGTCGGTGCTGATAAGTTTGACGCTGAGGACTTCGATGTGGACTTTGCCTACACAGTGGACGGCGGACCACTAGGGGAACTCCAGTACGAAACCTTTAGCGCTGCTGGAGCAGAACTGACCTTCCAAGGCCGCAATGTCCATCCGGGAACTGCTAAAGACCAGATGGTCAATGCTCTCCAGCTGGCTATTGACTTCCACAATCAGCTGCCAGAAGCCGACCGACCAGAGAAGACCGAGGGCTACCAAGGCTTCTACCACCTGATGAACCTGACTGGTACAGTCGAAGAGGCTCAAGCTAGCTACATTATCCGCGACTTTGAGACAGAGGCTTTTGAAAATCGCAAAGCTGCTATGCAGGCTATTTCTGAAAAGATGAACCAAGAGCTAGGCAGCGAGCGCGTCATCTTGACCCTCAAAGACCAGTATTACAACATGAAGCAGGTCATTGAAAAAGACATGACACCTATCCATATCGCCAAAGCAGTCATGGAAAGACTGGACATTCAACCTGTCATCGAGACTATCCGTGGCGGAACTGACGGCTCTAAAATTTCCTTTATGGGCATCCCAACACCTAACCTCTTTGCCGGCGGTGAGAACATGCACGGCCGCTTTGAATATGTCAGCCTAGAAACCATGGAATGCGCTGTCGACACCATCATCGGCATTGTTTCCTATCAAGATTAAAAAAGAAACCACAGAAGTTCACGAAGAATTTCTGTGGTTTTTTCTCACTCTGGCAATTCTACCTTCAAGCTCATATCTGTAGGTTGTAACACTTTCTGAACAGCTGCGAGAAAGGCTAGACCGTTGTCAGATGGAGAATACTGGAATGTGATATGAATGACTTTTTTATCAAAGTTATCACCATATCGTTCTACATACTGCTTGCTTTCGAGGAAGTAGATATAGTTGTTGAGTTTTTCTTGAAGTCTCAAGAGATGCTCTTCTTCGGTATCCGGAAGCCAAAGATTGCCATCTATTAATAAAAGTTCCAAGTCTTTATCACTTGTTCCGATTGCATCAATCTCTGAAACATCTAACTGAATAGGTATACTTTTAATCCTACATCTAAACTTTACAATCTCATATAATTCTTCAATAGCATCCTTTTCTCTTTCAAAACTAGCTTTTTCATGTAACTGTTGACGTTCAGTAACCTCATACACTATAAATCTATTTGCACTTAAATCCTGATAATACCCTATCGCAAACTGCTCTAAAACTTTTTTATTTAAGTGTACAGTATAATATCTAGGCTTATTGCTATTAAATTTTAAAAAGTCTAATAATTCCTGTTTTGTCATCAAAATTCCTCCATTCTCCCTACATCCTTAATTTAATTTCCTACAATTCTACTACCTTAGGTGGATTGTAGTATTTTTCCTTGAATTCTTTAAGGATCTTCTCTACCTTTTCTACATCACACTGTCTGTATAATGGACTACGGTCTAATACATTACAGAGTCTTTCATAGGTATAAGTACGTTTCTGCTCATCTGATAATTTTGAGATACTTTCTATAATATTTCTTACCAATTCATCCGTCTCAATGGTAAAGGGAAGATTAGAATATTCAGTTAAAAACCAGTTTTGAATAGAGATAAAATCAGTCACCTTATCTAATTTGACTAAGTCAATCGATAAGCTAAAATTTTTCAAGATATCAAAGGTTCTGCGCGCTATATCCCTATCACCTTCTACATACAGAGGGTACAAGCAATATTCCATTAATACGTTAATATCTGTGCTATCCACTTCATAAGAATCCCGTTGTCGAAAACAATACTTCGCTTCCGTTCCTAGAAAAGCTTCTGCTTCTTTTCCTTCCCTCATTACTTCTAGATAATGTTTGACAAAGTGTTTATAATTTTCTTTATTTTTGAGTTTGTATGTCTTCATTTAGTTACTCCATTGGTTAATTCTAAAAATTCCTTCAACTTGCTCAATTTTATTAGTGCCTGGTTTATAGACACGTGGATTTTTGATTTCATAGTATCCTTGACGTTCAATCGCAGAKAAAAATTCATCGTAAGAATTCTTCTTTGTTCATTTTTCTCTCGTTTCTTTTTTTATGATTCAAATTTCACTACTTAAATATTTTACAATTTTTTAGCAATCAATCCCTTAATCTAACTTTCAAATTATAACWTTATCTATCTCTACTCTCCATTTTCATCTTGTCCGACCGACGAAGCATCTGATTGATTGTCTCCTTGACTGTCTCCAGTGCTGGCTGAACTATCTGATTTTGGAAAATCCAAACTATACTCAGTTTCTGTACTAATTGCCGGAAGATCAATATCTACTATTTCCTGATTTTGAACAGGATGATAATAAGCAAAAAAGGCCCAAACCATATAAACAAGAATGGCTGGATATACAATCAGATGTTTTCCCAAAAAATTCCCAGAAGCTTCAGCACCTCTTGTAGACATTCCTTTCAATTCTGGATACTGATTCTCGTATTGTTTCTTTTTTGTCCAATACGGCCTTGATATAACAATACCTGCAAACACAACTAAACCAATTGAAACATTTTCAAAGATTAAATTCCTAGATTTTGAATAGACCAAAATAAAGGATAGAATAGCTCCTGTAACGGCCGTTAGCAAGAATATAAGGAGACTATAAATAGCTTCTTTTTTTACTCTAAGATATTCTTTGATGGGTAGTTCTTTTTCTCTCACGGTGATAATCCTTTCATCTATCAGTCTCTGTTTATTCTAACACAATATCAATCAAATAAGTATAGGGTTGTGAAAATCAAAAACGAATGATGAAGCAGACTTAGTTTAGTCTTCATCATTCGTTTTATTGTTGTCTTACATCAAAATGTAAGCTTAGCTAATCTGAACAGTTTTCAGCTGGCCGTCTGCTCCTGTAAAGCTGATGCTTCTGGTTGCTGGATTGTAGCTGAAAGTCTCTGGGCTGATTCCATAGAGCTGAGAAAGTTCCTGCAATTTCTGATTGAATGCTTCCTCTGTCATACCAAAACTCGCTGCTAAGCTTGATTGACCAGTTGGGTTTGCTGCTGTCGAAGCTTCTACTGGTTTGTCAGATTGGTTTTGAGCTGCTTCTCCAGTGGCAGATTCGGAAAGTAGATTATCACTTTGCGCAGTTTCTGGAGCACTGGTGCTTGCTACCTGACCAGAAGCAGGTTGTTCAGCCAGTGCTTTTAGGAATCCTTTTTGCACCGCATAGGCATCTGCAGCTTGACGCTCAGCTTCTGACAAGTCTTTCTTGTAGATATAATGCTCGTGGTCCAGATGGGCTACTCGATAGCCTTGCTCATCCGCTCCGACCATATCCTGCAGATTAAAGTGATAGTCATCATCGTTGCTATGCTGAGAATCAGACTCGTTTGCCCCCTCAGGATGGACGAGTGACTGCTGGAAGGCCAGGATTTCCTTAAGCAGCTCTTTCTTATCTGTAGCTCTCTGTCCAAGCTTATCAAAAAGCTGGTCCAGCTGCTGGTATTGCTGCTCACTTCCTTGATTCTTTTCCAAATACTGATGGATAGACATGAGCAGATTATAAAGCTGTTGATAAACTTCCTGATTTTCCGTATTAGCTGGCTCTTCCTTTTGTCCAGCGATTGTTCGGCTCATCTGATCCAAAAGCTTCTGACTCGCTGTCAGTAAAGCTTGCTTATCTGAGCTGCTGCTCTTTAATTCCTTGCCTAGTTCTAAGATTCTAGCCGCATAGTCTGCCCGGCTGTTTTGGTCCTTTACTTCTCCAAGCAATTCCTGCGCTTTTCCAAGGAAGACAAGTGCTTGAGCGCTCTTCTCGCTATCATCCGAGGTGCCAAAATCATCATAAATACCCTTCAAAAAGTCATAAATCATGGCCTTATAGGTTGGCTGATCTGGCTCTCCCTGATCCAGCTCTGTCTTTTCAGAGGACGGAGAAGGCTGACCGCTAGCAAGGGCTGCTGCAATTTCTTTCTTAGTCTGATAGAGGGCAGGAAAAAGCTGCTGGAGATTAGTCGCTTCTATAAAGGCTTGAGACTTATAGAGAGTCAAGGTCAGCTCGGCTGCTTTTCTGCGCAGCTCAGGGCTCAAACGTCCATCCTCTAATGCTTGGTAGAAATAGCGAATATAATCAACCGCTGTGACGCCTGTCCGATCATGATAATCTTCTAAAGCTGATAGTAATTGTCCTAGCTCTGCCATTTCAGCTTGATTCTGGCCAGCATAAGCATTTTGCAGACGCTGCAGCAAGTCAGCTTTCTTCAGTCCATAGCTATCTGTGTCAAGTCGGTTCATTCTCTCCAAAAGCCCTTGATAAGTCTTGTCCAGCTCGGTCTCTTGGATTGGCTTGACCGTCTGATCCACATGGATAAACTGCTTATCAAAGTTATCCAGACTGCTCAGGTAGCCAGCTGTTGAGTTGCTAGGCAGCTTCTTCATGGTTTCTACAAACTGCCCCAAAGCAAGCTCAATCCGCCGCTGCATGACGGGATTATCGGCATAAAGACGCTGACTATCCGCTTTCAGGCTTTCTACCTTTTGTAAAATAGCGGCCTCATCATAATCGCCCTGCTCATACTTAGATTGAATCTGAGGCAGACGATTTTTCAAGGCTTCTGCTGCTCCCTTGGACTGGATCTTGATATAGTGGTTGTGGTCTCCATGAGGAATGACAAACTGACCATCTTCCACTTGCAGACTGTAAGGCGACAGACCTGAACGCAGGGCTGTTGTGTAGAGCTCATTCATGAAGTCCAGCTCTGCATTGCCCGTTACCAGAGGAATGCGAACATGCTCCTTGTGGACAGCATAGGGATGGATATGAGTCGGATCGTAGGCTTGGTCAGGGTTATTAAAGACAAAGAAGCCATTTGAGATGCGAACTGCTTCCTTGGGAACACCATAGGTTTGGCAGATATAAGCGATCTTTTCCTCATCGCTGGCATCGCGTGAATAGCGTTCAGCGTCATTGACTGCTGCAGACTGTTTTGCTGGCTGCTTGGCCAAGACTTGCTCCGCTGCTTGAATCTGTTCAGCAGTCAAGTCTTTCTTGTAAAAGTAATGAGCATGATCTCCATGCGATACCATGTAGCCTTGGTCGTCCTTGCCAATGACAGCCTCCGCATGAAAACCATGGTCGTGCTCAGGCTGTGACGGTAGCTGTGGCTTCAAAGCTTGCATAGGATCTCCTAGCGGCTCGTAAGTATATCCAATAGGAATCAAGCGGGCAATCTTCGCTTCCAAGTCTGACAGCTTGTCATAAGGAATGAAATGATGATGGTCTCCGTGGGGGATAACGATCCCATTTTCTGTCCGACGGCTGATTTTCAGTGGGTCAAACACCACGCCGTCCCCTTCATGATAGCGCTGAGATTGAGGCAGGGCATAGAGTTGCTGCAGCAGACTTGGCAAGGATGGCTGAGATGTTTGAGACGGCTGGAGCGGATTAGACGGACTCAGCTGAGTAGCCGCTAAGCCAGGACTTGGCTGCTCAATCTTTGAATGATTTGACAGCTGTGGAGACGGATTTGAGACTGGTCCACCCTGATTGTCAGCACTATTCTGATTCCAAGTATTGGAAGAAGCAACCGTCCTGCCGTAGTTAGGCGGATTCACTCGTCCGCCAGCCCGTCTGCTATTCCAGTAGCTCTGAGCCGCAGCCAATTCTGCCGGCGACAAGTCGCTCTTGGGAATGTAGTGAAAATGGCCGCCATGCGGCACGATAAAAGCATCGCCAGTATCCTCGATGACGTCAGAGGGGCTGAAAGTATAACCGTCATCCGTTTTATATCCCCCTTGCCCTTGGTGGGAAATTCCTGCAAGGTCTGCTGCCGTCTTTCCCGCAGCTAAGGACTTGCTAGGTTGACTGAAATCGCGAGTTCTGCTTGATTTTGTAGTGGAAGATTTGCCACTATCGCCTTCTTCCTTGGTCTTATGCAGCTTCTTCTGCCGTGCAATCTCATCTACCGAGCGGACATTACTGGTATGCTTGGCATCCTTGAGGTAGAGATAATACTTCCCATCTAGCTTGATGATATAGCCATCCTTGACCTCATTGACTATATCTGCTTCCTGCAGCGTGTAATTAGGATCTCGGATAATCAACTCTTCGCTGATAATGGCATCAAAAGGCACCTTTCCATCAAAGTAATGATAATGGTCTCCGTGAGAAGTGACATAGCCCTGATCCGTAATTTTCACGACAATTTGCTCTGCTTCAATACCTTCCTCATCATTGATTTGGTCAGATGTCAAATTTTTGTTTTTATCCGTCTTGGCACCCGAAGTCTTATCCTCAATATAGGCTACTTTGTTATCTTTGGTCTGAGTTCGGGGCTGAGCTTGCCATTGGATAAGCCCGTAAGTTCCGAGACCAAGAGCTAATACAGCTGCTGAAGCTAGGAAATATTTCTTTTTCATGGTTTTCCTTTATCCTTTCAAATCTTTAGCTAAAACAGCTAGATTTTCTTCTAAATTTTCTAAATAAGATAGTTGATTGGCTGGGTCAGCTTCCAGAGGATTCAGCTCCTTGATTTGTACACCGGTCGCCTTGACCAAGGTTTGAGCCACTTTGGAAGAAGCATTGCTTTCCACAAAAATGGTCTTCACCTCGTGCTCCTTGACAAAGTCTTCTATCTCTGTCAGCTGGCGCGGACTAGGCTCCTGCTCCGGTGAAATACCAGCAATGCCCAACTGGGTCAGCCCGAAGCGCTTGGCCAGATAAGAAAAGGCAGTATGCTGGGTGACAAAGGTCTTGTTGGGCACTTTATCAAAAATCTTCTGATAGCGTTCTGTCAGTTTTTTAGCCTCTTCTTGAAATTTTCGGGCATTGGCCTGATAAGTCTCCCGATGGTCGCTATCCAGCTCTGATAACCTGTCGGCGATAATCTGAGCTTCTTCCGCAGCCTTCTGAGGATCCAACCAGGTATGGGGGTCATAGAGCGTCTTCTCATCCACTCCCTCTCCCGCTTGGACATCTTCCAAACCAGCGACTCGATCCAGCTCCATTCCCTGAGAAGCCTCAAGGACTTGAACCTTGGAATTCTTGAGACTAGGATTCAGCTCTCCAGCCCAGGACTCCAAAGTCCGTGAGTGATAGACAAAGACATCTGCATCATAGATGGCTGCCACGTCATTGGCTGAAGGCTCAAAATCATGAATACCGCTGCTAGACTGAATCATGCGCACGTCATTCAGATCGCCCGATATGGTCTTAACCATGGAGTAAATAGGATAAAAGCTGGTTACGATCTTCAATCCTTGCGACGGACTGGATGGACTGGATTCCTTTTGAGACTGACAAGCCCCGAGACACAAGGCCAGGGACAGCAGGCTAAGGCATACTAAGATTTTTAAAGCTCGTTTCACAATATCTCCTTAACTCATTATTAACCAGTTTATTAACCGGTTAATATCATACACTTTGTCAACTTCTTTGTCAAGTTTTTTAAGAAAATAAAGCAAAAAGGAAGTAGGATTCTTTCCCACTGCCTCTTTGATTTTAATTCCAATATATCTGAACGGTTATTTATTATGACTATTCAAGGACAGAATAAGATTGGACAGATGCATTTTTCAAGCTTAACTGTATGAGATTACTTTTCAGACTATCAGACTGTCAAATAACAATCTGGAAATGAAAACTCCATCTTTAAATCGCCTCTGTAGTGAAACTGCGGCTTTCCAGTACCTTCAGCATAGCATCAGCTGTGTCCAAGGCTGTGAAGAGGGGCACTCCGTGCTCAATAGCTGAGCTGCGGATTATTTGACCATGCTTGTCAGCTGTCCGCTTAGTTCCGACCGTGTTAATAATAGCCTGAACCTTGCCCTTGCGGATATAGGCTGGGATGTCCTTGTGATCATCACTGCCGATTTTTTCCACCAGACGGACGTGTAGGCCGTGATTTTCAAAATAGGAGGCTGTTCCCTTGGTTGCCCAGATACCATAGCCAATATTGGCAAAACGCTGAGCCAGCTGCAGGGCTTCTTCCTTGCTATCGCCTGCAATAGTAAAGACGATATTTCCAAAGTTTGGCAGATGGAGATAGGAAGCCTCAAAAGCCTTATAGAGTGCTTTTTCGAGCGTGCGGTCACTGCCCATGACTTCGCCGGTAGACTTCATTTCAGGTCCCAAGAGACTATCAACCTTCGCCAGCTTGGTAAAGGAGAAGACTGGCGCCTTGATATGAACCATTGAACTTTCTGGATAAAGACCATCTTCATAGCCCAGCTCTGCTAAAGTTTCCCCAAGAATCAAACGAGTCGCCACTTGCGCCATCGGAATATCAGTCACCTTGGACAAGAAAGGAACAGTCCGGCTGGCCCGTGGATTGACCTCAATGACATAGACCTGCTCATCCTTGATGACGAACTGAATATTCATCATGCCAATACAATTCAGTCCCAGAGCCAAACGCTTGGTATAGTCTGCAATAGTATCCTTGACTTTCTGAGATAGGGTTTGTGGAGGATAGGCCGCCATGGAATCCCCTGAGTGAACTCCTGCCCGCTCGATATGCTCCATAATCCCAGGAATCAAGACCTGACGGCCATCAGAAATGGCATCCACTTCGCACTCATCACCAACAATGTAAGAATCCACCAAAACCGGATGGTCTGGACTGGCCTTAACCGCTGTCCGCATATAAGAGCGTAGATCCGCTTCGTTTTCTACGATTTCCATGGCACGGCCACCCAAGACATAGGAAGGTCGCACCAGAACAGGGAAGCCAATCTTACGAGCAGCCTCTGCTGCCTCCTCCTCATTAGTAGCCGTCTGACCCGGCGGCTGCGGAATATCCAGTTCTTTCAGAGCTTGCTCAAAGAGATCCCGATCCTCAGCCCGATCCAAGTCCGCTACTTGGGTACCTAAAATCTTAACACCAGCCTTGGACAGTGGCTCTGCAAGATTAATGGCGGTCTGCCCACCAAACTGAACGATAACCCCTTTAGGCTGCTCCAGCTCAATGACATTCATGACATCTTCAAAGGTCAGCGGCTCAAAGTAGAGCTTGTCAGAGACAGAAAAGTCAGTCGATACAGTCTCCGGATTGCTATTCATGATAATCGCTTCGTAGCCAGCTGCCTGAATAGCCTTTACAGAATGAACGGTCGCATAGTCAAACTCGACTCCCTGCCCAATTCGGATAGGACCAGAACCCAGCACAAGAACAGATTCCTTGCTGGATTTGATAGATTCATTTTCAAAGCCATAGGTAGAGTAGAAATAAGGCGTCGCAGACTCGAACTCAGCAGCACAGGTATCCACCATCTTGTAGACCGGCACAATCTTCTGCTCCTGCCGGATGCGACGCACCTGCTCGGCTGTCATCCCCCACAAGGCAGCAATCTTAGTATCCGCAAAGCCATTTTGCTTGGCCTTCTTAAGCACATAGCTATCTCCGATATGACTGGCCAGCTCTTGCTCAATTTCGTAAATATGGAGCAGCTTATCCAGGAAAAAGACATCAATCTTGGTCAGCTCAGCAATTTCATCCGGACTGTAACCACGACGAATAGCCTCTGAGATATAGAAAATCCGGTCGTCTTGCGCTTTGACAATCTTCCTCATCAGCTCATCATCGCTTACTTGGCTGAGAGCAGGCAGCTCATTGTGGTCCGCACCAACTTCAAGAGAACGGCAAGCCTTGAGCAGACTCTCCTCAATATTGCGGCCGATAGCCATGACTTCCCCTGTCGCCTTCATCTGGGTTCCCAGACGGCGCTCACCTTGCTCAAATTTATCAAATGGAAAGCGTGGAATCTTAGCGACCACATAGTCCAGAGCTGGCTCAAACATAGCATAGGTAGAGCCTGTCACCGGATTAATGATTTCATCCAATGTAAGCCCGACTGCGATTTTAGCCGCCAGCTTGGCAATCGGATAGCCGGTCGCCTTAGAGGCAAGGGCTGATGAGCGGGAAACCCGTGGATTGACCTCGATAACATAGTACTTAAAGCTATGCGGGTCCAGAGCCAGCTGTACATTACAGCCGCCCTCAATCTTCAGCGCTCGAATAATCTTGAGACTGGCATCCCGCAGCATCTGGTATTCATAGTCTGAAATGGTCTGACTAGGTGCAAAAACGATAGAATCACCTGTGTGGATGCCGACTGGGTCAAAGTTTTCCATGTTACATACGACCAGCGCATTGTCGGCACCATCTCGCATAACTTCGTATTCGATTTCCTTAAAGCCCGCTATAGAACGCTCGATCAGACACTGAGTCACTGGAGAGAGTTTGAGCCCATTTTCTGCGATTTCCTGCAGCTCTTCCTCATTGCTACAGATACCGCCGCCAGTTCCTCCCAGTGTAAATGCCGGACGGACAATGACTGGATAGCCGATTTCAGCTGCAAATTCCAGTGCTTCATCAACTGTATTGACAATTTCTGACTCAGGGATGGGCTGACCTAGCTCTTCCATCAGCTGCTTGAAGAGATCCCGGTCTTCCGCTTGGTCAATGGCTGACAGCTTTGTCCCCAAGAGCTCCACTCCCAGCTCTTCTAAAAGTCCTGACTTGGATAGTTCCATGGCCATATTGAGTCCGGTCTGGCCGCCCAAAGTCGGCAGAAGAGCATCTGGCCGCTCTTTACGCAAAATCCTCGCAACAAACTCCAGCGTGATAGGCTCGATATAAACTCGGTCTGCAATTTCTTTGTCCGTCATAATGGTCGCTGGGTTAGAATTAACCAAGACAACACTGTAGCCCTCTTCTTTCAAGGACAGGCAAGCCTGAGTCCCAGCATAGTCAAACTCCGCAGCCTGACCAATAACGATAGGACCAGAACCAATGACCATAATTTTCTGAATATCTTTACGTTTTGGCATAGTGCACCTCTCAATCTTGCTTCCTAGTAAGCCTGATGGGCATCCATCATTTCCATAAACTCATCAAAGAGATAGTCTGCATCATGCGGTCCCGGCGCAGCATCTGGGTGAAACTGCACAGAAAAAGCTGGATAGTCCCGATGGCGCACACCTTCGACGGACTTATCATTGATTTCTTCATGAGTCACTATCAAGCATTCCGGCAAATCCTCACGGCTGACTGCATAGCCGTGATTTTGACTGGTAAAATCAACTCGGCCTGTCGCAATCTCACGTACCGCATGGTTGAAACCACGGTGACCGAACTTCATCTTATGTGTCTTTGCACCGTTAGCCATGGAGAAGAGCTGGTGTCCCATACAGATTCCGAAAATTGGAATCTTGCCCTGAATACCACGAATCATGTCCAGAGCCTCCGGCACATCTTCCGGATTACCCGGTCCATTGGACAGCATGATGCCGTCAGGATTGAGCTGGAGAATTTCCTCAGCGCTGGTATCATAAGGCACCACCGTCACACTACAGTTGCGTTTGGCTAACTCCCGCAGGATAGAATGCTTGAGACCGAAGTCCACTAATACCACGCTGCGACCCGTTCCCGGAGCTGGATAGGACTGCTTGGTAGACACCTGCTTGATGTTATCCGTCGGCAGAACTGTAGCCTGCAGCTGGTCTTGCAGATGCTCAATACTATCATCCGCATTAGCAATGGTCGCCCTCATGGTTCCATGCTGGCGGATAATCTTGGTTAGTGCCCTGGTATCAATTCCCGAAATGCCTGGTATCTTCTTGATTTTGAGGAACTCATCCAAAGACAATTGCTGGCGCCAATTACTGGCACGACGTGCATACTCATAGACCACCACTCCCTTGCAGGTTGGCAGAATGGATTCATAGTCGTCCCGATTGACACCATAATTTCCAACCAAGGGATAGGTAAAGGTCAAAATCTGGCCATTATAAGACTGATCCGTAATCGATTCCTGATAGCCTGTCATGCCTGTGTTAAAGACGATTTCGCCTGTCACAAAAAGATCCGCTCCAAAAGCTTCCCCTTCGAAGATCATGCCATTTTCTAATATTAAAAGTCTCTTTGCCATTGTTCCCTCCTGTCCAAGATGCAGACCGCCCACGACCATCCACATAAGATATATAATAATAGGGAGTGGGATTGCTTCACACAGCTTCACCCACTCCCGGCCTACTGTCCGAGATTATTGACGGCCTTTCAGAACTGCTTCGATAATAGCCATTCTAACAAAGACGCCGTTGGTCATTTGTTCAACGATACGCGATTTTGGTGCTTCGACCAGATGATCCGCAATTTCTACATCACGGTTAACTGGAGCCGGATGCATCAGAATTGCTGTTTCTTTCATACGGTCATAGCGCTCTTGAGTCAGACCATGCAGTCTGTGATAATTTTCTTTAGAAAAGATGGACTCGTAGTCATGGCGCTCATGCTGCACACGCAGGAACATCATGACATCCACTTCTTCAATCACCTCATCAATAGTGACAAACTTACCATAGTCCGCAAACTCTTGGCTCCGCCATTCTTCCGGACCTGCAAAGTAGAGCTCTGCCCCCAAGCGCTTGAGAATCTGCATATTTGACTTAGCCACGCGCGAATGGTCCAAGTCACCAGCAATCGCAACCTTGAGTCCTTCAAAGCGACTAAACTCTTGATAAATAGTCATCAAATCCAGCAAGCTTTGGCTAGGATGCTGACCAGAACCGTCTCCTCCGTTTACGATAGAAGTCGTAATGGTCGGGCTTTCGACTAGCTCTTTGTAATAGTCCACTTCAGGGTGGCGAATGACACAAACATCAACACCAAGGGCAGACATGGTCAGGATGGTGTCATACAAGGTTTCTCCTTTATTGACCGAGCTGGTCTTGACATCAAAGTCCAGAAGATCGCAACCCAACTTCAACTCTGCTACCTCAAAGGCCTTGTGAGTCCGCGTCGAAGGCTCAAAGAAGAGGTTAGAAACGATATGCTGCTCATCATAATGGACTTTAGCGCCATTTCTAAATTCGATTCCGCGTTTAATCAAGGCCATAACTTCTTCATTTGACAGAGTTTCCATAGAAACAAGGTTCTTAAGAGCGATTTGATTGGATGACATGATGTAATTCTCCTTTATAAAAGAATGAGGGCTTCCAGAGTGCTGCAAGTAAAGTCGCTCTGAGAGCAAGCTATTTTTGAACAAAAGTTAATGATTTAGCACCTAGCTCAATCCTTGGGCTCAGGCAGGACAAGATAGAGTACAATTCCCAGAATAGTTGACAAGGCAACTCCTGAGATTTGCAGACCCGACAGCTGCAAGGTCAGACCGCCGATGCCAGATACCAAGATGACACTGGCAATCAAGAGGTTCTTTTTATTGTCAAAGTTGGTCTGTGCTTCGATCAGAATCTTGAGACCGCTCGAAGCAATTACCCCAAAGAGGGCGATGGAAATACCACCCAGCACAGGACTCGGGATGGATTGGAGCAGGGCTGAGACCTTGCCCACAAAGCTCATGACAATGGCCAGCACTGCTGCGCCTGCAATGACATAGACGCTGTAGATTTTATTGAGCGCCATGACTCCGATATTCTCTCCGTAGCTAGTCACCGGCGGTGCTCCGAAAAACCCTGCAATAATCTGAGTCAGACTATCACCAGTCAAGGTCTTGTCTAGACCTGGATCCTTGAAGAAGTCCTTGCCTGTCAAGCTATTCAGCACCATAACATGTCCGAAGTGCTCTGTCATGGTTACAAAGGCGATAGGCGCCATGGTTAAAATCGCGCTAGGATAAAATTTCACATCGTAGTCCAAGAAAGGCAGACTCATAGGCGGAAGGTGGAACCAAGAAGCTTCTCCTACCTTGGCAAAAGAAACAATTTCCTGCCCAGTCACAGCCCCTAGAATCAAGCTAAAGATGTAGCCCACTATCAAGCCTAGCAAGACTGGGATAATCCCCACGATCTTCTTACCATAGATATTAAAGAGGATAACCGCTAAGAGCGTGACCATACCGATAATGAAGTAGGTCAAATCATAAACTTTTTCACCATTAGCTACAGTCTTATTCATCACATCGCTAACAGCTGTCCCAGCCAAGCTCAGACCAATGACCATGATGATGGGGCCAACTACTACTGGTGGCAGCACCTTGTCAATCCAAGCATTTCCAGCAAACTTGACAATCAGTGCCACGATAAAGTAGACCAAACCACCGGTGATGGCTCCCTGTGCAACCGCTCCGATACCATCTGTCTTCATCAGCATCTGCATGGCTGCGATATAAGCAAAACTAGAGCCCATGTAAGCCGGAATCTTGTACTTGGTAACAGTCAGATGGGCCAGTGTTCCAAGACCGCTGGAAAAGAGGGCTACCGCTGGGTCAATTCCCACCAGAATCGGTACCAAGACTGTCGCCCCAAACATAGCGAACAAGTGCTGAAAGGATAGTCCTAAAAGCAGACCTGGCTTTGGCATATCATGCACATCATACTTAACATCTTGACTCATTTAGCTTATTACTCCCCCATAATCAAAACGCGATCTTGACCGTCTGTCTCAGTCATCTCAACGATAATCTCCTCAGTTTGGCTAGTCGGAATGTTCTTGCCGACATAGTCTGCCCGTATAGGCAGCTCGCGGTGACCACGGTCAACCAAAACAGCTAAACCAACCCGAGACGGACGTCCATGACTGACCAGATTGTCGATAGCTGCTCGGATAGTTCGTCCTGTGTAGAGGACATCGTCGATCAGGATTACTTGACGGTCGGTAATATCCACTGGAATCACTGTCGTATCTTCCTCAACCTTTATATCATCACGAAAAGGCTTGGTATCTATTTCTGCGACTGGAATATTGATATTCTCCAACTGAGCCAATCGCTTCTGAATGCGATGAGCCAAGTGAACCCCACGGGTCTTAATCCCAGCCAAGACCACTTGGTTCAAGTCCTTGTTGCGCTCGATGATTTCATAGGTAATCCGCGTAATCGCGCGATTCATGGTGATGTCATCGACAACTTCTTTTGTTTTCATTCTTTCCTCCTCAAACAAGAAAAAGTCTCCTTATTACAAGGAGACTTCAGAAAAATCTAGTCAGGCAAGCTAAAACAAGATGCACTTGCTTACACTCCACCCATCTTTTTACTTGCTCCTTGTCTATCTCTCTGGATAGAATTAAAGGATTATTTAATTTTTTATACTATATCACAAATTCAAAACTATTTCAAGAAAAAATTGTATTTTTTCTGCTCAACTGGATAAGGATTAGTGATTAGCTTCTTTCTCTTCTTTTTCCTTATCTTTTGAATCCATTTGATTTTCTTTATCTTCTGCTTGAGCTGGCTCAGATTTTAATGCAGGATTTTCAGTAGTTGGCACTTCTTCTGATGATGGCTTAGAAGAGTTTTCTAGATTCTCAGCTTGACTTTTTAACTCTGCTTCAGGAGATCCAGCTGGATGCTCGCTATCATTGGAAGCTCCTTGGCCGCTTGCTTGAGCTGAGGCTGGCTTATCGGATGATGGCTCCCCTTGGACATCTGCCTTCATAGGCTCACTTTCCTTAGGCGCTTCCTTATTTTCTTCTTTTGGATCAGCCGGCTTATTATTATCAATGCTGCCACCCTGAACATCTGGGAAATGCTGCGCCAAGGCTTTCGGAATTTTATTTTCATTCAATTCAAGCTCTGCTTTAGGGATGTGATTGTCACTGACATTGATATAAGTCACTGTCTTATTTGGTTCCTGCAGCGCCAAGGTTGTGATTTTATTCTTGTTGACAGCCAGATTGTCTAAAGCCCTAAACTGATTAATCCCTTCCAAGTTTTTCAGCTCATTCTCACCCAAGTTTAAATTCTTCAAGGAAGACTGGGCAGCTGGAATGTCTAAAGATGTAATCTTGTTTTGACTTGCGGACAAGGTAACTAAATTCTTAGCAGCTTCAACTCCTGCTAGCGAAGTCAGACGATTTCCATTTAGGCTCAGAGTTGTCAGATTTGGATTAGATTTCAGGAAGTTCAAGCTCTCAACATTGGAATTGTCAGCTGTTAATTCTTCCAGATGGGAAGCCTTAAGCGAATTGAGATTTAAGTTTGGATTGTTGGATAAGAAAAGCCTTGTTAAATCTTCTTTTTGGCTCAGAGCAGAAATATCGTGCAGCTGATTGTGCTCTAAACTTACAGCTTTTAATTTTGAAAGCTTGGTCAAAGCAGAAATATAAGAGATATTATTGTAGTCAAGGTTCAATGACTCCAGATTTTTCAGATTAGCTAAAGGTGTAATATCGGCAAGGTCATTTCCCGCTGCTGCCACTGTTTTGAGGTTTGGGTAATCCTTCAAGAAAGATAAATCGGTGATACCATTCTGGGAGATGTCCAAGCCTTCTAAGGTCGGAATTTCTTTTAAGAAATCATAGTTGGTAACGCCTGTCTTTGTCATCCACAGCTGTTTTAAATGTTTAAATTGCAGCACTGGTCTGATGTCCTTTATCGGAGTAAAGCCAATTCCCAAAACTTCAATATTTGGCATCAGTTCCAAGCCTTTTCTTTCCAGCGGATCTTTGCGCTGGCCGATATTTAGATACTTAACAGTTGCCAGCCAAGCTTTCATCTTTTCCTTATCCGTCTCATCTGATGGGAATGGGGTATCTGCCGTAGCATGTAAAATATCTTCAATGATTTCATCATCAAATCCTAGAGCTTTCAAGGTTGCCATACCAACTGTGTCATGAGCGTGCGGATTTCCATGCGGGTCAAAAGGCTTGGTCGTATCAATCTCACTGATCAAAGTCGAATGGCTGTGGTCGCCATGCGGATAGATAAATACCTTTCCTTTATCTGTATCGCTCACCTGAATCAGACTTTCATCAATTCCTAATTGCTGAGCCAAATAGGCCTTTTTCTTGGCAATTTCTTCTTCCTCGTCTGATGGACTTGGCGCAGGCTCAGGTGTAGGAGCTGGTGCTGGAGCTGGCGACGGTTCTGGTGAAGGCTGTGCTTGCCCTTGCCGGCCATAGTAGGCATCTTCAGCAGCTTTCTTATGTTCCGCTGGAATCAATGACTCCCAAGGTGAAGCAATCAGCTGCTCATAGGGGATGAAATGAGTATGACCATTATGATCCGCCAGCAAGCCAGTAGCTAACTTGCCTGTTACCCCTGTGCCTCTAAATAAGAATCCATCACTTGTAGGATAATCAATCCCAGCAAATTGGCGTTTAGTTGTCCCTTGCTGCTGGGGAACAGACGGCCTAAGCGTTGGCTGATAAACAGGTCCAGTAGTATTGCTAGACGGCGTTGGACGATAACTCGGTGCTTGTGCAAGATTACCCACTGACTGCTTCAAAATATAATGAAAATGATCTCCATGGCGTACTACATAGCCGTATTGGTCTTCTGAGACAATGTCTGTAGGATTAAAAACATAGCCATCATCAGTAGTGCTCATTTGATTTGCCAGCTGAGGCGAGCCTGCAGGCACTTGCCCATCTTTTGGTATCAGATAGGCCCATTTACTATTCTTTAGGTCAGAATAAAAAATAAAGTGCGTATGACCATCATGCTCTAAAACCAAACCTTCACTAGTTCTAGCTTTAATTTGAGACTCGCTTTTGAAGAGAAAACCATCATCCGTCGGCTTATCAACTCCAGGAACCTGTCCTTTTTTGGTCGACTTACTTTTCTTCTTCACCTCTTGCTTAATCTTCACCTTCTCTTGACTGCTTTCCTGTTTAGATGTCTGAGATTGACAAGCAGCCAAGCAAAGATTACAAGCTAGAATGATCCCTGCTAGTCCCAACAGTTTCTGATTGTGTTTCATTCTTTCCTCCTTTTTTGTTTAACCAGTTAATAATTAACTAGTTAACTATATCATACAAAWCTGATATTGGCAAGAAAAAATAGAAGCAAAATAAAAAAACAGATAAAATCTGTTTTTCATCTACAAGTACAAGTCTCTAAGAAGTCTTCTTCTTTGAGAAAGAGATGGATTTTATCCCGTAAAAGACAAAACCAAAGATCAGGTAGGCCGCAAAGATAATCAGAGACATCTGGATGACATAGGGCCAGCCTTTCTTAAAGACATTGAGGAAAAAGTAAGGAAATGGATTGTCCTTGGATCTTGGAATATCTATTTTCAGGAAGAAACCATTAAAGAGAGCAAAGGCCATGTAGACCAAAGGCACACTTGTCCAAGAAATTGGATCAAACCAGCGGTACTGGCGCGATTTGTCAAAGATTACTGTATCCAGAAGAAACGCCAAGGGGACTATATAATGACACAGAAAATTCTCTAGGCGGTAAAAATCTGTCGCAATTGGGGCCAGCAAGAGGTGATAAACGACACAAGTAATCATGATGGACATTGTTACTCCACCCTTGATTCTCAAGATTTTCGGCGCCTTCCAAGCATCACCAGGTCTCATCATCAGATAGACCAGATAGCCCGTAAAGAGCAGGACCAAGAGATTGGACAAAACCGTATAGTACATGAGCATGCCCACGCCATACTTAGTGATTTCCAGATACACACCCAAAAAGGCCAGGATAAAAAGAATAATTCGATAAATTAAGATAAAACGACGATTCATAGAGACCTCAAATTTTCTTAACAAACTCTGACTTGAGCTTCATCGCACCGAAGCCGTCAATCTTACAGTCGATATTATGGTCGCCTTCTACGATGCGGATATTTTTCACGCGCGTTCCCTGCTTGAGATCCTTAGGTGCTCCTTTGACCTTCAGGTCCTTAATCAAGGTAACTGTGTCGCCATCAGTCAGCTTATTGCCATTAGCATCGATCGCTACTGGTCCTTCTTCTGCTTCTTGAACCTCAGCTGGATTCCACTCATAGGCGCACTCTGGGCAGACCAAGAGCGTTCCATCTTCGTAGACATACTCTGAATTACATTTGGGGCAGTTTGGTAAGTTGTTCATTTTTTCTCCATTTCTAGTCAAGGCTGCTAAATTTCCATACCAGCCTTCTATATATGATTAAGCTCTTCTTTCATTTTTCAAGTCCAGCAGAACACTAATCGATGTGAAGGTCAACTAAATCCTAAAAATCTAGTTTACTCCTATTTCCACACCTTTCTAGTATAAGCTATTTTAAGGTTTTTGACAAATCTCTTTTAGGATTTCCTACAGGTCTTGACCTTTCTGCAAAAACAGTGTACTATACTAGTGTATATACAGATAAAAAGGAGTCGCTATGAAACCAAAATCTAAAAATCAGTTTATGACACTGACCGCTTTTTTGACTGCACTAGCTATTGTTATCCCACTGGTTATGCCGATTAAAATTGTCATTCCGCCCGCTTCCTTCACCTTAGCCAGCCACGTCGCTATCTTTCTGGCTATGTTTATCTCCCCTCTCATGACGGTGATTGTCGTGATTGGTTCTGCTATTGGGTTTGGAATGTCCGGACTTCCTTTTATCATCACGCTTAGAGCCCTGTCCCACTTGCTCTTCGCTAGCATAGGCGCTCTTTATTTGCAAAAACACCCGGACACACTGGACAGCCAGAAGAAGACTTGGATATTTAATTTCCTACTAGCCTTGATTCATGCCTTTGGCGAAGTGGTCGTCTGCATCCTCTTTTACACGACTTCTGCCTATCCAGCTAATGCTTTCTATATCTTATTTGGTCTGGTTGGACTTGGTACGGTCATCCATAGCATGGTCGACTTTGTCATTGCCAAGTTTGTCTATCAAGCGCTGAAAAAGATTCGCTAGAGCTTGAAGATTCCTGACTTTTGGTTTACAATGAAGCTATGACCAAGCAAAGACAAGAAGAACTATTAAACCTTTTGAAAACATCATCTGCTGCCCTCAATGGCCAGTCACTGGCGGAGCATTTCCATGTGACCAGGCAGATTATCGTGCAAGATATTGCCCTCTTGCGGGCTGATGGTGCTCTCATCCTCTCAACCAACCGTGGCTATCTTTATAAAGACCGCCAAGAAAATGCTGCTGTCCATCAGCTCTTCAAAGTTCAGCATGGGGCTGAGGATATGGAGGCCGAGCTGCTGGCTATCGTGGATAATGGCGGCCGCGTACAGACTATTTTGATTGAGCATCCAGTTTATGGCGAAATCCAAACTTACCTAAAGCTAACCTGCCGCCGAGATGTCCAGCATTTTCTCCAACAGGTCGCATCCTGTGCCTTTCGCCCCTTATCTGAACTGACAGATGGAGTCCACTATCACCTAGTACAAGCCGACTCCCAGCAGGATTTGGACCATGTAGAAGCCGCCTTGAGAGACCTAGGATTTTTACAGGAATAAATAGCAAGAAAAAAAAGACTGATTAGGCTCCAACCTAGTCAGTCTTTTTAGTACATACTCTTACGCCAGCCACCTTTCAAATGATAGATAGTCGCTATAAAAATCACTGATAAAACAATCAAACTATTCTTTAAAAGAAATTAAAAAAATTAATATTCCAGAAAATACAATACTAATAATTGACAAGACCAAGACCCTAATCTCGTTTAAATCTGTGTACAAAGAATAAAGAAAAATGAGTAAATTAAGCAAAATCACTGATCTATAAAACCTAGATTGGCTCTGCTTCCATCCTTTTAAAGTATGAAAAGCAAATGGAAATCTCAAACCGAATCCAGCATTTCTAGAAGGAAAAAAATGGTTTAAGCCCAAAAGAAAAAATGCAACAATAGCAATCCATAATGAAATCATGACAGTCATCCACCTTTCTATCTTTGCACTTCAGATACAAAAGGAAACATTTTTTAATACATACTCTTGCGCCAGCCACCTTCAATCCGCTCGTGATAGTAATATTCGGATAATTCCTCATCTTCCATCATACGAAGGAGTTCCAGCATATCGTAGGCCAAGTCCAGCTGAGGCAGGGTTTCCTTGTCTACCCAAGAGATCTCGCCCTCTTCAGTCGAGTGAATCTGACCAGAAAAGTCGGTCGCTTTGTAACAAAAGACGATATAGCGAATCCCTTCATCCGTATGCCAGTTCTTTACCCCAACCAATTTCGGATGAGTAATAGTTAAACCTGTTTCCTCTAAAATCTCACGGACAACCGCATCATGCAAAGATTCGCCCTTTTCAATATGACCGCCCGGAAAAGCATATCCAGACCAACGATAGCGCTCTGGAGAGCGATACTGCATTAGGACTTTACCTCGCGACACATCTTCAACAAGGCAGATGTTTGTTAGAATTGTTTCTTGGGAACGTGACATGGATTCACTCGCTTTCTATTTGTTAATATTCATCTCGATATTTTACTTCAGACTTCATCATAAAAGGATTAACTAAATCATGGTATTCACGATAAACATGAAGCAAAGATCCTCTAACGATGATAACTTCGCTATCTACTATTCTAAAATCTACTGTAATTGGAATGCGTGAATCTTCTATAAAAGAACAAGCTAAAAGTGAAACACCCCAGAGACAAAAAACTACAAAAGCACTAAAAAGCTCTAGGATAAGATGACGCTTTTGATCTATCCTTGATTTATAAAATCGAGCCCATAAATGCAACAATAAGGTCAAACCAAAGCAAAACAACCTGATATTCCACAAAGTTGGAATAAATGCTAAACCAAATGATAATAAAATAAGATGGAAAATGACAAAGGATAACAAGGCAAGATAAGCCATTCTAAACACATTTAAATATTTCAAAATAATTTTTCCTCTTCTCGAGATTATGACTAGATCTAAAACAGGCTATGGATTTGCTCACTTTCTAAGTTATTAAAACATATCTTCGTTATATTTCACTTCTGACTTCATGATAAAGGGATTGATCAATTCATGATGTTCATAGGTACTATGGACCACAAAACCTCTGACAATGATGATTTCATTATCTTGTATATGATAGTCTATATTGATGGGCATGGCTGGATCCGAGATGATTGACAAAGCAAAGAATGCCGAAAACCAAAGATAAAGCGCCACCAATCCACTGAATAATTGAAAAATTAGATGATACCAATGAAAATCTCTTGTCCTAAAAAAGACTATCCAAGGATGGATAAAGAAGGCCAAACAAAGAATAAAAAACCAACTATTCCACAAAACTGGAGTAAAGGATAGACCAAAAGGTAACAAAATCAAATGAAGAATGACAAAGGTTAGCAAGGCTAGATAGAGTGTTTTAAATGAAAATWATTTAGACAGATTTTCTTTTGTCATGATTTTTCCTCTTTTTTTCATTATATTTCAAAATCAACATCGTTAACGCTGAAATGAAGAAAAAGATTAGATAGGTAGCAATCGGAAACCAAACATAGCGAGAATCCAAACTGATTAGAGGTGATGCAAAATGTTTTCCATCTTTTGATCGAATTCCTATAAAATAATGGATTAAGAAAACCGGCCCGTTCAGATAAAGAAATGCTTCCGCTAAAATCTTCAGAGAAGTAAATCCTTCTTTTCTCAAGCTACCAAATCGAGAATAATAAGGAATAAGCACCAAGAGGAGCAAGTTTACACATAAAGGACTAATATAATTAAAATGACGAAGTGGAGCAGGAATGCTCTCATTACCAAAAGTTAAATATCCCACACCAATCGCAACAACTATTAAGACTAAAAAATTTAAAAAAGCTTCTACTACCCGATGTTTTTCCAACCAAAGACTAAACTTATTCCCCTGAACTTTTACTTTTCTTTTATTTTTCTTTTTCTTTTTCTTTTTGGTCTTACTTCTCATTCACCAACTCCACAATCTTCTGGAAAGTCTTGCCGTTTCGGATAGTTAGTTGCTTGTAAAAACTAGATTTGAGCAGTTTCTTATGGTAGTTGGACTTGAGATAGTCCGCTTGGTCAGCATTGCTATAAAAGAAAGCCGTCTGCCCAAAATGCAGTTGCTCCTTGTCATTTGCCCAGCTGCCTGCCAGCTCTTGAACACTCTCCCTATCTGTCTCCGGCAGATAAAAGAGAACATCACGCCGAAAGGCTGTCTCATCCTGCCACCAAGCAGGCAGATTGGCTGTTTCTTTTTGAAGCTTGGCAGAGCTGACAAGGACAAAAGGCAGAGGAAAATCGTAAGACTGACTGAAATAAGCTGACAATATCTCCCGAATCCTCTCCTCCTGCTCCTCGCTATCAAAGAAAAGATTGCCACTATTGATGTAGGAAACTGGATTTTCAAACCCCAACCCAGTCAAATCTTTCTTCAAATCAGCCATAACGACCTTGTTTTTCCCGCCGACATTGATGCCGCGGAGTAAAAGTGCATAACGCATATAGTGCTCCTTGTTTGTATGTTTTAAAACAGTTATTTTCTCTAACGATAGGGAATTTTCGAACTCTCTATTACTATATCAGGATTGGCAAGTTTGAGATAAGGAGCAATATAGTCTGCATCTGTAACCTTTGGACCTAGAATGACTTTTGAGTATTTCAAAGGAGCCAGATTAATGTATACAAATAGATCGTATCTGCCATTATCTTTCGGGCTTAATACGATATACTTCCTAAAATCGTTATAGTTAACTTTATCAAAAATTTCTAACCCAATATCTTCTTTCTTCAAGGATTTATCATTTAATAAATCCTTATTTTTATCTAAACTTTTATTATGATTTTCAATAAGTGTTTTTACAGAAGTATCATCTAGATTGATTAGAATACGATACTCCATCTCATATTCGTAATCTTTTACTTTAAAAAGATAAGAAATCTTTTTTAATTTTTCCGCCAAGTCACTTAGTGGAGTTTCACCTTCAAACTCTTGCATTTTTTCAAAATAATTCTGAAACTCAACCTCCATTTTTACGACTTACTAATCTAAAACAGTTAAACGATCCAATGGAAGGAAGGGCAAT
>NZ_JAJEPD010000086.1:0-9414 GCF_020729765.1 Streptococcus sanguinis | reverse complement strand
TACCAGGCAGGTTACCTACGCGTTACTCACCCGTTCGCAACTCATCCAAGAAGAGCAAGCTCCTCTCTTCAGCGTTCTACTTGCATGTATTAGGCACGCCGCCAGCGTTCGTCCTGAGCCAGGATCAAACTCTCATTAAAAAGTTTGAGTTCGCACTCATTACTGTCCACTGACAGATTTATTTTCTCGTTTTTTGACAGGTTACATATCTCTATGTCACCCTGCACTTGGTTCGTCTTGTTCAGTTTTCAAAGGGCTTTGTCTTTCGCGACAACTATATTAGTATATCACCTATACCACCAACCTGTCAATACCTTTTCCCAATTTTTTTTGATTTTTATTTAATAAAAAAACTTGATGCTCTAACCTGTTCTAGTAAAACAGAAATAAAGTCATCAAGTTTGTTCATTACAAAATCGTATTATCTTGAAAATCTTTTAAGTGATTTTTTAAATCTTTAAGCATGGCTCTTCTTCCTTTAAAGCGCTCGTTGCTCATCAACCTCTGATAATTATCCAATCCAACATCATCAAGAGTCCTTTTATAATTRYCAATYGCYTCTCTGAARGCAACTAACTCATCTAGAAACAATTCTTTTGACTTCAAACGATGTCCAATCTCACTCACTTCTTCATAAGGCTGGCGGTCCAATTTACGCTTTTGGCTTTCTTGTTTACGAATTTTATCATGTATATGATTTCTGAATTTTGTTTTGAAATAACGATAGAGTTTTTTCTCATCGTTTTCAATCCCTTTTTCTTTAAGCAGAAGTTCGTATAAAACCAACATTCCTTCTTGCTCCCAATCACTATGTTCCCACAAATGAATATAATAGTCTTTCTTACACTTCCAAACTATCCATTTCACCTTCTCATAAGTAGTTCTAAAATCCATAGTTCCTCCTTAAAATTTACTTGACTTAATTCTACTGTAAATAGAAAGCAAGGTGGACTCTTTCTTCTAAAAAGCATCTTTCAGGAGCTCTTCTGACTCGAATAACTATTTTAAAGTCATTTCAGGCACATATTTAGTCATTTGGGAGGATTGTGCGAAGTATAAAGCAAGAAAAAAATCAAATGCTTACACATTTGATTTTTTAAACCTAGCTCCGCCAGTAGGACTCGAACCTACGACATCATGATTAACAGTCATGCGCTACTACCAACTGAGCTATGGCGGATTATATAGTCCGTACGGGATTCGAACCCGTGTTACCGCCGTGAAAAGGCGGTGTCTTAACCCCTTGACCAACGGACCATTTCTTGTCCTTCTGCAGAACATATTCCATTATATCAGCTTTTCTTCCTTTGTCAATAATTATTTCAGAAAAAGAGAAAAAAGTTGGAATTTCTCCAACTTCTTCTACTCAGAACTTTTTTCTTCCATTTTCGTTTTAATTTCATCATAAGAAAGTGCATGAGCTTCTTTGTCTAATTCAAGTTCAGACTCTTCTGGCATTTTGCCAGTTTCATACAATGATTTAATCTGATTGCTATCCAAAGTTTCATATTTAAGAAGCGCTTCAGCAATCAATTTATGAGTTTCGCGATGGGACTGGATAATCTCTGCAGCTTTGTTACGAGCTTCATTAAGAAGTTCTCTTACTTCTTCGTCAATCTCATATGCAGTCTGTTCTGATATTGATTTTTGAGGACTGGCTGCACCAAACATAGCATGGTTTCCTTCGTATTGAACCGGACCAAGTTTTTCGCTCATTCCATATTCTGTTACCATACTGCGGGCCATCTGAGTTGCCTGTTCAAAGTCATTAGAGGCACCTGTTGTTTGAACATTAAAGATAATCTCTTCAGCCACACGGCCACCCATAAGACCAGCTAATTGCTCTTTCATATCTTCTTTAGATAGAAGCATTTGGTCTTCCTTAGGTAGGGCAATCATATAACCACCAGCGCGTCCACGAGGGACGATAGTTACCTTATGTACAACACGCGCATTTGACAATACCAAACCAACAATAGTATGTCCAGCTTCATGATAAGCAACCATTTGACGATCACGTTCAGACACCATCTTATCTTTCTTAGAAGGTCCTGCGATTACCCGATCTTCTGCTTCATCAATATCATCTGCATCAATGACTTTCTTGTTACGACGAGCAGCAACCAAAGCAGCCTCATTCAAGACATTTTCCAAATCAGCACCAACAAAACCTGGTGTCTGCTGAGCGACTAATTTCAAATCAACATTTTTAGCCAGCGGCTTATTCTTAGCGTGAACACGAAGAATAGCTTCCCGACCTTTAACATCAGGACGGCCGACCAACACTTTTCTGTCAAAACGGCCAGCACGCAGCAAGGCTGGATCCAATACATCCGAACGGTTAGTAGCCGCAATGATAATGATTCCTTCATTGCCTTCAAAACCATCCATTTCAATCAAGAGCTGATTGAGGGTTTGCTCACGCTCATCGTTACCACCGCCAAGGCCAACACCACGCTGACGACCGACTGCATCGATTTCATCGATGAAGATAATAGCAGGAGCTGCTTTTTTCGCATCTTCAAATAAAGAACGAACTCGGCTTGCTCCGACCCCAACAAACATTTCTACAAAGTCGGAACCTGAGATACTGAAGAAAGGAACACCTGCTTCTCCAGCAACTGCCTTAGCAAGCAAGGTTTTACCAGTTCCTGGAGGGCCTTCCAGAAGGACACCGGCAGGAATACGAGCACCTAGTTTGGTGTAACGTTTCCGATCTTTCAAAAACTCAACAACTTCTACAAGTTCTTGTTTTTCTTCTTCGGCACCAGCTACATCCGAGAAACGAACTTTAATATCTTCTTTGTTAGCAGCACGCGCTTTATTGCGCCCGAAATTCATGGCACCGCGGGCACCACCGCCTCCACCTTGATTCATCATGGACATAAAGAAGAAGATGACAATTACAAAAGGAACGATGGAAGTGAGTATTGTAATCCACATTCCGCTTGAACTTTCGCGCTTTATGCTGATTTCAGTGTTATGCTCAGAGGCTAATTTTTGTAAATCAGAAATTGTAATATCTGACGGTAAAATAATACTTGTAAATCTCTCTACTTTAGAAACGTTTGGAGTGAAAAATAAAATCCCTGTATCTTCTTTCGATTCCTGAGGTGTTTTGTAAGTACCTGAAATCTCAACGACGCTGCCATTTGGCTGGTAGCTCATCTCTGTGACATTATTTTCCTTAATTTCCTTCACTAATTCTGTGTAATTGATTTGCTGACTGCGACCGCCAGTATCTCCTGAGAAGAAATACTGAAAACCTGTCACCAGGACAACAATAATCAGAATATAGAGAAATGGATTTTTTATAAAACCATTGTTTTGCTTATTTTTCATCTATTAATAGTAAACCTTTATTTTGTATAAACTTCTTCTTTCAAAATACCAATATATGGAATATTACGATAGTTCTCATTATAATCTAATCCATATCCAACAACAAATTCATTTGGAATTGTGAAACATGTATAATCTGCATCAATTTCAACAACACGGCCTTCTGGTTTATCCAAAAGTGTAGCAATTTTTACTGATGCAGCATTTCTTTCCTTAAACAAATTGCACAGATTTTTTAAAGTCTGACCAGTATCAATAATATCCTCAACAAATAGGATATCACGTCCTGTGATGTCTTGATCAATGTCCTTAATAACATTAATGACACCTGAGCTAGCAGTACCACCATGGTAGCTAGAAACCAACATAAAATCAAGCTCAATATGTGTGTCAATATGCTTGAYTAACTCAGCTATAAAAGGCACGGAACCTTTTAAGATTCCAACAAAAATTGGATTCTTACCTTGGTAGTCTTTGGTTAATTGCTGACCAAGCTTTTTTGCAGCATCCACGATTTCATCATGGGAAATCAATATTTTTTTGATATCTTGTTCTAGCATAATTTTACCCATCTATTTTCTGAATATAAAGTACAGTACTCATTATATCACTTTTTAATGCCTTACTCAAATCACTGATAGCAATATTTAAGATTGCTAAAATTTGATGATTTTGTTCCACGATTACAGATGAATTCCGTTCTTCAAAGGAAGCCTTCTTATCAATAAAAAGACGACGAAGCTTTTTGTGATGACCATTCAGCAAAATACTGTCTCCCTCTTTTCGGAAGCGGAGTGTCAGCGAAGTTTCACGCGAAACAAAAATTTTCTGGATATTTTCACCACTCAAAGGAATCCCAAATGAAAATCGATAATGCCCAAACTCAATCAGATTCTCAAATTCTAACAAAATTGAATCCATTTTTAAATCGGGCTTACGACTGATTTTTTTAATTTCAAAACGCTGGTAATCCTTAACAAGCTCATAGTCTTTTTTCAAAGTGTGCTGATAATTGGCCTTAGTCCGCAGGATGTTCAAAACCTCCTCAAACTGCTGCTTGCTCAGATTCAGCCCAGGAAAATTTTCGAGATAGTTCTGCAATAGAAAACGTTGAACCTGGGGGATTTGCTGATGAAAGACTTGGACATTTTCTATATCTAAATCTCTGGTCAAGTGAGACAAAGCGGTCTGCCAATCTTCAATTTCCTTTCCCAGATACCGCAAAGAATCCTTAAATTGTGGGTTTTCTTTTTCTAGATCCGGCAGATAAAGATTGCGAATTCGATTTCTGAGATAATCATTTTGAAAATTACTGCTATCTTCAAAATACTGAATATCCGGAAAGTCTGACTTATGAAAAGTAAGCAAAGGACGAATCAGCTCCCCACAAGCAAAAGGCTGGACAGCTTTCATGCCGGACAGATGACGAAGTCTAGCTCCACGCAGCAGCCGCATAAAAACAGTCTCAGCTTGATCATCTGCGTGGTGGGCAGTTACCAGAGCTGTATAGTGCCCCTCCTGCATCACTTTCCCGAAAAAATCATAACGAAACTGCCGAGCAGCATTTTCTGAAAAATTACCAGAAAAACTTGATGTAAAAATCTTTACACCAAGCTGTTCCGCAATCTTTACCAATGCCTTTTCTTCTTGATCTGACTCTGGCCGCTGTTTGTGATTGACATGAGCAATCGCAAGCTCGATAGCCAGTTCTTTTTGAGAAACAATCAACAGCTGCAGCAGTGTCATAGAATCCAGTCCACCTGATACAGCAACTAAAACTTTTCGATGGTCTTGGAAATACTTTTTCTCCTGCATTTTTTTAAGAAATTCTTGCTTAATCATTTCAGGACTCCATAGACATCGTCTGCTATCTGGGAAATGTTATCGTAGTTTGAATTATTAGTGAAAATGACAATGATAAAAGGAGAATCTGTATAGACAATCGCAGCATCGTGCTTAAAATCATAGGCGTCACCAATTTTATGAGCCACTTTAACATCTATATTTTTAGAAATCCGCTGATTATCATAATTTGTCTGAGACAAGGCATCGATAATCATGCCATTTTGCTCATAGATAGCTTCCAAAACATTTCCAGCCATACGTGAAGAAGCTTGTCTTTCTTCCACATCCCATTTCTTTCCAGCTATTTTATTAATCGTCTGCTGAAAATTTTTATCAGATTGATTGGTCGCATAATAGCCTAAAATATTGTGGGCGACATTATCTGATTCTTTGGCCACTCKATTAATCAAATCCTGAACTGAATATTCCTTGTCATCAGCTGACTTAGCAATGCTGCCACTTCCTTCTGGTTCATAAGCACCTGTAAAATCATTGACTGCTCCAATATACTTGAACTTCTGATCTAACGAAAGTTTTTTCTGATCTAGCTGTTCCTGCACATAGTAGAGATAAGGCAGTTTGGTAACGCTGGCCGAATACATCTCTTGATCTTGATTGATACCTGCTTCTTTGCCTGTGTCCAGCTGTTTGACATAGATAGAGTAGTCCGCCTTGTTGTACTTACTGCTCAAAATTTCTTGAACTTTGTCCATTCGATTATCAGTTTCATCCAGAAATTCCATAGAAACCCAGCCATGTCCTTCAACCTGAGCATAAGTTCCTTTGACTGTCTGGACAATTTGGACAATGTTTACTTTTGTATATGGAGCTACCGTTGTATTGATTTTTTTAGCTCCGTTGATATTGGCTTTATCATAAAGAGTAAAGCCAGGTTTCAGCCACATTTCTTGATGGATATCTTCGATTGACTGGACAGTATCTTCGTAAATTGTATTTTTATCCGCTGTCACAAACTGCCCATTTTTCAGCTTGAAAATCGGAACTCCTTCTTCATTTACATAAAATCCTGTTATCTGGATTGGCTGGTCTGGAACTAGCTTTCCAGCAGTCTTACTCAGAGTAGAATCTGTAAATGTAGGAGTTTYTTCATAAACATTAGGATTTGTCGGGATGCTATCATAATAGCGTCCATACGTAGTGCTTGTAAAATGATATTTTTCTTCCTCGTCTAATACGAAATCTTTTTCGGTACTAATAACTGTGATACTGCTAAATAAAGCTGGCAGCAAAAATATCAGTAACAAAAACTTACGCATGTTTTCCCCTTTCCTCTTGATTTTCTTGAAGTTTCAAAGCTTGATTTTTTTCAGACAGTTCTTCTAGTTTTTCATCAGAAAATTCCAAGAACTGCTCAATTGTTTTTAATAAATCTTCCATAACTACTGTGGTAATAAATCTGGGATAGTATAAATGTACTCACCCTCTTTTGAAAAAGAGTATTTAGCGCGTGCATACTTAGCAGCATAACTGTCATCTTTTAACTTTGTTGCTATATCAGATTGATAGACCTTTTCTTCGCTGAGCGTCTGATATTTCTCCTGCAGTTTAGAATACTGTTCACGACGCTGCAGCAAGGTTTGATAACTCTGGTACAAATTATAGGTAGGTAGAATAAATAATAGAATCACCAAAATCAGAACCCAGCCCATAAAACGGTTGCGTTTTCGCCGTTCCTGATCCACATATCTGCGGCGTTGATTTTCATCTTGAATAAAACGATTATTGAGTTGGACGATATTTTTAGGCATCTTCTTCTATCCTTGTTTCACTGACGATTTCGTACATTTTAGCTGCATCTTCTTTTTTGGTACTGTCTTTCATCTCCAAAACCTTTACAGTCAAGAGTTTATTACCAAAGCGTACTTCAATCAAGTCATCCACTTTCAAATCTGTTGAGCTCTTGGCCAAGATACCGTTCACTTTTATCCGACCCTTGTCAGCTACTTCTTTAGCCACTGGACGTCGCTTGATAATCCGTGACACTTTCAAATATTTATCTAATCTCATCCTATTACCTCATTTTCTCTTAATTTATTATTCTACCATTTTTTGAGAAAAATAGAGCTTAAAAAGCCAAACTTCACTGAATTGTAACCTTTATTCTGCMTTGCGCTGTTTAATTTCCAGCATCTTTTCTCCAAAATTAACCAGACCTTCTAAAATCTCATAATCTTTTTTGTTCCTCACATCAAAAATCACTTCAATCAAGCCATTTTTTTCACCAATTCTAGCCTTTAAATTCGTCATCGAAAGTGCTTCAAAATAGTCCTGCGTCAGATAAAGCTGCTGAGAAATTTTCTCAAAATGAATAATTACTGCATTCTGCTGGCGTTCCACTGACTTTACAAAAGCCTGATCTAAATAAGACTTAGCAAGTCCAATCTCCAACAGATAGGCTACAACATCAGGATACTCCCCAAAGCGATCAATCAATTCATTCTGTAGATTTTCATAATTTACACGGCTGTCAATCTCACGAATCCTCTTGTAAATTTCAATTTTCTGTCTTTCATCAGAAATATAGTCATTAGGAAGATAGGCATCAATCTGCAGATTAATCTCTGCATTGCTTTTTTGACGCTTGTTTTCTCTGCCCTGCTTTTTAGCAATGGCTTCTTCTAGAAGCTGTGAGTACATCTCAAAACCAACAGAATCAATAAAGCCAGATTGCATACTTCCTAGAATATTGCCAGCACCCCGAATAGACAAATCTCGCATAGCAATCTTAAATCCAGAACCTAACTCTGTAAATCCTTTAATAGCCTCTAGACGCTTTTCAGAAACTTCTGTTAGAATCTTATCTGGTCTGTACATCAGATAAGCGTAGGCAATCCGATTGCTGCGGCCAACCCGTCCACGAAGTTGATACAAGGTTGACAACCCCATATGGTCAGCATTTTCTACAAACAAAGTATTGGCATTGGGGATATCAACCCCAGTTTCAATAATGGTTGTGGTCACTAAAATATCGTATTCTCCATTGATGAAGTCCAGTAAAGTATTTTCTAAACGAATCTCACTCATTTGACCATGAACATAGCCTATAGAAGCTTCTGGGATTAACTCTCTTAATTCTGAAACTTTCTGTTCGATTGTGTCAACCTTGTTGTAAAGGTAGTAAACCTGTCCACCTCGGTCTATTTCACGTAAGACAGCTTCTCGAATCACTGTAGGATTGCTTTCTAAAACATAGGTTTGAACAGGATAGCGATTGGTAGGCGGTGTCTCAATAACTGACAAATCGCGGATCCCCAGCATAGACATATGAAGAGTTCGAGGAATAGGAGTTGCTGTCAAGGTCAGGACATCAACTTTCTTTTTCAATTCCTTTAATGTTTCCTTGTGCTTAACTCCAAAACGCTGCTCTTCATCAATGATGATTAAACCTAAATCTGCAAATTCTACATCTTTGGATAATAGTCGGTGGGTTCCAATGATAATGTCAACCTGTCCCTTCTGCAGCTTATCCAAAGTCTGTTTTTGTTCTGCCTTACTCCTGAAACGGCTGAGTACCTCGATATTGACCGCAAAATCATTAAAGCGTTCTTTAAAGTTAGTATAGTGCTGCTGGGCTAAAACCGTTGTTGGTACTAATACAGCCACCTGTTTATGATCGTTGACAGCCTTAAAAGCAGCCCGCATAGCTACTTCTGTTTTTCCAAAGCCTACATCACCAACTAAGAGCCGGTCCATTGGACGACTGCTTTCCATATCCTTCTTCACTTCCTGAATACTTCTTAGCTGGTCCTCTGTTTCAACATAAGGAAAATCATTATCAAATTCCTCTTGATTAGAATCATCCGCTGAGAAAGCAAAACCTTTTAGCTGGCTGCGTTCAGCATATAGTTTAATCAAATCATCCGCAATATCCTGAACCTGATGCTGAACTTTTTGCTTACTCTTCTGGAAACGACCGTCATTTAGCTTATTTACCTTAGGTATTTTTCCATCGCTGGCAACATACTTTGATAGGAGATCAATCTGGTCAACTGGAATCGAAATACGATCAGAATTTTGATATTGAATCGTCAGATAATCACGGTGGACACCAGAGATTTCAATCGTTTCAATCCCCAGATAACGTCCTATCCCATGAATATTATGGACAACATAATCCCCTTTTTCTAGCTTATAGAAGGAAATCTTGTTCAGGGTTTTAATTTCGTAGATGAGAAAATTGTTCTTATTACAGAGTACGAAATTATT
>NZ_JAJEPD010000085.1:0-8062 GCF_020729765.1 Streptococcus sanguinis | reverse complement strand
AAAGATATGAATCAAATTTTCTTTGCTCATTTCGGTTCCCTTCAGAGTGACATCTAAATCCATTGTGGTTCGCTTATCTAGTCCAATCATTTGACCTATTAGATACCCTCCTTTTACAATGAAGGAATCTCTATAAGAACTAGTAGAAATCAGTTTTAACACTACGATGAGTTTTCCTTATGGTACGAATACCAAAAACATTAAGGAAGCAGATATACGTCCTATTATTTTACGCTCTCACTATAGTGAAGGAATTATTGAAATAGAGCGTCTTCCTGGCCAATTTATTAAAGTTTATGAAGTTGAACGAGTTTTGGTTGAGTGTCTAAGACCAGTTCATCAGGTGGATCTTCAAATTATTGCACCAGCGTTTAAAAAATATTTTCAACAAAATAAAATTTATTTACACAAATTATTTTATTATGCCCAGCTATTTAAAGTAACTGATAAGTTACAATCTTATACGGAGGTACTATCTTAATGTTTTCAAATGCGAATAGCTTTAAAGCAAAAATCAAAAACATTTCAAAAGATAAGGGAATTCCAGCCCAACAAGTACAACAACATTATTTAATTGAGCAAGTGTTAAAACTGATTTCTACTAGTTCTTATAGAGATTCCTTCATTGTAAAAGGAGGGTATCTAATAGGTCAAATGATTGGACTAGATAAGCGAACCACAATGGATTTAGATGTCACTCTGAAGGGAACCGAAATGAGCAAAGAAAATTTGATTCATATCTTTGAAGAGATTCTTTGTTCTAAAACTGATGGATTTTCATTTTCAGTAGATAAGCTAGAACCTATTCGCCAAGATGATGAATATGGAGGATTTTCATTAAAATTAAATGCAACTTTCGATACATTAAAGGAGGTTGTTTTTATTGATATTACTACTGGTGATAAGATCACACCAAGAGAAATTACTTATTCAATGAGTTCTATCTTTACTAATGAAAGCATCAAGATATGGACATATAATCTAGAGACTGTACTTGCTGAAAAGTTAGAAACGATCATCAGTAGGGGATTAGCTTCGACACGCCCACGTGATCGATATGATCTTTTCACCTTGTATAAACTTAGAAAAGAAGAGATTAATCTAGAAGTGTTAAAAAATGCACTTGAGAATACGGCAGAAAAACGTAAAAGTAAAGATACTATTTATAATTGGGAAGAACAAGTGAGAGGAATTGAAATTTCTGATTATCAGAAAGAGCTATGGATTCGTTATCAACGCCAATTTAAGTATGCTAAAGATATCTCATTTGATAACTCTGTTCAGGTTATTAGGGAAATTATGCAACAAATATTTTAGTACAAAAGTAACTCATTCGTAAAGCAGTGAGTTGCTTTTTTTATTCCAATAACTCCAAAAATGTGATAAAAATTTCAACTACTCTTATCTATAATAAAGTTACCTGTTCTTTGAAAATTGAATCCACTCCGTCTTGATTAGCGTGCCTGTGTAAGTAGGGACTGAGAGTATTTCCCTGTGAAGGGCAACTGGCACAAGACGTGTGTGAGAATTTTCTAACAGACACGGAGTTTATCGTTACCAGACTTAAACGATGCGACAAACTAGATAAAGGAGTTAATCATGAAGGTAGTAAACTTGTATGATTTGAAACAAATGGGAAATAAGGGTGGTTGTACCATCCAATTGATTCATCACTTTCCCTTTGGTATGGGCTTAGGACATCTCAAAAAAGACTACATTGAATTTAAACGAGTTGGTATCTTTGATGGGAAAGCAGTAGAAGTTACTCTTCGAGAACCTTATTCGAGAGATCTACTGCAGGTTGTTAAGTCGATTAAGCAACGTCAGAAGTTGATAGCTTATCGTTATAAAGAAGGAAAGCTGCTATTTGTGAAGAAGGAGGCATCAGATGTCCTCTGAACAACAGGAACGAATGGCAGTTCAATATGCTGAGCGTAGTCTTTTATTTACTGTAAAAAGTCTCTTAAAGATTCTAGAATGGTCTAGACGTCAGGCTTTAGCACAGGATTCCGCCTATAAGGTAGGAGTGCAGAAATTAGAAGAATTGCTACAATCTCCTTATTCGATTGATACGATTAATCTGAAAAAAGATTTTTTAGACAAACCAATTGATATAGAGAAGTTTAAAGCTTTTTTAGAAAAAGAAGAGATTCCTTTAGCCATCGCTTGGCAAGGGGATTCTCTGCATTTCTACACGAAAGACCGTTCGATTCTGGATAATCATTTAGACCATCTTTTAGAAAAAATGGTTAATGATCCGGAGAAATTAGCTGATTTTACCATGGATAAGTCATTAGATGATGCTATTGATGAAGCTAAATCCCAAATTACCTTTAGACAAGAAGGAGCCGTCAAACAGAAAGAGATGGTGAGATGATGTACAGTGGAAAGAAATTCCTACTATTCTCACTGTTAGGTATCTTACTAGGCTATCTTTTTCATCGTTTGACGCTTTTGTATGATTCCTATACTGGAAATATCTTAGATAAATGGACTCATCTCCTGATGGAAGGTCAAGATGAAGTTCTTCAGTCGCCATGGAATGTTTCTTTTACTGGAAAATCAAGTGCTTTTTTTCTACTAGGTTTTGTGATGATGTTACTAGTTTATCTCTATCTAGAGACTGGTAAAAAACAATACCGAGAAGGGGTAGAATACGGGAGCGCCCGTTTTGGAACTCTAAAAGAAAAGAAGCTCTTTTACGGTAAAGAATTTTCTCATGATACGATCTTAGCACAAGATGTTCGTCTGACATTATTAGATAAAAAACCACCCCAATATGATAGAAATAAGAATATTGCGGTGATAGGAGGTTCAGGAAGTGGGAAGACTTTTCGCTTTGTGAAACCCAATCTAATTCAGATGAATAGTTCTAATATTGTGGTGGATCCTAAAGATCACTTGGCCGAGAAAACAGGCAAACTCTTTTTAGAACATGGCTACCAAGTAAAGGTGCTAGATTTAGTCAATATGAATAACTCAGATGGCTTTAATCCTTTTCGCTATATAGAAACAGAAAACGATTTGAATCGCATGCTGACGGTTTATTTTAATAACACCAAAGGCTCTGGCTCCCGTAGTGATCCATTTTGGGATGAGGCTTCTATGACTTTAGTCCGTGCTTTGGCCTCCTACTTGGTAGATTTCTATAATCCACCTAAAACAAGAGAACAGCTCATAAAAGAAAGTCGTTTAAGTCAAAAGGAATACCAAAACTTGTTGAAAGGTCAAAAAAAAGAAGTGGAAGAGCGAAAAAAACGAGGACGTTATCCAAGTTTTGCTGAAATCTCAAAACTCATTAAACACTTATCCAAGGGTGAAAATCAAGAAAAAAGTGTCTTAGAAATTCTATTTGAAAATTATGCTAAAAAGTATGGAACTGAAAATTTTACCATACGAAATTGGGCTGATTTCCAAAATTATAAGGATAAGACTCTGGATTCTGTCATAGCTGTAACCACTGCTAAATTTGCCCTCTTCAATATTCAAAGTGTCATGGATTTGACCAAAAGAGATACCCTTGATATGAAGACATGGGGCAAGGAAAAATCAATGGTTTACTTAGTTATCCCAGATAATGATAGTACCTTTCGCTTTCTTTCAGCCCTCTTTTTTTCAACCGTATTTCAAACCTTAACAAGACAAGCAGATATTGATTTTAAGGGACAATTACCTCTTCATGTGAGAGTCTACTTAGATGAGTTCGCAAATATCGGAGAAATCCCAGATTTTGCTGAACAAACCTCAACAGTTCGTTCTCGTAATATGAGTCTCGTTCCCATTCTTCAAAATATTGCCCAACTTCAAGGGCTCTATAAAGAAAAAGAAGCTTGGAAAACCATTTTGGGGAACTGTGATAGCTTAGTCTACTTAGGTGGTAATGATGAAGATACATTTAAATTTATGAGTGGATTACTCGGTAAACAAACCATTGATGTTCGAAATACTAGTCGTTCCTTTGGCCAGACAGGTTCAGGTTCCCTTTCTCATCAAAAGATTGCTCGTGATTTAATGACACCCGATGAAGTCGGAAATATGAAACGGCATGAATGCCTGGTTCGAATTGCCAATATGCCTGTCTTTAAAAGCAAAAAATACAATTCAACCAAGCATCCAAACTGGAAGTACCTAGCCAATCAAGAAACCGATGAACGGTGGTGGAACTATCAAATCAATCCTTTGAATCAAAGACAAGAAAATCATCTTGAAGGCCTTAGAATTCGTGATTTAACTTTTGAATCTAGTTTAAAATAAAAATAGAAAAGAGGAAATAGATGATTACGCATTTTAAAGGTTTTGTTTATGGAGTAGACGCAAGTGCTATGTTTGCACAAGCTATGTCTTTGTTACAGAAGGGATTGATTGCGGTTGGTGCCTTTCTCGTTGTTGTGGGGATTGTCAACCTTGCAACCAACATTAAAGATGGTGGACCAGGTGTTCGGAATGCCATTCTTGAAATTGTCGGTGGTGTTATGGTCGGGGCTGCTGGAGCCTTTGTAACCCAGATTTCAATTTAGGAGGATAAACAATGACATGAATCTTAGTTTAGTCTCACCCTTTGTTTACCTTGCATCTGAAAAAATATCAGCTGAAAATTTATTTGAAGGATTTAATGTAGATTTACAATCTACAGTAGATCTGATTAAATCCCTATCTAGCTACAATCCAACAGTTTGGACTTATATGTCTAGTATTACTAAAAGTGTCATGCAGCCTCTTGGAGTTGCGATTTTATCAGTTGTCCTCATCTTAGAATTTTCGAAGATGGCAAAGAAAATTGCTAACTCTGGTGGAGCGATGACCTTTGAAGCATTAGCGCCGATGTTGATTAGTTATATTATGGTCGCAGTTGTAATTACCAACACTACCGTGATTGTGGAAGCCATCATCGGTATTGCGAGTCATGCCATTGAACAAGTGGCCTCGATTGTGGCTCACGGTGGGGCAAAGTATGATACCATCTCTGGATTAAAAGGTTCAGGCTTTATTGGCCGGATGATTGTAGGCTTTTTCGCCCTCCTCATTTGGCTTGTTCGGATAGTAAGTGCAGCCATGGTTAATCTTTTGGTATCTATTCGATTTATTCAACTCTACCTTATGATCCCATTTGCCCCTCTTACGATTCCAACATTTTTAAGTGATGAATGGAAGTCTATTGGTATTGGCTATTTAAAAAATATTATGGTCTATGCGGTACAAGGGGTTCTTATTTTTCTGATTGTTTCTCTTGTTCCTTTGTTTGAATCTGCTGGGAAAATAGCTGTTTCAAATGGTGCAGGAGTCCTGCAATCTCTTGCGATTATGTTTGGTAGTTTAATACAAGCTATCTTACTGATTATTGCCCTCGTTGGTTCTCAACGTACGGCTCGCTCAATCTTAGGTATGTAATTAGATAAAGGCTAGGAAGTGATTGCTTCTTAGCCTTTTTAGAAAGGAAAGTCATGAATACACGTGTCTTTAAAGACATCTCAAAATACCAACACAGGGCTTGGTTAGGTTTCACCACAAGACAAATCATCTTTGTTTTACCAGCCTTTATTGTCACAATTATTGTTTTGGGCTTGAATCTCTTTTTCTGGCAATTTGGAGATTGGTTTGTTTACGGTTTTGTGTTTGCTTTTACCATCCCCCTAATGCTTTTTGGAGTCTATAAACCCAATGATTTATATTTTGAACATTATTTGAAATACCGTCTTCATTTTGAATTAACGGTTCCCCTACGCACAATTACAGGAAAGAAAGGATCTGAACATGAAAAGAAAATCAAATACATTAAAGAAACAAAAAACTTCAATGACTAATAAAAAGGAAGAAGTTAAAGGGAAAAAAGAGGAAGTGTTACCTTCTACGGCTAATACTCTTTCCTATCAAGCCCTGTATCAAAATGGTCTGATGCAGGTAAAAGAAGATTATTTCTCACAAAGCTACTTACTTGGTGATGTCAATTATCAAACTGTTGGTTTAGAAGATAAGGGCGCAATCATTGAGAAGTATTCTGATTTGATTAACTCTTTAGACGATCAAACCAACTTCCAATTGACCATCTTTAATAAAAGATTGAATTTAGAAAAGTTTAGACAGAGTGTTCTGTATGAGGAAAAAGAAGATGGGTATGATAGCTATCGTAAAGAATTGAATCGGATGATGAATCAGAATTTAGACAGTGGTGAAAATAATTTTTCAGCTGTGAAACTGATTAGTTTTGGTAGAAAGGATTCTAATCCCAAACAAGCCTATCGTTCCTTGTCTCAAATAGGCGAATATTTCAAGAGTGGTTTCTCAGAAATTGATGCACGATTTGAATCCTTGGCTGGAGAAGAACGGGTGAACTTGTTGGCCGATATGCTTAGAGGAGAACACCATCTTCCTTTTTCTTACCGTGATTTAACGAGATCGGGTCAGACAACTCGTCACTTCATAGCACCTAATCTCTTGGATTTTAAAAACAAGAATTACCTACAAATCAATGACCGTTTATTACAGATTGTCTATGTGAGAGACTACGGTATGGAATTAGGAGATCAGTTTATCAGAGACCTCATGCAAGGAGATTTGGAATTGATTGTAAGCCTCCATGCTCAAAGTTCGACCAAGGCAGATGCCATGAAGAAACTACGAACAAAGAAGACCTTGATGGAATCCCAAAAGATCGGGGAACAACAAAAACTTGCTCGTACAGGTATCTATTTGGAAAAAGTAGGTCATGTATTAGAAAGCAATATCGATGAAGCTGAGGAACTCTTAAAAACCATGACCGAGACAGGAGATAAACTATTTCAAACAGTCTTCTTGATTGGTGTTTTTGGTCAGGATGAAGAAGAACTCAAACAAGCACTAGACACTATTCAACAAGTGGCTGGCTCAAATGACCTAATGATTGATAAACTACCATATATGCAAGAAGCAGCCTTTAATAGTTTGCTACCATTTGGTTGTGATTTTTTAGAGGGAGTATCACGGAGTTTATTAACATCTAATGTAGCAGTGAACTCACCTTGGACTTCAGTAGACTTACAAGACCGTAGTGGGAAATATTACGGTATCAATCAAATATCAAGTAATATTATTACCATTGATCGCAGCCTATTAAATACACCGTCTGGTCTGATTTTAGGAACATCTGGAGCTGGGAAAGGGATGGCAACCAAGCATGAAATTATCACGACCAAAATCAAGGAATCTGGTGAAAATACTGAAATTATCATCGTGGATCCAGAAGCAGAGTACAGTGTCATTGGACGAACTTTTGGGGGAGAAATGATTGATATTGCGCCTGATTCCCAAACCTATCTCAATGTCCTTGACTTGTCTGAGGAAAATATGGATGAGGATCCTGTAAAGGTAAAATCAGAATTTCTTTTATCCTTTATCGGTAAGTTATTGGATAGAAAAATGGATGGGAGAGAAAAATCGATTATCGACCGAGTTACGAGACTCACTTATCAGTCATTTAAAGAGCCTTCTTTGGAAGAATGGGTCTTTGTCTTGAGCCAACAAGCAGAAGAAGAAGCGCAGAATTTGGCACTTGATATGGAACTGTATGTTGAAGGTTCTCTTGATATTTTTTCTCATAAGACCAATATTCAAACAGGATCCAATTTCTTAATCTATAATGTTAAAAAGTTAGGAGATGAGCTGAAACAAATTGCCCTTATGGTTGTTTTTGATCAGATATGGAATCGTGTCGTTCGGAATCAAAAATTAGGGAAGAAGACCTGGATTTATTTCGATGAGATGCAGCTTCTCTTATTAGATAAATATGCCAGTGATTTCTTCTTTAAATTGTGGAGTCGTGTCAGAAAATATGGAGCCAGTCCGACTGGGATAACCCAAAACGTCGAAACCTTATTGTTAGATCCAAATGGTAGACGGATTATTGCAAATAGTGAATTTATGATTCTCCTCAAGCAAGCAAAAAATGATAGAGAAGAATTGGTTCAACTCTTAGGCTTGCCAAAAGAACGAGAATGTTCTTTGCGAGATGGGTTTCCCAGTAGCCACCAGGATTTTTCTTGAGATAATCCTGATGATAGTCCTCAGCTAGGACATAGTGGCGCAAAGG
>NZ_JAJEPD010000084.1:0-18466 GCF_020729765.1 Streptococcus sanguinis | reverse complement strand
GAAAATCTATTTATGAGCTGCGCAAAAACAGACAGCTATGTAAAAAATTCGTATCAATTATTAAGTGATTTAATTGATCAGATAGAAAGCAAATATAATCTAAAAATAGACAATAATGACAATCTTATTTGGCATTTGCATAATACAGCACTAAATGTTTGCTGTGAGTAATAAAAGTATAGGATAGATGGTTGATTTTCATTGGTGTGTTATGGATATCCAAAGTCTCTAGATAATGTTCAATCCCTTTTTTTATATCTGAAACAAATTGAGGGAAAATATTTTGAAAGTTTCTGATTGTATTCCCTTTTTGATCAAACAGAATAAACTCTGTAGATAGTTCCTGACGGTGCAGATGTGCTGTATTATGCAAATGCCAAATAAGATTGTCATTATTGTCTATTTTTAGATTATATTTGCTTTCTATCTGATCAATTAAATCACTTAATAATTGATACGAATTTTTTACATAGCTGTCTGTTTTTGCGCAGCTCATAAATAGATTTTCATCAATGAAAAACATTTTTTGAAAATAGGAGACAAATAGTTGACCTATCACTTCTTTATTCAGAGAGATATGATATTCAGAATCAAAGCTCGCTACAATGTCTTCGATTCCTTCTGCCTGCATGAAAGATTCTAACAATTGATTGTTAAAAGAATCTTTCTCAACTTCCAAGAAATGACCAAACTTTATTCGATATAAATTTGTAACCAGGAGCAATTTTAACATTCGTTGAGTTGCGAAATTGACAGGAAATGCAGTTTCTTTATAAACCAGTGCTAACAGCTTACACAAAGGTTCTACAGAGAAATCTGTAAAGGGCCATTCAAGAAAATAATATTTTTCCGAAAAATATTGTGCAAAAAAATAACGGATATCAATCTCATCTCCAATAATCCGAGCAGGATTGAGACTAATTTTAAAATTATATTGTTTTTTTATGATTTTGTTAATATGACTGATTATACGATAGAGTGAGGAAGAACTTATATAAAACTCTTTACAAATACTCTCAGTTTCATATCCTTCGTTAAAGAAGATGAATTCTAAAATTGAAAAATGGGTTGAGTGCTTAAAAAAATGGTGATAGACCATCTCAATATCACTATCATCGGTATTAATGATACGTATGCCATTAGTAGACGAGTGAAAAATCAATTGAGGAAACGCAGACTTGACATGGGATAAATCATCTTTTACTGAACGTTCTGTACAATTCAATAGTTCAGCCAGTTCAGAAATATGAAACCAGCGTTTGTTTTTAAATAGTAGTTCTAGTAGTTCTAATTGCCTGTGGCTCTTTTTAGATAGTAATTCTCGCATTAAAATATTATCTTTCTTTATATAGTGTTTTTATTATCAGGCAATTATACCATATTTTATGCGTTTAACCTCATTTAACAACTCTAAAATATATCTAAAAATGCTGATAAAAGCCTATAGAAAAAGGAATTCTTATCTTTGCGTATCTATAGTACAGATAAACGGAAAGAAAACTAAGTTGAATTATTATGTTTCCAAGTTGGAAAATTATATAATTATGTTAATCAAAAAATAATAGTAAAAAATATTATTAAACAATTTTGATTTAGAAAAAATTAGAAAGGAGAATCAATATGCTTTGGTCTATTATTGTTGGAGGTGTTATTGGTCTTATTGCTGGATCAATCACTAAAAAAGGCGGCTCAATGGGTGTTATTGCAAACGTTGTTGCAGGTTTAGTTGGTTCTGCTGTCGGTCAGTCACTTTTAGGAACTTGGGGTCCTAGTTTGGCTGGTATGGCCTTGCTTCCTTCTATCATTGGTGCAGTTATTGTAGTAGCTGTTGTATCATTTTTTGTAGGTAAAAATGCATAAATTGTCTTTTTACTTTCAAAATACAATTTAAAATTTAATGATGTGAGGATTCAATATGTCAAAATCAAGAAAAATACTTTCCCTTATTTTCTGTATTTTAATCTTGACAATTTTGATTCCTGTTTTGCTAGACTTTCATAAAGTCAGCGGTCTGGGGCTCCAGTTATTCACTTGGAAGCAGATTCCTTTTGTTGGCTACTATCTTTCTAGGTATGTTTTCTGGGGCACTGTGGTTTTAGCAAGCTTAATCTTACTACTAATGTTAGTGATAGTTTTTTATCCTAAGAGACGTTTGGAAATTCAGCTAGCTGATGCGGATGGGAAACTGATGCTGAAAAATTCAGCGATTGAAGGGTTTGTTCGTAGTCTGTTAACAGAACACGGTTTAATTAAAGATCCTACAGTTTCAGTAAATAGCCGTAAAAACAAATGCATGGTTTCTGTTAAAGGGGCAATCGTTCCTTCGGAAAACATCATTAAGAGAAGTCAGTTGATTCAAGAAGAAATTGCGTCTGGATTGACAGAATTATTCGGAATCAATCATAATGTCAAGCTTAAAATCTCTGTCTCAGACTTCAAGCCAAAAGAAGCGGCTAAAAAAACTACTAGTCGTGTAAAGTAAGGAAGTAAAAAATGGAATGGTTTAAAAAATATCAATATCCAATCTTGTCTGGATTAGCGGGCATTATTCTAGCGTGTTTTATCCTATCCTTTGGCTTCTTTAAGACTTTATTTGTCTTGATTTGCGCTACTCTAGGGGCAGGAATTGGATATTATATTCAAAAAAATAATATATTTAAATAACTAATCAAGGAGTTTAATATGTCAAATAAAGATGTTAAAGATGTTGCAAAAAAAGAAGTTGCTCAAGCAGCTCATGAAGTAAAAGGTGAATTGACTTACGATGATAAGGTCATTCAAAAAATTATCGGTCTCTCTTTAGAGAAAGTTTCAGGTTTGCTGGCTGTTGACGGTGGCTTYTTCTCTAACATAAAAGATAAATTGGTCAACTCTGACAATGTCACTCATGGTGTCAATGTTGAAGTTGGTAAAGAACAAGTAGCTGTTGACCTGAATGTGGTTGCAGAATATCAAAAGAATGTTCCTGCTTTATACAAAGAAATCAAGAAAGTTGTTGTAGAAGAAGTTTCTAAGATGACTGATTTGGAAGTTGTTGAAGTAAATGTCAATGTCGTTGATATTAAAACGAAAGAACAACACGAAGCGGATTCAGTAAGCCTTCAAGACCGAGTGACAGATGTTGCTGAATCAACAGGCGAATTTGCTTCAGAGCAATTCGAAAAAGCAAAATCTGGCATTAGCGGTGGTTTCTCAGCTGTTCAAGAAAAAGTTGGCGATGGTGTAGAGGCTGTTAAAGACGCTGCATCAAATGAAAAAGCTCGCGTTCGTTAATTCTCTAACTAAGATTAGGAATTCTTATATTCTTTCATTTCTTTAAAAATGGAAACTAATAACGGAGGTATCAAATATGTCTACAGAAGAAAAATTCAACCAAGCTAAAGGTTCTGTTAAAGAAGGCCTTGGCAAATTAACTGGTGATAAAAAAACAGAAAAAGAAGGAGCTGCTGAAAAAGTAGTTTCTAAAGTTAAAGAAGTTGCAGAAGATGCCAAAGATGCTGTTGAAGGCGCCATCGAAGGCGTTAAAAATATGGTTAAAAAAGACGATAAATAAAACCAATAGTTGATTTTCCTTATAAAAAGTCTTTGTTAGCTATAGTCACTGATAAAAATTATCTAGAGTTTAAAGGAGATCATTTTAAGGTCTCCTTTCCTTTTTGCTTGTACACTTGATAGGAAAAATATTTCTTAGTTTCTTAGGTGTAAACGCTTGCAAAAACCTGAGTAGAGTACTATAATAGAGTTAGGGAAATAGAAAGAAAGGAAACCAAATTCATTCGCTTTTAAGTTTACTTTGTTGGTATAGTTATTTGTGATACATAAGTAGTTGCTTTACTTGACATATTGGTTGAATTGTCAGACAGGCCTGCTTAGCTTGCCTGATTGTAACGATAGTATAGAAAGTAGAAGCTTTTAGATGGTTTTCAAACTTCGAGAATTCAATCAATAGTGCTTTATTATGTTATAGAGATTTCCAATGCTAAGATAAAAAGAAAATCATTAGCGGTTGAAGGAATTAAAAGTTTATAAAAAATAATAAAAACAATAAATAAAAAATTGTTATTCAGTTACACCTTGGATGAACTGATTGCTCTCATACCAGCGAAGTAAACCAGACCTCTAGCCGAGTAAAGCTAGAGGTTGTTTTTTGCTACGATTGGCATGCCGTGTATCTGGGATGAAAGCCCTCTGGGGGCTGTTTTCTTATACTTTGCAAGTATAAGATACCGTTGACAAGAAAGGGTTTTCGATATATATTTATATTAGGAATGATGATTGGAAAACAATCAGCAGTTAGAAGAGAGGTTGTTATAGGAGCTGTTTTTTTAGCGTCATCATTGCTTTTCATTATTAGGAAGGTATGATTATGCCGATTATAAGAAAAGTTCAAGTGTATCTTTTGCTTCTGTTTTTCTCTTTGAGCGGTGTCTTGCCAAGTCAGATTGTCTTTGCGGAGCAGTCGCAGAATGGTGTCTAAAGATTTGATTGACAAATACCGCTGGATTTCGCTGATTCAGTACAATGGCATGCGGGTCAGCAAGCGGATGCTCCGATACTATGGTGTTGACTGGTGATAAGCAATTTGCAAGACCAAGTGAGCCAATAAAAGGTGAGAAACCCGAATATCATACAGCTTGATATTCGGGTTTTTGGAAAGGTAAAGAGAAAATGAAGCTGAAAAAAGAAAAATGTCGGCACCAGCTGTTTGACTATGAGGACGACTATGTCATCTGCCCGGCTTGCGGTGAGCCTATTGCGGAGAATATACCGAATAATCCCAATTTCAAGCTGCAGATGATTCGGCGGAGTCGGAAGTATAAAAGATTTTTAAGGTGGAAAAAAGGTTATTTCTTTTTCTTGTTTTTAATATTATTTTTAATGTTATTCATTATCTTCAATTATCAATTCTTGGATAGTTTAGTGATTAAAAGCTACGGGATTACAGGTATTGATTCTTTTGAGCCTATTCTCAAATGGACCTTCTATCCCTTCAAAGATGTTGTAGAGACAGCGGCCGTCCTCACTTTTATTCTTGCAGGACCTCAGCTTGATAGACGAGAATGGCTGAGACGCTGGCATCTTCAAAAGCATGCATATTACTATTTGGCATCCTATCTGTATCCAGTAATCAGAGTAGCAAATTATATTCTTTTAATTTATCTAGGCAGTGAATTTTGGAGTAAGCTTATTTATTTAGAAGAGATGGACTTGTTGAATTATCACTTAGGTGGTCAGGAACTGATTTACGCTAGCGTGGTCTATGCTAAGGAAAATCTTCGCGGCCTCTACATTGTGCTGGGTCTTAATTTTCTTGCAGACTGCTGGCTCTTTTTCTACCAGCGCTTGGCTATATGGGCGAATCGTTTTTAGGATTTACGAAAGAGTATGAATATGAAAAAAGAAAAATGCCGCCACCAACTGTTTGGCTATGAAGCCGACTATGTCATTTGTACGGCCTGCCTCTTTCTGCCTCTGATCTTTCCTTGCCATATCGGTCTTTGGGTAGCAGTGATTGGAATTTTGGCGACCTAAATCCTGTCCGGCTTTCTCAGTAATCCCAATCACGGTTTTGTCTCGGCTGATCTCAGCCCCATCGATTTTCCTCATTTGATTGAGCGGCTATTTCTTCTGGACATTATCACTTTTGGGTAGAAGTTGATTGGGCTTTCCGATTTTTTGCCGTCGGTGTGTTTTTTCGTGGTTAGAAAAATAGCTCCATTCTAAGTGACAATGGAAAAACAATTTTTCTTTGTTTTGAAAAAACATGAAAAAATGCTATAATAGGTTAGATATGCAAACCTAAGGTTTGCAAGACTGTAATTCGACTTGGCTAGCCAAGGACCGTTAGTAATAAAATAAAGAATCTTTGATAAAAGTGAGGTTCTGAAAATTGAATAGGAGAAAAAATGAGCAAGAGCAATATTAAACTGATTGCTTTAGGCGGCGTACGTGAAAATGGAAAAAATCTCTACGTTGCCGAAGTGGATGATTCCATTTTTGTATTGGATGTTGGGCTGAAGTACCCAGAAAATGAGCAGTTGGGTGTGGATTATGTCGTTCCCAACATGGACTATTTGTTTGAAAATAAGAAGCGGATTGCGGGTGTCTTTCTGACGCACGGACACGCGGATGCGATTGGTGCTCTGCCTAATCTTTTGGCAGATGCTAAGGTGCCAGTTTTCGGTTCTGAGTTGACGATTGAGCTGGCCAAGCTATTTGTCAAAAACAATGATGCGGTTAAGAAGTTCAATGATTTCCATGTGATTGATGAAAATACTGAGATTGAATTTGGCAAAACAGTGGTTTCCTTCTTCCGGACGACTCACTCGATTCCTGAGAGTTTGGGAGTTGTCATCAAGACCAGAAAAGGCAGTATCGTTTATACAGGTGATTTCAAGTTTGACCAGTCTGCCAGCCCATCCTATGCGACAGACTTTGGCCGTCTGGCTGAGATTGGCCGCGAGGGTGTTCTGGCCTTGCTCAGTGATTCAGCCAATGCCGACAGCACTGTTCAGGTGGCTAGTGAGAGCGAGGTCGGCAAGGAAATCGAAGATACGATTGCTGACTGGGATGGTCGTGTGATTGTTGCGGCGGTTGCCAGCAACTTATCTCGTATCCAGCAGGTCTTTGATGCAGCTGCAGAGACTGGCCGCCGAGTGGTTTTGACAGGCTTTGATGTTGAAAACATCGTTCGTACGGCTATCCGCCTCAAGAAGCTGTCCTTGGTGGACGAACGCCTCTTAATCAAGCCCAAGGAAATGTCTAAGTTTGAAGACCATGAGCTGATTATTTTGGAGACTGGCCGGATGGGTGAGCCTATCAATGGCCTGCGCAAGATGTCGATCGGACGTCACCGCTATGTGGAAATCAAGGAGGGCGATTTGATTTACATCGTAACGACACCGTCTATTGCCAAGGAAGCGGTCGTGGCTCGCGTGGAAAATATGATTTATCAGGCGGGTGGCATTGTCAAGTTGATTACCCAAAACCTGCGGGTTTCGGGTCACGGAAATGCGCGTGATTTGCAGCTCATGATTAACCTGCTGCAGCCTAAGTACCTCTTCCCTATTCAGGGTGAGTACCGCGGCTTGGATGCTCATGCCAAGGCTGCCATGGAAGTTGGCATGCTGCCGGAAAATATCTTCATTCCTAAGCGAGGTAGCATCATGGAATATGACCATGGTGATTTTGTGCCTGCTGGTGCTGTGTCAGCAGGAGATGTCATGATTGATGGGAATGCGATTGGTGACGTGGGCAATATCGTCCTCCGCGACCGCAAGGTCTTGTCTGAAGATGGTATTTTCATCGTGGCACTCACAGTTAACCGTAAGGAAAAGAAAATCATTTCCAAGGCTAAAGTACACACCCGTGGATTTGTCTATGTCAAGAAGAGCAGAGATATTTTGCGCGAAAGCTCTGACATTATCAATAAAACCGTGGAAGACTATCTGGCGCAGGATAGCTTTGACTGGGGTGAGCTGAAGGGTGCTGTCCGTGACAGTCTGGCCAAATATCTCTTTGACCAAACCAAGCGTCGCCCAGCTATTTTGCCGGTTGTTATGGAAGTGCGGTAAAAATCTGAACACAAATACAAGAAAAGTCGGGTTTCGGCTTTTTCTTGTCAGAAAGATACGAAGGAGAAATGCGAATGGCAGTGATGAAAATAGAGTATTATTCTGAGGCTTTGGAGATGGAATGGGGCGTCAATGTCCTCTATCCGGACGCAGCTCGTGTGGACAAGCCGGATGATAAGGACATTCCTGTTTTGTACTTGCTTCATGGTATGAACGGCAATCACAATAGCTGGCTCAAGCGCTCAAATATTGAGCGTCTGGTTCGCTCGACCAACTTGATTGTTGTCATGCCTAATACCAGCAACGGCTGGTACACCGATACTCAGTACGGCTTTAACTATTACGAAGCTATCGCTGAGGAGCTGCCTCGGGTGCTCAAGCGTTTTTTCCCAAATATGTCGGATAAGCGGGAGAAGAATTTTATCGCTGGTCTTTCCATGGGCGGATACGGAGCCTTTAAGCTGGCTCTCAAGTCTAACCGCTTTTCATACGCAGCTAGTCTTTCTGGCGCTTTGAGTTTTCTTGATGCTCGTCCAGACAATGCAGAAATGGCAACGCCAGCCTATTGGCGAGGAGTTTTCGGAGACTATAAAGACTGGACTAGCAGCCCCCATTCGCTGGAAAGTATAGCCAAGCAATCTGATAAAAAGACCAAGCTTTGGGCTTGGTGCGGCGAAGAAGATTTTCTCTACAAGGCCAATCAGGAGGCAGTGAAAAACCTGCAAGACTTAGGCTTGGAGATTACTTATAGCCACAGTCCAGGTAAGCATGAGTGGTATTACTGGGAAAAGCAGCTGGAGAATGTGCTGGCCTGGCTTCCTATCGACTTCCAGCTGGAAGAGCGCCTGTCGTAAAAATAGACTGTAAAGTCGTATTATGACCTCAGAGTATGATATAATGATTACGTTTGAAAATCGGAGTGGGAATGATTCCCCGAAATGCAAATAGGAGAATGGAACTTTGACAAAAGCGATTCGAGTGCGTTATGCACCAAGTCCGACTGGACTTTTACACATCGGAAATGCGCGGACTGCGCTCTTTAACTACCTCTATGCTCGTCACTATGGTGGAACCTTCATTATCCGTATCGAGGATACAGACCGCAAGCGCCATGTAGAAGACGGAGAACGCTCACAGCTTGAAAACTTACGCTGGCTGGGTATTGACTGGGATGAAAGTCCTGAGACTCACGAAAACTACCGCCAGTCTGAGCGCTTGGATATTTACCAAAAATATGTCAATGAACTCTTGGACAAGGGCTTGGCTTACAAGTCCTATGTGACTGAGGAAGAATTAGCGGCTGAGCGTGAACGTCAGGAAGCAGCTGGTGAAACACCGCGTTATATCAATGAGTTTCTAGGTATGTCAGAGGAAGAAAAGGCAGCCTACATCGCTGAGCGTGAAGCAGCGGGGATTATTCCGACGGTCCGTCTGGCTGTCAATGAAGCTGGTGTCTACAAGTGGACGGACATGGTCAAGGGCGAAATTGAGTTCGAGGGTGGCAATATCGGTGGTGACTGGGTTATCCAGAAGAAAGACGGCTACCCAACTTATAACTTTGCTGTGGTTATTGATGACCATCTGATGGAAATTTCACACGTTATTCGTGGAGATGATCATATTGCTAACACACCTAAACAGCTCATGGTTTATGAAGCTCTAGGCTGGGAAGCACCAGAATTTGGCCACATGACCCTGATTATCAACTCTGAAACAGGTAAGAAGCTGTCTAAGCGCGACACCAATACCTTGCAGTTTATCGAGGATTATCGCAAGAAGGGCTACCTGCCAGAAGCAGTCTTTAACTTTATTGCACTGCTGGGCTGGAATCCTGGCGGCGAGCATGAGATTTTCTCTCGTCAAGAATTGATCGAGCTCTTTGATGAAAAACGTCTCAGTAAGTCCCCAGCTGCCTTTGATCAAAAGAAGCTGGACTGGATGAACAACGAATACATCAAGAATGCGGATTTTGACACAATCTTCGCTCTGGCTAAGCCGTACTTGGAAGAAGCGGGACGTTTGACCGATAAGGCAGAAAAGCTTGTAGAGCTCTACAAACCACAAATGAAGTCTGTGGATGAAATCGTGCCGCTGACAGACCTCTTCTTTGCGGACTTCCCAGAGTTGACAGATGCGGAGCGTGAGGTCATGGCTGGTGAAACGGTACCGATCGTGTTGACAGCCTTCAAAGAAAAGTTAGAAGCTATGTCTGACCCAGATTTTGTGACGGAGAATATCTTCCCGCAAATCAAGGCTGTCCAAAAAGAGACAGGGATCAAGGGCAAAAACCTCTTCATGCCTATTCGGATTGCCGTTTCGGGTGAAATGCATGGACCAGAGCTGCCAGATACGATTTACTTGCTTGGACGCGAAAAATCCATCCAGCATATCGAAAACATGCTGAATCAAATTCAATAAGATGAACCAGCTTTCGAGCTGGTTTTTGCTTTGCAAATTTTTGTTTTTATGTCACAATCGTAATAAGAAAATCCTTTAAGGAGAGAAAATGAAAAAATGGATTATCATTTTGGTTGGAGCGTTAGTAGCCTTACTCGTGCTAGTAACCTGTAACCAAAAGAAAGAGCAGACGGCTCCTGCTTCCAACAATTCTAAAGCAAGTTAGACTAGCTCCGCATCTTCTAAAAAGTCTGAAAGAGGGACCAATTCGAGCGAACTTGATGGTAAAGCGGACAATCAGGAAACTTCTGATACAGGCTCTCAGCAGCATTCGGAAACAGAAAGTGAAAAGTCTACCAAGGAAACTAGCAAAGGAGAGAAAGAGACTGCAACAACTTCTAGTTTGGATATGAAGGCTATTGCTTCTGGAGATTTTTCCAGCATGATTGGTACTTGGCAGGATGCCAAAGGGAACAGTTATACATTCGATGCGTCTGGTATCGAGTCAGATGTTGCCAAGCTTGAGACAGGAGATTACTCTGGGCCAGATGAAAATGGGATTTACCGAGCAGGGATTCGTTGGAAAAACCAAACCGGTGCTGCCTTTCTTATCATTCCAGCAGGAAAGAGTCTGCCAGCTGGGGAGACTGTCAATGGGACGGATCCGACTGATACCAGTCAAGATCGCTTCATCATCACCCAGAGCGTTTCCGAACATCCCGATGTTTTTTACCGTGTAAAATAAGGAGTCTTGACGGACTCTTTTTTTCTTGTTTTGAGTCCAGTATATAATATATTGATTTTGAATAAAAATTGATAAAACGTTTTTATTTTAATAAATATTAAAATCTCTCTTGACATTCGCATTTTCATACAGTAGAATGTTTAAAAATAAAATGTAGAAGGATAGAGGTAATCGCATGGTTAAAGAGAAAGTCATTTTAGCATATTCCGGTGGCTTGGACACTTCAGTGGCCATTACTTGGCTGAACAAGGATTATGATGTGATCGCGGTCTGTATGGACGTAGGTGAAGGAAATGATTTGGATTTCATTCATGACAAGGCGCTGAAAGTTGGTGCTATCGAATCACATGTTATTGATGTTAAAGACGAGTTTGCGGAAGACTACGTCTTGGTTGCTCTGCAAGGACACACCTTCTACGAACGAAAATATCCTCTAGTGTCCGCTCTGAGCCGACCTTTGATTTCTAAGAAATTGGTTGAAATTGCCCACAAGACGGGGGCGACAACCATTGCCCATGGCTGTACCGGAAAAGGAAACGATCAGGTACGTTTTGAAGTGGCTATCGCATCCTTGGATCCCAGTCTCAAGGTCATTGCTCCGGTTCGGGAGTGGAAATGGTCTCGGGAAGAAGAAATTAATTACGCCAAAGCTAATGGTGTGCCAATTCCTGCAGATCTGGATAGTCCTTACTCAGTCGATCAAAACCTTTGGGGACGGGCCAATGAGTGCGGAGTCTTGGAAAATCCTTGGAATGAAGCACCGGAAGATGCCTATGATTTGACGGTTGCACCAGAAGCAGCGCCAGACAGCCCAGTCTATGTAAATATTGACTTTGAGGCAGGTGTACCAGTTGCTTTAGATGGTAAAAAGATGAAGCTGGCGGACTTGATTCTTGAGCTGAATGACCTAGCTGGACAGCACGGTGTTGGCCGGATTGACCATGTGGAAAACCGTTTGGTAGGGATTAAGTCTCGGGAAATCTATGAATGCCCTGGTGCGGTGACTCTCTTGGCTGCCCACAAGGAAATCGAGGATCTGACTCTAGTCAGAGAATTGGCTCATTTCAAACCGATTATCGAAAACGAACTGTCCAATCTCATCTACAATGGCCTCTGGTTTAATCCAGCGACAGAAGCCCTGATTGCCTACCTTAAGTCCACCCAGCAGGTGGTCAATGGTACAGCTAAGGTGAAGCTTTATAAGGGCTCTGCGACAGTCGTAGCGCGTAAGTCTGACAATTCTCTTTACGATGAAAGTCTGGCTACCTATACCAGTGCAGATACTTTTGATCAGGATGCCGCAATTGGCTTTATTAAGCTGTGGGGGCTTCCATCTAAGGTTCACGCAGAGGTTCAGGCTCACAAAGATAAATAGAAAGGTGCTTTCCTATGGCGAATCATAAACTGTGGGGCGGACGTTTTGAAGCCTCTCTGGAAGGCTGGGTAGAGGAGTTTGGCGCCAGCATCGGCTTTGACTATCGTCTGGCTCCTTATGATCTGCAGGGCAGCCTAGCCCATGTCAAAATGCTGGGGCAGACAGGAATTATTGCTCCAGAGGAAGCAGCTGCTATTCAAGCGGGCTTGGAAAAGCTGTTAGCACGTTATGAGGCTGGAGAGCTTGAGTTTGATGTCCGTAATGAAGATATTCATATGAATATGGAGGCTCTTCTGACCGAGGAGATTGGGCCAGTAGCTGGTAAGCTTCATACGGCTCGCTCCCGTAATGACCAGGTGGCGACAGACATGCACCTCTATCTCAAGGAACAGCTCGGTCAGATTGCGGATAAACTCTTGAATCTGCGTCAGGTGCTGCTGAACTTGGCAGAAGAGCATGTAGAGACTATTATGCCAGGCTATACCCATCTGCAACATGCCCAGCCGATTAGCTTTGCCCATCATCTGCTAGCCTATTATCAGATGTTCAGCCGGGATAGTCAGCGCTTTGCCTTTAATCTGGAGCATACGAATTTGTCTCCTTTAGGAGCAGCGGCTCTGGCGGGGACGACGTTTCCAATTGACAGGGAGCTGACGGCTGATTTATTGGGTTTCAAAGGCATTTACCACAATTCCTTGGATGCGGTAAGTGATCGAGACTTTATCTTGGAATTTCTATCTAACAGCAGCATTCTCATCATGCATTTGTCTCGTCTCTGTGAGGAGCTGATTAACTGGTGCAGCTATGAATATGGCTTTGTCAGCCTGTCAGATACCTTTAGTACTGGTTCTTCCATTATGCCGCAAAAGAAAAATCCGGACATGGCGGAGCTGATTCGGGGTAAGAGCGGCCGAGTTTACGGTCACCTCTTCAGTCTTCTGACGGTTATGAAATCCCTGCCCTTGGCCTATAATAAGGACCTGCAGGAAGACAAGGAAGGCATGTTCGATACAGTAGATACTATCCAAAAATCGCTGGATATTATGGCGGGTATGCTGTCTAGTATGACAGTAAACAAAGAAAAAATGCTGGTTTCAACTCAGCAAGACTTCTCCAATGCGACGGAATTGGCTGACTATCTGGCCAAAAAAGGACTGCCTTTCCGGGAAGCACATGAGATTGTCGGAAAGTTGGTGCTGGAATGCAGCAAGGCAGGCTATTATCTACAGGATATCCCGCTGAGCCGCTATCAGGAAGTGTCGTCGCTGATTGGGGAAGATATTTATCAAGCGCTTGAGTCGCAGACCGCTGTACAAAAGCGGAATTCCCTTGGCGGGACAGGATTTGCACAGATCCGTCAGGAGTTGGAAAGAGCTAAGAAACAGCTGGAAAAGGAATAAGATATAGGGAACATCGCAAGGAAATTGCGGTGTTTTTTAAGTGAATCAACCTTTTAAATATTTGCAAAAACGGCGTAATAGCGGCTCTTATTGGCATTTTCGAAAAATATGGTATAATAGATATAATTTTGGTGGATGGAGTTGAGTTTTGAGAAAAAACTATCGCGTCAAGAGCGAAAAAGATTTTAATGCGATTTTTAAAAGTGGACAGAGTTTTGCTAATCGAAAATTTGTCGTTTACATGTTAGAAAAAGAGCAAAAGCATTTTCGGGTTGGAATTTCGGTCAGTAAAAAGCTGGGGAATGCAGTGGTTCGTAATCGTATTAAAAGAAAAATCCGCCATGTCTTGATGCAGCATCAAAAACATCTAGTCCAGGCAGACTTCGTAGTTATTGCTCGCAAAGGAGTAGAGGAGCTGGACTACCACCAAGTTGAACAAAATTTATTGCATGTATTAAAGATTGCTAAACTTTATCAGGAAGGATTCATTTGTGAAACAGAAAAGTAAATTAGGGATTTTGCTGGTTGCCTCGCTGCTCTTTCTCACAGCCTGCGGAACCAGTCAAGTTACAGCCGATTCACATGGCTTCTGGGAACAGCTAGTATATTTCTTTGCAGACACCATTCGTTTTCTATCCTTTGGTGGAAGTAAGGGAATTGGGATTATTCTCTTTACCTTGATTATCCGGACAGTTCTCCTGCCGGTCTTCCAATTCCAGACGACTTCTTCACGCAAGCTGCAGGAAGTACAGCCGCATATCAAGCGCCTGCAGGAAAAGTATCCTGGTAAGGATATGGAGAGCAGAACAGCCTTGGCTGAGGAAACTCAAAAGCTCTACAAAGAAAAGGGTGTCAATCCTTATGCCTCATTCATTCCGCTCTTTATCCAGATGCCAGTGCTCTTGGCTCTGTTTCAAGCCCTGACTCGGGTTGAATTTATGAAAACAGGTCACTTCCTCTGGCTCAATCTAGGAGCGACAGATCCGACCTTTATTCTTCCGCTGTTGGCGGCTCTCTTCACTTTCCTCAGTACGTGGCTTTCAAACAAAGCCTTGCCGGAGAGAAATGGCGGGATGACAGTCATGATGTACCTGTTGCCAGTAGCGATTTTCTTTTTTGCCCTCTATGCAGCGAGTGGGGTGGCCCTCTACTGGGCGGTCTCAAATGCTTATCAGGTGGTTCAGACCTTGCTGCTGAGCAATCCTTTTAAAATCATTGCCGAGCGGGAAGCCAAGGAACGGTCAGAGCGCCAATTGGAACAGAAAAAGAAACGTGCCCTAAAAAAAGCACAGAAAAAGAAAAAGTAAGTAAGAAGGAGGACTCTTGCAATGGTTATTTTTACAGGAGCAAGTGTTGAAGAAGCCATTCAAAATGGTTTGAAAACGTTGGATATTCCACGTATGAGAGCGCATATCACTGTTATTTCACGTGAGAAAAAAGGCTTTTTAGGTCTGTTTGGCAAGAAGCCAGCTCAGGTGGATGTCGAGCCGATTGCTGAGACGACAGTTGTTAAAGCCAATCAAAAGGCTGTAAAAGGTGTTCCCGAAGAGATTAACGCTCAGAATGAGCCTGTGCAGTCTGTCAGTGAAGCAACGGTTGATTTGGGTCGTGTGGTAGCTGCTATCAAGAAGGTCGAAGGAGAAGGCGAAGTTATCTCAGATGAGGTCAAGGCTGAAATTCTCAAAAATGACAAGCAAGCCAATACGATTTTAGAAGAGACGGGCACCATTGATCTTCTCAAGACCAACCAAGCTATTGATGAGGCAGTTGCTCAAGCAGAAGCGGACGATAGCAAGGTTATCTCTTTTGAACAAGCGGCTAAAGACAAGGCTGAGCTGACAGAAGAAAGCTCTTTTGCTGACTTAGGCATCCAAGTCGAAGCAGACTACGATATTGAAGAAGTAGTTGAGAATGTAACGAACTATGTTCAGAAAATCGTTGATGAGATGGATGTTGAAGCTGGTATTTCCAGCAGCTACAACCGCCGAACTATCAACATGCAGATTGATACCAATGAACCGGGGCGCGTGATTGGCTACCACGGAAAAGTCTTGAAAGCTCTGCAGCTATTAGCGCAAAACTATCTTTATAACCAATATTCTAAGAGCTTCTATATTTCCATTAATGTCAATGATTATGTTGAGCATCGGGCAGAAGTGCTGCAAAGCTATGCGCAGAAACTGGCTCAGCGGGCTTTGGAAGACCGACGCGGTCAGCACACTGACCCTATGTCTAACAGCGAGCGCAAAATTATCCACCGCATCATCTCTCGCATCGATGGCGTGACTAGCTATTCCGAAGGCGACGAGCCTAACCGCTATGTCGTCGTGGATATTGATAGCGAATAAAAAGAAAGCCAGCAGAGATGCTGGTTTTTGTAGTAATAAACTAGGAGAAAGAATTATGAAGAAGAGAGTTTTTCTAATTATTTTAGGGTTAGCATTACTTGCTGCCTGTGGTCAAAAGAAAATAGAGAATCAGGATAATACTCCTGATTCGAGTAAGAGTGCATTGGACAAAGAACAAAAGAGTTCTTCGATTTCAGTAGAACAAGATGAAAAATTATATGCTTCGACTTTGGATAAATTAACAAAAGATACTTCTGAAGGCCGTGCGCAGATATACACATTCTATGATATTGATAAAAATGGGACGAATGAACTAATCACAGGACATCATTCTGACGGGGCTTATTATTTAGCGGCTATTTATTATTTGAATCAAGGAACATCAACTTATTTAGCTCAATCAAAAGTAGCTTCAGCAGGTGGAAGTCGAGAAAGCGCCACAATATATACAGATGGAACAGTCTTTTATGCTCAATGGCACTCTCTAAGTCCTGATGCTAAGRGTTATCTTTATCGACTGAGATCTGATAATAGTGGTATAGATGTGCTAAAAGAAGCAGATTTTCAAATAGCAGGTGTAGATTCAAATTCTGAAAAAAGCGTAGATTCAGTTTTTGGGTTAGCTTCTAAAAAAGAAGTTGATCTATCTTCGTTAACTTGGAAAGATATTGAATCTTATCAATCAAAAAGCTCCATAGGAGCAGAGGACAATCCAGAAATTTCAACTCAAATGGATTTATCGAGCATTCAAAACGGTGATTTCTCAAGTATTGAAGGTACGTGGAAAAATGGAAATGGAGAAGAGCTGACCTTTGATAAAAATGGTTTGGTGACTAATGGGCTAAAATTAGGAAATCAGTTTAAAATGGTCAACTCCTATTTAGAGGGTGGTGTATCCTATGGTGGTCCGGGTGCAGCAATATTATTTATTCCTGCTGGTGTAGATATGACTATGACTTTGGATAATCAAAAAATAATGGATGCTTCTAATCGTAAGAGGGACAGGATTCTTATCACGCAAAGTGTTAACGTTAATAAGTCAGAAGTATTCTATTATAAAGAGTAAAAAAGAAAGGATTTTTTATGTCACTTTTTCCAGCTATTGAAAGTTATCTGCCTCATCAAGGGGCTAAGTATATATCTCCAGACAAGGCAGAGCAGTTGCGTGAGTCTATGTTGGAGCTAAGAGCTAAGGGCCAGGCGGCACGCAAGGAATTTGCGGATTTGGTCAAGGATTTTCAGAGCCTCTATCCTAAGCTGACCTTGGAGCGAACCAGCCAGTGGATGAATCAAGCGCAGATACTGCGGCCCCATTTTTGGAATTATCTTAAAGGCTATGGAGAAATCACAGAACCGATGTTTGCTCTGCGCTTGTATGGAACTGCAGAAGATTTTGGGGTATCGCTGGAGGTGAGCTTCATGGAGCGCAAGAAAGATGAGCACAGCCTCAGCAAGCAAAATCGGGTCTTGGAGTTGCCTATTCAGTCGCCAGCTTACTATTTTGCTCAGATAGATGGTGTGAGTCAGCGCTTTGAAGGAACAGAGGAAAATCGCCAGTTCCTTACTCGGCAGTTAGCGGCCGGTCAGGTTCGTAAGGTCTTAGTCAAATACGATATTCCCCTTTCTCAGGCTGCTTCAAGAGAGCAAGTGCTGTCCCAGCTGCAGGAGGCCATGACAGCCTTGATTCCCTTTTATGAAGCGACTCGGGTTATATGATTACGTTTACAAAGAGAAAGTTATTTAAGTAAGTATTGACAAAAGCCCCAGAATCATATAGAATAGTAAAGTATGTTTAGTAACTGATCACAACTAGCCGGCTAAACGAATACAAGAATCTAAGAGGAGGTATTCATCGTGAAACGTACTTATCAACCAAGTAAAATCCGTCGTGCGCGTAAACATGGTTTCCGCCACCGTATGTCAACTAAAAACGGTCGTCGTGTATTGGCAGCTCGCCGTCGTAAAGGACGCAAAGTTTTGGCTGCTTAATCCAAACGATTTATCAAGAAACCAGCGGAGACTCGAGACCGCTGGTTTTTTTGTCTTAAATTTATTGACTAAAGTCGATAGATTGGCAGGAAAGTTCCTCTCTTTGTCCAGTGTCTTTATTTATGACCTCAACATACCAGTCCCCTTTGTGGCTAAATAGTTTGATAAATTGAACCTGAAGAGACTGCTGTTCATACTTAATTGGAAAAAATTCTTCCTGCCTATGTAATAAAATATCGAGAATCATCCGCAGTTGAGAGTTGTTGATTGTTTTCCTGACTTCTGGTTGAAGGATTTTCTCAATTTTTGTGATCTTGCTTAACTGCTGTTCTGAAATCGAGTTTTCAAATTTTTCTTTTAATTTTTGCAGATCAATATCAAAAGGGCACATATTGTAGTTTTCTAGAGTCAGCATGGAAAAATACAAGGCAGAAATTTCATCTATGGAGAAAATAATAGGAGATAACAAGTCGTTGCTAAGAATTTTATAACTGCCATTCCGGCCTAAGTCAGAATAAATTGGAATGCCTAACGTTTCAAGGCTGGCAATATCACGAAGGGCAGTGCTTTTTGAAATATGATATCGATTCATAATATCTTTTAGATTGAATTGTCAATATCTTTTAGATTGAATTGTC
>NZ_JAJEPD010000083.1:0-6341 GCF_020729765.1 Streptococcus sanguinis | reverse complement strand
AACTAAATTTTGTTTAAAATAATCTACCCGATATTGCCTTTTAACATAGTCTTTATCAAAATCATCACTATGACCCTCCTGAAGAACCTCTCTGATATAATAAGCAGGTATATATATCGGTTCCACATCTGGCCTTAGAYCATATGGATAAAGACTCACAAGATAATCTATATAACCTCTGCTTTCAGGACCCAAAAGCACTCTTCTACCTAAGATAACTGCTCTACAGGGAATCTGTGCTTCCTTCATCATTTCTACCAATTTAGGAGATAATTTCTCTAGGCGCAACTCTACCAAGGTTCCCAATGGTAAAACTGGAGAAAGAAGTAAGTCTGTATATGCTAACCAAGAATTAAACTGAGACATAGTCATTGTTACTTTTGATCCCATATACATAATTGTTAGTTCCCTAACCGCCCAATCAAATTGGAATTCCACAGGATCTCCTAACATACTTTTGTATATGTAGGACATTTTATGATTAAAGAAAGCAAACTGGAGCTCCCGAAAAGCTCCCCCCTGTTGAGTAATAGAATAACCAACTTGTTTCAATATTTCACCATTAGTTTCTAAAAGTGAGAGTCGGTTTAAAGAAATTTCATAAAGCSCAGCTACTTCGTCCATTTCCTAACATTCCTTTCTGCTAACTTACCTATTTAGCATTTGCTTGATTTTGGTCATCAGTCACTTTATTTTCAGCCGCTTGATTCATACGAGTTACATCTGTTGTCGTGAAAGTTTTGAGACTGCTAATCGCTGTATTAAATGACTTAATCTCGTCATTAAAAGATGTAAAAGGAGTCATTGTTGTTGCTGAAAAAGTTAACTCTGCCATATCTSCTATCCCAGAGATACTTGTACTAACTGTAGAAGTAAGTCCCGTCCAAGCACCATAATCTGTTCCTGTATTTGCCATTTATCTTCCCATCCTCTATTCTGAACTAGCTGAATTTGCCAAAGACTGATAATTAAGCATATTATTATAGGCCGTATCTGCTGCTGTCTGTAAGTTGGCCGACTCTGTTTGAAGGCTCTCAATCTTAGTATCTATACTACTCAAATTTGTGTCATGGCTTGTTTTATTGGTTGAAGCAGCAGTATTAGCAGAATTATGTTTTTCTGCGTATTTAGTCTTCMGATCTCCTTTAAACTGAGATCCATCTTCTCCTTTTATTTTCGTTAAGGCATCTATAATACCYGTCTGAAAATTATTTATCTGAGTGGACAAGTCYGATTTGGCMGTYTCTAAGCGAGAAATCTTTKCATCTACGGCTGCTTTTTGAGAAATTGCATTGTTGTAATTTTGAGATTCTTGATTAGCTAGTCCTTGGTAATAAGATGCATCTGACATTTTCATTCTCCTCTAACTACTTTCGACTAAAATGAAAGAGAGATAGGAAGCAATCCCATCCCTCCATTCCAGAGTTTTCTTATCCTTTGAAACCAAAGCTATTTGCATCCGCTGTATCACGTTCCGATACAGTATTAGCATAACTAACCAATTGTTGATTGATAGAACTCAACAATTCTTGGAATTTAACCACATCACCATGCAATTGTTGATATTGGTCAAGATAAGATTTGAAAGCACTACCTTTCCAGTGTACTTGCATTTCGCCGTTAGCACTATTTACTGCCTGAATAGCTGATTCAATTTGATCGCGTGCATTAGAATAAACTGCTGCTTGCGAGGTGAGTTCTTCTGGGGATAATGAAATTTCTGCCATAATTGGACTCCTTATTCATAATTTATTTGTTCTTAATAGAACAGGTTACGTTAGTAATTTTAACTCTTTTGTTAATGATTGTCAAGTATTCACCTATTATTTTTTTATATTCTTATTATGTTATGGTCTATATTTAGACTTTTAGTACGTAGTGCTATAGATATCAAGAAACTTCTTCCCCAAAAATTATTGCCGATAGCGCTTTAATATAGTATAATAAAAGTCTGAAATTCATTTTAACAAAGGAGATATTATGTCCAAATCATCCCTTCAAAAAACAGTTGTGCTTTTGAGCGCAGCGGCTCTTGCGGCAGCTGTAAATGCTGTTCAGGCTGATGAGAATGCTCCAGCAGTCACTGCTAATCCTGCCCCAGTAGAAAGCAGCGCAGCAGAATCAAAACCAACGACTGCTACAAGTCCAACTGAAGCTTCTGCGACACCAGAGAGCACGGATCCTAGCTCTGCTATTTCCCCAGAAAATGCCAGCGGAAACGCTGATGCTCTGATGGCTATGGCTCGCAATGTAGTAGCTACTGAGGATACTAAACCCGTGGAGGGACAGACTGTCGATGTTCGTATCTTGGCAACGACCGACCTCCATACCAACTTGGTCAACTACGACTACTATCAGGACAAGCCGGTGGAGACCTTAGGACTGGCTAAAACAGCCGTGCTAATCGAGAAGGCCAAGAAAGAAAATCCGAACGTCCTCTTGGTGGACAATGGCGATACCATCCAAGGAACGCCGCTTGGAACCTACAAGGCCATTGTGAATCCTGTGGAGAAGGGCGAGCAGCACCCTATGTATGCTGCTCTACAGGCTCTGGGCTTTGAAGCTGGTACGCTAGGCAATCATGAGTTCAACTACGGCCTGGACTATCTGAACCGCGTGATTGAGACAGCTGGCTTGCCTATTGTCAATGCCAATGTGCTGGATCCAGCGACTGGTAAATTCATCTATCAGCCTTACAAAATCATCGAAAAAACCTTTACGGATACTCAGGGACGCTTGACGACCGTCAAGATTGGTGTGACTGGGATTGTACCGCCACAGATTCTCAACTGGGATAAGGCAAACCTAGAAGGAAAAGTGGTCGTTCGCGATTCTGTTGAGGCTATTCGAGACATCATTCCTGAGATGCGCAAGGCTGGTGCAGACATCACTTTGGTACTTTCTCACTCTGGTATCGGAGATGACAAGTATGAAAAAGGCGAGGAAAATGAAGGTTATCAAATCGCTAGCCTGCCAGGTGTGGATGCTGTTGTAACGGGCCATTCCCACGCAGAATTCCCAAGCGGAAACGGAACTGGCTTCTACGAAAAATACCCTGGCGTAGACGGTGTCAACGGTAAAATCAACGGTACTCCAGTAACCATGGCTGGAAAATACGGCGACCATCTGGGCGTCATTGACCTCAAGCTAAACTATACCGATGGTAAATGGAAAGTCACTGACAGCAAGGGCTCTATCCGCAAGGTAGATACCAAGTCTAATGTAGCCGATCAGCGCGTCATTGACATTGCCAAAGAATCCCACCAAGGGACTATCAACTATGTCCGCCAGCAAGTCGGTACTACGACTGCACCGATTACAAGCTACTTCTCACTGGTCAAAGACGATCCATCCGTGCAAATCGTCAATAATGCTCAGCTTTGGTATGCTAAGCAAGAGCTGGCTGGCACGCCTGAAGCCAATCTTCCTATCCTGTCTGCAGCAGCGCCTTTCAAGGCAGGAACTCGTGGGGACGCAACGGCTTACACAGACATTCCAGCTGGTCCTATTGCCATCAAGAACGTAGCAGACCTCTATCTCTACGATAATGTAACTGCCATCCTCAAGGTCAACGGTGCCCAGCTCAAAGAATGGTTGGAAATGTCAGCTGGCCAATTTAACACCATTGACCCAAATAATAACCAACCGCAAAATCTGGTCAATACTGACTACCGGACTTATAACTTTGATGTTATCGACGGTGTTACCTATGAGTTTGACATTACCCAGCCTAACAAATACGACCGCGAAGGCAAACTGGCCAACCCAAATGCCAGTCGGGTCCGCAACCTGAAATACCAAGGCAAGGAGATTGACCCAAATCAGGAATTTATCGTCGTGACCAACAACTACCGGTCTAACGGTAACTTCCCTGGTGTTCGAGAAGCCAGCCTCAACCGTCTGCTCAATCTGGAAAACCGCCAAGCTATCATCAACTATATTTTGGCTGTCAAAAATATCAATCCAAGTGCAGATCAAAACTGGCATTTCGCTGATACCATCAAGGGACTGGATCTGCGCTTCCTGACAGCTGATACGGCCAAGAACTTGATTGGTACAGACGGAGACATCGTCTATCTAGCAGCTTCTGCCCAAGAAGGATTCGGCGAATACAAATTCGTCTACATCGCACCGAAGACTGAACCAGTGCCAATTGAGCAGCCAAGCTCTCCGACTATCGCAGTCGAAGCAGCCAATCTGCAGCATAGTAGAGTAGATTTCCCTGTCTTGACTGCTGTTGCCCCTAGCACAAACAAGCAAGCGTCTCACAGACAGGCAGGGGCAGAAAGCCTCCCAGCAACCGGAGAAAATACGTCCTCGCTCGGACTCTTGGCACTTGTCATGACCGGACTTGCAGGAATCTTCGCCTTCAAAAAACGAGAAAGACAATAATGATTAAAAAATCAGCAGCCATTTTGGCTGCTAATTTTGCTTTTTAAAGACTGTCATTGCTCAATTCCAACAAAACACTAACTGCCGTCAAGGCATAAAGCGGAGCAGTTTCAGCCCGCAGGATACGTGGACCTAAACCAGCCGATACAGCGCCTGCTTGGTCAAAGGCAGCTATTTCATCTGGCGATAGACCGCCCTCCGGTCCGAAGATAAAGAGAACTTTTGCTCCGGTTGCCAAGCCAGACAGAGCTCGGACTAGAGCTGCAGTTTCTCTCTCTTTGGCTGATTCTTCATAGGCCACGATGATGCGGTCAAAGTCTGTCAAAGCTGCCAGAAAGTCTGCCTTTTTATCAAAGAGCCGAATCTCAGGAATCAGATTGCGCTTGCTTTGCTCCGCTGCTCCCTGAGCAATTTTCTCCAGCTTTTCACTCTTTTTAGCTAGCTTTTTGCCATCCCACTTGGCCACCGACCAGTCAGCTGAAAAGGCCCAGATAGCACTGGCTCCCAGCTCTGTTGCCTTCTGAGTGATAAATTCTAATTTATCTCCCTTGGGAAAGCCCGAAGCAATGGTCACTTGGATCGGCAGCTCAGTATTGTCTGCTAGCTCCTCCAAGATTTCCAAGCTCTGCTGACTGGGGTCCAACACCCGAGCCAGTCGTTTCACGCCATCATCAAAGACCAGTGTGACTTGATCGCCCTCTTTGAGCCGCATGACCGAAAACATATGTCTGGCCGTGTCCTTATCCGTGACAACCAGAGGAGACTGAGGATTTCCTTTTATAAAATACTGCTGCATCTAACCACCTATCACGCCTGAAATATCCTGCGTTTTCTTAAAGACACAGGCATTCCATTCGCCCTGAATCATATGCGTTTCCAGGAAAAATCCTGCCGTTTCCGCTGACTCGCGCACCATTTCCCACTTCTCAGAAATAATCCCACTCATAATCAGATAGCCCTCATCCTTGACCAAACGATAGGCATCCTCTGTCAGATGGATGAGAATATCGGCCAAGATATTGGCAACAATGACGTCCGCCTTGATTTCTACACCTCGGAGAAGATCCCCCGGCGCCACATGGATGTTCTCCATACCAGGGTTGAGCTCAATATTTTCCTGAGCCACGCGCACTGCAACCTCGTCCAAATCATAGGCGTAGATGTCCTTAGCGCCTAAGAGTGAGCTGGCAATGGAGAGAACGCCGCTGCCCGTGCCTACATCCAACACCGTTTCACCGCCCCGCAGGACCTGCTCCAGCGCAAATAGGCTCATCTTGGTCGTCGGGTGAGTGCCCGTACCGAAGGCCATGCCAGGATCCAGCGTGATAATCTTCTCACCAGCTGTCGCCTCATACTCCGTCCATGACGGCACAATAGTCAAGTCGTGGGTGATCCGAGCCGGCTCAAAGTACTTCTTCCAGTTGTCCGCCCAGTCTTCCTCAGCCAGTTCCTGCCGAGTCAGCTGAATATTTCCCGTCTCCAAACCGAAGCCATCCAGCTCAGCCAGACGCTCATTGGCCTGAGCCGCAACAGCCTCTATATCCACCGAATCCGGGTAGTAGCCGGTAATCTTGACCCGATCGCTCTGCTCAACTTCTGGAAAAAGCTCACCATATTGGTCAACCTGCCCCAGATAATCTGCGCTGTCATCGATAGCCACACCCTGACTGCCCAGCTCAATCAGAATATTCGATGCAGCTTCCTCCGCCTCACGCTTCACTTCAATCGTTAATTCCTGCCAAGTGTCCATGTTATAATATACACCCCTTGATTTTATAGTCTTTTATCATTCATACTTGATATTTTGTCCACTTTGCTCACTTTGTTTTTTCGGATCTATTGAAAAAAGTTTTCTCAAACCATAATGTACCACAAATATAGAATATATACTTACAGGTTTATCAATATTAAAGTCTCTATAACGAAATTCAATACTTCCTGTATTTAAT
>NZ_JAJEPD010000082.1:0-52140 GCF_020729765.1 Streptococcus sanguinis | reverse complement strand
CACCTCATTATCGTCAATAAACCCGAGGGGATGAAAACCCATGCTAATGAACCAACAGAGCTCGCCCTGCTTAATCATGTTTCTGCCTATGTCGGTGAGACCTGCTATGTCGTTCACCGGCTGGATAAGGAAACCAGCGGCGCTGTCCTCTTTGCCAAGAACCCCTTTGATATCTAGGTCAATACCTTGGGCACTTGCATATTGCTCCATTTTTTTCATCAGGATACTCGTGGACATACCCGCTGCACATATTAATAAGATTTTCATTGTCTTTCTCCTTCTCTATTGGAATACAGTTCAATCATCTCAGTGATAAGGTCAATGGCCAAGAGACTCGTCATAAAATGATCTTGTGCATGAACAAGCAATATACTCAACTGATGACCGTTTCCTTGTGCTTCTTCCTGCAATAAATCTGTTTGGGAATGATGGGCTTTTAAAATAACACTATTTGCCTCATCCATTAATTCCTTAGCTGCATCAAATTCTGCTAGTTTTGCTTTTTTTAGTGCTTCAAAAGCTAAGGATCGGGCTGCACCAGAATTGGCAATTAAGGACATGGCAATAATCTCCGCTGAACTATTCCATTCTTCCATACAAACTCCTCCTTTCAATTTGACTTCTTACCCAAAGTTTACTATAGCTCTATTCTACTGTCAAAAGCGTTTATATTTTCTTAATATACAGTTTTCTAGCTTAGTGTATCCATTTTCAAATGCCATTCATACTCAATTTATTATAAAAAATTTAAAGCAACAGTTTCTTGCGTGCTTCACCTCTGGTACTCTGYTATTTTYAARTAGKTCCYTTAATATATTTTAGWACCTATCGTAAAATTAGTGTATAAAAAWTAATCGTTTTTTATGATAATGTATAACACAAAGCTAAAGAGTATAAAAAAKCRYTAAAAWMMGTCTCATTTCCCTMARGGGGTTACTTTCCACAARGGCTTATTATATACTTAATTTATGAARATTATTAGAGAACTCCAAGTCACTTCAGATGAATTTTATGACTTCTTGGAAAGCGAGTTTCTGAATCAAATCAATCAAACTGACAATCAAATAAAAAAGATAGATAGGTTAAAGAAAGGACTTCGTTACTCAAAATTGTCAGACAATGTCTATACCAAGACTGATTATGAGATTCTGGACTATCGTCGCCATGAAACCTATGTCATTCAAATCTCGTCCCACAGTGAAAAAACGATTACTTCCTACAAGACCAAGCCTTGCTCAAAAGGGCTTGAGGTTACGCTAGAACAAGAACAAAATAAATTGACAAAAAATTCAAAAAGCAAGCTCATCAAGTGGATGGGAGAGCTTCTCTACTTTGGTCGCCTTTCGGAAAATCTTTATAAGATTCAAGGGGAAATCGAGAAGGCCAGAAAAGTGAAAACTCAGTAAAAAGCAAATCCAATCCATACCTTCTTTTCTGCGCCCAGATTTTTTATGACTCGCAGATATTCAGATAGTTCAAGGAGTAGATTATGAAACAAGGCATCACACCTCAATATTGGAAACAAGAAAACAACGGTCGCTATTTCACTAAAGAAACTAAAATATTCAGCCCTCTGCCTATTTTGACTGATACCTTACGGGCTCATCCAATAGCAAGAAATGATAGACAACTAGCTTTCCCTGCCATTCATTTCATAGAAGGGATTTCCCGAGAAGTCGGACAAGAGGTCATGCAGTCCTTTTCACTTCCCTATCCATCCGACCCTGAAGCGCACATCGTAAAGATTGCTCAAGACGGCATTTTCGTTTATGCCTTGTCCCAACGCGGCTTATTTTATGGGGTCATTTCAATTATCCAAATGTTGCAGGATGGCTACTTACCTTATGGCTTGGCCTACGACGAACCCGTCTGTTCCGAGCGTGGCCTCAAGGTCTTTTTACCATCTCGTAAGAATATGGATTTCTTCAAGCAATTTGTGGATATGCTTGCTTTCTTCAAGTACAATACCCTCATGATTGAAATCGGCGGTGCTATGGAATATAAAAAACACCCTGAAATTAATCAAGAGTGGATTAAATATTGTGCTGATATGGCTGAATACTCTGGCAAGACCAAAGAAATCCAAGACTATACCTTCCCTTGGTACAAGAATGCCATTCACATGGAGAATGGTGACGGGGAGTTTCTAAGTCAAAATGATGTGAAAGATCTGGTCCTCTACTGCAAGGAACGATTTTTTGAAGTGATTCCTGAGGTTCCCTCTCTTGGCCACTGTGACTATCTGATGCTTGGTCACCCAGAAATCGCAGAAATCCCTGAAGATCCTTATCCGGATACTTACTGCCCATCAAATCCTGCCTCTTATGAACTCCTATTTGATGTTCTGGATGAAATCATTGAGGTCTTTGAACCTGAAGTCATCAATATCGGACATGATGAATACTATTCAATTGCAATGTGTGAGCGTTGCAAAGGGAAGTCTGGAGCAGACATCTTTGCAGAGGACATTATCAAGATTTACGACTACCTTAAGCAGAAAAATGTCCGAACCATGATTTGGGGAGACAAGTTACTGAAAAACGCTATCGTTCCTGATGCAGGGCCTTTTGGTGGAGCAGAAATCATCATGTACACTCCCCAGTTCAAAAAAGATACAGGCAAAAAAGTTGGCATCATGCCGGCAACCTGGCAGGCCATTCACCAGATTCCCAAAGATGTCGAGATTCTCCATTGGCTCTGGAGTTTGGATGAAAAACTGGAAGATGAAGTCTTGGAAGAAGGCTTTAACATCCGTTATGGTAATTTTGAAGGCTATCTCTTTCCACATTGGGCTGAGCACTTGAAGAAGGGCAGCAAGGGAGCTATCATCTCCAACTGGAGCACTTTAAATGAGGTAATCCTGCAGAGAAATGTCATTTTCTTCGGCTTGGCCTATGCTTACGAGATGTTTTGGAATCATGACTATCGCGATGAAGACTATGCAACTATCCGTGATAAAACCTTATCATATCTCTTCCATTACCACTATCCTGACCTGCAAAACCACTCGCGCAGCCTTGAAACACTCGCGCATCCTAGCTGGATTGAAATTGGCTATGCTACAGACTATTTTGTGGAATACCAATGGTTTGTTGATGGCGTCTTCCCTGAAATGGAAACCTATCAAATCGGCAATATCCTACTAACCTATGCTGATCAAACCGAGTTCACTGTTCCTATTATCTTTGGAGAAAACATTGGCAAAACAAGTGTTAACTGGAAACGGTCTACCAATACTAACCCTCTACCTGGCGAACCCATCTATAAGGTAGATGAGCAATTATTTGAAGTCTCGCTTAGCACCAAACCTTATCAAAAAGACGGCCAGACTTTCTTTGCCTTTCCAATCCAAAATCCTTATCCAGAAAAGGAATTGAAGAATGTAGAGGTTCAAACAGAAGCTAACAAAGATTGTCAAATTTTTGTTGATCAAATTGCCTATTATCACTAAATTTGAGGCTTATTTCAAGCTATCAGGTAGAAAGAGCGAAGTTTATTCGAAATCAGAATCATCCAATTCAAAAAAACCAGAAACTTTCTAGACATCAGGTTACTGGACATACTGATTGCTTATCCTATTTGAAACGAAAGGAGGTGGGAGAGTGAGTGAAAAGAAAACATTTCTGAAACAATTCTTACGTCTCAGTCTACCGTTTTCTCTTCAATTTCTACTGGCTAGCGCTGTCAATCTAGCTGATGTTGTCATGATTGGACAGCTAGGGGAAAAACAAATCGCAGCTGCTGGTGCTGCCAACCAGATTTTCTTTCTCTTGACTATTGTACAGTTTGGTATCGGTAGCGGAGCTTCTGTCTTCATGGCGCAATACTGGGGAGCCCAGCGAATTGCTGATATGAGAAAAACCTTGGGATTAGTCTATATGCTGAGCGGACTCATCTCCGCTTCCTTTACCTTAGTCGCTTTACTTTTTCCCAAGCAACTGATTGGTTTTTATATTCATGATACCGAAGCTATTCAGTTGGGCGCCCAGTACTTATCTATCGTCTCCTGGACCTACCTGATGACAGCTATTACAACTTCTCTGGCTACTATGTGTCGCTGTAGTAACGAAGTTTTCTTACCAACTCTTGCAAGTCTCCTATCCATGGCGACCAATATCATTGGCAATGCCGTCCTTATTTTTGGACTGATTGGGTTTCCTAAACTTGGACTAGTTGGTGCTGCTATTGCCACCTTTATAGCTCGATTGCTGGAGCTTTGCTGGTTAGTCTTTGGTGTCTATCGAACAAGGATGGCTGGAGCCGCTAGCATAGCTGAACTCTTTGCCTTTCACAAAGACTTCGTTTATCAATTTTTGAAAAAAACCTTACCAGTCGTCTTCAATGAAGGCGCTTGGTCGCTCGGAACATCGATTGGCTTGGCCATTATCGGACTATTAGGTACTGAAGTTGTGGCCTCTACCCAGATTGCTAGCGCCATTGCCCAAATTGGTTTTGTCTTCGTACGTGGTGCAGGAAATGCCGTAGCTGTTATGCTAGGCAATACCATCGGGGAAAACCAAGTAGAAAAAGCCTTACAAGATGCCAAGCGCTTCTTACTTTTATTACCTCTCATCGGGCTCATCGTCAGCATCCTACTCATCTGGGCCATGCCCTTAGCCCTGAAACTCTACAACTTAAGCAATCAGACAGAGCAGCTAACCATCCTGATGATTCAGTTAAATGCCCTGTTGTTTATCCCAAAAGCTTTTAGTGTTGTTTTAATCGTTGGGATTTTACGTAGCGGAGGCGATACCAACTATGCCTGCCTGCTAGATATTTTACCTGTTTGGCTCTTCAGCATTCCACTTGGCTATGTCCTAGTTAGCCTGCAGGCTCCCATTTGGCTAATCTTTCTTGTGATAAATGGCGAAGATATTCTCAAACCAATCTGGGGCATCCCTCGTGTCTTCTCAGGGAAATGGCTGCATAATCTTGTGCAAGAGCACATGTAAAAAAGCATCTAAATCACAACATTACCACAGAAATCGGAAATGTATATCCCGACTAAAAAGGTAATGAGAGTTAGGTGCTTTTTTATTGGTTTGCGACTCCAACTTACAATTTTATAATTTGCGCAGCATCTGAATTAAAACACTGACCTCTGCGTCATCTACAATAATCTTAAAGCTTCGCTCCACCGTTCGGATGATTTTCCTAACGTGCTTATAATCATCAGGGAATTTTTCGATAACACCAGCAATTTCTTTACTACTCTTCTTCAAGCATTCTCCTGAAAGGGTCCGCTCCACTAGACACGCAATATGAACAAACAAACCTATTGTTTGCTCCTCTGTCAGCTGATAATAAAAATCAAATTCATCTAAAATAGCAGGAAGAATCTTTTTAATCTTAGCTAAGGAAGTATAGACAAATTGATCTTCTAAAAATTGGTAAACTTTCTCATAATCGTAGCTATTGACAGAGGTCGGTACAAACATCAATAATTTATCTAGGTGCTCCTTGGGCTGCTCAAAAACATCTTTAATGGAAATGAAAGGGATACCCATAATTTGAGGGTCGAAAGTTCCAACAAAAGCATGAATTTGATASGTCTTTCTTAAGGCCATCACTTCMTCAATCAACATTTCCTTATTAGCAACTGACAAAGCAATGACACGGTAGCCCAGCTTTGAATACTGATCAAGATAGTGCTTGAGCTGAAGAGAACCGCCTTCGCTGGTATAACAGAGTGTAATGATGATTTTTTCCTGGTCCCGATTTTTATAAAGCTGATTCATTTCCATATGAAAAGCGTGAAAGACACTGTCAATATCATTTTCTATCAAACAGCGCCGTGCAATCCCCATGCCAATCATAGTAATGGGAATTTCAAATTCTCTGATTTTAATCAGAGTTTCTTCTCGAATTTTATCCAGCATTTCCTTAATCGATCCCATATCATAGAGAACGATGACCCCTAAACCTTGGTCTAGCTCCTCAATTTGCTCTTTTAATTTACAATAGCTTTCCTCTAGAGATTCTTCTAATAGAATATCAAAGCCATACACTTGGCTATTTTTAGTCAGCATCTTGGTTGACTCAGCCAAGGACTTGGCAACCCCTTTACCATGCAGAACGTAGAGCAAGATAGGTCGTAGACTATCTTGTTTCTTTTCGGATTCAATAATAAACATGGTTAGGATGACGATTTCATCTATTGGAACMGCTAGTTGAAATCTTGTTTCTAGCTGCCTAGCAAATTTAGAACATTGTGCATACTCTATTGGATAATCCCGAATCACTTTCACAATAGCATCATTATCCAACTGCCGATTTAAAGACCCTTTCTGCTTAAGCATCGCATTGACATGAAGGCTGATGCCGTAATACGCCGTCGAATTAAGCTCTATATTGAGTTCTTTTTGAACAGATAGAACAAAGGCTTGTACCAACTGGATTACTTCAGCAGAAACAATCGTCTCAAGCTGATTAAGATTTTCCAACTCATCTTCTTTCTTAACAAAAGGTTTGTATTCAATATAGCTTTGAATATAGTTTCTCACTGCCTCAAAAACATCATCCTGCTCAATGCCTCTTTCTGATAACTGAGAATATTCTGATTTAATTTTGTTATATAAATCATCCGACTCTTGCTCTGGAAAATCCAGCAATCCCAACTCCTTATCATAAATCAGCACCTTACGTTTGCCAATCAATTCATCAATTTTAACTACATTATGACCACCTAAATGCCGAATTCCTTGATAAGGAATGGGCAAATCGTCATTACTAAGTGTTAAATCTTTTAGATCCGACCTCAGACTTCTTACAAAAGCATTGGCACAAGCAGTTCGAACTGCATATTCTAATTCTTTTATATTGCTAATATTCGCTGATAGGATGAAGGAATGAATGACATCACGCGGCACTTGAATATCATGCGCGGAATTCTTTGATTCAATAGCTAAAAAGTAATTTAGTAACTCTAGCTTTTCACTAATCKGTCGATTCAGATAAGAAGGCAGCTGGATTACAACAGGAAGTTTATTGGATAAATGTTCAGATAGCTTAGCGCTACTTCCGATAATTACCAAACCTTTCTTCTGACGTCTCTTTTGTTCTCCTTCTCTGTGATTCAGCCAGGAAATCAATCTATTTTGATCCGCCGAAGATAGAACTTGTATGTTATCTATAAATAAAATTCCTTCTGCCACTTTCTCAAATACAGACTTCGTCGCCTCTGAGCCAAATAACAACTTCAGCAAATCATCCAGAACATCAATATAGTCTAAGCAGTTAATTTTTTCAAACAACTGAGGTTTACTAATCGCTTGATTTTGAATGGCAAACGCCATCATTTTATTAACGAAGTAAGTTCTACCAGAACCAATCTCGGATAAAATGAGTACAGGAAGGGCATAATTTGGGTATAGAATAGCTGCTTGTGCTAACTGGATGGCTGTTCGCAAACTGCCATTTTCACCTATAATGCTTGGAAAATCCAAGGGATTTTCCACAAATATCTCTTTTAATTGGTATTGAACTGGCCGTGTATTTCCTTTAACGAGTATCCCTTCTTTTACCAATTGATTCAAAATAGTGCTCACATTTGAGCGTTGCATTCCTAAAGCAGCAGCAATTACTTTCGTTTCAAGGCCTTGCTTATTATTCTTTAGTAATTCTTGCTCTAGATATTCTAAGACTAGTGTTTTGGCAACCTTCATATTCTACCTCACTGATATTTTTCTCCCATTATCGTCATTCAATTTATCTTATACTGCAGCTTGATTCACCTACTTAGAGCCTTAGAACTTACTCCCTATCATCCTGTCATTTCCTTATCTAAACATTATAAATTGAAGCAAGAGAATGATAGAATACATAAAAGCCAACTGTTAATGAGTGATATAAACAGCCGGCCTTTTTCTTTATCATTCAGGAATGAAATTCTTTATTCATTCTTTTATCAGAAAACCAAGTCGTAAGGGGACTCCAACTTGTCCGCTAGACTAGCTAGAAACTCCGCTGCGGGCTGACCATCTACGACTTGATGGTCAAAAGTCAAGCTGAGCGGCAGGAATTTTTGCTCGTAGACCTGTCCTTGGCTGTCAAGAGCCAGCGACGTTTGCAGGGCACCAACTCCTAAAATCGCCACTTCTGGTGTATTTAGGATAGGAGTGAAATACTCAATTCCTGATCCCCCGAGATTAGTAATACTGAAGGTTGAACCTGAGTAAAGAGCTGGATCCAAAGTTCCTTTACGAGCTTGATTGGCTTCCGTTTTGATAGCTAAGCCCAAGTCAGCCAGCGTTAGCTTATCCACGTGACGAATGACTGGCACCACTAGACCATCACTAAGTGCCGTCGCAATACCGATATGAATATCTTCTACTTCCTGATATTGACCATTGAAATACCAAGCATTGAGCTGAGGGTGATCTTTCAACGCCTTGGCAACAGCCTTTGTAAGCAGGGTTGTGATGCTGATTTCGCCATTTTCTAGTGGTGAAGTGACCTTATCCTTCATATCCTGCCTAAAGGCTATCAGCCGACTGATATCCACCTTACGATGCAAGGTCACCTGAGCAGATGTCTGGAGACTATTCATCATCCGCTCTGCAATAGTCTTGCGCATACCTGTCAATCCTGCACCATAGTCAACTTGACCAGCATGCTGAAGGATCGCAGAGCTATTTTCAGGTGTTTGGTTTGGAAGCGCCTCTGGTTTATAGTTTTCCACATCCCGTCGGGTAATGCGGCCCTTGCCTCCCGTTCCTGAAATCATGGAAATATCATATCCTTTTTCCTTAGCAATCTTGCGGGCCAGCGGAGTGATGAAAATACGTCCTTTTTCATTTTTTCCAACAGGGCTGGAACTTGCTGCCACAGTTTTTTCAGCTAGCTCTGGCTCTGAACCAACTGCTCCCTTATCACTTTCTGATTTATTCGCAGAGACTTCTTCCGTCTCCATACCTGGAATAGATTCTCCCGCTTCACCAATCCATGCAATTACTTTCTTGCAAGGGACAGTATCGCCCGCCTGACTGATAATTTTTAAAATCACTCCTGCGATTGGCGCCTCTACATCGCTGGTCAATTTTTCAGAACTGATTTCCAAGACAGGCTGACCAGCAGCTACGGTGTCGCCTTCCTTGACCAGCCAGTTATTAATCAGACCTTCGGTCATTGTTAAGCCTAGCTTAGGCATTACAATTTCTGTAGCCATACTTGCCTCCCTTCTATCTCTTCAGATCGTCAATCAATTCTGCAGCAACAGTCAGAACCTTATCAGCATTAGGGATATAGAGCTGTTCCAAATTCACTGCAAATGGTACCGGCACATTTGGCGCGCAGACGCATTTCACTGGGCCGTCTAGATAGTCAAAGCATTTGTCTGTCACAGCTGCTGCAATATCCGTCGCGGTGTTATTGTGAGGGTTTGATTCATCAACGATAATCAGCCGTCCAGTTTTCTTGACTGATTCAAAGACAGTCTCCTCATCCCAAGGAGCTACTGTTCTCAAGTCAATCACTTCAACCGAAATACCATCTTTTTCCAAGCGATCCGCTACCTCATAAGCAACATAAAGCATTTTACCGATAGTAACGATAGTGAGGTCTGTTCCTTCACGGCGGATAGCAGCCTTTCCAATTGGAACTGTATAATATTCTTCTGGTACCTCTCCCTTGATACCATAGAGAGTCTTATCTTCTGAATAAATCACGATATTGTCGTCTTCAATGGAAGCCAGCAGTAAGCCCTTAGCATCGTAAGGTGTTGCCGGAACGACTACCTTGATACCAGGAATGGATCCGAAGAGACCGTAATATGAACCCGAGTGTTGAGCTGCAGCCGAAGCTCCTGCCCCATGCATGGTCCGCATTGTCATAGGAACCTTGGCCTTACCGCCAAACATATAGCGCATTTTCGAGCCTTGCCCCAGAATGGCGTCAAAGCAGAAACCGATAAAGTCATTGAACATCAGCTCCGGTACTGGCCGCAAGCCAGTCAGAGCCATTCCGACAGAGGCTGACACGTATCCGTGCTCAGAAATCGGAGTATCAATCACCCGCTCTCGGCCGTATTTTGGCATGAGTCCCTTGGTCACACCCATTACACCGCCCCAAGCATCTTCGTTTTCTTCTTCCAAGTGCTTGATTGTTACACCGCCAGCAATATCTTCTCCCAGAAGGATTACGGTGTCATCTTTTGCCATTGCCTGATCCAGCGCTTCATTGATTGCTTTCATAAATAACAGTTGTCTAGCCATTTGATCAACCTCCTTCTATCAATCAGCAAATACATCTTCCAGCAGAGACTCGGAACGAGGAATCGGACTGTCTTGAGCAAATTTGATAGCTTCTTCTACATCCTTTCGAGACTCTTCTAAGATGGTATCAAGTTCCTCTTCGGTCAAGAGGCCATGCTCGATAGCGTAGTCACGGAAGACATCTAGAGCATCCACATCAGCCCAGTCTTTTTCTTCACCTTCCAAAGCCTTATACTTCTGCTCATCCCCTTCAAAGTGACCATGATCGCGATAGGTTACAGCTTCAATCAAGGTAGGACCTTCCCCTCTGCGAGCCCGCTCTACAGCTTCCTTGGCTACTTGGTAGACAGCGAATAAATCCTTACCATTAACCCGGATGCCAGGCATGTTATAAGCAGCAGCCCTTTCAGCAATGGTGCCAGATGCTGAAGAATACCATTGCGGTGTTGATTCTGCAAAGAGGTTGTTTTCATTGACAAAGATAACCGGCAGTTTCCAAATTGCTGCCATGTTGAGACATTCATGGAAATTTCCTTCATTGGCTGCACCATCACCGAAGAAGCAGACAGCCACACTATCAGTTTTCAAGTACTTGTTTCGCATAGCCGCACCGGTCGCCAAGCCAAATCCTCCACCAACCATACCGTTAGCACCAAGAATCCCCTTGTCCAAATCGGCAATGTGCATAGATCCGCCTTTTCCTTTTCCAAGTCCAGTCTCCTTACCAAAAATTTCTGCCATCATTCCCTTTAAGTCACCGCCCTTAGCAACACAGTGACCGTGTCCCCGGTGAGTACTGGTAATATAGTCCTTGTCTGTCAGATTGGCACAGACGCCCGTAGCAATCGCTTCCTCTCCAGCATAAAGGTGAACAAAACCAGGAATCTGTCCTGCAGCAAAGAAACGCCGGGTATTTTCCTCAAAATTACGGATATCCCACATGGTTTTATACATGGTCTTGGCTTTTTCTTTGGAAATCTGCTCCACCTCAACTTCGGTAGCATCATGGACTTTTAAATCGACTAGCTCTGATACAGCACTTTGGTTTCTTGTTTTGCTCAACTGTTGTGGTAAATCTTTATAATTTGACATATTTTTACCTCCTCATTAATCGTCCTGAACGAGTCTTTTAGCGACCTCTTGTATTAGTTCTGATGTGGTAGGATGAGCAAAAACTGTTTCAAGAACTTGATCCAGCGTTGCTTCAGCTTGCCTCAGCAAAATCAAATTCTGCAGGAGATCTGTACCGTTCGGACCAACGATGACTGCACCTAGTAGAAGATGGTATTTCTTTTCTGAGATTAGCTTGACATAGCCCTCTGTCTCACCTATAGCAATAGCACGCCCGTTATAAGAGAAAGGTAGCTGTTGGACCTGAACATCATATCCCGCCTTCTCAGCCTCATCCTTGCTGAGGCCAAAAGAAGCTACTTCAGGACTGGTGTAGAGCGAACGGGGGACACCGAGCGGATCAACTGCTTCTTCAGCTCTTCGGCAGATAGCTCTCACAGCTTTTATTCCTTCTGCACTAGCTACGTGGGCAAGCATATAAGATTCCAAGAGATCACCAATAGCATACACATGCTCTTTGGATGTTTCGTAGTATTGATCTACCTTGACAAAATTCCGATCTGTCAAAGCTAAACCCATATCCTGTGCTAGCTCTAGATTTGGTTTGCGGCCAGTAGCGACCAAAAGATGGTCAAAAGCAACCTGCTCATTCTCAAGCAAGACAGAATTACCAGTTACTTCCTTTATCTGCGCTCCCTGATAAATCATCACCCCCATTTTCTTTAATTTCTTTTGAATCACATGCCGCGCTTCAGCTTCTTCGGTCAAAAGAATTTCCGGCGCAACTTCAATAACAGTGACAGCAACACCCAGAGGAGCCATAGCGAAAGCTAGCTCAATTGCGATAACGCCACCTCCGATAATGACTAACTTCTCAGGAAGCTCCCTCAAGTCAAAAAACGTATCCGTCGTTAGATAGTCAACCTGTTTCAACCCCTTAATAGGAGGCACAAAAGGATAACTGCCAGTAGCCAAAATAACATCTTTACCACTGATTTCTTTACCATTGACAGAGAAGGTTCGGTCTTTGACAAACTTGGCCTGACCTTCTATATACTCAATGCCTAAAGACTTAAAGCTAGCATGAATTCCAGATTGCAAACTGGCAACAACCTGATTCTTTCGGTCTACCAATTTCTCAAAATCAATCCTTTCAAGCTTGCTCTCAATGCCATAACGCCTAGCTTCCTCCATTGTCAGCAGCCAATGGCCGTGCTGGAGATAGGCCTTAGATGGTATACATCCTACATTCAGGCAGGTTCCGCCGATAGACTTCTTTTCTACCACAGCCACTTTCTTGCCCAAACGAGCTGCTTCTTCAGCAGCCACATAACCGCCCGGTCCAGAACCGATAATCAAAATATCATAAACAGACAAAACAGGCCTCCTTTCATAAAATGCAAAGGGTGCTCCAACAATCAAAATGATTGCTGTCGACTATAGATACAAAAAGTAACTCATCATTTATTCATATACCAAAGACTCATTTCGGAATCTCAAGATACAGTCTGCTCTGAAAAAGATAAACCTCCTTTCTTCATTTTTCTTTGTCTATATATAGCAAGCGCTTTCTTTTTTGAGAGAATCTTATACCAAATAATTAAAATCCAGTTGCTCATCTTTCATACTGACATAAACTGTCATTTCAGTTGTTTCCTTATTTTCGACCAAATAACGAGCCAAAGGCGTTTCTAGATAGCGCATAATGCTTCTTTGAATAGGGCGAGCACCAAATTCTGGTTGGTAGTTTTTCTGGGCTAAAAAAGCGTAAACTTCTTCGCTCAGATGAAGCTGAATCTTCTGATGTTTCAACCTTTCCTGAAGTTGCCGAACCATAATTTTTACGATATTGATCATATCTTCTGCCCTAAGAGGGTTGAAAATAACCGTCTCGTCAATCCGATTTAAAAACTCTGGTCTAAAGCTATGTTGAAGCAAGGATAGAACTTCATCCTGCGTTTCAGAGGTCAGTCCCTGTTCACTTTTGAGACTTTCCAAAATCTGCTGGGAGCCAATATTGCTTGTCATAATCAAAATAGTATTTTTAAAGTCAATAGTACGCCCTTTCGAATCTGTCAAGCGTCCTTCGTCCAAGACTTGCAGCAGGGTGTTGAATACATCCGGATGGGCTTTTTCAATCTCATCCAGCAAGACAATTGAATAAAGCCTCCTACGAACAGCTTCTGTCAGCTGTCCTCCCTCTTCAAATCCGACGTAACCTGGCGGCGGACCAACTAAACGAGCTACGGCATGTTTTTCCATGTACTCAGACATATCCAGCCGGACCATTTCCAGCTCATTACCAAACAGCCGCTCAGCAAGGGCTTTTGCCAGAGCAGTCTTCCCGACTCCAGTTGGCCCCAGAAAGAGAAAGGACCCAATAGGACGCTTTGGATTTTGAATTCCTGCTCTCGAGCGCAAAATAGCCTCCGAAACCTTTTGAACAGCTTGGTCTTGCCCTACAATTCTCTGGCGCAGGAGCTTGTCTAGATTTAGAAGGTGTTCGCGCTCATTGTCCATGATTCCCTGCACTTTGATTCCCGTTATACGCTCTACTATACTAGCTATATCTTCACGACTGACGTCTGGTCGTTCAGTTTGCGCTTGACCTAGCTGGATTTTCTTAACAGCACACGCCTCATCAATCAAGTCCAGTGCCTTATCAGGCAAATAACGATCTGACAGATAACGAATTGAAAGACTGATTGCTGCCTGCAAAGCTTCGTCCGTCAGCCTAACTCCGTGAAAGTCCTGATAATTTTCCCGCAGTCCTTGCAGAATTGTCAATGCTTTATCTTGATCGGGCTCCTCAATACGAATGCGCTGGAAGCGCCCTTCCAAAGCTTGATCTAGCTCGAAGCTTTCTCGATAAGCAGCAAAAGTTGTGGTGCCAATGATATTAATCTGTCCCTGAGCCAAGAGCGGCTTTAAAAGATTGCCTGCATCAAGAGAGCCCTCTGTCCGACCTGCTGTCACGATTTGATGAATATCCTCAATATAAAGAATAATCTTCCCCTTAGCAGCCAGCACCTCATCCAAAACAGCCTTGAAGCGCTCTTCAAACTCTCCTCTATATTTAGTCCCGGCAATCAGTCCGCCTAGATTTAACTTAAAAACTTCCTTGCCCAATAAATGTTCTGGAACATCATCATCAAGCAGTCTGCCAACAAACCCCTCCATTACCTTGGATTTTCCAACACCTGGAAAGCCTATGAGAATGGCATTGCTCTTGTCTTTTCTGGAAAGGACACGGATAATATCATTGATTTCCTCTTGGCAGCCTATCACCTTCCTACCGGTCTGGTCTGCCAACCATTGATTAAAGTTAATTGCATATTTGCTCAGGGCTTGATAGCGACTCTCTTGACTGGAAGAGACTGCTCGTTTGCCTTGACGAGCCTTATTCAACTTTTTCGCAACTAGCTCCTTATCAATCCCTGCCTGCTTCAAAAAGACAGTTATCGGATTTCGCTGCTGATGAAATAGACTGAGAATCAGGTGTTCTACTGTTACTACCTCGTCCCTCAGTTCCGCCCTCTCGGCCTCCGCATCATCCAAAAGATTCTTGAGACGCTGGCTATACTGACGTCCAAATCGGTTCTTGTCCGTATGTGAAAATACAGGAATCTTGGCTAGTTCCTGGTTGATGACGCTGATAAATTCATTAATATCAAGGTCCAAACCGGTATAGAATTCCAAGGCAAAAGCCTGAGGCTGGGTCAGCACTGTCCAGACATGCGGAATGTCCACTTGATAATTGTGTTTTTGAATAGCTAATTCCTTTGCAGCATTTAGTACTTCTTGCAAAAGATGGGTATAGTGTTCGGTCATATAGTTCCCTCGCTTTTCTTCTGAAAACCAAAGACAACTGCAAACAATATTTTAAAAATTAACCTATTTTAACAAAAAACTTGATTTGATAATCTTATGTCTATTATACCATTTTCACAATCAATATACTAGAAAATATGTAAGCGTTTTACCGTTTTAATCTAATTTTAATAAAAGTTTGTGAAAAAAATAACACTAGCTTATCCTAAAAGGACAAGCCAGCGCTCTTTAAGTTATGATATTTTTAGCCAAACGATTAAGCCGCCACTGAAAGAGAATGCCGCTCGTCACCAAACTAGCAATGAGACCAATCCAATATCCATAAGGGCCTAAACTAGTATAGTGATCTAAGAAGAGTCCCAAGGGCAGCGAAACTCCCCAATAAGCAATCAAACCTAAGTAAAATGGCACCTGAGTATCCTTGTATCCCCGAAGAATGCCCTGCAAAGGAGCCGCAAAAGTATCTGCTAACTGGAAAAAAAGGCTGTAGGTCAGAAAAACATATGTCATACAGATAAACTCGGTATCCGAACCATAGAGAGCAGCCACACGGTCACGTAAGATATAGAGAAAGAGAAAGGTAAATCCAGCAATTCCCAAAGCCGTTAGCCGCCCAAGTTTACAGAATTTCTTAACATCATCAGGACGATTAGCTCCAATTTCATAAGAAACAATGATGGACATTGAGGTTGAAATACTCATAGGAAAGGCATACATTAAGTTTGAAAAATTCATGGCCGCCTGATGGCTGGCAATGATTAAAGATGAAAATTTAGCCATGACCAAGCCAACAACCGAGAAAATCACGACTTCAGCAAAAAATGTTCCACCGATAGGCAGTCCAAGTCGAATGCCTTCAATTAAGCCCTTTTTGTCCAGCGGTCGAATCTTCCAGAGCTCATAGAATCGGACTTTTGGATGTTTGGCTGCTACTAACAAGGATATGAGTAGCAAAACCCAATAAGCCAAAGAAGTCCCAAGTCCGGCTCCGGCTCCGCCCATTTCTGGAAAACCAAATGCTCCGTAGATTAGGGCATAATTGAAAGAGCCATTCAAGGGCAAAAGTAAGAGCATGAGATACATGGAAAGCTTTGTCAATCCTAGAGCATCAAACAGAGAACGGATGGTGCTAAAGAGCAAAAGAGGAATAATACCGATAGCCAGATACCAAAGATAGTTCTTAGCCACTTCTTCTACCAAAGGCTCTAAGCCGAGGTGAGACAAAACCAGAGGAGCGCCCACAAATACCAAGGCAAATAAAATTAGCGATAACCCCAAAGAAAGATAAATAAACTGATAAAAATCTGAAGCAATTTTTTCTTTTTTCCCCTGTCCTAAATGATGCCCGATTATGGGTACCAAGGCTGACACAATCCCTATCAGCAGGTCGAAAAATGGAATCCAAAGACTAGTTGCCATGGAAACACCAGCCAGATGCAGGGTGTCATACTGGCCAGTCATGGTCGTATCGACAAAAGAGGCTGAAAAATTGGCCAGTTGGTAGATCAAAATCGGCAAAAAAATAGAAATAAAGAGCCGCATCCGCTGCTGTAAATTATGAGTTTGGTGCATAGAAATCCCTCAAAAACTTTTTCTACCCAAGTAAAATCAATGAGCTTAGATTTTTAGAATATCAACTATCTTTACTATACTATAAGCCAGACAGATAGTCAAAAGGAAAAGGAAATCATATATCTGCCTCAGTAAAGACAACCCGCCCCTTCTCAAAACCTGCGATACGCGCCAAAGAAAGAACACGATAGCCAGCTGCTTCCAGAAGTTGACGGCCATCCTGAAAGGATTTTTCAATGACGATACCAACTGCCTCAACCTGGGCTCCTGCTTGCTCAATAATGGTGATCAAGCCCTTGGCTGCCTGACCATTAGCCAAAAAGTCGTCAATAATCAGTACCTTATCGCCAGAGTTGAGAAATTTCCCAGCAATCGAAATGGTAGAAGTCATTTGCTTGGTAAAAGAATAAACTTCGGCCGTCAAAATCCCTTCCGTCATCGTGATATTTTTGGCTTTCTTAGCGAAAATCATTGGTAGACCCAGCGCCTCTGCTACGTAGACAGCCGGAGCAATACCAGAAGCTTCAATAGTTACTACCTTGGTAATTCCTGCGTCCTTTACCGCCTCCGCAAAGACCTGGCCAATCTCTTTCATCAATGAAAAATCAATTTGATGGGTCAGAAAAGAGTCAACTTTCAGTATATTTTCACCTAACACTTGCCCATCTCTGAGAATCCGTTCTTCTAATTTTTTCATTTACCCTCCTTTTCACGAACCGTCTTGATTCTAGCAGAAAAGCACGGATATCCGTGCTTTTCCTTTACTCTTTTTCATTTTTATTCTCGGTCTTGTCTTCTTCTCCAGCATGATTGACTGCTTTTTTGAATTCTGAAAACATTTTACCGATAGACTGGCCCAATTCAGGCAGGCGTTTTGGTCCGAAAATAAGCAGGGCTCCCAGAACAATAATGATTACCCCAGGTACTCCGATGTCTTTTAAAAGTCCCATTAATTTCTCCTCGTTGATTTTCTTTGATAAATGATGCGACTGAGCAGGATGCTGACTTCATAGAGCAAAATCAAAGGCACTGTCATAGATAAGTCGCTGATAAAGTCAGCAGGTGTTAGGACAACAGCTAAAACCAGCAAAATGAAGTAAGCGTATCGTCTATATTTTACCAAAAATTTCGGATTGAGCAAACCGATAGAAGTCAAAAAGGACACCAGAACCGGCAACTCAAAAAGGCAAGCAATCGGAATAGTGGTATGAAAGACGAAACTAAGATAATTCTGCGCTGTCAGTCGTGTCTCAAAGAGGCCCTCACCCAGCGACAGCAAAACCTGCAAAATAGCTGGAGTCACAAAGTAAAAGCCGAAAGTCAGCCCCAGAACAAAACAGAGAAAGGTAGCCGGGATATAGGCGAAAACAGCTCGTGCTTCATTGGCTCGCAAAGCTGGTCGGACAAATTCCCAGACCTGATAAACCAAAAATGGCAAGGTTAGGGAAAAAGCGACCAGACTAGCCAGACTGATATAAATCCAAAGGATATCATCCGGCCCCAGCACCAGCAGCTTCTGCTCAAAATTACTGGTCAGCCATCGATAAATATCAGCCGAAAAAAGCAAGCTGGCCAGAAAAACTATGAAGAAGCAAGCCAATACCGCTAGAAAACGCCGTCTGAACTCTGTCAAATGCTCAATAATAGTCTGTTCTTTCTTATCCATGCTACTGCTCGCTTCTCTGATTTTTAATGCTAACATAGACCACTAGCAGGATAAAGAAGGCTTGACTGACGACCACTTCTAGGCTTGGATAAATCCCCATCCAGTCTACTGTCATAAAGCCATTGATTAGGTGAGTCGGTAGGATATTGGTCAGCTGAAGGGCATGGATGCTGACACCCAGCATTTTAAAGGCCAAGGCATATATGAGCCAAGTCAGCCAGAAGAAAATGCTGTGCGGCTTGAGAAGACCAGACGCCTTGCTCATGATAAAGGCCAGCAAGACCAAGACCAGAACAGCCAAGGCGATTCCCAAAAGGAAATCAGTCATAGTGATGCGCGGCAGAATTCCTGCATAAAAGAGGATAGTCTCAGCCCCTTCACGGAAAACTGCCAGAAAGCTAAGAGCAAACATGGAAAGAAAACTGCCTGTGGCTGTTACAGCCTTCATTTGGCTTTCCATAAAGTCATTCCATTTCTCAATAGATGCCTTGCTGTGTAGCCAGATACCAACTAATATCATCATGGCGACAGCGAAAATTCCCACTGCACCTTCAATAATTTCACGATTGGATCCGGAAGCAACTGCTGGGAAAAGAAACTGCAACAAAGCCGCAATCACAGCGCTGGCTAGAACTCCACTTGCTGCCCCGGCATAAACCCATTTGAGTCCTTTCTTCATCTTGGAAGCTTTCAGAGTTGTTATCAAAGCCATGACGATCAAGAGCGCTTCTACACCCTCACGCAGCAAAATCAGCATAGCATCAAAGAAATGATAGGAAGCTGTCGTGTCAATCTGGGACAGCTCACTAATCAAGGATTCTAGCTGCTTTTGATACTTCTCTTCGCTCCCCTTGACCATAATAACAGGCGTCTGACTCTCTACCTTGGTATAAAGTGAAGGATTGTTGACACTGACATCTCCTTCTATCGTTGGCCAAATGGTGATGAACTCTTTCATCTTGGCAGCGGCCTTTTTATCATCTCCGCTTTGAAAGAGACTCAAGGCTTCCTCTAGGAGCTTAATTCCATCTTTCAGCGTCAGATTGCCAGCAGCTTCTTGGACTTTCTCACCTTTGACAAAATTATCAATGGCGGCCTTCAAATCATCAAAAGAAGACTGAATCATGTCAAAGTCAGTAGGCTCCGTCTCAATGGCACTGCGCAGGAATGAAATAGCTGTTTCTACCTTGCCGTAATGGGCTGTGCTGTTGTCTCGCACCACGCTTTCATTGGTGGTCCAGGTGCTATTCATCTTCTTGTATGCTTCTCGTGTCGCTTCTAAATCCTTAGCACTAATGGCTTTTTGTAGATTTTCAAATTTTGGCTCTAGCTTACTGAGAAGCTTCTTTTTCTCAGCCTCTAAGTCAACTGGATTCTGCTCTTTCTCAAATTTCAAGAGGGCCGAAGAGATTTGTGTCAGCTTCTCCTCCGTCACCTGACCCGATAAATCTAGTGCCTTACTTACCTCTTGTCCCGCTGCTGAGTCATGATTAGTCACCTTTTCAAAGTCAGTCTTGATTTCTCCGACTAGCTGCTTGGCTTTTTCCTGGTCCTTCTGCTTGACTGCAGTGCTGGCATCAGTGATTTTGACGAATAAACTGCTGTAGCTATCATCCGCTAAAACCGGCTTAGCTAAAAAGATCAGCAAGAGCCCTAATATCAACAGACTTTTATTCAAATAATTTTTGACCAAGGTATTCTCCTTTTTTCACTCCACCAAAGCAGGCAAACAAGCCACTGCCAATATGCGTGACATATTCATTCATCTTATCTTGAGCGCCTAGATTAGTCAGAACTTTGACAAAGCTATCAGGATCTTTCTGGAAGGAAAGAAAGAGCAGGCCTGTGTCGAACTGACCAGTACTTTCATCAATCCCATCCGAGTACGAGTAAGACCGACGGTATATGGGTTTATCAACCTCCTTGGCCAGACGGACATGTGAATCCTCTGGCAGCAATTTCAAGTCAACCTCATCAAACTCGTCTTTCTTGCCAAAAGGCGCTCCGCTATCTTTATAGCGGCCAAAAGTGTTTTCCTGCTCCTGCAGATTGGTTCGGTCCCAGGTCTCAAGGAACATCTGGATCCGGCGGACAGCCATGTAAGAGCCACCCTGCATCCAGTCCTTGTTGTCGCACCAAATGACCTTGTCAAAATCTTTTTCCTTGGTCACATTGGCCGTGCCGTCCTTAAATCCAAAGAGATTACGAGGCGTTGACATCCGGTCTCCGATAGCAGCAAAGCCTGACTGACTCCACCTCATAGTGATGGCATTTCTGCCCTTGCGGATTAGATTGCGGACTGCATGAAAGGCCACCTGCTCATCATCTGCACAGGCCTGAATGACAATATCGCCACCCGTATATTTTTCTTTAAGCTGCTCCTTTGGAAAAGGCGGCAAATCCCGAAAAGCCTTAGGTCGTTTGTCCGACAAGCCCATTTTTTTCAGAAAAGAAGCTGAGACCCCAAAGGTCAAAGTCAGTCGATAAGGGTTGAGACCAACAGTTTCTCCAGTATCCGTTGGCGGCAAAAGAGCATTGGAATTATCTTTTTTGACCAATTCTCCATCTACCAGCTTCTCACTGTAGGCTGTCCAGTCCTTGAAGAGCTGGATAATGGTCTCTCTATCTGTCGTATGCAAATCCAGAATAACAAAGTAGATATTCTTCTGCATCGGAGTTGTAATACCCGCCTGATGCTCTCCATAAAAGCTGATTTCTTCCTCACCGTCAGCGAATTTCTTATCTTCCTTGGCCTGATTAGCGAAAAAAGCAGATGCACCAGAGACACCCAGTGCAAGACCAGCGCCTCCAATCCCTGCTTTTTTAAGAAATTCACGACGATCCATCTTTTTATTAAACCATTTTTCGTCGTTTGTCATATGATTACTCCCCGTTTAGAATGACTCCCATTTGTGAAAGAGGCTCACCCAGTTTGGTCACAGCTTCCGCCAACTCTTTGGTGTCTTCCTTTGTCAATTCTGTATAGAGCTTGTAGTTTTCTGAGTCAGTCATGTGCTTGTCCAAGAGACCGTTGACATTTTTAAACTCAAGTTCCAAGGTTTTGACAAGTTTCTCATCCTTGTTCTTAATCAATGGCTTAAAGAGCTCAAAAATCTTTTCTGCTCCTTCAATATTGGCCCGAAAATCATAGAGATCTGTATGAGAGAAAACTTCTTCCTCACCTGTAATCTTGCTGGTCGCCACTTCATTGAGCAAGTCAACAGCACCCGTCAACATCATATCTGGCGTCACTTCAACTGTTGCGATTTTAGCTTTTAGCTCCTTGATATCGTTAACTAGCTGATCGGCATAGCTTTCCGTTCCCTTGGTTGTATTTTGTTCCCACATGATTTTTTCGATGCGGTGGAAACCAGACCAGCCTTCTTCGGTCTTGTTTTCGTCCACATAGTCGACTAAGCGGAAGTCAATTTTTACATCTGATTCACCAAAACTCTCAGCAATCGGCTCCGAGCGCTCGTAGGCCATACGGATAAGCGGATACTGCTTTTTAGCTTCATCAAGCTTGCCTTCTTTAAGGGTGTCACGAAATTTCTCCGTATCTGTCAGGAGCTGATCGATTTGTCCTTGGACAAAAGATTTGTAATCCGCTGTCGCCTTGTCCAATTCTTTCTGATTGACAGCAGTTTGGCTGCTGGATGCTTGACTGCTTGAGCCAGTCTTGTTTGAAGAGTTGTTGGCTGCACAGCCAGTCAGTAAAATTGCCGTTGAAAATAGGACGATGCCAAGTTTTTTCATGGTGACTCCTTTGTTTTATCTCTGATATGAGATTATTTCCTGTAAATTATACCAGTTTTTTTCTCATATTTCAAGAAATTGTCTGACAATTTAATCAAAAACTATATATTTAGACAGCTAAAGCAGCTCTTCTTTGACTTTCCCAATCCCCGTCTTTTTCAGCACCAAGTAAATCGTATCCCCCAAATAGAGGCGCGTGCTGCCATTGACCGTTTGAGTCTTGCCCTTGTGGACATTCATGGTAATCAAGACTCCATCTGGCAAGTTTAGCTCATGCACTTGCCGACCGGCAATCTTTTCAGAAACAGGGATTTCAATTAAAGTCGTATCTCCCTGGTCCTCGATACTGTCTGGCAACATTTTTTCCAGCATGGCTTCATAGACTGGCGCTCCTTTTAGCAAATCCATGATAATGTAAGCAGTCAGAGTGACCATTCCCAGAGGCATAAGATTACGAATGTCCCCAACCATCTCTGTGACCAGAATCATGGCTGTCAGAGGAGCCTTGGAAATGGCGCCAAAATAACCACTCATACCTAGGATAATGAAAATTGGAAATTGCTCCTGAGAAATCAAATCTAGCTGCAGACAGACCGCCCCCATTGCTCCACCCAGCAGTGAACCCAGAGCTAGAATAGGCAGGAAAATACCACCTGGCAATCCACTGCCATAACTCATCATGCTCCAGACAAAACGCAGAGCAAAAAACAAGAGCAAGGTTCCTACAGTGTAATGCTCAGCAGTCAAAGATAAAATCAACTGATTGCCCCCGCCCAACAAGTGAGGCAAGAAATAACCAATCGGAAGAATCAGGGCAAAGGCTAGAATAGGATAATAGGCTTCTGACATCATAAATATTCGCCCCAAAAACTGATAAACCAGCTGAATATTCAAAATGACTTTTTCATAAATATAACCTGACAAGCCCAGCAGCAAGCCCATGACTAAGTAGATCCAATACTGCTCCAACCTCATGACCGGGATATTATCCGGCATGTCCAGCACTGGCGTTAGGCCAAACATGGAGAGTGAGACAAAGTTAGCAACTAGACTGGCCGCCAGCGTAGAAACCCAGAAAAAGCGTGAAAAATGACGGTAAACTTCTTCTACTACGAATAGCAAACCTGCAATTGGTGCATTAAAAGCTGCTGCTAAGCCTGCTGCTGCACCGCTGGCAATGAGCGCTCTCTCCTCAGCGGCACTCAAATTCAGAAATTTAGAGACGCCTTTACCGCTCATAGCGCCTAGCTGAATACTTGGTCCTTCCCGCCCCAACATCAGACCGCTGGAAATGGCTAAAATCCCCAATACAAACTTCTTCCAAAGAACACTCCACCAAGAAAGCGACATCAGACCCTTCAGCTCTGCTTCGACCTGCGGAATACCTGATCCCTTGATATTCTTCTCCGACTTTACCAAGCGAGCGTTGAGCAAGACGATGAAAGCATAAAGGAACACCAAAGCCAGTAACCAAAGCATAGACTGCTCACTCCTGTGGTAGATATCCTGCACTAAGTGAAAGATTTTTTCAATCAAAAAGCGAAAAACGCCCACTACTAGTCCAGCAAAAATCCCAACTAAAACACCTCGCAAAACCTGGGATATAATCGAATGAGTTGCGAAATTAAATTCTCTCTTGATGTCGTCCTCACGTGAGCTAGCTTCTTTTGCCATCCCCAATCTCCTCTAAATAGTTACTTTACCACTATTCTAGCACAAAGCAAGCCTGATAAACAGATGAAATATAAATTTCTTATTTCAGTATTCTTTTTAAAGGCTCTATACAAAAAAGTCTGGAAATTTATTCCAGACTCATTTTCTTATTTAGCGCGCAAAGCTGCTTGAGTAATGTAGTTGTATGGTTTGTTGAAATGCGGCAGGAAGAAGAGATCCAGCAAGGCTAATTTATCAATTGTAACCTTTTCCTGAATGGCCAATGAGAACATGTGAATACCCATAGACATATCTTCTCTAGAAACCATCTGAGCTCCAAGAACTACACGTGTATCCTTATCATAGACAATCTTAATTGTAACATCATGATGCTCAACCTTTTCAAGGAAAGTTGGTTTTTGAGTATCTTTAAACTCAACTACTGCTGGGCTGTAACCAAAACGTTTAGCTTTTTCTTCTGTCAGACCAGTTGAAACCATCTTCAAACCAAAGATTTCGATACCGTTAGAACCTTGAACACCATTGGACTCCAATTCATGACCGCAAGCATTATGAGCTGCTACAATACCCGAGCGCAGGGCGTTAGATGCCAAGGCGATGTAGTTTGTATCGTTGATAGAGTTATCATAGACAGTCGCACAGTCACCGATTGCATAAACATCATTGATGCTAGTTTCTTGCTTCTTGTCTACCAAGAAAGCACCATTGCGGAATGTTTCCAGCTTGCCAGCACCAAGACCAGTGTTTGGACGGAAGCCAACTGCCAAGACAACCATATCTACATCGTAGCTAGCCTTATCTGTTACAATGCGTTCTACTTTGCTTTCACCTTCAATAGCTTGAACAGTTTGACCGAAGGCTAATTGAACACCATTGTCTTCAAGGTTTTGACGCATCATATCAGACAAGTCGTGGTCATAGTAACCTGCCAAGCAAGTATCCACAACATCAATCAGAATCACTTCTTTACCAAGACGTTTGAAGGCTTCTGCCAACTCAACCCCAATATAACCAGCACCTACTACTGCCACACGTTCGATATGTTTGCTCTTGTCTTGCAATTTCTCGATAACATCTGCAGCATTTTGATACAGTTTAACAAACTGCAGATTTTCCAAGGTTGACTTAAATTCGCGACTGTTAGGATCCATCTCAGCACCTTTAATCGGAGGCAGAATTGGCTGAGAACCGGTTGCCAAAATCAATTTGTCATATGACTCTACATGCTCTTTACCGTCTACAATAGCTGTAACTTTTTTCGCATCATAATCAATTGACTCAACTGGTGAATTCATATAAACTTTTGCGCCTTTTGCTTCAAAAGTTTCTTTATCTGCATAAAAAAGTCCATCTGGCTTGCTGATTTGCTGTCCAATCCAAAGGGCCATTCCGCATGCCAAGAATGAAATGTTTGAGTTTTGGTCAAAAATAACTACTTCGTTTTCTGCACCATAATTGTCCAACATTGTATTAATACACGCTGTACCTGCGTGGTTTGCACCAACTACAACGATTTTACTCATAAGAATAGTCCTACCTTAATTTATAATTTACTAGAACAGTATATCATCTCCTGTGAGCGTTTACAAGAAATTTGCTCGAAATTTTCAAAAATTCTTGGACTACCTAAAAAGCTGTACCACTGCAGTCTAAATGCCTCAGAAAAACTACCTTTTCCAAAGTTTCATTTTCTGAAAATATAACAAATTTAAGATTGTGAAACCGGTATCTTTTTGTTATAATAAAGTCAGAGAGGTTAATTTTAGAAAGGTTGTGATAATGTGGACTTTGCTTCTCGCTCGCTTCATTTGATGGGGAGTACGATTTGCATCTCTCTCTATCATGAGCGAGCGGAAATACTCTTAGATGAGGCGGTCCAACTGCTTCATGTCTATAAAAATCGCTTCAGTGCCAATGATGAAGACTCTGAACTTATGACTATCAACCATTTGGCAGGAGTTAAAAGCGTCTCAGTTCATCCAGAGCTTTTTGAGCTGATTGAGCTGGGAAAATATCACAGCCTAGCAGAAGGCAGCCACTTAAATATCACGATTGGCCCTCTCGTCCAGACCTGGCGGATAGGATTTTCAGACGCTCATCTCCCAAGTACGGAGGAGATTCAGCATGCTCTGTGCTTGACTGACCCAAACTTGCTTGAGTTGAATCCAGAAGATTGTAGTGTTTTTTTGACTAAGAAAGGCATGAAGCTGGATTTAGGCGCCTTGGCTAAAGGCTATATCGCTGATAAGATTAGGGACTTTTTGCTGAGTCAGGGAGTAACTTCTGCTCTTATCAATCTTGGCGGCAATGTTTTGACAATTGGGCAAAATGCAGTCAGCCAGCGCGCCTGGCGGATTGGCATCCAAAATCCCAAACTGCCTCGCGGCAATCACTCAGCTATACTAGCGGTCACCAATCAGTCAGTGGTCACATCAGGAATCTACGAGCGAACCCTTACAGTTGAAGGGCGGAACTACCATCACATTCTGGATCGCAAAACAGGCTATCCTATCGAAAATCAATTGGCTAGTCTGACCATTGTTTCAGACAAGTCGGTAGATGGCGAAATCTGGACAACCCGTCTATTTGGTGAAAGTCCGACATCAATTCTGTCCCAGATTGAAGAGCAAGCAGGGATTGAAGCCTTGATAATCACCCAAGACAGTCATCTCTTCTGTAGCTCAAGCCTTTTAGAGCAGATAATTCCTGCATCTTAATTCAAAAGTGATGAATTCGCTGCCTCACTATGCGGTAACTCTATCGCTCTAGCTTTTATAAACAATGCCCATTTAAAACGCCCTCTTTTTCTTCAGGTTTTTACTTGCCTTAAGAAAAATAAATGCACCTACGAGGGATTTGTATCTTCATTTCAGAAAGGAAATTTTATGTTAAAACTTATTGCAATTGTTGGAACAAATTCTAAACGTTCTACAAACCGGCAACTTCTTCAATATATGTCTAAGCACTTTGCTGACAAGGCTGAAATCGAGCTGGTAGAGATTAAAGATATCCCAATGTTTAATAAACCTGCAGACAGAAATGTGCCTGAGTTGGTATCAGAAATTGCCGAAAAAATTGATGCAGCAGACGGCGTACTTATCGGTACACCTGAGTACGACCACTCTATTCCAGCTGTGCTTATGAACGCTCTGGCTTGGCTTTCTTATGGTATCTATCCACTGCTGAACAAGCCGGTCATGATCACTGGTGCTTCTTATGGTACTCTTGGCTCCTCTCGTGCCCAATTGCAGCTCCGTCAAATTTTGAACGCTCCAGAAATCAAGGCAAATGTACTTCCAGATGAGTTCTTGCTTTCACATTCTCTTCAAGCTTTTGACCAAAGCGGAGACTTGGTAGATCTTGACGTTGTCAAAAAATTGGATGCTATCTTTGATGACTTCCGTATCTTTGTCAAAATCACAGACAAATTGCGCAACGCTCAAGAATTGCTTCGCAAAGATGCTGAAGAATTTAACTGGGAAAAATTGTAAGATAGGAGACCGAAAGAATGAAATTTGTTGGAATTGTAGGATCAAACTACGAACAATCATATAACCGAAAATTATTGGAATTCATCCGCCGTCAGTTCAAAATTAAATTTGAATTGGAAGTCTTAGAAATCGATGAAGTCCCAATGTTTAACCAGGATGAAAAATGGGATGAAAGCTTCCAGTTGCGTTATTTGTATAACAAAATCACACGTGCAGACGGTGTCATCATCGCAACTCCTGAGCACAATCATACTATCAGCGCTCCTTTGAAGAGTGTCTTGGAATGGCTCTCTTTCGAGGTTCATCCTTTCGAAAACAAGCCTGTCATGATTGTCGGTGCTTCTTACTACGACCAAGGAACTTCTCGTGCTCAAGTTCACCTGCGTAAAATCCTAGACGCTCCTGGTGTCAATGCTTACACTCTTCCAGGCAATGAGTTCCTGCTGGGCAAAGCCAAAGAAGCTTTTGACAATGATGGCAATATCACCAACGAAGGAACTGTGAATTTCCTTGAAACTTGCTTAGATAACTTTATCAAATATGTAGAGGTCGTTTCAAAATTGAAAAAACCAAAACCAATTGAACCTGAAGACTTAGACTGCGGAAAACCAATCGCTACGACAATTACAGAAGTTGATCCAGATGATCCAGAATGGGTAGAAAAAGTCGCTGAAATCACTGGAGCTGTTTCTGGCGATACTTATGTCAAACTGGACCATGGTATCTTGACCGTTAATCAAATTGATATGTTCTTAAAAGCTATGCCATTTGAATTGACATACGCTGATGATAACAACCAATTCCTCTACTACAACAACGCCCACCAAGATCCAGACACCATGTTTGCCAAACGTGTGCCGCCTCAATCAGGTAGCCGCATGTCAACCGTTCATGGCTCTCTTCCACCAGCTCGGATGAAAAATGTAGAGTGGGTTATCGGAACACTTCGCAACGGAAACCAAGAATACGTACGTACAATCGTCCCAGGTTCACCTGCAGGCGTTATCAATACCCACAATTACCAAGCTATGTACTATCCTGACGGATCATACGCAGGTATCAATGAGATTGTCTTTAATTTCCAACCTTGGCTCGACTGGTACTTAAAAGAAACTGGTCAACGTTTGGTTGGAGGCAGCGGACCATTCGCTCCTGCCGGAGGTCATGGAGACGCAGATGCTACTTCTGGTGCTTCTGATGCTGGAGGCGATGGAGGTCATGGAGACGGAGGAGCCGATGCGACATCAGGTGCTAGCGCTTAATTACCTTACAAACTAAAAAAGAATGGATCATAAGTCCATTCTTTTTTGCTTTATTTCATTTCCTTGAAAGCTGCTTCTGCATCAGCATTACTGATAGCTCCAAACTGGATTTTACCGATTTTCCCTTGACTGTCAATGAGGATTTCAGTCGGGATACTGCGAATCTGATAGGCTTGGAAAATTTCTCCTGAAGTATCAAACAGAACTGGTACATCTTTATAACCTTGTTCTTGAAACCATTTTGGAAATTCCTCGACAGATTTCTCTCCTTGGAGACCTGGTGCTACAACTGTCAAGATTTCAAAATCACGATCTGTTTTACCAGCTAATTCGACCAATTCTGGCATACTCTTCTTACAAGGTCCGCACCAAGAAGCCCAGAATTTTAGATAAACTTTCTTGCCTTTGTAATCAGAAAGTTTGACAGTTTTTCCATCCATAGACTGCAGAGTAAAGTCAGGCGCCTCTTGACCGACAGCTGCTTGGGTGACTGTGCTTGTCTGAGTGGTCTCACTAGACGAGCTGCTGGTTGTGGGCATAGTCATAGGCTTCTCTTCCTGTTCCGAGCAGGCTGCCAAAAAGGCAACAGCTGACACAGTTGCTAATAATGTAACGATTTTTTTCATATTTCTTTCTCCTTTTATCCAAAAAGTCCAGACAGGGCATTAAGCTGTCCTAACATCAGCAGAATTCCCATCAGAATAATCAGGGCTCCGCCAATTTTCTTCATCAGGCCCATATAAGGCTTGATTTTATTAAAATACTGCATAACAAAGCTAGACGCCAAAGCTAAGATTAAGAAAGGCAGAGCCATTCCCAAAGTGTAAATCAAGGTCAAAATTGCTCCCTGAAATGCACCATTCCCACCCGAAGCCGCTAAGGCCAAGACTGAGCTGAGAATCGGACCAATGCAAGGAGTCCAACCAAAGCTAAAGGTAATCCCCAGTAAGAAAGCAGACCAAAAATAATGCTTCTGACCGTTCTTTTTGAAAGTCAAACTCTTTTGAATCTGTAACTGGCGAATATTAATAAGCTCCATCTGATGCAGACCTAGCAGAATGATGAGGCCGCCCATCACATAACGAAAGGTCGGACTGTAAATAATAGTTCCTAAAAATCCAGCTCCAAAACCAAGCAAAAAGAAGACTGTTGAGATGCCTGCAATGAAAAAGAGTGTTCTAACCACGCCTTGCCAAGCAAGCTCCCGGCCAAATACTTTCAGGGTCTTGACCTCCTTGTCATCCAATAAAATGCCAATATAAACCGGCAATAAGGGAAAAATACAAGGGGAAAAGAAGGACAAAATACCCGCTAAAAAAACTGAAACAAAAAATAAAGGTGATTCCATTTACTCTCCTCTAACTACTTACGTAGAATATACATTCACTTATCATTATAAATGAATCTTATAGATTTTTCACAAATCTGCTACGGTAATTTTCTTGCAAACATTGTGTGACTCGGAAAAGAGAAAATTTCGCTTGATGAACAGCAAAACCTGTACATTTTTTCAAACAGTAAAAAGCCGGAGAAAATTCTGCCGGCTTGAATATTTTAAAACTTAATAGATTTAATCATCTGTAACTAGCGGTAAATAAAGACTAATCCGAGTGAATTTATCTGGTTCGGACTGGATTTCCATATGGTAGTCGTCTCCGAACTGCAATCTCAAGCGTTGATCGACATTTTTCAGACCGACACCGCCTAAGCGAGGGAGAGTCATGTCCGTAGAGTCGCGGAGTTCAAAACCACGGCCGTTATCATAGATAGACAGTATCAGCTGCCCCTCTTCTGCTGCTGACGTCACCCGAATCATGCCTTGTCGGTCAATTTCCTTGATACCATGGTAGATGGCATTTTCAACCAAGGGCTGGAGTACCAGCTTGGGCAATTTATAATCAGCTAGAGATTCATCCTCTTCAATCTCATATTGGAGCTTGTCACCATAGCGCTGCTTCTGGATAAAGAGATACTGACGAACGTGGTCAATCTCATCTTTGAGAGCAATCTGTTCATGTCCTTGATTGAGCGCCAAGCGGAAATATTGAGCGAGTGATTTCGTTACCTCAACAACACGCTTGCTGTCATTAAACTCAGCCATCCAGACAATCGTATCCAAGGTATTATAAAGGAAATGGGGATTGATTTGAGCTGAGAGAGCTCGGAGCTCATAGCGGCGGACATTTTGTTCTTCAGCCTTGACAGCTTCCATTAGTTGTTCAATTTGGTCCAGCATTTTATTGAACTGCTGAGCCAAGTCAACCAACTCTAAAGAACCCTTAGCTTCCGCTCGCAGATTTGAGTCGCCTGCCCCAATCTTCAGAATAACAGCTTGTAGATTCTGAAGAGGCTTAATCCACAAACGCAGGACAAACCAAATACCAGTCAAGCACATCAGGAGTGCTAAAACGCCCATTCCTATAAAAGAATAAAGCATCTGTGACTGAAGCATCTGTAATTGCTCTAAAGAGGCAACGCCAATTAAAGTCCAGTCGCTGTCTGCGATATCAATCTGGTAGACAAAAGCCTGCTTCTGGTCTGCATAACCATCCTTGACCGAGATATAGGGCTGCATAGCTTTCATTTCCTGACTGGAGGAATAAACACTTTTCTTAGGATGATAAACAAATTCATGCTGGCTATTGACAATAAAGCTAAAGCCCTTCTTCCCTAGCTGAAGCCGATCCAGATAGGCTTTGAGACTCTTATAGCCGATATCCAGACGCAAAACACCAAGATTCTGTCCTGCTTCATCCACTACTTCCTGAGTGACGGAAACAACCCACTTCTCCTTCTCTGATGATAGAGACTCCTTGCGAGCAGGAGTCAAGACAGGCATGGCTTTGGTATGGACAGCTTCCTGATACCATTTTTCATTCATCATATCAGAAGATGTCTGCATGCTAATTTGAGAATCTGTTGAGACCACGCGCCCGTCCTTGGTAACCAATACTGCTGACACCAAATCCGGATCTGTCTCAATAATGGTTTTCATCAAAGCCTGTACTGACGTTTCGCTGCTTTCTTGATTCTGAGCAAACTTCCGAATCGTTTCTTCCTTGCTCAGTGTGGAGGTGGTTTGTTTTAATTTTTGCAAATAGGAAGCAATGAACTGTCCGCTTTGCTCCATGCTATTATGCGTCGTCCGCTCTGTCAGCTGCCGAATAGTCCCCGAGCTAGTCTGATAGTAGAGGCTTCCAACAAAGCCCAAGAGTAAAAGAACCAGCAGAAAAATATAGACAATCAACTGGATAAGAAGCGGATATCGTTTCATTTCTCCTCTCCTTTTTTAAACTGCCGAGGTGTCAGCCCGACCACCTGCTTGAAGCGCTGAGAAAAATAGTTCATATCTTCAAAACCTACCTGCTCTGCTATTTCATAAATCTTCAAATCTGTAGTCAGGAGTAAGAGTTTTGCTTTTTTCATCCGCTCTTGGATCAGATAATCTTGAAAGGGCAAGCCTAGTTCTTTTTTGATAAGAACGCTAAGATAGGACGGACTAAACCCTAATTGGAAAGCCAAACTTTTCAGACTTAATTCTGAATCAGCAAGACGCGCATGAATAGCATCTTCCAACTCAGAGTGCTGTCCCTGATCAACCAAGTTTTGAATCTGTGCTTTTTTACGTTCCTTATCAAGCTTGGTCTGCACCTTGGCCAACATTTCCTCAACATCATCCTTGGAAAATGGCTTGAGAAGATAGTCATCTGCGCCTAGTTTAATGGCGGTCCGAGCATAGTCAAAATCATCATAGCCCGTCAGAAAAACGATATGGCACTTAGGAGCCTGGTCTCTGACTAGCTTGGCCAGTTCGAGGCCGTTCATCTGTGGCATGTTGATATCGGTCAGCAGGATATCAGCAGGATTTTCCTGAAATTTCTGCCAAGCTTCTATTCCATTTTCAGCCTGGGCAATGACTTGCATGCCAAACTGCTCATAGTTTACCAAGGACGCAATCCCCTGTCTTACTAGATACTCATCCTCTACAATCATAATTGAATACACAAGATTCAACTCCTTATTTATACTGGATTTATTATAGCAAATTTTCAATCAAAATGCTCTTAAACATAATCCAAAAGATAACCGTAGCCCTTCTCCTCCATTTCAGCTTTTGGAATGAACTTGATTGACAAACTATTAATACAATAGCGTAAGCCGCCCTTGTCCTTAGGACCGTCTGTGAAAACATGGCCCAGATGGGAATTTCCAACCCGGCTACGAACTTCAGTCCGTGTCATGTTGAAACTCTTGTCTTCTTTGTAAGTTGCAACATCTGGACTGATAGGACGGGTGAAACTCGGCCAACCACAGCCTGAGTCAAACTTATCCTTTGATGAAAAGAGAGGCTCTCCCGTCACCACATCCACATAGATACCAGCATCGAACTTATCCCAATAGCGGTTAGAAAAAGCCCGCTCTGTGTCATTCTTTTGTGTGACTGCGTATTCTTCAGGAGAGAGCTTAGCCTTAATCTCTTCATCGCTAGGCTTAGGATAACGACTAGCTTCAATAACAGGGTAGGCAGCTTGATTGACATCGATATGGCAATATCCATTAGGATTCTTTTTTAGGTAATCCTGATGATAATCTTCTGCCTTGATAAAGTTTTTTAGAGGTTCTTTTTCGACGGCCAAAGGCTTATCATATTTCTTTGCAACTTCATCAAAGACCTGGTTAATAGTCTCAAGATCAGCTTCGTCAGTATAGTAGATGCCTGTCCGATACTGGGTACCCTGATCATTTCCCTGCTTGTTTTTAGAAGTTGGATCAATAATGCGGAAATAGTGAAGTAAGATTTCTTTGAGAGATATCTTTTTTACATTATAGGTGATTTTTACCGTCTCAGCGTGACCAGTTTGAGAGACCAATTCATACTTGGTCGTGTCGCCCTTACCATTTGCATAGCCTGATACTGCATCAAGTACACCTGGCACACGAGAAAAGTACTCTTCTACTCCCCAAAAACAGCCACCGGCCAGATAAATCTCCCGCTTGTCCTCTTCCTTGACATCTTCTGTCTTTTGTTTGGCTACCGCTTCTGTCTTGCTCATTGAAGCTTTCTTAATCTGTTCAGGAGATGATTGCTTACCATTCCCCGCAATCACATAGACCAGTCCAAAGCAGACAAGCAAGCCAAGCAGAACCAGAAGAATTTTCCATTTGCCTTCCATGTTCATTACTCCTTTCTACTTGATTTCTTTTAGTGTTTTCTCAATATCTTCCTTGCTCATATAGCCAATATGCGTCTTGGCAAGAGAACCATCACTGCCTACGAAAAGAGCAGATGGATAGGATCGAATACCATATTCTTTCAGCAATTCTCCCTTGGTGTCCATGAGAACTGGGAAGTCTTTGTAATCCAAAGATTTGTACCATTCCTTGAAATCATCAGCAGACTTTTCTCCATTAAAAGTCGGAGACACCACCGTCAGCACAACATAATCTTTTCCTGACTGCTCCTTAGCCAAATCATTGGTATCTGCAAGGGTGGACAGACAGATAGAGCACCAAGAAGCCCAAAATTTTAGATACACTTTCTTGCCTTTGAAATCAGACAGCTTGTAGGTCTTGCCGTCCACTCCTTGCAGACTAAAGTCTTTGGCCATCTTGGTAGATTGCTCAGAATCAGCTTTTGTTTGCATATTGCTTTTATCACTTTTAGAAACTTCCGAGTTCATCTTCTGATTTGAACAGGCTCCCAAAAAGCCGACACAAAGCAGACTGATAGTCAATATTGATAACTTCTTCATCGTTTTCTTTCCTTTMAAAATAAGGAGAAAGCCGACAAAACTGACGACTTTCTTTCCTATGGTGGAATTCTTATTTGTCAGATGACATTTCGGATGAATCTTTCATGTCATCCTTCATGCTCGAATCGCTTGATTTCATATCATCTTTCATGTCAGACTTGCTGTCGGACATCATAGAAGAGTCCTTCATGTCATCCTTTTTCATTTTATCATCAGACATGCTGGAGTCTTTCATATTCTCCTTCTTCATATCGTCTTTTTTCATATCATCTTTCTTCATCATGCTACTGTCATCCGTCTTCTTCATACCAGAATCTGACTTTTGATTAGAGCAGGCAGCTAGGACAAAGATACTAAGTGCAGCGATTGTAAGTGTAGTGATTTTTTTCATGATGTGTCTCCTTTAATTATATAATTTTTATCCAAATAATGATGCTAAAACGTTTAGATTTCCAAGCATTAGCAAAATTCCCATGAGAATGATGAGTGCTCCGCCGATTTTCTTAAGCGTTCCCATATAAGGTTTGAGTTTTGCAAAGCGCTGTAATACCCAGCCAGAAGCCAAAGCCATTGCTAGAAATGGAAGCGCTAATCCAAGTGTATAAACCAACATAAGCAAGCCTCCCTGAAGAGCGCCGTTACCGCCAGAAGCTGCAATTGCTAAAACAGAACTCAGAACAGGTCCCACACAGGGCGTCCAACCAAAGCTAAAGGTAATCCCCAAGAGAAAAGCGTTAAGAAAGTCACTTCTTTTACTATTCTTTTTAAGTTGGATGCTCTTTTGCTTTTGCAGCTGCTGGATATTAATGATTCCCATCTGGTGAATTCCCAGTAGAATGACAATACCGCCCAGAACGTAGCGAAACCAAGGGGCATAGAGGACTTGTCCAAGTGCACCAGCTCCGTAGCCCAAAACTAAGAATACAGTTGATAAGCCAGCTATAAAGCAGAGCGTCTTAACTAGACCATACCAGGAAATATCTTTTCCCATAAACCGAACTGTTTTCGGCTGATCCGAATCCAGCAGAATTCCTACATAAACTGGCATAAGCGGTAAAATACAGGGCGAGAAAAAAGAGAGAATCCCCGCCAGAAAAACAGAAATAAAGAACAAAAAACTTGTTGCCATTTCAAAAACCTCTCTATCAATTTCTGACTCTAGTATAAAATAAAAATCCCCCTAAAAATAGAGAGATAGATTTGAAAAAACTTGAATTTGATGTTATCTTTGCTAAATCAAGAGTTAAAAATGTTTATCACTTATTGTGGATTTATGTTAAGTTGAGAGTAAATGTAAAAGTGCTTCCTAGACCACACTGGCTTTCGACCATTATTTCCCCACCCAGCTGATGAGCCAACTCACGAGCAATAGCAAGGCCCAGACCATGCCCACCAGTCTTCATATTACGAGAAGTTTCCACACGGTAAAGGCGTTTAAAAATCTTATCCAAATCCTCAGGAGCAATACCCCGTCCTTCATCCTTCACACTGATTGTCAAGATTTGATCAGTTAATTGAGCCACTATCTCGATTTTAGTTCCAGGGTCGGAGTACTTAAAGGCATTATTTATCAAGTTGACCAAGATACGGGAAAGTTTATCGTAATGGCTCTTAATTTTTGCTGACTCGGGAGACACTTGAATGTAGATGTCCCGCTCCTCCCGCTCAATCAATAGTTGAAATTCACTCATGACCTCAATCAATAGCTGGTCTAGAAAGACTATTTCAGCTTCTCCATCTGATTCTATTCGAGGTTGGGCATTAAGAGTCAAAACATCCAATTCTTCCACCAATTTATTCAAACGCTCTGTCTGACGGCTAATCGTGGTCAAGTAATGAATCTGCTCCTCTTCTTCGATCACTCCATCTAAAATCCCCTCCACAGTCGCCTGAATAGAGGTAATGGGAGTTTTAATATCGTGAGAAAGCTGGGCAATCATCATTCCTTTTTCTCGTTCACTTTCATCAAGCGACTCAAACGTTTCTTGCAAATTATACGACATATCGTTAAAAGCCTGACCCAACTCTTGAAATTCGATAGGGCCCTTGGCGTCAATCTCTGTACTAAAATCTTTGTCAGCAATATTCTGAGCCTGTTTTTTCAGATGCCGAAGGGAAGAAAATACTGGCGATAAAAGAAAGAGACTGACTGCCGCTCCTATAAAACTAGCAATCAATGTCATTCCAACTAGGAAATATATCTCGCTTTTTACAATCAACATTCGCTGGACTGCCCAGAAAACGAGTAAAATCGTTAGTAGGCTAGAAATTAGGTACCCTACTAGAATGTAACTTTTTAATTTCATTTTCCACCTCGTGATCTTTCCATTTTATACCCAAGACCCCAGACAGTTTTGATGGCAGGAGTGTTTGAGCTGGCATACTTGGTCAATTCCTGTCTCAGAGCATGGATATGAACATTAAGTGTATTGGTATCATCTACGAAGTCTTCCTGCCACACCTTCTCGTAAAGCTCCGTCTTTGAAAAAACTCTCTCAGGATTACTAGCTAAAATCCAAAGTAGTTCAAAGGACTTCACTGTTAATTCCAAAAAACACTCCCCGATACGAGCCTCATGAACCACATGATTCATCATCAAGTCACCGAGCTCAATTTGTTCGATCTCACCTCCACGATGAAGTCGGCGCAAAATATTATTGACTCTTAGAACTAGCTCGCGTGGACTAAAAGGTTTGGCTATAAAATCATCTGCTCCTAAGCTCAACCCATAAATTTTATCTTGCTCGCTGGTCTTAGCCGTTGTAAAAAGAAAAGGTTGATCAGGTACTATATACTGAACCTCACTGATAAAGTCATAGCCGTCCATATTTGGCATCATAATATCCGTGATGATCAGGTCAACAGATTTCTTTCTGAAAAGATCTAATCCCTCAACGCCATCTCGAGCCACTAAAACTTGGTAGCCAGCCTGCACAAGATAGCGCTTTTTGATATCCAGAATATCCATCTCATCATCAACAAGTAAAATTGTCTTTCCCATTGCCAATCTAATCTCCTCATAAAAACAGTGTTATACTGGCTTTAGTATAACACTATTTTTAGTAATTTTTAAATAATTTGAACCTTACTTAATCTTTTTGTTTTTCTTTCAAACCTAGAAAGCCAAGAATTCCTGCCAAGGCTAGCCCGAAGAAACCAATTGTTGCTGTAGAAGTCTGGGCTTCACCAGTTTTTGGTAACGAAGGCTTATCATTTTTTTTCACCATATCTGCCATCGGATTAGAAGTGGGATGTTTCTCCTTCAGATCAGCTGTATGGTGATCCACTTCTTTCATACCCTTAGCTGTACTCATAGAATCTGTTGTAGAAGGTTTCACATTCATTTGTTCTTGTTGATATGGTTGTGCAGACATTTCTTTTCCATACAGCCGAATTATTACTTGGCGAGTTGCGATAAGATTAGTCAAATCTGGTTTACCATCTTTAGCACCATAGACTTTGACAGTCGCTTGATAAGCATGAGTGCCATTAATGCGAAGTTGGTCAAGAAGGGCTTGTCCGTCTTTACCTGTAGTATTGCCGTTCAAATCCACTTCGTAGAAGTATTGACCTTTCGCCAAGCCTTCAAGTGGCAAGAGGGCTGGATTGTTCGCTTTGCCATTGTCTGACCAAGGAGCCTTGTCAGAAGATTTGAGTAAGAGACGCGTCAACATGCCGTCTCCACCGAAAGCTTCATACGGAATAACTTGATTAACACCTGCCAAGAATGGACCAGGAACGTTCGCTTTTTCTAAGTAGCTGTCTGGGACATCAATATGGTCTTTAATATTTTTGGTGACTGAGTCTTTGACTGATCCTTTTGAAACAAGGCCTTTTAAACTAACAGTTACATTTTTGGTCGCTACAAGATTGGTCAAATCTGGTTTACCATCTTTAGCACCATAGACTTTGACAGTCGCTTGATAAGCATGAGTGCCATTAATGCGAAGTTGGTCAAGAAGGGCTTGGCCGTCTTTACCTGTAGTATTGCCGTTCAAATCCACTTCGTAGAAGTATTGACCTTTCGCCAAGCCTTCAAGCGGCAAGAGGGCTGGATTGTTCGCTTTGCCATTGTCTGACCAAGGAGCCTTGTCAGAAGATTTGAGTAAGAGACGTGTCAACATGCCGTCTCCACCGAAAGCTTCATACGGAATAACTTGATTAACACCTGCCAAGAATGGACCAGGAACGTTTGCCTTTTCTAAGTAACTAGCTGGGACATCAATATGGTCTTTAATATTTTTGGTAACTGAGTCTTTGACTGCTTCTTTTGAAACAAGGCCATTTAAACTAACAGTTACATTTTTTGTTGCTACGAGATTAGTCAAATCTGGTTTGCCGTCTTTGGCACCATAGACCTTGACAGTAGCTTGGTAAGTGTGAGTTCCGTTAGCACGAAGTTTTTCAAGAAGGGCTTGTCCGTCTTTACCTGTAGTATTGCCGTTCAAATCCACTTCGTAGAAGTATTGACCTTTCGCCAAGCCTTCAAGTGGCAAGAGGGCTGGATTGTTCGCTTTGCCATTGTCTGACCAAGGAGCTTTGTCAGAAGATTTGAGTAAGAGACGTGTCAACATGCCGTCTCCACCGAAAGCTTCATACGGAATAACTTGATTAACACCTGCCAAGAATGGACCAGGAACGTTCGCTTTTTCTAAGTAGCTGGCCGGAACGTCTACTGAGTCCTTAGTATTTTCTTCGACTCCTTTTCTAACTTCATCTGGAGTCTTTACCGATTGAGAAGTAGCCGCTTCACGATCTTGGTTTGAAACTTCAACAAGAGTTGCCTCCGGTTTAGCTTCTTCTTTTTGATTGCTAACTTCTGCCATAGTCTGTTCTTCTTTTGGTTTTACCATTTCTTCCTTAGGAGATAGGCTAGACTTATCTAGAGAAATAGTTTCATCAACCTCTTCCTTAGGAGCTGACTGATTTGCAGGTAGAGCCGAATCCATTTCTTTTTTTAAAACTGTCTCTGGCAACTTATTCTTTTCTAATAATGACGAATCTTCTTGAAGAACTTTAGTAGGAGTTGAGGTGAGATCATCTGCATGTACGGTATTTGGTTGACCAACAAGCAAAAAGAAACCACTGGAAACAACGACGGAAGCCACACCCACACTTAAACGACGAATTGACCAGCGGGTATATTTTTGATTTGAATTGAATTTCATAAGATTCTCCTTTAGGTTTGTTTTTTTATGACTTTAGTATAATCTCCTAAGATTAAAAATGGTTAAGAAAAAGTTAAAATTTTTCTTAAATCTATCTTATAAAAGGATTATATTGTCCTATTGCTCATAAAAAAAGCTTGAATTCCTTCGCCATAAATTCCCTACTATAATTGACAATGAGTCAAAAAAATCCACCACATTGTGGTGGATGTTATCTATTAGCTCTCCATCTCAAAACGCTCACTCTCCTGCTTGTTTGGCAAAAAGAGAGAAAGTAGGATTCCAACTAGAGCCGGCACCAACCAAGGCAGAGAAGCCTGAGCAAATGGAAGTGAGTTTATAATATCACTTACCCTAGTGATATGGAACTGCTCCCCAAGAACACCAGCAAAGGAAATCAGAGTCACAGCTGCAACCGTCAATTGCATACCGATTTTGGACAGTGGCAAGAATTTATTGACAATGACAATCAGAACGATAACAATGGTAATTGGATAGAGAATTTGCAAGACTGGAACAGAATATTGAATAATAGCATTAAGCCCAAGATTAGCAATCGCAAACCCAATCAAAGCAAAGACCGTGGCGTACACTTTATAGGATACTTTAGGGAAAGTTTTATGGAAAAATTCCCCAGTTGATACAATAAGTCCCGCTGTTGTGGTGAAGCAAGTCACAGTGACCATAGCTGCAAGGAAAATCTGTGCTGTAGGTCCAAAGATAGCCTGTGTCGCCTGCGACAGGACATAAACACCTGGATTGCCTTTGGCAATAATCTCAGCTGGAACTGGGAAATGATTACCCAGAAAAGCCAAACCGATATACATGGCGCTAAAAGCTAGTGCCACCACTATGCCAACGACCCAAATAGTTGAAACATACTCCTTTTTATTCTTGAAACCTAGCTGATTTAGAGTCGTTACTGCGATTACGCTAAAGGCCACGGAAGCCAAGGCATCCAAAGTGTTATAACCTTCCAAGAACCCTTGCCCAAAAGCTGACGCAGAATAAGCTTGCGAAGCCTGCTGAGGAGCATTGGAGCCGTATTTCAAAGCTCCTAGAATCACTAAGATAATAATCAAAACTGCAAAGACAGGCGTCAGAATACGCCCAATCCGATCCAAAATCTTAGATGGATTCAAAGAAATCAGATAAGCAGCCGCAAAGTAAAGGGTCGTGAAAACAATCAATCCGATACCGATCATATTTTTAGACAGCATAGGAGCGATACCAACTTCATAGGCTACTGTCGCAGTCCGCGGGATAGCAAAGAATGGCCCGATTGACAGATACAAGGCTACAAGATAGACAATAGCAAACCAAGGCGCAATCTTCTGAGAAATCTCGTGGATATAGCCCTTGGAATTGAGCGTTCCGATAATCAAAGTCAGCACAGCAAGCCCAACCCCAGATAGGACAAATCCTGCAATAGCCGGCCAAAAATGCTGGCCAGATAATGTTCCAAGCGAAGGCGGGAAAATCAAATTCCCAGCACCGAAAAATATTCCAAATAAAAGCAAACCTGTCAAAGCACCTTTTTTAATCACGAGAATCTCCTTTTAAATTTTTCATGCTTTATCATTATATACGGAAATACCCCGCTCCGCAAGGCTTTTAACTTTTCATGGTAAGTTAGTTTAAAAAACGAAATAAATCGAAATATTTTTGAAGATTTTTAGCAAATCCCTGACTTATCCACAGATTTAAGGTTTGTTTTAAAGTGATATAAATAAGTTTGTTTTAAATCGTATACTTTACCAACCTATCTCTATCTTTTTTTGATGGTTTCCTTTCTTTAAATATATATGCTCTACTGTTGCTGAATGCGAGAAAAATACAATATTGTACATCCTGATCCAAAACAAAATAAAAGAGATTTTTCATRGTAAAAAGGTTGAGACATCCTATCTCAACCTTTTAAAAATGGCTATAAATCATTTAGCAATCTTTACACATCGCTAAATCTTCTGTACTTAATTTCGAATTCAAAGAAGTTCTTCTCTTGCAGCATATGGAAAATATCTCGATAAGCCTCCTCATCAAAATGATGTCCCAAATACAGGATTTCAAAGCTTAATCCTTCATATTCCAGAAAGGCATTAGTCGTTCGRAAGCCATTACGCTTATAGAAATCCATACGTGCTTGACGTTGCTCTAAATTATCACATTCTTCATCGACACGTTCTACCTCTAGAACCATGGTCTTTTGATAAAACTCTGTCAGTTTATGAATAATTTCTCCCCCATAGCCATGGCTGCGAAGGTGTTGCATAATCGCAAAGAAGCTGACATAGAACATTTTTTCGTTATAAACTGCAAAAGCAAAACCAACAAATTCTTCCTCATTGTAGAAGGCAAAGAAATGAGACCGTTCATCGTTTGTATAACGAAGAAATTCGCTGATAGGCACCCTTTCCTCTACAGGAAAAGCCTCGTGGTTTAAGGCCTCCACCTTATCCAAATCGGGAAATTCTGCTGTAATAATTTGACTCGTTAAAGACATTGCTACCTCACTTTGCTTATATTCTAGCAGTTATCAAATAATTTAGCAAACCTTTTAAACTTCTTCCGCTTTTTTAGAAAATTGGCTCTGATAAAGGTCATAATAAAATCCTTTATCAGCCAAGAGGCTCTCATGATTACCTTGCTCGATAATCTGACCATCCTTGAGCACCAAAATCTTATCCGCTTCTTGAATGGTCGACAGTCGGTGTGCGATGACAAAACTGGTCCGACCCTGCATGAGTGTTTTCATAGCCTTCTGAATCAAGAGCTCCAGCCGTGTATCGACAGATGAGGTCGCTTCATCCAAAATCAAAATCTTAGGATTGGCCAAAAGAGCCCTCGCAATTGTAAGCAACTGCTTCTGACCAAGCGAGATATTGCTTGATTCTTGGTTCATTTCCATGTTGTAGCCGCCTGGCAAGGTACGGATAAAATGATCCACATTAGCAGCCTTGGCTGCCTCTACAATTTCTTCATCAGTGGCTTGCAGATTGCCAAAGCGAAGGTTTTCCTTAATAGTCCCCTCATAAAGCCAGGCATCCTGCAGCACCATACCGAACTGTTTACGGTAGTCCTGACGGGACAGTTGGCGAATGTCATGCCCATCAACTGTAATCGCGCCTTTGGTCACATCGTAGAAACGCATAAGCAGGTTGATCAACGTGGTCTTACCAGCACCAGTCGGACCAACAATGGCGACCATTTCTCCAGGTTTGACTTCCAGATTGAAATTCCGAATGAGCGGCTTGTCTGCTACATACTGGAAGTCCACATCCTTGAAGCTAACCTGACCTGTCAGATCTTGCTCCAGCTTTTCTGTCTTATCATTGACTTCGTCTGCTTCGTCCAGTACTTGGAAAATTCGATCCAAAGAAGACTTGGCACTCTGAAGCTGACCTGCCAGCTGAGTCAGGTTTTGAATAGGCTGGTTAATCTGCCAGACATATTGAACAAAAGCCTGCATATTCCCGACTGTCAAGCGCCCTGCAATAACCTGAAGACCGCCCAGCAGAGCCAGCAAGAGGTAGGTCAGATCTGAAATAACATTCAAAACAGGCATCATCAAACCCGAGATAAAGCTGGCTTTAAAACCTACTTTCTGCAAGTTTTGCGTAATTTGACGAAAATCCTCCTGGGAGCTTTCTTCTCTGACATAAAGCTTCAAGATATTAAAACCAGTCAAATTCTCCTGAACAAAGCCATTCATAGCTCCCAGTGCATCTGCCTGCTGTTTAAAGTAAGGCTGGGATTTCTTCACGATAAAGCGAGCACTAAGGTAGGTAATCGGAATCGAAATTACCACAATGATACCCAACTGCAGATTGAGTACTAATACCATGACGATAACCAACATTAGAGTAAAGACTGCGTTGATAACCTGCAGAAAGGACTGCTGCAAGGCATTTGAAACAGCTTCGACATCGCTGGTAAAACGTCCCAGCAAATCACCAAACTGATGTCTATCAAAGTAAGAAACGGGGATGCGATTAATCTTATGACTAAGTTCATTGCGCAAGTCACGAATGGTAGCCTGCACTGCATTGGTCATAAAGTAATTAGAATAGTAAGAACCGATTTCATAAATAATCGCCCGCACAAAATACAAGACCATGACCCAGCCAACATAGGACACATTAATTTGGGCGCCAGCTACTCCCTTTGCCATATCCAGCAAATTATTTGTCAACTCTGTAATGGCTAAGCCTAAGACAAAGGGCTCGACGACACTCATGACGACGCTGAGGATTTTGAGGAAGATGGCAAAGGCGACTGCAAATTTATAAACTTTTAGGTAGCTCCACAGGCGAGCAAAACTAGATGTGTTTTTCATATCAGTCTCCTTTCTATTCCTCTGTCAAAGCTTGATTCTTCAGCTGCGAATCCGCAATTTCACGATAGATATCATTGGTTTCCATCAGTTCTTCATGCTTCCCGCGCCCGACGATTTCGCCCTGATCCAAGACGATAATCTGGTCAGCGTCCATGATGGTTCCTACCCGTTGAGCTACAATCAGCACCGTTGCCTGACCTGTCACTTCCTTGAGACGACGACGAAGCACTGCATCCGTCTTATAATCCAGAGCAGAAAAAGAGTCATCAAAGATATAAATATCCGGCTTTTTAACCACTGCACGGGCGATAGAGAGCCGCTGCTTCTGCCCTCCGGATAAATTACTGCCTCCCTCAGTCAGATGAGTCTCAAAACGCTCTTCCCGGCTCTCGATAAAGTCCTTGGCTTGTGCAACCTCAGCTGCCTGACTAAGTTCTTCCTGACTAGCCTCTTCCTTTCCGTAGCGTAGGTTCGCTGCGATAGTTCCGGTAAATAGCAGAGCCTTCTGCGGAATAAAGCCAATCTTCTGACGCAAAGCCTTCAGATTGTATTCACGGACGTCCACACCATCCACTAAAATCTTACCTAGTGTTACATCGTAAAAGCGTGGAATCAGCTGCACCAGCGTTGACTTCCCAGAACCAGTAGAACCGATAAAGGCAATAGTCTCACCCGGCTTAGCCTTGAAGGAAATATTATGCAGTACAGGACTCTCTGTCTCACCCGGATAAGCGAAGGTTACATTGTCGAACTCCAGATAACCCTGCGTATCTGTCTCGGTTACACCATCTTCATTAGGATTGATTGAAATGGGCATGTCCATGACTTCCTTGAGCCGCTGGCTCGATACCGCTGTCCGAGGATACATGGTAAAGAGATTGGCCAAGAAGAGGAAGGACAGCAGCGCGTGAAAGCTGTATTCGATAAAGGCAACGAGATTTCCGATTTCAAGACTGCCGTCCCGCAAGGGGGCTAGGGCAAACCAGACAATGGCCACAATCATGGCAATAATAATCTGTACAAAGAGCGGCTCAGTCAGACCAGTCAGCTTAAAGAGCTTATTGGAGTTTTGCGCATAGACCTCATTTTTATCAGCAAAACGCTTCTCTTGAAACTCCTCTCTTGCAAAAGCTCGAATAACGCGCAGACCAGTCAGATTTTCCCTTACATACTGATTAATCTTATCAAGGGTCTTCTGCTGCTTTTCAGACAAGGGCTTGGTTTTAACCGCTACATAAATGACCACGACTGCCAAGAAAGGCACTGAAACAGCTACAATCCAGGCCAGAGATGGACTGGTCAAGAAAATCATGAGAATGCTGGACAGCATCATCATGGGAGTAATGACTCCCATTTTCAGAGTTTGCTCTGCAAACTGCATAAGCACAAAAGCATCCGAAGTCAAGCGCGTGACCAAAGACGACACACCAATTTGCTCATACTCATGATGAGAATACTCTTGCAGCTTGGCATAGAGATCATTGCGCATGTCTTGCACCATGGTCGTCGTTATCTTCCCGGCCGCATAAGCCAGAACGATTCGCCCCAGTACCCCTAAGATAATAACTCCAAACATGACCCAAGCCCAGAAAAAGAGCCGGTCTGTCTGCTTAGGATTGATTCCCTCATCAATCATCCGAGCCAGCACCGTTGGCAACCCCAGATTAACAATCACAAAAAAGATTGCCGCCACAAAGTCCAAGACTAGCCACTTAGGATATCTCTTCAAATAAGACCAAATGTATAACATAAGTCCTCCTTCACCATCTATTCAAAAATAACTCACTCTAAAGTACTCAGTACCTTTAAAACACAGAAAAGAGCGCGCAAATGCACGCTTTAATACAAATATTATAACAAAAATATGAAGTAGGGTAAAGGTCATTTCAGACTTTTTTCTGTTTATTATCAATCTCATAAATGACTGTCAGCAGTAAACTGCCTGAAAGCAGACTGGCTACAGTTTTAATTGCATGACTTATATAGAAAAACAAACCTAGTTCTCACTAGGTTCGTCATTTCTTATCTGCAAGAAGGTCTGAATTTAAGAGTAATTCAAGCTCTGCCCTAACATTTCAGACTTGCAACTTTGCAGACCATTTGACAGCTCAAACCAATCACTTCTGGTTTTCAAAGATTGATGTTCTGAAATCTTTAGTTTGATCAAGGTAAGCTTTGAAGACTGCTTTTTTAAGCTTATGGACAGCACTGTCATGTTCTGGTTTATAGCCGCTCCAAGAATACCAATTGTCATTTGCATCTCTGAGAACTGCTTCATCCATCAAGGTTTGCAACTCTTCTACAGTACTTATAGTCTTGGTAGCATAACTTGTCCATGGTTGTCTTGTATCATCAAATGTGACCTTGTTCAGACTGTCGAACTTATTTTTACGTTCTTCATACATAGCCTTCTTAAACTCAGTCCAATTTTTGAACTGACCATTGAAGACCTTGCGTAAAACCAAGTCATCTGTTACCAGACCTCTGGTCTTACCATAGATACTGATGGTTTTTCCGTTTTGCTTGGCATCATCTTCATACTGATTAGAGATATAAGGGACCATGCCTTCTTTGAAGCCCTTAGCTGCCAGAAGTTCATAAGCCATACGCCGTCCCATAAGATCTCCAGGCGTTCCTTTTTCACTGCTTAAAGGAGAATAAATCGGAGAGAAGAGTTTAATCGTATGGTAGCCATTTCTTTCTACATCACCATTTTTGTACTCACGCGCTGAAAGAATGTCATTTTCAATGAGGCTGTTGAATGAATTTAATTTTTGCGCATCCGCCATTGTAATATTTTTTATCACATTCGTTGCGTAAACATCATTTCCATCAGCATCTCGGGCATATTTATTCTCTACTTTTCTCAGAGCGTTCACTTTCTGCACATCGGACAGACGGTTAACGATTGACAACCCTTCTAGATACTCCAACATATAAATGACATCAAACATGTTATGAACATAGTTTTTCAAATCATCCGCATTTTGGAATCGTTGAGTTGGATCCAGGACTTGCAAACGAGATTTTTCAGTCGCATCATTCTTGTCATATTTGAGAATTGAGTTGACCGTGATTGTCGCATCATCCGGATGATCCGGTGCTTGCAACAAGCCCTTAGCGAAGAATTCTGGACCAAGTCCGCTTCTTCTTCCATATCCGCCTAAATAGATCTCATTATCAGAATCATGCGTCATTTCATGGGTATAGGTAATGGCTCCGTCCTTGTCCAGCATCCGATAGCCCATGTAGTAAACACTGTCCCCAGTAGCGTAAGCTCCGTGCTTATTGTGTACGACCTTGTTTCCAACAGGTCCAAAGAAATACTTCATAGCCGGATTAGAACTGTCAAATTGCACTTCCGCTGTAGCCTTGCCGACAGTAGTGTCATCACCAAACTTATAGGCATCATAGAGCAAGATATTTCGATAGAGTTTTTCACGGCCCTGCTCGTCTAATATTCTGTACCAATAATCATAATGGTCGCGTTGACGTTTTGCGGTTTCCTGAGCATTATCCTCAACAAACTTATTGAGTTCTGCTCCTGCTCTGTGCTCATTATTTCTATATCTGTCATAGGCACCAAAACCAAGACTGGATATAGTCGATATGATAAAGACAGATCTTTCAGGCATCGTCAGCAATGGCAAGACCATATTTCGGTATTTCCAAGTGTCGCTGGTAATTCGATCATACACCCCGATAGAATACTTGCTGCCAGCCTGCTCTTGTTTGACCCTCACCTCATTAATAGCTGATTTTTCTTCAACGATATAAGCCTTGGTTTGCTCTTTAAACCATTGATTATTTGTTTTGTTTGGTAAAAATACTTCCCGGTAATTGGCAAGCGTGCTAAACAAATCTTTTGTTGCATTATTGTTTGCAAGGCTGATGCTATAAGCATCAACATTGTTCTTGGCCAGAAGATTGTTAAAGCCTGATTTACCTAATTCAATGATCGTGTCTAGCGGTGATACGTTGCCCTTACCAAAGAAATCCATGTGGTACATGACTAAGTCTTTGATATTCACGTCACCATATTTAAAGTTGTACCAGCGCTCTAAATAGGTCAAACCTAGAAGCAAGGCTTCCTTATTGCGTTTGATTTTATCAACGACGTAACCATTAATCGTTTGATTTTCGCTGGCAATAACTGCATCAGCCGACAAAAGTTTTTCCAGTGTATTTGCTAGATTTTCCTTTGTTTTGGCAAACTGCTCTTCTAAGTATAATTCCGTCAGTGAAACGCCTGAAGAAATACCTAGGGTGTTTCTGATAGCCTCTGACTGATAATCGACCGCTCTCAAATCAGGCAAAACTTCATTGATGATTGAATTATGATTATGCAAGAATTGATTTGGCGTATAGATGAGACCTGCATCGCCCACACGATATTCTGCTAACTTACTAAAGTCAGATTGGTAGGTGAGATCTAGCTTTTCAGATGTATGATCCTTATAATGAATCAAGAGCTTATTAGCTGCCTCTTTATGCGAAGCGATATCTGTAATCACTTCATTATCCTTCATCATGACTGCAGATAGGACTTCTTTTTCATACAAAGCGCTATCTTCTTTTACCAGATTACCGTATTTGACAATGGTTGCCTTATTATAAAACGGCAGCAATTTTTCAATATTCTTATATGCTAAAGCTCGACTGGCTTGATAGCCTTCAACCTTAGAAAAATCGCTTTCTTTATTAGTGCTAGTCAGCAAGGTTTCGACTTTCGGTACAGAAAGAGAGTTAATTTCAGATTTCTTGCTTGCAATTTGAGAAGGATCAAGGATTGTTCCTCTCTCTTCGAGTGATTCCTTGGTGACAACCTCATCCTTTTCAAGAGTCACTTTGTAGACTCTGTTGTCTTTGTTGCTATACGAGTCAGTTATCCTCATTCCTCGATAGTGATAGCCACTAATCGCATTCCCGTTCATAACATTGACATCGCTAAGAACATTGTGCAATCTTCCAGCATGTCTCTCTTCGTTAGAGTCTCTATCCCACAAGTAGCCAGCCACACCAGCAATACTTCCAAAGCGTTTCACATTATTAATGTTGCCCTCGGCATAACTATTGCTGATAAGCGCATTCTTCTCAACAAGACCTGCAAGGCCGCCGACAGTTTGGTTTGTACTATCCGCATTTGATGAGATGGTAATTGTAGCTTTTGACTTATCAACTACTGCATTGATGCCAGTCAGTTGACCTACTAATCCTCCGATATTGTATGGTGCCTTCGTTTCATAGGAGTTGATAATTCTTCCCTTGAAACTGCTGTTCGTAATCTTAGAATTATCATCCTTCCAAACCAAGCCACCAATGCCACTTTCGCCAGCAAGAACACCGTCTACATGGACATTGTTAATCCTTGTTGCATTATTTGCTTCATTTGCAAGGGCACCAACATCAGTTTTCCCTGAGATATTTACATCTTTAAGAGCCAGATTTTCTACAGTAGCAGCGCTTAAAGTATCAAATAAAGGCTTCTTCAAATTATAAATAGCATAATTTTTTCCGTCTTTGCTGCCAAAGAGCTTACCAGTAAATCTACCCTTTATATAACTACTAGCGGCATTTTCTAGTTCGACCTCATTGGCATTCAAACTAGCACCTAAATAATAGGTTCCTCCAAGATCATTATTTATAGCTTGAACCAAGTTACTAAAGGAAGTAAAGTTTGTGACTTCTCTCTCTGCCTTCTTGGCTAGATAGAAAGTAAAATTGTCCACGTACTTATTGTCAACGTCCTGTTTTAATTTTTCAGCACTTGCTGTAATTTTATAAACCGGCTGACCATCTTTCGTGCTATCGACTATTGAAGAAATCGGCAAGAAGACATCTTTAAATTTAGATGATTTCACCTTCACAAAATAATTCTCTTGATTGGTTGGATTAGCATCCAGAGAAACGTGCTGCTTGTACTTCCCATCCGTTAGACTATACAACTCCACGTCAGATACATTTCTTAACTCGATATTTTTTTCTGGTTCTTGCTTCTGCTCTTTAGGCTCTTGAGCTTTTTCAGTAGGATTTTCCGCTTCTGGCGTTGCTGGTTCGATATTTTCAGTATATTCTTGCGGAGGCTCTACCTGCTCAGGCTCAACAATCGCTCCAGCTTGAGATCCTGTGTATTCAGGTAATGAAGCCACTTGTTCAGGTTCAACGATTGCTCCTGCTTGGACTCCTGTGTACTCTGGTAATGAAGCCACTTGTTCGGGTGCTACTACTGCACCTGCTTGAATTCCTGTGTATTCTGGTAATGAAGCCACCTGTTCAGGTTCTACTACTGAACCTGCTTGAGTCCTCGTATACTCTGGTAAAGGTGTAGCTTGTTCAGGTGACACTACTGAACCTGCTTGAACACCGGTATATTCAGGTAATGGAGTAACTTGCTCAGGTTCTACTACTGAACCTGCTTGAGGTCCTATGTATTCAGGCAATGGAGCTACTTGTTCTGGCTCGACTACCGCGCCTGCTTGAGGTCCTGTGTATTCAGGTAATGAAGAAACTTGCTCAGGTTCTACTATGGCCCCGGATTGGATGCCTCCAATCTCCGGTTCAATTTGTTCAGGCTCAACGATGGCTCCAGATAGTGTACCTGAATACTCAGGCAAAGAAGCCACCTGCTCGGGCTCAACGATTGCACCGGATTGGACGCCTGTGTACTCAGGTAATGGTGCGACTTGCTCAGGTTGAACCAAGTTAGAAGTTACTGGTTTTTCACTAGGTGCTTCAAGCTTTTTAGTGCCTTTTTCCACTATTTGAGGAGTCGCTTCCTCTATTTTAGTTGAAAGAACCTCTCTTGAAACTTCCGCATTATCTACAGTAAAAATTCGAACGACTTCGATTTTACGGCCTGGTTTGCCTTCTTGTTTTACTCTTACAGTCCCCTCGGCTAAATCCGGATTTTCTTGTATTTGTTCTTCATAGGCTATCTCAGTTTCAACTGTCTCTTCTTTGTATAATAGTTCAGGCTTAGCTACTCGGCCAGACAAAACTTCATCTTGAGGCTCAATTGTATTGACACCAAGAGTTTGATTTTTCAGCCCATTCTTATCGAAAGAAACAGAATAATCTAGCTTCTTATTTTGGTTTAAAGCTTCTTTATCTAGATTAGCATTCTGCTGATTATCAGTAATTTTATTGTCTAATAATTTTTTAATCGATTCGTCTTTTATATAGCCAACATAGGTATAGCCCGAAATCTCATCCGGTGAAGGCAGACTTTCCCCAGCCGAGACTTGATATTCCGCATTATACTTTAGCAAGATCCCATTTTCCAGTGCATCGACAGATAGTATCAAACCTCCTCCGACACTAGCACCCACCAAAACAGTCAATAGGAACTTGCTTTTAACCTTTCTTTTTGACACAAGAAAAAAAACCAATCCTATCGTCGTTAACAGACCAGCCGTCATCATAGTATTGGAATTGTTACTGTCGCCTGTATTAGGTAACGTTTTTGCTCCAGCATTTGAGTTTAACCTGTAGACAAGATAGTAAGTCTCCTCATTGCCTTCAGGCATTTTAGGAAATCCACTTACAATCAACTCCTTTTCTTGCAGAGTTATTTCAGTATCTGTCACGTATTTATAGTGTACATTCACCTTTTCCTGCGCTTGAACAGAGTCAACCCCAACGATAGAAACAAAAAACAAACTAGAAATAGCAGCCGAAACAAGCCCGACAGCTAATTTCCTAAAAGCAAACCGAGTTTGCTTCTCCCCAAAAAACTTTTTCATAAAATCCCTTTCAAATTATTCTAAAAAAGAATAACAAATCCTTTAAATCAGAGAATGAGCAACAGTAAGCCATTGCATTCATTCATCTGGATCCCCCTAATAAAAATCTCCTAATCAACAATTTCAGAAGAGATTACAAACAGTTTAGATAATCTTGGATTATCAATTTACCTACCAAATTCCTGCCAGAGTTGAAAATTGAGGAATTAACCCACTAATACTGGGAGAAAATAGGATTTGCAAATTGTTACTCTTAAATAATAGAGTTTCCAATCATAGAAATCAACCAAGTCGAAAGACTTGGTTTTTTTGTATCCMAAAATCATTTTTATGTTAAAACGCTAACAAAAAATAGGATTGTATGATATAATTTAGACAGATTATTGCGATTTAGGAGATATTATGAATAAGATAAAAATCATCAGCAATCCTTATGAAAAAAGGGTTTTATTTGAGCGTTGGAATAATCAGCTGAATTCATGGACATTTATTGACGAAGATAGTAATTCTAATAGCAAACTGATTAGTAGTGAGTATCAAATTGGATTTTTTCCTTTTAAAGTTTATGAGATTATAAATCAAATAATTACTGAATATTCTAATCCCG
>NZ_JAJEPD010000081.1:0-4143 GCF_020729765.1 Streptococcus sanguinis | reverse complement strand
CCTCGACCCAGAAGGTATTGTTATCCCTATCGGGCATGGAACAGGTCTGATTCAAGTAATTGATAACGAACATCCTTATCAGGTACTTCCGCTACTATGTCCAACGTATTACACAAAGAAAGGAATTCTTTAATGGTGAAAAAATCTTACTTCATGAGGACATTGCTGTATAAGAATATTTGCTTCCTAAATCTAAATAGCTATTGAACTGGGAGAGGTCAAAAAAACTCAGAGGATTTAGTTTAAACTGATTTGATAGAAAATCCAGAGACCATCCTATAAATCCTGCTAGAAATGAAACTAGAATTAGATTGATATTGATGTTGAATGTCCTCATGAAGTAAGATTTTTTCACCATTAAAGAATTCCTTTCTTTGTGTAATACGTTGGACATAGTAGCGGAAGTACCTGATAAGGATGTTCGTTATCAATTACTTGAATCAGACCTGTTCCATGCCCGATAGGGATAACAATACCTTCTGGGTCGAGGTCAGGGAATAGAAATTGTGTCGTCTTCTTGTTAATGTTGCCAATCTGGATGAGGACATTAAGTTGTTCACGAACAGAAATGGGAATCGTAGTGTGATCGAATCTTTGTGAAACAAGTAACAAATGAAGTTTTGTAGCACGTCCGAGAAGTGCGATAGAAGATAAGAGTGAGAAAAACGATTCTTTAATCGTCTTATTGACTCCCTCAGATAATGCAAGAACTTCATCAATCACAATTGTCATATGGCTGAACTCATGACGTGGATTCTCGTATAGGATTGCTTGACGTTTGTGAATCAGTTCTAGACATTGACTTAATTTCTCATTGATTTCTGATACAAAGTCGGACTTAGAGCGATTTTCAACGGGGTGAAGCACTGCAATTTGATGTTCACGAGCCCAACGACTAGGTGTGTCAAATTTTGGGTCTACTATAATTAAATCAGATTGATGTTTGAGTACACTCAGTAAATAGGTGAGAGCATAGGATTTACCCGAACCACTATTTCCACAGATTGCCATGTGATTGACCTTATCAAGATTGAGAGTGAAATTTTCCATAATTGGAATTTGATTTTTTGGTAAACTTGTTGTGTATCTATCAAGGTCAGGAATGACTAATCGTTTTGAAATTCCCACCCTCCACGGAAAGAAAAGTCCTCGCTGAATATGGATATCATCCGTTTTTAGAGGGACGAAGTATGTGGCATTTTGCTTCAATAATGTGTAATGTGGATATAGGGTTGCGTTAGCAATCAAGAAGATTTTATTATAGAGCTCATCATCTAAAATATAGGCACAGGGAAGCCGTGGGATGAAAATGAAACCGTTTTCTTGAATGAGGATGTTAAAACTGTTTGTGTAACTCGTTTCGCCTTGCATCAAGGCTCCCAGAGCCATATTAAGGCTCTGGAGCAAGTATGATTGCAAGACGGCATCTGTTTTAGATACCATTATTTAACCTCCTTAATGCCATCAGCTTTAAAGTAAACGTTATAGCGTACTTCAACGGCTTGAAGGTTATCGAATTGAATCAAACTCATGAAATCAGGTAGCTTAATTTTGTCTTCAAACTTAACTTGGAACGGTTCGAGTCCTTCTTGGATGAAGGTTGCCTTGTAAGAGATGATTTCGCCAGTAGGCTTTCCATCCTCAAAGAGTTGCTGTGGTTCAAGTTCCGTACTTAAGCAGTAAATGCCTTGTTTGTTGTCAATGTATTCATTAGCGGTGTTAGTTGAATATCCACCTTTGCGATTACGTGTTTTCATTAGATTTACCTCGTATTTGATTATTTGTCTTAGCTAAGAACAATTTTAGTTTAACGTAATTTCATGAAGTAGACTGTCAGTTTTCCTGACAGTCTACTTTTAAATTTTTGGTATGAGACAGGCTAATTCGGATAACCAATAAGTTAATTTCTCAGCTATTTGATGCGAAGTTTCTTCCTCTGGGAAATCTGAAATAAAGCTTGATAAGGAGTCTAGAAAAATTCCTTTATTTTTTTCAATGATTTGCGCTACTTCTTTCTTTGAGACATTAGAAAATTTTTTTGCTATTGACTTTTTTAAAAAAGTATTTTCAAACGTAGGATCTATCAAAATTGTAGATATTATGTTTTCAATAAGTAGTAGTTCGAATTCAATACTTGGGAAAAATAATTCCCTAGGATTTTTATAATCTAAACTGGTCTGAAAAGCTAACGAAGCATTAAAACTAATATTTCTTTTTCCCTTTAGAATTTGTCCAACTGTTGTTTCGGATAATAACTCAACTTCCCCTTCAGCTGTTTCATATCCAATTTGATTTTGTAACATTTCTCGCTCATTAAGTATTCTCTTGAGCTCTATACCTAACAGTTTGCAATATAATTCCTCTATTACACTTTTATATGTCATTTTACTTCCTTTCCGTCCTTGGACGGAATAGAAACACAGTCGTTTACCGAGCTAAGTATGAAAAAAACACACCAAAGAAACGGTGAAACATTTGACATAGCGAATACCTAAAGATGTAGCTATGTTCTGAGTTTCAATCCGTCCTTTGGTGCACCTTTGGACTTCATAATTTCCTATTTAAATAGGGATAATTACATTATATAGTGAAAAACGTGGTATAATTAAGGTGATTTTTATAAAATAACAACTTAAAAACACCACGTTTTTAAAAGGAAGATTATGATTTTTAAAAGGACAAAGAAGTATTTTATCGATTGTGCTTCATTGAGGTTAGATTCTAAAATTAAAATTATAAATGAGGAACGTAAGTCAAGGGCTTCAATAGAGTATTACTGGTATACAGGTCAAGAAAAGAAAATAAATAAGAAATATAAAAAACTTACGAATAGAGAGATTTCTTCAAGCAATTCTCCGTTAATTAGCCTTATTAGAAGAGGGATGGTAACCTCAAAGAATCCATATCTTTATACTCCTAATGCAATAGAAGATGTTTTGAACAATTGTAAGTTGGATGAATATGGCACAAAATTAGGTTTAGTTAGTAATGAAAAAAAGAAATATATAGCGCGTAATATAATGTTTAAATCTTATGATGAAATTTGCTTTGGTGATCGTTCCGAACATTGGAAACTCAAATCCTTCCTATCATCTATTATTATTTTAGATATTCTTTTTGAATCTTATGATGAAAATCTATGGAGAATAGTTTTAGGATATATGCCACTTAATATTGAATTTGAAAAAATAAGATTAGATGTTGTTGATGTTCAAAAAGTATATAGTATACTTTTTGAAGAGCATTATGAATTATTTATGACAGGGATTTTTCGAGCTACAGAAAAAGCTCTTAATGYTGATACCTTATTTTGGAAATTTTATGAAGAACGTGTAAAAAACGAATCAAAAAACATAAATAAAATAGCATTCGTTGATGTTTATCTGAACGAATTTTACACTGAAATTTTAAAGAAAAAAATTGATAAATTTATTAATGATGGCAGTTATTATGGCTATAAAGAAAAATATGTTCATGAAAATAGTACTTATCAAAGTTTAGAGTCAATAATTTCAATTCAACAGGAGATGCGTTTGTACCAAGGTGATATGGAATCAGTTGAAATTAGAAAAAAATATGGTAATAAGGTATGGGATGATAATTTGCTAAATGCTCTAAATAAGGATAACATTGATGACGTTCTGGGTAAGTATACTGATGAATATTTAGATTATGAAGATATAGATGCCATATACGCGACATATATATTAGGACTGACAGAAAAATTACTTCATTTAATGAGTAGTTTCCAAAGTTTTAGAGAGGAAAATTCTCATTGGCAAGGTAATTATTTAGGTTATGTCAAAAAATACCAATATGGCAATGAGATCTTAGAATATATACAAACAGGAGATAAAGAACTCCTGAGACCTTTGATTTATAAAAGCTTACAATATGGAAACAATGGATTTGCAAGAGAAAGATATTTTATAAAAAGACATCCAGATAGCTATTTAGCTCGAGAAGTAAGAAAATTTCATGAATAATTATGTCCAATATGTTTATAGAAAACAATAAAATTGCCTATTTAACTCTCTAGACAGAAACTAAACATATGTTTTAGGTTACCAATATCATAGTAATTACAGGATTTATTAGTATAAAAAATAATAATTATAATGTATTAAGAAATTAGATAAGGTT
>NZ_JAJEPD010000080.1:0-41420 GCF_020729765.1 Streptococcus sanguinis | reverse complement strand
GCAGTTATGTTGGCTCCGATTGGGGCTCCCATGATAGTTGGCCAACTGGAGGAGTTGGCATACGATTCAAAATATCATACAAGATATTTAAAAGGAAAATCACTTTTTAATAAAAAAGATATTTTAATAATTTCTAAGATTTTATTAGAAAATAGAGCTTTAAATAAAGTAGAAAATGAGTACTTGTTAAAAAGCTTGTTGGGGCTTGTTTCAAAAGAGGAACAAAAAGAAATAGAAATGATTATCAACAGCGAAAGACTGAACTATGCCCCGATTACAGACGAGCAAAATCGTATTCAAAAGATTTGGGAATGGTCAGAGATGATTCGCAAGGAGAAGGTGCTAAAAATTTTCTACAAGGGTCCATATCAAGATAAAAAAGAACATTTAATTTTTCCAGTTTCTCTGTACTATGATATTCATTATTTTTACATTGTAGCCTACAATCTTAAGAATGAGCATTACATGACCTTGCGTTTGGACAGAATACAGACTTGGAAGTCCACAAAGGAATCTAAACCTCCTATTTCCTATGGAAAAAAATTCAGGGATGGAGATATTCGTAATCAGCGAGTAGACTCTTTTATAGGAAGAAAGATCACAGTTGAATTGGAATTCCGTTATGATCCAACTATTGTTTTAGACCAATTTCCTAATGCACAGCGCTTATCAGCTGACGAAGGATGGACACGTTTTAAGTTTGAGAGCCAATATACACCTGGTCTTAAGCGTTGGCTGCTCAGTCAAGGAGAAGCCGTTAAAATTTTGTCGCCACAGTCTTTAGTTGATGATATTCGGAAGACGATGAAAGAAATTTTAGGCTACTATCAATAAATATTTTTCATATTTGAACTTGAGTGGACATAAAATGTCCACCGAAAGGTGTAGAATTTATCCATTAAGAAATAAAGGAGGCAAAAATGATTGAATGGATTGTAGTTGATAGGTTTGGCAATCAAATCGCAGGACCATTTTTTGATAAAATAGTAGCAGAAAACTTTGCAAAAGCAATTCCTAATGCTACTATTATTCCAAAGCATTAATGGCCCAAAGATTCTATGCTGATAAGATTTTTAGGAGATAATGATGAATATCAATGAAAAAGAAATAGGGTTTGAAAGTAAAAAAGTATCAGAAATATTGAAATGGGATAGGCTAACAATACCAAGTTATCAAAGGCCTTATAAATGGAACAGAAAACATATCCGTAATCTTTTTTATGATTTACGAGATGCTATGGGGAAAAAGGAATATCAGATAGGCTCCGTTATCCTGCATGAAAATGAAGGACACCATGAAAATGAAGGACACTTAGATATTGTCGATGGACAGCAACGGCTAATTTCAATTTCTTTGTTTCTTCATTTATTAGATGATTTAGAGAATTATAAGGGGGCTAATCAACTGTTGAGTGCTAAATTTGGAGAGATATCTTGCTATCATGCGAGTGAAAATTATAATGAGTGGAAAAATTTAACTCAATTAGTTGGCGAAAATGAGGCAAAAGATATTTGCAATTTTTTATTGGAAAATTGTTCTGTCTCCGTGATTACTATGCCACAGGAACGATTATCTGAAGCCTTTCAGTTATTTGATTCTCAGAATAATCGTGGAAAATCTTTAGAACCTCATGATTTGCTCAAAGCTTATMATCTTCGTAAGCAAGATTCAGAAGATGAAAAGATTGTTGAAAATTGGGAACAGTTTGTGGAGGATAAAGATTTAAGCCTCAAAGAGTTGTTTGATAAACATCTTTTTCGTATGAGACGTTGGTCTCGGGGAGAGACAGGACTAACAAATAAGCGTTATGGATCTTATCTCCGTTTTACAGAGGATTTTATCGATGATTTTAAAGGTGTGGATTTAAATCAGAACTTTCCATACCTAGAATTGTATCGTCATGTTGAAGAGTTCCCTATGTCAATTACCATGCCTATCATTGATGGAAGTAAATTTTTTAAGTATATCGAATTTGCCCATGAAACTATTAGAGATCATAAAGATTTTTTAAATGAAAAGTTAGGATTTTCTGATGAAGCTGAAAGGGAAGAAAAAAATTTAACTTACCCAGAAGGTATGTTGAAAATTTACAATAGCTCAAAGGGACGCTATCTCAAGTGCCACAATATGTTCCTAAATATTTGTTCGCTTTTCGCAGAAAGATTTGGAGAAGAAGAGCTATCAAAGGAAATAGTAGAGACTTTGTTTATTTGGTCTTATTACCCCCGTGTTAAATCTCGAGCGATATATGATGCAACGGTAGGAAACTATGCTGGTGGTGGAAGGTTCAGACAAGAAGATGTTCAAAAACTATTCCAACTTTTAGCCCATGCTGTAACTCCAAATGATTTCATGGTCAAGATAGATCGAGAATTATTTGAAAATTATACTGTGGAGCAGATTATAGAGGAGGAAAAAGAGAAATGGTAGAAACACATATAAGCTTATCAGTTAATCGCTTGTTAAATGAAGATAGCTATGCTATTCCTCTTTACCAGAGAAATTTTGCCTGGACTTATGATGAAATTGAGCAATTATTGAACGATGTAGCAGATGCTTTTCAAGAACAAAGAGAAAATTACTATATTGGAACATTAGTCGTTAATGAAGAGAATGGTATTTTCAAAATCATAGATGGGCAACAGCGGACTACAGCCCTTAATTTGATTGCCTTAGCTTTGAAACATGAGTTTGGTTTTGATAGATTGAAAGCTGTCAATCTTACTTTCCCAGCTAGGAAGAAGTCGAATGAGAATATTCAAAAGTTATTCACCACGCAAAAAATCTCTGAGAATGATGAAAATGAACTAACTAGAGGTTACCGACATSCTCATGACGCACTGAAAAAAGTGCTAGAGGAGCGCCAATTTGAATCTCAATCGTTCTTTAATTATCTTTTTGATAAAGTCATTATTTTTCGTAGTATTCTTCCTAATGATTTAGATTTAAATCTCTATTTCGAACGTTTCAACTCTCGAGGAGAACAACTAGAGGCCCATGAAATTCTTAAAGCACAAATGATGGCTAAGTTTGGTGAAGATCAAGAAATGTCGCAAAAATTTGCGAGAATCTGGGATGCCTGTGCAGAGTTTGATAAGCCTGTGTTAAAAGCTTTTCAAATCCGAAGTAGACCAAACAATCCTGATGAAGAGGGGGAGAAAATTTTTGGAAAAGAATATGCTGATTTCAAATTGCTAGATGTATTTGATAAGATAGGAGTTGAAAAGTTAGAGAAAAAAAGTTTACTAGAGGCTATTTCTGGGGACAAATCTGAGAGGGGGAGAGTAGTAAGTAAAGAATCAGATATTTCAAACTATACAACTGTAATTGATTTTCCAACGTTTTTGCTTCAAGTGTTTTTCATCATGGAAGGARGTAATGAAACTACATTTGATGATAAAAAATTATTGAAAATTTTTGAAATTGAACGACGAGATAGAGAATGGGTCCAACAATTTGGGCAACTACTTCTGACAATGAAGCATCTATTTGATACTTTTATCGTAAAAAATGTCCAATTAGAAAATGAAACAGAATGGCAAATCAAACGAGGTAAGTACGAAACATACCAGCAAAATCAAAACGGTGGATGGAGATATGTTCGAATTAATTTTCAAAAAAACACTTTTTACAATTTAAACAAAAACATTATTTTCCTCCAATCCATGTTTGCTGTTACCTTCACTGCCAATCGAGATAGTCGTTGGTTATATGAGATCTTACAATTTCTCTACAAGCATATTGAAGAGTTAAATGATCAAGAATTTGGTGCTCGTTTTAAGGATTTTCTTGAAAAAATGGCAGTGAGATATGCAGAAGAAAGATTGTTTACCGAGGATGGAAGTATAAAGAAATACGGGGATATTCCTGTTTATGCATTTAACTTTGTGGATTATGTTTTATGGGAAAATCGTGCCGAATTAGAGAAAGAGTACAAGAATATTAAATTTGATAATTTCAAATTTGCATATCGGCGTTCCATAGAGCATTGGCATCCTCAGAATCCCAATAGTGATGAAAGAATTGAGAAAATGGATGATGAATTTTTGCACTCCTTTGGGAACCTTTGTATCATTACAGATAGCCAGAATTCCAAGTTTGGAAATTTAGATCCGAGTGCAAAATATAAACAGTGGGAAGGAATTTTTAGTCGTCAGAGTCTAAAATTACAAATAATGGCTGCCATAACGGAAAAGACTAAATGGAAATCAGATCAGATTGAAGGACTGGAAAACGAGATTGTACCTATGGTTAACGAATTTATAGGAAGTAAAAAGTAAGTTATAAGATTTATCGTAAATAGAGAATTTGAGAAGCTAATGTATATCTAATAGATTTACATCGGCTTTCTTTTTTGTTAAAATAGTCTGTAGAAAGAAGGTGAGAGTATGTCAAAGACTAGTATGAGCATCCGCTTGGACAGTGAGGTCAAGGAGCAGGCTCAGCAGGTTTTCAACAGCTTGGGAATGGATATGACAACGGCTATCAATATTTTTCTTCGTCAGGCTATTCAGTACCAAGGGCTACCCTTTGATGTTAGACTAGATGAAAATAGGAAGCTAATGGAAGTATTGGCAGATTTAGATCAAAATCGGAATATGAGTCAGTCTTTTGTGAGTGTCTCAGACTTGATGGAGGATTTACGTGCTTAAGATTCGTTATCATAAACAGTTTAAAAAAGATTTTAAGTTGGCTATGAAGCGTGGACTTAAGGCAGAATGGTTAGAAGAAGTCTTAGAGTTTTTGATTCAGGAAAAGGAACTTCCTGCCAAATATCGAGATCATCAACTGACAGCATCCAAGCACTTTAAAGGAGTGCGAGAATGCCATATCCAGCCAGATTGGCTCTTGGTTTATAAAGTGGATAAGGAAGAATTGATTTTAAACTTGCTTAGGACAGGCAGTCATAGTGATTTATTTTAATCTATTAAAAGATAATTGAGGATTCTGAAGACGCTAGTACAAGTAAGAGTTCATACCTTAGAATTATGATTTAGAAAGGACTCTCTCATGAAACTTAGAATAAATGCTGAAGATAAGCCAGCGCAAAAAGTTTTTGATTACCAGCTGGATCTTGACCCAGATACGATTTTGAAAATGACTGCCTTGATTTGCGGCACAGTGGCAGCGGTTAGCCTACTGTCCCTGTTTAAAGAGAAATAACAAAAGAAAAGGAGAAGCAGCATGGTTCTGCCAAATTTTAAAGAAAACTTAGAAAAATACGCTAAACTATTGGTTGCCAATGGTATCAATGTGCAGCCGGGTCACACGGTGGCGCTCAATATTGATGTGGAGCAGCGTGAGCTGGCTCACTTGATTGTCAAGGAAGCCTATGCTCTGGGGGCTCACGAGGTCATCGTCCAGTGGGCGGATGATTTGACTACGCGGGAGAAATTCCTCCATGCGCCGATGGAGCGCTTGGACAATGTTCCAGACTATAAGGTGGCTGAGATGAACTATCTCCTCGAAAAGAAAGCCAGCCGCTTGGGCGTTCGTTCATCTGATCCGGGGGCTTTGAATGGCGTGGATGCTGAGAAATTATCGGCTTCTGCTAAAGCTATGGGGATAGCTATGAAGCCGATGAGAATCGCAACCCAATCCAATAAAGTCAGCTGGACAGTCGCAGCAGCAGCGGGTACAGAGTGGGCTAAGAAGGTCTTTCCAAACGCAGCCAGTGATGAGGAAGCGGTAGATTTGCTTTGGGATCAGATTTTCAAAACCTGCCGTGTCTATGAGGATGATCCAGTAGCCGCTTGGCAGGCCCATGAAGAAAAACTCAGCTCAAAAGCTAAGGTTCTAAATGAGGAGCAATTTACTGCTCTGCACTACACAGCTCCGGGAACAGACTTGACATTGGGCTTGCCAAAGAACCATCACTGGGAGTCAGCTGGCAGTCTCAATGCCCAGGGCGAGTATTTCATTGCTAATATGCCAACAGAAGAGGTCTTTACAGCACCGGACTTCCGCCGGGCTGAAGGTTATGTGACTAGCACTAAGCCGCTCAGCTACAATGGCAACATCATCGAAGGCATTAAGGTAACTTTCAAGGATGGCCAGATTGTGGACATTACTGCTGAAAAGGGCGACCAGGTTATGAAGGATCTTGTCTTTGAAAATGCTGGTGCGCGTGCTTTAGGTGAGTGTGCCTTGGTACCAGATCCAAGCCCGATTTCCCAGTCAGGCATCACCTTCTTCAATACTCTTTTTGATGAAAATGCTTCTAACCACTTGGCTATCGGTGCAGCCTATGCGACCAGTGTAGTCGGCGGAGAGAACTTCTCTGAAGAAGAGTTGGAAGCAGTGGGTCTCAACCAATCGGATGTCCATGTGGACTTTATGATTGGCTCTAACCAGATGGATATTGACGGTATCCGCGAAGATGGCAGCCGCGTAGCAATCTTTAGAAATGGAGACTGGGCAATCTAAGATTTCGAGCTGCCCTAAATGGCGCATTCCATAATGATAGCTTCCACTTGCTTCTTGTGAAGCCTTGCTAGAAATATAGAAAGAAGGGGCATATATGATTGGTAGTATGTTTGTCGGTTTTATTATCGGCCTTATCGCCGGAGCTATTACCAGCCGAGGGGAGCGCATGGGCTGTATCGGAAAAATCCTCTTGGGTTGGTTTGGTTCCTTGATAGGTCAATTTCTTTTTGGTCATTGGGGACCAATGCTGGCTGATACAGCTATTGTTCCATCAGTGCTAGGAGCAGTTATCCTCTTGGCTATTTTCTGGAGACGGGATAGTTAGAATAGAAAAAATACCTAGATAGTTTCTATCTAGGTATTTTTGATAATGATATGCAAGTTATTTACTCAATCACCAACATGCCGTCTTTGACTGCAAATGGGTCTTTTTCGTTGATGCGGTCATAGAACATGATGCCGTTGATATGGTCGATTTCATGCTGAACAACAATAGCGTTATAGCCCTTGAGCTTGATACGATGCTTTTGACCGTCTTTGTCAAAGTAATCCACGGTCACTCGCGCATGCCGAACTACGTAGCCCGGTACTTCTCGATCGACTGACAGGCAGCCTTCACCATCAGCTAAAGCTGCATCCTGAACGGAATGGGCTACAATCTTAGGGTTGTACATCAGCGTTTGCAGGCTATAAGCTTCCTTAGGCGGATTGCCCTCTTCGTCGTCAGGGTTGGGAACTAAAACAGCGATGAGCCGTTTGGAAATATCCAGCTGGGGAGCAGCTAGACCAACACCGCCGCGCAGCCCCATTTTTTCTGCCATGACTGGGTCCTGGGAATGCTTGAGAAATTGCATCATTTTCTCGCCCAGAATGATTTCTTGGTCTGATAGAGGGAAGCTGACTTCCTCAGCGATAGCGCGCAGGGTCGGATTGCCCTCGCGGATAATGTCCTTCATATCAATTAAATGGGCTGGTTTGGTTAATCGTTCAATAACAGATGTTTTTTCACTCACAGACATGATTCTCTCCTTTTTCTATCCTTCATCATAACATAAAACCTGCAAGAAATAAAGGCGGGAGCGGTTTTGACTGGCTGGGGATGCCTGCTTTTTGATGAAGCCACAGCGACCCATAATATTCCTGACAAAGAAATTGCGTCTTGGCCCAAAAAACTGTATGATAGAGGTAGTGTGAATTTTAAAGGAAAATAGAATGAAAAAATTGATGGAAAAAGTGAGTATCCTCTCGCTTTCTTTGATTCTGACTACGGCTTTTTCGATTTCCAGTGCCCAGTCGGCCATGTTTGCTTTTTATAAAGGGATTCCAGAAAGTTGGGTAGAACTTCTGGTTTCTTTGCCTTCGGCTGGGATTATGCTGATGTTGCTGTTTAATAGGATCATTGAAAAATACCTGACAGAGCGTCAGATGATTGTGAGCGGGCTTCTGATTTTTTCACTTTGCGGGCTTCTTCCTTTACTTAATCAGTCTTACTGGCTTATGTTTGTATCTCGGCTTGTCTTTGGGATGGGCATCGGTCTGCTCAATGCTAAGGCTATCTCGATTGTTAGCGAGCGCTATAAGGGACAGGAACGCGTTCGGCTTTTAGGGCTGAGAGGGTCGGCAGAAGTAGTCGGGACAGCCCTCTTGACTTTTGGAGTCAGTCGACTTCTTCCTCTCGGCTGGCAGGCTGCCTTTCTCGTCTATACCTTCGGACTAGTGGTTTTGGCGCTTTATCTGCTTTTTGTCCCTTATGACAAGGTCTCTGAAAAGCAGCAAGAACAGTCTGAATCGACTCCTAAGCTAAGCCGGCAGGATTGGCAGTTAAGTCTAGCTTTTGCCTTTGTGGCGGGGGTTATTGTGCTGACCTATATCGCCATCAATGTGCGGGTGCCGGGGATTGTAGAGAAGTCTGGTATGGGGACGGCCCAAACTGCAGGTGTGATTCTTTCCTTGATGCAGTTGATTGGGATTGCAGCGGGTATCAGCTTTGCTAGTTTGACCCGTCTTTTTAGAGATAAATTGCTGATGCTTTCTGGTCTGGTTTTTGGACTGACTCAGATTATCATTGGCTTCTCACCAAATCTCTTGTCACTCAGTTTGGCTACTATTAGCGCCGGTTTTGTCTATAGTGTCGGTCTGACGACCATTTTTTACACCCTGTCCGAGCGCATCTCCGCCCACCTACTCAATCAAGCCACTTCTATCGTGATTTTAGGCTGCAGTATCGGAGCAACGGCCACTACTTTTGTCCTCAGCTTCATTGGGAGATTCTCCAACGCTCCAGCCTTTATCTTCAGCGTTTTGGGTCTAGCTATGATTCTGACCTCGCTCTTTGTTCTAAGATTTAGCAAAGAAAAGAGCGGAATAGCTCCAGAAAGTTAGGAGGTTATACGATGCGTCTGGATAAATTTTTAGCAGAAAATGGTCTGGGCTCACGCGCTCAGGTCAAGCAGCTCCTAAAGAAAGGGCTGGTTTTGGTTAATGGCAGAGCAGAGAAATCGCCTAAGGCTCAGATTGATGAGGCAGCAGATGAGATTATTGTTTCTGGCCAAAGGCTGACCTATGAAAAATTTGTCTACTATCTTCTCAACAAGCCGCAGGGAGTCATTTCGGCGACAGAGGATGACCGTCATAAGACAGTTCTGGACTTGCTAGACGAGACTGCCCGTCAGAAAGAAGTTTTTCCTGTCGGCCGCTTGGATATTGATACCCACGGCCTGCTCCTTCTGACCAATAATGGCAAGCTAGCCCATGCCATGCTGTCACCCAAAAAGCACGTCGAAAAAATCTACCGAGCTCAAGTGGCTGGCCTGATGGAGCAAGCAGATGTAGAGCGATTTGCTGCAGGAATAGAACTGAAAGACTTCACCTGTCAGCCAGCTCATCTCAAGATTTTAGAGCTGGACGAAGAAAAAGAGGCTTCTCTCGTAGAAATTACCCTAGCTGAAGGCAAGTTCCACCAGGTAAAGCGCATGGTGGCTGCCTGTGGAAAAGAAGTTACGGATCTTCAGCGCCTCACGATGGGACCCCTACAATTGGATTTCGCACTAGCTCTTGGAGAATGGCGGAGATTGACTACTGATGAATTAGAACGTTTAACAATTTTTAAAGTCGAGCTTTAAAATCCAGCACCTAATGAATAGGTGCTGGGTTTTAATTTACGCCGTTTTTGGGATGTATTCAAAATTACTATATATCTTAGGCACAATTCTATTGATAATTTCCTGATGACAATTGGACTGAATTTTGATTGAAAACGCTAACTATTTTGTTTATACTAATAATATAGGAGGGCTAGAAGTGTTATCAAATGAGCTCATTGAAAAATTTCAGCTTTTATCWAAATATTCAGATTCTTCTCTTGAGGAAATGGAAAAACTTCTAAAAATTAATCGTAAATATCTTATTCTGCAAATTGAAAAAATTAACGATGTTTTAGAATCTTTTCATTTTCCAGTTATTGAGGTGAAAGGAGGACGAATTAGAACTCCGGCAGTACCCTTGAATAGCCTTTTTGAAAAGATATCTCACCATACAGGTGACTATCTTTTTCATGAAGAGCGCTTAGAAATGATTACGCTTTATATTCTGTTGGCTCAGCACTTTGTATCCAATCAGCATTTACAGAATCTATTGCAGATGAGCAGAAATTCAGTCTTGTCGGATATAAAAAGGCTTAAGCAATATTTACTTWCTTATCAGGTAGAGCTATCTTATAATCGTAAACAGGGATATTTTTTAGCAGGAAAAACAAAAAAGCTCATTTATTTATTAGAGAAGACATTGAGTGAGCTTTTGTCAATAGCGAGTGGTCGCTGGGTACTTCGATATTTGCTTGAAGATTGCGGTCTAGAGCTTAATGATGGGGAAGTTGTAGACAGACTCGTTTTACTCGGAAAAAAGTATAACATTCATTTTTTGTCCGAAAAAACGAAAGAAGTAAGCTGTCTTATCGCTATTTTAAAAGCGGGGAGTTTAAAAATATGTCCTAACGATGATATTGCCTTAGGAGAGATATATACAAATTCTTTGTTTGATCTATGTGAAGAACTATTACAAACTTACCCAGAGTTGGCAGACAAAAAGAATTTTATCTTTTCTCGCCTGTTAGGTTGTACAGAAGGAGATCTTCAAGTTTTTTCTGACCAAAGGGTATTTGAGTTGATGGAAGATATAATAGAACAGGTCAAAGCTCATACAGGAGCAGATTTTTCTCAATCTCCTCAATTTCGTCAAAATTTATACTCGCATCTTTATCCAGCGTATTATCGCCTGTTATTTGATATTCCTTTAATAAATCCATTGAAAGAACAGATTAAAGCAGATTTTGGCTCACTCTACTATTTGGTAAAACGAAGTCTTATTCCTTTAGAAGAATACGTAGGTAAACTATTAAGTGATGATGAGATAGCTTACTTCACGATTCATTTTGGTGGATATTTAGAGGGAGAGTATAAGAAAGATAGTATACAAACTTTAAGGGCTTTGAGTATCTGTCCAAATGGAGTGAGTTCTTCCCTGATCCTTCAGGCGGAATTAAAGCATCTTTTTCCAAATATGATGTTTAAGCCTGTTCACCAGCTTGATGAAGCTAAAAAGATAGACATTGAAGAATATGACCTTGCTTTTTCAACAGTTCCGTTTGAATCAGAAAGACCAGTCTATTTACTGCAGCCTGTTATGAAGTCTGTTGAAAAGACCATGTTAAAACGCAGAGTCATCAGTCAATTTTCTTGGATTGAAACTCAAGGAATTTCCTTAGACGGGTTGATAGAAATTATAGAACGACATACAACGATTCATCACTATCCTGAGCTAATGAGAGAACTATCGAATTACTTGATAGGTTGGCAACAAGGTCAGACGAGAGGAGGATATGGTTTGACAGAATTATTAAAAAAAGAATTTATTCAACAGACTAATCAAGTCAAGGATTGGAAAGAAGCTATTTCTTTGGCAGCCGCACCTTTGCTGAGGGAAAATTATATTGAGCAGTCTTATATTGAAGGAATGATTGCTTCTGTGGAGAAGTTAGGAGCCTATATTGTACTAGCACCGAAAGTCGCTGTTCCTCACGCTGCTCCTGATTTGGGGGTAAACAAGTTAGGAATGAGTTTGCTGCAGGTGGCAGAGCCAGTTGATTTTGATGTAAAAGGAGATGAGGAAAAACAAGTTCAGTTGATTTTTGTACTTGCCGCCATTGATTCAACTGCGCATTTGAAAGCTTTACAAGAGCTTGCTATGATTTTAGATGACGATGAGTCCATAGAACAGTTAATTGCAGCAGAAAATCCAGATGAAATAATGGAAATCATTACCGAAACAATAAAGAATGGAGAAAAAGATGATTAAAATTGTCACAGTTTGTGGAAATGGTATTGGCAGCAGCTTACTTCTTCGGATGAAAGTAGAAGCCATTGCCAAAGATTTAGGAATAGAAGTAGAAGCAGAATCTTGTGATTCTAATGCAGCGGTCGGAAAGGGAGCAGACCTATATGTGACAGTGAAAGAATTTCAAGATATCTTTCCTGAGGGAACAAAGGTTTGTATCGTTAAGAGCTATACTAATCGCAAAAAAATCGAAGCAGACCTTGTTCCTGTATTAGAAGAAATGAGAAATTAAAATGAGAAATTAATAAGAAGAAAGAATGGAGGTTCAGCCATGAATGGTATACTCACGCTATTTCAAAATATCTTAAGTGAACCAGCCTTTTTAATGGGACTGATAGCTTTTGTTGGTTTAATAGCTCTTCGAACTCCAAGTCATAAAGTTTTGACTGGAACACTAGGACCGATTCTAGGGTATTTAATGTTAGCCGCTGGAGCAGGAGTTATTCAAAATAATTTATCTCCTTTAGCCAGTTTGATTGAAAAAGGGTTTGGCATTACAGGTGTTGTTCCCAATAATGAAGCTGTAACATCAGTTGCTCAGAAAATACTGGGTGTTGAGACGATGACAATTCTCATTGTTGGCTTATTGCTAAATTTATTATTTGCTCGTTTTACTCGCTTTAAATACATCTTTTTAACAGGGCACCATAGTTTCTTTATGGCTTGTTTATTGTCAGCTGTTTTAGGAGCAATTGGCTTTAAAGGAGCTGCCATGATTGCAGTAGGAGGATTTATATTAGGTGCTTGGTCAGCTATTTCTCCAGCTATTGGACAGAAATATACTCTTCAGGTAACGGACGGAGACGAGATTGCAATGGGACATTTTGGCAGTCTGGGTTACTATCTCTCAGCTTGGATTGGATCTAAGGTAGGAAAAGGCAGCACCAGTACAGAGGAGTTAAAAATTTCAGAAAAATGGAGTTTTCTTCGCAATACTACAATATCAACAGGTATTGTCATGGTTGTCTTTTATCTAATAGCAACAATTGCTTGTCTGATTCGTAGTCCTAAAACAGTTGAAGAGTTAGCAGCTGGTAAGAATCCTTTTATATTTGCTATCGTCAGTGGTCTAACTTTTGCGGTTGGTGTCGCTATTGTATATGCAGGGGTACGGATGATACTTGCTGATTTGATTCCTGCTTTTCAAGGTATCGCAACTAAGCTTATTCCGAATGCTGTACCAGCTGTGGACTGTGCTGTATTCTTCCCTTATGCGCCTACAGCAGTTATTATTGGTTTTGCCTTTAGCTTTTTAGGTGGATTGATTGGTATGTTCATTCTGGGAGCAATAGGTGGTGTGCTGATTATTCCCGGTATGGTTCCTCACTTTTTCTGTGGTGCAACAGCGGGAATCTATGGTAATGCAACTGGAGGACGCAAGGGAGCTGTTTTAGGTTCTTTTGTAAACGGCCTATTCTTAGCCTTTTTACCTGCAGCAGTTTTGCCAGTATTAGGTGAACTAGGTTTTGCAAATACGACCTTTGGTGATTTTGACTTTGGTGTATTTGGTATTTTGTTAGGTCGTGTAGGAGATTCTGTTGGTCAAGTTGGTATTTATGTGATAGTAGCAGTTCTAGCTGTTGTATTGCTTTTACCAAATTTCCTCAGCAAATCAGATACAGCACTGAATAATGTTTGCGACGAAGAAGAATAAGAGGGCGAATGATGGCACGAAAATTATCTATTAAAGTTTATTCAGATGGCGCAGTTTTGGAAACTATGCTTAAGGACCTAAATTCTGGTTTGGTATCGGGATTTACCACTAATCCTAGCTTAATGAAGAAAGCAGGGATTACCAGCTATATAGGATTYGCTAAAGAAGTATTAAAGGATATTAAGGAATTTCCCGTTTCTTTTGAGGTGTTTGCTGATGACATAGAAACAATGGAAAAAGAAGCAGAAAAAATAGCCTCACTGGGAGAGAATGTTTATGTAAAAATACCTGTGACAAATTCTAAAGGGGAATCGACTGTTGATTTAATGAAACGTCTAGCTACAAAAGGTGTTAAAATCAATGCTACGGCTATTTTCACTCTTGAACAAGTTCGCGAGGTAGTTGGAGTATTGAAGGCAGGGACTCCAGGGATAGTGTCAGTTTTTGCTGGACGTATCGCAGATACAGGTGTAGATCCTGTGCCGATTATGAAAGAAGCACTGTCTATTTGTCGTCAAAAAGATGGAGTAGAGTTGTTGTGGGCTAGTCCGCGCGAAACCTATAATATTTATCAAGCGGATGAGTTAGGGGTTGATATTATTACTTGTACCTCAGATTTGATTCAAAAATTATCGTTAAATGGTAAAGATTTGACAGAATATTCCCTAGAAACAGTTCAGATGTTTTTGAAAGATAGTACTAGTCTTGGTTTTAAAATCTTAGATGACTGAGTTGATATTTTAAAATCCTAACCTTAAACCCCAGTTCTTAATGCAGTAGTGCTGGGGTTTTAATTTGTTTCCTTGAYCGAGATAGAAATGCTTTCTTTAGAAATCTTTGGGGTTGAATTGTAAATAACTTAGTACTTCACAGCTAATTTTTTACATCTCATATAGTTGTAATCTACCAATGCTAGCCCAAGTCACAAATTTTTTCACTAGTGAATGTTTTTCTGGTTAATATATATGGTATAATAAATTTCAAGATAGTAAACAGTTAGTTTGCTAGAAATGAGAATTCATTGTTAGAATCATTATAGAGGAGGATGTTATGAATCAGAATGAGTGGGTTGCGCAGTTTGAAGCTACTTATCATCGAAAACCAACAGCTCAAGAGTTTCAAGCGGCAAAGACAAGTGGGCAGTTTGTAACTCAAGAAATTCCTAAAGCAACAACGATGCTTCCAGCTAAGAACAAGCGCCGTAACCTTATAGTGGGAATTTCAATCGCTGTTACAGTCTTAGGAATTTTGGTGTTCGTCCTATTTGGCATGGGACCGAAAATTTCAGATCTTGATGGTGTATGGATTAATCCAGCTGACTCTATTTCTTTTGTTTATGAACTGAATGATAAGAAAAAGCTACTTAATGGTAAAAAAGATATTGAAAAATTAGCTGAAGGAGACAAAGCTAAGGCTGATTTTGAAAAATTTATTAAGGCAGAAAACGATCCAAAAATTAAGACCTTAGCTGATTTTGATAAGCATTTCAAACTCAATACCAAGGCTATCTTTTCTGCTTATATTGACGAAAACAAGATTTACCACCTTCTGCAAAATGATGGAAGTATGATTATTTATGATAGTCGTTCAGGTATCAATAGTTCAAATGACTCACAGTATATCAAGCGTCTTCGATTTTATAAAGTTCAATATCCTAAGGCATTTGTTGGTGAGTGGAAAATTCGTTATAAAAATAGTGAATATTCAAAGAACGTAAGTATCTCTGATGTTGGAATTGTAAATATAAAATCCGATASTGATGAAGAATATAATTCTAGTGATTCGAGTAGATTGGGGCTCTATCCCTTTGTAGAATATACGAAATTGATTGCTGATAATCCTGAAGAGAAACTGAGTGAAAAAGAAGTTGGGGAAAAGATTGCCATGATTAAAGAATCAGTCAGTGAAGAAGGCTATCAAGTCCAAAGTAATAAGGATATCTACATTGATATCAATTCTAACAATTATTTCGTAGTAGTTCAAAATGGTAAGAAAATACTTATTCTTGATACTGGTGGTACAATCAGAGCAAGTTTAGAAAGATAGATGAACTAAAGTTTTTTATAACTATCCTGAGCGGATTATCTCTTTATTTGCTTGCTGGGGAATAGCCACCTATGCTTGGCCATCTAGCAAAAATTACAATTTAGAGTGGGAAGAAGATAGAGTAGAATCATTTGACAAAGGTAGTCCTTCTTGGTAGAATAAGAATGTCGTAATGACAAATAACTTCTTCTTGGTTGCAGGCCATGCCAAACCTGCCACTCGGATGAAGCGTAAAGAAAAGGAGTATATCATGGCAATCTCAAAAGAGAAAAAAAATGAAATCATTGCACAATACGCACGTCACGAAGGTGACACTGGTTCAGTAGAGGTACAAGTTGCTGTCCTTACTTGGGAAATCAACCACCTCAACGAACACATCAAACAACACAAAAAAGACCACGCTACTTACCGTGGTTTGATGAAGAAAATTGGTCGCCGTCGTAACCTCTTGGCTTACCTTCGTAAGAACGACGTTAACCGTTACCGTGAGTTGATCAACTCTCTTGGACTTCGTCGCTAATCTTGCGTCTAAAACGTTTCTATACTTCGTTGACTTCGCCTCGATGTACCATTAGTACAATCTTCGCCTCGTCGCCTAGTTTATAAACGTTTTATCCAGCAAGAATCATGATGCTAAGGGCGTCAAAAATCCGTATGAAAATAGGGAAACGACACCGTGTTCGATGAACACAAGGAGTTTCATCTTTTTCACTAGGATTTTAGTCCGAGCTCAAATTGGCTCTCTGATTCCAGAGGGCTTTTTTCTGTTCCTTCACCTTACCTAGATATACTCAAGTATTATCTTCGGTTACGGTTCCTAGTACTGTAAGGTAAAATAAACCAGATCTTCTCCCTTCGGGGAGATTTTTTATTTTCACTAGGATTTTAGCCTGAGCTAAAACAAGCCTTTTTATTTTAGGGGTGTTTTTTGTTAATCTTTTCTCTAAAATACTTTGATGCTTTGTTAGCCTAGTTCAACGGGTTTAAATATGAGGGCTTTTTTCTATCTTCAGCCAACATTTCTAATTTTTCCAAATAAAAAGTCCTTCTATGATTTTAGAAGAACTTTTTCTATCAGCAGATTTACTCTTTCAAGAATTTTTGGATGGCAGGAGCGGCAGTGATAGCAAATCTTTCGTCGATACGGTGCTCCCCACCTTCTACAGTGACCAGCTTAGCATTTGGAATGGTCTGACTTGCTTCGACAGCATACTGATAGGGCACGACTGCGTCATCGGTACCATGGATAATGAGGGTCGGAGCTGTGATTTTGGTCTGTTCGGCTTGGATGTCAATGTCTAAGGCGTCGATTAGATAAATCTTGCCCAGAGTAGTATTGTGGTGTGTCAGGCTATCAGGAAGTTGGTCGAAGTCAGGGCTCCCTAGCTCATGATAAGTCGCTTTGGCATCATCAAAAAGAACGAAAGCTGGAAAGATGAGCAGGAGTTTGTGTACGCGGTCCGGATAAGCAGCAGCATAGAGGCTGGCAACGACACCGCCTTGGCTGGCACCAAATAAGCTCATTTTGCTCTTATCTACAAAGGTCTCGGAACTCAGTTTTTCCATGACTTGAGTCAAGTCTGTAAGTTCGGTCTTGACCGACATATTCAGCATATCTTGTCCACCGCTTTTCGATTGGCGGCTGCCGCCGTAGAAATCAAAGCTGTAAACCAGATAACCTTGCTTTGCCAACAGCTGGCTGTACATTTCATATTGCTCAAGGGTGTTGTTCAATCCATGTGCGATAACAATAGTCGGCAATTTTTTACTCTTGTAGTCAGAAGGAGCAGTAATCTTTCCGTAGAGCTGCTTGTCATCGTATGAAACGCTGTATTCTTCAGACACGATGTCTTCTGTCGGAGTCGGTTGATTGTCCATTTTCTCGCTAGAAGCTGTCTGTGTGGTTTCTGGCTTAGGAGGAGTAGGATTTGATTTGGTCTGGGAGTGCCAGAAGAACAGAGCCAGTCCTGCCAAGCTCAAGGTTGCTAAGAAAGCCCAAATATACTTCATAGTTCTCTCCTTTCAGTATTTGTAGTATTATAGCGGAAATGAATGTATTTTACAAGAAGAGAGCTTTCTTGTTTTTTGATTTTTCTACCTTTCATACAAGAAAATCCAATTCACTTATCTAAGCGAGATTCTGATAATCTTGAATTTTTTAGAAAATCTTGCTAGACTGTAGCTACTAAGATAAAAACACAGTTCTGGTTGGTAGTCCAGACGCAAAAAACCATTTTTTGTCAGTAACCTTCCTCCTTGGTTGTCCATTCTTAGGGATTTTTTTAAAGGAGGTGCTGTCATGGATAAGATTTCAATGACGCTGACAGTTTACTTTGAAGAGGGATTTTGGCACGGTCTTTTCGAGAAGGAACATGCTCAATCTTATAGAGTTTGCCGAGTCACCTTTGGTGCAGAGCCTAGCACGCAGGAATTGTTGGATTTTCTAAACCGTTATTATCATCGGTTGCAGTTTAGTCCTAGCATCAGGGTGAAGGAGAAGACTAAGTCGGTCAGCCCTAAACGCTTGCAGAGACAGGCTAAAAAAGAGCAGCTGGCTTCACGGTCTTCAAAGTCTCAGGAAGCGCTGAAGCTGCAATTTGAAGAGCAAAAGAAAATCGCTCAAGTCAAGCGCAAGCAGCAGAAAGAACTGGCTAAGCAAAGGAAATTCGAACTCAAACAGCAAAAAAGATTGGAAAAGCATAAGGGGCATTGAGCTTGGTTTTTCTTATTTATATGGGAAAGTCTTCCGATGGGAGGCTTTTTTGTTTGTCAGGCAATCGGTGAGTGGCTTGAAAAGCGAAGTGATTTCTCCAAGTCGTTTCATTTGACAGATGTAACCAAATATATTACAATATAATCATAAAATAAAAATTACAAGCGTAGTTTTAAAAAGGAGAGTTTATGATTGAAATTACATATTTGGATGCTGTCAAGCAGGAGCGGAAGATGACCTTTGAGTCTTATCAGGAGTTTGAGCAATCCCAGCAAGCCTGCTTGATTGGAGTGGCAGATTATTACCCAGTTAAAAAATTGACTTATAAAGGTCATGATTTGAACTACCAGGGCACTTATGGAGATGTCTTCTTTTTCCTGATGAAGCAGGATTTGACAAAGTTTGACTAAGAATAAAGGAGAAAAATAATGGTAAAAGCAATCACAGATGCGACATTTGAGCAAGAAACAAAAGACGGATTAGTGCTCATTGACTTTTGGGCCACTTGGTGCGGACCTTGTCGGATGCAGGGACCAATCCTTGACAAGCTCTCAGAGGAACTTTCAGAAGATGAGCTCAAGATTGTCAAGATGGATGTGGATGAAAATCCAGCTACAGCACGCGCTTTTGGCATCATGTCTATCCCGACCTTGATCTTTAAAAAAGACGGTCAAGTCGTCAAGCAGCTAGCGGGTGTTCATACTGCCCAGCAGATTAAAGCAATTGTGGCGGAGTTGGGATAAAGTAAGATTACGGTTATATAGGCCTGTTTTAAAATGAGGCTGCTCTTGTTTTGGAGCGGTCTTTTTTATTTCGATTATAACAATAATGAGTCAATTTAAAATTTTTGTTTGAAAATGCATATTTTAAGGTATAATAAGTAGAGGTAAATTTTTTCCAACGGGATCGCGCTATAGAGCCGCATTATTTAAAACATGATGGGAATTAGGTGATGATTATTATTGAGTTGCTAAAACATCTTTTATTTGTTTTTATGATTTTTACACCATTCATCGCTCCAGCGGTTTTGTGTTTTTTTATAGGCTGGATGATTCCTAGAGAGCAGATAACGCAAAAAAGAATCATACTAGTATTGGCTTTGTTGATTCCTGTTTTACTTTTAATTTCGTATTTTGCTCCTCAGATATTAGGTCTGGTTTTTTGGAGTCTGATTTGGTTTTTCATCGGGTTGCTGCGAATGAAGAATTATACTAAGTCACAGTACTGGACAAGATGGCTTATATTTATCGCTTGTTTTAGTGCCTATATTTTACTTTATCTCCGCTTTTTTGGGCCTCTTTATTTTTATTAAACTATTTAAAAATCAGCTTGAACGAAATTCAAGCTGATTTTGTTTATTCTTTATTCCCCCAACTCCTCGCTGTAAGCAATAATCTGATCAACTGTGTCGGACAAGAATTGGATGGTATCGCGGAGCGGTTTGTCTGTCGAAATATCTGCTCCTATAATCATAGCTGACTCAAGCGGAGTCTTGCTGCCGCCAGATTTGAGCAGCTCAAGCCAGTCACGGGCACCATTTTCGTCATTTTTCAGGTGTAGGTAGCCAGCGGTAGAGATGACCAAGCCTGCGGAGTAAGTATAGCTGTAGAGTCCCATGTAGTAGTGGGCTTGGCGCATCCAAGTTAAGGCAGCATCGTCGTCAATCTCAACGGCATCGCCCCAAAATTCTGTCAAGACTTCTTTCATGATAGCGTTGAGTTTGCTTGCGCCGAAGGTTCCGCCTTCTTCAATCAAAGTATAGACCTTGCGTTGGAAGGCAGCTTCCAGCAAGTGAGTAATGAAGTTATGGAAGTAAGTATCCGTCAGACGGTGAGCCAGGGCAAAGCGTTTCTGGCGAGGGTTATCAAACTGGCGTTCCAGATAATCACTGAGCAGGAGCTCATTAAAGGTAGATGGCGCTTCCACATAGTAGGTGGACATGTGGGCGTTGAAATAGCTTTGGTGATTGTCAGAGAAGATAAACTGACCGGAGTGGCCAATCTCGTGAATCAGAGTATAGACATCACTCATACGGCCAGTCCAGCTCATGAGGACATAAGGGTGAACCCGATAAGGATCCGCAGCATAGCCTCCAGAGTCCTTTCCGGCATTGGCCGCAAAGTCAACCCAGCGTTCTTCCTTGTAGCGGGCAACTTCTTGACAATACTCTTGTCCGAGTGGCTCGACTGACTTCATGACGAGGTCATAGGCGTCATCAATGCTGACTTCGGGATTGAGCTCGCTGTCCAAGTCCAGCTTCCAGTCGGCAAAAGTCATTTTTTCAAGTCCGTTTACCTTAGCGACATGCTTGAGGTATTTCTGAGCTACTGGGGCAAATTCGCTCATAATCAAGTCAATCTGCCGGTCAAACATAGAGCGATCAACTTCCTGCTCTGCCAGCAAGTAGTCAAAGACAGACTCATAGCCCTTCATGTCAGCCAGTAATTTTTCAGACTTGACCTGAGCCAGATAGGCAGCTGCAGCGGCATTTTGGTGTTTACGAAGGCCTTCAGAGAAAGAGCGGAAAGACTTTTCGCGAATTTCTGCGTTTTCATGGTTTTGGTAGAAATTCTCATAGGTGACAAAGCTGTTTTTGTAAACTTTGCCGTCTACTTCAAAGTCAGCCATGGCAAAGTCGCCAGCCCGCATCTTGGTGTAAATATCCTGTGGACTGTAAAAGACTTCACCTAGATTGGTCAAGGCTTTTTCGACATCCGCTCCCAGATAGTGGGCTTTTTTGATTTTCGCTTGGCGAATGGCTGAGGTCAAATGGGGCTCTTGGCCTAGTTTCTCCAAGACAGCCTCGTCTGCGCCGACTAGGGCATCGTCGAAGAAGCTGAGTGCGACATTGGCCTCGGTCTCAAATTCCATAGCTGCTTGGGCAATCTGCGCAAAGCTCTCGTCGCCATAGTCAGTGGTCTGTGTCATAAAGCCGTAGTTGCCGATGTGGCTGATTTGGATATAAATCTGCTCTAACTCAGCAAAAGCCCGTTCAAAATCTTCGAAAGTGCTAAGTTTGCCTTGATAATCACGGACGAATTTCTGGATGTCCTCTCTGGCCTTTTCGATGGCCCGCAAGAAGTCCTCCTGGTCTTGGTAAAGGGCCGTTAGGTCCCAGAGTTCATTTTCTGGAAATTCAGAACGATGTTTTTGTTCCATAGTTTACTCCTTTTGTCGTATATAGAAATAGTATAGCAAAAAATCCCCCAAAATGTCTTTGGGGGAGAAGGATAAGTCAGTAATTTTTAGATGTTTATCAGGTCAAGGATAAAAGTCAAAGTTTCTTTGCAGCAATCTTTTTAAAAAGCAGTAGATAAGACAAGAATACGAAGATAACCAAGCCTAATAGAAGGGTGAAGACGTTTTGAGTTCCTTTTGTCATATTGGGAGCTTGATTAGCGATGACGGCCGTTACTGCGGTACCTATAGCACCCGCAAAGGTCTGGGCCAGCTGAAACAGCGCAGTCGTATCTGCAGTCTTTCCTTTATCAACTTGAGTCGTCGCTAGGGCAAGTGTGTTATTAAAGGCCATGTTTCGCCCCAAGGTAAAGCAAATATAAATCGCAATAACAGCTGTTAAGGTGAGTTCTTTTGTGAAGATAAGGAGCAAGAATACAGCAAGGAAAAGAAGTGAATTTCCTGTAAAAAGGGTTGGTTTCGGGCCTTTTCTATCATAGAGTTTGCCAAATACAGGAGAGAGAAAGGCTCCGAGCATGGTTCCTGGAAGCAGTGCAAAGCCTGCCTGAGCAGTTGAAATTTCTTTTTCTATGACCAAGAAGTTGGGGATCAGAAAATTAGCCGATAGGTTGATAAACTGAAAAATGAAGAAGGGTAAAATAGCCAATAAGACCGTTGGTTGCTTTAAGATACGAATATCTAGGAATGGATGATCGATTTTCAAGCTCCGATAGATAAAACAAGCTAGTGGCACTATGCAGAGAACAAGATAGAGCCAATCGATATGTCCTTCTTCTAAGCTGGAGATGGCTACAATGGCAAACACGAGTGAGCTTGCTAAGAGGAGAAATGAGAGAAGATCAAAGGCGCGTTTCCTAGGCTTCTCTGAATTTCTTAGAAAGAAAAAGCCAAGAATAAAGGAAATGATTGGGACAGGAAGAATAAAGGTATAAATCATATGCCAGTCAAAACGACTAATCATAAAACCACCATAAGTCGGCCCAATTGCTGGTGCTAGACTGACCACCATCCCAGACAAGCCCATATAGGTTCCAATTTTTTGCTTAGGAACACGCTCAACAATCAAGTTAAAGAGCAAAGGAATGGCTAATCCAGTAGCTCCTCCTTGCAGGATTCTTCCTACCATCAAGATGGGAAAGCTTGGAGCCAACATGGCAATCAGTGTGCCCAAGCAAAAGTTGGCTAAAGCGGTAAAGAGGATGGTTCTCTCTTTCCAATTGTGGGCTAAGGTAGCTCCTAAAGTAATCGTAATAGCCACTGCTAACAAATACCCTGTCGTAATCCATTGTAGCGTTCCCAATCCTAACCCAAAGACCTTACTTAGATGCGGGAAGGTCACATTCATACTGGTTTCAGATAAGATGCCTGCAAAGCAGACTAAGGCTGTCGCAAGGAGCGAGAAAAAATCTTTCTTTTCAACTGTTTGATGATCTGGCACGATTGTCTCCTTTACATGTTTGAAATGAGTCACTGTATTTATTATAAAGCAAGAAGTTCACTTTGAAAAGTGAATGAAGGCTATACCACTCTCATATGTGGTGAATCGAAAGGAAAAAACGAACTTTGACAGCCAACTATAATCAGCTATAGAWAAGAAAAATAGATTTTCAGTRCTTTTATAGAAAAAAAGCCATTTTCAGTCTTTTTCTTTTGCCTGAAATTGTGGTAAAATAAGGTCTGTACGTGCTTGATACAAAGATGAGGATATAATAAGYTRCTAAGRCYATGATATTAAAGTCACAGTGCTAACTGAACACGTCCTATWRGTTGCTTAAGGGCTTAAATATCTTGATGAACAGAATACGACCTAAAAGCTGTGTAAAAAAGATAAACTGTCTTGTCTTCATCGAAGACTTCGCCAGTTTCTTATTTTTAATTTGCTTTTAACGGACTTAATATCTTGATCTTTGTAGCCAAGGCGTATGAAAAAATTTGAGCATGTGCTCGGCAAGGAGTCTTTATGACAAAACAAGTTTTTAAAACTATTTTTGCAGGCCGTGAGCTGGTAGTTGAAACCGGTCAGGTTGCAAAGCAGGCAAATGGCAGCGCCGTTGTTCGATATGGAGAAAGTACCGTTTTAACTGCGGCAACCATGTCCAAAAAGATGGCTACTGGTGACTTTTTCCCATTGCAGGTCAACTATGAGGAAAAAATGTATGCAGCTGGGAAATATCCTGGCGGCTTTAACAAGCGCGAAGGCCGTCCGTCAACAGATGCGACTTTGACTGCCCGCTTGATTGACCGTCCGATTCGTCCTATGTTTGCGGAAGGGTTCCGCAATGAAGTTCAGGTTATCAATACTGTTCTTTCTTATGACGAAGATGCTTCGCCTCAAATGGCCGCTATGTTCGGTAGTTCTCTGGCTCTTTCTATCTCAGATATTCCTTTTAACGGCCCTATCGCAGGAGTTCAAGTCGGCTATGTAGATGGTGAATTTATCATCAACCCTAGCAAGGAACAAAAAGAAGTTTCACTTTTGGAACTGACAGTAGCTGGTACCAAAGATGCTATCAACATGGTAGAGTCTGGAGCTAAGGAGCTGTCTGAAGATATCATGCTGGAAGCTCTTCTCAAAGGGCATGAAGCAGTCAAAGAATTGATTGCCTTCCAAGAAGAAATTGTCGCAGCGGTCGGCAAGGAAAAAGCAGAAGTAGAATTGCTGCATGTTGATGAAGAGTTGCAGGCAGAGATTATCGCAGCCTATAACAGCGACTTGCAAAAGGCTGTTCAGGTAGAAGAAAAGCTGGCGCGTGAAGCAGCGACTCAGGCTGTCAAAGACCAAGTCACAGCAGTTTATGAAGAGAAATACGCAGACCACGAAGAATTCGACCGTATCATGCGTGATGTGGCTGAAATCTTGGAGCAAATGGAGCATGCTGAAGTGCGCCGTTTGATTACCGAAGATAAGGTCCGTCCTGACGGTCGTAAGGTTGATGAAATCCGTCCGCTGGATGCGGAAGTGGATTACTTGCCGCGCGTTCATGGTTCTGGTCTCTTTACTCGCGGGCAAACCCAAGCCTTGTCTGTTCTGACTTTGGCACCAATGGGCGAAACGCAAATTGTGGACGGCTTGGATCCAGAATACAAGAAACGCTTCATGCACCACTATAACTTCCCGCAATACTCTGTCGGTGAAACAGGCCGTTATGGGGCTCCTGGTCGTCGTGAAATCGGACACGGTGCTCTTGGGGAACGTGCCTTGGAGCAAGTCTTGCCTAACTTGGAAGAGTTTCCTTACGCTATCCGTCTGGTAGCAGAAGTCTTGGAATCAAACGGTTCTTCCTCCCAAGCCTCTATCTGTGCGGGCACTTTGGCTCTGATGGCCGGTGGTGTGCCGATTAAAGCTCCGGTTGCTGGTATTGCTATGGGCTTGATTTCAGATGGCAGTAACTACACGGTTCTGACGGACATTCAAGGGTTGGAAGACCATTTTGGCGATATGGACTTTAAGGTAGCTGGTACTCGTGAAGGGATTACCGCCCTGCAGATGGATATTAAGATTGAAGGAATTACAGCAGAAATCTTAACGGAAGCTCTGGCTCAGGCTAAGAAAGCCCGCTTTGAAATTCTGGACTTGATTGAAGCGACGATTCCAGCTCCACGTCCTGAGTTGGCTCCAACTGCTCCGAAAATCGACACCATCAAGATTGATGTGGACAAGATTAAGATTGTCATCGGTAAAGGTGGGGAAACCATCGACAAGATTATCGCTGAGACCGGTGTTAAGATTGACATTGATGAAGAGGGAAATGTATCCATCTACTCCAGCGACCAAGACGCGATTAATCGTGCTAAGGAAATCATTGCTGGTCTGGTCCGCGAAGCAAAAGTGGACGAAGTTTACCATGCCAAGGTTGTTCGGATTGAGAAATTCGGTGCCTTTGTCAACCTCTTTGACAAGACAGATGCCCTGGTTCACATCTCAGAGTTAGCCTGGACTCGGACCAACAATGTCGAAGATGTCGTACAAATCGGTGATGAAGTAGATGTCAAGGTGATCAAGATTGATGCCAAAGGTCGGGTAGATGCTTCCATGAAAGTATTGCTGCCACGTCCGCCAAAGTCTGATAAGCCGAAACATCATCATGACAAGGGACATCATCCGCACAAGGAACACAAAGGTCACAAAGACCATCAAGAAAGCCCTAAAACAGAAGAATAAGAGGTCACTTATTCCTGTAGACCTCATCAGAAATCGGCAGAGGCGAGCCTAGTTCTCGTCTCTCCTTGTTTAGAGAAGGAAGGAGGCTAGCATGGGTTGGTGGAAGGAATCTATTGATATTGTAAAAGAAAATGACCCGGCGGCACGAACGTCGCTGGAAGTCTTACTAACCTATCCGGGCATTAAAGCTTTGGCGGCTCATCGTCTTTCTCATTTTTTGTGGAAGCGTGGTTTCAAGCTATTAGCACGAATGCACAGTCAATTCTGGCGTTTCTGGACCCAGATTGAGATTCATCCCGGCGCTCAGATTGAGTCAGGTGTCTTCATCGACCATGGTAGTGGTTTGGTGATTGGTGAGACAGCCATTGTGGAGAAGGGGGCCATGCTTTACCACGGTGTGACCCTAGGCGGGACGGGCAAGGATACAGGCAAACGCCACCCGACCGTCCGTCGAGGTGCCTTGGTCTCTGCTCATGCTCAAGTCATCGGACCAATTGAGATTGGCGAGAAAGCCAAGGTTGGAGCCGGTGCAGTTGTAGTGGCAGATGTTCCAAGTGATGTGACAGTGGTTGGCGTACCAGCCAAGATTGTCCGTGTTCACGGTGAGAAAGACGAGCCAACCATTCACGAGGTAGAGGAGAAGCGGGAATACTATCTAGACAAGCTAGAGCATGCCCGTGAAGCCAGCCACCATTCATCAAGTCTGTAGAAAAGGTTGGCAAAGCTATCGAAGTGAAATATGACAGGAGGAACCGACATGTCAGATTTATCAGATGCTATTTTGAACCAGGTAGTCCTTGAACTGAAAGAGCGCTTGGACGGTCCTGCCAAGGAGCGCTTTACCAAACTACCGCCTAGCCACCAGCGCGAATGGGCTCGCTATATCAGTGAAGCCAAAAAAGATGAGACCAAGCTGCGCCGCATAGAAAAGATGAAGGTGGATTTGCTGAAGCCTTAAAGAAAGAGAAGTTATGCTATTAGAGGAATTTGAAGATGTAGCAGCAGTCATTGAGCCAAATGAAAAGCCAGTCCATGACAAGGGTGAGGTATGCGAAACCATCATCCTGTCCTTTAATGGCGAAATTCTGAAACGTTTGATTGAGTCAGAAGAAGTCTATCAGGGAGGCTATTTGAAAAGCATAAACGGACAGCATCCATGGTATATTTATGGCCAAGGACCTAGCAAGCTAGCAGTTATGTTGGCTCCGATTGGGGCTCCCATGATAGTTGGCCAGCTGGAGGAGTTGGCGGCTAGAGGCTTCAAGAACTTCATTATTCTAGGTTCCTGTGGCGTTTTGGATCGCTCAATTGAGGCGGATAAAATTATCCTGCCTGCGGCTGCATTGCGAGATGAAGGAACTAGCTATCACTATGCCCCACCGGGTGACGAAGTAGCCTATGACGAGTCTCTGCTGATCGAGCTGGAAGCCATCTTTGACAAGCACGATATCGAGCATATCCGCACCAAGTCCTGGACGACTGATGCCTTTTATCGGGAAACGCCTGAGAAAGTCAAGCGTCGCTTGGCTGCTGGAGCCAAAGTGGTGGACATGGAAGCTTCAGCTATCATGGCTTGGAGTCAATTTCGCAAGACCAAGGTCTATCAATTCTTCTACACAGCTGACTACGTGGATCATCATAACCGAACCTGGGATGCCCGCCATGAAGAGCGGACAGCTGATGCCATGACTTTTTTCACTATCGCTTTGACAATAGCAAAGGAACTAGAAAGGTAACTACAAGAATGGCAGTATATTTTTACGGCTGTATTACCATGGATGGCTACTTGGCAGACAGCCAGCACAGGATAGACTGGCTGCATCAGCTTGGTTCTGTAGAGGATACAGGCTATGATGACTTTTACAGGCAAATGGATATCACCATCATGGGCAAGCGGACCTTTGAGGAAATCCAAGATTTGCAAGATGTAGAAAGTTTTTATCAAGCTACGGAAAACTATGTCTTTACGCATGATAGGCACCTGCCTGTCAGCAATTACCAGCCAGTAGCTGGGGATGTGGTGGACTTTGTTCACCAGATTGACAAAGGCAAAAATGTCTTTGTGATTGGTGGTAATTCCTTGGTAGGACCGCTCTTGGATGCGGATCTTTTCGACCACCTCATTATTCAGATAGCGCCCCTTATCCTAGGAAAGGGGGTTCCCCTCTTTACCCAAGAGGAAGGGCAGCGCTTTTACCAACTGGATAGCCTCAGACAATTTGGCCCTTTTGCAGAGCTGGTTTTCAGCCGAAAAAGTCAGAAATAGAGAAGGGAGTGGACCGCATGATTAAAATTTACGACACCATGACCCGCAGCCTACGTGAATTTGTGCCCATTGAAGAGGGCAAGGTTCGCATGTATGTCTGCGGTCCGACGGTTTATAACTATATCCATGTCGGCAATGCCCGCTCAACAGTAGCTTTTGACACAGTTCGTCGCTATTTTGAGTATCGGGGATTTGAGGTCAATTATATTTCCAATTTTACAGATGTAGATGATAAGATTATCCATCGAGCTAAGAAAGAGGGCATTACTCCCAAAGAAGTGGCTGACAAGTATATCGCAGCTTTTCATGAGGATGTGACGGCCTTAGGAGTCAAGTCGGCTACTCAGCATCCGCGCGTGATTGACTTTATGGAGGCAATTATTGACTTTGTGCAGACTTTGGTGGACAAGGGCTACGCCTATGAATCAGAGGGCGATGTCTATTTCCGAGTCGAAAAATCTCACAATTATGCCAAACTAGCCAACAAAACCTTGGCAGACTTGGAGTTGGGTGCTTCTGGCCGGACAGATGAGGAGACTGCTCGTAAGGAAAATCCAGTGGACTTTGCTCTCTGGAAGGCAGCTAAGCCGGGCGAGATTTCCTGGGACAGTCCTTGGGGAGCAGGTCGTCCGGGCTGGCACATCGAGTGCTCGGTCATGTCAACGGAGATTTTGGGCGATACCATTGATATCCACGGTGGAGGGGCAGACCTAGAGTTTCCTCACCATACCAATGAAATCGCCCAGTCAGAGGCCAAGACTGGTCAGACTTTTGCCAACTACTGGATGCACAATGGCTTTGTCAACATCGATGACGTCAAGATGTCCAAATCTCTAGGCAATTTTATCACCGTCCATGATGCCCTCAAGACTATTGACGGTCAGGTACTGCGTTTCTTCTTTGCTACCCAGCATTATCGTAAGCCGATCAATTTCACGGAAAAAGCTGTTCATGATGCAGCGACCAATCTCAAGTATTTGAAGAATACCTATGATCAGCCTTTCACGGGTCAGGCAGACTCTGCTCAGTTTCAGGCCTTTCTGGACAAATTCACTGCCGCTATGGACGAAGATTTCAATGCGGCCAACGGTATCACGGTTGTCTTCGAGCTGGCCAAGTGGATCAACTCTGGCAACTACACTGCTGAAGTTAAGGCAGCCTTGGCCGAGCTCTTAGAAGTTTTTGGTATCGTCTTTGTAGAAGAAGTTTTGGATGCGGACATTGAGCGCTTGATCGAGGAACGCCAAGTGGCGCGGGCTAATCGAGACTTTGCGACTGCAGACCGTATTCGGGATGAATTGGCCGCTCAGGGAATCAAGCTTTTGGATACTAAGGACGGAGTGAGGTGGACACGTGACTGATGTCAACCTGATTAACGGCATTGCCCTCGCCTTTGAGGGAGATGCTGTCTACTCCATGTATATCCGGCGGCACCTGATTTTTCAAGGTCTGACCAAGCCTAATCAGCTGCATAGGGAAGCGACCAAGTACGTTTCTGCCAAGGCTCAGGCTAATCTTATCTCTCTGATGCTGGAAGAAGGGATTCTGACGGAGAAAGAAGAGGATATCTACAAGCGTGGCCGCAATGCCAACAGCCACACCAAAGCTAAGAATACAGATATCGTCACCTACCGGATGTCTACCGGCTTTGAAGCGGTTATGGGCTACCTGCATATGACGGAAGAAATCGAACGCTTGGAAGAATTAATTGACTGGTGCGTCAAACGAGTGGAGGAAGCTACTCATGAAAACAAATGAACTGCTGGCTTTGTTTCCAAAGGCTAGTCTACAAGATAAACCCAGTCAAGATAGCCAGAAAGTCTCGCTTCGTCTTGATCGGCAACATTGGCTAGTTTTGGCGACAGAAGATTTAACAGATCGAGAACAGCAACTGCTTGCTCTGCTGACAGAAAAAGAGTCCGTTTTTTCACAAAATCCCTGGTATAGGTATTTAGTACCTGAGTCCGAAGAGACGCTCCCCCATGAGGTTGAGGCGCTACAGTTCATTCATTGTCACCTTTTTCATTATGAGACAGAATCTATTTCAGCCTGGCTGGACATGATGCGAACTCTTTTGACCAATAAAGTCGCTTATTTTCAGACCAGCCCGCAAGACTATATTTTTGTTCTTGATCAGGGGCAGCAGTTGGCTGTTAAAGATTTGCTGAGGGATGTCTTGTCAGCTGTTGAATATGACTTTAACCTGCGTTTGGCTGTTTTGATTGGACAAGTCTGGCCCAGATCGGTGAAAGACGAGTTGCCACAACTCTATCAAGCCGAGAACAGCCTCTTCACTCAATGGTTGAATCGTTACCAGCACTCTTTTGTTTTGTCCTTCTCCCAGCTCTTTTTATGGGGCTTAGACGAGGCTAAGGACACTCTTCTTCCTCTGAAGAGAAAACTACATCAGCTTATAGAGGGGCAAGAGCAATTAACCGAGATTATCTTAGCCTTGTGGGAAAATGGAGCAGTTGTGACCAAAGCGGCTCAGCAACTTTATATTCAACGGAATACTCTCCAATATCGCTTGGATAAGTGGGAGGAGTTGACAGGCTTGCAGTTAAAAGAGTTGACGGATTTATCACTTTGTTACCATATCATTTTGAAAGATTTATTTTGATGTTTTGTGCAGGCTGCACAAAACATTTTTTTTATTTTAGGCAGTTTGTCATAGCATTGTAAAACGCTTTCAAATATAATAAGAGTATAAATTTAAAAGGAGCCTATCATGGTAGAATTAAACCTAAAAAATATTTACAAGAAATATCCAAATAGTGAACACTATTCTGTTGAAGATTTCAACTTAGAAATTCAAGACAAAGAATTTATCGTATTTGTAGGACCTTCAGGATGTGGTAAGTCTACAACTCTTCGTATGATTGCTGGACTTGAAGACATTACAGAAGGTGAATGTTCAATCGATGGTCGAGTGGTTAACGATGTGGCACCAAAAGACCGTGATATTGCCATGGTTTTCCAAAACTATGCCCTTTACCCTCACATGACTGTATACGACAACATGGCCTTTGGTTTGAAATTGCGTAAATACAGCAAAGATGATATCGACAAACGTGTTCAAGAAGCTGCTGAAATTCTTGGATTGAAAGAATTCTTGGACCGTAAACCAGCTGACCTTTCTGGTGGTCAACGTCAACGTGTTGCCATGGGACGTGCTATTGTCCGCGATGCAAAAGTATTCTTGATGGACGAGCCTTTGTCAAACTTGGATGCAAAACTTCGTGTATCCATGCGTGCTGAAATCGCTAAAATCCACCGTCGTATCGGAGCAACAACTATCTACGTAACACACGACCAAACAGAAGCGATGACTTTGGCTGACCGTATCGTTATCATGTCAGCAACTAAGAACCCATCAGGAACTGGTACAATTGGTCGCGTAGAGCAAGTTGGTACACCACAAGAACTTTACAAACACCCTGTCAATAAATTTGTTGCTGGCTTTATCGGAAGTCCAGCTATGAACTTCATCAATGTGAAGCTTGAAGGCAACGAGATCGTTACTGAAGGTGTGAGATTGAAAGTGCCAGAAGGGATCTTGAAAGTTCTGAAAGAAAAAGGCTACGAAGGTAAAGAATTGATTTTTGGTATCCGTCCAGAAGATATCAATACAGAACCTGCTTTCCTTGAAACTTTCCCTGACTCAGTAGTACACGCAACAATCTCTGTATCAGAGTTGCTTGGTTCAGAGTCTCACTTGTACTGCCAAGTTGGTAAAAACGAATTTATCGCAAAAGTAGATGCACGTGACTACTTGCAAACAGGTGAGGGAATTGACCTTGGCTTTGATTTGAACAAGGCGCACTTCTTCGATAAAGAAACTGAAAAAACAGTTTATTAATGTTTTCTACAATGAAGAAAATTTAGTTATCAAAAACGAGCTTGGACATCCATGCTCGTTTTTTTCTATTAAGACTTATCAATCCATACTTGATAGGCTCAAAAACCTCATAGTTGAAGAGATTATTTTTATAAGTGATAGCAAATGAACTTTGGGAAATATGAWTTTGTCCTTCGAAGTTATTTCATTAGAGATGAGGAGGTCCACTTCACATCTTTAAGGATAACTGAATCTTTCTCACAATCTATTAATTGCTACTAGTTCACATTGTTGAACAAGAAGAGTTGCTTAAAAATAGAAAAAATTTCAGAAAACTGTTGACATGTTTTCTGAAAAAGAGTAGAATAGCCCTTATTTTTTAATTGAGGAGGAACTTATGTTTTCCAAGTTAAAAGGATTTTTTATTGGACGTCCATTAAAATCCGGTAAAGAAGGAGAGGATGGTCATTTATTGACAAAACTACAGGCCTTGGCTATGCTCTCTAGTGACGCCTTATCTTCCATAGCTTATGGACCAGAGCAGGTAGTTCTGGTCTTAACTTCTGTGTCTGTCGGAGCTATTTGGTGGTCACTTCCAATAGGAATTGTTGTATTGGTTTTATTAGCTAGTTTAACCATTTCTTATCGTCAGGTTATCCATGCTTACCCTCAAGGAGGAGGAGCTTATATGGTAACGACAGAAAATCTTTCTCCAACAGCAGGCTTAATTGCGGGTGGAAGTTTACTGGTAGACTATATGTTGACTGTAGCTGTTTCAGTTGCTTCTGGAGCGGATGCCATTACCTCAGCTATTCCTGTCTTACACCCTTACAATTTACACATCTCGGTCTTGTTAGTCCTCGTATTGATGCTAATGAATTTACGAGGGCTAAAAGAATCAGCGACTTCCTTAATGATTCCTGTCTATCTTTTTATTGTCAGCACGTTATTGTTGATTGGTTTTGGTTTTGTGCAAATCATGACGGGAAACTTGGAATATCACGCAACTGCTCATATTGGCACTTCTATTACTGGAGTAAGTTTGATCTTATTGCTCCGAGCATTTACCAGTGGTTCTGCTTCCTTGACTGGAGTGGAAGCCATATCTAATTCGGTTCCTTTTTTCAAGAAGCCAAAGGCTCACAATGCTGCAAGCACCCTGTCTATTATGGCTTTAATCCTAGGAATCATGTTCGCAGGAATCACTTTCTTGAACTATTGGATTGGGATTGTTCCTGTCAAAGGTGTAACTACCTTGGCTCAGATGGCTCAGGCAATTTTGGGAAGTTCTCCACTTGGTCGTGTCTTATTCTATGTTTTTCAATTGTCAACAGCTTTGATTTTGGCAGTTGCAGCCAACACAGGTTTCTCGGCTTTCCCTGTACTTTCTTACAATATGGCTAAAAATAAATATATGCCACATATGTACATGGAAAAAGGAGATCGCCTAAGCTATTCTAATGGGATTTTTACATTGGCCTTTGGGGCTATTGCTCTCTTGTGGATTTTTAAAGGGAACACAGAGCGCTTAATCCCACTGTATACCATTGGTGTATTTGTGCCCTTCGCCCTCTCTCAAACTGGTATGGTTGTCCATTGGAAGAAAAAGTTTGGAAAAGATTTCTTGAAGCATTCAATTGCGAATATTCTTGGAGCTGTTATTTGCTACGGGATTGTTCTTATTTTACTTTTATTCCGTCTCGGCGATATTTGGCCTTTCTTTCCAATTATCATTGTCTTGACCTGGCTGTTCTTAGCTATTAAACAGCACTACAACAGGGTCGCAAGACAGCTGAGATTAGAAGAACATATCGAGCGTCAGAATTATACAGGCAATACAGTAATTGTGCTAGTCGGAAATGTCACCAGAGTTAGTGTTGGAGCAATGAGCTATGCTCGCAGTATTGGTGACGATGTCGTCGCAATGCACGTCTCAACAACTGAAACTGCTAAAAAGGATGCTGAAGTCGCAGAGGAATTTGCTGACTATTTCCCTGATATTCGATTTGAGACTGTTACGACTAGCTACCGCAATATCATTACTCCAACAGTTCAGTATGTGATCAAGGTAGCAAAGCGGGCTAAAAAAGAAGGAAGGACAGTGACAGTCTTGGTTCCTCAGTTTATCCCGAAAAAGAGCTGGCAAAATATCCTTCATAATCAAATGAGTTTAAAATTGAAATATTATCTAAAGTGGTACGAAGATGTTGTAGTCGCAAGCTATTCTTATCACTTAAAAGAATAAACTACTTTCTTAATGTAAAAAAGGAACCAAATTTTTTTGGTTCCTTCTTTATTTTGTGTAGAAAGAGTTAGTTCCTTTCTTCTTGATAATTCCTATAAAAATCAACCTTTAACTCAATAAAGGTCTCCAAGTCCCGCAGGAGCTGAAGGAGCGTAGCGCGGGTTTCAAATTCCTGGCGAGTTTTAGGAAGTGGCCGTTTTCGAAAGACAGCCAGATATTCCTCGATTTCATCCAGCAAATCATGGCCTGGATTTGCTTGACTTAACTGTTTGGCTGTTTTTAAAAAGAGTTTAGCCAATATGAAGCTTTCGCTAGCTGCTAGGCGGCAGGTATTGATATTACCGGCCATATCCAGCAAGATACGATTCTGAGCTCTTCGCATTTCAAAATAGTGAATATGGTAGTTGGTCTGGTGAAAGAGGTGGTTGGAGTGGTCCAGATAGACCAGCTGCAAGGCCTGTTGCAGAATCTTATCCAGCTCCTTGATCAGAGCTGCATCATTTCGGCCGTCTCCAGATTTTAAGAAATATTCAAAACGCAGGAGAATCTTTTTCAGCTGTTCCTCCACTTGCTCGTGGTAGCTGTCAATCTCTTGCTGGCGCGAGGGCATATAGAGATTGGCTAGCAGAGCAAAGCCAGTTCCAATAAGAAATAGAGCTAGCTCATTTCCAAGCAGTGACCAGGAGGTGGATTTTTCTAAGAGCAGATGGGTGACCAGGACGGTACTGGGGGTAATGCCGATTTCCCAGCCAAGCCGAAAGGCCAGAGGTACATAGATCGCGATATAGATGGCCAATGCTCCGAGATGAAAACCTAGAAAGTGAAAAGCCAGGCTTCCGATAGCCAGAGCCAGCAGGGTAGATAAAAAGCGATTGCCAGCTAGCTTTGCAGTACTGCGGCGGGTATCGGTCACGCTGAGAATGGCAATAATTCCAGCTGAAGTTGAGTAGGCCAGACCTAAAAAGTCAGCTAGCCAAGCAGCTAAACAGGTAGCCAGTACCAGCTTGATGGTGCGTTGGAGGAGAGACATGAGTAAGAGTTTCCTTTTTTAGACTTCTTTCTATTATAGCACGACTGGCGGGGAATCTTGGGAGCTGTTGATTGCTTTTTATCAGAGCAGAATTCTGTCTCGCCCGAGTAAATCCTGCCGCCATTTTTTCGCCTTTGTGTTATACTAGTCCTATGGAAAAAAACGATATTGTCTACGGTGTGCATGCGGTGACAGAGGCTCTCGCGGCTAACACTGGAAATAAACTCTACATTCAGGACGACCTGCGTGGCAAAAAGGTCGATAAAATCAAAGATTTAGCAGCGGAAAAGAAGGTTTCTATCTCATGGACGCCTAAGAAAACCTTGCAGGAAATGACTGACGGAGCAGTTCACCAGGGGTTTGTCCTGCGGGTGGCGGAGTTCGCCTATACTGACTTCGAGGTGCTGTTGAAAAAAGCAGAGCAGGAAGACAATCCGCTCTTGCTGATTTTGGATGGGCTGACTGACCCGCATAATCTGGGCTCTATCTTACGGACGGCTGACGCGACCAATGTAGCGGGAGTCATCATTCCTAAGCACCGGGCAGTCGGTGTGACACCAGTCGTGGCCAAGACTTCAACGGGTGCCATTGAGCATATTCCTATTGCCCGTGTGACTAATCTCAGCCAGACTCTGGACAAGCTCAAGGAAGCTGGTTTCTGGATTTTCGGTACAGATATGCAGGGGACGCCTTCTCATAAGTGGAATACAGCAGGCAAGCTGGCTCTCATCATCGGCAACGAAGGTAAGGGAATCTCCATCAATATTAAAAAGCAAGTAGACGAGATGATTTCCATTCCCATGAATGGCCATGTCCAAAGCCTCAATGCCAGCGTCGCAGCAGCTATTCTCATGTATGAAGTCTTTCGCAATCGCCTATGAAAAGAAAAATCTTACTGGTGGACGGCTACAATATGACGGCCTTTTGGCGGGAAACTCGTCCTTACTTTAACCGCGGAGAACTAGATGCCGCACGAACGATTCTGCTCCAGAAGCTCAGCAATTATGCCAGCTTTGAAGGACTGGAAGTTATCTGCGTCTTCGATGCCCAGTATATGCCGGGAGTTCGGCAGACCTACGAGGAGTTTAATGTGACGGTCGTTTTCACTGAAGAGGAGGAAACGGCAGATGACTATATCGAGCGCTTGGCAGCTGAGCTCAACACACCCAAAAATCAGGTGTCGGTTGCGACCAGCGATCTCAATGAGCAGTGGACTGTCTTCGCCCAAGGAGCTTTGAGAGTGTCTGCTAGAGAGCTAGAGAAGCGAGTGGCTGTTACCAAATCAGACCTCAATAAACTGAGCGGACAAATCAACCTGCAAAGACCGCCCTTGCGACCGATGGACAGCCAATCTTTGCGCGATTTACAAAAACTGATGGAGAAAAAAGATGACCTTTAAAATTTTAACCGATTCAACAGCAGACCTGCCAGAAAACTGGACTCAGGAAAATGATGTGCAGGTCCTAGGCCTGACCATTCAGCTGGATGGTCAAACCTATGAGACAGTTGGTGCAGGCAAGCTGACCAGCCAAGAACTTCTGGCTAAGATGGAGTCCGGCAGCAAGCCGACTACCAGCCAGATTAATGTCGGCCAGTTTGAAGATGTCTTTCGCAGCTATGCCAAGGAAGGGGCACCAGTTCTCTATGTAGCCTTTGCTTCGGCCCTATCGGGTACTTATCAGAGTGCAGTCATGGCACGGGAGATAGTCTTGGAAGATTTTCCGGATGCACTGATTCGCATCATTGATACCAAGGCGGCTTCTATGGGGGAAGGACTTTTAGTCATGAAGGCGGCAGAAGCTAGAGCTGCAGGCCAGACCTTGGAGCAGACAGCAGACTTGATTGAGAGCTTGGTACCTAAGGTCAAGACTTATTTTCTGGTTGATGACCTCAATCACCTCATGCGGGGCGGTCGGATTTCCAAGACTGCTGCGCTTATGGGGAGCTTGGTCAATATCAAGCCGATTATCGCTGTTAAGGGAGATGGAACCCTGGACTCTGTCGCTAAAGTTCGCGGAAAGAAGAAGGCGCAGGCAGAAGTAGTCCGCATGACTCTGGAAGGAGTTGCTGACCCGCGGGTGGTCATCGCCTATGCAGGTGCCAAAGAGATTGCTGAGAGTCTAAAAGCCCAGCTGCTGGAAAGCGACCAAGTAGAGGAAGTTCTCCTCATGCCTCTGGGACCTGTCATTTCCACCCATACTGGTCCTGGAACTTTGGGACTCTTTAGTATCGCCCAAGACATTCAAGACTAAGAAAAATGAAATCGCTATTTCATAAATAATTGCTTCAAATCTATTGCTTTTGCCTACTATTTTTGATATGATAGTAGGCGGTATTGTTTACCCCATTTGTAAGGCCCCGGAACCTTTCAAATAACTCGCGGACCGGAACATCCGCCCTGTAAACAAAAACGATATTCATAGGAGAAATCATGAACAAAACAACATACATGGCTAAGCCAGGTGAAGTTGAACGCAAATGGTATGTAGTGGACGCTACTGATGTCCCTCTTGGACGCCTTTCTGCTGTTGTAGCAAGCGTACTTCGTGGAAAAAACAAACCAACCTTTACACCACACACTGATACAGGTGACTTCGTAATCGTTATCAACGCTGAAAAAGTAAAATTGACTGGTAAAAAAGCGACTGATAAGATCTACTACACTCACTCTATGTACCCAGGTGGATTGAAACAAATCTCAGCAGGTGAGCTTCGCTCTAAGAACGCTGTTCGTTTGATCGAAAAATCTGTTAAAGGTATGCTTCCGCACAATACTCTTGGCCGCGCTCAAGGTATGAAGCTGAAAGTATTTGTAGGCGCTGAGCACACTCACGCTGCACAACAACCAGAAGTTCTTGATATTTCAGGACTTATCTAAGGAAAGGAACAAATAAGCTATGTCACAAGCACAATATGCAGGTACTGGACGTCGTAAAAACGCTGTTGCACGCGTTCGCCTTGTTCCAGGAACTGGTAAAATCACTGTAAACAAAAAAGATGTTGAAGAGTACATCCCACACGCAGACCTTCGTTTGGTTATCAACCAACCATTCGCAGTTACTTCAACTGTTGGTCAATACGACGTTTTCGTAAACGTTGATGGTGGTGGCTACGCTGGTCAATCAGGTGCAATCCGTCACGGTATTGCTCGTGCCCTTCTTCAAGTAGACCCAGACTTCCGCGATTCATTGAAACGCGCTGGACTTCTTACTCGTGATGCTCGTATGGTAGAACGTAAGAAACCAGGCTTGAAAAAAGCTCGTAAAGCATCACAATTTAGTAAACGTTAAAACTTATTTAAACTTATTGAAAGCATTTCGTATCAAAAATACGGGATGCTTTTTCTGTTCACCCCAAATTTTTGTAACTAGGTGATACTTGAAATTAATACAAATTTGGTTGTTTTTGATAAATCTAAGCAACACTACATGATGAAGTGAAAGGGGATGAATCTTTGATAGTATTCACTTATTGTGAAATATGATATATTTATTAATTAGATGGATGAATACTTCTAGAGTTAAATATAGTATAATAGGGACATACTTTTTGGTTTATTTTTGTTTGTAGTCGGATTATGAAAGAATATCCAATATTATGCGATAAGATAGAATGTTACAAAAAAGAAAGGGGATGCAATCCGATGAAGAAAGACAGATTAATTGTATTGACAGATGCTGTTCTAGCAATTATTATGACCATCTTGGTYTTAGAGTTAGAAAAACCAACAACACCAAGTCTTGAAGCTTTTTGGGATTTACGGCAAAATTTCTTTGCTTGTTTTCTTTCCTTTTTCTGGTTGGGATCGTTATGGATGGCACTAAACACATTATGGGAAAAGSTTGAGAAAATTTCCTCAGAAATTATTTGGTGGAATTTGTTTCTACTCTTGGAGCGGCAGGAGTTCTCTTTGGAGAATTTCATGCCATCCAAGATACCAGTCTGAATGATGTGGTGGACCGGATCTATATAAATGTCAAGGATTTACCGTTTCAGTCCTTGGGAGCTTTAGCTAATATCCTGTCTGATATTAAGAAGGGACTGATTCAAGACAGTCATATCTGGTCTTTCTTCCAGTCATTTTTCAAACAATATCAGTTGATAATCAGCTTAAATCAGATCTATCAGTTTGTCTATCTTTCTCTGATGGAGATCATGTCCTATCTTCACTTTGATTATTGGAAAAAAACGGCTCGGTCAGGAGCTAGTATGAATAAGGAGAACAAATGAAACGTTTAAAAATGTTATGGCATATTATGCAGGTTACGGGTTTTACTCGGTTTGCTCTGAGTTTTGTGACCTTTGTTTTTGGGTCAGGAGGCGTGCTTTTCCTAGTTGAACCTGCTATCACAAATTACGGAGACGGTCTTTGGTATGCTTTTGTGACTTCGACGACTGTCGGCTACGGGGATCTCCTAGCTGTGACCTTGATTGGAAGGATTACCAGTGTCTTCTTGACGATTTATGGGCTCATATTTTTTGGCTGTTTATCAGCTGTTATTTTTAATTATTATACCAATTTAAATAAGGAAAGAGGAGAGGACAAATGACTGCCAATTATTCAACACGGGAATACCGTGAGAAATTATACGATGACCTTCATGTTCGATTGAGAGATACAGCGATTTTGATGTGTGCAATTTTTATTGCCTCTATCGGACTAAATATGAATTCAACAGCTGTCATTATAGGAGCCATGTTGATTTCACCTCTCATGACACCGATTGTTGGACTGGGATTCGGTTTAGCTATTTTTGATACGCGTTTAATCAAGCAATCTCTAGAGGTTTTATTGACTCAAGTGTTGGTCAGTTTGCTTGTCTCGACTCTGTATTTCTGGATTTCTCCCTTGTCTTATGCAAGTAGCGAGTTGATTGCACGAACCTCTCCAACCATTTGGGATGTCCTCATTGCTATTGCTGGTGGGATTGCTGGTGTGATCGGTTCAAGGAAAAAAGAAGCAAACAATATCGTGCCAGGAGTAGCCATTGCTACAGCTCTGATGCCGCCTATCTGTACTGCTGGCTATGGTTTAGCTAATGGGAATGTACGATTTTTATTGGGGGCTCTCTATCTTTTCTTGATCAACTGTGTCTTTATCATGCTAGCCAACATTGTTGGAACAAGAATTTTGATGAGAAAATCTCCTTTAACTTCATTTAAAGAGCTGAGCATTAAAATGAGAATTGGCTTGATATCTTTGATTGTATTGTTGATTCTTCCAGCTAGCTATTCGGCAGTTACTCTGACAATAGAACAAGCGCGCAAAGAAGGGATCAAACAGTTTGTAGGAAAAGAGTTCGCCAATTATACGGTTATTAATCAAGTCTACAAGTCAAGTAACAATGAATTGGTCTTGACGGTTGTTGGAGATCCGATTTCAGAAGAAGAATTAGAAACACTCCACCAAAAACAAGCCTCTTACGGTATTCAATCTGTTCAATTGAAAGTGAATCAAGTTCAGAACTCGCCAACATTAGATAGTGAAGCGACCAAGGAATTTTATGAAAACATTGACAAGTATATTGATCAAAAACTCTCTGAAAAAGATTCACAAAACGATCTCGTAAAAGAAAATGAAGCAGACAAGGATTGAGGACAATGAACTGAATCGGTTTTTACGCCGTGTTTTTCTTGTATCTTCCTCTTTCTTACTTATAGCAGGTTGTTTTTGCTTGAATAAGAAATAAATTAGAAGTTCTATCATCTAAGAAAAATGATGAACAAAAAATCATTTAACTAATGGTGTGAACGTTTAGTGTTTATCAGCTCCATTCTCTGTAATTTTGGGGGTAAAATCCACACCATTCGGATAAAATTAGTTGAATTTGATTGGAAAAAAGCTTTTATAAAAGCGGAGAAAAGTCTTGATATTACGCTGTTTTTAGTCCAACTGAAATTCATACTTTCCAAACCAGGTCTTAAGAAAGCTCGTAAAGCATCACAATTCTCTAAACGTTAATCAATACGATTATATCAACGTTTCAAAGCACTCAAGAGTTTACCTCATGGGTGCTTTTTTAGCGATTTTTTGAAAAGTTTACCTCAAAGTTCACCTTATTTTTACCTTATTGTTTCAGAGATTTTAAGGCGAACTCACCAACTGCCATAGGAACTACATTAGAAGTATTGACATAAATCTGAGTTGTTCCAGTGTCACTATGAGTCAGAGCTTCGGAAATGGCTTCTAAGCTCATTCCTGCTTGTTTAGCAAGTGTCGCTCCTGTGTGTCGCAGTTTATGAGGTGTAGCATGTGTCAGCTTTTTGTGTCGCTTTCTAATACTTTTCATTTTATTGTTTAGATAGTCAGCGTGTAAAGGCTTATTGATGTTTCCTTTTGTGTCGATATATGTAAAAACAAATTGTTCTGGATTACTGATGATGCCAAACTTTGCCAGTTCATATTTTTGTTGTTCTTTCCAAGAGGTAAGGAGTTGAAGTAAGTCATTAG
>NZ_JAJEPD010000008.1:0-743 GCF_020729765.1 Streptococcus sanguinis | reverse complement strand
AAGAAAGACTAATGCTAATCGCCATTCTATATAGATAATGGCAACCACACTCATGATAAGGGTCCCTAAATTTGCAATTAGAGAGATTCTAGGAATCAATAAATTTTCTTGAATAAGGTCACTATTTTTGGTGATATTATTTAAGAAATCTGAATGGTTACGGTTGTCAAAAATGACAAACTTTATTAATGGTTTTGAACAAATTAAGTTATTAAATATTCAAAGCTGGACCCAAGAAAAAATTCAGGGAATCAGTTTAGAATTTGAAGAGTCCAGAAAGACATATCAATTCTTAAAAGACTTAGCTTCAACTACTGGAATTTTACTAAGTTTTGGCTCTCAACTATCCTGTATGGTCGCTGGTATCTTTTTTGTAAGAAATAACTTACTGACTATTGGACTACTAGTAGCAAGTATTCAATTATTAAACGGTGTTTTTGCTCCACTACAATCTATTCTTTACAATAAAAATTTAAGATAGGAATAAGAACAAGAGATAAAGAACCACAGTAAAAAATTCTTAAAAGACTTAGCTTCAACTACTGGAATTTTACTAAGTTTTGGCTCTCAACTATCCTGTATGGTCGCTGGTATCTTTTTTGTAAGAAATAACTTACTGACTATTGGACTACTAGTAGCAAGTATTCAATTATTAAACGGTGTTTTTGCTCCACTACAATCTATTCTTTACAATAAAAATTTAAGATAGGAATAAGAACAAGAGATAAAGAACCACAGTAAAA
>NZ_JAJEPD010000079.1:0-727 GCF_020729765.1 Streptococcus sanguinis | reverse complement strand
AGATTTGTCGTATTCACTGATAAACAAAGGTTCATTCTTCTTCATGGATTCTTATTTCCCCTCTTCTTCCATCTAAAGTAACCAACATGCCAGTTTTTAGCAGCTGAGTTGCATTTCTTATCCATTAGATAACCTTGTTGATCAGCCATTAGAGTCAGTATGTCATACAGTTCATACTTGTTATAATTTTCAAAATGAATTTTTCTACTAATTCTAGAAGCTAAACCYGGATTGGTGTTTAAAAATTCCTCCATCATTTCTGTATAACCAGCGAAAATCACAATGACATCATTTCTATTATTTTCCATTTCCTGAATAATTGTAGGAATAGCTTCATTAGCAAAATCACGCTCTCCTTGTGGAATTAGACTATAGGCCTCATCAATAAATAAAATACCGCCTTTGGCATTATCAAATAATCTTTTAACCTTTGGAGCTGTTTGGCCAACATATTCACCAATTAAATCTGAGCGACCTACTTCAATCAAAACGTTTGATTTAATAATTCCATGTTCATAAAAAATTTTTGCCAACAATCTAGCAACTATTGTTTTTCCAGTACCAGATGATCCAGAAAACATAAAGTGCATAGAAGGCCGAACGGGCGAAAAATTTATTTCAAGCCTTCTTTGCGATATAGAAAAATAAGCTAAAATTCTATGAATCATATTTTTAACAGTAGATAAGCCAACCAAACGGTCAAGCTCCTTCAAAGTATTAGAATTTG
>NZ_JAJEPD010000078.1:0-9558 GCF_020729765.1 Streptococcus sanguinis | reverse complement strand
TTATTACATTGACTGACGATGAGTACAAAGAATTAGTATTTAGAGCCCCTTATGATTATTTTGTTGATATGCTAGGCAGTAAAAAATGTGCAACCTTTAATCAGGTGGATTCACTAACTAGTGATTCGTTTTTTGTGTTTGATAATGATGGAGTAGTCAACTGTCAGCTGGCAGTATTTTCGTGAAATTCTTTTTTATGAAGTTGTGCACAAARAATAAATTCCCCCCCACAAAAAATAAAGTGATGTTGGTCACTTTGGAGGTTTAATTAATATGAACAATCGTTTCAGACTCTTATCAAGATCTGTTGTAGCTGCTGCGGCTATTATTCCAGCAATTGCTGTTGCGAATAATGCTCAGGCTCAAGATTATGGCTATAACTACTATCAACCAGGTTATAATTACTGGAATGGTGGTTACAACAATTATAACTATGGTTATAACAACTATAATTACCGTAACAACCGCAACTACCGTTACAACAATTACAACTATGGTTACAATAACTATAATTATGGCTATAACAACTACAATTATGGCTATAACAACTATAACTACGGTTACAATGGCTATAATTATGACTATGGTTATAATAACTATTATCCAGGCTATAACAACTGGAATTATAACTATAGCAACAACTACGGATATAATGGTTGGAATAACTACAACAATCTGGCAAATGATGAGAASTATATTTACTGGAATGGTAACCATTACTACCGTATGACAGATGGTTCTTACCGTATCTATCGTGATGGTGAGTGGAAGCCACTGACAAATACTAACAATAACAGCACATCCAATAACAACCTGGAAAACGATCCACATTATCGTTATGAAAATGGTTATCATTACTATGTATTGGATAATGGCGACTATTACTACTATCAAAATGGTAAGTGGGTATTTGTTAAGGATTCTGCTGATAACTCAACTAATCCAACAACTCCAAGCCAGCCGGAAGAACCAAAACCAGAAGTTCCAACTCCGACTCCAGCGGAACCAGAACAACCAACTCCAGCTCCTACTGATAAACCAGATGAGCCTACTACACCAGCAGAACCAAAACCAGAGGTACCAAGTGTTGATTTGCCAGAAAATCCTCCAATTAACGGTGCAGAAGGCGACCTCAATCCATTTGCTCCGAAACCAGAGCAACCAGCGGAACCAAAACCAGAAACTCCAACAAGACCTGCTGTACCAGAGACTCCTGGTTTGGTAACAACTGATAAACCAAGTGAAGATCAAATCCCGCCATATGTTGAAAAACCAGCAGAAGGTCTTGAACATTTGACATGGGCACCGAATGGACGAGCTCCAAAAATTATCTACCCAACTGGAAAACCAGGTGACAAGGCTCTTGAGTCAGATCCTAACTATTACTTTGATGGTTCTACCCATTATTACCGTATACCATCTGACTCAGAAGCTAATGGATACTCTCCATATTGGAAATGGTTTGGTGACAAATGGAAACTGCAAGGTATGACTGATCCAAACGATCCAGCTCTTGATCCTAAACTTCACGAAAACACTGCAGATGATGAATACATGTACAGTGATAAAGACTCTAGCGTGAAATTGTACTCAACTAACCTWGTGACAACTGCTAAAGCWGGTCAACCGCTTCCATTCAAGAACGTTGAAGAGTTCAAAAACTACGTTATCGAAAAGATGAATCCTAAGTTCCTTGATAACGCAGGATGGGATGCCAAAGTTGAATGGGAAATCGAAGATCCAGAAATCTTTGAAAAAACCAAAGAAAACCCATATGCTAAGGATTATGTCTTGATTGCAAACCTTAAGAGTGGCGTTGAGGACAAGAAATACAGTGATGTAGAATTTGGTTATGTTAAGTTTGTTTACCGTGTTGAAGCAACAAACGATACAAACTATGACTATGTTTCAAAAGCTAAAGAAGCTTTCGCTAAAATCAATGAAGAGCGTAAAGCTCAAGGCTTGAAAGAGTTGACATGGTCAGAAGACATTTATCAAAATCAAGCACTTCCAAAAGTAAATGAAATCTCACGTCAATACGATAGCTCAGGCTTTGTTGGACGTCGTGATGAAGATCCATCTGTTGTCGTTAAGAAATGGGCTAACAGCGGTCTGAGAGAATTGCTTCTTGATCCTAACGTAACTGAAGGGGCAGTAGCGACAGTTGTAGACGGAAATGGTGTTTACTACTGGGCTTACAGCTATAAATAATAAGGAATTGTATTCTTAAATATCTGTGCTCTTAATCTTTGGTTGCATATAAACCACACTCCAAAAGTTAGATTTTAATCGACTGACTTTTGGAGTTTTTTTGTTGAATTAACTAGGAAGCAAAAGTAGCGGTTGTGGATAGATTTTAAAGTTTAAAAAGGCGAAAAGAAATTTTGAGTACAAAAAAAGCACCGATTGGTGCTTATGATTATTTGAGACCGTATTTTTTGTTGAAACGATCCACACGTCCATCTGCTTGAGTGAACTTTTGACGTCCAGTGTAGAATGGGTGTGAGTCTGATGAAATTTCTACACGGATCAATGGGTAAGTTTCCCCTTCGAACTCAACTGTTTCGTTTGAACGCTTAGTTGAACCACTAAGGAACTGGTAGCCGGTAGAAGTGTCCATGAAGACAACTGGGCGGTATTCTGGATGAATATCTTTTCTCATTTTACAAAAATTTCCTTTCTGCCATGGTCTCTTTGCGAGCCATAGATTAGTTACTTTGATAGTTTATCAAATTCTGATTGATTTGACAAGACTTTTAGACTAATTTCTTACTTTTTTGCCAATTCTTTCATCTCGGTGTAGATTTGCTCTATTTCTTCTTTAGAAAATGCATTGGCTCCGCTGGCTAAGGGGTGTCCTCCGCCATGATGATTTTTAGCAATACCGTTGATAGGAATAACCTTGCTGCGCATGCGGACACGGTAGTGACCATCTGGCTGCTCAACAAAGATAGCCCACAGACCGACATCTTCAATTCGTCCAGGTGCCCCGACGATGGCTGCTGTATCAGCATCGGTCAGTTGATAAGCTTGTAAAACTTCCTGAGGCAGAATGACCCGCGCAGTCCCATTTTTATCTATTTCCAACTGCTCATAGACATAGCCCTGCAGTTTAGCTACTTGGCGGCTGATAGAGTCCATTTTGCGGGACAAGGCTGATAAGTCGAAATCGTACTGGCGCAGCTTGGCAGCTACTTCGAATGTGCGGGCGCTAGTGGAAGGATAAAGGAAGCGGCCAGTGTCGCCGATGATACCAGCATAGAGGAGTTCAGCAGCTTCCTTGCTCAAGTCTAAGTTATTTTCAAAGGCAAAGAGAGCAATCATCTCACTGGCACTGCTAGAGCTTGTATCTACCAGAGAAATATCTCCGTAAACCTCATCATCAGGATGATGATCGATTTTGATGAGGAAATCGCCTGTCGTGTAGCGTTGGTCATCAATGCGGGCTGTATTAGCAGTGTCACAGACGATGACTAGAGCCTCTCGGTAATCTTCGTCTGCGACTTGGTCCATTTGTGCTAGCCACATGAGATTTGGCTCATCGTAGCCTGTTACTTTTATTGTCTTTTCTGGGAAGTGGTACTGAAGCAGCTTTTGTAGTCCGACCTGACTGCCAAGAGCATCAGGATCTGGCCGCATATGGCGGTGGATGATAATAGTATCGTATTCTTTGATCTTACTTAAAATATCATGATAAAGAGTCATAAATAACCTCGTCAACTTTCTTTACCCATTGTAGCATAAGAGTTTTTATTTTTAAAATAAAAAAGATATGATATAATGAGAGCAGATTAGAATTTGGAGGAAAATATGACCTTAGCGAAAATTGTATTTGCCAGTATGACTGGAAACACCGAGGAAATTGCTGATATTGTGGCGGATAAGCTAAGAGAACTGGATGTAGAAGTTGAAGTGGACGAGTGCACCACTGTCGATGCAGAAGATTTCTTGGAAGCAGATATTGCGATTGTAGCGACCTATACCTATGGTGACGGTGAGTTACCTGATGAGATGATGGACTTCTACGAAGACTTGTCTAGTTTGGATTTGTCTGGCAAGGTCTATGGGGTGGTCGGTTCAGGCGATACTTTCTATGACGAATTCTGCAAGGCTGTCGATGACTTTGATGCTGCCTTTGCTGCTACAGGAGCAGTGAAGGGCTCAGAAAGTGTTAAGGTGGACCTATCTGCGGAAGATGATGATATTGCGCGCTTGGAAGCTTTTGCAGAAGGCTTGGTTGATAAAGTTTAAAGTGATAAATAGAGAAAACGGCTTCTGCCGTTTTTGTTTTGCGAAAGTGTTATTTTCTGACAATTCTCATGATTAGGAGTATAATGTAAGTGAGCGCTATCCATCAGATAAAGGAGGAGTTCCTATGAAAGAACGCGACTATGCCTTTGGTTTTCATGATGATGTCAAGCCACTCTTTTCGACTGGTAAAGGTTTGACCGAAGAAGTTGTTCGAGAAATCTCAGAAATCAAGAATGAGCCCCAGTGGATGTTGGACTATCGTCTGCGCTCCTTGGAACTCTTTCATAAGCTGCCTATGCCCGACTTTGGCCCAGATTTGTCAGGGATTCGCTTTGATGATGTTATCTATTATCAGAAGCTAAGCGGAGATCGGGCTCGCAGTTGGGATGAGGTTCCAGAAGAGATTAAAAAAACCTTTGACCGCTTGGGAATTCCAGAAGCTGAGAAGCAGTTCCTATCTGGAGCTGTGGCTCAGTATGAATCTGAAGTGGTTTACCACAATATGAAGGAAGAGTTTGCCAAGCTGGGGATTATCTTCACCGATACGGATACGGCTGTTCAGGAATATCCGGACTTGGTCAAGCAGTATTTTGGTACTGTGATTTCAAACGCTGAGCATAAATTTTCTGCGCTTAATAGCGCAGTTTGGTCTGGCGGAACCTTTATCTATGTGCCCAAGAACGTCCAGTGCCAAGTTCCTGTTCAGACCTATTTTCGAATCAATGGCGAAAATGCCGGCCAGTTTGAGCGCTCCTTGATGATTATCGAGGAGGGCGGCTCTATCCAGTATATCGAGGGTTGTACAGCACCGACTTACACAAGCAATAGTCTTCATGCGGCAAATGTCGAAATCATTGTCAAAAAGGATGCCTTTTTCCGCTACACAACCATTCAAAACTGGTCGGACAATGTCTATAACCTCGTAACCGAGCGGGGGATTGTTGATGAAGGAGGCACCTTAGAGTGGATTGATGGAAACTTAGGCAGCAAGGTCAATATGAAATATCCGTGTAGTATTCTTAATGGCCGCAATGCACGGACTTCTGTTTTATCTATGTCTTTTGCCAACTATGGTCAGCACTTAGATGCGGGTTGTAAGGTCTTTCATAATGCTCCTAAGACATCCAGTACCTTAATTTCTAAATCAGTGGCCAAGGATGGTGGAAAGACAGACTATCGTGGTCAGGTCCGCTTTGGTAAGAATAGTGCTGGTTCCAAATCTCATATCGAGTGCGATACCATTCTCATGGATGGTGAATCCAGTTCTGACACCATTCCTTTTAATGAAATCCATAATTCAAATGTCGCGCTAGAGCATGAAGCCAAGGTTTCCAAAGTATCTGAGGACCAGCTCTACTACCTAATGAGCCGAGGAATAAGCGAAGAAGAAGCCACAGCTATGATTATCAACGGATTTATGGAACCCATTACCAAAGAACTACCAATGGAATACGCCGTCGAACTCAACCAACTCATCAACATGAGTATGGAAGGCTCAGTTGGCTAAAACAGTCCGGAGGACTGTTTTAGGTTGCAGATAAAAACTCGCTTTTGCGAGTTCCCTTTAATCTAAGGTCCATTGGACCTTTTTAATCTGCGGATAAAAACTCGCTTTTGCGAGTTCTCCTTAATCCAAGGTTCGGGGACCTGTTTTAGGTTGCAGATAAAGACTCGCCTTTGCGAGTTCACTTTAATCTAAGGTCCAGTGGACTGTGTTAGATTGCAGATAAAAACTCGCATAAGCGAGTTTTCTTTTAATCATGGTCCATTGGACTTTTTTTATTTAGAATTAAACTAGAAAATTTTACTATTTTTTGATATGATAGATAGAATATGAGGAGGAATGAGATGACGTTAGAAGAAATCAGACAGGAAATCGATCAAGTGGATGATGCAATCGTTACCTTACTGGAGCAACGCATGAATCTGGTCGACCAAGTCGTGGCTTTAAAAAAATTAACGGGTACGGCTGTATTGGATAGTAAGAGAGAAGGTATGATTTTCACCAGAGTTGCGGATAAGGTAGAAAACAAGGACTACAAGGAAACTGTTGTTGCGACCTTTTCTGACATTTTAAAACGTTCGCGTGAATTTCAGAATAAAAATATCTAATGAAAGAAGTACAGAACTCGATAGCTGTGGCTTTATCTGCGATGGTAGGCGGATGGCTGCGTTATCAGATAGCTCTTTTATTAGTTGTTGCTGATTCATTTCCGCTGGCTACCTTACTGATCAATTATTTGGGGACGTTTTTGCTAGTCTATATTATCAAGGGCTATCTTAGTAGTAAAGTTAAGTCCCAGCGCCTAATTCTAGCACTTTCGACCGGTTTTTGCGGAGGTTTGACGACCTTTTCTGGTCTTCTGCTAGACGGCATCAAGTTAGCAGATTCAGGGCGCTATATGGAGCTTCTTATCTATCTAGTCTTAAGTGTAGGTGGTGGCCTTGCAATCGCCCTATGGGCTGGAAAGCAGGTGAAGGCATGATGTGGGCGATGTTAATCTGCTGCGGCGCTGGTGCTCTTGTGCGTTATGTTTTCTCCAAGGTCAATAGCAGAGCATCTCTTCCGATTGGGACTTTGGCGGCAAACCTTCTAGGTGCTTTTCTCATTGGATATTTTTATAATCATATAGAAGACAAGCAACTTTATGTGATTTTAGCAACAGGCTTCTGTGGTGGCCTGACGACCTTTTCCACCTTGAATGATGAGCTGGCAGAGCTCTTTTCGGAGCGAAAGAAATTTGTTTTCTATTTGGCTCTGACCTACATACTTGGTTTTTTAGCGATTCTTTTGGGAATTTTCATTTAAATATCTTTACATTTTTAGAAATTTTGATATAATATACTTTGTGCCTAATGGAAGCACAAAAAACGGCTAATCCGCTGCGGTCTTGAACCTTAAGATTAGTAAGATAGGAGTAGAAAAAATGAATCCATTAATCCAAAGCTTGACTGAAGGTCAACTTCGTACTGACATCCCTGCATTCCGTCCTGGTGACACTGTCCGCGTTCACGCGAAAGTTGTCGAAGGAAGTCGCGAACGTATCCAGATCTTTGAAGGTGTGGTTATCGCTCGTAAAGGTGCTGGTATCTCAGAAACTTACACCGTTCGTAAAATCTCTAACGGTATCGGTGTTGAACGTACTTTCCCAATCCACACTCCACGTGTTGACAAGATTGAAGTCGTTCGTTACGGTAAAGTCCGTCGTGCTAAATTGTACTACCTTCGTGCATTGCAAGGTAAGGCAGCGCGTATCAAAGAAATTCGCCGTTAATCTTAGAAAGACTCTGTCGTTGGGCAGAGTTTTTCTCTAAGTCCCCTTAGTTCAATGGATATAACAACTCCCTCCTAAGGAGTAGTTGCTGGTTCGATTCCGGCAGGGGACATAAAATCCTAACAATAACCCTTGATTTACAGAGGTTTTTGTTATAGTCGGCCCTAATCTGCCCCAAAAGTTTCAAAAGTCTTTCTTATCTGATTATGATTTTTTCTTGTTGTTGTTCTAAATGGTGGGTGTAGACTTCTGAAAACTCAAAACAGATGGTTTGTCGCCATTCCCAAGTTACGAGAGTAATATCATTCTTCATAGCTGCAGATATGGAGATATTGAAGAATGAAAAATGAGCGCTACAGCAAAAGCTGTAGCGTTTTTTTAGTAAAAAGTGACAAAAATACTCATTATCTATTGAATTTTTGAGTTTTTAAGTTTACAATGATATTAATATAATGTGTAATGAGGTGGAGTTATGAATGGAAAAATTTTAGGGCTAGATATCGGTGTAGCTTCTGTGGGTGTGGGAATTATAGACAAAGAATCTGGTGAAATTATTCATGCCAGTTCACGAATTTTCCCAGCGGCTACTGCTGACAGCAATGTTGAGAGACGAGGATTTCGCCAAGGTCGGAGATTAGGACGCAGAAAGAAACATCGAAAAGTTCGTCTAGCTGATTTATTTAGGGATGCTGAGCTTGTAACAGATTTTTCAAAAGTATCTATCAATTTAAATCCTTATGAATTACGAGTTAAGGGACTAATTGAGAAATTAACTAATGAAGAATTATTCATTGCGTTGAAAAATATTGTCAAAAGGAGAGGGATTAGTTATCTTGACGACGCTAATGAAGACGGTGAGTCTTCTTCCTCAGAATATGGCAAGGCTGTTGAAGAAAATAGAAAGCTGCTCGCAGATAAAACACCAGGACAGATTCAGCTGGAACGTTTTGAGAAATACGGACAGGTTCGAGGTGATTTTACCATTGAAGAAAATGGAGAAAAACACCGTCTGCTTAACGTGTTTTCGACCTCGGCTTATAAAAAAGAAGCAGAGCGAATCTTGACAAAGCAGCAAGACTATAATCAAGATATCACTGATGAATTTATTCAGGCTTATTTAACGATTTTAACTGGAAAACGTAAGTATTACCATGGACCAGGGAATGAAAAGTCTCGTACGGATTATGGACGCTTCAGAACAGATGGAACAACTTTGGATAATATTTTTGGTATTTTGATTGGGAAATGTACCTTTTATCCAGAGGAATACAGAGCTGCTAAAGCTTCTTACACGGCACAGGAATTTAATTTACTCAATGATTTGAACAATCTGACTGTTCCAACAGAAACTAAGAAGCTCAGTGAGGAGCAGAAGAGACAGATTATTGAGTATGCAAAAGGGGCTAAAACTTTAGGTGCCGCTACTTTATTGAAGTATATAGCAAAATTGATTGACGCGTCAGTGGACGATATTAAGGGCTATCGGATTGATAAAAGTGAAAAACCAGAAATGCATACTTTTGATATTTATCGAAAAATGCAAACATTGGAAACGGTTGACGTTGAGCAACTATCTAGAGAAGTTTTAGATAAGCTGGCTCATATTCTCACACTCAATACGGAACGTGAAGGAATCGAAGAAGCGATTAAAGTATCATTTACTAAAGGAGAATTTGAACAAAATCAGATTGCTGAATTAGTCTCATTTAGAAAGTCTAATAGTTCTTTGTTTGGAAAAGGCTGGCATAATTTTTCAATCAAATTGATGATGGAGTTGATTCCAGAGCTTTATGAAACATCTGAAGAGCAAATGACAATCCTTACACGATTGGGCAAACAAAAAACAAAGGCAAGATCTGAACGAACCAAGTATATTGATGAGAAGGAATTGACCGAAGAAATTTACAATCCAGTAGTTGCTAAGTCAGTCAGACAAGCAATTAAAATCATAAATCTTGCTACAAAGAAATATGGCATCTTTGATAATATCGTTATTGAAATGGCGCGCGAAAATAATCTGAAAAAGCTGAAT
>NZ_JAJEPD010000077.1:0-3351 GCF_020729765.1 Streptococcus sanguinis | reverse complement strand
CTTTTGCAAATGCAACTAAACCATTTTTCCAAGGTCTTCTATCCCCACCAAGGACTAGTAGGACTAAATCTCCAATTTTAATTTCATTTTTATACCAATTTAATTTCGTTATATGAACATTTTTAATTAAATCTCCATTTTGAAAAGATAAAATTTCTTCAGCAGTCTCTATTTGACTTGTCTTAATACTATATACAGAGATACTCTCCCCATTAATCATCAATTTATTCTTAATATCAGGCATATGTATCCTCACTTTCACTACCTAAAACTGATATGTTATCAATAACATGAATTAACATTCATCTTATTAAATGATAATATACCTATTTCACAAGTTTCCTCATCTCATCAATCCGCGCCACTGTCGCATCGTATTTAGCTTGGTAGTCGGCTTGTTTGTCGCGTTCTTTTTGGACGACTTCTGGTTTGGCGTTGGCTACGAAGCGTTCGTTTGAGAGCTTCTTGCCGACCATATCCAGTTCTTTCTGCCACTTGGCTAGTTCTTTTTCGAGACGAGCCAGCTCTTCCTCGATATTGAGGAGGTCTGCCAGAGGCAGGTAGATTTCTGCTCCTGTGATGATGCTAGACATGACCAGCTCTGGCACGGCAAGGTCTGCTGCGATTTCCAAATGCTCAGGATTGGTAAAGCGCTTGATGTAGTTGACATTATCCTTGAAGAAGGTTTCCAGCGCACTATCAGTCGTCTTAATTAAGATGGTGATCGGCTTGCTTGGCGCCACATTGACCTCAGCTCTGCTATTGCGCACCGAACGGATCAGGTCCTTGAGGGCTTCCACGCCAGCTGCTGCCTCGGCATTTTCAAACTCTGGACGAACCACTGGATAAGCCGCTGTCACAATGGTGCCTTCTGAGATTTGACCAAAGATTTCCTCGGTCACGAAAGGCATGATTGGGTGAAGCAGGCGCAGGATTTGGTCCAGAGTGTAAAGGAGGACAGAGCGAGTGATGACTTTCTCGTCTTCATTATCGCTGTAAAGCACTTCCTTCGTCAGCTCCACATACCAGTCGGCAAATTCATCCCAAATAAAGTTGTAGAGGATGTGGCCAGCCACACCAAACTCAAACCTGTCGAAGTTCTCAGTCACCTTGCCAATAGTTTCGTTGAGGTTGTGGAGAATCCAGCGGTCGGTGACATTACCTGCCTGACCAGCCGCCACCTGAGCGACATTCTCACGCGCCACATCCAGCGTCAAGCCTTCATTGTTCATGAGGATATAGCGGGAAATGTTCCAAATTTTGTTGATGAAGTTCCAAGAAGCATCCATCTTTTCATAGCTGAAGCGGACATCTTGGCCAGGGGCAGAGCCGTTTGATAGGAACCAACGCAAGCTATCTGTTCCGTACTTATCAATAACATCCATTGGATCAATCCCATTTCCCAGTGACTTGGACATCTTACGTCCTTCCTCATCCCGAATGAGGCCATGAATCAAGGCATTTTTGAATGGCGACTTGCCAGTAAATTCCAAACCTTGGAAAATCATTCGAGACACCCAGAACGGGATAATATCATAACCAGTCACCAAGGTCGATGTTGGATAATAACGCTTGAAGTCTGCAGAGTCGACATCAGGCCAGCCCATGGTTGAGAAGGGCCAAAGGGCAGAACTGAACCAAGTATCAAGTACATCTTCGTCCTGAGTCCAACCATCGCCTTCCGGCGCTTCTTCGCCCACATAGATTTCGCCGTCTGCATTATACCAGGCTGGGATTTGGTGACCCCACCAGAGCTGACGAGAGATTACCCAGTCGTGGACATTTTCCATCCATTGGAGGAAGGTATCATTGAAGCGTGGCGGGTAGAACTCAACCTTGTCTTCTGTGTCTTGGTTGGCAATGGCATTCTTAGCCAATTGATCCATCTTGACGAACCACTGGGTAGACAGACGCGGCTCAACCATAACGCCAGTCCGCTCTGAGTGACCAACACTGTGGACACGTTTTTCGATTTTAACCAGAGCACCGATTTCTTCCAGTTTCTTGACAACAGCCTTACGAGCTTCAAAACGGTCCATACCTGCAAATTCGAAGGCCAAGTCATTCATGGTTCCGTCGTCGTTCATAACGTTAACTTGTGGCAAGTTATGACGTTGACCAACCAAGAAGTCGTTTGGATCGTGGGCAGGCGTGATTTTCACGACACCAGTCCCAAACTCAGGATCTGCGTGTTCGTCGGCAACGATTGGGATTAGTTTATTAGCGATTGGAAGGATGACATTTTTGCCAATCAAGTCCTTGTAGCGTGGGTCTTCTGGATTGACCGCAACCGCAACATCCCCAAACATCGTCTCAGGACGAGTGGTCGCAACTTCAAGGGCGCGGGAGCCATCTTCCAGCATATAGTTCATGTGGTAGAAAGCACCTTCGACATCCTTATGGATAACCTCGATATCAGAAAGGGCTGTGCGAGCTGCTGGATCCCAGTTGATGATAAACTCACCACGGTAGATCCAGCCTTTCTTGTAAAGTTCGACAAAGACCTTGCGAACAGCTTTTGACAGTCCCTCATCCAGCGTGAAGCGCTCACGAGAATAGTCTACAGAGAGCCCCATCTTGCCCCATTGTTCCTTGATGGTCGTAGCGTATTCGTCTTTCCATTCCCAGACTTTATCGAGGAATTTTTCACGACCTAGATCATAGCGAGAAATGCCTTCACCACGCAAGCGCTCTTCAACCTTAGCCTGAGTCGCAATCCCCGCATGGTCCATCCCTGGAAGCCAGAGCGTGTCAAAACCTTGCATGCGTTTCTGACGGATGATGATATCTTGTAAAGTCGTATCCCAAGCGTGACCAAGGTGGAGCTTACCAGTTACGTTTGGTGGTGGAATAACGATTGAGTAAGGCTTAGCCTTTTGATCGCCTGAAGGCTTGAAAACATCAGCATCAAGCCATTTTTGATAACGACCAGCCTCAACCTCGGCTGGATTGTATTTAGGTGAAAGTTCTTTAGACATGAGTGTTCTCCTTAATTTCTTTTTTTAAATTTCTTATATACTAATCTTCTTAGTTTCCTTTTTTTGATGTTTAGTTAAAGTCTCATTATATAAATCAACAAAATTGTCAAGTTTATATAGAAAGAGGAAATCTCCAATTTTGATAAATAACTTTCCTATCAAATTGTGACTTAAAGAATTATTTCTTGAAAAGTAAAATCTAGAAAAGGCATATATTAAAATAATTACAACAGTTGTACCGAAAAATGTATAAAACCTCATCGTTCCTCTTTCAAAAAAAGTTGAGTTAGATTTTTCAATTAAAACACTAGAAAAAAGAAGTGATAAATATAAGAAATTTAAAAAAAGAAATTAAGGAGAACACTCATGTCTA
>NZ_JAJEPD010000076.1:0-17162 GCF_020729765.1 Streptococcus sanguinis | reverse complement strand
AAATAATCCGTTCAATCGTTCCTGAAAAGTAAAATTCCATAGTTTATAGGTTCTTCTTTTAAAACGAACCCAGCTGATGTTCAGCTGAGTTCGGTATGCTTAATAGGTCTTAAAAGGCAGCAGTGGCCAGAAGCGGAACTTAGCTTCGCCCTGGATTTGTTTTTTTGACCTTCCTATGGAAACTAATCAGGAAAAGCGAAGCTACCGTAATTTCCGTAAAGAATTGATTGCAAATGGTTTTGAAATGCTACAGTTTTCCGTATATTATCGAACTTGTCCTAATCGTAGTTTTGCTAGTAAATTTTACAAAAAACTAAAACAAAGTAATCTACCTAGCGGTAATGTTCGTTTACTAGCTGTAACAGAAAAACAGTTTTCTGAAATGGTTCTAATCATTGGTGGCAAAACTAAACAAGAAGAAGTAGTTAGTGATAAAAAAATGGTGGTTATATGAAAYGGAAATTCACACATCCTTATCGAGAAGATTTATCAATAAACTTTGGAAAGTTTACTCAAATAATAGGAGAAAATAAACAGTTAAAATATTATATTTGGCAAATACTAATCTGGTATTTTGATGGAAAAAAATATAGTATGGAAGACCTAAGTCTTTTTGAGCAAAATGAGCCAGTAATTTTTTCTGACGAAAGTGTTTTGAAAAGAACAGATTATAAGATTATCTCAATTTCWGATATACAAGATTTAATCGAACAAATGGCTTATAAGAAAGGTACAGTTTCCTTTGATTATTTAAAAAGTAAGCTAAATGATTTTGAAATAATGGGACTAATTGATGTGATTAATGACAAATTGGATCTCATTTCAAGTAGTGTGAATCAAAGACTTAATCTTCACATTGGAGAAGTTGAATATCACACTGAAAGCCAGTATTTCAACCCAGAGCAACTAATTATTAAAAATTTTCTACCTTATTTCGGTCTAGGTGATAAAAACATCTCCTTTGAATTTTTAGAGAATGAAACAAAATTTTTCTTCTTTTTAGACATGATATCAGAAGTTGCGTGTCAAAGCAGTAGTAAGATAATTCTTATCACTCATAACATGGATAGTTATTTAAACTATAGTGAGTTTATAAATTGTTGTAAAAAGATGAATGAGATGACTATGGATTTACAAAATTTTCACGTTATTAACTTTCTATCAAGCGAGGGATATATTTATATAAATAAAGAAAATATAATGAATGTTAATATTGTTGCGGATTTAGTAGAACACTTTTACGAATTTTCATTTATGTATGAAAGATTTTTTGGTCAATATCCTGCTAATGAGGTACCGGATGAAAAGGTTTTTTTAGAGTCGTTACAAAAAGTTTCATCATATCTTTTTAGTAAGGATATTGCTCATATTAGTTTATCTATTCCAGATATAGTTACTTTGAAAATTATAAATCATTTGTACCAATACGATAAAAAGCCAAGAATTTGTTCTACGATGTCTAATCCGCTATTAATTAAGTTTTTGAATACCTATAATTGACAGGAATCGCAATAGGCATTATAATCAATATATGAGTATAAAAATCACAATTTTTCCATTTGAGGTTTTTGTACTCTCAAGATTTAAGTAACTGTACAACGAGAGAGCTAAACAAAGAGGCTAAACTCAGGTTTTTGTACTCTCAAGATTTAAGTAACTGTACAACACTAAGGAAGAACCGAAAAACGCAGCAGAGTTTTTGTACTCTCAAGATTTAAGTAACTGTACAACCTGAAAACAAAAATCAAAACATCTTTTTCAGTTTTTGTACTCTCAAGATTTAAGTAACTGTACAACAAAGATTTGCCATTGCTAATAATACAAACAGTTTTTGTACTCTCAAGATTTAAGTAACTGTACAACTTCTTTTACAGATTCTACTAGTTCATCTCTGTTTTTGTACTCTCAAGATTTAAGTAACTGTACAACAAGAAGATTTTACACTATCTACAAATGACCGTTTTTGTACTCTCAAGATTTAAGTAACTGTACAACGGCTGATCGAGGACGAAAAGCCTTATCAGAGTTTTTGTACTCTCAAGATTTAAGTAACTGTACAACCTTTGTGATATTAAGAATTACATTTTCTTCAGTTTTTGTACTCTCAAGATTTAAGTAACTGTACAACTAGCCGGCAAATGGAGCGCATGGTCAACCAGTTTTTGTACTCTCAAGATTTAAGTAACTGTACAACGATGGCATTACCTAGGGCGCCATCAAAAGGGTTTTTGTACTCTCAAGATTTAAGTAACTGTACAACAAGCAGGGTTGATTTACCGGTCGGATGTGTGTTTTTGTACTCTCAAGATTTAAGTAACTGTACAACCAGCTTCAACAATTAAAACAAATTGGATAGGTTTTTGTACTCTCAAGATTTAAGTAACTGTACAACTTTGTTTCATGTTCTTTGGTTTCTCCTTAAGTTTTTGTACTCTCAAGATTTAAGTAACTGTACAACTACTCCCTGCTTCAAAAGCGAACTTCTCGCGTTTTTGTACTCTCAAGATTTAAGTAACTGTACAACTCTAGAACTCATGCTCGAGTATCAAGGGGCGTTTTTGTACTCTCAAGATTTAAGTAACTGTACAACATATTATAGTTATATCAAGTTAAGAGCTTGGTTTTTGTACTCTCAAGATTTAAGTAACTGTACAACTCTTTTCATCATCATAAGACCTAACCTCTGGTTTTTGTACTCTCAAGATTTAAGTAACTGTACAACAAGTCAAAGAATAATCTTAAAGCTGGTACAGTTTTTGTACTCTCAAGATTTAAGTAACTGTACAACTGTTATAGCTGGTGTTGGTGCTCCAGAGGGTTTTTGTACTCTCAAGATTTAAGTAACTGTACAACAGCTTACTATAGACCAGATAGCGTTGTTCTGTTTTTATTATAGTTTAGGATAGAGGGGAATCTGTAATGTTTTATCATAAAAAGGGCTGAGTAAATCAGTCCTTTTGTTCTCTATTTCCCCAAGCAGAATTGGCTGAAGAGTTGGGTGATGAGTTCGTCTGGTGCGGCGTCACCAGTGATTTCGCCGAGGATTTCCCAGGTGCGAGTCATATCGACTTGGAGAAGATCGACCGGCATACCCATGTCCAAGCCTTGGTTGACGGCTTGCAAGCTTTCCAGAGCTTTTTCAATCAAGGAGATATGGCGGGCGTTTGACAGGTAGGTGGCGTCTTGCTCGACGATACCAGCATTTTCAAAGAAGAGTTGATTGATTCGTTCTTCAATTTTATCGATATTTTGATTGTGGAGGACGGAAATCTTGATGACATCAGTTGGCAGCAGGTCCAGCTCAATCTTTTCTTCAAGGTCAGTCTTGTTAAGCAGGACGATGCGATTGCTGTCTTGGCTGATTTCAAGCAATTGTCTGTCTTGGTCTGTCAGAGGCTCGCTGGCATTGAGAACCAAGAGAACCAAGTCAGCTTCCTGCAGGGCTTTTTTAGAGCGCTCAACTCCAATTTGCTCAACAAGGTCGTCAGTTTCCCGAATGCCTGCGGTATCGATGAGCTTGAGCGGTACACCCTTGATATTGACATACTCCTCGATCACATCACGAGTTGTCCCCTCGATATCAGTCACAATTGCCTTGTCCTCGCGCAGGAGATTGTTGAGCAGGCTGGACTTGCCAACATTAGGCCGTCCGATGATAGCAGTGGAAATGCCTTCGCGTAAAATCTTACCTCGTCGTGCAGTATTGAGAAGATTGCTCAGCAGTGCCTCGAACTCAGCTGTTTTTTCTCGCATAAGCTGGGTCGTCATCTCTTCCACGTCGTCGTATTCAGGATAGTCGATGTTGACCTCGACTTGAGCCAGTGTGTTGAGGATTTCCTGACGGGTATTGTTGATAAGGTTGGAGAGAGAGCCATCCAGCTGCTTGACAGCATTGTTCATGGCTTTATCGGTCTTGGCGCGGATGATATCCATGACAGCCTCAGCCTGAGTCAAATCTACGCGCCCATTGAGAAAAGCCCGCTTGGTAAACTCACCAGGCTCAGCCATTCTAGCGCCCTCGCGGATAGCCAGCTGCAGGATTTCATTCGTGACCGCAATTCCGCCGTGGGTATTTATCTCGATGATATCCTCGCGCGTGAAGGTCTTGGGAGAGTGCATGGCACCAAGCATGACCTCATCCAGAATTTCCTGATTTTGTGGGTCGACGATATGGCCGTAGTTGAGCGTGTGGCTTTCCACTTTGCTTAGATTCTTCCCTTTGAAGATTTTTTGGGCAATAGCAAAGCTGTCAGTCCCGCTTAGTCTGACAATGCCAATAGCCCCTTCGCCAAGAGGCGTAGAAATCGCAGCGATTGTATCAAATTCTCTGGTAATCATACTGTATTTTTCCTTGTGTTTTAAAATCAATTACCCTAATTGTAACGCAAAAATCAAGGAGGAGCAAGGCTTTCGATTATCAAGCGGAAGGAATGCAATTTAAGTCTGGCAAAGAAAACACTTTCATGTTAGTGAGAATCATGATATAATAAAAGTAGTGTGATTTGAGGAGGTGCTATGGAAAATCTAAAAAAACTGGCAGGTATCAAGGCTGCTGAATTTGTCCAAAACGGGATGATTGTCGGTCTCGGGACGGGTTCGACTGCCTACTATTTTGTTGAAGAGATTGGCCGGCGTGTCAAAGAGGAAGGACTGCAGATTACAGCTGTGACTACTTCCAATGTCACCAGCCTGCAGGCTGAAGAGCTAGGCATTCCTCTCAAGTCTATCGACTATGTGGATCAGGTGGATGTCACTGTTGATGGTGCTGATGAGGTTGATTCAGCTTTTAACGGTATCAAGGGCGGTGGCGGCGCACTTCTCATGGAGAAAGTCGTGGCGGTTCCTACTAAGAACTATATCTGGGTAGTCGATGAAAGCAAGATGGTAGAGAAGCTAGGTGCTTTCAAGCTACCAGTAGAAGTTGTTCAGTACGGTGCTGAGCAGCTCTTTCGTCGCTTTGAACGTGCGGGCTATAACCCAGCCTTTCGTCAGAAGGACGGTCAGCGTTTTGTTACGGACATGCAGAATTTCATTATTGACTTAGATTTAGGTGTGATTGAAAATCCAGTTGAGTTTGCGCAAGAACTTGATCATTTAGTGGGCGTAGTGGAGCATGGACTGTTTAATCAAATGGTAGATAAGGTCATTGTTGCTGGGAAATCGGGTCTTCAAGTTTTAGAGGCCAATAAATAGAAAGAGGTATTTTATGCCAAAATTTAATCGTATTCACTTGGTAGTCATGGACTCAGTTGGTATCGGTGCTGCGCCAGATGCCAATAACTTTGTCAATGCAGGGGTACCAGATGGTGCTTCAGATACTCTGGGACATATTTCCAAAACGGTAGGACTGAATGTGCCAAACATGGCTAAGATCGGCCTGGGAAATATCGAGCGTCCTGTTCCTTTGAAGACCGTTCCTAAAGAAGAAAATCCTAGCGGCTACTATACCAAGCTGGAAGAAGTATCTCTTGGAAAAGACACGATGACAGGACACTGGGAAATCATGGGTCTCAATATTACTGAGCCTTTTGATACTTTCTGGAATGGCTTCCCAGAAGAAATCCTGACTCAGATTGAAGAGTTTTCTGGTCGCAAGGTCATTCGTGAGGCTAACAAGCCTTACTCTGGTACAGCGGTTATTGATGACTTTGGTCCTCGTCAGATGGAAACAGGCGAGCTGATTATCTATACCTCTGCTGACCCAGTATTGCAAATTGCAGCACACGAAGAAGTGATTCCTTTGGAAGAGCTCTATCGCATCTGTGAATTCGCCCGCTCTATTACCTTGGAACGGCCTGCGCTTCTGGGACGTATTATCGCTCGTCCTTATGTAGGTGAGCCTGGCAACTTCACTCGTACAGCCAACCGTCACGACTATGCCGTTTCTCCATTCAATCCAACTGTACTTGATAAGCTCAATGAAGCTGGAATTGATACTTATTCTGTTGGTAAGATTAATGACATCTTCAACGGCGCTGGAATCAATCATGACATGGGACACAATAAATCTAACAATCATGGTGTAGATACTTTGGTCAAAGCTCTGAAAGACGAGAACTTCAAAGAAGGTTTCTCATTTACCAACCTAGTAGACTTTGATGCTCTTTATGGTCACCGACGTGATCCACATGGCTACCGTGACTGTTTGGAAGAGTTTGATGCTCGCATCCCAGAAATCATTGAAAACATGCGTGAAGATGATTTGCTCATGATTACTGCTGACCATGGTAATGACCCAACCTATGCCGGAACCGACCACACTCGTGAATACATTCCGCTTTTGGTCTTCGGAAAATCGCTGAGCGGTCATGGTCATATTCCTATCGGACACTTTGCGGATATCTCAGCTACCGTTGCTGAAAACTTCGGAGTGGACAAGGCGATGATTGGTCAAAGCTTCTTGGACAAATTGGTATAAGCATTATAAGAGAGTGAGGAAAATGTTTTATGACAAGCTTATCAGAAAAAATCAAAGCAACAGCAGCCTTCTTGAAAGAAAAAGGTATGACAGAACCTGAATTTGGTCTGATTTTGGGATCTGGTTTGGGAGAATTGGCTGAAGAAATTGAAAATGCTGTTAGTCTTGACTATGCGGATATTCCAAACTGGGGCCGCTCAACTGTTGTTGGTCACGCTGGTAAATTAGTTTATGGAGACTTGGCAGGACGGAAAGTCTTGGCACTGCAAGGCCGTTTCCATTTCTATGAAGGAAATCCTTTAGAAATCGTTACCTTCCCAGTGCGTGTGATGAAGGCTCTTGGTGCGACAGGTGTTATTGTGACAAATGCAGCTGGTGGTATCGGCTATGGCCCCGGTACGCTTATGGCCATCACTGACCACATCAATATGACTGGTCAAAATCCTTTGATCGGTGAAAACTTGGATGAATTTGGTCCGCGTTTCCCTGATATGTCTAAATCTTACACTCCAGAATACCGTGCCGTCGCTCATAAAGTTGCTGATAAGCTTGGTATCAAGCTGGATGAGGGTGTCTATATCGGTGTAACTGGACCGACTTATGAAACACCAGCAGAAATCCGCGCTTATAAGACACTTGGAGCGGATGCAGTTGGCATGTCTACTGTTCCTGAAGTGATTGTAGCGGCACATTCTGGTTTGAAAGTCCTTGGAATATCATGCATTACAAACTTTGCTGCTGGGTTCCAAGAAGAGCTTAATCATGAGGAAGTGGTTGAAGCAACAGAACGTGTCAAAGGTGATTTTAAACGACTGCTTAAAGAAACACTTGCTGAATTGTAAAAGAATGTTGAAAGGCGGAGTGTCTGGGTTGGTAATTGAATCCGGAACAGCCTTTCTATCTATGCTGATAAAATCATTAAACTAAAGAAAGGTAGAGCGAGGTGTTCAGATTTGAAAACAATCGGAAAACTATCTTTCAAATAAACACAGAAAGGAAGGGCGTCTGAGTCTGAATTGAACTCGGGCTAGTCTTTCTATGGAATATTAAAATTAAGAAAGAAAGGAATTGAACCCACCCTAAAAGCTGTGGGAAAAAGATAGATGGTCTTGCGAGCATCGCTCACTGCGACCATCTCCTATTTTCCCTTTGCTTTTGACGGGTTTGGTATCTTAACTATGTCTATTCATATTTCTGCTAAGGCAGGTGAAATTGCGGATAAAATTCTACTTCCAGGGGATCCGCTTCGGGCCAAATTCATCGCTGAGAACTTTTTAGAAGATGCTGTTTGCTTCAATGAAGTCCGCAATATGTTTGGTTATACTGGTACTTACAAAGGCGAACGTGTTTCTGTTATGGGAACGGGGATGGGAATGCCCTCAATCTCTATCTACGCGCGTGAGCTGATTGTTGATTACGGTGTGAAAAAGCTGATCCGTGTTGGAACAGCTGGCTCGCTAAATGCTGATGTGCATGTCCGTGAATTGGTTTTGGCGCAAGCTGCTGCAACCAACTCAAACATCATCCGCAATGACTGGCCACAGTATGATTTCCCACAAATCGCTAGCTTTGATTTGTTAGATAAGGCCTATCATATCGCCAAAGATCTCGGTATGACGACGCACGTTGGAAACGTCTTGTCGTCTGATGTCTTTTACTCAAACTACTTTGAAAAGAATATTGAGCTTGGTAAATGGGGGGTTAAGGCTGTTGAAATGGAAGCTGCGGCACTTTACTATCTGGCTGCTCAGCACCATGTAGATGCTCTCGCGATTATGACCATTTCTGATAGCTTGGTCAATCCTGAAGAGGATACGACAGCTGAAGAACGCCAAAATACCTTTACCGATATGATGAAGGTTGGTTTGGAAACCTTGATTGCAGAAGCATGAAAGTAGATGTCAAAGAAGCCATTCTTTTTGCTATTTCCCGCTATGACTATGCTTATGCGTATAAGCTGGCTGAGCGAGCAGGAAGCAGTGTCCAGTCTGACTTGGTCCTTCTTCTTGAGGCTTTAGCGGAGCGAAGAGAGCTCAACATCCAATCTATGATGAATCTAAAGTTGGAAATCACTGGGTCTAACCTAGCTGATTTTCAGCTTTTTTGCCATGAAGATGAAGCGGATGAGCAGCTGGTCAATTACCTTTATGACCTTGAAGCCAAGCTGAGAAATGAGCAGCTGATTGACTTTATCCGAGCTGTCAGTCCGGCTATTTATCGGATTTTTATGCGGCTGATTCGCATGCAAATACTGGATATTGAGAGCTATATTCATAATTCGCGAGGAGCTAGTTACGACCGTTGGAAGTTTGAAAAGATGCGACATTCTGATAATCCTGTCCTGCAAAATTTTCATGCGGAAAGCACAGTTAATTCTTCTAGTTTGACGGAGATGATTTTGCAGTTGAATTTGCCTGAATCTGTCAAAGAATCAGCACGGCAGCTAAGAGAGTTAGAAAAGTCAGTCCGCAATCCACTGGCTCACCTTATCAGGCCATTCGATGAGGAAGAATTGCACAGGACGACAGGTTTCTCATCTCAGCACTTTATGGAGCTTCTGATTGATTTGGCGCAGGAGACAGGCATAGTTTATCAGAGGGAACCTTTTTACTTTGATCGAGCGAATGTGGTCATAGAAAGTCTCTTATAAGGAGTAGCAGGATGGATAAGATTGCAAGGCTGCAAGAATTGATAGACCAAAGTCAAAATATCATCTTTTTCGGTGGTGCGGGTGTCTCGACGGAGTCCAATATTCCGGACTTCCGCAGTTCAGATGGGATATACAGCGTCAAGCTAGGACGGCATTTTACAGCGGAACAGCTGGTTTCTCACACTATGTTTAAGCGCTATCCGCAGGAGTTTTTTGATTTTTACAAGAAGTACCTACTCTATCCGGATGCTAAGCCCAATGCTGCTCATGTCTACTTAGCGGATTTAGAGAAGGCAGGCAAGCTCAAGGCTGTGGTGACTCAAAATATCGATAGCTTGCATGAAATGGCCGGTTCGAAAAAGGTTCTCAAACTACATGGCAGTGCGGATAGAAATTACTGTCTGAATTGTCAGCGATTCTACGATTTGGACGGCTTTCTGACTTTGCAGGGTACCATTCCTCGCTGCCTTGACTGTGGCGGTATTGTCAAACCAGATGTGACTCTCTATGAAGAACCCCTAGATATGGAAGTGTTCCAGCAGGCTGCCCAAGCTATCCAGCAAGCTGATCTACTGATAATCGGTGGCACGTCCTTAGTCGTCTATCCCGCAGCCAGCCTCATCCAGTACTTTGCAGGTCAGCATCTGGTCGTCATCAACAAGACCAGCATCCCTCAAGACAACCAGGCCGACCTAGTCATCGAAGGTAAAATAGGGGAAGTGTTGGGGAAATTGAGAAGAGAAGGCTAGAATCTATTGTTAAAAATAAGAAAGAAAGGACTCTTGTAGATTTTGCAAGGGTTTTTATTGACAACTTAAAATATGTATATTAAAATATTAAATAAAAAGAAAGTGTTTTAATATGGCCGATTTGTATATTCAGAACTCTTCATACAGCTTATCAATTAGTGATCGTAAGTTAATGATAAAGAACCAAGAACGCACTATGCTCAAGGCTATTTCATTAGGTCTAATTGATAACATTCTTATATTTGGTAATTCTCAGTTATCAACACAATTACTGAAATCTTTATCTCGCCATGGGATTCCAGTCTTCTATTTTTCTAGCAAGGGTGAATTTTTATTTTCGATGGATTCTTTTAAGGAAGCAGACTATGAAAAGCAGAGAGAGCAGGCCCAGGCTTCTTTTGATAAAAGTTTCTGTCTGAAGATGTCGAAGAGAATAGCTTCGGCAAAAATCATGAATCAATTAAATCTGCTAAAAGCATACGATGAGCAAGGGCTATTTGACGAAGAGGACTTTAAACGTTTTAAATCTGCTTGTGAGAGCCTTGAATCTGCCAAAAGCATATCAGAAATTATGGGGATTGAAGGCAGGATTGCAAAATCTTATTTCTACTATCTTAATCTACTGGTAGAAGAAGATTTTCAGTTTTATAGTCGCAATAGGAGTCCATCCTTAGATCGTTTTAATGCGCTGCTAAATTTTGGGTATTCGATTTTGTATTCCTGTTTTATTGGCTTTATTCGGAAAAATGGTCTTAGCGCAGGCTTTGGAGTTACCCATCAGCCACATACCCATCATGCAGTACTAGCCAGCGACCTAATGGAAGAGTGGCGGCCAGTCATCGTAGATGATACTGTGATGAGTCTGATTAAGCATGGTGATATTAGGGGGGGAGCATTTTGAGAAGATGGGGGATGAAATGCATTTGACTTCGGAAGGGATTGAAGTATTTTCTCGAGCTATGAGGGAGCGCATTTTAGAAATCCATCATTATGTCGAATTGGATAAGAATCGCTATACTTTTTTGTACATGGCAGATCAGCAAGTCAAGTCTTTGATTCGATGTTTTAAGTCAAGGAATGCTGACGACTATATCAGCAGTTATACGGGAGAGTGAAGATGACTTTTTATAATCTTGATAGTGTCAGCAAGGAATTTGCCAGGAAGAAAACAAAGTTTTGTCTGGTTATTTATGATATCGTAAGCAATAAAAGGCGTTTAAAACTAGGCAAGCTTTTAGAACGCTATGGTACAAGGGTTCAGCGTTCTTGCTTCGAAGTTGATATAGAAAAGCTGAATTTTGAGCTTTTGATAAAAGATATAAGAGACTTTTATCAAGCCGATGAAGGAGACAATATCATCGTATATGTCGGACATAAAGAAGAAACTGTAGTCTTTAACCCCTATGCTGGCGCTGAGTTGCTGGAAGAGATATTATTCTTTTAATCTTTAAATTTTGCTGGCTTCATGGTATAATAAGGATAAGTTTCAACTGGGATGTTAAACTAGATCTAGTAGTTTGACGCGAAGACCCTATACAAGATATGGGGTAAGAAACCCCAGTCACCTCGAGAGGGGACGGAAACGGACGATTGCCCTGTTTATAGTTCACACGGGTAAAGTAAGAAACCCCAGTCTCCTCGAGAGGGGACGGAAACAATCGAATCACTGGTGTAATATGCGTTTTGTGTAATGTAAGAAACCCCATTCACCTCGGGAGGGGACGGAAAAGGTTTTGGAACAAGTTTTAAGTTACCAAAGATGTTCTGTAAGACCCCCCATTCACCTCGAGAGGGTACGGAAACTCAGTAATCACCTGCCTGTCGTTCAGAAGTCACTGCCTAAGATCCCCCATTCACCTCGGTAGAGGACGGAAACATTTCAATTTGTTCTGTACCAATGACATAATTTCCTGCACAATTCACCTCGCGAGGGCACGGAAACGCTTTTGTAATTCCATTAACCATATATTAGTTTTAAGTTCCTTACATTCAGCTTGCGAGGGGACGGAAACTTAACAAGAGTAATCTCAGCTTTATCATCATAAGGGTAAGACCCCCCAGTCACCTCGGGAGGGGACGGAAACGCAATATCCGTATATTCATTCTCTGGATCCACAATAGTAAGAAACTCTAGTCACCTCGAGAGGGGGCGGAAACCCAGAAGCCACTTAACAATCTCATTTTGCTTGTCTGCGTAAGAACCCCCAGTCACCTCGGGAGGGGACGGAAACACACCGCGAACATCCATTTTGAACCGAACACTCAGTTCGTTAGAACCTCCAGTGTCACCTCGGGAGGGAGCGGAAACAAGGAGATTATGAAACATCGCTCGTCTAGTAACGGTTAGTACCTCCAGTCTGCCCGAGAGGGAACGGAAACTTTTCAGCAACCTTGCCAAAAGCTGTGATGTAGAGCCAGTTAGAAACCCCAGACTCCTCGAGAGGGAACGGAAACTTTACACGTTATTTAGGATTGTGGAAGGCATTTAGTAAGAAGCTCCATTCACCTCGAGAGGGGACGAAAATTAAATACCTCCCACATATCTAATAACGTTCATGTCCGTTAGAACCGCCAGTCACCTCGGGAGGGTACGGAAACCCAATCAAGCCATTATTGGTAGTATCTGTTCCATCTGGTAAGAATCCCTAGTCATCTTGCGAGGGTACGGAAACTCTTTAGTGTGGAAGAACACTGGCAGTACTTCCACAATGTAATAACCCCCATTCACCTCGAGAGGGGGCGGAAATCATCAAAGGGCATGCGTTCAACAATATATAAGACTTCCTTACTTTAGAAACCCCTATCACCTCGGGAGGGTACGGAAACTTGTTAGAAATAGCTAGTACTTTTGTCATGTGTAAGTAATACCCCCCCATTCGCCTCGCAAGGGTACGGAAACTCAAAATGTATTGTATTCTGGATATTTACTAATTCTGTAAGAAAACCCAGTCACCTCGGGAGGGTACGGAAACCGTTTATCTGAGATTTATAACACTTCATTAAATCATGTAAGAACCCCCAGTCACCTCGAGAGGGGACGGAAACGTAGATATACCAAGTTTGTTCGCTATTTCCGTGTCAGTAATAACCCCCAGTTACCTCGGAAGGGGGCGGAAACAATAGATTTCGAGGATTGTCATTCTCACCACTCATCTGGTAAGACCCCCCATCCACCTCGGGAGGGTACGGAAACTAAACCCTAACGTAGTAATAGTCATAATTCCTATCAGGTTAGAACCCCCAATCACCTCGCGAGGGGACGGGGACCTTGCTCAACTTATACTTAAAGGCTATTTTAGGAACGTAATAACCCCTGGTCACCTTGAGAGGGTACGAAAACTCAGCTCCCAGGATTTTTGTATCTGTTAATGCCATGGTAAGACACCCCAGTCACCTCGAGAGGGAACGGAAGCCGAAATTTCTTTCAACCTTTCAATAAACGGGATTCTGTAACAACCTCCATTCACCCCGCGAGGGGACGGAAACTACTTACTACCTAGAAACTTATATGTAAATAGGTTTGTAACAACCCCAATTCACCTCTAAAGAGGACAGAAATATACTAGATGGATTCATAGAAACATCTTCAAAACATTTAGAACCCCCAATCACCTCGAGAGGGGACGGAAACCCTTTTTCTGCATAACTATAAACACCATCCTGATTATGTCAGAAACCCCAGTCACCTCGAGAGGGGACTGCAAACTGGGGGAATTATGATGCAATTTTTAAAATAGGATTAGATATTTAAAATAAGAAAAATCTTGACATCGCTTTCAAGATTTGATATAATAACAATCGTAAAAACAGTACTGATAATAACTAAAAAAAGGGCGCCCTAGATTCGGTGAAAAATACTTTCACCGTTTTTAGGCGCTTTTTCTTATTATAGAAAGGAATGGAAATGTGAAGAAAATACGATTGCATCTTTCAAAGGTATCTTTGAAGGATGATGACTTAGTCTGTAAACTGCAGGGCTTTCTCATGGAGAAGCTTTCGGATGACTTTGCCTCCTTCCTCCATCAGCAAGAGACCAATCCCTACTCGATGAATCTTCGTTCGGAGCGGGAGGAGTCTATTTGGACGGTAAACTTACTTTCGGAAGAAGCGGAGCAGCAGATATTGCCCCAGTTATTGAGTCTTGAAATGATAAAATTAGAGACTTATTCTGAGGAGATTCTGGTGAAGAATATCGAGATCCAGTCCCTTTCGTCCCAGTCCTTGCTGGAGGTTTTTCAGGGAGATGAGGCTTCGCACTTGATAAGCCTGAACTTCTATACTCCGACGACCTTTAAACGTCAGGGACAGTTTGTCCTTTTTCCAGATACACGTCTAATCTTTCAGAGCCTCATGCAGAAGTACAGCCGGCTGGTAGAAGGCAAAGCAGAGATAGAGGAGGAAACGCTGGAGTTTTTAGCAGAGCATAGCCAAATCAGCAGTTATCGTCTGAAGAGTCATTATTTCCCGATTCATGGACGAAAATACCCCGCCTTTGAGGGCAGGGTAACTATTCGGATTCAGGGAGCATCTACCTTAAAGGCCTATGCCCAGATGCTTCTGAGATTCGGGGAATATTCTGGAGTCGGAGCTAAATGCAGCTTAGGAATGGGAGGAATGAGAATTGAAGAAAGAAAAACTTGATTTGATTTACCAGGCCTTGTTTTACAATCTTGGCCGAGTTGTTAGTCGCTCGCACGGTCAGTCTGATGATATAGACCTAGGAAAAGCATGGTTAAAAAAACAACTACCCCAGCTGGATTTTGGTGGTAATTGCAGAGCAGAAAAAATTATCGCTTTGGCAAATAATATTGCCAGTGGCTCATTAGATGAAAACGAAGTTTCAAAAGAGCAGCTTTTCAAACCGCTGGCTGATATCTTTAACGCCTTCAAAAAGAAAGAGGAGTCTCGTTATCAGAAGTTTGAAGTCTTAACAGATGAGATTGAGCTCAATATTGCCGGCCACGAAGCTGTTGATATTAGTCAGGACTGCTATGAAGAACTACTGAATGTTTTGAATGAAAAACTGCAACAACTTTCCTTAGAGGAAGAAAGCTTGCCTTCCTTTTTCAATCTTTGGAGGACTTTGTTTTCGAAAGTACCTCTACTTCCTGGAGACAAGGAGCTGGGAGATCTCTCTTTGGCAGAGCATAGTCGATTAACAGTTGCTTTTGCTACTGCGATTTTCGATTATCTGGAAAATCAAGGTCAAGATTCTCTGCTGGATGATGAATCCAAATTTTATAGAGAATCAGCTTTCTTGCTAGCTAGTTTTGATCTTTCTGGTATCCAGGATTTTATCTACAATATCGCCAGCAAAGGGGCTGCTAAGCAACTCAAGGCTCGCAGTCTTTATCTGGAATTTATGAGTGAGAATATTGTGGATAGTCTCTTGGAGAAGTTGGCGCTATCACGCGCTAATGTCCTTTATGTTGGCGGTGGCCATGCCTATTTCGTTCTACCCAATACAGAAGTTACAGTGGCAGTTTTGGAGCAGTTTGAAATGGAATTTAACAGTTTCCTCCTGAAGCATTTTCAGACGGGTCTCTATGTTGCTTTTGGTTGGGCACCATTTGCCGCAGAGCAGATTATGAAATACCGTTATGGTTCGGTTGCTAGTTATCTACAACACTATCGCGAGATCTACCAAGAAACTAGTCGGATGATTTCTGAAAAGAAAATCTCTCGCTACGATGCAACTACCCTGCGAGAGCTTAATAAGGGTGGTAAACAGTCTGAACGAGAGTGTGAAATTTGCCATGCAGTTGGGGATATTAAGGAGCTGCGGATAGGTGGCGAGGATGTACAAAATCTTTGTCCTATTTGTCGTGAGCTTAGAGGATTTGCTGCTAAAATTCATACTTTTAACGACACTGAAAATCCTGAAAGGGAAGATTATTATTATTTTCAAATTGTAGAGGGAGAAGAAGGACTGCCGATTGGCCCTGGAGCTGTATTGCTGGCTGTGGATGGAGATGATATTCCCACTTCAGGTCGTTTATATGTGAAAAATAAATTTTCTACGAACAATGCTGCTATTCATGTCTATATCGGAGATCGTCAGGCAGCAAATATTGAAGACTATGCAGGTCTGTCTCAAAAAGAAATCGAAGGAAATGAGGGTGAGACTAGGGGAATTAAGCGGCTGGCAGTTTTGCGTTTGGATGTAGACAATCTAGGTGCGGCCTTTATGGCTGGATTTTCTGAACAAGTAGCTGGAAGTTATAATACTCTTGCTCGCTCTGCTGTATTTTCTCAGCAGATGAGTCTTTTCTTTAAGTTTCATATTAATCATTTTGCAGAAGGTAAGAATTTAACGATTATCTATGCAGGTGGTGACGATGTGTTTGCGATTGGCAGCTGGCAGGATGTTATAGATTTTGCGGTTGATATTAGGCAGAAATTTATTGCTTTTACAAATGGGAAGCTGACCATATCTGCAGGTGTTGGGCTTTATCCAGACAAAACTCCGATTCATCTGATGGCTTTGGATGCTGGACAACTTGAAGAGGCCGCCAAGTCCAATGGCAAAGATAGCATTTCTCTTTTCAATGAACGGTACACTTTCTCGTTTGATGACTTTATTGATGAGATTTACAAAGGAAAATTAAAAGATATTCGGAGATATTTCTCTGGGCAGAAGGAGCGGGGTATCAATTTTCTCTATCGCTTGGTCGAACTTTTGCAACTTAATGATAAAACGATGTATAAGGGATATGGGCCGGAAGATGATAGAAGGATGAATGTTGCCCGCTTGGCTTATCTATTGGCGCGAATGGAAGATGAAGCTGGCAAAGAGGGGAAGGAGCACTTCAGAGAATTTAAAAATGCTTTTTGGAATTGGTACAAGAGCAGCAGTAAAACACAGAGAGAAGCAGAGTTCGCTCTCATCTACTATCTATATGAAATTAGAAAGGCATAAAATGATGGCACCGTACGAAAAAAATAGAAACAACCGAACTAACGGCAGAAATCAATTTCAAAACAATCGTAGTAAAGGTAGTTATAGTAGTCAAAGTAATAAACAAAAATTTTTCAAGCTGGACCCGCCTATTTTGACGGATGATTATGTTGATAAAGCTGACCTGGTTATTCATACTTTAGATTCCGATAAAAAACAACTAAATAACGGTAAGATAAAATTCAAATTAACCAGTACACAAATTCGTAATTTAGCAGCCTTGACCAGCAATCTTTTTGACGAAAGTAAAACCAAAAATGATATTGAGGAATTAAGAGAAAAAATTTCCTATTTGAGGATTCAGTTTGTTTACCAATCTGGAAGAGAACCAGCTGTAGAAGATTTTGTTAAAAAAGCAGGTTTATTAGAAGCGTTGACAGAAATTCA
>NZ_JAJEPD010000075.1:0-837 GCF_020729765.1 Streptococcus sanguinis | reverse complement strand
AAAGAGATGGAACTGTTTAGAGAAACCAAATCTCATTATCATAAGTTAAACGCTATTTTCATTGAAAGTATTATCTATGGAATTGATAATACTCATCAATTGAGTAATCAAGACACCTCTTATCTTACTAATTATTTATTTTCTGTTGAAAACTGGGGATATTACGAAATTCTTATTCTTGGAAATTGTTGTCGAGCAATATTACCAAATTTATTATTTAGATATGCCAAAGAGGCGCTTAAAAAAGGAAAGTTGTATAGTTCTATACCTAGAAATAAACAAGCTCTCGTTCAATTACTTCTTAATTCACTTCTTATTATGATTGAAAACAGCTTATATGAGGAAGCTTTATTTTTAAAACAAGCTACTAAGAATATATTATCTAATTCCACAGATTTTTTTGAACAAACTATTCTTTTGTATTTAGAAGGATTTTTTGAACTTAAATTTCATCGTAATCAAAAATCAATTTTAAAAATAGAAGATGCTTTAAAAATTTTTGAATTATTCAATAAAACAATCTAYAAAAATTACAAACAATACTTTGAGAAACACATCATTCATTTAGTAGACTAGGCCATTTATCTATAAGGTAATAACGTGATCAAACTCTTCCAATATTTCTGGATTTTGATCATGAGTAATGACAATAACAATTGCATCTTTAATGGATAGAATGTAGTCCATTATTTCTTTTGCTTTTATTGGATCAAGGTTACTTGTAGGTTCGTCAAATATATAAACTGAATATGTTTTGACTAAAAACCTAGCTAAATCAATTCGTTGCTTTTCTCCTTCTGAAATGATTTTGTTTGATTGAGCTAGGTTTTTACGAAG
>NZ_JAJEPD010000074.1:0-844 GCF_020729765.1 Streptococcus sanguinis | reverse complement strand
TCCTCGAGCATAATCTTTCTCAGAAAGCAGGATATCAGAAGCTATTTTAGAAAAAGCTGTTGATCCTGCTTTGAAATCTTACTTAGAAGAGSTACTAATAAGTGCCAAAGAGGGGTTCCATCATGCAGATATTCGTAAATTCCTTTCTTATTTTTATCAGAAAGAATGGACTATTTTAGACTATTTGCCTGTTCATAGTCCTGTGTTTTTTGATGATTTTCAAAAAATTGTGGATCGACATGCTCAATTTGAACTGGAAACAGCTAGTTTGTTGACAGATGATTTACAAAATTGTAAAGCTTTATCAAGTCAGAAATATTTTGCAGATAAGTACCAAGATTATCGTCAATATAAACCAGCAACCTTCTTTTCAAGCTTACAAAAAGGTTTGGGAAATCTGAAATTTGATGCTTTGTATCAATTCAATCAGTACCCAATGCAAGAATTTTTCAGTCAGTTTCCCTTGCTCAAGGAAGAGATTAATCGTTATAAAAAATCTGGCTATACAATAATTTYACAAGCAAATTCTTCGGCAGGTTTACAAAGTTTACATAAAAATTTACAGGAATATGATATTCATTTAGACTATATAAAAGAGGCTAAAGAACGCGACCACCGTAAGTTAGGTAAAGAGCTGGATCTCTTCATGATTTCACAAGAAGTGGGTCAAGGCTTGCCATTCTGGCTGCCAAATGGTGCGACGGTCCGTCGCGAGTTGGAGCGCTACATCGTTGATAAAGAGTTGGCTTCAGGCTACCAACACGTCTACACTCCGCCTTTGGCTTCGGTGGAACTCTATAAGACTTCTGGCCACTGGGAGCACTACCAAGAGGATATGTTCCCA
>NZ_JAJEPD010000073.1:0-2894 GCF_020729765.1 Streptococcus sanguinis | reverse complement strand
AGCAAAAGTGAGTTAGATGACTTGATTTAGAAAAGTAAGGAATCTTTCTAAAAACTTGAATAGCTAAAAGGCCTTGTCCTCAAGGCTTTTTAATATTTCCCACTATACCTTTTATTCCCATATCAAGTATTTTCATCTGCGGATAGAGCATATCAGCCACCTTCATTTTTTCTCTAACAGATTCTAGCTGTTCACTATATTTTTCATAGAATTCTACAAGCCGCAGATGAAAATACTTGATATGGGATTTTGGCAGGTAGGGTTTGACTTTGATAGAAATAAGTAACACTAGAATTGAATTTATTAAACAACAATAATCTTAAGACTTATCTGGTTGTTAGATTCAGCAAAAGTGAGTTAGATGACTTGATTTAGAAAAGTAAGGAATCTTTCTAAAAACTTGAATAGCTAAAAGGCCTTGTCCTCAAGGCTTTTTAATATTTCCCACTATACCTTTTATTCCCAAAATTGAACAATGGCTTGCAATCATTTTTTTAAAATAGTATACTAGGGCTAGGCTATGGAATCGTTTGCATAAAGTTGCGATGAGTTTAAACAGTGAAATCTAGGAGATGAAAAGTATGGAATTAACAGCCATTTATCACAGACCGGAGTCGGAGTATGCCTATCTTTATAAAGAAGGTCAAGTACATATCAAAATTAGGACTAAGAAAGAGGATATAGAGAAAATCGTTTTGCACTATGGGGATCCCTTTATCTTTATTGAAGATTCTTATGAAGACGTGAAAGAGATGGTCAAGGTGACCTCTGATGCCTTATTTGATTATTGGCAAGTGGCTGTCTCTGTGCGCTTTGCTAGGCTCCAGTATCTTTTTGAGCTTAAGGATAAAGAAGGTCAAAGCATCTTGTATGGAGATAAAGGTTTCGCTGACAATAGTCCAGAAAACCTTGCTTTAGAGGGCAATGGTTTTAAACTCCCTTATATTCACGAAATCGATGGCTGCCAGGTTCCTGACTGGGTTTCAAAAACGGTCTGGTATCAGATTTTCCCAGAACGTTTTGCCAATGGAAATGCTGAACTTTCGCCAGAAGGAGCTCTAGATTGGGATTCGTCTATCAGACCTAAAAGTAGTGATTTCTTTGGTGGGGATTTACAGGGGATTATTGACCATCTGGATTATTTGCAAGACCTAGGGATTACAGGGCTCTATCTCTGTCCCATCTTTGAATCTCCAAGCAATCACAAGTACAATACGACGGATTACTTTGAAATTGATCGACACTTTGGGGACAAGGAGACTTTCCGTCAACTGGTGGAGCAAGCTCATCTGCGTGGCATGAAGGTCATGTTGGATGCGGTTTTCAATCATATGGGCGATCAATCCGCTCAATGGCAGGATGTTCTCAAGCATGGTGAAAAGTCACCTTACAAAGATTGGTTCCACGTTCAAGATTTCCCAGTGATGAATGATAAGTTCGTGAATCCCAAAGAACTGCCTTATCATACCTTTGCCTTTGCCAGCTATATGCCTAAGTTAAATACGGCAAATCCTGAGGTGAAAGACTATCTCTTAAGCGTTGCGACCTATTGGATTGAACATTTTGATATTGATGCTTGGAGATTGGACGTGGCTAATGAGGTTGATCATCAATTTTGGCGAGATTTTCGGAAGGCTGTTTTGGCCAAAAAGTCTGACCTTTATATTCTTGGAGAGGTTTGGCATACCTCTCAGCCTTGGTTAAATGGAGATGAGTTTCATGCTGTCATGAACTATCCTCTATCCGATAGTATCAAGGACTACTTTTTGATCAGGAGCAAGAAGACTAGTCAATTCATAGCTGAGATTAACTGCCAGTCTATGTATTACAAGCAGCAGATTTCTGAGGTTATGTTTAATCTCTTGGATTCGCATGATACAGAGCGCATTTCGGCGACAGTTCAAGGTGATATCCAGCTTGTCAAATCCGCACTCGCCTTTCTCTTTTTGCAAAGAGGGACACCCTGTATCTATTATGGAACCGAGCTAGAATTGGGCGGAGATATGGACCCGGATTGTAGACGGGTCATGCCTTGGGACCGGGTTTCCAATAACAATGATATGCTCAATTTTATGAAGAACTTGATTCAGCTTCGCAAAGATGTTGCGGATATCATTCAGCATGGGAGATATAGTATAGAAGAAATCGCTCCTGATGTGCTGGCTTTAGAGTGGGAACATAATCATCAAGTAATCCGAGCTGTTTTTAATCAGTCTAATGAGAATTATCTTTTAAACAGAGATTCAGCTGATTTAGTGAGTCATTGCCAAACTGATGACCAACAACTTGTCATCTTACCAAAGGGGTTTGTAGTTTACTGTGATGAGTCTAAAAGGTAATGAAGTTGAAACATAGGAACTCGGACAAACAGGCTCTTTAAACCTTCTTTTTTAAAGTGTTAGAATTTTTTCATGGTGGTGTAAGATGAAATCAAAAGAACTTCTGAAGAAAAGGCTGATTAATCTAGCTAGCGGGGAATTGGTAGCTGTTTTAGTATTTTGGATGAATTTTTTCCTGCTTAAAAAGTGCATTCTTACTACTAAAGCCTTCATTTCTATTTCCTTCTCTTTATTTCTCCTAACTTTTATCTTGATACAAGGTTCCATTTTTTGGTTGATTTTAATCAAGAGGATTTCCAATCTAGGATTTGCTGAAAAATACCGAAAACAAATAAAGTGAGGAGAATAAAAAGTCAATGAAAGAATTTGTGAAAATCATTTTGGATAATTTTTTGGCATGGCTTTGTATTGGAGGAGCCATTGGAGTAGCGGTGTTCATTTATTTGAGCTCTCGCTCAACCGGAAAAATTATTGGGATTATCGTGGTAGGTTTTTTGCTTGCTTACTGTTGTTGGAACCCAGAAACTGTTATGAATAAATTTAATGAGTTAATGG
>NZ_JAJEPD010000072.1:0-23740 GCF_020729765.1 Streptococcus sanguinis | reverse complement strand
TGGAATGGATAAATGGCATGTTTTAAATATACTGTCCATTGCTGAAGGAATTTTGGAAAATACAATGCCGATTGTTGCGGAAAAATTTTTCCATGAAAAAGAACATTGGTGGAAAGACAGACATCAGCAAATTGAAGAGAGAAATATACGGAGTTTGTCTTTGTTAGAGAAACTGGCTACTGAGCAGGGGCTCTCTTTAAATATTGCAACAATCCAAGTAGTTGCTMTTGTAGATTGGTGGAATTTACGTGAAGAAGTTATTGGATTTTCTTTAAAAGAAAATTTTCCAGAATTGCAAGATTGGACACAGAAGATGAATGCCACTTTTGACGTCTTGCAGGCATCTTGGGACTTTTAATTGTTTTTATAAATTAAGAAAGGAGACACGCGATGCAAATTGACGATTATCCGGAACCGCACATACACAGCCAATCGCTGATTTGTGTCGTTCTGTCCTTATAAAGTGATTGGTCCCTGTGTATGAAAATTATCAATCATACATCAAGGAGAAACCAATGAAAACAGTAAAAGAAAGATTAGTTGCTGCTCTGCAGCTTCCTGTAAAAGAAACTCTGGCTTTTTACAAGAGTTCTTTTCGCGGCCTGACAGAAGAGCAGGTCGAAGAAAATCGTGACCTCTATGGTGAAAATATCATCACAAAGGGTCAGGAAGACTCTATTCTAAAGAAAATTTACGAGTCTATCATTAACCCCTTTACAGTCATCTTATTGGTGATTGCCCTCGTGTCCTTAGTGACCAATGTTTGGCTGGCTAAGCCTGGTGAGGAAGATCCGACGACTTCCATCATCATTGTTGTTCTGGTGCTGATTTCTGGAGGCATTCGTTTTGTTCAGGAATTGCGGAGCGACCGCGCTGCTAGTAATTTGTCTCGGCTGATTGTCAACACGGCTACGGTTATCCGTGAAGGAGCAGAGCAGGAACTGCCGATTGATGAGCTTGTTGTAGGAGACATCATCAAACTTAGTGCTGGAGACATGATTCCTGCAGATGTACTGCTGCTGGATTCGCGTGATTTCTTTGTTCAGCAGTCTGGTCTGACAGGGGAAAGCGATGCAGTAGAAAAGGTCTGTTTGATCAAGTCAGATGAACAAAATCTCGATAGCCTTTTAGAAACAGAGTCGCTGGCCTTTATGGGAACCAACGTTATTTCCGGAAGAGCCACAGCTCTGGTGCTGGTGGTTGGCGACGAGACCATGATGGGAGCTATTGAGCAGACGCTGAATACTTACGACGAGCCGACCTCTTTTGAGCGCGAGATGAATAGCATTTCCTGGCTCTTGATTCGTCTGATGCTCGTCATGGTTCCAGTCGTGTTCTTCATAAACGGTCTGACAGACGGCGACTGGCTGGAAGCAGGTGTCTTTGCCCTCAGCGTTGGGGTCGGCCTGACTCCAGAAATGCTGCCTATGATTATCACAGCGAGCCTGGCTAAAGGTTCTATTATCATGGCTCAGGAAAAGGTCGTGATTAAGAAGCTGAATGCCATCCAAGACCTAGGAGCTATTGATATCCTTTGTACGGATAAGACGGGCACACTGACCCAAGACGAGATTGTGTTAGAATACCCGCTGGATATTCATGGAGATTTGGACTTAGCAGTGCTCCGTCGTGCTTTTCTCAATTCCTACTATCAAACTGGTCTCAAAAATCTCATGGATCGGGCTATTATCAATCGGACGGAGAAAGAAGCAGAAAAGCATGAGATTGTCCGTAATCTAGACCAAACCTTTAAGAAAATTGATGAACTGCCCTTTGATTTCGAGCGTCGTCGTATGAGCGTTATCGTCAAGGATGATGAGGATGTTATCAGCATGGTGACCAAGGGGGCCTTGGAGGAAATGCTGGCTATCTCTAGCCATGTAGAATACAAGAATCGCATTACAGTACTGACTGAGGAGATTCGTCAGGAAATCCTTGCGGAAGTGTCCCAACTCAATGAGCAAGGTCTGCGCGTGCTTGGTGTTAGCTACAAGTCAGACTTAGAAGAAGATTACAACTATGAAGTGAAGGATGAGTCCGACATGATTTTGACGGGCTATCTGGCTTTCCTAGATCCTCCTAAGTCATCTGCGGCTCCAGCTATTGAAACCTTGGCTGAGTACGGAGTTGCTACTAAGATTTTGACCGGTGATAATGATAAGGTGACCCAGGCAGTTTGTGAAAAGGTTGGGTTAGATGTAGATAATATCTTACTAGGCGTAGAGGTAGATGCTTTATCAGATGAGGAATTGAGCCAAGCAGTAGAGCATACAACGGTTTTTGCCAAGCTCTCACCTGACCAAAAAGCTCGGATCATTCTCCAACTCAAGGCCAATGGTCACAAGGTTGGCTACATGGGTGATGGTATCAATGATGCACCTTCTATGAAGGTAGCAGATGTGGGTATTTCTGTTGATACAGCTGTCGATATTGCCAAGGAAACAGCAGATGTCGTTCTGCTGGACAAGGACCTTATGGTTCTGGAGAAAGGGCTGGTAGAAGGGCGCAAGGTCTATGCCAACATGACCAAGTACATTAAGATGACGGTCAGTTCCAATTTTGGGAATATCTTTTCTCTCCTCTTTGCCAGTATCTTTTTGCCATTTCTTCCTATGGCACCAGTTCATCTGATTGTCCTCAATCTGGTTTATGACTTGTCCTGTATCGCTCTGCCCTTTGATAACGTAGACAGTGAATTTCTCAAGAAACCACGGATTTGGTCTGCTAACTCTATTACCCGCTTTATGGCTTGGATTGGGCCTATCTCATCCATTTTTGATGTTTTGACCTATTTGTTGCTCTACTTTATTATCGTGCCTATGATAACAGGAGGTAGCTATCAAGCAGGTAGTGGACAGGCAGAGACCTTTATCACTCTTTTTCAAACAGGCTGGTTCATTGAGTCTATGTGGACCCAGACCATGGTCATCTACATGCTGCGCTCACCTAAGCTGCCATTTGTGCAGAGCCGTCCTGCTTTATCCGTTATTGTGACGACCATGGCAGCAGCTCTCTTTGTTACTTCCTTGCCATACAGCCTCTTTGCGTCAGTTCTGAAGACGGCTCCGCTGAACGGCACTTATTTCCTTTTCCTTTTCTTGATTATTGCGCTTTATATGGTTAGTGTAACCCTTGTTAAACACCTTTATATCAAGCGCTATAGAGAATGGCTGTAAGGTGAAGAAAATCTTTGAAAAGGCTTGCTTATGGCAAGCCTTTTCACTCTTTTTTTGATATAATAAGAAGAATAAATTGAAAGAAGGAAATCCAATCATGGGAAAACTTGAAGTTATCGCTCATCCGCTTATTCAACATAAATTATCTATCTTGCGTCGTACAGATACCTCTACCAAGGCATTTCGTGAATTAGTTGATGAAATCGCAATGCTCATGGGATATGAGGTCTTGCGCGATTTACCACTTGAAGATGTAGAAATTGAAACACCGATTACGAAAACCATTCAAAAGCAGATTGCAGGTAAAAAATTGGCTATTGTTCCAATCTTGCGGGCTGGTATTGGCATGGTGGATGGACTTCTGAGCTTGGTTCCAGCAGCTAAAGTTGGGCATATCGGAATGTACCGTGATGAGGAAACCTTGAAGCCGGTTGAATATCTGGTCAAGCTGCCAGAAGATATTGACCAACGTCAGATTTTTGTTGTAGATCCAATGCTGGCTACTGGTGGTTCTGCGATCTTGGCGGTGGATTCTCTCAAGAAACGTGGTGCTAGCCACATTACATTTGTATGTTTGGTTTCAGCGCCTGAAGGAGTAAAAGCCTTGCAGGAAGCTCATCCAGATGTTGATATTTTCACAGCTGCCCTGGATGACCATCTCAATGACCATGGATATATCGTACCAGGACTGGGAGATGCAGGAGATCGTCTTTTTGGAACTAAGTAAAAGTTTCTATTTGACCTTTTTTGACCAAAAGGATATAATAGTTCCGTAATTTGAAATTCTATTCCCTAGTTTGATAGAAAATTTTAAAAAGAGAAAGAGAGAAAACTATGATTCCTGTAGTTATTGAACAAACCAGCCGAGGGGAGCGCTCCTATGATATTTATTCTCGGCTATTAAAAGATCGGATTATCATGCTGACTGGTCCAGTAGAGGATAATATGGCTAATTCAGTCATTGCCCAGCTCCTTTTCTTGGATGCTCAGGACAATACTAAAGATATTTACCTCTATGTAAATACACCTGGAGGCTCTGTTTCAGCAGGTCTGGCTATTGTGGACACTATGAACTTCATCAAGTCTGATGTTCAGACTATTGTTATGGGTGTAGCTGCCAGCATGGGAACGATCATTGCTTCCAGTGGTGCCAAAGGAAAACGCTTCATGCTTCCAAATGCAGAATATCTGATTCACCAACCAATGGGAGGAGCTGGAAGTGGTACCCAGCAAACAGATATGGCCATTGTAGCTGAGCACTTGCTTAGAACTCGGAATACCTTGGAAAAAATCTTGGCTGAGAACTCTGGCAAATCCATTGAGCAAATCCACAAGGATGCAGAACGCGACTACTGGATGAGCGCTCAAGAAACCTTGGAATACGGCTTTATTGACGAAATCATGGAAAATAGCAATCTGAACTAACATAGGAGGAGCCAAAAGTGGCTCCTTTTTTGCTGTTTTAAATTTGTTAGTCTGTCAACACTAAGTGTTTTAAGCTAATCATAAAGCTTTTCAGGGCTAGTTTTTTTGCCCTATCTTTGCTATAATCTTCTAAGAACTACATGGACCGGAAAGGAGTTTTATGATAGAGAGAGAAGAAAGAGTGGGCTTGATTGTCTATCTTTACTATAATCGAGATGCCAAAAAGCTGGCTAACTTCGGTGATATTATTTATCATTCTAAGAAGCATCGCTATCTGCATCTCTATGTCAAGCAAGAGGAAGCCCAGAACTTACAGGAGAATCTGCCCAAGGAGCGCTATGTTAAGCAAGTTCGGATTTCTCACATAAAAGAACTAGATCAAAACTTTGTTGGAAGCCTGTATAGAGAGCAAGAAAACGTTATCATTTGATAAAATTTCTATAAAGGGTTGACAATTGTCAGATAATTCGATATATTCTTACTATATCATCAATCAAATCACTTAAGGAGATTTCCTAATGAAGAAAAAATTTGCACTATCCCTAGTAGCTTTTGCTAGTGCGGCTCTTCTCGCAGCTTGTGGAGAAGTATCTAACAACAACTCAACAGCAACTGGTACAGAAATTGGCGATACGATTAAATTTGGTTTTAACTTTGAAGAATCAGGTGAAGTAGCAGCCTACGGTACAGCTGAACAACATGGTGCTCAGTTGGCAGTTGATGAAATCAACGCTGCTGGCGGCGTAGATGGCAAGAAGATTGAAGTTACTGATAAGGATAACAAATCAGAAACAGCTGAAGCATCTACTATTACTACTAGCTTGGTTACCCAAAGCAAGGTAAATGCAATCATTGGCCCTGCGACTTCTGGAGCTACAGCTTCAGCTACTGCAAATGCTGCTAAAGCAGGTGTACCAATCATTACACCAAGTGCGACACAGGATGACCTGACCAACAAGCAAGATTATCTTTTCCGTGCTACCTTTATTGATAGCTACCAAGGTAAAATCATTTCTAAGTATGTCACTGACAACTTGAAAGCTAAGAAAGTCGTTCTTTACTACGACCAATCTAGTGACTACGCTAAAGGAATGGCGGATGCTTTCAAGAAGGAATTCAAAGGTGAGATTGTAGCAACAGAAACCTTCCAATCCAAGGATACTGACTTCCAAGCTGCTTTGACAAAGATTAAGGGTAAAGAATTTGACGCTCTGGTTGTTCCAGGTTACTATACTGAAGCTGGTAAAATTGTCAATCAAGCGCGTGGTTTGGGTATTGACCAAACAATCGTTGGTCCTGATGGCTTTGGTGATGCTAAGTTCGTTGAGCAAGCAACTCCAGCTGCAGCTACAAATGTTTACTATGTATCTGGCTTTACAACTTCTGGTGAAATGTCAGAAAAAGCTAAGAAGTTTATTGAAGCATATAAAGCTAAGTACAAAGAAGAGCCATCTATGTTTGCAGCTCTGGCATATGACTCTGTTTATATGGCAGCAGAAGCAGCCAAAGGTGCTAAAACTTCTGTAGATATCAAAGACAACTTGGCTAAGCTTAAAGATTTCGATGGAGTGACCGGTTCAATCACTATTGATAAAGATCACAATCCAGTGAAAACAGCTTTGATGATTGGCTTGAAAGACGGTCAAGTAGATACTGTAGAAACAGTTAAAGCGGAATAAGAATTACGAGGCTGGGGCTATCCCAGTCTTTGACTTGTTTTCTATTTTTAGTTGCTTGAGCAAGTTAGTAGATGATTTCTTTCTTTCTGAATCTGCGGATTTGAGAGAGTATCGTTTTATAATCTATTCTTCTTCGTTTCTCAATCAACTATTATTCGTATTTTGGGAGTGGGATGATAAAATCACGACCTAGTCTGCTGATTTTTCTCCCATTCCTTATTTTATTATAGAAAGAGTGGTGTCTAATGCTCCAACAATTAGTCAACGGTCTAATCCTGGGTAGTGTTTATGCGCTTCTGGCTTTGGGTTATACCATGGTTTATGGGATTATTAAGCTGATTAACTTTGCCCATGGCGATATCTATATGATTGGTGCCTTTATGGGTTATTACTTGATTAATATCCTGAAGTTTAATTTCTTCCTTTCTCTTATTTTAGCGATGATTGGGACAGCGATTCTCGGTGTGGTTATTGAGTTTTTAGCCTATCGTCCTCTACGAAATTCGACTCGGATTGCGGCTTTGATTACAGCCATTGGGGTCTCTTTTCTTCTTGAGTATGGCATGATTTTCTTTGTCGGTGCCAATACCCGTTCCTTCCCGCAGGTTATTAAAACAGTACGCTTTAACTTAGGACCGATTTCTATCTCAAATATTCAGTTGCTGATTTTGGGAATTTCGATTTTCCTCATGGTGGCTCTGCAGTTCATCGTGCAGAAGACAAAGATGGGTAAGGCTATGCGGGCCGTATCCGTAGACAGTGATGCTGCTCAGCTGATGGGAATCAATGTCAATCGCACGATCAGCTTCACCTTTGCTTTGGGGTCAGCTCTTGCAGGAGCTGCTGGTGTTCTAATTGCCCTTTACTATAATTCATTAGAGCCTTTGATGGGGATGACTCCAGGTATTAAGTCCTTTGTAGCGGCCGTTCTAGGTGGTATTGGAATTATTCCTGGTGCTGCGCTTGGTGGCTTTGTTATCGGTCTTTTGGAAACTTTTGCGACAGCGCTTGGACTATCTGATTTCCGTGATGCCATTGTCTATGCGATTTTGATTGTCATTCTTCTGATTCGTCCAGCTGGTATCCTCGGTAAAAATGTGAAAGAGAAGGTGTAAGGTATGAAAAAGAATTTAAAGATAAATATTTTTTGGCTTGGCCTTGTCTTAATCGGCTACCTGCTGATGACAGTATTGGTTAGTGCCGGTGTTCTCAATGCTTTTTACATTCAAATCTTAGAGCAGATTGGGATTAATATTATTCTGGCTGTGGGGCTTAATCTCATCGTCGGATTCTCAGGCCAATTCTCTCTTGGCCATGCTGGCTTTATGGCTATCGGTGCCTACGCTGTAGCGATTATTGGCTCTAAATCGCCAACATATGGAGCTTTCTTCATTGCTATGCTGGCTGGAGCTATCATTGCTGGTATTGTGGCTTTAGTAGTTGGTTTGCCGACCCTGCGACTTAAAGGGGACTATCTCGCGATTGCAACTCTTGGTGTCTCAGAGATTATCCGTATTCTGATTATTAATGGCGGTACTTTGACTAATGGCGCAGCTGGTATCCTATCCATTCCGCCCTTTACTTCTTGGCAGATGGTCTATGTCTTTGTTGTTATCACAACTATTTTGACCTTGAATTTCCTGCGCAGTCCTATTGGCCGCAGTACTCTGTCTGTCCGTGAGGATGAGATTGCTGCCGAGTCTGTTGGTGTTAATACTACTAGAATCAAAGTGACAGCCTTTGTCTTGGGAGCTATCACGGCTTCTATTGCTGGTTCTCTTCAAGCTGGCTTTGTTGGATCAGTTGTTCCTAAGGACTATTCCTTTACCAACACTATCAATATCTTGATTATTGTCGTTTTTGGTGGTCTAGGATCGATGACTGGAACCATTGTGGCTGCAGTAGTATTGGGAGTTCTCAATATGTTGCTGCAGGATGTATCCAGCATTCGGATGATTGTCTATTCTTTGGCCCTGATCTTGGTCATGATTTTCCGTCCAGGCGGACTTTTAGGAACTTGGGAGCTCAGCCTGTCTAAGCTCTTCAAAAAGAATAAGGAGGTCAAAGAATAATGGCACTTCTTGATGTGAAAAATCTAACTAAAAACTTTGGTGGTTTGACTGCTGTCAGCGATGTAACCTTGGAACTCAACGAGGGCGAGCTGGTTGGTCTGATTGGCCCTAATGGTGCAGGAAAAACGACCCTTTTTAACCTCTTGACTGGTGTTTATGAGCCTAGTGAAGGAACAGTGACACTAGATGGTCATTTGCTCAATGGTAAGGTACCTTACAAGATTGCTTCTTTAGGTCTAGGGCGGACCTTCCAAAACATCCGGCTCTTTAAGGACCTTAGTGTTTTGGATAATGTTTTGATTGCCTTTGGTAATCATCATAAGGCTCATGTGTTGGCTTCTTTCCTCCGCCTGCCAGCTTACTATAAAAACGAAGAAGAACTCAAAGCTAAGGCTTTGGAGTTGCTGAAAATTTTTGACTTGGACAAGGAAGCAGAAACCTTGGCTAAGAACTTAGCTTATGGTCAGCAGCGCCGCTTGGAGATTGTTCGGGCTTTGGCAACGGAGCCAAAGATCCTTTTCTTGGATGAGCCTGCTGCAGGGATGAACCCTCAGGAGACAGCAGAGCTGACTGCATTGATTCGACGGATTAAAAACGAATTTAACATTACCATCATGCTGATTGAGCATGACATGAGTCTAGTAATGGAAGTCACTGAGCGCATCTATGTGCTGGAGTACGGCCGCTTGATTGCGCACGGAACACCTGATGAAATCAAGAATGACAAACGCGTTATTGAAGCTTATCTAGGAGGTGAAGCCTAATGTCCATGCTTAAAGTTGAGAATCTCTCTGTCCATTATGGCATGATTCAGGCTGTCCGTGATGTCAGCTTTGAAGTAAACGAAGGAGAAGTTGTTTCCCTGATTGGTGCCAATGGTGCTGGGAAAACGACCATTCTCCGCACGATTTCAGGCTTGGTTCGTCCAAGTGCTGGTAAAATTGAATTTGTCGGCAATGAAATTCAAAAAGTTCCTGCTCAAAAAATCGTAGCAGCTGGACTTTCGCAAGTACCAGAAGGCCGTCATGTATTTCCGGGTTTGACCGTTTTGGAGAATTTGGAAATGGGCGCCTTTCTCAAAACAAATCGAGAAGAAAATCAAGCCAATCTCAAAAAGGTCTTCTCTCGTTTCCCACGCTTGGAAGAGCGTAAAAACCAAGATGCTGCAACCCTTTCAGGAGGTGAGCAGCAGATGCTGGCTATGGGACGTGCTTTGATGTCTACGCCTAAGCTGTTGCTCTTGGATGAGCCTTCTATGGGCTTGGCGCCAATCTTTATCCAGGAAATCTTCGATATTATCCAAGATATCCAGCGGCAAGGCACAACAGTTCTTTTGATTGAGCAAAATGCAAATAAGGCTCTCTCTATTGCCGACCGCGGTTATGTCCTTGAAACAGGTAAAATTGTTCTGTCCGGAACTGGACAAGAGCTCCTCGCTTCTGACGAAGTCCGCAAAGCATATCTAGGTGGCTAAAAATGTCTGGGAGACATTTTTAGGTTGTTGATAGAAAGTTACGATAGTAACTTAACATTTTAAAAAGGTCCATTGGACCTTTTTAAGTTGCAGATAAAGAAAACAAGGTTTTCGTCAAGATGTCCAGAGGATTGTTTCAGGTTGCAGATGGGAATTCGCGAGAGCGAGTTTTCTTCAAAATATCTGGGATACATTTTGAAAAGGTCTGCAGTACCTTTTTTCTTCTCTTGGATGTTAAGCTAGTATAGTTGACCATTGCCTATCTTCAATTTTTCCAATCGCGGGATTTTTCTAAATTTTGAAAACTTAGGCAAAGACCTTGGAAGCGTTTGAAATCAGCTTCAAAATAAAGTATAATAAGTATAAAAATTATGGATAGGAAGTAGAGGGGACTTTTATGGCAGTTAAAGATTTTATGACGCGTAAGGTGGTTTATATCAGCCCAAATACTACGATTGCTCATGCAGCAGATATGATGCGTGAGCAGAAACTCCACCGTCTGCCGGTGATTGAGAATGACCAACTAGTGGGACTGGTGACAGAAGGAACGATTGCAGAAGCTAGTCCATCTAAGGCAACGAGCCTGTCCATTTATGAGATGAACTATCTTCTCAACAAAACAAAAGTTGGTGATGTTATGATTCGTGATGTGGTCACGATTTCTCAGTTTGCCAGTCTGGAAGATGCGACCTATCTGATGCTGAAAAATAAGATTGGCATCCTGCCTGTCGTGGACAATGAGCAGCTTTACGGAGTTATCACAGATCGCGATATTTTCAAGGCCTTCTTAGAAGTTTCTGGCTACGGTGAAGAGGGAGTCCGTCTGCGCTTTGTCACTGAGAATAAGGTGGGGGTTCTTGAGCAGATTATCCGTCTTCTGGTGGAAGAAAATCTCAACATATCCAATACCGTCAATATCCCACGCAAGGATGGCAAAGTCGTCATTGAAGTACAGTTAGCTGGTAATATAGATACAGCTCTTCTCAAGAAAAAATTTGAAGAGCATGCGATTGAGCTAGCTGAGATTACACATACTTCTGCAAAAGCTTTATAAGCGATAAAAAAGCCTCATCATTAGATGAGGTTTTTAACGTACAATAGGTTGTTTGTTGGCATCTAAAGTGAAGCCTTCGCCCAAAATCTCATGGGCTTCGGTAATAGTTGTAAAGGCAAATGGATCGACTTGGTTAATTAGTTTCTTCATTTGCTGCATTTCGTTACGGGAAACAACACAGTAGACAATCTGGAGATCCTGCTTGCTATAGAAGCCTTGGCCCTTGAGGAAGGTCACTCCACGATCCAGCTTGTTATTGATAGCTTCAGCAAGTTCTGCCGGTTTGCTGGTAACGATAAGGAATCCCTTGCCGGCAAAACCTCCTTCTGCAATCAGGTCAATGACGCGCGAGGTGATAAAGACAAACATTAGGGTATAAGACACCATGCGTAGGTCTTTGAAAACAAGGAGAACCAAGGTAATGACTACAAAGTCAACTGTCAGCATGAGTTTGCCCATGGAAATGCTCGTGTATTTATTAAAGATGCGGGCTACAATGTCAGTACCGCCCGTCGTTCCACCAGCATTGAAGATGATGCCTAGTCCAATCCCTAAAACAATCCCTGTTCCAAGACAGGCCAGTAAAACATCCCCGTCCAGAGCTGAGAGAAAATAGTCTTGCAGGTGTTTGGAGGCAGGTAGGATTTCAAAAATCTTGAGCCAAGCAGACACGGAGAAGGTTCCCAGAATGCTGAGGTAGAGGGTTCGCGAGCCCAGTAGCTTCCAAGCAATAATAAAGAGAGGAATGTTAATAATCAGGTTGGTCGTCGAGACAGGGATTTTAAACAGATAGTAGGCAATCAAGGTCAAACCCGTCGCGCCACCTTCATATAAATGAAAAGGAATGACCAAATAATGAATCCCAAAAGAAAAAATTCCAGCCCCAAAAATGATGGCCAGTACGTTTTTTAATTTAAACATAACATCCTCCTAAATCTATTTCCAGAAATTTATTCTGAATATATTTTACCAAAAATTTAGCCTTTGTGAAACACTTTGAAAAAATTTTTAAAGTCTTTTCTTATGATGGGCTTTTAGCTTTTTTTTTGGTAAAATAAACAATAGATAAAAAAGAGTAGGATGAAAATAACGAGTTGACGGAATCGGCTCTTATCAGCCTGCACAGTAATGTGGACGGACTCTGAAAAGTAGCTTATATCAAGCTTTAGAGCAATTCGCATCTGCATTTTCTTATAAAAATCAAAAAATAGAAGTTAGAGATTCAAGGTAAAGATGAAAAATGGTATTTTGATTTCGCTAGAAGGTCCAGAAGGGGCTGGAAAGTCAAGTGTGTTGGAAGCCTTGCTTCCTTTTTTGAAAAATTATGGCACTGGTCTTATTACGACGCGGGAGCCGGGCGGCGTCCAGATTGCGGAGGCCATTCGCGAAGTGATTTTGGAACCTAGTCATACGGCTATGGATGCTAAAACTGAGCTCTTGCTGTACATTGCTAGCCGCCGTCAGCACTTGGCTGAACGGGTTTTGCCAGCTTTAACGCAAGGAAAGCTTGTCTTGATGGATCGTTTTATTGATAGTTCAGTGGCCTATCAGGGCTACGGACGGGGTCTGGATGTGGCAGATATTGAATGGCTCAATCAGTTTGCGACAGATGGACTCAAGCCTGATTTGACCCTCTATTTTGATATTGATGTGGAAGAAGGGCTGGCGCGGATTGCTAAGAGTGAGAGCCGAGAGGTGAATCGGCTTGATCTGGAAGGTTTAGACCTGCACGAGCGGGTTCGGCAGGGCTATTTGGCGATTCTTGACAAGGAGCCTGAGCGCTTCGTCAAGGTGGATGCCAGTCAACCACTAGATAAGGTAGTGGCTGATAGTTTGGCCATCATTCAGGAACGATTTGGGAATCTGTCATGAAGATAAAAGATTTACAGCAAAGCCAGCCCAGCTTGTTTGAGCAGTTTCAGCATATTCTGGAACAGGGGCGGCTTAGTCATGCCTACTTGTTTACCGGAGCTTTTGGCAGTTTTGAAATGGCCCAAATCCTGTCCCAGAGTCTCTTTTGTGAGAATAAGCAGGGCATCTGGCCTTGTCAGTCCTGTCGTACTTGCCATTTGATTGCAGCAGAAGATTTTTCTGATGTAACTGTGGTGCGACCGGTTAATAACATTATTAAAACAGACCGAGTTCGGGAGCTGGTCCGAAACTTCTCTCAAAGTGGCTTAGAAGGCAGTCGGCAGGTTTTCATTATCTGCGATGCGGATCGGATGCACGTCAATGCAGCCAATTCCTTGCTCAAAGTCATTGAGGAACCGCAGAGTGAGATTTATATCTTTCTTCTGACTGCTGATGAACAGCTGATTCTGCCGACGATTCGAAGTCGGACTCAGGTTTATCATTTCTTGAAAAATACAGCTGCTCTGCAGCACAGTTTGGAACAGGATGGCTTGATTAAAAGTCGAGCGGAGCTACTAGCTGCTTATAGTCAGACTCAGTCAGAAGCGGCTAGCTTGGCTCATAATAATACCTTTTTTGAATTAGTCAGCGAATGCGAGCGCTTTGTCAAGGATTTTCAGACTCGCTCCAGTCAGGCATTTCTGCAGGTTTCGCGTCTGGCAAAGCTGGCTGATGATAAGGAGAAGCAGGAACAGGTCTTCAAGCTCTTGGAAGTATTATTTTATAAAGAGATAGCAACAGAAAGCGGTCGACAGGCCTTGGAGCAGCTTTTACTGGCTCGGAAGATGTGGCGGGCCAATGTATCTTTTCAAAACGCTTTAGAATATATGACTTTGAAGGGAAAGTAAAAAGAGGCAGCACAGGAGTATAAAATGGATAAAAAAGACTTATTTGACGCCTTGGATGATTTTTCACAGACGCTTTTAGTGACCCTTGCTGAGGTGGAGGCTGTCAAGAAAAATCTCAAGAGTGTGGTAGAGGAAAATATTGCTCTGCATCTGGAAAATGACAAGCTGAGGGAGCGCTTGGGAGAAGTGGAGAAGGAAGCTCCGGCCAAGACCAAGAAAAACCGAGATAATCTGCGTAAGCTTTACTATGACGGCTTTCATGTATGTACAGATTTCTACGGTCAGCGCCGGGAGAATGACGCAGAGTGCATGTTCTGCGATGAATTGTTATTTAGGGAGTAGTGATGCAGGTTCAAAAAAGTTTTAAGGGCGAAACTGCCTACGGCAAACTCTATCTGGTCGCTACTCCTATCGGCAATCTGGATGATATGAGCCTCCGCATGGTCAATACCTTGAAAGAGGTTGACAGGATTGCGGCTGAAGATACGAGAAATACTGGCCTTCTGCTCAAGCATTTTGGGATTGAGACTAAGCAGATCAGTTTTCATGAGCACAATGCCAAGGAGAAAATTCCAGTTCTCTTGGACATGCTTCAAAGTGGAAATGATATAGCTCAGGTTTCGGATGCTGGTCTGCCCAGTATTTCTGATCCTGGACATGATTTGGTTCAGGCAGCGCTAGAAGCTGGAATTACTGTAGTGCCAATTCCTGGTCCTAGTGCTGGAATAACAGCCTTGATTGCCAGCGGACTGGCTCCCCAACCGCATATTTTCTATGGCTTTCTGCCTAGAAAGGCTGGCCAGCAGAAGGAATTTTTCACTAGCAAAAAATCTTATCCTGAGACCCAGATTTTCTACGAATCCCCTCATCGGGTTCGGGCTACGCTGGAAAACATGCTGGCAGTTTATGGTGACCGACAAGTCGTTTTGGTGCGTGAGTTGACTAAGATTCACGAAGAGTATCAACGAGGGCTGATTTCAGAGTTGCTGGCCTATACGGCTGAACATCCGCCTAAAGGAGAGTGTCTCTTGATTGTAGCTGGGGCGGCAGAAGATGCTCCACAAGAAATTTCTCAAGAGCAGATCCTAGCTGAGATTGATCTTTTAGTTGAAGCCGGCAGCAAAAAAAATCATGCCATCAAGGAAGTGGCCAAGAAATACGGCAGGAACAAGAGCGAGCTCTATGCGGTTTATCATGAAAATAAGGATTGATAGAAGCTCAGAAATTTCTCAATACAACCAGTTGTCTCTTTTAGAATTGGAAAAAGCGTAACTCAGCTTTTTAGTAAGATTATTTAATCCTGACCTAAACTCAGGATTTTTTTTGTTATCTGGATTAGACAGTTGGTTTTGCTTATCTATATTTCAACAATGTTCGGGAATTGGCTAAAAAAGTGCTAGATTTCTGAAATAAAATAGATATTTTCTAAACTTTGTGATATGATATACAAAATAAATTTTGGAGGTAGGATATGACAATTTACAATTTTTCTGCTGGACCAGCAGTATTGCCCAAGGAAGTCTTGAAAAAAGCTCAGGCTGAGTTTTTAGACTATGCCCAAAGTGGCATGAGTGTGATGGAGCTGTCCCACCGATCCAAGGAATTTGACGATATTATAAAAGAAGCTGAGAGCTTGCTGCGTGAGCTCATGGATATTCCGGACAATTATCGCGTGCTCTTTCTGCAGGGTGGGGCTTCTACCCAGTTTAGCATGATTCCCCTTAATCTAGCTCAAGGCGGTAAGGCCTATTACTTAGTGGCTGGATCTTGGGGAAAGAAAGCTTACACCGAAGCAGTCAAACTGTCTAAGTTTATTCCTTTTGAGCCTATTCTTTTGGCTTCGTCAGAGGATTTAAATTACACAGAAATTCCTTCTTTTGATGAAAAGGAGATTGATCCGCAGGCGGCTTACGTGCATCTAACAACCAATAATACTATCGAAGGAACGGCTATTTATGACCTCCCAGCAACCAATGGCGTGCCGATTGTAGCGGACATGTCTTCTAATATCCTTGCTGCTCAATACCGAGTAGAGGATTTCGGTTTGATTTATGCTGGGGCTCAGAAGAATATCGGACCTGCCGGCGTGACAGTTGTCATTATCCGAGAAGATTTGCTGGATGATGAGCCAGTTCTATCTAGTATGTTGGATTACCGCATTCAGGCGGACAATGGCTCTCTTTACAATACACCACCGACTTTCGCCATCTATATGGCCAAACTGGTCTTTGAGTGGGTCAAGGAGCTGGGTGGCGTAGCAGAAATGGAAAAGCGCAATCGTGAAAAATCTGGCCTTTTGTACGACTTCATTGAGCAATCTGACTTTTACCGCAGTCCAGTCCGTTATAAGGAGCAGCGCTCAGTCGCCAATATTCCCTTTGTATCACCAACTCCAGAGCTGGATGCCAAGTTTAACAAAGAGGCCGCAGCAGAGGGATTCAAGAATATCAAGGGGCACCGCAGTGTAGGCGGCATGAGAGCTAGTCTCTACAATGCCTTTCCGCTCCAAGGTGTCAAGGACTTGATTGCCTTTATGCAGAAATTTGAAGAAGAGAATTCTTAAGGGAGGGAATCTATGGTCTTCAGTGTCAAAACCTTTAACAATATCAATCAAATCGGGCTCAAGGAGCTGGGCAATACTTTTCAGATTGACGGAGATAAGTCTGACAATCCGGATGCTTATATCCTGCGCAGTCAAAACCTGCATGGACAGGAATTTCCAAGCAAGCTCAAAGCTATTGCGCGGGCAGGCGCAGGAACCAATAATATTCCTGTCGACCAGGCAACGGCTCAGGGAATTGTGGTCTTCAACACGCCAGGAGCTAATGCCAATGCGGTGAAAGAAGCAGTCTTGGCTTCCATTCTCCTGTCTGCGCGTGACTATATCGCAGCTAACAGTTGGGCTAACGGCCTTTCTGGAGATGATGTTCCCAAGCAAGTGGAAGCTGGTAAGAAGCAGTTTGCTGGGACAGAGATTGCAGAGAAGACTTTGGGAGTCATTGGGTTAGGAGCTATCGGCGGCCGTATTGCTAACGATGCCTATCGCCTGGGGATGAACGTCTTAGGCTATGATCCTTATGTATCCATTGAAACGGCTTGGAATATCTCTAGCCATGTCAAGCGGGTAGCAGACATTAAGGAAATCTTTGAGAAGAGTGATTATATCACTATTCATGTGCCCCTGACTGAGGATACACGAGCTACTTTTGATCAGGCTGCTTTTGGTCTCATGCAAAAAGGAACGACTCTTATCAACTTTGCCCGCGGCGAGCTGGTGGACAACGCTGCCCTCTTTGAAGCCTTGGAAGCAGGTGTTATCAAGCGCTATATCACAGACTTTGGTGTAGATGAGCTGCTCCGTCATCCGCAGATTACAGTCTTTCCGCATCTGGGCGGATCGACCGAAGAAGCTGAGCTCAACTGTGCCATTATGGCTGGGAAAACCATTCGACGCTTCATGGAAACAGGCGAGATTATCAACTCAGTGAATTTCCCTAATGTCCGTCAGGCTCTCTCAGCGCCTTATCGGATTACCCTGATTAACAAAAATGTACCGAATATTGTGGCTCGGATTTCAACAGCTGTTAGTGACTTGAATATCAATATCGACAATATCATTAATCGTTCCAAGGGTGATTATGCCTATACTTTGCTGGATCTGGATGAGTCAGACGAAAGCAAGATTCAGGAGCTGGTTGATAAATTTGAGAATAGCGATAATATTGTGCGCGTGCGTTTAATCAAAAAATAGAGGTGTTTCTTCATGGAATGCGTCTGTGCCTGCCGATGAGCCTTTCGCTTGTCGGCTTTTTCTAATAAGTCTCGGCTTGACAAGAAGGAGCTAGCTGGGCTATCATAGGGACGGAGGAAAAACAATGTTACAATTTATCGAATACCCAAAATGCTCTACCTGCCGCAAGGCCAAGGCTGAACTCAATCAATTAGGAGTGGATTTTGAAGCGGTGGATATTGTCCAAAATACACCTAGCCGGGATCAGCTCCTAGACTGGATTCAGAACTCGGACTTTGAGATCAAGGCCTTTTTCAATACTAGCGGCCTCAAATACCGTGAACTGGGACTAAAAGAAAAAGTTCCGCATTTATCTGCTCAGGAAGCTGCAGATTTACTGGCTACGGACGGCATGCTGATTAAACGACCGCTCTTGGTTCGAGATAACCAAATCTTGCAGATTGGCTACCGAAAGGCGTATGAAGAGTTAGGTTTGTAAAGTATTAAGAACAGCTGCATTCTCAATCATGATTTTTGGATGCTTCTTCTTTTCATGATATAATAAATCTATCTCAATCTTAGAAAGAAGAATCATGGTTTTATCAAAAAAACGGGCTCGTCATGTGATTGAAGAGATTATCGCTCTCTTCCCTGACGCCAAGCCCAGTCTGGATTTTCGTAATCATTTTGAGCTTTTAGTAGCGGTCATGCTGTCGGCTCAGACAACAGATGCTGCGGTCAATAAGGCAACGCCGGCTTTATTTGAAGCCTATCCAAGTCCTCAAGACATGGCTGCGGCTGGTGAAGCAGACATTGCTAAATACATCTCTCGCCTCGGGCTCTATCGCAATAAGGCCAAGTTTTTGAAGAAATGTGCCCAGCAGCTTTTGGACGATTTTGATGGCCAAGTCCCGCAAACACGGGTTGAATTGGAAAGTCTTGCTGGTGTTGGTCGCAAGACGGCCAATGTAGTCATGAGTGTGGGCTTTGGTATTCCAGCCTTTGCTGTCGATACTCATGTGGAGCGCATCTGCAAGCACCATGATATCGTTAAAAAGTCGGCAACGCCACTGGAAGTAGAAAAGCGAGTTATGGATGTCCTTCCACCGGAACGTTGGTTGCCAGCTCATCAGGCCATGATTTACTTTGGCCGTGCCATCTGTCATCCTAAAAATCCCGAGTGCGATCACTATCCACAACTCTATAACTTTAAAGACATTTAAAAAGCGAGGTCCGATGACTTCGCTTTCTTATTCACTAAATCTTAAAAAATAACCATCTGGATCCAAAATCGCAAATTCATGAGGGTAAATAAAGGTATCTCCTACTCGAAATTCTCTTTTTGTAAGGGGACGATGGATGGGATAGTCAGCTTCCAGCAGTTTTTGGTGGAGCTGAGGGACATCCTCAATACCAAAAGAAATATTGACACCGCGCCCGAAAGGATAGGTCAGCTGAGCTAATTCTTCTGCGCGGCCTTCTTCTAGCATAAGTTGGCAGTCTTCAAGCGAGAGGAAGAGAAATTTCTCCTCTGGACGCTCGTATTCGACAGAGAATCCCAGCAAGTCGCAGTAGAAGTGGCGTGATTTTTCGATGTCAGATACTACAAATTCAGGAATGACAGCTTGATAGTCCATTCGTTTTCTCCTTAGAGTTCAATCTCCATGACAATGGGTGTGTGGTCTTGGCGTGCTCCGGAGTCAATCATATCAGACTTGGTCACCTTGTCAGCCACGCGGTTGCTTGTCAGCCAGTAGTCGATTCTCCAGCCTGTATTGTTGATTTTAGAAGTCTTGCTGCGTTGCGCCCACCAAGTGTATTGGTTGGGGATATCGCCGTGTAAGTGGCGGAAGGTGTCGGTGAAGCCTTTAGCCAGCAGGTTGGTAAAGCCAGCGCGCTCTTCGTCGGTAAAGCCTGGTGAACGGCGGTTGCTGGCTGGATTGGCCAAGTCGATTTCCTTGTGGGCCACATTATAGTCACCAGTTGCAAGTACTGGTTTTTGTTCATCTAGTGTTGCCAAGTATTCAGCGTATTTGGCATCCCAGACTTGACGGTCATCCAAGCGTTTGAGACCATCGCCAGCATTAGGCGTATAGACCTGAGTGACAAAGAAACCGTCAAATTCCAGCGTAATGATGCGGCCTTCAACATCCATGGTTGACGGAGCGCCGATTTCTGGGAAGGTTACGGTTGGCGTTAGTTCTTTTTTGTAGAGGAACATGGTTCCTGCATAGCCTTTGCGGGCAGGTTCTTGGGAGGAGCGCCAAGTGTTTTCATAGTCAGGGAAAAGCTTTGTCAAAATTTCCAGGTGCTTTTTTGTCGGACCTGTCGCAGACAGTTTTGTTTCCTGAATGGCGATAATATCTGCGTTTTCAGCTTGCAAGGTTTGAAGGACGGCTTGAGAGAGCTGAGCGCGGGCAGAATCACTGGTCAATGCAGCGTTGAGAGAGTCAATGTTCCAAGAGATGAGTTTCATAAAATTTCCTTTTCTAGTAAAATTTACTGAGTTTATTATAACAAAATTTAGAACTGATTTATAGCAAAGTGATTGTAAGAAAGCTTGAAAAATAATGAAAATTTTTCTATAATGTTTCTAGAAAAATAGGGGGAAGACACCATGAAGTTCTATTCTTATGATTATGTTTTGAGTCAGATTAGTCAGCAAAACTGGGTGACAGTTGCGCTTTCTGTCTTGCTGCTGCTTGTGACAGGATTTTTTGCTTTTAAGGCCTATCGCAATAAGCGTGATTCAAAATTTCGAGAACTAGCCATCATCTCTGTTTTGGCCTTGGTGGCCATGGTCTTGATTGGTATTAGTAATTTTCAGACTGACCAAGCCTCTAACAACCTGTTTCAAACCTCTCTGCATTTTATTGAGGTCATTTCAGAAGATTTGGGTGTGGATAAGTCGGAGGTCTATGTCAATACTTCAGCCGCGACGGATGGAGCGATTTTGAAGGTCGGAAAGAACTTTTATCGGGCTATGAGCGGCAGTGAGCCGGATAAATATCTGCTTGAAAAAATTAACTTGCATAAGACGACAGATATAGAAATAGTGGAGGTTGAAAAATGACATTGAATTTTCTTGAAATCCTAATTAAACTAGCGCTGGGGCTTTTCTCACTGGTTTTTGTCATCAACGTGACGGGAAAAGGAAATCTGGCGCCCAATTCAGCGATTGACCAGATTCAAAACTATGTTCTTGGTGGTATTATCGGCGGGGTGATTTACAATAGCTCCATTAACATTCTTCAGTATGCAGTCATTCTCATCATGTGGACCATCTTGGTCTTGACCCTGAAGTGGCTCAATAACAATGTCCGTGCGGTTAAGCATTTGATTGATGGCAAGCCGACAACGTTGATTCAGCACGGGAAATTGAGTCCCGAAGCCTGCCGTTCTGTTGGTCTTTCAGCAGCAGATGTAGCTTTGAAGCTACGCAGCCAAGGTATTTTCCAGCTCAAGCAGGTCAAACGGGCGGTTATAGAGCAAAACGGCCAGCTGATTATTGTACAAGCTGGTGAAGAGAATCCTAAATATCCCCTTATCACAGATGGTGTTGTCCAAATTGATATTCTAGAGTCTATTGACAAAACAGAAGAATGGCTGGTGGAGAGACTGGCTAAAGACGGTTATACTGATATTTCTAACATCTTCATCGCAGAGTATGAAAGTGGCAACTTGAATGTTGTGACCTATTAAACCTAGAAGATTTTCTAGGTTTTTATTTATGTTTACTATAGGTGACTATCTTTTCGCAAACTTAACAAAATATGATATAATGAAGTGCTATTAAAAAAGGTTTCATTAGCCTTGAAAGGATTAAAAATGACTGAAAAACAATCGTTTTATATTACAACCCCTATCTACTATCCGAGTGGTAAGCTCCATATCGGTAATGCTACTACAACTATTGCCTGCGACGTTTTGGCTCGCTACAAGCGTCTCATGGGCTACGATGTTTTCTATCTGACTGGTCTTGATGAGCATGGACAGAAGATTCAGCAAAAAGCTGAGGAGGCTGGTATCAGCCCTCAAGCTTATGTCGATGGTATGGCAGTTGGGGTCAAGGAACTCTGGAAACTGCTGGACATTTCTTATGATAAATTTATCCGGACGACCGATGACTACCATGAAAAGGTTGTAGCCGATGTCTTTGAACGTCTCTTAGCCCAAGATGATATCTACTTGGGTGAATATTCAGGCTGGTATTCTGTATCAGATGAGGAATTCTTCACAGAAAGCCAGCTAGCTGAAGTCTTCCGTGATGAAAATGGGAAAGTAACTGGCGGAATTGCGCCGTCTGGACATGAAGTGGAATGGGTATCAGAAGAGTCTTATTTCCTGCGCCTCAGCAAGTACCAAGACCGCTTGGTAGAATTTTTCAAATCTCATCCAGACTTTATCACACCGAATGGACGTCTCAATGAAATGTTGAAAAACTTCATTGAGCCAGGTCTGGAAGACTTGGCTGTATCTCGGACGACCTTTACTTGGGGCGTGCCTGTGCCATCTAATCCTAAACACGTTATCTATGTCTGGATTGATGCCCTGCTCAACTATGTGACAGCCCTTGGATATGGTCAGGATGATCATGCTAACTACGATAAATTTTGGAATAATGGAACAGTTTATCATATGGTAGCTAAGGACATTCTGCGTTTCCATTCTATCTACTGGCCAATCCTGCTCATGATGCTGGATATTAAGCTGCCTGACCGCTTGATTGCTCACGGCTGGTTTGTTATGAAGGATGGCAAGATGTCCAAGTCCAAGGGCAATGTGGTCTATCCTGAAATGCTGGTAGAACGCTATGGTTTGGATGCCCTGCGTTATTACCTCATGCGCAGTCTTCCTGTTGGTTCAGACGGAACCTTCACTCCTGAGGACTATATAGGTCGGATCAACTATGAATTGGCCAATGACCTCGGAAACCTCCTCAACCGTACGGTTTCTATGATTAATAAGTATTTTGATGGTCAAGTGCCAGCCTATGAAGAAAATGTTACGGATTTTGACGGAGCTCTGGCTCAGGTGGCATCTGAATCCATCGCTGACTACTACAAACACATGGATGCAGTAGACTACCCACGCGCCCTAGAAGCAGTCTGGACGCTCATCTCCCGCACCAATAAATACATCGATGAAACAGCTCCTTGGGTTCTGGCTAAGGATGATTCCAAGGTCAAAGAACTGGCAGCAGTCATGAGCCACTTAGCAGCCAGCCTTCGTGTTGTGGCCCACATGATTGAGCCTTTCATGATGGAAACGAGCAAGTCTGTCCTCAGCCAACTTGGCTTGCCTCAAGCTGCGTCTCTGGAAAACCTAGCAATTGACCAGCTCCCAGCAGGTCTGACAGTCGTAGAGAAAGGCACACCAATCTTCCCGCGCCTGGATATGGAAGAAGAAATTGCCTATATCAAAGAACAAATGGAAGCTGGCAAACCTGCGGTTGAAAAAGAATGGAATCCAGAAGAAGTCGAGCTCAAACTTAATCGTGATGCTATCAAATTTGACGACTTTGATAAGGTAGAAATCCGTGTCGCAGAAGTCAAAGAAGTTTCTAAAGTCGAAGGATCTGATAAGTTGCTTCAATTCCGCTTGGATGCAGGTGACGGTGAGGACCGCCAAATCCTCTCTGGTATTGCTAAATACTATCCAAACGAGCAAGAACTGGTCGGTAAGAAAGTCCAAATCGTAGCCAACCTCAAACCGCGCAAAATGATGGGCCGCATCAGCCAAGGTATGATTCTATCAGCCGAGCACGGCGACCAACTGACTCTCCTTACCGTGGACGAAAAGGTCCCAAATGGAAGTTTGATTGGCTAGCAATCTTTGATCTAATGAGAATCCCCCAGCAGGAGGCTGCTGGGGGATTTATTAGTATTTTCTATTTAGAAATAACTCATATATTTATTTTAAGGATTTACAATTCTAATCCAAAAAGTTATAATAACATTGGTTTTGTAAGGGAGTTAAAATTATTAAATGAATCGGAGAGAAATATGAGGAAAAGTTACAGGGTAGCAGATAGAGTTAAAAAACAGGAATTTATATTTTGGGGCTCTATTATTTGTATAACTATCCTAGGCTTAGTTTGTTTTTTTGTCTATAAGCAATATAGTTCGAAAAATACTAAAGAAGTTAGTGAGCATATATATAGTTCAGATAAAGTTGATATTACAGGGGAGTATATTTCTCATCAAATACTTCAATAGTAATATTAAAACTATCATAACCATCAGATTTTTTCATTTTGCTAGTAGATGTTTTTTTCTTTTCCTCTTCTTTCCAACTAGTCTCAAAAATACCAGAAACCATACCATCGGATGTTTGATAGTCTATTTTCCACTTATGGTCAAGGGAACTAA
>NZ_JAJEPD010000071.1:0-1423 GCF_020729765.1 Streptococcus sanguinis | reverse complement strand
AGCCCAAGCTAGTTGGAAAACAAATGAAACAGTTGAACCTGTTATCGTTTTTAAAAGCTATGATCATCGTCACAAGCTGCAGGCAGCAAGCTTACAAGGGATTTATAAGAATCACTCTCTTCCTAGAGAGAGGCTGAAAACGATTCTAAAAGGAAGCCATGGACATATTGGAATATCTTTTGATATTGGTAAACCAAATAGACTGGTTTTTTGTGAATCGTTCGTCGACTTGATAAGCTATTACGAACTTCATCAACAAAGTCTAACTGATGTTCGTTTGGTATCTATGGAAGGATTAAAAAGGTCTGTTGTTGCTTATCAAACTTTACGACTAATAGCTGAAGAAAATCAGAAGTTGGAATTTTTAGATACAGTAACACCTTCAAAGTTATTGCATTTGATCAATACAATTCGTGATACCACCACCTATTTCGATAATCATCCTGATTTATTGACACTTGCGGTAGATTGTGATGATGCAGGAAAAGATTTTTCTGATAAGTTATCTCAATCAGGATTTCCTGTTTTACTGGATTTACCTAATAATGAATCTGGGAAAGAAAAAATAGACTGGAACGATATTCTTAGAGAAAAGAAATCAGATTTACAATTGATGATCGAGAATGTAAAAGAGACATTGAGGAATCAACCAGTAAGACAAACCTCTCAATGTTTAGAATTGTGATAACAAAATCAAGATGTTTTAGCTAATATTAGAATGAAGGAGKATCGTATATGACCATAATCGAGCGCTTAGAAGAAAAGGTCACTAGGCAAGAAAGCAAGGTAGCAAGAGAGACAGAAAAACTAGCTGCTTACAGAGAGCAACTGGAGACAGCGATGTTTGCGACGTTCAAAAGGCGTCAAAGCATCAGTCACATGAGTTTTGAAGAAGCTCTTGACCATGCCTTTGGTAAAGAAAGACAATTCGATGATTCTGAATTTAGAAAGGATGAAATGAGTGAATGACAAAAGATTGGAATTTTAATCAACCATTAGAAAGTAAATCAGAAAATCAAGGGGATTCAGATAAAATTGCGGCCTTATTTGGAAATCATCAAGGAGGTAATGAAGTAAATTATGAAGCAGCTTTTCAAAAGCGAAAACAAGCGCCTGTGACGGAATCAAATTCTAGTTCTAAACCTAAAGTCACAGAGGTTAGAACAGGAAAAGAGACAGATATCACTACAAGTTATCAGCAACATCTTAAAAGACTTATTGCGGATAACAATAGCGATATTSAAAGCCCAGAGATCTTCGATAGAACCGCCACCTCGGCCAATAATCAGTACATCCAAATCCGACCGCTCATTGGCCAGTCTGATGTGGTCAGCAACCTGAGCTGCAGCACCATCTCCCTGCACTTTTGTCGGATAAAGGACAATCTCCACTCCCGGAAAGCGACGGCTGACCGTAGTGATAA
>NZ_JAJEPD010000070.1:0-94727 GCF_020729765.1 Streptococcus sanguinis | reverse complement strand
GATGAGATAGAATGCTACAAAATGAAAGGCGATGTAATCTGATGAAGAAAGATAGATTAATTGCATTGACAGATGCTGTTCTAGCAATTATTATGACCATTTTGATTTTAGAGTTAGAAAAACCAACGACACCAAGTCTTCAAGCTTTTTGGGATTTACGGCAAAATTTCTTTGCTTATTTTCTTTCCTTTTTCTGGTTGGGATCGTTATGGATGGCACTAAATACATTGTGGGAAAAGGTTGAGAAAATTTCCCCACAAATTGTTTGGTGGAATTTGTATCTTTTATTTTTTGTTTCATTTATGCCCTATGCTACTGGAATAGTTAGTAGTCATTTCATGAATCATACGGCACAGCTCTTTTATGGACTGATCGTTATTGTTTCAACGGTAGCAAACTGGTTTTTACATAAAGTAATTGATAAACCCAATATAGATCAGAAAGAATTACTTGAAGCTACCGCACAATATAGAAAGTTATTGATACCTGACCTAATAATTAAAGGAGTGGGATTGATTCTATCCTTAATTCTCTATCCTCCGATTATGATGTATAGTGTTTTAATTGCGGCATTTTACATCATAACTTTAAAAACACTATCTGAAAAAAGAGTGAATAACTAGAAAACGGTGACCAAAGTTAGGTGTATTATTTTAATGCTTACAGACCTAAACTATTCCCCTATTTATAATTTATTGATTCATATTTTATGAAATTAAAAAGTAGATATCGTTCTGAAAATCCTTGATATTACGCTGTTTTTAGTCCAACTGAAATCCATACTTTCCAAACCAGGTCTTAAGAAAGCTCGTAAAGCTAGTCAGTTCTCAAAACGTTAATCAATACGATTATATCAAACTTTACAGACATTCAAGAGTTTGCTCTTGGATGTCTTTTTTGATGTAAAAAGCAATTTAACCTAAAAATACACCAAGATTCAAAATCTTGGTGTATTATCTTTTTTTAGATAATTGTTCTCTAAAAAGTTTTGTCATTTGTTTTTGTCCAGCAGGAGTACCTAGTGCTTCTTTGCTTATTTCTCCTTTAAATATTTGTTCCATTAAAAACAGGTAAGCCTCGCCCAAAGCAGTTGTAATTAATCCAGCAGTGGTTCCAGAAATCGTTCCTCCAACTGCTGTTCCTACTCCTGGGATAAATTTGAGTATATTGGAGACAATTGTTTTTCCGAGGAATGTTGCTCCCCCAGACCCTAAAGTGGAGGATACAAAGGCGGTTAGAAAAGTTTTATTTATATCAAGGCCAAATATTACAGTAATGCCAGTAATCATGCTTATCTGGGTTGGAACAAGCATGAATGCATCTGCGAATGGAACCGGAGCGAAACCTTCGCCAAAACTTGCTGCTACTGCAGTCGCAATGACTGCCCTAGCATGTTTTTTTTTAGATTCCAGAGATACTTTTTGGATATTTTGGAGAGTATCTTGTAGCTGATTTGGCAATACCTCAGACATTACATCAATCAAAGTATCTAATCCAAAAGCTTTAGCGACATATTCCTCATCAAAATCCATATCTTGAGCTAAAATTGGCACAACTTTACAAACATCTAAGTTTTCCTGCTCAACATGAGCTTTCATTTCTAGTGCTTTCTTCTTAGGTACAGATTGAGTAAGGACAACAATGATAGGTACCTTAGACGTTTTATTCTTCTCAGAAAACTCTCTGAGCCATTCCACTTCCGAACTATCGAAAGTACGGTTTGAACCGACATTAATACAATACCAAATGCAGTGAATTACCTCATTGATATCATTAGAAGAGTAACCGTTGTTAATTAATTTGATCACTTCATCTTTGACACTCTCCTGTTGGGCATATGACAATTCAAAGCCAGGTGTATCATAGATAGCCAAAGGATATCCATTTTTTTCAATTTTGCGAATTTCTTGAGTCACCGGTCTGCCCAATCCAGTATCGGYAAAATTACCTCTAAACAAACTGTTGATTAGTGTGCTTTTACCGACGCCTGATTTCCCAATTACGATGATGTTTAATCTTTTTAAATTGTGAATTCTATCGTTAATAGCATTGAGACATTGTTGCKCAATATTGTCAGTATTAATTTGCATSTTCTTCTACCTTTTTATATTCAGATTTTTTAACCAATTTGTCTTTACTATCAAAATTTATTTTTCGACGATTAGTTATTTTTACTTGCTTTTTATACAAATAATTTGTAGTTTTTTTCAAAACTTTAGGCAGAATCACTGTAGAAGCTAAAATTAAAGCTCCGCTTCCTAGGATATATTTTACTTTAGAAGAATTTCTTTTTTTATTACCTTTTGTCTTTGACATAATATTTCTCACTAATATGATTTTTAAAATAATTATATCATATAAGAAATTAAAAGAGTCAATTTAATGATTTTGTTTATCTCTTTGTTTTAAAGTTTTTAGAACAACTTCTTTGATAGAAATTGAATTAATGTTAGCAGAGATCTATTAGTTGTAATGAAGAGGGGTCAAAGATATTGAAGATAGAAAAGTAGTTATGTGGCTTTCAGCTTTGTCTCACTCTCCAAGGTACAAGAAAAATAAACCACCTGCCTTGCGTGTGTGGTCCATAGACGTGTGGCTATGATTTGTAAAATAAGTCTAAGTAAATAGCATGCTAAGATTTAGTAATTTATAGATTTTTAAAAATTTATATAGTACACTATATGTGTAATATTAAGTTTTGAGTGACTGAAAAATTAGTATGGATGTTACCAGCTGTTTTAGAAAATTAGTGTGGTATCAAAAAATTTAAGGAGACGTTATGAAGAAACGAACGGAAATCATAATTGCAACAGTTTTTTCAATAGTAGCAATAGTAATGATTGGAGGATGTACCCTTACCCAAAAAGAAAGTAATAAAGAAAATCAGAAAGTTGCTTATTCAAAAAAGGCTATCAAAGATGATAAAGAAGCTATCAAGCAAAAACAGCTCGCTTATCTAAAAAATCATGAGCAAGAAATTATAGATTTGGTAAAAGCTCAAAGTCCAAAAATTGAATCAGTTCAGATTGATTGGGAAGAGACGCAATGGAGTGATGGCGGTCTTACAAATCCCGAGTATTATATTAATGTTTTTGGGCGTATCAATAATATTGAAGAATCGGGGTGGGGAGTGGATATACCGATTAATGATGATAAGTCAATTGAWATGGGGGGGATGTATATGATTCACGAACCTACGATAGGAGGTAGGATGATTGATTAATTAGAATTTAGATTCTGATAATTAATAAAGCATACTAAGGAGGAGCTATGAAGAAACGAACGAAAATCATAATTGCAACAATTACATCAATAGTGGCGCTCGTAAGTCTGGGAGGATGTGCCATGACTCAAAAAGAAAGTAATAAGCAAGATAAGAAAGTTGCTTCTTCAAAAAAGGATATTGCAGATGACAAGGAAGCTATCAAACAAAAACAACTCGCCTATCTCAAAGAACATGAGCAGGAAATAATCGATTTTGTGAAAGCCCAAAGTCCAAAAATTGAATCAGTTCAGATTGATTGGGAAGAGACGCAATGGAGTGATGGCGGTCTTACAAATCCCGAGTATTATATTAATGTTTTTGGGCGTATAAATAATATTGAAGAATCGGGTTGGGGAGTGGACATCCCAATTAATGATGATGAAAGTGTAAATCTTGAAGAAATGATTATGGGTGATTACATAAGTATCGGAGGTGAACCAATTACCTAATTAGAATTTGAAAGATTTTAATGATATATATGCTTCATTAGCGGTATCAACCTATAGGGATAGACCTAATCATTTTCCATATGAATAATTAGATTTGGAAAGCCGGATAGTACTTGATTCAGGTAAATTAATGTCATGAATACAGAACTGTTGGCCATTCAATAAGGCGACAGCCAAAAGATTAAAAAGAAAAGTTTAAACTTTCTTGGTGTTGCTAGACGAAAAAATTAGCGGTATAATATTAATAAAATAATACAAGGAGGCGCTATGGGGAAACGAACGAAAATCATAATTACAACAGTTGCATCAATAGTGGCACTAGTAAGTATAGGAGGATGCGCCATGACTCAAAAAGAAAGTAATAAACAAGATAAGGAAGTTACTTCTTCAAAAAAGGCTATCAAAGATGACGAGGAAATTATCAAGCAAAAACAGCTCGCTTATCTCAAAGATCATGAGCAAGAAATAATTGATTTTGTGAAGGCCCAGAGTCCAAAAGTCGAATCAGTTCAGATTGATTGGGATGGGGTTAGATGGAGTGAAGCGAGTAATGGTACTCCTCAAGGTGGGGGGGAAATGTTGCAAATTTATGGAGGCTTCAATAATGCTGACAGTTCAAGTTGGGGAATATTAATTCCAATAAATGATGATGGAACATTAAATATGGATGAGATGTTCCTTAGTAATCAATTAAGAATAAGAGGTGATCTTTTTGCCTAATTGGAATTTAAAAAGTTTTGATAATATATACGCTTCGTTAGCGGAATCAGCCTATAGAGATAGACCGAATGGATTTAGTTTTGAACAATTACTTCCTGAAGAACAAAAAATACTTAATTCTGGTAAGTCTTTAGTATTTGACTTCTCTAAAGATGCCAAAGATAAAAAAGGCCAAGTTACCCAAGGTGGTGGCACTGACCTCCCCAACCAAGGGAAGGTTTATCTTCAACCTGACAATGAAGGACTGCTTGAAGACAAAAAGACAGGCTACAATGCCTACTATGTCACTGATACAGATACGATTAACCAAAATACCAAACAGACCTATTTTGCCGTTCGTGGGAGTGATGGTTTCGGAATTGATATAGATGAGGCACAAAAGAACTGGGTTGAATACTTGCGGACATACAACCCTAGCGATTTCAACTTTCAAGATTGGGTATACAATGATGCGGCCTTTGCTTTGACAGACGCGATTATTCCTCAAGCCAAGCATGCTACTGAAGGCATGAAGGCAAAAATAGCTGAACTAAACCAATATGCAGCACCAGATGCCAAGATGGATATAACGGCTCATTCGTTGGGGACGATGACTTCGATACAGGGAGTTGCAGGACTTAATGAGGAAGAGTTGAGTAAGGTTGGCCATATTGTTCTTTTTGATGGTCCGGATCCTACTAAGAGTCTAGAAAAAGCAGGTTATGGCGATAAAATCCCACAATTAGATGCTAAAACAACTTATTATGTTAACCCTTTTGATCCTGTTAGTATGCTCAATCGTGATAAACCTTGGGATCAGCAATTTGGTGATGTCAGAGTGGTAGTTCCGATCGAATATACAAGTATGATGGATAAACACTCCTCCCATGACTTGSGCGCTTATCAGATAGATAGTAAGGGAAATCTCTTAGAGGTTTCTGAAGACTATCACCCTGAGTTGTGGAAAGCAGGTCATAAACTTGCGGACTTAAACAAAAAGAGCATTGAAAATATAAAAAGATATGTTCCAGAAAAAGTGATTGAAAAATTAGTAACCATGAGTCCAGAGGAGTTTAATAGATTAGCGGGACAACTACTAGATAGTATGAAAGAGGGAAGTCTATTAGGGATTAAAAAAAGTATAATTGAGATAAAAGATAAATTGGGGTTGAGCTGGGAAGAAGTACGGAATATTTTTAATAACAGAGATAAGCTCATAGACACATATGAAAATTATGAAAAGGAATATGCAAAAATCATCAAGGATGCAAAGAAGGAGTCTTTGGAATGGGATCGAGAGAATCTCGATCTTAAGAATCCGAATAATTTACACGAGAGAATCAAGCGTGCAGGTAGTTACGAAGATCGTATTTTGCTGAGGAGTCAGCTATTGTATACTGCTGTAGAATTGGCTGGTTCAGATATTGAACAAAAGATATCTGAAGTGAAAACTGCCTTAGCTGATGCCGAATCAAATCTTAAGGAATTTATCGACTCTAAGAGAAGTGCTATTGAGGCTCTAGGAAGTTTGTTGTCTGCTTCGGAGATAGAGGGGCTAATGTCAGAACTGTCCTTTGAAAACTTGTGGGATTCAGGGATTAACGAATTAAATATCACTCATTTAAAAGAATTTGAAACTAAGATAACTAATTTCTCTCAAAGTATGATTCAGTGTGCACAAAATCTTGAGCAAGTAGATGCTCAAGGTGCTGCAGATATTTTTGCAGCCTTCTCTTGATTGTACTGAAGTTTAAATGATAAAAGCAAAGGATAATTATGGCAGAGAAAACAAGTGAAAATATTGTAATAGAAATATTGAAGAATCAACAAAGAGTAGCTATAAAAGCGGCTGTTATAGCCTCTGTAGCAGCTGCCAAGGCCAAGAGAGAGGCGCTTCAACAAACATTAAATACCAAAGCACAAGAACTGCAAGATTATGCTAAAAATACATATAATACGAATATCACGGATGGGCTAGAAGGTCAAGCAGCAAATGCAGCTAAAGACTATCTATCGCAAATGCCAAAACCAGAATTAACAAGTCCAATCAAAAGTTAGTTTTAGGTGATAAAGATGAATGCAGAAATTTATAGACTGGATGAACAGTTTGATAAAAAGATGAGGGAATTAAAGAAAAAAGAGGAATATTTAGAAGACAATTTGTCTTATGTCCTTCATACGACAGAGCAATTAAAAGATGAAGTTTATCAAATAGCAAACGGAGAACTGCCTGTGGAGGCGTATCCCGATATTTTTCAAATGGATACTAATGCAGAGTTGTTTCGAAAAGATGTTCTTGAGCAAATCGATGATATCGGTGAGGAACGCTCAAAACTTCGTTGGGATTATGAGGAGCAATTAGATGCTCTCTATAAGAAAAAAGCTAAAAAGCAAAATAACTAAGCAAGTATTGGAGTTTTAGGAGATTAAATGTTTACAGACATTCAAGAATTTACTCTTGGATGTCTTTTTTTTCACTATTCAACTCCACCATAAAATTCTTCTATTACTTTCATAGAAAATATATATTAGCCAGATAGGGTTAATCATAGTAAAATAGCTATCAAAATAGACTAAAGGAGTTTGGAATGAAGTTAGTTTCTTTATGGTCAAAGGTTTCTCTGGGCTTACAACTCTTGATTGCTTTAATTTTGGGTGTTCTTGTTGCTCTTATCTGGCCGCAGTTTTCGGCTTTTTACCAGTTTTTGGGTCAAGCTTTTATCAGTTTGATTAATATGGTGATTATTCCGCTAGTCTTTCCGGTTGTAGTCGTAGCTGTGGCTGGTGTGATCGGCAAGAAATCTTTTGGGAAGCTCTTGTCAAAGAGTCTGCTCTATTTCTTTGGGGTCACGACGGCGATTACCTTTATTTTTGTCTTTGCAGCTTATTATCTAGGCTTTGGTCAGGGAGTCAATATCGGTCAGGCGGGAGCCAGCATTGACGGGATTGCCAAAAGTATTCAGTTGGATGAGTTTTTGCTTAGCTTCATTCCCTCTAATATTGTCAAGTCGCTTTCGGAAGGAGCTCTGCTTCCTATTATTGTTTTTGCTCTATTTTTAGGATTTGGGCTTGGAAGCCTCAAGGAAGAAAAGACTCAGAAAGCTGTTGAGCTGCTGCAGATTTGGATTGAGGCTACTTATAAAATTGTCGGTGTGATTGTGAAGCTGTCTCCGATTGGTATTTTTGGTTTTATTGCTAAGGATGTGGCTACGACAGGAGTTGACAAGTTGGTCGGTTTGGGGCAATTTGTAGCAGGGACTTATCTGGCTTATGCGGTGCTAGCTTTAGTGATTTTTCCTTTGATTGCTTTTGCTTTCAGAATTCCTTATCTAACAAGCTTGCAACGGATTTGGAGCCTTTTGACTTTGGCTTTTGTCTCTGGTAGTTCCAGTGTTGTCCTGCCACCTCTATTAAAAGATTTAAAGAAGCAGGGCTATGATGAGCATGTCATAGATTTGGTTGTGCCTTTGGGTTACACTTTTAATCTTGAGGGGGCTGCTGTGTATTTCTCTGTAGCAACTATTTTTATTGCGCATGCTTATGGGATTGCTTTTTCTGTATCAGGGCTTTTCTTTACTGTTTTGCTTTTGACTTTGATTGGTAAAACAGCTGCAACCGTGCCTTCAGGAGCGATTGTTGTCTTGCTGGCAGCTGCGCCTCAGCTAGGCCTGCCGGTAGAAGGCGTTGCCCTGATTTTTGCGGTTGATTTCTTTGTCAATGCTGGTCGCACTGCCCTCAATGTTCTAGGTCAGGTCTTGGCCGTCAGTGTTATTGAAAAGACGGAAGGCAATGTAGTAGAAGAATCGAAAAGCAACAAGCTAGCTGTTCGGTATTCATAATGGAGAGGAGACTTATGAGTCAAGCAAAAGTATACGTTATTCATGAAAATTTGGAGTGGACACAGCATTTGGTTAAGTGGCTGGAGGAAAAAGATGTGCCCTATGAACTTTGGGATTTGTCAAGTGGGATCCTAGATCTGCAGAGTCCGCCCCCAACAGGAATTTTCTACAATCGGATGTCTGCTTCTTCTCATACGCGTGGACACCGCTATGCACCTGAATTTACAGAGCAAGTTCTAACTTGGCTGGAAGCTCACGGTCGTAAAGTCATCAACGGCAGCGGGGCTATTAATTTAGAAATAAGTAAGATTAAACAATATTTGAAGCTTTCTGAAGTTGGGATTGCTTATCCGGATACAGTAGCCATTTTGGGACAGGAGAATATTCTTGAGGCAGCTAGAAAGCTTAATATTTATCCTCTGATTACCAAACATAATCGGGCTGGGAAAGGTTTGGGAGTGCAGCTCTTCAATAGTGAGGAAGAGTTGGAAGCCTATGTAGACAGTCCTGCTTTTGAACCTTCTGTGGATGGGATTACCCTGCTTCAGGCCTATATCAAACCTGCGGATGGTCGCATTCGTCGTTCGGAGTTTATTAACCAGAAGTTTCTTTATACTGTGTCCATTGATTCATCAGATGGCTTTCAGCTTTGTCCGGCAGATGGGTGTCAGATTGGGCAAAAGCCTGCTCAGTTGGAAACATCGGATAAGTTTCAAATCACGGAGCCACTGCCTGTTAGTCAAAGTCAGGCTTACGAGACATTTCTAGCTCAGGCTGGTATTGATGTGGCGGCTATTGAGTGGGTAGAGTCGGAGGCGGGTCAGATTTATGTCTATGATGTGAACACTAATACCAACTATAATCCGACAGCAGAAGAAAAAGCAGGAATTTTTGCTCATCAGCACTTGGCAGAATATCTAAAGAACGAGCTGGCAGCATCCTATTCAGAATAAATTTAAAACAAACAAAAGCTTTCCGTTTAGGAGGCTTTTTGTTTGTTCTTCGTTTTCTAAAATATGACATCTGTCATTTTGTTTTTATGACAAACGTTAGGTGAAGCGCTTACAAAAATTTGTTATATTTAAATTATTGAGATTGCTTCTTTTTTATAAGGGAGTTAGGTGTTAAACGAGGTGTTCATTTTGAACAAGAAAAGTTGAAAGGAGTGTGTTATGTAGAAGCAATTTGGTTGTGAGAAGTCTGATTTTGTTTTTAGAATATTGAGGTGTATCATGAAAAATCATCAGGAAAAAGTGTGTAAAAATTGGTTTATGAGAAAAAGCGGCAAGCGTTGGGTGTTTGGGTGTGCTCTGCTGGCTTTTGGAGCTTTCTTGTTAGATGGCGGTGGAGTGGTTTATGCAGATGAGGATAAGGCTAATCCAGCTCCTACTCAGGTCTTGCAGACTGACTTATCAGCTGTCTCGGAGCCTGAGAGCGGGCAAACAGCTGCTCCTACAAGGAATGCCGATAAGACAGAGAATCTTGTAGCTGGGGAGACTGCTCCAACTGCAGCGACGGAAGCGGATGGTCAGGATGCAGCAGTAGAGTCAGCCAACCAAAAGGCTGATAAGGATAATCAAGTCACAGCAAACGCTAAAGAGACCAAACAGGAAGAAGACGAACAGCCAGCAGCGAAGGAAGTTGCTTCGGAAAAACTCCCTGCCGCAGAGACTGTAGATAAGCAGTCAGGCTTCAATACTAATTTGGCAGCAGCCAAGGGAGACAAAAATGGAGTTTGGGAAGTCCGGGAGCAAGGACTTTATAGTGATGCCAGAGGCAAAGGTGATAGTTTCCTTTACTCTCAAAGTCAGGGCAAGGATTTTGTTTACTCAACGGATGTAACTTTTCTCAGTAAGGAAGGGGCAGCAGCCCTCATTTTCCGCAGTAATAATAATCCGGATGACAAGAGCAGCTATGCAGTTAATATTGATGGTGGTAGCAACAATGTGAAGTTTTGGCGTTGGCAAGGCGGGCGTGACTATCAGTTTATCAATGAAAAACATATCGAGCCTACGGAGGATAACAAATATCGGCTCAAGGTCGTTTCAATTGGCTCTTGGGTATCCTACTATGTCAATGATATCCTAGTGGCCAGCTCAGGAGATTACACGCTTCAGAGAGATGATAAGGGGCAGAATACTTATCTGTCAGAAGGTTATTTTGGCTTACTAAACTGGAACAGCGAGCTGCTTTTTCAAAATACCTTTTATAAAGAAATCACTCCTCAGTCTAATCCCGAGTTGGAGGATATAAGGGTGACTTCTTCGGTTGGGAAAGTGGAACAGAAAGGTCAGTTCACTGCCCCTATTACCATCCAGTATGTCAAGCATGATGCTGAGACTGTAGACTTGACTGTCGTAGCGAAAAATCCTGCTGCTAATGTAAGCGTGACTGATGCTGCAGGTAGGGTTTATAGTGATTTGAAGAATATCCCGCTGGCAGTGGGGGCAAACTATCTGACTGTGACCAGTACTGTGACGGATGCGGATGGGCAGGAGGTCAGCCTGACTTACCGGCTCAATGTCCATCGTCGGCAGGCAGATGGGGTATACTACAATGAGCTTTATCGCGGTCAGTACCACTATTCGGTCAAGGACGGTTGGGCCAATGATCCCAACGGGCTGGTTTATTATAAGGGAGTCTATCATTTCTTCTATCAGTTTTATGACGATACCAAGTGGGGGCCTATGCACTGGGGCCATGCGACCAGCAAGGATTTGATTCATTGGGAAGAACAGCCGATTGCCTTTTATCCGGATGCTAATGGGGCTATGTTCTCAGGCTCTATCGTAGCAGATACCACTAATTCCTCTGGTTTGTTTGACAATGACCAGGGCGGTTTAGTCGCACTGATTACTGCCGACGGAAACGGTCAGCGCATCAAGTTAGCCTACAGTAAGGATGAGGGCCGGACTTGGACGAAGCTTGATCAAATTGCAGCTGACTGGACGGATGATCCACTGCAGTCTCAAGATTTTCGTGACCCCAAGGTCTTCCGTTGGGAGGGTAAATGGTTTATGGTTGTCGCAGGCGGACCGCTGAGAATTTATTCGTCTGATAATCTGCGTAATTGGAAGGTGGAGTCGACTTATGCGGATCTCCATACGGAGTGTCCAGATCTCTATCCTCTACTGGCAGATGATGGTAGCCTAAAATGGGTCCTGTCTCGTGGCGGGCGCTCCTATAAGGTCGGTGATTTTAGACAGGTGGAGGGCAAGTGGACCTTCGTCCCAGATGCTGAATTTGCTCAAGCTGATCAGGTCATGAACTTTGGTAAAGACTCTTATGCAGCCATGACTTACTACGTTCAGGACTTTGGCAGCAAGGCTAATCCAACCCTACCCGACATTATCGAGTCTAACTGGATGAATACCTGGGAGGACTACTGTAATCTGGTAGCCGATACCGTCGGTCAGAAGTTCAACGGAACCTTCAATCTTAACCTCAAACTAGGCCTTATCAAGCAAGACGACAGCTATCGGCTGACTCAGACGCCAATTGCAGCTTATCAGTCTCTGCGTCAGGAAGACAAGGCTGTATTGTATAAAGACGTAGAAGTTAGTGAGAAGAATGAGCTTTTGAAAGATTTTTCCGGTGATCAGTATGAAATTGTCTCTACTTTCCGTCCGAGTGAAACGACCAAGAAAGTCGGTTTTAACCTGCGGGTTGGAGATGGAGAAGTGACTAGAGTTACCTATGATTTAGAAAAGGAAACTCTCTCTATTGACCGCAGCCGGTCCGGCATTCTTCTCAGTAATAAATTTGCTCAGGTGGATAGTCAGTCCGTCAAGCGCAATGCGGATGGCAGTATAGATCTGCATCTCTATGTAGATCGCTCCAGCCTAGAAGTCTTTGCCAAAGGGTATACTGTAGCGGGTGCTAATCAGATTTTCCCTGCGCCAAATAGTCTTGCGGCTAGTGTGTTTGTAGAAGGTGGTGCTGCTAAGGCTGACATTGCTCTTTATCCGCTGAAGGGCATCTGGAAAGACAAACAGACAGTGACCAAACCACTGGAACTAGTGCAGGCTTCTCCTGTAACAAATAATATTTATGTCGGTGATAGTTTAGATTTGAAAGCTTATGTCATGCCAGCAAGTGTCTCTCAAGCGGTCAGCTGGAGTGTGGATCAGCCAGACCTAGTCTCTGTCACGGAAGATGGCAATAAGCTGCGAGTGACTGCTCTGCAAAGGGGTGTGGTCAAGGTAAGGGCGACCTCTAAGGAAAATCCAAGCCTTTCCAAGGTCTTCACCATCAATATCAGCCGTAATGACTTTAAGACCAATGTTCCAGATCTAAAAGCTGTTTCCGGTAAGTGGTATGTTGACGGTGAAAGCCTCTATAATCAGAATACCAGTGCCAATGATTATTATATGGGAGGTCAGAAGATTCCTTTCCCTGAGTATAACTTGGATGTGGATCTCAAGTATCAAAAAGGCTTGATTAACATCTTCTATGCGTCTGAAAATGTTGATCCTCGCAATGCTTATTCTATTCAATTTGGCGATAATGATAAGATTCGACTTTACCGCTTTATGGGAGAGACGATTGCAGAAAGTAGCATGAATGGCAAGCATCTTAATGACGGCCAGTTCCACCATGTTAAGCTAGTGAAAACTAAAAATGGTGTCAGTGTATCTGTGGACGGTGTAGAATACCTGAACCACCAATTTGATACGGTTGAGCCTTATTATAATGATGCCTACGTTGGTTTGGGACTCTGGGATGGAGACTTGGAAGCGCGCAATTTCTTTGTGACCAATCTCCATGAACCAGCAGTTAATAAGGCTTCTCTGCAGAAAGTGGTAGACAGTACGGCTAGTCTAGATCCAAGCCTCTACACAGATGAGACAGTTCAGGCTTACCAGTCAGCCTTGGCTCGAGCTCAGTCTCTCTTGGCAGATGAAAAAGCGGAGCAGGCGGATTTAGATAGAGCAGAGCAGGATCTGAAGACAGCTCTTGCTGCTCTGGCTGTGAAACCAAGTCATCAGGTCACTCCAGAAGAAGGGATAAAGGACCTAGTGGAAGAAAAACCTTTCTTAGAAGTCATAATGGAAGAGATTGCATATCAGACCCGAGAACAGGAAAATCCAGAACTGGAACAAGGGCAGCGGAGGATACTTGTAGCTGGCCAAAAAGGTCAAAAGCGAGTCTTTGTAGAAGTCTTGAACGGTCAGCGAACCGTCCTCGGTCAGGAAGTGTTCTCTCTAGCAGTTGACGAACTAGTAGAAGTTGGCAGCAAGGTGGTGGCTGAAAGTGCTAAACAGCCTTTGACAAGGACCCAACCTCAAGCTCTGAAGCAAGGTGAGGAAGGAAAAGTTATTTCGTCGCCAAGATTGCAGCCAGCTCCCGACTCAGCTCTGCCTAAGACTGGCACTCAAGAAGATAAGTTTCTGCCTCTGGCTGGTTTAGCTTTTCTGGGAATGGGTCTTCTAGCTGGAAGAAAGAAGCAAGAAGACTAAGATGCTAAGCAATGGTTATTTGCACATAAAAAGGATGGGTGTTTTCCCGTCCTTTTTTTATATAATTACGGCTTGTGAAGTGATTCGTTTTTGGCTGAGCTTGCTCCAGTATCTGGCAAGAAATTCCGCTACATCCTCTTTCCTCCTTTTTTAATCCTCTATCTGAACTTGCATTCGGATGAACATATCGCGGTGCTGCTCCTGGAGTTGTGGCTGTTCATGAATCACCTCGCAGATATAATCGCCCACAGGAGTATATCCAGCTTGGGTCAGAGCTTGGTAAAAATGCGGCAGAGCTTTAAGTTCATCTGCAAAGGAAGAGCAGTAAGTAACTGCATAATTTCCTGCCGGCAGCAATATTCGATTTAAGTGAGGGAGTTCATTGGGAGTATGATGGAAGAGACAGAGTTGTTTGGAAATCCATCTTTCTTTTTGGAAATCTTCTTGTTTCATAATGGAGCCAACACGGCTGAAATGAGTGAAAAAAGGACTGTAACGCAGGATTTCTTGCTTGAAGCAGCGGAGAGCAAGTTCGTATTCCTCGCTTTTCATTTGATAAATATTTTGATTAATTTCAAAAGTAAGCAGCTGCCGTTCAGGGAAAGTTAGGATTTCCAGTTCTTGCTCGCTCTGTTTTTCGCCATAGATACGGGCACCAGACCGAAAGATTTCGATTTCTTGGATTTGTTTTTCTAAATTCACTTTTTCCTCTAGAAGGCGCTGATAGCGCTCCTCGATAAGCTGGTGCAGTTGAAAATGGTCTTTGTCAGATAGGATTTCTTTGATGTCTTCAAGAGAAAAATTTAGTTGACGCAGGTACTGAATGGAGTCAACCAGAGAAGATTGATTGATGTGGTAGTAGCGATAGTTGGTTTCTGGATCGACTTTATAGGGTTTTAAAAGACCGATTTGGTCATAGAATCGTAGAGTTTGGATGGAAATCTGATTTATTTGGGAAAATTCTCCGATACGCAAAATTTTTTTCATTTTTTAAAACCCTCTATTGACTCTCTAGTTGCTAGAGATATTATACTATAATTGTGAAAATAATAACAATTAATGGAGGGTTTGCCATGAGAAATACAAAAATTCGTGCTGTCCAATATGGCTGCGGCAAGATGTCTAAAGTGATTTTCAAGTATCTGCTGGATCACGGTGTAGAAATTGTCGGAGCTATTGATAACAATCCTGCTGTAGTAGGTCAGGATGTTGGCGATTTTGCAGAGCTAGGCTATAAGACTGGTGTCCTGATTTCTGATAATGCTGAACGTGTCTTTGGAGAGTGTGACGCAGATATTGCCATTGTTACTATTGCTTCCTATATGCCGGAAATGTATGACTTTTTTGAAACAGCTATCAAGCATGGGGTGAATATCATCACGACCTGCGAGGAAGCCATTTATCCTTGGACGACCTCGCCGTCTGAAACAAACCGCTTGGACAAGCTGGCTAAAAAATATGGTGTCACTATCATGGGCTCCGGCATGCAGGATATTTACTGGATTAATATGCCTTGCTTGGCTATGTCTGGCCTTAATCGCATTCAAAAGGTGAAAGGGATTGTCAGCTATAATGTGGAAGATTATGGTCTGGCTTTAGCAGAAGCGCATGGTGCTGGTTACGCTCCAGACCGGTTTGAAAAGGAAATTGCCAGTGCTGAGAGTCTGCCGTCCTATATGTGGAATGCTGCTGAAGCTATCTGCTCTAAGATGAACTGGACCATTCAGGATATTTCGCAAAAGAGCGTGCCTTACATTTTGGATGAAGATGTTTATTCTGAAACGCTGGGACGCACAGTCCCGGCGGGGCAAGTAACGGGTATGTCAGCTGTGACGACCATTCATACCCATCAAGGAATCGAGTTGGAAGTAGAATGTATCGGTAAGGTCTATCGTGAAAATGACGGGGATATGTGTGATTGGGAAATTACTGGTGAGCCAAATCTAGTCTTCTCAGTCAGCAAGCCTGATACCGTAGCCTTGACCTGTGCCACTATCGTCAATCGAATCCCTTCTGTGTTAGATGCACCGGCAGGTTATGTAACTTCAGAGTTGGCGCGTGACTTGGCCTATCCAACCTATCCTCTTCATACCTATGTGGAAAAATAGCAGAGCTTATAACTAAAAATACACCTCCCGCATCAATTGGGAGGTGTATTTTTAAGTATTAGTCTTCCTTTTTCTTTAAGAGGAAGAGTCCAGCTGCTCCTGCAACCAGAAGTCCAGCTAGAGCGAAGCTGGCAGGTTTTTCTTGGCTGCCGGTCTGCGGAAGGGTCTGACTCTTGTAGGTCAGGACTACCGTTTGAGCCGGCGGATTGACAGTGGCAGGCTTCCAGTCAAGGACAGTCTGACTTGGAGCTTGATAGGTTGGATCAGGTGTCGCAGGACTTGGGAGGTCAGTCAGCTCGGCCAACTGGCTGCCAAAGATAGCATTGGAAATCCAGCGGTAGAAATGAACAGGGTGAAGGCGGTTAGTCGGATTGCCGGCGTAGACAAAGAGAGGCTTCTCGTTATAGGTACCAGCAATGGCTACGACTTTGTTGGCTAGCTGCTCATTGCCAGGCCACCAGCCAGCGATATAGAAGTCGCTGCCAGCAATGCTGGCAAGAGTCCTAAAGTTGGCAGGAATCTTAGCAATCCAGTTACCAGAGTTGGAGTAAAAGAGTCCATCCTTCTTGTAGCCGCTGGTCAGCGGGTCTTGGTCTTGTATAACGGCCTTCATCAGTCCTTCATAGTCACTGCCGTTCTTGAAGCGCTCAGCGTCAAATCCATCTAGGATTCCTAGTTTTTCCAAGTGCTGCATAGCAGAGCCTCCGACGACGATGGTTGGCTTAAGTCCGACAAGAGACTTGTCATAGTCGTTGCTTTCAAGGACGATGACGTCCGCTTCTTCTGGGCTGTCAACGATTTCAAAGCCCATATTTTTCAGAGCCAAAGCAGTGTGAGCGGGTGAGTCCACACCTGCCCAGTAAAACTGATGTGGCGGTGCGTAGACCTTGAGAGGTTTCAGAGTCGGCCCCTGTGGAATCTTATAGAGGGCATCACCGTAAATAGCATAACGATCTAAAAGGCTAGTAAAGGTCGGTGTATCAACGATGTAGCCGTCATCTGTCAGGTAGACTTTCTTACCTTCAGCAAGAGCTTGATTGACAGCCTTGACCGCGCTCTCAGACGTATTGGCAATGACGTAATAAGGCGCTTTATGATCAACCTGACTGGTCCGAGCAGCACGGAGGGCTGTCACGTCGCCTAGCTTGCCTTCAAAGAGCTTATCACCAAAAACTGGCTGGGCTTTGAAGCCTTTCATATCAGGGAAATTGACGACCAATTCCGCATACATGGCAGCCCACTTGGATTCATTTGAGCCTTTGTAGAGGACATGGTTGGCATAGCCACGCTTAGCCTGCGCCATATCGACAACCAAATCGCCTTTTTTATAGTTGCCGCTGTCTTCCTTGAGTTCTTTGACCAGGACACCGTTGCGCTTGAAATAGTCAATCATATTAAAGGCTTCTTGGGTATCGTTGTCCTTGTCTACTCCCATTGGGATGACATAGTAGTCTGGGAAGAATTTTTCCTGGCCTTTTTTAATCCGGCCTACGACCTGACCATCTGGCCCGACGAGTTCATTTTCTGCCTTAGGATCTTCGACTTTATCGATACCGCGCAGGTAGAAGTTGAGACGCATCTCCATGAGCCTGTCGGGGTTCTGAGACAGATAGTCAAGGCCTCCTAAAACTGCATAATATCCAGCCTTGTAGGACTCTTGATTGCCCTCCGGAATTTCGATGGTATGTCCCAGGATCCCATGGTACATAGAATAAACCGCTGTGTAGCCGGAGAAGGAATCGTCCCATCCGTCTCCCCAGTCCAGTTTTGGAATGATGTATTTGTCGTAGCCAGAGTTGGCAACGCCGGCCCGTCCCATATGATGGGCATTGTCCAGCATGAGGTCAGCTAAAAGGTCATATTCAAAGTTAGGATCGTGAGGCGGGGTTGCCGGCTCAATCAGGAATTCCTTGACAAATCCGTGGATATCATAGAGGGCGATTGGATTCCATTTGTTAATCAATCCAGCAACGGTACGGGTTTCAGGATTGGCTTGGTAGCCAGTATCACGGTTAGGGTCAAGTCCATTGGCCAGAGCCCGAGTGTTGAGGACATCGCCGTCAGGGTTTTCCGTAAAGTCAAAGAGGAAGATAAACTTCTTCAGTAGATCTTGGATTTTGAGAGTGACAAGTTTTTCAGAACCATCGGCAGCGGTTGTTTTGAAGCTGACTTGGTCTTTGGTGGCAAAGGTCTTAAAGAGACCTGTGATAATATCAATAGCAGGCTGTTCATCGGCGTGAGTGTTGTTAATGAGCACAGGCAGTTTATAGTCTAGGTTGCCATTTTTGAGAGCTGCCAGCATTTCTGCTGGTTTGGTCAAGGCCTGTGGATTAGTTGTGCTGAGGTAGTCGTCAATGCTCTTTTGGTCAGAACTGATGATACCCAGCTTGATATCGCGGCCCTGAGCACTCTTTCCGATATTCTCAATCTGTACCAAGCGATCAGTCTTGGCATCCTGTCTGCTCTTTTCGATGGATGCCAGCATCTCCTCATGGCTGTGGAAGTCTTCATAAGGGCGCAAGACGATATTTTTGCGAATAGTCAGGCTCAGGTCCTGGCTCGTACCGACCAGTTCATGGTTGTCAATGAAGTTTCGATAGGTCCGGCGAATATTATGGGGAGAGCGCAGGCTGAGATCGTCTCCGAAAAGCTTTTGAAACTGCAGATTCAGATGAAGATCGTTCCCGTCAGCCTTTTCCTCAATTGTGACAAAGGGTTGGCCGGTAAAGGTGCCGCTGTCCATATTCCAGGTTTTCCAGTCGGCTATTGGTTTATTGTCCAGAGTCCAGGTCAGTTTGCCCGCCTGAGAAGCCTGTCCTTGGACGGTTTCCTTGAACTCTGCAGGCTCGGACATATAAACGGTACTGTCGGCCAGCTGGGTCTTGGCTTCCTCAGAAGCAACTGCTCTTGTTTGAGCTGCTGCAGAGACAGCTGGATTGTCCGCTGCAGGAGCAGGAGTCTGTTCTTTTTCTCCTGTCTGATTTGGAGCAGCTTCTGTCGCAGGAGTTACAGCCTCTACCTGATTGGTGGCTGGCTGTGAGTCGGTGCTATTCTGCTGGTCAGCTGCGGCCTTGCCCTGAGCTAAGACAGCCATCAATACAGCGGCTGATAAACTCAAAGCCTGAGTATAGAGACGCTTCTTGTATGAATCGTTCATTAGGAAATCTCCTTTGTGTAAAATATTCTATATTTAGTATAACAAATATAGAAAGCGCTTTCAAATGAAAATAGAAAAAACATACAAAGTTGCCCAAAATGGTCTCTCAGATGAATTGCTGAGCGTAGGAGAATTTTCCTTGTTTCAAGTGCTATTTGCAATATCCGAACCTTCTGCCTTTATTTTCTGAAATAGTATACAAAATCCTCGAATTTATGCTACAATGAGACAAACTAAAAATGATTGGAGCCAAGCATGAAAGCAATTATTACCGTTATCGGAAAAGATAAAACAGGGATTGTAGCCGGAGTTTCCACTAAGATTGCGGAGTTGGGGCTGAATATTGACGATATTTCCCAAACCGTTTTGGAGGAATATTTTACCATGATGGCCTTGGTCTCAAGCGATGAAAAGCAAGATTTTACGGACCTTCGCAATGAGTTTGAAGCTTTCGGCCAAGAGCTCAACGTTAAAATCAATATTCAAAGCGCAGCCATTTTTGATGCCATGTACAATATCTAAGGAGTGAAGGATGGATATTAGACAAGTAACAGAAACCATTGCCATGATTGAGGAGCAGAATTTTGATATTCGGACCATCACCATGGGCATTTCACTCTTGGACTGTATCGACACAGATATTGATCGGGCGGCGGAGAAGATTTACCAAAAAATCACGACTAAAGCCAAAGACCTAGTGGCAGTTGGGGATGAAATTTCTGCTGAGCTGGGAATTCCCATCGTCAATAAGCGGGTCTCAGTGACTCCGATTTCTCTGATTGGGGCAGCGACAGATGCGACGGATTATCTACCCTTAGCCAAGGCTTTAGATAAGGCGGCTAAAGAGATCGGTGTTGACTTTATCGGTGGCTTCTCAGCTTTGGTCCAAAAGGGCTATCAAAAAGGCGATGAAATTCTTATTAATTCTATTCCACGTGCTTTGGCTGAGACGGACAAGGTCTGCTCCTCTGTCAATATCGGCTCGACTAAGACCGGTATCAATATGACGGCAGTTGCGGATATGGGGCGGATTATCAAGGAAACGGCCCAGCTTTCTGACATGGGTGCGGCCAAGCTAGTCGTCTTTGCCAATGCGGTAGAGGACAATCCTTTCATGGCAGGCGCCTTCCATGGTGTTGGTGAAGCAGATGTGGTCATCAATGTTGGTGTTTCTGGGCCAGGTGTTGTCAAGCGAGCCTTGGAAAAGGTACGTGGTGAGAGCTTTGACGTGGTCGCGGAAACGGTCAAGAAAACGGCCTTCAAAATCACCCGTATCGGCCAGTTGGTCGGTCAGATGGCCAGCGAGCGTCTGGGCGTCAAGTTCGGGATTGTTGACTTGAGTCTGGCTCCAACGCCGGCAGTCGGGGACTCGGTAGCCCGTGTCTTGGAAGAAATGGGTTTGGAAACAGTCGGCACTCATGGCACGACAGCAGCCCTTGCCCTACTCAATGACCAAGTCAAAAAAGGTGGTGTCATGGCCTGCAATCAAGTGGGTGGTCTATCTGGTGCTTTCATTCCTGTGTCGGAAGACGAGGGCATGATTGCGGCTGTCCAAAATGGCTCGCTCAATCTAGAAAAGTTAGAAGCTATGACAGCTATCTGCTCGGTAGGTTTGGATATGATTGCCATTCCAGAAGCGACACCGGCTGAAACCATCGCGGCCATGATCGCGGATGAAGCAGCGATTGGCGTTATTAACCAAAAGACGACAGCTGTGCGGATTATTCCAAAGGGCAAGGAAGGTGATATGATTGAATTTGGCGGGCTCTTGGGAACAGCTCCGGTCATGAAGGTCAATCAAGCTTCGTCAGCTGCCTTTATCGCGCGGGGCGGTCAAATTCCAGCGCCTATTCACAGCTTTAAAAACTAAAAAGCTAGATTTGAAACAGCTTTTAAGAAAGCATCATAAAGGACAGCTATTCAGTTTCCGATTAGGAGTTTGCGGGATTGAATCTAGCTGGATGCTTGAAAGATAGAGGATTATAAGGAGATTGTTTAGGTTATGAATAAAAGAGAGCTAGCTGAGCTGGCCCTTGATTTAGGTTTGGATTTCGATAAGGAGAGTGGCATTATATATGGCCGTAGAAGGGATTATGCTTTTTATCTAGAGACCATAACAGATGGCGACGAATTTGCGATTTTCTTTTCAGTCAGATGTGAGCAGGGTTATATTGGTCGAGATACCTTGGAAGCTCTGATCAACGATTCCGAGGTCTTGATTGATTTTGAGAGAGCTGGCTATAGCCTAGCCTGTCAGATTTTGGCTGATCAAGACCGAGACTTGCTGCCGGATATTTTGGAGGAGGCTATCGAAGACTGCACCCGCTACTTTGAGGAGCAAGGGCTGGTTAGCGCCTGTGAGAAAACCGGTGAAACCGGAGATGTAGACTTGTATCAGTTCAAAGGAGACTGGCTCTTTCTCACGCCATCTAGCTATGAGCGGATGATTTCCATCTCACAGGATAAGGTGACAAAGCGCTCCCTTCCTCATCAAAGTCCGCAGAAAATACATTATTTTCTGGGGGTTGTCGGGGCTTTCTTGACTAGCTTGCTTGGTGCATGCCTTGTCTTCTTCCTGACAGGTGCATCCTTGGCTATGGGCTTCATATCAGCTTTTACACTGCTATTTAGCATTGCTTGCTATGAAAAGTTTGTCAAAGGGATTTCTGTTTTAGGAATTGTGGCAAGTTTCTTTTTTACTTTAACGATGAGCTTTTTAGCTGTTCAAATCGGTTATGCTAATTCTTTTTACCAAGGGGAAGGCAATATTTTGCAAGCCGTTATCGCTATTAATAAAGCTGCTTTATCCGGACAGTTTGGTCTTAATTATTGGCTCCATTATCCGTTCATTGTTCTTGGATGTGTCAGTGCCGTCAAAGTTCATATTAAGTCTCTATAGTTGATTAGATGCTGACTCCACGGTGAGCCGCTGTCTATCATGATGAGGAAGCGAGTTTCTCCTCTTCTCTATCTAAAAGAAGCCAAAGGCCTTTTTCAAAATTTACTATAACAAACAAAAATAAAAGAGGTGAAGTATGTCAAAAACAAGACTCTATGTTATCCGTCATGGCAAGACCATGTTCAATACTATTGGCCGGGCTCAGGGCTGGTCTGATACCCCGCTGACTGCCGAAGGCGAGCGAGGTATTCGTGAGCTAGGCATCGGATTGCGAGAGTCGGGTTTGCCTTTTGTCAAGGCTTTTTCCAGTGATAGTGGCCGGACCATTCAGACCATGGGGATTATCCTAGAGGAGCTGGGCCTGACTGGCCAGATTCCCTATCGCTATGACAAGCGCATCCGGGAGTGGTGTTTCGGCAGTTTTGATGGTGCTTATGGCGGTGAGCTCTTTCATGGCGTTATCCCACGAGTTCTTAAGACGGATAATTACAAAGAACTCAGTTGGCCCGATTTGGCGAATGGCCTGGTAGAAGTGGATACGGCTGGTTGGGCTGAGCCTTGGGACAAGCTTAGTGGTCGAATTTTAGAAGGATTTGAAGCCATTGCTAGAGAGGTGGAGTCCTCAGGCGGTGGCAATGCTCTGGTTGTCAGTCACAGCATGACCATTGGTACTTTGGCTTATCTGGTTGATGAAAATATCAAGAAAAATCCTAATGTCGATAATGGCAGTGTCACAGTGCTGGAGTATGAAAATGGTCGCTTCAGCATTCAAGCGCTGGGTGATGTGTCTTACCGTCAGGTCGGCGCAGCCATATTGGACCGAGAAAATCAAGAATGAGCAGGAGTTTTGAGACTCCTGCTTTTTGCTTTGAAAGCCAGATGGCGCCAATTTCTTCATAAAATGGTATAATATGAAAAGAATAACGGAGGAAATGAAATGGCAAAAACAAGATTATACTTGGTTCGTCATGGCAAAACCATGTTTAATACTATCGGCCGGGCTCAAGGCTGGTCTGATACCCCTTTGACTGAAGTCGGGGAACGTGGCATTCATGAGTTGGGCATTGGCCTGAGAGAAGCTGAGCTTGATTTCAAATTGGCCCGTTCTAGTGACAGCGGCCGGACTATTCAGACCATGGGCATTATTCTAGAGGAGCTGGGTCTGACTGGTCAGATTCCTTATACCTTTGACAAACGGATTCGCGAATGGTGCTTTGGCAGTTTTGATGGTGGTTATGATGGGGAACTCTTTATGGGTGTGATGCCCCGGGTTTTCAATATTGAGCACGTTCATCAGCTCAGCTATGCTGAGCTGGCAGAAGGACTTGTAGAAGTCGATACAGCGGGCTGGGCGGAAAACTGGGAAAAGCTCAGCGGCCGAATCTGGGAAGGTTTTTCAGCCGTAGCTGAGGAGCTGGAAGCTGCTGGCGGCGGCAATGCTCTTGTAGTCAGCCACGGCATGACCATCGGAACCTTTGTCTATCTAATCAATCGAACTCGGCCTCATGGTTTGGACAATGGCAGTGTGACGGTTGTAGACTATGAAGACGGTAAATTCACAGTAGCTTGCGTCGGAGACATGTCTTATCGAGAGGCCGGTGCCAAAGTAATGGAGGAAGAAGTTGAAGCGCGCTAAACATCGCAAAGAAAAGAGAAAATCGAAGTCTAAGAAGATTGGGTTGATACTTTTGTTGTTAATCGTCTTGTGTCTAGCAGCTGGAGGAACGGCAATTTATTTCCGTCCGTCCTTGTTACAAGATCTGCTTGCAAAGATTCAGTTTTCGGGTTCGTCTAGTAGTTCTGCTACGAAAGGCTCTTCTGGCTCAGAGAGCTCGCAGTCTGATTTGCCCAAGGTTTCTTCTACTGACTGGAATTTGATATTGGTCAATCGTGACAACCAGCAAGAAGAAAAAACACCTAATCTGACTCAGATCGGAGAGGTCCAGGTCGACAGCCGCATTGCTGAAAATACTCGGCAATTCCTAGCAGCAGCCCAGGCGATAGCTCCTGAAGAAACTCTAATCTCTGGCTATCGCAGCCGAGCTGAGCAGGAGGAACTCTATAACGAAAAAGTTGCTGGGGAAGTCGCCAAAGGTTTGTCAAATGAAGAAGCAGTCAGCATCGTGCTGAAGCAGGTTCAACTTCCAGGAGCCAGTGAGCATCAAACGGGCTTGGCTATTGATATGAGTGCTCCAGAAGGCCAGGAGGATGAATTGGCAGCCAAAATTGCCCAACTAGCTCCGCAGTATGGCTTTGTCCTTCGCTATCCAGATGGCAAGAGCGACATTACCGGAGTTGACTTTGAGAACTGGCATTACCGCTATGTCGGTGTGGAGAATGCCCAGTATATGCAGAAGCATAATCTGGTTCTGGAAGAATACATCGCCCTGCTTAAGGCAGCAGGAAAATAAACAAGTAAGTCAGGTTCTCCTGGCTTTTTTTATGCTGATTTAGATTTCTAATCCTTTTAGCTTCTGATTAAAGCAGCTTTAGCAACAAACATAGAGATACAAAAACGAACCACTTTCTGTAAAAAATATTTATAAATCCTTGACAACTATATCGGACTGCGATATAATCTTTATATCAAGGTTCGATATATCGAGGTGAAAGTGAGATAAAAAGATGAGTGGATTGACAGAAAAACTTAGGAGAGTCTATGTGCCAATGACAGAGACAGGTTTTTATATCCTCTTCTGTCTTCAGAAAGAGAGGCATGGCTACAGTATTACTCAAAAAGTCAAGGAGCTGACAGAAGGAAAGCTATCTATTAGCCCAGGAACCATGTACGGGACCTTGGCAAAGATGGAAAAAGATGGTCTGATTGCCTTTGTTCGCGAGGAAGAAAAGAGAAAACTCTATTCTATCACGGAGCTTGGGAAGCAGATTTTAGAGTTGGAAATCCAGCGGATTGAGCGCCTTTACCGCAATAGTAAGGAGGAAGTTTGATGGAAAAGAGAATTGTCTATAAAATCTTTACCATTGCAGACTATGACAGAGAAGCAGCTTATTTTAAACAAATGCATAGCCAAGGCTGGAAATTGAAAAAAGTAAGTTATTCTCCCTTTCTTGTTGCGGTTCGTTATACTTTTGAAGCATGTCCGCCTCAGGACGTGGCCTATCAATTAGATTTTCGCCCCATAAAGAAGGCGGAGCAAGAATCCTATTATCAACTGTTTGAGGATTGTGGCTGGGAGCATATTACAAACTTTAATCAATTTTCTTATTTCCGCAAGTCGGTTTCTCAGCTTGATGCAGACAGCGATCTTGAAATCTATAATGACGCATGGTCTAAGCTAGAGATGGTCAAGCGTTTGCTTGTATGGCGATTTTTGCCAGCCATCATGGTTTTGTGTGTCACTACCTATCTCATTCTAGATATTTCCCAGAAAAGTTTGAAAGCAAGTCTATTATTCAAATCAATCTTAGCAATAGACTGTCTTATATTGATCATTCTGTTCTGTCAACTGGTCCATATTGCCTTGCGTTTTTGGAAAATGAGGCAGGAACTGAAAGATTGATTGCGGTTTTGTTAAATACTGTTATGAAAGCGAGGAAAACAATGAACAAGACCATTATTGAAGTGCAAGGCTTGAAAAAGAAATTCAAGGAACAAGAAGCCTTGGCAGGAATCGATTTTTCCATCCAAGAGGGAGAAATTTTTGGCTTCCTAGGACCGTCTGGATCTGGTAAAACGACGACTATCAATATCTTGACTGGTCAGTTGTCTGCAGATGCTGGAACAGCTCATGTGCTGTCTGCTCCGGTTGAGGATTTTAAGGTAGAAGTCCTGGAGCAGATTGGTATTGTCAGCGATGGCAGTGGCTTTTATGAAAAGATGTCACTTTATAAAAATCTCAAGGCCTATGCTATGCTCTTTGGTGTTAATATGACAGAAGTCGATGAACTTCTCCGAAAAGTGGGGCTTTATGATAGCCGCAACAAGGTGGCTGAAAAACTATCTACGGGTATGAAGCAGCGCATGTTACTGGTGCGTGCCTTGATTAATCGACCTAAACTGCTCTTCTTGGATGAGCCAACCAGTGGTTTGGATCCGTCAACCTCTCGCACCATTCACGAATTGCTGCTGGAACTAAAAGCTCAGGGGACAACTATTTTTCTGACGACTCATGACATGCAGGAAGCTACCCTCTTGTGTGATCGCTTGGCCTTGCTAAGTAAAGGAAAATTAGTCGAAGTAGGCAGTCCGCATGAGATAATCCAAAAGTATAATACAGATAAGAAGGTTCGTTTAGAATATGTAGATTTGACGACGAAGACAGTTACCTTTGATGAACTGCAAGGTGGTTTGGATTTGTCCAATGTTATCAGTATTCATTCCTGCGAACCAACTTTGGAAGATGTTTTCATCACGTTGACAGGAGGTACCTTAAATGTCTAATAAATTAAAAGGTATGATTTGGCTGAGAGGTCAAGTGACGCTAGCTAATAAAAGTATTCTATTGCAGGTTTTTATGCCGATTTTCCTCATTTTTCTCTATAAATTTATTTTTTCTCTGAATGGAGCTGGTAAGGAAATTGGCGCGGATAAACTAGCTACTATGTTGCTTACGATCTCCCTGCCTTTCTCTCTAGCCATGTCTGTTGGAACACCTATCATCATCATCCTAGCTGAGGAAAGAGAAAAACGTAATTTGCAAAGTTTGCGCTTGGCTGGTGTGACAGCTGGTCAATATATTCTCTCCGCTTTAATCTGGCCAGCGATTATTGGAATTTTTTATATCGTCATTACCCCACTTTTGGTGGGAGCTAAGCTTTCTAATCATCTGTTCAGCTATAGTTTGGTTCTCTTGTTGACCATGCTGGTCTTAATTTTTTTCTTTTTAATGGTTGGTCTGTTTTGTAAAAATCAGGTCATGGCACAATCTCTTAGTGTTCCAGCCATGCTCTTGGCGGCATTTATTCCTATGTTTTCAAATATGAGCGAGGAGTTATTTAAAGTGCTGCGTTACAGCTTTATGGGCCTTTTTAGTAGTTATATGAAAGATTGGTCTCATTTCCATTTATGGAGCGGAGAATTTTTGGCTCTGCTAGTTTGGTTGCTTCTTTTTGCAGGAATTTCTTTCTATTTGATGCGCCATTTGCAAATCCTGGAGGATTAATCTAGGTCGCCAGACTGATTTTTAGCACTCTTGTAAAAAGAGTGCTAATTTTTTGAGTTTTTGTCTTGACTTTGGTGTGGAAGAGTGTATAATAGAATCATGAGTTAGCACTCGAGGTTGTTGAGTGCTAATCGACAGCAGAATCTTGATTGGAGGTGATGCCGTGGTCACGGAGCGTCAAAATGAGATTTTGAATTTGATTATTGATATCTTTACCAAGACTCACGAGCCAGTCGGCTCCAAAGCCCTGCAGGATTCCATCAATTCCAGCAGTGCCACTATCCGAAATGATATGGCGGCTTTGGAAAAGCAGGGGCTTCTGGAAAAGGCGCATACGTCTAGCGGCCGTAAGCCTAGTGTGGCTGGTTTTCAATACTTTGTCAAGCATTCTCTGTCCTTTGATCGTCTCGCTGAGAATGAACTCTATGAGGTTATCAAAGCCTTTGACCATGAGTTTTTCAACTTGGAGGACATTCTTCAACAGGCAGCGGATCTTTTGACCAAGCTCAGTGGATTCACGGTTGTTGCACTGGATGTAGAACCCAGTCGGCAGCGCTTGACAGCTTTTGATATCGTTGTGCTCAGTCAGCATACGGCTCTGGCAGTCTTCACCCTGGATGAGTCCAATACTATCACCAGTCAGTTTATGATTCCGCGCAACTTCCTAAAAGAAGACCTGGATAGGCTTAAAGGCCTGGTAAGGGAGCGGTTCTTGGGTCAGACAGTGCTGGACATCCATTACAAGATTCGGACGGAAATTCCGCAGATTATCCAACGCTATTTCACTACGACGGACAATGTCATCCAGCTCTTTGAGCATATCTTTGGTGATATTTTCAAGGAAAATGTAATTCTGTCTGGCAAGGTTCAGCTCTTGGAATTTTCAGATCTGTCAGCTTATCAGTTTTTTGATGACCCGCAGAAAGTAGCCTTTGAAATTCGCGATAGTTTGGCCGAAGATCAGATGCAAAGCGTGCGCGTGGCAGACAGTAGAGAAAGCTGTTTGGCTGATCTAACACTAATTTCCAGCAAATTCCTGATTCCTTATCGAGGATTTGGGGTGTTGGCAGTTGTCGGTCCGGTCAATCTTGACTACCAACGGCTGGTCAGTCAGATGAATGTCGTCAACCGCGTACTGACCATGAAACTAACCGACTTCTATCGCTATCTAAGCAGCAATCACTATGAAGTCCATTAAATATAGTATAAATATTCCTAAAAAGGAGGTGCCTTGTGGCAAAGCATAAACAAGAAGAACATCCAGAAGATGTAGAAGTAAAAGAGGAAGCTGTAGAAGCAGCTGAGCAAGCTGAATCAGGTAGCCCTGAAAAATCAGAATTAGAATTAGCCAATGAGCGAGCAGAAGATTTCGAAAACAAATATCTTCGTGCTCATGCAGAAATGCAGAACATCCAGCGACGAGCGAATGAAGAACGCCAGCAGCTGCAAAGATACCGCAGTCAGGATTTGGCAAAAGCTATTTTGCCTTCGATAGATAATCTGGAGCGCGCGCTTGCCGTTGAAGGTCTGACAGATGATGTCAAAAAAGGACTGGAAATGGTGCAGGAAAGCTTGATTCATGCTCTCAAAGAAGAGGGTATCGAAGAAATTCCAGCTGACGGAGCTTTTGACCATAACTATCACATGGCCATTCAAACCGTTCCAGCTGACGATGAGCACCCAGCTGACACTATAGCGCAGGTCTTCCAAAAAGGCTACAAACTTCATGACCGTATCCTTAGACCGGCTATGGTGGTAGTTTACAACTAGGCGAGTCACTAATATTTGCGAAGTGAACTGCCAATCAGCTACTGCGTATAACTTCGACTTCTCGTGTCATAACTTACATAATAGAAAACTTGTCCGAAACGACAATAAACTATGAAGGAAGAAAACATTCGTTCAGCTTTGCTTCTAACGAGTGAAGCGAACCAAAGAGTATTGAAAATAAAATTAAAGTAAAAAGAGGTAAAAACATGTCTAAAATTATTGGTATTGACTTAGGTACAACAAACTCAGCAGTTGCGGTTCTTGAAGGAACTGAAAGCAAAATCATTGCAAACCCAGAAGGAAATCGTACAACACCATCTGTAGTGTCATTCAAAAATGGCGAAATCATCGTTGGTGATGCGGCAAAACGTCAAGCAGTAACAAATCCAGATACAATCATTTCCATCAAATCAAAAATGGGAACATCTGAAAAAGTAGCTGCTAACGGCAAAGAATACACTCCGCAAGAAATCTCAGCTATGATTCTGCAATACTTGAAAGGCTATGCAGAAGAATACCTTGGTGAAAAAGTAAGCAAAGCGGTTATCACAGTGCCAGCTTACTTTAACGATGCACAACGTCAAGCGACTAAAGACGCTGGTAAAATTGCAGGTCTTGAAGTAGAACGTATCGTCAACGAACCAACTGCAGCAGCCCTTGCTTACGGTCTTGACAAACAAGATAAAGAAGAAAAAATCTTGGTCTTTGACTTGGGTGGTGGTACCTTTGACGTTTCAATCCTTGAGTTGGGTGATGGTGTCTTTGATGTATTGGCAACTGCTGGTGACAACAAACTCGGTGGTGACGACTTTGACCAAAAGATTATCGACCACATGGTAGCTGAGTTCAAGAAAGAGAACGGCATCGACTTGTCAAATGATAAGATGGCGCTTCAACGTTTGAAAGATGCAGCTGAAAAGGCTAAGAAAGACCTTTCAGGTGTAACTTCTACTCAAATCAGCTTGCCGTTTATCACAGCTGGTGACGCTGGACCTCTCCACTTGGAAATGACTTTGACTCGTGCCAAATTCGACGATTTGACTCGTGACTTGGTAGAGCGCACTAAAGAACCAGTTCGTCGTGCTCTTTCTGATGCAGGCTTGAGCTTATCAGAAATCGATGAAGTAATCTTGGTTGGTGGTTCAACTCGTATCCCGGCTGTTGTAGAAGCTGTTAAGGCTGAAACTGGTAAAGAGCCAAACAAATCAGTGAACCCTGATGAAGTAGTTGCTATGGGTGCTGCTATCCAAGGTGGTGTTATCACTGGTGATGTTAAGGATGTTGTCCTTCTTGACGTAACACCATTGTCACTTGGTATCGAAACAATGGGTGGCGTCTTCACTAAGCTAATCGACCGTAACACAACAATTCCAACTTCTAAATCACAAGTCTTCTCTACAGCAGCAGACAACCAACCAGCCGTTGATATCCATGTTCTTCAAGGTGAACGTCCAATGGCAGCGGATAACAAGACTCTGGGACGCTTCCAATTGACAGATATCCCAGCTGCTCCTCGTGGAATCCCTCAAATCGAAGTAACATTTGACATCGACAAGAACGGTATCGTATCAGTTAAGGCTAAAGACCTTGGAACTCAAAAAGAACAACATATTGTCATCCAATCTAACAGCGGCTTGACTGACGAAGAAATCGACCGCATGATGAAGGATGCAGAAGCGAACGCTGAAGCAGATAAGAAACGTAAGGAAGAAGTTGATCTTCGTAACGAAGTTGACCAAGCTATCTTTGCGACTGAAAAGACTATCAAGGAAACTGAAGGCAAAGGCTTCGACGCAGAGCGTGACGCTGCCCAAGCTGCCCTTGATGACCTTAAGAAAGCGCAAGAAGATAATAACTTGGACGATATGAAAGCGAAATTGGAAGCTCTCAACGAAAAAGCTCAAGCACTGGCAGTGAAACTCTATGAGCAAGCTGCTGCAGCTCAACAAGCCCAAGCAGGAGCAGAAGGAGCTGAAAACGCGGGCTCAACTAAAGCAGACGACGATGTCGTAGACGGAGAGTTTACGGAGAAGTAACTACAAGTCAGGAGACTTTCATGAAGGTTGATGAATTAATTGCAAACCTTGAAAAAAACGGTTTGGAAATATATCGTAAGAATAATAGGGAACAAACAGCACTATATTATTTAGATGATATTATTGGTAATAAATTTTTAGAAATCCATTATAGCAAAGATAATAAAGTAACAATCGTAAAATTTCATAGAGATACATTATTGCCGACATCTTTAGAAGGTATAGATGAAAATTCGGGAGATGACGATAATTCTATAACACGACAAGTGAAAGCTGAGGATTGTAATAGTGAAGATATTATTACAATTGCAGTTGCTAGCTATAATGAAGTAGAAAGAAAGTATAAATTAAAACATAAAAAATGAGATTCTCGTTTCAGTTTTAAATGGCTTAATTAATACAAATTGGAAATCCAGAGGTTGCAACCCAGCCTCTGTTTTTCGCTAAACTAGAGGGTGACGCTTATGAAGAAAGTGCTCTGTTTAATTTATCCTAATTTTTCACTTTATGAAGTAGTTGCTCTGACCAGTACTTTAGCTCTATCTTTTGGTGYTGAGGTTGATTATGTTGGTTCAGATAGAAATGTTATAAGATCGGAAGATGGATTAGCCTGTCGACCTGCTAGAACACTGGATGAAGTAGTTATCGAAGACTATTCTTGTGTGATTTTGCCAGGAATGATAAATATTGTCCCTGCTTTGCAGGATGAAAAATTGATTTCTTTCCTAAGAAGTTTGAASCAGCAAGAGATTTTTATTGCAGCTATTTCCTCAGCACCCATTTTATTGGCGAAAGCAGGTTTGTTGAAGGACACTAAATTTACTGGTGGGATTTGGCAAAACTTTTTTGACTATTTTGAATTTCTTCCTAGGAGAAATTTCAAAGCTCAAGCTGTTCTGCAAGATAAAAACATCATTACAGCTGTTGGCTTTGCACATCAAGCGTTTGCAAGAAAAGTGCTTCTTAGTCTAGGTTTGGTAGATAATGCTGACAACTATTTTAAAGAACGGAATCAGTATTCGGAAGAGGACTTGATATTCACTCTATCAGAAGAAGAGTTTGCTGAAATGAAGCATGAATTTGAAAATACCCTCTAATCAATATTTTCTATAATTTAAAGAAAGGAACATAGGTGTTCACAACTGAACACGGGTTCCAAAAATTCTGACTCAATATAAAAGAAAGGAACTGAACCCGACCTAAATTCTCGGAAAAAAGAGAAATCAGCCTAGGAGCATTGCTCCGTCGCCTGATTTCCTATTTTTCAGTCGAATTTTACGGTCTTGGTATCTTACATGAACAATACAGAATATTATGACCGTCTAGGTGTCTCTAAGAATGCTTCTCAGGATGAGATTAAGAGAGCCTATCGGAAATTATCTAAAAAGTACCACCCCGACATTAATAAGGAAGCTGGGGCGGAGGACAAATATAAAGAAGTCCAAGAGGCTTATGAAACGCTGAGCGACGAGCAAAAGCGGGCAGCCTATGATCAATACGGCGCAGCGGGAGCTAATGGTGGCTTTGGTGGCGGTGCAGGAGGCTTCGGTGGCTTTGATGGTTCCGGCTTTGGCGGCTTCGAAGACATCTTCTCAAGCTTCTTTGGTGGCGGTGCTTCGCGTAATCCTAATGCTCCGCGTCAAGGGGACGATCTCCAGTATCGTGTAAATCTCCGCTTTGAAGAAGCCATTTTCGGGGCTGAGAAGGAAATCAAGTATAACCGCGAAGCGACCTGTCATACCTGTGCTGGGTCTGGTGCCAAGCCAGGAACTAGCCCTGTTACCTGTGGTCGCTGTCATGGCTCAGGTGTCATCAATGTTGATACCCAGACACCGCTTGGCATGATGCGCCGGCAAGTGACCTGTGATGTCTGCCACGGTCGAGGAAAAGAAATCAAAAGTCCTTGTGAAACCTGTCATGGAACGGGGCATGAAAAACAGGCTCACAGCGTCAAGGTCAAAATCCCTGCTGGTGTGGAAACTGGTCAGCAGGTCCGTCTGTCTGGTCAAGGTGAGGCAGGCTTTAATGGCGGCCCTTATGGTGATCTTTATGTCGTGGTCCAAGTTGAGCCGAGTGATAAGTTTGAGCGAGATGGCTCTACCATTTACTACAAACTCAATCTCAACTTTGTCCAAGCAGCTCTTGGTGACAGTGTGGATATTCCAACTGTTCACGGGGATGTCGAGCTGAATATCCCAGAAGGAACACAGACTGGCAAGCGTTTCCGCCTGCGTGGTAAGGGAGCACCGAGTCTGCGTGGTGGAAGTATGGGTGATCAGTATGTTACAGTCAATGTTGTGACGCCGACTGGCCTCAACGACCGTCAAAAAGCTGCCCTCAAAGAATTTGCGGAAGCAGGCAATATCTCGGTCAATCCTAAGAAAAAAGGCTTCTTCGACAAAATGAAAGATGCCTTGGAAGATTTGTAATTATATAAAAAGGAGCAGCCTAATGCTGTTCTTTTTATGTTTTCTAGAAGGAGATTTGGCAAATGCAGTCAAGAAAGAGAGCCACTCTGATCAGCCCTTTAATTAAAAGAAATTAGCCGTAAAGACTAATGTGATTTTTTCTATTTGCTTTTACAAAAATTAATTGTTTTTTTGAGTAAAATCTATTGTAAAAATTTCCTAAAAGATATATGATAATACTATATGTATAAAACGTATCTTTTTAGCCTGCTGGGGAGTTGGCTAGAGAGATAATGGGAGATTAGCTTTATACATTTTAGGAAAAAGGGGAATTATAAAGTGAAATGTTTTGAAAAAGTGCAGGAGCGAATTCAGAAATATTCGATTCGCAAATTGTCTGTCGGTGTGGGCTCGGTTGCCATTGCAGCTCTGATTTTTGGGAGCTCTTTGTCCAGCTCGACTGTTGCTGCAGATGAAGTAGGAGGCGGTGCGACTGCTCACTATACTTATGTTGAGGAGCAAGAGCTAACAGAGCAGGAAAAAGGGCTGATTAAGAAAGGTCTGCCTGAAAATCTGCAAACAGGGGAAAACTATTACTTGATTTATCGGAAGCAAGATGGGCAAGCTGTCTTGCCGAGTACAGGAAATAACGGTCAGCCGCTTCTCGGCTTATTTGCGGGAACGGCTATTTTGGCTGTCTTGGTATTCTCACGAAAGAAATCTGGTAAGTTACTAGGAGTGCTTTTGCTAGGTAGCTTGGGACAAACTGTGTTACAGTCTCCTCAAGCGTTTGCGCTAGAAAATCGGGAATTGTTTTCCTATAACCGTCAAGTTGCGGTTTCGTCAACAGTTTCTGAAGCGGATGTGACTATTGCAGGCTATAACTATATCGGTTACTTTACCACTTCTGATTTGCGTACTTTGACAGAGACCAAGACAACCTCTCTGCCGGCTGGTCAAGAGGCTCAAGCGCAAGCAGAAGTGTCAGAAGCTGCAAAAGAGGATTCTGATTCTATTGATCGAGCTGCTCAGGGAGGGTTGCTGTATCAGCTGAACCCTGCTGCAAATGATTCAGGACAGTCAGGGAAGCTTCCAGCTCCTCAGCCATCCAATCCAACTATAGAGACGGCAAAAGGGGAAAGCTTACAAGAGCCAGCTTTGCCAGAGTACACGGGCGGCGTTAATGGCGAATCGCTAGTTCAAGCGGAGAATCCAGTCTATGATGCTCCAGTAGGTACAGCAGGAGATACAACCCCAGTTGAGCCAGCGCTCCCAGAATACACGGGCGGCGTTAATGGCGAGTCAGTAGTTCAAGCGGACAATCCAGTCTACACGGAACCAGTCGGTACAGCTGGCGACACAGCTCCAGTTGAGCCTGCTTTGCCAGAATACAGCGGCGGCGTTAATGGTGAGTCAACAGTTCAAGCAGACAATCCAGTCTATGATGCTCCAGTGGCTACAGTTGATGACCCAGCTCCGGTCGAGCCAGCCCTCCCAGAATACACAGGCGGCGTTAACGGCGAATCAACAGTTCAACCGGAATTGCCTAGTCTACATACAGACATTAAGTTAGAAACGATTGAACCTCAAGTTGTCAACAAGACAGATGATAGCAAGTATCTTGATGAGGAGACCACTGTCGATGGAACTCCAGGACAAAAAGAAATTGTAACCAGCTATGAAGTCTTGGACGGTAATCGCATATCGGAGCCGCAAACAACTGAAAGAATCTTGCATGAAGCAGTTGATACAGTGGTCACTCAGGGTAGCAAGGCTCGCATCAATAAAGAAGAATTGAGCAAGCAGCTAGCTTTAGCAGCGGCTGTGGATCCAGCAGTTTACACCAATCAATCCTATCAGCAGCTGCAAACAATTAAGAATATGGCTGCGACGGTGTATCAAACTTCGTCTAGTCAAGATGAAGTAGATGCGGGAGTCAACCAACTCAAGCAGGCTTTAGCTGGCTTGTTAGCCCTTAAAGCAGCGCCGACTCTGACTGTTTCAGCGGTTAAGAAGGATGAATTGCAGAAGTTAGTTCAGGTCCAATACCAGCTGACGGACAGGGATCAAGCCTTTACTAGTGCTCATGTTCGTCTGAAGAAAGATGGCCAGTTGATAGCTGAGCAGAACTTGGTGGCAGGCCAGCTGACTGCTAATTTCAGTGGTTTGGACTACTATACTCCTTATAAGATTGAGACGACTTTGTCCTATGATTTAGGAAATGGCTCTGAAAGTCAGGAACTAGCTCAAGAGACAGTCCAGCTTGATTTGAAGAAGGTGGAACTCAAGTCCATTACTAATGTCTCCTTGATGAAGGTTGAGAACGGTCAGACAAAATTGATGCCTACTCTGGCTGAAAAACCAGCAAATCTGGATCAATATTACCTGCACTTTACATCAGATCAGTTCAAAGATACTGTCCTGCCGGTTACCTCTATCGAGGAAGTGGTCGTTGATAACCAACCTGTCTTCAAGATTCAGGCTCAGCTGCCAGACTTGCTGCAAAGAAGCGCAACTGGTCTTCAAAACAGCTTTGATTTCTATCTGGAAAAGGCTAAGAAGAGGGAAGGAAATGTCTACTATGACTTCCAAGACCTCTTGGACGGCATCAAGGAAGATCCTTCTGGAACCTTTATTTTGGGCCGCAGTATCAGTGCCAAGCTGATTGACAAACCAGCCAACAGCAAGTCTTATCTGCAAGGTGAATTCAAAGGTCAGCTGATTGGTGGTCAAAATGGCGAACGCCATGCCATTTTAGACTTGGCGCATCCTCTATTTGATACGATTACTGGCGGAACGGTCAAGGATATTGACTTTAAGCGAGTCAATATGGTTTATCCAGATTCGCAAGCGGGCGATACAATTGCCACAATTGCTGCTCGCTTGAAGAATAAAGGAGTAATCGAAAACGTCAATGTCCAAGGCTACTTGGAAGGAAGAGACCATATTGCTGGTCTGGTTAATAATATAGAAGGCCAATCTCGAGTTGAAAATGTCTCCTTTAAGGGTCGTATTAAGTCCAAGGGTGGAAATTCTGTTACAGCCGGTATCGCAGGCACCAACGCCATGTCCTTGGTGAAACGCGCTTATGTCGAAGCCGATATTTGGGTCAAAAGTGGTCAAAATGCAGGTATGCTGGTCGCTCAAAACTTCACTGACTATTCAGGTTCAGGCTGGGGTAATTGGGGCAGATTGATGCAATCAGTTGCCAAAGGTAAGTTAGAGGATGCAGGCTCAAGAAATTCAGCTGGTATCGCTGCTTCCATTTGGCCGTATGGAACCATCAATGACACTGTCAGCTATGCCACAGTTGTGAACGGTAAAGAGCTCTTTAGCTCAGACAATGAGATTACCGATGCTTGGATGGGGCAAAAACTTCAAAACCTCTTTGGCGTTCAGGGACAAAGCTCTGGAACCAAGACAGGTAAAGATGCTAAGTTCCGTCGCTTGACAGAAGCTGAAGCGGAGCAAAAAGTTAAGAGCTATCAGATCACGGCTCTTGAGCAAGCCAGCGCAAATGAAGTGACAACTGAGAAGCTAAATGCTGCTATCCTGAGAACAAGTACTTATCAAGATAAGCCAGGTTACAAGGCAGAAAATGAACAGCTTTATCAAAACCTAGAACGCTTTATGCCTTTCTACAATCAAGAGTTCTTGATTCATGAGGCCAATAAGCTGGTGGACGCTGGTAAGGCGGGCGATCTGTTGACTAAGAAAGTTCTATCAGTTCAAGCGCTGAAGGGCAACCAGTTTGTTGCTGGCGGAACGGATGCAGATAAGATCTTAGTCCATTTTGCAGACGGAAGCAAGACCATCTTCAATCTTCAAAATCAAGCACGATTTGAACAGACTGCTCTGCCGGAATATCAGATTGTAGAGCTTGGTACGGTCTATACTCCAAATCACTCAACCGCAGTCAAAAAAGACTTGCTGACTCAGCTGACTGAGAGCTTGAAGAGCTTTGAACTGTACAGTGATGAAGTCTATCGTTCTGTTGGTCTGCCTAATGATAATGACAAGGTCAACAAAGTCAAGCGTCTCTTCCTAGATGAATCTCTGGCTGAAGTGAAAGCCAACTTGCAGGATATGCTTGGTAAGCTCCTGGCCAATGAATGGACAAGATTCCATGCTGATAATCCAGCAGCCAATGAAGCTCTGAAAGCTAAAATCGAAGAGAACAAGACGGCTATCATGCTCGGTCTGACCTACCTCAACCGTTATTACGATCTCAAATTTGGTGACTATAACCTCAAGGAGCTAGTACTCTTCAAACCAGATTTCTATGGTGAAAAAGTGTCATTGCTGGATCGCTTGATTAAGATTGGTCGTTCGACAGAAAATCAACTGAAAGGGGCAGACAATGTCAATATGTTTGCGCGTCAGTTGAAGGCTGAGTCCAAGTCTAGTGATTTGGTCGCTTACTTGGATTACAACCGTCGCCTGCTGACTGACTTTGAAGACATGGATTCTTGGTTCAAGGATGCAACACGAGGCTTTATTCAGTTTGAAGAACGCCAGTCCGAAGTCGAGGAGATTAAGTCTGCTAAGTATCGCGTCTTTGATAACCTCAACTCTGAATATTTCAGCAACTATATCCTCCCGCTTCTAACCTTGAAGAATACGCGCTTAGCCATTCTGTCAAACTATAGCACGATGGCCTTTGTCAACAGAGACAAGCGCCGGTCATGGTCTGATGAACGATTTAATGCGGGCATCAAGGAAGTAGCGACCCAGCATCGAAATCACGTAGACACTTGGTACAAGCTTCTCTCAGATGATATCAAGTCCAGAATGGTCAAGCAAAATGTAACGGCTGTATGGGATGGTTTTGATGTGGAAGGACGTGGCTGGATTGATGTCAACGGAAATGATAATAAGGGCAATCCTTATGCTCCATCCCGCGAGTTCTTCAACCTAGTTGGGGGAAGAGCTGGTGGCTGGTACAAGTCAAATGGCTACGGTGCCCATGCTGCTGGTTCAATCCGTGTGAACTTCGAGGCCTTTGACCTCTTGACGGAATACGGTGTGTCTGTCTTCACGCACGAGCTCACCCACGTCAACGATAGAGATATTTATCTGGGCGGACATGGCAGGCGACAAGGTATCGGACCAGAAGGTTATGCCCAAGGTCTGCTCCAATCACCAGTTCCTGGTCAGCCAGGCTGGGGTGCTCTGGGTCTCAATATGGCCTTTGATCGTCCAAATGATGGCAGTCTCATTTTCAATAGCTCGCCAAGTCTTTTCAAGAACCGAGCAGACATCGACCATTATATGAAGGGCTATAATGATACTCTCATGCTGCTGGATTACCTTGAAGGCCAAGCAGTTGTGGCTAAAGGAAATGCGGCTGCGGCTAAATGGTTCAAGAAGATTGAACCGAAGGTTGTAGATGCCCGGACTCAATACGATGTTGTGAGAGAGTTGACGGCAGAGGAAAAAGCAGCCATGTCAGTCTCGTCTGTAGAGGATTTGGTTGACCAAGGCTTTCTGTCTAACCGTGCGGTGGACAATCGAACTTATAACCCTGCTGACTACGACTCTAGTTATATTGCGATTGACTTTATGACAGGTATCTATGGTGGCGGTCAAAACAATACTGGAGCGCCAGGTGCCTTGATGTTCAAGCATAATACCTTCAGAATCTGGGGTTACTATGGCTATGAAAAAGGCTTTGTAAGCTATGCTTCCAATAAACACCGTAAGACAGCCAATGAGCAAGGTGTGACTGGTTTGAGCGATAACTTTATCATCAAGCAAATTTCTGAGGGCGAATTTGAAACCATGGAAGCCTTCAAGAAAGCTTACTTCAGAAAAGTTGTGGATAAAGCACAAACCTCAGGTATTAAGCCAGTGACTGTCAATGGAAAAGTCTATACTACTTATGAAGAGTTGAAAGCTGGCTTTGCTGAAGCTGTTGACAAGGATCTGAAGAAGTCTCGTGTAGATGAACGCGCAACCAAGGACTTCAAGTATGCTGTCTTTACGCAATTGCTCAAGAACACCAACAGTTTTATGGATGAAAACTCTATTTGGGGTTCCTAAGAAAAAGTGTCAGATTTGCTGCATGTGTAACTGCAAATAATGACTTTTAGTAATATGTAATCAATAACCCATTTGAATTAGCTCTGTTTGTGTCGTCACTGACAGTCTGATTCAGATGGGTTGTTTTGTTGTATAATGGCAAGTCAGAGTGCAAATTATCCCTATTTCTTATACAATATTTTTAAAAAATCTGTCCCCGGACAGTTCCTGCTTTTAGGGCTTGCTGGGGGCTTTTTTTCCTGCTAAAATAAACACATGACACGTTATAAAGCTATTATATCCTATGATGGTTATGGCTTTGCTGGCTTTCAGCGACAGCCCCATGCCAGAAGTGTTCAGGAAGAGATTGAAAAGACCCTGACCCGTATCAATAAAGGCCAGCCTGTGGTGATTCATGGAGCGGGCCGAACCGACAGCGGTGTCCATGCTCTGGGCCAGGTGCTGCATTTTGATTTACCAGAAGAGCGGGATGAAGAGAAATTGCGTTTTGCCTTAGATACTCAGACGCCGGAAGATATTGATTTTATCAGGGTGGAGCAGGTATCGGATGATTTTCATTCTCGCTACAATAAGCACAGCAAGACCTATGAATTTTTGGTGGACATCGGCCGGCCTAAAAATCCTATGATGCGCCATTATGCCACGCATTATCCCTATCCTTTGGAGCTGAGTCTCATAGAAGAAGCGATTGCTCAGTTAGAGGGGACGCATGATTTTACTGGATTTACGGCTTCTGGGACCAGCGTGGAAGACAAGGTTCGGACCATTACCGAGGCCAAGGTTCGCTATGATGCAGAGCGTAATTTTCTAGTCTTTACTTTTTCAGGCAATGGCTTTCTCTACAAGCAGATCCGCAATATGGTCGGTACCTTACTCAAGATTGGCAACAAGCGCATGCCGGTGGAGCAGATTCAGAGGATTTTAGCGGAGAAAGACCGTCATCTGGCAGGGCCAACAGCTGGTCCAAACGGCCTCTATCTAAAGGAGATTCGTTATGAAGAATAAGTTGATTTTAGCCCTTTCGGGCAATGATATTTTCAGCGGTGGCGGACTGCACGCTGATTTGGCTACCTATACAGTCAATGGTCTGCATGGATTCGTAGCTGTGACTTGCCTGACGGCTATGACTGATAAGGGATTTGAGGTCATTCCAGTTGAGGAAGAGGTTTTTGCCCAGCAGTTGGCCAGTCTCAAGGATGTTCCTTTTTCTGCTATTAAGATAGGGCTTTTACCCAATCTGCAAATAGCAGAGCAGGCTTTGGCTTTTGTCAAGCAGCATGCGGATATACCAGTTGTGCTGGATCCTGTTCTGGTCTGCAAGGAAAATCATGATTTGGAAGTCAGTGCGCTGAGAGAAGAAATCATCAAGTTCTTTCCTTATGTCAGTATCATCACACCAAATCTAGCAGAAGCTCAGCTATTGACCCAAAAAGAAATCAAAAGTCTGGAGGATATGCAGGCTGCAGCCAAGGAGCTCTATGATTTGGGGGCCAAGCATGTGGTGATTAAGGGCGGTAATCGCTTGAGCAAGGAGCGGGCGGTGGATGTTTACTATGACGGTCAAAATTTTGAAATCATGGAATCGCCAGTGCTGGCTAGCAACAATACCGGAGCAGGCTGCACATTTGCTTCCAGCATTGCCAGTCAGCTGCTTCTAGGCAAGTTTCCGCTTGCAGCAGTTCAAATTTCTAAAGATTTTGTTTACCGAGCGATTCAGCGCTCAGATCAATATGGGGTAGTTCAGTATGAGAAATCATCAAGTTAAAAAATTAGTTATCTTAGCTTTCATCACAGCTCTATCTGTGGTTTTGGGGAATTTTTTAAAAATCCCAACTCCGACAGGATTTTTGACACTGCTGGATGCAGGGATTTATTTTACAGCTTTCTACTTTGGCCGCAAGGAAGCGGCTATTGTTGGAAGTCTTTCAGGCTTTTTGATTGATATGATTGCTGGCTATCCTCAGTGGATGATTTTCAGTCTGATTTGCCACGGACTTCAGGGGTTCTTTGCTGGCTTTGAGGGCAAGAGTCGCTATCTTGGGCTGGTCTTGGCCGCAGTGGCTATGGTCGGTGGCTATGCCATCTTTGGTAGTATCATGAATGGTGTTGGGGCTGCCCTAGCCGAAATCTTAAGTAATTTTATGCAGAATGCATTTGGTTTAGTGGTCGGTTTTGCCCTCTACAAAGCCTTCCCAGAGAGTTTGAAAAAACGGTCGCAGTGAAATAAACGAGGTGAGACATGGACTTAGCTAAGATTGGAGCGGGAACTCGTCAGATTGTTCTAGATGTTTTGGACAAGGCTGCCTTGGTCGAGGGAGATATTTTTGTTCTGGGTCTATCCTCCAGCGAGGTTGTCGGAGGCTATATCGGTCAGAATTCCAGTCTGGAAGTCGGACAGGTCATTGTCAAAACCATACTGGATATCTTAGAAGAGAAGGATATCTTTCTGGCAGTTCAGGGATGTGAGCATCTCAATCGGGCCCTCGTAGTCGAAAGAGCCTTGGCGAACAAGAAGGATTTGGAGATAGTCAATGTTCTGCCTACTCTTCATGCTGGAGGTAGCGGTCAGCTAGCGGCTTTCCAATACATGAAAGATCCTGTCGAGGTAGAGTTTATTGTCGCTCAGGCGGGGCTGGATATTGGCGATACTGCTATCGGCATGCATGTCAAGCATGTGCAGATTCCTATTCGACCGATTCTCAAGGAATTGGGAGCTGCCCATGTCACAGCTTTAGCCAGCCGTCCCAAGCTAATTGGCGGCGCCAGAGCGGCCTATATAGAGGATAAAATCAGGAAGGGATAAAAGGAAAAATAATTTTGAAAAAAACTCTAATTATGCTATAATGGGTTGTATTCAATAAATTTTAAGGAGAAATGACAGAATGTCTGTATCATTTGAAAACAAAGAAACAAATCGCGGTCTTTTGACTTTTAGCATCAGTCAAGAGAAAATCAAGCCTGCCTTGGACCGTGTATTTAACTCAGTAAAAAAAGATATTGCTGTACCAGGTTTCCGTAAAGGTCGCCTTCCACGTGCTATCTTCAACCAACGTTTTGGTGAAGAAGCCCTCTACCAAGATGCTTTGAACGCTCTTCTTCCAGAAGCATACGAAGCGGCTGTTAAAGAAGCAGGTATCGAAGTAGTTGCTCAGCCTCAGTTTGATGTCGAGTCTATGGAAAAAGGTCAAGACTGGGTTATCAAAGCTGAAGTAGTCACTAAGCCAGAAGTTAAGCTGGGTGCTTACAAAGACTTGGAAGTAACTGTTGAAGCTACTAAAGAAGTGACTGACGCTGAAGTAGATGAGCGCATTGAGCGTGAGCGCAACAACTTGGCTGAGTTGGTTCTCAAAGAAGGTCCAGCAGCTGACGGTGATACAGTTGTGATTGACTTTGTTGGTTCTGTCGACGGCGTTGAATTTGACGGCGGCAAGGGTGATAACTTCTCACTTGGACTGGGCAGCGGTCAATTCATCCCAGGATTTGAAGAGCAGTTGGTTGGCCACAGTGCAGGTGGAACAGTGGACGTTGTCGTAACCTTCCCAGAAGACTACCAAGCAGAAGACTTGGCAGGCAAGGAAGCTAAGTTTGTGACAACTATTCACGAAGTTAAAGAAAAAGAAGTTCCAGCCTTGGACGATGAACTTGCAAAAGATATCGACGAAGAAGTGGAAACTCTTGACGAGCTGAAAGAAAAGTACCGTAAAGAATTGTCAGAAGCTAAGGAAACAGCTTATAACGATGCGGTAGAAGCAGCAGCTATTGATCAAGCAGTAGCAAACGCTGAAATCATTGACTTGCCAGCAGAAATGGTTCACGAAGAAGTGCACCGTGCTGTTAATGAATTCTTGGGCAACATGCAACGCCAAGGAATCTCACCTGACATGTACTTCCAAATCACTGGCACTACTCAGGAAGACCTGCACAAGCAATACGAAGCAGACTCTGAGTCGCGCACTAAGACAAACCTTGTCGTAGAAGCTGTTGCTAAGGCAGAAGGTTTTGAAGCTAGCGCAGAAGAAATCGAAGCAGAAGTAACTTCATTGGCTACAGACTACAACATGGAAGTGGAACGTGTTCGTCAATTGCTGTCAGAAGACATGCTGAAACACGACATCGCTATCAAGAAAGCTGTTGAAGTGATTACAAGCACTGCGAAAGTGAAATAAGCTTCATCATTCAAAATGAAAATGATATCACTTGAAACTAGTGTGTAAATGCACTAGTTTCTTTTTGTACTTGTTCCGTGATTTTTCCTGGATTTTCTTTTGACGAAAATAGAAATTTATCGTACAATAGAAAGTAGCGAAAAATTGCAAGAGGGCGACAAGCCTTTACTTAATCTTAAAGGAGATCAACTTTGGAATTAGAAGTATTTGCTGGACAAGAAAAAAGTGAGCTTTCTATGATTGAAGTGGCGCGTGCCATTTTGGAAGCCCGCGGCCGCGACCATGAGATGTATTTTAATGATCTGGTCAATGAAATTCAAAACTATCTGGAAAAATCAAACAGTGAGATTCGTGATGCTCTGCCTTTATTCTACACAGAACTCAATGTAGACGGCAGCTTTATTCCGCTGGGGGATAATAAATGGGGCTTGCGTTCATGGTATGCTATCGACGAAGTGGATGAAGAAATCATCGCCTTGGAAGAGACTGATGAGGACGACGCACCTAAGAAACGTAAGAAGAAACGCGTCAATGCCTTTATGGATGGCGATGAGGATGCCATTGACTACAGCGATGACGATCCAGAAGATGAGGACGGCTACGAAGCAGATCCGGCTCTCTCGTACGACGAGGAAAATCCAGATGATGAGAAGAATGAAGTGGAAGCTTACGATGCTGAAATCAACGAAATCGCTCCAGATGACCTAGGTGAAGAAGTCGAACTCAACGAAGAAGATGACGACTACTCTGACGAAGACACGGAGACCGAAGAGGAAGAATAAATCAACCAAAAGAAACAAGGGACGAAATCCCTTGTTTCTTTTAATATTCCTTGAAATATAAGTTCGGAAGGTGTAGAATACTAATAAAATTTAATAAAGAAAAGATGGAGGTATGCTGCTATGAAATTTGTCATTGATAAAAGTCTGAGTGATTTAGGCATTAAGAGTGTTGTTATCGGGATTGCCAAGAATGTTAATCCGCATGCAGAACTGTCTTCCTCATTTCTAAAAAAGAAAAAGGAAATGGAAGACTGGGCTCTGGCCTGTGACTTGGATGAGGTGCTTGAGTCGCCAGTAGTTCAAGGTTATATAGAAATACTGCAGCGCGTAGGTCGCAGTGTCAAGAAAAATCCTCCGACGGTTCCTGCTCTGATTCGCAATATCCAGCACCGAGGCTCGCTCCCTCATATTAATAGCATTATTGATATTTATAATGTCGAAGCCCTGCATTCTCTACTGGCTATTGGTGGGCATGATTTTGATAAGATTGATGGTCAGATAGAATTCACTGTAAGCCAAAAGGAAGATGTCTTTCTGCCTATTTTGTCCAAGGAGAAGCATGTTGCCAAGACGGACTATGTCTATCGGGATACGAAAGGCATTTTGGCTTGGCTGGATGTCCGTGACAGCGAGTATTATAAGTTTGATGAGGAGACCAAGGATGCCATTTTCATCATTCAGGGGAATGCCAATACCTCTGTCGAAATGCGTCTGGAAGCCTTGGAGCGAATCCGTCACGATTTAGCAGAGTCCATGCCCGATGTAGAATTTGAAACACATGTTATTAGTATTGGTGAAAATGGATGAAAACCGAATGAAAATATTTGACATTTTTTTAGGTTTGCGATATTATACTGTTCGGGCACCTCTTTTAGAGGTCAGAGCTTCCTGTGTTCAGGGAGCTATTTTTCTTTTTCAGACAGATTATGGAAAATCCTCCTATAGCTAAGTTTCCAGCAACTGTGTTGCTTGCTGGAACGAATTGTTTTATGAAAAGGAGCATGTATGTCAACTAAATATATTTTTGTCACCGGCGGTGTAGTTTCTTCTATCGGGAAAGGGATTGTGGCAGCTAGCTTGGGCCGACTTTTGAAGAATCGCGGTCTCAAGGTTACGATTCAGAAGTTTGACCCTTATATCAACATTGATCCCGGTACCATGAGCCCTTACCAGCATGGGGAAGTATTTGTGACAGATGATGGAGCTGAGACGGATCTGGATCTGGGGCATTATGAGCGTTTTATTGACATCAATCTCAATAAATACTCCAATGTCACTACTGGTAAAATCTATAGCGAAGTCCTGCGCAAGGAGCGTAAAGGCGAGTATCTGGGAGCGACGGTCCAAGTCATTCCGCATATTACGGATGCTCTCAAGGACAAGATCAAGCGGGCAGCACGGACGACAGACTCGGATGTGATTATCACAGAGGTTGGTGGCACAGTGGGCGACATCGAGTCTCTTCCTTTCTTAGAAGCTTTGCGCCAGATGAAGGCGGATGTCGGAGCAGACAATGTCATGTATATCCATACGACCCTCCTGCCCTATCTCAAGGCAGCCGGTGAAATGAAGACCAAGCCGACTCAGCATTCTGTCAAAGAGTTGCGCGGTTTGGGGATTCAGCCTAATATGCTGGTCATCCGCACAGAGAAGCCAGCTGGACAAAACATCAAAAACAAACTGGCTCAATTCTGTGATGTGGCGCCGGAGGCGGTCATTGAGTCGCTAGATGTGGAGCATCTTTACCAAATTCCTCTCAATTTGCAGGCGCAAAAGATGGACCAAATCGTCTGTGACCATCTGAAGCTGGATGTGCCGGCAGCGGATATGACGGAGTGGTCAGCTATGGTAGAAAAAGTGATGAACCTGAAAAAGCAAGTACGTATTGCTCTGGTCGGCAAGTATGTCGAGTTGCCAGATGCCTATATTTCAGTTGTCGAAGCGCTCAAGCATGCCGGCTATGCCAATGATGCAGATGTTAAGATTGACTGGATTGATGCGAATCAGGTAACAGCCGAAAACGCAGCAGAGCTTCTTGGAAGTGCAGATGGAATTATCGTTCCGGGTGGCTTTGGTCAGAGAGGAACTGAGGGTAAGATTCAGGCAATCCGCTATGCGCGTGAGCAGGATGTGCCTATGTTGGGGATTTGCTTGGGCATGCAACTAACCTGTGTCGAATTTGCCCGTCACGTCTTGAGATTGGCTGATGCCAACTCAGCGGAGCTCAATCCAGACACACCATTTCCGATTATTGACCTCATGCGTGATCAGATTGATGTCGAAGACTTGGGTGGGACGCTGAGACTGGGGCTCTATCCTTCTAAACTTAAGCCTGGCTCTAAGGCAGCAGCAGCTTACGACCATCAAGAAGTCGTGCAGCGCCGTCACCGTCATCGCTATGAGTTTAACAATGCTTTCCGCGAGCAGTTTGAGGCGGCTGGATTTGTATTTTCTGGAGTTTCACCAGACAATCGCTTGGTCGAAATAGTGGAAATCCCAGAAAACAAATTCTTCGTTGCTTGTCAGTATCACCCAGAGCTTTCCAGCCGCCCGAACCGACCTGAAGGTCTTTATACAGCCTTTGTCACAGCAGCGGTAGAAAAGAGCTCGGAGAGATAGACCTGCTTTTTCTAGGATAAGCGATTTTTCTAGAGAAATGTTATAATGAAAAACAAAAGGAGGGAAGAAGATGTTTCTAAACATTTTAGCTAGTATTCGTACTAATAATTTCCAAGATGAGCATTGTGTAGAAAAAATCCAAGCTCTCTGGCAGGAACAAGAGGAGGCTGTGAAAGAAGCTTTTGCCCAAGGGGAACCGGTCTATGCTGTCTATCATGACTATGCCAGTGATTACAAAGGAGACTACAGTCTCTCTATCTGCCGTTTGACAGATGGGGAAGTCTATGATTTTGATACATCCGAGCAGACCTATCAAGTATTTGAGGTTGATAAGGAGGATCCTCAAGCGATTCTTCATGCTTGGCAGAGGATTTGGCAGGCAGAAGAAACAGGTGAACTTCATCGAGACTACACTTTTGACTTTGAAAAATACGATCCCGACCAAACGGTGGCTGTCTTTGTTGCGACTCAGCAACCTTGAGTTTTCTGTGTTCCTGCCTTAGCTTCATTTTCGCTTAGATTTCCTAGATTTGCTGATTGAGTAGAAAGTTGATTTTTTGAAATAAAGTCAAAAATTTTCTTGACAAGCCTTAGCTGTCCTGTTATACTAGTAAGGTACTCAATCGCGGGGATGGCGGAATTGGCAGACGCGCAGGACTAAGGATCCTGTGACCGCTTTAGGTCGTGAGGGTTCAAGTCCCTCTCTCCGCATCAAGTAAGCTGGCTTCGGTCAGCTTTTTTCTTTTTGCACTAGAGACGCTTAAAAAGGCTAAGTGTCTCCCTGCAATTCTTTAAAATTTCAGGAAAAACTAGCAATTTTAGTGAAAAAGTGATAAAATAAACAATGTAAGTGGTTTAACCACAAAAAATAAGAGGAGGCCTGATAAGAATGGCAATCGTTTCAGCAGAAAAATTTGTCCAAGCAGCTCGTGACAATGGTTACGCAGTTGGTGGATTCAACACAAACAACCTTGAGTGGACTCAAGCTATCCTGCGTGCGGCAGAAGCAAAGAAAGCACCAGTGCTTATCCAAACTTCAATGGGTGCTGCTAAATACATGGGTGGCTACAAAGTTGCTCGTAACTTGATCGCTAACCTTGTAGAATCAATGGGCATCACTGTACCAGTTGCGATTCACTTGGACCATGGTCACTACGAAGATGCACTTGAGTGTATTGAAGTTGGTTACACTTCTATCATGTTTGATGGTTCACACCTTCCAGTAGAAGAAAACCTTAAATTGGCTAAAGACGTTGTTGAAAAAGCACACGCTAAAGGTATCTCAGTAGAAGCTGAAGTTGGTACTATCGGTGGTGAAGAAGACGGTATCATCGGTAAAGGTGAATTGGCTCCAATCGAAGACGCTAAAGCAATGGTTGAAACCGGAATCGACTTCTTGGCTGCAGGTATTGGTAACATCCACGGCCCATACCCGGCAAACTGGGAAGGTCTTGACCTTGACCACTTGAAGAAATTGACAGAAGCTCTTCCAGGCTTCCCAATCGTATTGCACGGTGGTTCAGGTATTCCTGATGACCAAATCCAAGCAGCTATCAAACTTGGTGTTGCGAAAGTTAACGTTAACACTGAATGCCAAATCGCATTCGCTAACGCAACTCGTAAATTTGCTCGCGACTACGAAGCAAACGAAGCAGAATACGACAAGAAGAAACTCTTCGACCCACGTAAATTCTTGGCTGACGGTGTAAAAGCTATCCAAGCATCAGTTGAAGAACGTATCGACGTATTCGGTTCAGAAGGTAAAGCTTAATTAGGCTATAGATAGAAAATCTCGCTACGGCGGGATTTTTTAGTTAGGCTTTGATGTTAGATTGACTAGAGAAAGTTTTTAAGTAGTTTGTTTAGTGAATCGATAATTTTAACTTGATTGCGCTTAGATAGTTTAGAAATATATGAATTTAGTTCTTTTGTAGAATAGATATTGTTTTGAGTGATTGTGTGTGGTAAAATAAAGTAAAGTTTAGGTAATATTGGGAGGTAGTGTGAATATGAAAAACACTAAATTATTGTTAATGCTTTTTATAGCTAGTTCTATGTTGGTTGCTTGTCGTTCGAATACTGCGTCAGATGCTTCTGATTCATCTAAAAATAATCCCAAAGTAGAAACAAAATCTACATCGGAAACAGAGGATGTTACTGAAGAAGAAAATTCAGGAAATGAAGATTCATCAAGTGAAAAGAATACTGTTGTTGATATCATGAATAGAGCTGCTGCGAATTCAAAATCTACAGATGAAATTTATGTAACTGGAGATGTAGTTGTAGGAGAAAAAGGAGATGTTCAACAAGGGATTTATGATTTAGAAATTACTGGCGGGAGCGGAAATATCACAGGAACTAGAGAGGCTGTCAGAACGCTTTTTATAAATTATATTGGTTCGGCTCCAGGGTCAGGGCTGGATTACCCTTCTAAAATACGACTAATTTTGTTTAGAGGAGATGTGTTGAAATTCAGTAATATCTCCAAAATTAAATTTACCGCTGTCCCAGCTAAAGTTCAAATGAGCAATGAGCTGGGCATCGGAGAGTATATTGTTGGACGTGATATTAAGCCTGGTACCTATAAGCTTAGTTCTAATGCGAATATGAATCCTGAATTGACAAGTTCAGGATGGTCCATTAATATTTTGGATACTTCAACAGGTAAAACCATTGAGCAAAGATACAATCCAGGAAATATGGATGTTGCTGTTAAACTTGAAGAAGGACAAATTGTCTCAACAAAATTTGACAATACTGATCGTAGTATGTCTAGCGATGAAGCTAGATTGATTTTTACTGAATTGAATCAATAAGTGAATTAAGAATATAGTAATTGTTTATATAAAATTATTTCTTAGAAAAATATTTTTAAAATCTCGCTACGGCGGGATTTTTCTTGTATAATGAGGCTAGAAAGTATACTGCGGAGGAAATGAAAAGTTGAAATTCAAAGAGAGAATATTTAGTGGTGTCATTGATCGGCTGTTAGGGTTTGAAGATTCTTTTGGGAATGTCTATCCGATTAACTATGACTACATACCTGAACTGATGGGGGGAGATGGCGAAAAGCAAGATGTTTATATTGTTTCTTGTAAAAAGTCAAAGCCTCTGGAAGTCTTTACTGGGAAGTCGGTTGCCATCATTCACCGTCGTGATGATATAGAAGACAAGTGGGTTTGGGCGCCCTTGGATGAGAAGGTTGATAAAGGTTTGATTGCAGAGCAGACCTATTTTATGGAGCAGTATTTTGACTCTTGGATTGAGATGGTGGAGGAGAGTAATGTTTCAAGTAAGAGAGGTCATAAATAAGGATGAAAAATCTTCTCTGGTGCCAGATATTCTAACTGATTTGCCAGAGTGGTTTGGGATTCATGAAATCTCCAGAGCATATATTGAGGCTGCATTAACTACAGCTTTGGCTACACTAGGTTCATTTGGAATGCTAGCTGTCATGGTTTTTTCGGCGTTTGGGTATGAGAAGATTACAGGACTTGTCATTAAAGGACAATTGAAGAACGTAAGTTTATAAGAAATGATTAAAAGAGTTAATCAACTATGTTCAGAAGGTAAAGCTTAATCTAGCTGAAGACTACAAAACAGAAACCTGCCCGCAAGGGTAGGTTTTTTGGTGTTTTAAGGAAACTATTAAACCAGAAGTTTGTATTAAAAGTATTATTTTAAGAGAGAAATTTTTAATTTCATGATCTATAGGCAAACGCTTGCATTCCATTTTTTGTTGGACTATAATAGGTTGGTATAAAGCCTCCTGTAATAATAAAAGTTAGAAGGTATAGAAAGTAAGGATTTAGAATACTTGTGTTTGAAAATACGATTTTCTATTCCTTACGATAGGGGAGATAGATATGGCGATGATAGAAGTAGAGCATCTTCAGAAAAAATTTGTAAAAACAGTTAAGGAACCAGGATTGAAAGGGGCTTTGCGCTCCTTTATTCATCCTGAAAAGCAGACCTTTGAAGCGGTCAAGGATTTGACTTTTGAGGTACCCAAGGGCCAAATTTTAGGCTTTATCGGAGCTAATGGTGCTGGGAAGTCAACAACCATTAAAATGCTGACCGGGATTTTGAAGCCCACTTCTGGTTTGTGTCGAATCAATGGCAAGATTCCGCAGGATAATCGCCAAGACTATGTCAAGGATATTGGAGTGGTCTTTGGACAACGCACCCAGCTATGGTGGGATTTGGCTCTGCAAGAAACCTATACAGTCTTGAAGGAGATTTATGATGTACCAGATTCGCTTTTCCATAAGCGTATGGACTTCTTAAATGAAGTCTTGGATTTGAAGGAATTTATCAAAGATCCCGTGCGGACTCTGTCGCTTGGTCAACGGATGCGTGCGGACATTGCGGCTTCCTTACTGCACAATCCCAAGGTTCTCTTTTTAGATGAGCCGACCATTGGTCTGGATGTTTCGGTAAAGGACAACATTCGTCGAGCCATTACCCAGATCAATCAGGAGGAAGAAACAACCATTCTCTTGACCACTCACGACTTGAGTGATATTGAGCAACTTTGTGATCGGATTTTTATGATTGACAAGGGGCAGGAGATTTTTGATGGAACGGTGAGCCAGCTCAAGGAGACCTTTGGCAAGATGAAGACTCTTTCCTTTGAACTGGTACCAGGTCAAAGTCATCTCCTTTCTCACTATGAAGGCTTTTCGGATATGAACATTGATAGACAAGGAAATAGCCTCAACATTCAATACGATAGTTCCCGCTACCAAACGGCTGATATTATCAAGCAAACCTTGTCTGATTTTGAGATTCGCGATTTGAAGATGGTGGATACGGATATTGAGGATATTATCCGTCGCTTCTACCGAAAGGAGCTCTAAGATGGTCAAATTGTGGAGACGTTATAAACCCTTTATCAATGCAGGGATTCAGGAGTTGATTACCTATCGAGTCAACTTTATTCTCTATCGGATTGGCGATGTCATGGGGGCCTTTGTCGCTTTCTATCTCTGGAAGGCAGTCTTTGATTCCTCGCAAGAGCCTTTGATTCAGGGCTTCAGTATGGAGGATATCACCCTATATATCATCATGAGTTTTGTGACTAATCTTTTGACCAGGTCTGATAGTTCCTTTATGATTGGAGAGGAGGTCAAGGATGGCTCCATTATCATGCGCTTGCTGAGACCAGTTCATTTTGCGGCCTCTTATCTCTTCACCGAGCTTGGTTCCAAGTGGTTGATTTTTATCAGCGTTGGCCTTCCATTTTTAAGTATCATTGTCTTGATGAAAATCCTCTCTGGGCAAGGCATTTTAGAAGTGCTAGGATTAACTGTCATTTATCTCTTTAGCTTAACGCTAGCCTACCTGATTAACTTTTTCTTTAATATCTGCTTTGGGTTTTCAGCTTTTGTTTTTAAAAATCTATGGGGCTCTAATCTGCTTAAGAATTCTCTGATTGCCTTTATGTCGGGGAGTTTGATTCCCTTGGCTTTCTTTCCCAAGATTGTTTCAAATATTCTGTCCTTCTTGCCTTTTTCATCCTTGATTTACACTCCGGTTATGATTATCGTTGGAAAATACGATGCCAGTCAGATTCTTCAAGCACTTTTGCTTCAGTTCTTCTGGCTCTTAGTGATGGCGGGCTTATCTCAGTTGATTTGGAAAAGAGTCCAGTCATTTATCACCATTCAAGGAGGTTAGTATGAAAAAATATCAGCGCATGCATCTGATTTTTATCAGACAATACATCAAGCAAATCATGGAATACAAGGTTGATTTTGTAGTTGGTGTTTTAGGTGTCTTCCTGACCCAAGGCTTGAACCTCTTGTTTCTCAATGTACTCTTTCAACACATCCCTTCCTTGGAGGGCTGGACCTTTCAAGAAATTGCCTTTATCTATGGTTTTTCCTTGATTCCCAAGGGATTGGACCATCTCTTTTTTGACAATCTCTGGGCACTGGGGCAACGCTTGGTGCGAAAAGGAGAGTTTGACAAATATCTGACTCGTCCTATCAATCCTCTCTTTCACATCCTAGTCGAGACCTTTCAGATTGATGCTTTGGGCGAACTTTTAGTTGGTGGAATCCTTCTGGCGACAACGGTCACCAGTATTAGCTGGACCTTTCCTAAATTTTTGCTTTTCCTAGTATGTATTCCTTTTGCGACCTTGATTTATACTTCTTTGAAAATTGCGACAGCGAGTATTGCTTTTTGGACCAAGCAGTCAGGCGCCATGATTTACATTTTCTATATGTTCAATGATTTTGCCAAGTATCCGATTTCGATTTACCACTCGCTTATCCGTTGGTTGATTAGTTTTATCGTGCCTTTCGCCTTTACGGCCTACTATCCAGCTAGCTATTTCTTGCAGGAAAAGAATGGACTCTTTAATATCGGTGGTTTGATTCTGATTTCTCTTATCTTCTTTTTCATTTCTTTGAAACTATGGGACAGAGGCTTAGACGCCTACGAAAGTGCAGGATCGTAAGATAGAAAATATGATTAGCCCTAAAGCTTAAATCAAGAAAGGATTTTAAGATGATAGTGATTGAAGAAGTGAAGGAAGAAAAACAAAAGATGCTAGTGGTTAGCGAAGTTTTGAAGGATCTGCCAGAATGGTTTGGGATTCCTGAAAGCACACAAGCTTACATTGAAGGAGCCAAGGATTTGCAAGTTTGGGCTGCCTATCAGGAGCGCGATTTGGCTGGCTTTATCAGCTTATCCTACTCTAGCGAAGATTGTGCTGAGATTGACTGCTTGGCTGTTAAGAAATGCTATCATAGAGTGGGAATTGGCAGTCAACTTTTAGGAGTTTTAGAAAAATCTGCCCGTCCAAAGGCATCCTATCTGCAAGTCAAAACAGTGGCACCAGGTCATTATCCTACTTACGACAGGACTAACGCCTTCTATCAGGCTCAGGGCTTTAAAAAGTTAGAAATCTTTCCTGAACTTTGGGATAAAAGCAACCCTTGTTTGATTTGGGTTAAAAAGTTGTGAAATTTTCCCTTGACAAAAAAACTCAAGATGCTAAAATAAAGGGGAAAAGGCGCCGATTTAGCTCAGTTGGTAGAGCAACGCACTCGTAACGCGTAGGTCACAGGTTCGAGCCCTGCAATCGGCATCTTAATTTGGAAGCTTAAAGGCTTCTTTTTTCTTTGTTCTTACTAGATTTTTTTACTTGTATAGGACAGGTATGCTTTCTATCATCTCTTATGAACCACTTACTGGTCAAATCTAACCACTTACTGAAAAGGCCTTGTTTCTTGGGAGTTTCTTGTTATAATAAAGATAAGCAGATGGAAAGGAGAGCGTATGAACATTCGGATTGAATTAGATCAGAGTTTGGATGAAACAGAAATGGTGATAAAAGTTTCGCGGCTGGATGAGCGGATTCAGCGGATTCAAGAAGCTCTGGAAGAAACGGCGACTCCGTCCATTCTTTTCTATAAGGAAAGTAGCGAGTACTTTCTCGATTTAGCGGATATTCTCTTTTTCGAGACGGACGGCAGCAAGATTTTTGCCCATGCCCGCAATGATGCTTATGAGGTCAAACTAAAACTCTATGAGTTAGAAGAGATTCTGCCCCGTTATTTCTGTCGGATTTCTAAGTCTACCATTGCCAATATCAAGGCTATCTATGCTTTGGACAAGTCCTTTTCAGGAACAAGTACCGTCCAGTTTTACAATACCCATAAACAGGTGCATGTGTCTAGGCACTATTATCAGTTAGTAAAAGAAAAGTTGAGTGAAGTGAGGTAATTATCATGAAAAAAACAATTTTTGGAATCGGCTTTCTAGTCTTGGCAGCTTGGGTCCTGCTGCAGGGGAATTTTGGAATCCCTGCCTTCAATTTTAATATTTGGCCCATGCTAGTAGTTGCAATGTTTTCCTATTTCGCCTTGGAAAATTTCTTGGAAAGAGACTTTGGCACTGGGCTGATCATGGCAGTTATTGCGCTGATTATTGCCAATGCCGTTTACCACTTTTTAGCTATTTCAACAGGAACTTTGGTTTTGGGTGGTATTCTGGCTTGTATTGGTCTCAATATGATTTTCAAGCCCCGGCGAATTTTTAAGGGGCGTATCTTCTCGGCTGCCTCTTCTTCCTCAAAAGATGATATTGCTTTTGGCAGTGGCACGCGCTATATCAACTCAGATAACTTCACCTATGAAAAGTTAGACTGTGCTTTTGGCAGTGCATCGGTTTATTTTGATAATGCGACTATCGAAGGAGACTCAGCAACTTTTGAAGTGGATCTGTCTTTTGGCAGTGTGATGCTTTATGTGCCCAGTGACTGGCGTGTAGAGCTGGATGTAGATAATGCCTTTGGCTCTGTCTACAATCCTCGTAATGTCAATGAAAAGAGAAAAACTCTCTATGTCAAAGGCAACGTAGCTTTCGGTTCTTTGAAGATTAGCTATGTTTAGGAAAACGGATTAATTTCGAAAGTTTGGACAAATGTACTTGTCAAACGTCAAGTTTTTTGGTAATATAGGAAGGTATGTGGTGCTAGCACATCCGTAATATTAGATCTAATAGGAGGAAACACGATAATGGCTAAAGTATGTTACTTTACTGGTCGTAAGACTGTATCAGGAAACAACCGCTCTCACGCGATGAACCAAACAAAACGCGCTGTTAAACCAAATCTTCAAAAAGTTACTGTTTTGATTGACGGTAAACCTAAAAAAGTTTGGGCTTCAGCTCGTGCCCTTAAATCAGGTAAAGTTGAACGCGTTTAATCTTTATTTAAAAAGGATGGAAATTTTCCGTCCTTTTTTTGCTTGGGAATTTCCGCCTAGACAGTTGATTTAGACCCTTCCTCTTTTACACCCTGTATAAAATATGGTAGAATAAACTATAAAATACTTTTGAGGTACAAATTATGACTGTGAAAATTAATACAAAAGATGGTCAAATTGAGCTGACTGATGATGTGATTGCGACAATCGTCGGTGGTGCAGCGACTGAAATTTTTGGTGTAGTTGGCATGGCCAGCAAAAACGCAATCAAGGATAATTTTCAAGCCCTTTTAGGAAAAGAAAACTATGCTAAGGGCGTGGTTGTGAAAGCGACTGATGAAGGTGATATCGCAGTTGATGTCTACACTGTGTTAAGCTATGGAGTCAAAATCAGCGAAGTTTCCAAAAACATTCAAGAGCGTGTTAAGTTCAGCTTGGAAAACAAGCTCGGAATTACTGCCCATGCAGTGAATGTTTATATCCAAAATATTAAAGTCGTAGGAGAATAATCGTGGCAAATATTACTACTAGTTTATTCCAAGAAATGGTGCAGGCAGCATCTACTCGCTTAAATAAACAGGCTGAATATGTAAACTCTTTGAATGTCTTCCCAGTTCCAGACGGAGATACAGGGACCAACATGGGCATGACCATTGAAAATGGCGCCAAGGAAGTGGCGGACAAGTCTGCTTCAACAGTTGGCGAAGCAGCAGGTATCTTTGCGAAAGGTCTTTTGATGGGCGCGCGTGGTAACTCAGGAGTTATCACTTCCCAGCTTTTCCGCGGTTTTTCTCAAAGCGTGAAAGAGCATGAAGAGCTGACTGGTGAAGACCTAGCTCTGGCCTTTCAGTCTGGTGTAGAAGTGGCTTACAAGGCAGTTATGAAGCCGGTTGAGGGAACAATTTTGACTGTTTCCCGCGGTGCGGCTATCGGTGCCAAGAAGAAAGCTGAAGTCACTAATGACGCTGTAGAAGTTATGAAAGCGGCTCTTGAAGGAGCTAAGGCTGCTCTGGCTAAGACACCGGATATGCTGCCGGTTCTGAAAGAAGTCGGTGTTGTGGACTCTGGCGGTCAAGGGTTGGTCTTTATCTACGAAGGCTTCTTGTCTGCACTTACAGGCGAATATATAGCATCTGAGGACTTTGTGGCGACACCTGCGACCATGTCTGAGATGATTAATGCTGAGCATCATAAGTCTGTAGCTGGCCATGTGGCAACAGAAGACATTACTTTCGGCTATTGTACAGAAATCATGGTGGCTCTCAAGAAAGGACCAACCTATGTAAAAGACTTTGATTATGATGAATTTCGCAACTACCTCAACGATTTGGGAGATTCCCTGTTGGTAGTCAACGATGATGAAATCGTCAAAGTCCATGTCCATACTGAAGATCCAGGACTGGTTATGCAGGAAGGTCTCAAGTACGGTAGTTTGGTCAAGGTCAAGGTTGACAATATGCGCAACCAGCACGAAGCGCAGGTTGAAAAGGAAGAGCGCTCAGCTAAGCCGGCTCAAGAAAAAGAGTTTGCGATTATTGCTGTAGTGGCTGGTGATGGTCTGGCTGAAATCTTTAAGGCTCAGGGAGTTGACTACATCATCTCTGGCGGGCAAACTATGAACCCATCAACGGAAGACTTCATCAAAGCTGTGGAGCAAGTCAATGCTCGTAATATTATTATCTTGCCAAACAATAAAAACATCTTCATGGCAGCCCAATCAGCAGCAGAAGTGATTGAACAGCCAGCAGCTGTTATTGAGACTCGCACAATCCCTCAAGGCTTGACCAGTCTCCTAGCTTTTGATGGCGGCAAGACTATTGAGGAAAACCAAGAGCGTATGACTGCGGCCTTGTCAGAAGTAGTCAGCGGCAGTGTGACGACTGCGGTTCGCGATACGACGATTGATGGCTTGGAAATTCATGAAAATGACAACCTTGGTATGGTGGATGGTAAGATTGTTGTTTCTAATCCAGATATGCTGGCAACTTTGAAAGAAACGTTCAGCAAGATGCTGGATGAAGACAGTGAGATTGTCTCTATCTATATCGGTGAAGACGGCAGCGAAGAATTGGCTAGCAGTCTTGCTCAAGATTTGATGGAACAATTCGAGGATGTAGAAGTAGAAATTCATCAGGGCAGTCAGCCGGTTTATCCATATATTTTTAGTGTTGAATAGCATAAAAAGGCAATCGAAAGGTTGCCTTTTGTCATTTTATAGAAAACACTTAGACAAGAAACTGGTATTATGTTATACTGTAACAAATAAAAAGTAAAAAAGGTGAACTATGAAAAAATTTTTCATTCTTGTTATTTCTGCTTCGGTACTCTTGACGGGCTGCGTGCTTCCTAGCTTCAGCAAGCATCGTCCTAGACATTCTTCTGAATCAGCTTCTTCTAGGCGGACTAAATCTAGCTCTAGCTCTAGCAAGTCATCCAGTTCTTCTTCCGAAAGTAAAGAGATTGTCTCTAAAACCTTGGTTGGAGACATTGAAGGAATCCATCATCGTGATACAATTACCTATCATGGCAAGAAAATATTGAATCTTCGTATGGAATTGCTCACTTCCTTGCCAGAAGAAGCTAGTGCGGCATCAGCTACTTTGACTCCAGAGGAGATGACGACTATCATTCGTGAAGGAATGCAGTCTGATTCAAACTATGTAGCAGCTAAGAGTCTGGAGGGTGTCAATATTGATTATTCAGTTACAGCAGAGAAGAAATTGCAGACCTTGATTGAAATTGATTTGCAAAAGGTCAATGTCGAAGAGGTGGAAAAGAACAGTTTCTTCCAAGGTTTTGGACTGAAGGATATTAAGGATATTACACCTGAAATGTTCATTCTGAGTCTGAAGCTCAATGGTCTCAAAGAAGAGGTGCAGAGCTAAAGTTTAAAAAGCGTTGGTCATTTCATCTTACAAATTGAGTAGCTAGTTTATTGAAAAATTTTTAGATTAGGCTGCTTTAATTCCAGTTTCTATCTAAATTGCAACAGACATACAACTAGTCGGCTCCTCTCAACGAGGGGAACCGGCTTTTTTGTGTCTTCATGCAGAAGGGAGATAAACAGATTATTCCAATATTTGCTAGCTTTGTGCTTTAAAAGCAGAATAGTGACATTTGTCATGTCAGTCGGTGACAAAATCAACTAGTAGGAAAAATTTCTTTGCCTTATAATATAGTTAACAAAATGATAAAAGGTTGCTGTAGGCATTGAAAAAGCGATAGTGCTTAGTATTCTTCCAGCTTTGGAAAAATAAAGGAAAGATGTACATACGGTTCATCAAATCAAAGGAGGAGCAAAATGGAACTGATTGAAGTAAAGAAGCTTTCAAAAAGCATTCATGGTAAGGAGATTTTAAAGGATATTTCGTTTGAAATCTCCCAAGGTGACTGTGTGGCCTTGATTGGTCCCAACGGAGCAGGTAAAACGACTCTCATGGATTGTTTGCTGGGCGATAAGTTTCTGACAGCAGGTGAAGCAAGGATTCAGGGGCTCAAACCAACTGACAATCATCTCAAGCAGTCGGTAGCGATTTTACCGCAGGAAAATACAGTGGTGGAGGATTTGAAGGTCAAGGAACTCTTGACTTTCTTCCAAGCTATTTATCCAAATAGTTTATCCAATCAAGAAATTGATGACTTGCTGCAATTTACAGACAAGCAAAAGGATCAGTTGGCCAGCAAGCTGTCTGGTGGACAAAAGCGTCTCTTCTCTTTTGTTCTGAGTCTGATTGGCCGTCCTAAGATTCTGTTCTTGGACGAACCGACTTCAGCTATGGACACCTCCACTCGTCAGCATTTCTGGGAAATTGTTAATCAGCTCAAGCAGCAGGGAGTGACCATCGTCTACTCCTCTCACTATATCGAAGAAGTTGAGCATACGGCAGACCGGATTTTGGTGCTGCACAAGGGCGAGTTGATTCGGGACACGACGCCTTATGCCATGCGCAGTGAGGAGCAGGAAAAACACTTTACCTTGCCACTGACTTATCAGTCTGTGCTGGAAAAACTGGATAATGTGACTGATTTAGAAATCAAGCAAAAGGCTTTATCTTTTGCTACTAGGGATGCTGGACAGGTCTGGCAGGTTCTTCAGGAAAACGGCTGTACAATCGAAGAGATTGAAGTACGTAACCGTACCCTCTTGGATAGTATTTTTGAAACGACACAAGAATAGGAGAGTAATCATGAAAAATATGGCAAGTCTTATGAAGATTGAGTTGATTTTAATGAAGCGGCAGGCTGCTTATTATCTCTTGTCTATTGGTCTGCCCAGCGTCTTTTACCTGATTTTCTCAGGAATGATGTCTGGAAGTGATACGCCTGAGCGTGTGCTTCGAGGATACCTCTTCTCTATGACCCTTTTTAGTATCATGTCTAGTGCTTTCTTTAGCATTCCAAGCACTTTGCAGTCTGATAAAAATAATAACTGGCAAAAAATGATTCAGCACTCGCCGATTTCTATGGTAAAATATTATATATCAAAGCTTTGCAGTACTTTGTTGACTTTTATGCTTTCCATAATCGTAGTTTTCTCGATTGGGCATTTTGTTCGCGGGGTTAATCTGCCAATGGTGGACTGGCTTCTTATTGCCTTGATACTTCTAGTAGGAAGTGTGGTCTTTATTGCCATGGGTGTATTGGTCAGTCTCTTGCCAAGTGCTCAGCTCATGTCTGTAGTGGGCAATATCGTCTATATGGCACTGGCTGTTCTGGGCGGTCTATGGTTCCCTCTGACCATGTTCCCAAAATGGCTCCAGCCAATCGGTAAGTTGACGCCAAGTTATCAACTGATGCAAGTCGTGTCTTCTTATCTAGAACACCATCAGTTCAATGGCAAGGCCGCTTTGATTGTTCTGATTTATACGGTTTTGGTCAGCATTCTTGTGCTGCAGCTCAAAAAGCGAATTGAGGTAAAATAAATTCATGTGGGAAAAACTTAAACAAGTCCACTATATGTTTCATATTGCGCTGGTCTTTATCATCTTTCCAGTTGCGGGAGTAATCAGCGGGGAATACCCGCTTTTCCTCTTGCTCTGGACAGCTATTTTTGTTGTGGCTTACTATGCGGTCTTGTTAAGTAACCATCGCCTTATCCAGTTTTTTTCTTGGTGGCTCTTGATTTCTTACATATATTATAGTTCTGTCTTCTTAAATACAGGTTTTACCTGGTATATTTTTTATCTATCTAATCTGCTAATTTACGAACTGGATGATATTTCTTTTAAATCCTGGCGTTTTTTGACCTTTATCGCCTTGCAGCCTGCTATTGTACTAACTAATTATTTGATGGGCAATGTTGGTCCAACAGAATTGCTTTTCTATATTGTAGTCTTTCTCTTTTCGGATGGTATGACATTTGGTCTCTATCGGATTCAGACGGCAGAGCAGATCAAGGAAGAAAAGGTCAAGCAAAATGCCCAGCTGAATCTTTTCCTGGCAGAAAATGAGCGCAATCGGATTGGCCGTGACTTACATGATAGTCTAGGGCATACCTTTGCTATGCTCAGTGTTAAGGCGGAGCTGGCTCAGCAGTTTTTGCAGATGGAAGCCTATGACAAGGCAGCAAAAGAACTGCAGGAAGTGCAAGAGATCAGCAAGAAGTCCATGGCTGATGTTCGGCGGATTATTAATGATCTAAAGAATCGGACGCTGGACGAGGAACTAGTGACCATTCGTGCCATGCTGGAGATGAGCGGTGTTCAGGTCGAGATAGATAACCAGCTCAATGTTGCCAGTATCCCACCGAGTCAGCAGTCAACGATTAGTATGATCTTACTAGAGGCAGCGACCAATATCATCAAGCATGCCAAGGCTAAAAAGAGCAATTTTTCTTTGGTAAAGAAAAACGAAAAGCTTATTTTAGACATTCAGGATGATGGTTGTGGTTTTCAGAAGCTGACCGGACGGGAGTTGCATAGTATTCGAGAGCGGCTGTCTGCCTTATCAGGAAAGCTTGAGATTCTTAGCAGCCAAGATCCGACGTGGATTCGAATTGAATTGCCATACGGAGGGAAGGAATCATGAAACTTTTGTTAGCAGAAGATCAAAGTATGCTGAGAGATGCTCTAGCTCAGCTCTTGCAGCTGCAGCCAGATGTCGAAGAAGTCTATCAGGCCGCAGATGGGCAGAAGGCTATTGACTGTCTTAGCTCAGAAACTCTTGATGCAGCTATTTTGGACGTAGAAATGCCCCACCAAACCGGTCTAGACGTTCTCGAATGGGTCAAGGCCAATCGACCCAACATCAAGGTCATCATCGTCACAACCTTCAAGCGACCGGGCTACTTTGAGCGAGCTGTTAAGGCGGATGTAGATGCTTATGTGCTCAAAGAGCGCAGCATTGCGGATTTGATGAAAACCATTCACACTGTTCTAGATGGACAGAAGGAATATTCGCCGGAATTGATGGAGGTACTGATGACCAGTAGAAACCCTCTCTCTCAGCAGGAGAGGCTAGTCCTGCAAGCTGCGGCGACTGGCCTATCCAATAAAGAAATTGCTGAAAAACTCTACCTGTCAAATGGAACGGTTCGTAACTATATGTCTGCTATTTTGACCAAGCTAGATGCTGAAAATCGAACAGAAGCCGTCCGAATCGGGCAAGAGAAAGGCTGGTTATAGCTAGAAGATTCAGCTTTGGAGAAAAGGTGGAATAAGAGAGTTTTTAGCTAAAGAAAATATTTGTGTGAGGAATATTCCAATGAAGTGTCGGGACTATAAATATAGTTCTGACTTTTTATCTTTTATTAGAAAAAACATTCGGATTTAGAGAAAATTTGTAGAAAAACATTCTGCATGGCTTGCAATTTTTTTCAAAAATGTTATCATAGTAGAAAGCTTTTTGAATTTTTAGAAAATTGTAAATAAATGAAAGGGGAAGAATGGAGAAAATCAAATTAGAAACTTCTAAGACAGGTTCAGAGCTTGTTTTGGAAACCTTGAAAAATCTTGGTGTTGATACGATTTTTGGCTATCCCGGTGGCGCTGTACTGCCGCTTTATGATGCTATTTATAGTTTTGAAGGCATCCGTCATATTCTAGGTCGCCATGAGCAAGGCTGTGTTCACGAAGCAGAAGGCTATGCTAAGTCTACTGGGAAAATCGGAGTTGCAGTTGTGACTAGCGGTCCGGGAGCGACTAATGCCATTACCGGTATTGCCGACGCCATGAGTGATAGCGTCCCCCTTTTAGTCTTTACTGGTCAGGTAGCCAAGGCCGGAATCGGTAAAGATGCTTTTCAGGAAGCGGATATTGTTGGGATTACGACTCCTATTACCAAGTACAATTATCAGGTTCGGGAGACGGCAGACATTCCGCGTATTATTACAGAAGCTATTCACATTGCGACGACAGGTCGTCCTGGGCCAGTCGTTATTGATTTGCCTAAGGATGTCTCGGCTCTGGAAACGGACTTTATCTATGACAGCAAGTTGCATCTGCCGAGCTACCAGCCGACTATTGAGCCTAATGAATTGCAGATTAAGAAGATTATCAAGCAGATTTCTAAGGCTAAAAAGCCGGTTCTTCTTTCGGGAGGCGGTATTAGCTATGCTGGGGCAGCAGAGGAATTGGTTGCCTTTGCGGAGCGTTATCAGATTCCAGTGGTCACTAGCTTGTTAGGTCAGGGAACTATTGCGACAGACCATCCTTTGTTCTTAGGTATGGGTGGAATGCACGGTTCTTTTGCGGCCAATATTGCTATGACTGAGGCTGACTTTATGATTAGTATCGGCTGCCGCTTTGATGACCGTCTGACCGGTAATCCGAAAACCTTTGCCAAGAACGCTAAAGTAGCACATATTGATATTGACCCAGCGGAAATTGGAAAAATTATCAGCGTAGATATTCCTATCGTAGGGGATGCTAAGAAAGCCCTGCAGATGTTGCTGAATGAAGAGCAGGTGCATAATAATACCAGCAAGTGGATTGAAAAAGTAACGCAAGATAAGGAACGGGTTCGCTCATATGATAAGAAAGAACGTGTCGTACAGCCTCAAGCTGTCATTGAGCGCGTTGGTGAGCTGACCAAGGGTGATGCCATCGTTGTAACAGACGTTGGTCAGCACCAGATGTGGGCTGCCCAATATTATCCTTATAAAAACGAGCGTCAACTGGTAACGTCTGGTGGTCTAGGAACCATGGGCTTCGGTGTACCTGCAGCGATTGGAGCTAAGATTGCCAATCCGGATAAGGAAGTGGTGCTCTTTGTTGGAGATGGTGGCTATCAGATGACGAACCAAGAGATGGCTATTCTCAATATCTATAAGATTCCGATTAAGGTCATCATGCTTAACAACCATTCGCTAGGCATGGTACGCCAGTGGCAGGAAGCTTTCTATGATGGTCGTACCTCTGAGTCTGTCTTTGAAACTTTGCCAGATTTCCAGCTCATGGCTCAGGCCTATGGTGTTAAATCCTATAAATTTGACAATCCGGAGACCATTGTCCAGGATTTGGAAGCCTTAAAGGAAGATATACCAATGTTTATCGAGGTAGATATTTCTCGTAAGGAGCATGTTCTTCCAATGGTGCCAGCTGGCAAGAGCAATCATGAGATGTTGGGGGTGAAGTTCCATGCGTAGAATGTTGACAGCTAAACTCCAAAACCGTTCGGGTGTCCTGAACCGTTTCACTGGTGTTCTTTCCAGACGTCAGGTTAATATCGAGAGTATCTCAGTCGGAACGACGGAAAATCCGGAAGTCTCCCGTATCACCATCATCATTGATGTGGCTTCATTGGCAGAAGTCGAGCAGATTATCAAGCAGCTCAATCGTCAGATTGATGTGATTCGGGTTCGAGATATCACGGATCGCCCTCATTTAGAGCGTGAAGTGATTCTGGTTAAGGTCTCGGCTCCAGCTGATAAGCGGGCAGAGATTCTGTCTATTATCCAGCCATTCCGGGCGACAGTTGTGGATGTAGCACCTAGCTCCATTACCGTTCAGATGACTGGTGATGCGGAGAAGAGCGAGGCTCTGCTTCGAGTTATTCGCCCATATGGCATCAAAAATATTGCTCGGACTGGAGCGACAGGCTTTACCCGAGATTAAACCAAACCTTTAATTTGTTAAAACCGCCTAACAGGCAATAAAAATAGAAAAGAGAGTAAAACTTATGGCAGTAACAATGGAATACGAAAAAGATGTAAAAGTAGCAGCACTTGACGGTAAGAAAATTGCCGTAATCGGCTATGGTTCACAAGGTCATGCCCATGCGCAAAACTTGCGTGATACAGGCCACGATGTGATTATCGGTGTTCGTCCTGGGAAGTCATTTGACAAGGCTAAAGAAGATGGCTTTGATACTTATACAGTAGCAGAAGCAGCTAAATTGGCTGATGTTATCATGATTTTGGCCCCAGATGAAATCCAACAAGATCTCTATGAAGCAGAAATCGCTCCAAACTTGGAAGCTGGAAACGCAGTTGGATTTGCTCATGGTTTCAACATCCATTTTGAATTTATCAAAGTTCCTGCCGATGTAGATGTCTTTATGTGTGCACCGAAAGGCCCTGGTCACTTGGTTCGCCGTACTTTCGAAGAAGGCTTTGGTGTGCCAGCTCTGTATGCAGTTTACCAAGACGCTACTGGAAATGCAAAAGACATCGCAATGGACTGGTGTAAAGGTGTTGGTGCGGCTCGTGTTGGTTTACTTGAAACAACTTACAAAGAAGAAACAGAAGAAGATCTCTTTGGTGAACAAGCTGTCCTTTGTGGTGGTCTGACTGCCCTGATTGAAGCAGGATTTGAAGTTCTGACCGAAGCTGGTTATGCGCCAGAATTGGCTTACTTTGAAGTGCTGCACGAAATGAAACTGATTGTGGACTTAATCTATGAAGGTGGCTTCAAGAAGATGCGTCAATCTATCTCAAATACAGCCGAATATGGTGACTATGTATCTGGTCCGCGCGTGATTACTGAGCAAGTCAAAGAAAACATGAAGGCGGTCTTGGCTGATATCCAAAACGGTAAATTTGCTAATGACTTCGTTGATGACTATAAAGCTGGTCGTCCAAAACTCACTGCTTACCGTGAGCAAGCTGCGAATCTGGAGATTGAAAAGGTCGGTGCAGAATTGCGTAAAGCAATGCCATTCGTTGGTAAAAACGACGACGATGCTTTCAAGATTTACAATTAAGATAAAGAGCATATAAGAAATTAGGGGTAGGAATGCGAATTCCCAGCCCCTTGTTTTGCTTGATAGAGAATAAACTGGAAGAATAGGGAAGGAAAAAATATGCTCAGAGCAAAAGATATCACGCATGCTCATAAAGTGTTAAAAGATGTGGTTGTCAATACTCCGCTTGACTACGACCACTATTTGTCGGAGAAGTACCAGGCCAAGATTTACCTGAAGAAGGAAAATATGCAGCGGGTGCGCTCTTTTAAACTTCGCGGGGCTTATTATGCCATTTCTCAACTTAATGAAGAGGAACGTCAGCGTGGGGTTGTCTGTGCTTCTGCGGGAAATCACGCCCAAGGAGTGGCCTATACTTGTAAGGAAATGAAAATTCCAGCAACTATTTTTATGCCTATCACGACTCCTCAGCAGAAGATTGGTCAGGTTCGCTTCTTTGGCGGTGAATTTGTGGATATCAAGCTGGTTGGAGATACCTTTGATGCTTCGGCCAAGGCTGCGCTTGACTATACTAAGGCTGAAAATCGCACCTTTATCGATCCTTTTGACAATGAAGATGTCCAAGCTGGTCAAGGAACAGTGGCTTATGAAATCTTAGATGAGGCCAAGAGAGAAGCTATCGATTTTCATGCAGTTTTAGTACCAGTTGGTGGCGGCGGACTGATATCAGGAGTCTCAACCTATATCAAAGAAAGTCAGCCAGCTATCGAAGTTATTGGTGTGGAAGCCAACGGTGCCCGCAGTATGAAAGCAGCTTTTGAAGCTGGAGGTCCGGTCAAGCTTAAAGAAATCGACAAATTTGCTGACGGCATCGCAGTCCAGAAGGTTGGTGCGTCAACCTATGAGGTTACACAAAAGAATGTTCAAAATCTTATCGGTGTAGATGAAGGGCTTATTTCAGAGACCATCATTGATCTATACTCCAAGCAAGGGATTGTCGCAGAGCCTGCTGGTGCGGCAAGTGTTGCTGCTTTGGAAGTGCTGAGTGAGTATATCAAGGGGAAGACTATCTGCTGCATTATCTCAGGTGGTAATAATGACATCAACCGAATGCCAGAGATGGAAGAACGGGCTCTTATTTACGATGGCATCAAGCACTATTTCGTGGTTAACTTCCCGCAGCGTCCAGGTGCCTTGAGAGAATTTGTGAATGATATTTTAGGACCCAATGACGACATCACTCGTTTTGAATATATCAAGCGGGCAAGCAAGGGAACGGGTCCAGTTTTGATTGGTATTTCTCTGGCAGATAAGCATGATTATGCTTCTTTGATTAACCGTATTGAGCAGTTCGATCCGTCCTTTATCAATCTGAACGGGAATGAAACACTCTACAATATGCTTGTCTGATTGTAAAGATATTTTAGCCTAATTTGTATGCTTTCGTTTGAAACTGCAAATTAAATATGTTAGAATATACTATAGTGAATCAAGGAGGCTTGAACATGTTTTTTATTCCATTTTTCTTTATCATATTGATCATAATCTTTATATTCTTGTTGCTTAGTGCCGTTTATGTGGTTCGTCAGCAATCTGTGGCAATCATTGAGCGTTTTGGACGCTACCACAAAACTAGCAGCAGCGGTATCAATTTCCGTCTTCCTTTAGGGATTGATAAGATAGCGGCTCGTGTTCAGCTGCGTTTGCTGCAGAGCGAGATTGTCGTTGAGACCAAGACACAGGATAATGTTTTCGTAACTATGAACGTTGCGACCCAGTATCGTGTAAATGAGAACAACGTAATTGACGCTTATTACAAACTTATGCGGCCAGAAGCTCAAATTAAGTCCTATATTGAAGATGCCCTTCGTTCCTCCGTTCCAAAACTGACCTTGGACGAGCTCTTTGAAAAGAAGGACGAAATTGCCCTAGAAGTCCAAAAGCAAGTGGCAGAAGAAATGTCGACCTATGGCTATATCATTGTCAAAACCTTGATTACCAAGGTTGAGCCTGATGCTGAAGTTAAACAGTCTATGAACGAAATCAATGCGGCGCAGCGTAAGCGTGTGGCTGCTCAGGAATTGGCTGAAGCGGATAAGATTAAGATTGTGACAGCTGCCTCTGCAGAAGCTGAGAAAGACCGCCTGCATGGGGTTGGTATCGCTGAGCAGCGGAAGGCCATTGTGGATGGTTTGGCAGACTCTATCAAGGAATTGAAGGGTGCCAATATTGAGTTGACAGAAGAGCAGATTATGTCTATTCTTTTGACCAACCAGTATCTGGATACGCTGAATAATTTTGCAGATAGTTCGGGTAATAATACCATCTTCCTTCCAGCAAATCCAGAAGGTGTCGAAAGTATTCGGACTCAGATACTTTCAGCCCTCAAAGCTAAGTAAAGAAAATTCAGAATTATTTAATTTGTTCGAATTTGGTTTGTTTAAGTTGACAAACTGTATAAAAACAATTATAGTAGTTGATGTAGCTAGAATAGAGAGGAGTAAGAAATGGCTAAATCTAATTTCGAGAAAGTAGAATCTGTTGTTAGTTGGGTACGTGATAAGAAGATCACTGGTTACCGTATTAGTAAAGAAACAAATGCACGTGAAATGTCTATCATTGCTCTTGCTCAAGGACGTGCAAAAGTGAAAAATATCTCTTTTGAAACAGCTCTTGGCTTGATTGATTTCTACGACAAAAACCATGAAAAATTTGAAGACTAAACTTCAAAATTGTGCAACTGATATTGCTCATTAAATCAAAAAAGGAATCTGGATTTAGTTCCAGATTCCTTTTTGCTTTTGAAAATCGAAGTAATTTAGCTGAGGAAGCGCTGCAGGAATTCTTTGGTTCTTTCTTCTTTTGGATTGGTAAAGATATCCTGCGGGCTGCCAGCTTCAGCGATGACGCCCTTGTCCATAAAGATAACACGGCTGGAGACATCACGGGCAAATTCCATTTCGTGGGTTACGACTATCATAGTCAGCCCTTCCTGAGCCAGTTCTTTCATGATTTTTAGAACTTCACCAACCATTTCAGGGTCGAGGGCTGAAGTCGGCTCGTCAAAGAGGATGGCGTCAGGATTCATAGAGAGGGCGCGGGCAATAGCGACCCGCTGCTTCTGACCGCCTGAGAGTTGCTTAGGCTTGGCCTGCCAGTATTGCTCGCCCATTCCAACCTTGTTGAGGTTTTCTTTGGCAATTTTCTCGGCTTCTGACCGTTCTTTTTTCAGGACCGTTGTCTGAGCGACGATGGTATTTTCCAGGACATTAAGATTTTCAAAGAGATTGAAAGACTGAAAGACCATGCCCAGCTTTTCACGGTAATGGGTCAAGTCGTAATTCTCGTCCAGGACATTCTTGCCGCGGTAGAAAATCTGTCCGCCAGTTGGTGTTTCCAGAAGGTTAATGGAGCGCAGGAATGTTGACTTTCCGCTACCGGAACTGCCGATGATGGAAATCACTTCTCCTTTATGAACAGTGAGGGAGATGTCCTTGAGGACTTGGTTTTCACCGTAGGACTTTTTGAGGTTTTTAATTTCTAGAATAGTTTCTGTCATGATTTCACTTCTCCTGTCTGCATTTGATTGGCGCCTGTCGTGTAGTTGTCTGTGTCGAAGCGTCTTTCAACATAGCGCAGGATGCGTGTCACGCTGAATGTCAGGACAAAGTAGATTACAGCGATGATAGTAAAGGTTTGGAAGTATTGGTAGGTCTGGGTAGCGATAGTATTTCCAGAGAAATAAAGCTCAACCACTGAGATAACGTTTAACACGGATGTATCCTTGATGTTGATGACAAATTCATTACCAGTTGCAGGCAGAATATTACGGACGACCTGAGGCAGAACAATCTTGCGCATGGTCTGACCATGTGTCATACCCAGTGCCGTTGCAGCCTCGAATTGCCCCTTATCAACAGCAAAGATACCGCCGCGGACAATCTCGCTCATATAAGCTCCCGTATTGATGGAGACGATGAAAATGGCAGCGATAGTCCGGTCGATAGAAATTCCAAAAGCCTGGGCAGTTCCGTAGTAGATAACCATGGACTGAACAATCATGGGAGTTCCGCGGAAAATCTCAATATAGACATTTAAGAACCAGCCAAAGATTTTTTGCAGTGATGCTAGGAGTTTATTCTTAGAAGCTGGCGCTGTTCGATAAACGCCAATCAGCAGTCCGATGATGAGACCTGCGATGGTACCTGTAATCGAAATGAGCAAGGTCAAACCAGCTCCGCGTAGGAATTGCGGCCAGTTTTCAGCTAGAATCTTAGCTACTTGACTGAAGAATGATTCATTCGTTGTTTCACTATCCGTATCAACAGGCTGTTTCTGAATCATCTCATCCATCAGCTTGACTTGGTCATTGGTAGTAATCTTAGCGATAGCTGCATTAGCTTGCTCGATACGATTGTCATCTTTACGCATCCCAATTGCAATAGAAGCATCTTCTTCGCCAACTTCAAAGCCTTTCTCAAATTGAATCATTTTGAAGTTTGAGTTGGCAGTCTCGGCAGTCAAGGCTTCTGGCCGCTCAGAGATATAGCCATCAATAACCCCAGATTCCAAGGCTTGACGCATCTGGGCAAAATCACCCATAGCTGTTTCTTTTTTGGCGCCAGGCAACTGGTCAATGAGATTGTAGAGATAAACTCCTTGCTGGGAAGTGATTTTGGCGTCTTTGAAGTCTTCTAGAGTCTTAGCGGATGCATATTTTCCATCTTTACGAACTAGGAGAACAGGCTCGCTGGTGTAGTAACTGTTGGAAAAGGCGATTTCCTTTTTCCGCTCGGCAGTTGGACTCATACCTGCAATAATCATGTCAATTTTGCCAGAAGTCAGAGCAGGAATTAAGCCATTCCAAGAAGTCTTAACAACCAGAGGTTCCTTACCCATCTCTTGAGCAATTTTTTTGGCAATCTGCACATCGTATCCGTTGGCATATTGGTTGGTGCCTTCGATTTTTACAGCACCGTTGGAATCATCATCCTGAGTCCAGTTGAAGGGAGCGTAGGCTGCCTCCATACCGATTCTCAGGTAGTCATCGGCCTGAATAACATGGACCGTTCCTAAGGTGACCAGGAGGGCTGTAAATAAAGTGAGTAATAATTTCTTCATGGGATTCTCCTGCTTATCTAATAATAGTTCTTCCTATTCTATCGAAAATTGCTACTCTTTTCAATCCTAGTAAGCCCTTACTTGATAAAAATGATATAATAGAGCCAAGTATCTGTAAAGAGAGGTTGAATATGAAGCGATATTTTTATCTTCTGTTGGTTTTATTTTCCTGCCTTTGTTTTGGTCGGGTTGTCTCGGCTGTTGACTATGATATTGAATCCTATCAAGGCGATCTGGCCTTGCGTGAGGACAATACAGCTACCTATACAGAAAAAGTAACCTACAAGTTTAATGACGACTATAATGGTCAGATTGTTTCGCTGGGTTCTGCTGGAAAGATGCCTAATGGCTTTGCCATTGATGGGAATCCGACGGTCTCGGTTCTGACGAATGGTGAGCCAGATATGGACATTAACCCCCAAGTCAGAGACTTGGGAGATGGCTATGAAGTCAAAATCTATAATTCCGGAAACGACGGTGACAGAGTTGTTGTTACTGTGACTTGGCAGCTGAGAAATCTCCTTTTTCTTCACAAGGATATTGCTGAGCTCAACTGGACTCCTATCAGTGACTGGGACCAGGGGATAGGGGAGGTCGTTTTAACGGTTTCTGGCTTGAGCAATCCAGATAAGAGCGAGCTTTTTGCTCATAGTGGCTACTTTGGAACCCAGCCTTTCGTGGATAAGGATGGCACCGACTATCTGGTCAAACTCAATGGAATTGGCTCGGGCGATAATGTCGAGCTCCACGGTTATTGGGATCGACAAGCGGTCTCTCTTGTGTCCCAGAATGAAGACGAGAGCGACTACTTGCCAACCTTTAAAGCTCAAGAAGAAAAGATTGCCCGCAAGACGGTCTTTTACCGGCAGCTAGGAGAAATTTATATACCCTTGCTGCTCCTATGTGCTATCCTTGTAGCGGCTATCCTTTATTTTGTCTTTGCTCAGAAGATCAAGCCTAAGCAGTCTTATCCCAAGAATGCCCGTCTATACGAGGCGCCTCAGGACTTGGCTCCTCTTGTCTTGGCGGAAAATATTTACGCGGTAGACATGGAGGATGTCGATCCGACTAGGGGCGGAAAGGCAGTGCTGAACTTTGAAAACATGGTTCAGGCGACTTTGTTAGACTTGCTGGACAGGGGCAATCTCCTCCTGCAGGGGGATGCTGAAAATCCTGTTCTGCAAATAGCGACTTATGATGGGCTGGCAGACTTTGAGAGACGTTTTCTGGGCATGGCTTTTAACAAGCAATCCCAGGCTAGGGTGAAAGATCTCTTTTCAGCCTATCAAATTTCAGAAGATATTTATAAGCACAAGTCTTCTGCGGATGAGTCCTATATCCGTAACATCGGTAGCAATATTAAGTCCTTATTTACAAACAGTTTGCGCTCCTTATCTAAAGAAGTGCGCTCGGAAGGCAAGCGTTTGGGTCTCTTTGGTCACTATCGGCCTCTTAAAGTTCAGGAAAAGAGATTGCTGATTACTGCCATTATTCTAGCTAGTGCTGTTTTGTTGTTCTCTATTGGAGTTTTGTTTGTCTATATGGCAGCTTTTGAAAGTCTTATTTGGATATATATTCCTTTAGCACTGGTGGGACTTGTTATGATTTGCATTTTTGCTAGTAAGTCACAGCTTTATTGGCGAGATGGCGTCCTGAATGAAGAAGGCGCGCATGATTACTATCTGTGGAGAAGTTTTTCCAATATGCTACGAGATATTGCCCATCTGGACAAGACGGAAATCGAAGGCATTATCCTTTGGAACCGTCTCTTGGTCTATGCGACTCTCTTTGGCTATGCAGATCGTGTCAGCCGTGTCATGACTCTGCGTCAGATTCACTTGGAAAATCCATCTATGGACAGCTATGTTCAGGCTAACCTGCACTATGCCTTCTATAGCAGCATGCACAGTTTCTCAAACTACGGCCATGTAGCCACCACAGCCAGCAATTTCTCTGTCTCATCTGGCGGAAGTTCAGGTGGTGGGTTCTCCGGCGGCGGAGGTGGCGGAGGCGGTGGAGCTTTCTAATAGACAAGCTCTCTGCTAGCCAGAAAAGTTATCGTACTGGCTTTTCCTAGCCTTGAAATTGTGATATAATAAGACCTAATACTCTTTGGGAATTTAAATGTGACTTTCCTTGAGTAAACCCTTGTTTCAGGAGTATTCTATGTTTATCATTGAAATTTTCATCTCTATTATTTACGGTATCATCGAAGGAATCACAGAATGGCTGCCGATTTCCAGTACAGGGCACCTGATTTTGATTCAAGACTTTATCCAGTTTAAGAATCAAAGTCCAGCCTTTATGGAAATGTTTAATGTCGTTATCCAGCTGGGAGCTATTTTGGCGGTTGTTGTCATCTATTTTGATAAGCTCAACCCTTTTAAACCAGGCAAGTCAGCACGTCAGGTTCAAAAGACCTGGCAGCTTTGGGCCAAGGTGGTCGTGGCAGCCTTGCCGGCTGCTCTTATCGGCTTATTTTTGGATGATTGGTTTGAAGCGCATTTCTATAATTTGGTCTCTGTGTCAGTGATGCTGATTGTCTATGGGGCGGCTTTTATCTATCTGGAAAGGCGCGAGCATGAGGAGCCTATTGTGACTGATTTAGCTTCTCTTCCTTACAAGACTGCCTTGCAAATTGGTCTCTTTCAGATTCTAGCTCTCTTTCCTGGGACTAGCCGTTCTGGTGCCACCATTGTCGGCGGTCTCTTAAATGGTGTCAGTCGTTCTGTCGTGACAGAGTTCACTTTCTATCTGGGGATTCCCATTATGTTTGGCGCTAGTGGCTGGAAAATTCTTAAATTTATCAAGAATGGGAATAGTCTAGGATTTGGGCAAATCTTCTTGCTCTTAGTTGCCATGGGGGTGGCCTTCGGTGTCAGTCTAGTCGTGATTCGTTTCCTGACAGACTACGTCAAAAAGCATGACTTTACCGCTTTTGGCAAATACCGGATTGGCCTAGGCGGTGTGCTTCTGGTTTATGCAGCCATCAAAGCCTTGATGGGATAAAAAGGCAATTTTAATGTTTCCCTGACTCTCTCATGTAGTGAAATAATAAGCTCTCGGAATTTTCTGAGAGTTTTTTTCTTGTAACTTCCGTTTTCAGAGCAATACTAGCTATTTTTTGAAATACGGGGGATTTTTTAGTATAATAGTAGGACTAGAAGTGTATGAGGTAGAGATATGGAAATGAAACAGATTAGTGATTCGACCATAAAAATCACGATTCAGCTGGAAGATTTGGAAGAGCGCGGCATGGAAATGGCCGATTTCTTGGTTCCCCAAGAAAAGACGGAAGAGTTTTTCTATACCATCTTAGATGAGTTGGAGATGCCGGATAATTTTTTGGACAGCGGTATGCTGAGTTTTCGAGTGACGCCTAAGCCAGACAAGGTAGATGTTTTTGTTACCAAATCTAAGTTGGATAAGAATCTGAGTTTTGAGGATTTGGCAGATCTGCCAGACATGGACGAGCTGTCTCATATGTCTCCAGATGAATTCCTCAAGACATTGGAAAAGAGCATTTTTGAAAAGAGTAAGGAAGACATAGAAGCAGTCCAATCTTTGGAAACAGCCGAAGCAGAGGAAAGGGAGCAGCTTTCTCAGGAGGCGGCGGATGAGCAGTCGGCAGAAAATGCAGAGCGCTATATATACTATATCCTGCGCTTTGAAGATATTAAGGCTGCTGCGGCCTTTGCCCAGACGGTGGACTATAAGATTGACTTATCAGAGCTTTATAAGTACGATTCAGCTTATTATTTGACGATTTTAGTAGATGTTGAGGGCTTCCCAGAGCGCTATCCAGCTTGGCTTTTGGCTAAGATGCGTGAATTCGCAGATGATTCAGATATCACTCGGGCAGTGCTGCAGGAGCACGGTCATCTGCTTTTGATGACAGATGCCGTCTCCGGCCTGCAGAAGGTTGAATGCCTATGATTACTTTTCCTTTAAAGTTTATCTTGGTATTGCTGGGAACTTTTTTTATCGGGGTGATTCTGACACCCTTGGTTCGGCTCCTAGCCTTTAAGATTGGGGCGGTAGATTATCCCAATGCTCGCCGCATCAATAAAAAGCCCATGCCTAGCAGTGGCGGGTTGGCGATTGTAGCGGCCTTTTCTATCTCTACTCTGCTCTTGATGCCGCAGATTGTTGCTGTAGATTTTTTTGGACAGGCCTATTTTGATTATGTTTGGCCGGTCGTTCTAGGTGGTTTGATTATTGCCTTTACAGGGCTGGTTGATGATATCAAAGAGCTGACGCCCATGCTGAAAATGGGGGGAATTGTTCTAGCAGCCAGTCTAATCTGGTGGCTGACAGATTTCCGATTGGATGATTTTAAGATTCCTTTTGGCGGACCTTTCCTGCATTTTGAGCCTTGGCTATCCTATATTTTGACAGTGGTGTGGATTATTTCTATCACCAATGCAGTTAATTTGATTGACGGTCTGGATGGTCTGGTGAGTGGGGTGTCCATCATCTCCTTGGTGACGATGGGGATTGTTTCTTACTTCTTTTTGCCCCAGCACAATCTCTTTTTGACCCTGACAATTTTCGTCTTGGTCTTGTCAATTGCTGGTTTTTTCCCTTACAATTACCACCCTGCTATCATTTATCTTGGTGATACAGGAGCCCTCTTTATCGGCTTTATGATTGCTGTTCTGTCCTTGCAAGGGCTGAAAAATGCAACGGCTGTTGCGGTAGTGACTCCTATGATTATCTTAGGGGTGCCGATTACGGATACTTTTCTGGCGATTATCCGCCGTACTCTGTCTGGCCAGAAATTCTACACGCCTGACAAGCATCATCTTCATCACAGACTCTTGTCCTTGGGATTGACTCACCGCGGGACAGTGTTGGTTATCTATGGGATTTCACTGGTCTTTGCCATGATTTCTCTCTTGTTGAATGTTTCCAGTCGAATTGGTGGCGTGCTCTTGATGATCGGCTTACTTCTGGGAGTTGAGCTCTTTGCTGAGCTGGTCGGAGTTTTGGGGCCTAATCGTACTCCTTTGCTCAATATTCTCCGCTTTATTGGCAACTCCTCCTACCGTGAGGAAGTTCGGCGGAAATGGCGTCAAAAGAGGAATAAATAAGAATAGCTCTAAACAAAATAAAAGCCTTTTGGGCTTTTTTTTGGTATACTAAAGTGTGTAAATCAGCTAAGCAAAGAAAGGAAAAAGAAATGTCTGTCTTAGAAATCAAAAATCTTCATGTAGAAATCGAAGGGAAAAAAATTCTCAAAGGGGTGAATCTCACTCTGAAAACGGGAGAGGTTGCAGCCATCATGGGCCCAAATGGAACAGGGAAGTCCACCTTGTCTGCAGCAATTATGGGCAATCCTAACTACGAAGTGACTCAAGGAGAAGTGCTTTTTGATGGAGTCAATATCTTAGAATTGGAAGTGGATGAGCGTGCTCGCATGGGACTCTTCCTGGCTATGCAGTACCCTAGTGAAATTCCTGGTATTACTAATGCAGAGTTTCTACGTGCAGCTATGAATGCTGGCAAGGAAGAAGAGGAAAAAATCTCTGTCCGCGACTTTATCATGAAGCTGGATGAAAAGATGGAACTGCTCAACATGAAAGAAGAAATGGCTGAGCGTTACCTTAATGAAGGTTTCTCTGGTGGTGAAAAGAAGCGCAATGAAATTCTGCAGTTGCTCATGCTAGAGCCGACTTTTGCGCTCTTGGATGAGATTGACTCAGGTCTCGATATCGATGCTCTTAAGGTTGTGTCCAAAGGAGTTAATGCTATGCGAGGTGAAGGCTTTGGTGCTATGATTATCACCCACTACCAACGCCTGCTCAACTATATCACTCCAGATGTGGTTCATGTCATGATGGATGGTAAAGTCGTTCTTTCTGGCGGTCCTGAATTGGCAGTTCGCTTGGAGAAAGAAGGTTATGCTAAATTGGCTGAAGAGTTGGGCTTCACCTATACCGAAGAAGCCTAGTCAAACATTCTTTTGACTTTGATAAAAGATAGGAGAATGACATGACTAAAGAATTAATTCAAGAATTTTCACAGCTACATACAGAGCCAGACTGGCTCTTTCAACTGCGCCAGCGGGCCTTTGATAAAATTGACCAATTGGAACTTCCTCGGATCGAGCGGGTTAAATTTCACCGCTGGAATCTGGGTGACGGCCGTATTTCAGAGAGTGAGCCGCTGACAAGTGTTCCAGACTTTACAGCCCTAGATGACAATCTCAAGCTTGTTCAGGTGGGAACTCAGACTGTCCTGGAGCAATTGCCAGCTGACTTGGCAGCCCAAGGTGTGGTTTTCACTGATTTCCACACAGCTTTGGAAGAAATTCCAGAGTTGGTGGAGCAGCATTTTATGTCCGCGGTCAAGTACGATGAGGACAAATTAGCGGCTTATCACACTGCCTATTTCAACAGCGGTGCGGTTCTTTATGTGCCGGACAATGTTGAGATTGACCAGCCGATTGAAGGAATTTTTTATCAGGACAGCGAAAGCGATGTTCCTTTTAACAAGCATATTTTGATTATCGCAGGCAAGCATTCCAAGGTTAACTACTTGGAACGTCTGGAGACTTATGGTGAAGGATCTGTTCCGATAACAGCCAATATCACTGTCGAAGTTATTGCTCAGGCTGGTGCTCAGATTAAGTTTTCAGCTATTGACCGCTTGGGCGAAAATGTAACAGCTTATATCAGCCGTCGCGGTAAGCTGAACAACGATTCTATGATTGACTGGGCTATCGGTGTTATGAATGAAGGCAATGTCGTGGCTGACTTTGATAGCGATCTCTATGGCAAGGGCAGCCATGCTGATATGAAAGTCGTGGCTCTCTCAAGCGGTAAGCAAGTTCAGGGGATTGATACCCGCGTAACTAACTATGGCTGCAACTCTATCGGAAATATCCTGCAGCACGGGGTTATCCTGGAAAAAGGAACCTTGACCTTCAATGGTATCGGTCATATTATCAAAGGGGCTAAGGGAGCAGATGCCCAGCAGGAAAGCCGGGTTCTCATGCTGTCTGATCAAGCGCGCTCAGATGCTAATCCCATTCTCTTGATTGATGAGAACGATGTGACAGCTGGTCACGCGGCTTCTATCGGTCAGGTAGATCCAGAAGATATGTACTACCTCATGAGTCGGGGTCTTGATAAGGCGACGGCTGAACGCTTGGTCGTGCGCGGCTTCTTGGGCTCAGTAATTGTGGAAATTCCTGTTAAGGAAGTCCGTGATGAAATGATTGAAAATATCGATATTATTCTCGCAAAAAGATAAAAAGCTGGGCCTTGTCCCTTGTAAGTAGATAGGAGTCTTCATGACTGGATTTAATGCAGAAGCAATCAAGCAAGATTTTCCCATTTTGGACCAAATTGTCAATGATGAGCCTTTGGTTTATTTGGACAATGCGGCGACAACCCAGAAACCCAAGCAGGTGCTGGCAGCTATTGAAAACTACTATCTTAGAGACAATGCCAATGTCCACCGCGGTGTGCATACGCTAGCCGAGCGGGCGACAGCGGCCTATGAAGCAGCCAGGGAAAGAGTTGGCTCTTTTATCAATGCGGCTTCTAGCAGAGAAGTCCTCTTTACGCGAGGAACCACGACGAGTCTCAATTGGGTGGCTCAGTTTGCGGCTGAAAGGCTGCAGCCTGGTGATGAAGTGCTGATTTCGATCATGGAGCACCATTCCAATGTCATTCCTTGGCAGGAAGCTTGTAGGAAGACTGGAGCCAAGTTGGTTTATGTTTATCTCAAAGACGGTGCTCTGGATATGGAGGATTTCCATGCCAAGCTTAATGAGCGAACGAAGTTTGTCTCTCTGGCTCATGCTTCTAACGTCCTCGGTGTCATCAACCCCATCAAGGAGATTGCCCAGTTGGTTCATCAGCAAAGAGCGCTTTTGGTGGTAGATGGGGCTCAGTCCATTCCGCACATGAAGATTGATGTGCAGGATTTGGATGTGGACTTCTTCGCCTTTTCTGGGCATAAGATGGCAGGCCCGACTGGTATCGGAGTTCTCTATGGCAAGGAAGAGCTGCTAGATCAGATGTCGCCAGTCGAGTTTGGCGGTGAAATGATTGATTTTGTCTATGAACAGGAAGCGACCTGGAAGGAATTGCCTTGGAAGTTTGAGGCCGGAACGCCAAATATGGCAGGAGTAATCGGTCTTGCGGCGGCCATTGATTATTTGGAAGACTTGGGCATGGATGCCATTGCTCAGCATGAGCAGGACTTGATTGCCTACGTATTTCCTAAGCTGCAAGCTGTGGAAGGCTTGACCATTTATGGCTCTCAGGATTTGGCCCAGCGCTCAGGTGTGATTGCCTTTAACCTAGATGGTCTCCATCCGCATGATGTCGCGACGGCTCTGGACTACGAAGGAGTAGCTATTCGGGCGGGCCATCATTGTGCCCAGCCCCTGCTCACCTACCTGCAGGTGCCGGCGACTGTGCGGGCTAGCTTTTATATCTACAATACATATGCCGATTGTGACAAGCTGGTAGATGCTTTAGAAAAGACAAAGGAGTTTTTCAATGGCGCTTTCTAAGTTAGACAGTCTTTACAAGGCGGTTGTGACCGACCACTCAGCTCACCCCCATCATCATGGTAAGTTGGAAGATGTGGAGCAGGTAGTCTTAAATAATCCTACCTGTGGCGATGTTATCAGCCTGTCTGTGAAGTTTAATGCTGAAAATCAAATTGAGGATATTGCCTTTGTGAATTCCGGCTGTACTATCTCAACGGCTTCGGCCAGCATGATGACGGATGCGGTTCTGGGCAAGACAAAAGAGCAGGCGCTGGAATTAGCAGAGGTCTTCTCGCAGATGGTTCAGGGCCAGGAAGACAGTCGCCAGAAAGAATTGGGAGATGGAGCCTTTTTAGCAGGCGTTGCCAAATTCCCGCAGCGGATTAAGTGTGCGACCTTGGGTTGGAATGCCCTCAAGCGAGCAATTGAAGAAGATAAAAAGTAAGAATGTGAAAGGAAATTATGTCAGAAGAAAGAGTAGAACCAAAACCGATTGATCTCGGTGAGTACAAGTTTGGTTTCCATGATGATGTTGAGCCTGTTATCTCGACAGGGAAAGGACTGAATGAAGCGGTCATTCGTGAGCTTTCTGCAGCCAAGGATGAACCAGAATGGATGCTGGATTTCCGCCTCAAATCCTACGAGGCTTTCAAGAAGATGCCTATGCAGTCTTGGGGGCCGGATTTGTCAGAAATTAATTTTGATGACTTGATTTATTACCAAAAGGCCTCTGATAAACCTGCTAGAAGCTGGGATGAAGTGCCTGAGAAGATCAAGGAAACCTTTGAGAAGATTGGGATTCCAGAAGCGGAGAGAGCCTACCTGGCTGGTGCGGCTGCCCAGTATGAGTCCGAAGTGGTCTACCACAATATGAAGGAAGAGTTCCAAAAGCTAGGAATCGTCTTCACAGATACCGACTCAGCTCTCAAGGAATACCCAGAGCTTTTCAAGCAGTATTTTGCTAAGCTGGTCCCTCCAACAGATAACAAGCTAGCAGCTCTCAACTCCGCTGTCTGGTCTGGTGGTACCTTCATCTATGTGCCAAAAGGTGTCAAGGTAGATGTTCCCTTGCAGACTTATTTCCGGATTAACAATGAAAATTCGGGTCAGTTTGAGCGGACTTTGATTATCGTTGACGAGGGAGCAAGTGTCCATTATGTAGAAGGATGTACAGCTCCGACTTATTCCAGTAATAGCTTGCATGCTGCGATTGTTGAAATTTTTGCCCTCGATGGTGCCTATATGCGCTACACCACTATTCAAAACTGGTCCGACAATGTCTACAATCTCGTGACCAAGCGGGCGCGGGCCATGAAAGATGCGACGGTTGAGTGGATTGACGGGAACCTTGGTGCAAAAACAACTATGAAGTATCCGTCTGTCTATCTGGACGGACCTGGAGCGCGTGGAACTATGCTTTCCATTGCCTTTGCTAATACCAATCAGCACCAAGATACAGGTGCTAAGATGATTCACAATGCTCCGCATACCAGCTCATCTATCGTGTCTAAGTCCATTGCTAAGGGAGGAGGTAAAGTGGATTACCGCGGTCAAGTGACCTTTGGAAAGAATTCACAGAAGTCTGTTAGCCATATTGAGTGTGATACGATTATCATGGATGATATTTCTGCGTCAGATACCATTCCCTTTAATGAAATCCATAACTCTCAGGTAGCTCTGGAGCACGAGGCCAAGGTTTCTAAGATTTCAGAAGAGCAACTCTACTATCTCATGAGCCGTGGCTTGTCTGAATCCGAAGCAACTGAAATGATTGTCATGGGCTTTGTCGAGCCATTCACCAAAGAACTGCCTATGGAATATGCTGTTGAGCTTAACCGTCTTATCTGCTATGAAATGGAAGGATCAGTTGGGTAAAAAGAGCTAATAGTGTTTGGTTGATTTTAGTAATGAAAGAAAACATTGGCTTATCTGGAGGTTAGAATGGGGTTTTTAAAACGTTTATTTGGTAAGGTAGAAGAAGTTAATAAGGGGGAGGCGAGGATAGAGGAATTGAACCAATCCTTTGCTCCTAGTCTTGAAGAAGAGGCGGACAACTACTGGTTTCAAATGGAACAAAATATTTTGATAAATGCTGTTAAGGCAGCGGGTGGACCCGATAAGGTGGAGCGTGCTTTTGTTCTTGTTAATTTTAAACAGGGACAGGAAACATTCGAACTATATTATCAAGTTGATGGGAAACTAATATCGTGGAGAGAAATGGATCCGGATGTGGTGAAAAAGCTTGAGAATCAGCTTATTCCCCAAGCGCCAGAAGTAGCGCGTGCAGTTAATTCTGAATATAAAGATGCAGGTGTTCCTTTAATTGATTATGCTATGCTTAAGTTTGAAACTCAAACGATGGCTTGGTTTGGTCGTAAGATTATGACTGTTTCACCAGAATCGAGCCTCACTTTCCAAGAATTAGCAGCTGGTTGGCGGGCTGTCTTGGAAGAGGCAATTCCAACACAACCGTTAGACAGTGATAGTGCTTTGCCCTACTTTGAAATTTAATTGTTTTCTTCTTAATCAAAACATACAAAACAACCGCGAATCATTTGATTCGCGGCTTTTCTTTATAGTTTCTCGTTGACATAGCGGACGAAGTCATTCCACCAGACCTTGAAGAAAATGCTTTTTTCCACCTCTTGACCTGCTACCATTGTGACAGAAGGTGCTTTGTTTTCCAGATAGCCTTGGCCGATCGGTTCAGGGTCGGTATAGGTCAGGGTACCAAGTTCAGTATTTTTTTTCAGCGGAGCTTGGAAGCCTTTTTCGTTGGTTGAAAATTCTACCTTGTGCTCAGCCTGATTGGCGATGCGCTCAATGATGGTGAAATCCTTGCTGGCAACGGCTGGAACGGTCTTTTGCTTGCCATCAATAACGGTTGACTTGCTTTTATTGTAGGCTTCCCCCTCAGCCACAATAGTCGTCTGGGTGAAGTTTTGCGAAACATAGTTCATCAAAGAGGCTGTGGCTACAAAGCGTGCGTAGGGGTCGCCGTCGGTTTGCTCAACGTCCAGCACAACAGTAATCATGCGGATACCATTTTCAGTAGTCGTCGCAACAAAGGAAGATCCTCCCTTATCCGAACTGCCGGCTTTGAGTCCGTCTACACCTGAGCGGAAATTGGACTGGTTTTCCAGCATGAAGTTATAATTTTCAAGACTCGTCCCCGCAATTTTGGCTGTAGACTTGGACGTGATGTCTGTCACTTGAGGGAAGTCCATAATCAGATGTCTGCTGATAACAGCCAAGTCGTAGGCGCTGAATTTATTTTCAGTGTCCTTGCTTTTTTTAGCTGTGCTAGTATAGTCGGTTTCTTCAGTTGCGTATTCCAGAAGAAGAGTATTCAGCCCTGTGGAGTTCACAATAGTAGCATCTGTGATTCCCCATTCTTTGAGCTTGGCCTTCATCATTTGGACGAAATTTTCTTCGCTGCCTCCAACCTTCTCAGCCAAAGCAATCGTGGCGCTGTTGGAGCTGGACATCAAGGAAGCGGCAATCAAGTCCTTGACTTTGTAACGTTTGGCTTCCAAAGGGACATTGCTGATATTTGGATTAGATGTCAGATTGTAAGCATAGTCTGAAATATCAACATAAGTATCGGCAGTCAGGTCTCCTCTCTCAATGGCTTCATAGACCAGGTAGATGGTCAAAAGATTGGTGATGGGGCCGACTTCAATTGGAGTATTAGCATCTTTTTCGTAGAGAATCTTTCCGGAAGTAGCGTCTACAGCCATTGCACTCTTAGCGGCAATGTTGAAATCATCTGCTGCAACCTTGCTGGCGGTCATTCCGACCAAAACTAGTAAACATAGGAATAATCGTTTCATTTCTTTCCCCTAAAACAAGATATAACCATTGTATCATAAAATTCTCTTTTCTTTTATAAATCAAGGATAATAAAAGATTACAAAATAAATGTAGAGAAAAGTAGAGTAATCCCCTTAAAGAGATTTTTTATAAAAGCATCTTTCAGAAAATCTCACAAAATAGAAAAATATTTGAAAAAACACAGTTAAATAGACTGAAAAATAGAAAATTATTATTTTTTTACATAAAGCGTTTGTTTTTATAAAAAAATATTGTATAATAATACAATATAAATTGAGAAGGAGAATGCTCATGAAAAAATCTAAATGGTTGGCCATTACTGGACTGACAGTCGTGTCAACACTAATCTTAGCTGCTTGTGGAAATTCCAACGCAAGCAATACCTATTCTTATGTCTATTCGAATGACCCTGATACTTTGGACTATGTCAATTCAAATCGAGCTACTACTTCTGATGTTATTGCAAACTTGGTGGATGGCCTTTTAGAAAATGATGAATATGGCAATCTGGTTCCATCTATTGCGGAAGACTGGACTGTTTCAAAGGACGGTCTGACCTATACCTATAAGCTTCGCAAAGATGCTAAATGGTATACATCAGACGGTGAAGAATACTCAGAGGTTAAAGCTCAAGACTTTGTCACTGGTTTGAAGCATGCAGCAGATGAAAAATCAGAAGCTCTTCCAATTGTCCAAAGCTCTATCAAAGGCTTGGATGCCTATGTCAAGGGTGAGTCAAATGACTTTTCAACCGTCGGTGTCAAGGCTGTCGATGACTATACGGTTGAGTATACTCTTAACCAGCCAGAAAGTTATTGGAACTCTAAAACTACTATGGGGATTCTGTTCCCAATCAATGAGGATTTCTTAAAGTCACAAGGCAAAGATTTTGGTACCGTAAAACCTTCCTCTATTCTTTATAATGGCCCTTATGTTCTGAAAGCATTCACTTCTAAGTCTGTCATTGAATACGCTAAAAACCAGAACTACTGGGATAAGGACAATGTCAAGATTGAAAATATAAAGCTGACTTACTTTGATGGTTCAGATCAGGAATCACTGATTCGCAACTTCTCAGACGGTGCCTATTCTCAAGCACGGCTTTACCCAACAAGTTCTAACTACGCTTCTGTAGAAAAGCAATACAAGGATAATATTATCTTCTCACGGCAGGATTCAACTAGTTTCTATTTTGCTTTCAATCTGAATCGTAAGACTTATAATCATTCGTCTAAGACATCAGATGCTCAGAAGGCATCAACTACAGCGGCTATTCAAAATAAAGACTTCCGTCAGGCAATCAACTTTGCCTTTGACCGGACATCTTTTGGAGCTCAGATGAATGGTAAAGACGGAGCGACTAAACTCATTCGTAGCTTACTAGTTCCTCCTAGCTTCGTGCAGGTTGATGGCAAAGACTTTTCAGATGTTGTAGAGAGCAAACTTCCTACTTATGGCGATGAGTGGAGCGGTGTCAAACTGACAGATGCCCAAGACAGCATCTACAATGCTGACAAGGCCAAGGCTGAGTTTGCTAAGGCTAAGGAAGCCTTGCAAGCAGAAGGTGTTGAATTCCCGATTCATATCGATATTCCTGTGGATCAGACTGACAAAGTCTTGGTACAACGGACCAACTCTTTCAAACAGTCTGTTGAAGCAGCACTCGGTCAGGACAATGTCGTTATTGATGTTCAGCAAATGTCTACAGATGACTTTGATAACTCTGCCTACTTTGCAGAAACAGCAGCTCAGAAGGACTACGACCTCAACATGTCTGGTTGGTCAGCAGACTACCAAGATCCATCAACTTATCTGAATATTTTCAACCCAGAAACGGGTGACGCTACAGATAATATTGGTTTAGAAAAAGGGAAAAATGCTGATGTTGCAAATAAAGTTGGCTTGAACGAATACAAAGAGTTATTGGATGAGGCAGATAAGGAAAAACAAGATACCAATGCTCGTTATACCAAATACGCAGCAGCTCAGGCTTGGCTGACAGATAGCTCCATTGTTATTCCTGGTGTTTCTGGCGGTGGTTCACCAGTCGTTCAGAAGGTCGTGCCATTTACCAAGTCTTACTCTTATGTTGGAATCAAAGGAGATGTCTATGTCTTTAAGAACATGGAGCTCCAAAATGATATTGTGACAGCTAAAGACTACGAAGCTGCTCTTAAGAAATGGGAAAAAGAAAAGGAAGCATCCAATAAAAAAGCCCAAGAAGAGCTAGAAAAACATATCAAATAAGATTTTGAACAGCAAAAGTTTGTCTCTTTGTGGTTGTCCTGAATTAAGTTATTTAGTTGAGAGAACATTTTTGTTCTCTCTTTTTTTATATCGGCCTTCATTGCATTGAAGCGTTTACATCCTGTCGCAGAAGTGCTATAATGAAAGTAATCTTAATGAAAACTGGAGGAAGTTTATGAAAACATCTAAGTTAGCTGCAGCTGCTGGGCTTGTCATTCTCTCTGCAGGAATTCTGGCTGCCTGTTCGTTTGGCGGCTCCAATTCATCTGGGAAAAACTATAGCTATGTTTATACCGCAGATCCAGATACGTTGGATTACACTGTGTCCAATAAGCGGGCAACCAACGAGATTATGGCTAATGTAGTGGATGGTTTGCTGGAAAGCGATAAGTATGGTAACTTAGTGCCTTCTTTGGCAGAAGATTGGACCGTTTCAAAAGATGGTCTGACCTATACTTATAAGCTTCGTAAGGGAGTGAAATGGTATACTTCTGATGGTGAAGAGTATGCAGATGTGACTGCTAAGGACTTTGTGACCAGTCTGAAGCATGCCGCAGACAGCAAGTCTGATGGTCTCTATATCGTTCAAAAATCTGTTAAAGGCTTGGACGACTATGTCAATGGTAAAATAACTGATTTCTCTCAAGTGGGTGTCAAGGCGGTGGATGATTCTACTGTTCAATACACTCTCAATCAGCCAGAAAGTTTCTGGAATTCTAAGACAACCATGGGGATTCTTTTCCCAATTAATGAAGAATTTCTGAAATCAAAAGGTGACAAGTTTGCTCAGGGAACGGATCCGACTAGTGTCCTCTATAACGGTCCGTTTATCTTGAAATCTATCACTTCAAAATCTCAAATTAGCTTAGAGAAAAATCCAAACTATTGGGATAAGGAAAAGGTAAAAATTGACACTGTCAAATTCTCTTACTATGATGGTCAAGATACAGAATCTCTGGTACGTGGCTTTTCTGATGGCAACTACACCATTGCTCGTCTTTTCCCAAATAGCTCCAACTTTGCCAGTGTGAAGAAACAGTATGGCGATAATATCGTCTACACTCCTCAAGGTTCAGGAACCTTCTTTGTCACAACTAATATCGACCGTCAGTCTTACGAGCATACTTCTAAGACAACGGATGCACAGAAATCTTCTACCAAGAAAGCACTCCTCAATAAAGATTTTCGTCAGGCTTTGCTTTTTGCCTTTGACCGTACTGCCTATTCTGCACAAACTAATGGAGAAGAAGCGGCAGACAAGCAGCTTCGTAATACCTTTGTTCCGCCAACCTTTGTACAAGCTAATGGTAAAGAGTTCGGCAGCATTGTAGAAGAAAACCTGGCTAGCTATGGTGATGAGTGGAAGGGAGTCAAATTAGACGACGCTCAGGATGGTCTTTATAATCCAGAAAAAGCCAAGGCAGAATTTGCCAAAGCTAAGGAAGCGCTGCAGGCAGAAGGAGTAGAATTCCCTATTCATCTGGATATTCCGGTTAGCTCAGCAGATACCAATGGCGTTAAGGGTGTTCAGTCACTGAAGCAGTCTATCGAAGCTAATCTTGGCTCTGACAATGTGGTGATTGATATTCAGCAGATGACAGATGATGAGTTGAATAACATCACCTACTTTGCGACCTCAGCATCTCAAGAAGACTGGGACTTGAATAATAATCTCGGCTGGAGTCCAGATTATAACGATCCTTCTTCTTATCTGGAAATCACTGGATCTAAGACTGGTGAGAATGTTGACAGTTACTTTGGTTTTGACCCTGGAACGGATAATGCAGCAGCTAAAGAGGCTGGCTTTGAAGAGTATGACAAGCTCTTGGAAGACGCTGCTTCAGAAAACGAGGACATTAACAAACGTTACGAAAAGTATGCAGCAGCTCAGGCTTGGCTGACAGACAGTGCCCTGTTAATGCCGGCATGGTCATCTGGTGCAACACCAAGTGTCCGTAAGGTTGTTCCATTCTCAGGACCATTTGCTTGGACTGGAAACAAGGGTGAATACAGCTTTAAATATGTTGAAATCCAAGATAAACCAATAACGACTAAAGAATATGAGAAAGCGCGTGAAAAATGGGCAAAAGAAAAGGAAGAATCCAATAAAAAAGCTCAAGAAGAACTCGCGGAACATATCAAATAAATCAAGAAAATCCCATTGTAGCAACAGTGGGATTTTTGATGATTTTAGAGGCGGAATGGGCGAGACTAAGGTTGTCTAATCCTAGATGACAGACATGCGGGAAACCTGATTACATAAACATATGAGGGTGCCAGTGAGCTAACTTAATATTCTGAAAATTTATTTTACTTTTAGTACTATCTATGCTATAATCTTAATTAAATCTAAAAATCTAAAAGATGGAGAAACCCATATGAAACAAAGCAAAGTCCTTGCGTTAGCAGGAGTTACTCTTCTTGCGGCTGGCTTTCTTGCAGCTTGCTCAGGCTCTAAGCCAAACACAAAATCAGGCAGTTCTAACACCTTTAATTATATCTACGAGACAGATCCTGAAAACTTGAACTATCTCACTTCAAGTAAAGCTGCTACAACAGACTTGACAGCAAATGTCATTGATGGTCTTTTAGAAAACGACCAATATGGGAACTTGGTTCCTTCAATGGCAGAGGAATGGACTGTATCATCAGATGGAAAAACTTATACATACAAGCTTCGCAAAGATGCTAAGTGGTATACTTCTGAAGGTGAAGAGTACGCAGATGTGACAGCAGAAGACTTTGTCACAGGTCTTAAGTATGCGGCAGACAACAAATCTGAAACAATCTACTTGGTTCAGGATTCTGTAAAAGGGCTTAAGGACTATATTTCTGGGAAGATTGATTTCTCAGAAGTAGGAATCAAAGCAGTGGATGATCATACTGTTGAGTATACTCTTAATGAGCCAGAAAGCTTCTGGAACTCTAAGACTACAATGGGAATTCTCTACCCAGTAAACAAAGACTTTTTGGAAAACCAAGGTGATAAGTTCGCTCAAGCAACTGATCCAACAAGTTTGCTTTACAACGGACCTTTCTTGCTCAAATCATTGACTTCAAAATCGGAAATTCAATTTGAGAAGAATCCTAATTATTGGGACAAAGAAAATGTTCACGTAGATGCAGTGAAACTCTCTTTCTATGATGGACAAGATCAAGGAAAACCTGCTGAGCAGTTCAGCCAAGGCGCATTGACAACAGCCAGACTTTTCCCAACTAGTGCGACTTATGAAAAGGTTGAAAAAGACTTTAAAGATAATATCGTCTATACACCTCAAGATGCCTCAACTTTCTTAGTAGGTACAAACATTGATCGTCAGTCTTATAATCATACTGCTAAGACATCAGAAACTCAAAAAACTTCAACTAAGAAAGCCTTGCTTAACAAGGACTTCCGTCAGGCTTTGACCTTTGCCTTCAATCGTGAGTCCTATGCATCTCAGATTAATGGTAAGGACGGAGCAGACAAACTTCTTCGTAACCTTTACATCCCACCTACATTTGTGCAGGCTGGTGACAAGTCCTTCGGTGACTTAGTTAAGGAAAAAGTAGTAACTTATGGCGACGAATGGAAAGATGTGGACTTCTCAGATGGCCAAGATGGTCTCTATAATGAGAACAAAGCAAAGGCTGAATTTGCTAAAGCAAAAGAAGCTTTGAAAGCTGATGGAGTAGAATTCCCAATTCATCTGGACATTCCGGTTGATCAAACGGCTACTTCTAAAGTACAGCGCGTTCAATCCCTCAAGCAATCCATTGAGAAGACTTTGGGAACAGATAATGTTGTGATTGATGTTCACCAATTGTCTAAGGATGAAGTGACTAACATTACCTTGTTTGCTCCTTCTGCTGCTGAAGAGGACTGGGATATTTCAGATAATGTCGGCTGGTCTCCGGACTATCAAGATCCATCTACTTATCTAGATGTCATCAAACCTGGTGGTGAAAATACCAAGACCTTCTTAGGATTTGATGGCACAGATAATGCCGCAGCGAAACAAGTTGGTTTGGATGAATATACCAAGCTGGTTGACGAAGCTGGTGCAGAAAAGCAAGATTTGAACAAGCGTTATGAAAAATATGCGGCTGCTCAGGCTTGGCTGACTGATAGTGCTTTGTTGATTCCGGTAACTTCTAGAACAGGTCGTCCAACCTTGACTAAGGTAGTGCCTTTCTCAGCACCGTTTGCTTGGTCTGGTGCTAAGGCGCGTGAAGCAGCAAGTTATAAATACATGAAATTGCAGGATGAGCCTGTAACGACAAAAGATTATAATAGCGCTCAGGAAAAATGGAATAAAGAACGTGCGGAATCTAATAAAAAAGCTCAAGAAGAATTAGCAGACCACGTGAAATAAGCTTGCTAAGAGAACTTTCTCTAATAGAGGAGAAAGTTCTTTTGGAATTTAAAGGAAACGATAAATGAAAAAATATATTTTTATGCGTATCTTACGCTCAATTGTGTCGATTTTCTTGGTGACGACCCTGACTTATGCCATTATCTATACTATGGTGCCAAGAAGGTTGATTTTCAAGCAGGATCCTAACTATAATAAGATAGCGACCAATAAAGATAAAAAGACTAACTATGAAAACACTATCTTTGAGCGGATGGGCTACATTGACTATTATGATACAAAGGAACTGCAGGAGAAAGCCAGCAAGGAAGATTCTTCTGTTACCACAGAAGCTACTGAAGCAAACGAGAAGATTTATCAGAAGTATATTGATAAACTCGGTAATGGCTGGAAATTGCAGAAATTTCCACTGAGCGGAGAATTCTACGCTGTACGCGAAGTACCTGTGTATGAACGTGTCTTTGAGTTCTATGCTAATTTGATTCAAATTGACCATCCAAATGTTATCCAAGATGAGGAAAATCCAAACCTAGAGCGTTATATCCGGTTTGAAAATGATCCTTCTATTGGTTGGTCTCTTGTAGGTTCTGGTACCAAGCATAAATATTTACTTTAYTTTAAYGGTCAGTTTCCATTTGTCCACCAGAACTTTATTACCTTTAATTTAGGKAATTCTTATCCAACCTATGCTAATATCCCTGTACTGCAGGTTATTACACAGGGACAAGGACAAACTAAGTCTTCTGAAGTTCAATTCCCAACAGGCAAAAAGACATCGTCTGTTAACATTTACTCTCGTACCTATAAGACACCAAGCAAAGCCGATTCACAGGACATTGCTAAGTTTGGTAAGGGAGATGCCTATACAGCGACTCAAAGCAACTATCAAAATCCATCCATGATTACCAGCTCAGCCATTATCGGTTTGATTGGTGTGGCTCTGTCTTATCTGATTGCTATTCCGCTCGGATCCTACATGGCTCGACTCAAGAATACATGGTTTGATAGCATTTCTACAGCGGGCTTGACCTTTATGATGTCACTGCCAACCATCGCCTTGGTCTACATCGTCCGTTTGGCTGGCTCTGCTGTTGGTCTTCCAGATTCCTTCCCAATCTTGGGAGCAGGAGATTGGCGTTCTTATGTCCTGCCAGCTGTTATCCTAGGCCTTTTGAGTGCTCCTTGGACAGCGGTTTGGATTCGCCGGTATATGATTGACCTTCAGTCTCAGGACTTTGTCCGCTTTGCGCGTGCAAAGGGACTCTCTGAAAAAGAAATTTCTAACAAGCACATCTTTAAAAACGCTATGGTGCCGCTGGTATCTAGTATCCCAGCTTCTATCGTTGGTGTTATTGCAGGTGCGACCTTGACAGAAACAGTCTTTGCTTTCCCTGGTATGGGTAAGATGCTGATTGATTCCGTCAAGGCATCTAATAACTCTATGGTTGTTGGTCTTGTATTCATTTTCACATGTCTGTCTATCTTTGCACTCTTGCTAGGTGATATTCTGATGACAGTACTGGACCCACGTATCAAGTTAACATCAAAAGGAGGTAAATAATGGCTACAATTGATAAAAGCAAATTCCAATTTGTCAAACGTGACGATTTTGCCTCTGAAACGATTGATGCTCCAGCCTACTCTTACTGGAAATCAGTCATGCGTCAATTTCTGAAAAAGAAATCAACCATTACCATGTTAGGGATTCTGATTGCCATTATTCTCATGAGCTTCATTTATCCTATGTTTTCCAACTTCGACTTTAATGATGTGAGCAAGGTAAATGACTTTAGCATGCGTTATATCAAACCAAGTGCTCAATACTGGTTTGGAACGGATAGTAATGGTAAGTCTCTCTTTGACGGTGTTTGGTTTGGTGCCCGTAACTCTATTCTTATTTCGATTATTGCGACGGTTATTAATCTGGCCATCGGAGTTATCATCGGCGGTATCTGGGGAATTTCCAAAACAGTCGACCGCGTCATGATGGAAGTCTACAATATTATTTCAAACATCCCAGCTCTTTTGATTGTCATCGTCTTGACTTACTCTATCGGTGCTGGTTTCTGGAATCTGATTTTTGCCATGACGATTACTGGTTGGGTTGGTATTGCTTACACCATCCGTGTGCAGATTATGCGCTATCGGGATTTGGAGTACAACCTTGCCTCTCGTACCCTTGGTACACCGACTCTCAAGATTGTTACGAAGAACATTATGCCGCAGTTGGTATCTGTTATCGTGACCACCACTTCACAGATGTTGCCAAGCTTTATCTCTTACGAAGCCTTTCTGTCCTTCTTTGGATTAGGGCTTCCTGTAACAGTGCCGAGTTTGGGACGCTTGATCTCAGATTATTCTCAAAACGTGACGACGAATGCCTACCTCTTTTGGATTCCACTCACAACTTTGATTTTGGTATCCCTTACCTTCTTCGTAGTTGGTCAAAACTTAGCCGACGCGAGCGATCCACGTACACATAGATAGGAGTAAATATGACAAAGAATGAAAATGTAATATTGACTGCTCGCGATATTGTCGTGGAATTCGATGTTCGCGATCGTGTCTTAACCGCCATTCGCGGTGTCTCATTGGACTTGATTGAAGGCGAAGTGCTGGCTATTGTTGGTGAATCTGGTTCAGGTAAGTCTGTCTTGACTAAGACCTTTACTGGTATGTTAGAAGAAAATGGCCGTGTGGCCAAAGGAACTATTGACTACCGCGGCAAAGATTTGACAACTCTTCGGAGTAATAAGGATTGGGAGCCGATTCGCGGTGCAAAAATTGCGACTATCTTCCAAGATCCGATGACGAGCTTGGATCCCATTAATACGATTGGAAGCCAGATTACAGAAGTCATTATCAAGCACCAAGGAAAATCAGCCAAAGAGGCTAAAAAAATGGCCATTGATTACATGAGTAAGGTCGGGATTCCAGATGCGGAAAAACGTTTTGAAGAATATCCTTTCCAATACTCAGGTGGTATGCGTCAGCGGATTGTTATTGCTATTGCCTTGGCTTGCCGTCCTGATATTCTTATCTGTGATGAGCCGACAACGGCCCTCGATGTAACAATTCAAGCGCAAATCATTGACTTGCTCAAATCCTTGCAGCAAGAATATCATTTCACAACCATCTTTATTACGCACGACCTTGGTGTTGTGGCTAGTATTGCAGATAAGGTTGCGGTCATGTATGCCGGTGAAATTGTAGAATACGGTACAGTTGAAGAAATCTTCTACGAGCCAAAACATCCTTATACATGGAGTTTGCTATCCAGCTTGCCTCAGTTGGCAGATGCGAATGGTGCACTTTACTCGATTCCTGGTACTCCGCCGTCACTTTATTCACCGATCAAAGGGGATGCCTTTGCTTTGCGTTCTGACTATGCCATGTCAATTGACTTTGAAGAAGAAGCACCGGCTTTCAATGTGTCAGATACTCATTGGGCTAAGACATGGTTGCTGCACGAAGATGCGCCTAAGGTTGATAAACCAGAGATTATCGAAAACCTACATGAAAAAATTCGTTCAAAAATGGGCTTCAATCAATTAGAAGCTTAGGAGGAAGGAAATGACTGAAAAATTAGTTGAAATTAAAGATTTAGAAATTTCCTTCGGCGAAGGAAGTAAGAAATTTGTAGCAGTAAAAAACGCAAATTTCTTCATTAACAAGGGAGAAACTTTCTCTCTTGTAGGAGAATCAGGATCTGGTAAGACTACTATTGGTCGAGCTATTATCGGCCTTAATGATACCAGTTCAGGTGATATCTTCTACGAAGGCAAAAAGATTAATGGTAAAAAGTCAAAAGCAGAAGAAGCGGACTTGATTCGCAAGATTCAGATGATTTTCCAAGACCCAGCAGCTAGCCTGAATGAACGTGCAACAGTTGACTATATCATATCTGAGGGTCTTTATAATTACCATTTGTTTGATAGTGAAGAAGACCGTCAAAGAAAAGTCAAAGATATCATCAATGAAGTCGGTTTGTTGGCTGAGCATTTAACTCGCTATCCTCACGAATTCTCTGGTGGACAGCGTCAGCGGATTGGGATTGCTCGTGCTTTGGTCATGCAACCAGACTTTGTGATTGCTGATGAGCCGATTTCAGCCTTGGATGTATCTGTTCGGGCTCAGGTCTTGAATCTTTTGAAAAAATTCCAAAAAGAGTTGGGTTTGACATATCTTTTTATTGCCCATGACCTTTCGGTAGTTCGTTTTATTTCTGATCGTATCGCCGTGATTTACAAAGGTGTCATTGTAGAAGTGGCTGAGACAGAGGAATTGTTCAACCATCCTGTCCACCCCTATACACAATCCTTGCTCTCGGCTGTTCCAATACCAGACCCAATCTTAGAGCGCAAGAAAGTGTTGAAGGTCTATGATCCTGACCAGCACGATTATTCTGTTGATAAACCAGAAATGGCAGAGATTCGTCCGGGACATTATGTCTGGGCTAATAAAGCTGAACTCGAAAAGTATAAACAAGAACAAGAATAGAAAAAATGTCCGAAAGGGCATTTTTTGCGCCTTTAAAAGAAAGAATGTAGGTCAATTACCAGCCTCAAAGGTATGTAAAACTATCCACCAATTTAAAAATAATAATTTTTTAAATTTTTTCAAAAAAGGTATTGACAGGTAGTAGGTATAGGTGATATACTAATATAGTTGTCGCGAAAGACAAAGCCCTTTGAAAACTGAACAAGACGAACCAAGTGCAGGGTGACATAGAGATATGTAACCTGTCAAAAAACGAGAAAATAAATCTGTCAGTGGACAGTAATGAGTGCGAACTCAAACTTTTTAATGAGAGTTTGATCCTGGCTCAGGACGAACGCTGGCGGCGTGCCTAATACATGCAAGTAGAACGCTGAAGAGAGGAGCTTGCTCTTCTTGGATGAGTTGCGAACGGGTGAGTACTTTTTAATGAGAGTTTGATCCTGGCTCAGGACGAACGCTGGCGGCGTGCCTAATACATGCAAGTAGAACGCTGAAGAGAGGAGCTTGCTCTTCTTGGATGAGTTGCGAACGGGTGAGTAA
>NZ_JAJEPD010000007.1:0-24137 GCF_020729765.1 Streptococcus sanguinis | reverse complement strand
TGTACAGAACCAAAAGAGGTTTTGTACACCCTGTATAATTTTTCAAAATATGAAAAGAGCTGGAACCCATTGGGTTCCAGCAACTTCTTACAGCATTTTCAAAAGAAATTCTGCTATTTGTTCAGGACTTTCTTTTTTTCCTCTAGCAATCCACATTTGGCAGACACCAAAGAAGGCATTGGCAAGAAAGACCCTCCTGTATTCTTTTTCAAAATGATTGTAAACACGTCTACTAAAACGGTCCTGCAGACTATCCGCCACCATCAATGATTTTGTAAGCAACAGGACTATCGCAAATATTAACATACAAATCCAGCTCCTATAGAATTGCACCTTTCCGGCTAAATCTGATCTATTTTTTTGCTGAAATAATCCTTGAAAAACATCTGAATACGCATCTATAGCCCGATAAACAACAAGCAATAAAATAATACTAGATTTGTAAACATCATACCCTTGCCATAGAGTATAGATAAACGATGTTAAAATCATCAAAAAGACCGTAAAAAGTCTCGTATTATGATAAGAACCAAATTGGTATCTTTCTTTTACATCCGTAGATTGCAGATTTCTAACTTGAAAATAACCTAGAACAAAGAACTGCTGACCAAGAGCATAAGCAATACTAAAAATATCAGAATCTCTTGAATCTAGAAATCTAGAAGCTAGTAGAAGCAAGACGACTGATATCAATGAAGATGAGACTGTCCCCAACATGTTCCATATATAGTTATTTTTCAGTCCTTCTTTTGAGATTATTTTTTCTATTTCTTTATTACCGTCATTATTTTTAGCATAAGGTGATGATCCTGATTTTGAGGGCATTTTTCTTCTCCAAATGTATTCTATTTCTTATTATACTATACTTTCAGTGAAAAGTGAAAATCCTTCTTGAAAGAATCTCTCTTTTAAATGATACTTTCTTCCCCAACCTAATTAAAAAGGACAAAACTTCTATCAAGCTTATATCTATACTTCTTCTCTTTCCGTTTCCTAAATCATCTTAAAGGTGGTTCTGCAAAATCAAGCTATCTATTCTGGAGATTACCGACTACCTTTTATTCTTCTGTATACTAAAAAACCCCGTTTTCACGGGGTTTAGTGTCTGACTATAATTGTTATTTGGGAACGGAATCGAATTAAGCTTCGATTTCTGTAACCATACCTGAACCAACGGTACGTCCACCTTCACGGATAGAGAAAGTAGTACCTTGTTCAACGGCGATTGGGTGGATCAACTCAACGTCGATTGTTACGTTATCACCAGGCATTACCATTTCAGTACCTGCTGGAAGTTCGATTGAACCTGTAACGTCAGTTGTACGGAAGTAGAACTGTGGACGGTAGTTGTTGAAGAATGGAGTGTGACGTCCGCCTTCTTCTTTAGTAAGGATATAAACTTCACCCTTGAATTTAGTGTGTGGGTTGATTGAACCTGGTTTAGCGATAACTTGTCCACGTTCGATTTCATCACGTTGGATACCACGGAGAAGCACACCTACGTTGTCCCCTGCAAGACCTTCGTCAAGCTGTTTACGGAACATTTCAACACCAGTAACAACTGCTTTTTGGATTTCTTCTTTGATACCAACGATTTCGATTTCGTCGTTGACTTTAACAATACCACGGTCGATACGTCCTGAAGCAACTGTACCACGACCAGTGATTGAGAATACATCTTCGACTGGAAGAAGCAATGGCTTGTCAGTATCGCGTTCTGGTTCTGGGATGTACTCATCAACAGTGTCCATCAATTCCATGATGATGTCTTCATATTTAGAGTCACCTTCAAGAGCTTTAAGAGCTGAACCTTGGATAACTGGAAGATCGTCACCTGGGAAGTCATATTCTGACAAGAGGTCACGGATTTCCATTTCAACCAATTCAAGCAATTCTTCATCGTCAACCAAGTCAACTTTGTTCATGAAGACGATCAAGTGCTTAACACCAACCTGACGTGAAAGCAAGATGTGCTCACGAGTTTGTGGCATTGGTCCGTCAGTTGAAGCTACTACAAGGATAGCTCCGTCCATTTGAGCGGCACCAGTGATCATGTTTTTAACGTAGTCCGCGTGTCCTGGAGCGTCGATGTGAGCGTAGTGACGCTTAGCAGTTTCATACTCAACGTGCGCAGTGTTGATAGTGATTCCGCGTTCGCGTTCTTCTGGAGCAGCATCGATAGACGCATAGTCTTTAGGTTGGTTAACTGCTGAAGGCAAGCGACGTGCCAATACAGTTGTGATAGCTGCTGTCAAAGTAGTTTTACCGTGGTCAACGTGTCCGATAGTACCAATGTTAACGTGTGGTTTACTACGATCGTATTTTTCTTTTGCCATTTGAGTAAAAGCCTCCAATAAAATATATTTTATAGATAGACAGTAGGCAATACAGTCTAACTTTCCTTACTATTTTATCAAATTTAAATGAAAATGCAAGTCTTTTAGCATTTTTTTGTGAATTATTCCTTGTCTAATTTATAGTAAGGTTGATTGGAAACGGAAGCACCAATACTCGAAGCAGCAATCCATTCTTTCCCTTCTAATTGGCTGAAATTCTCAGCTTTCCCAGTCAGAATAATACCAGAAAAGGTCAATTGATCCCGATTTTCTGCTTCACGAATATCTAGCTGACCAAATTTCTTGAGATAGGCCTCAACATCATTGTACATATTGTACTTGTTGACAGTTGGGAAAAGGTTTTTATCGGCCTTTTTCAAATAGTCTAGGAAAGTCTGTTGCTCTTGCTTAGCCTCTTCGCTCTCTTTTTTGCCGTCCGACGGATAGGGATTAAGCAGCGTACTATTAGCTCCGTAAGTCGTCTGAGGATCGGTGCGCAATGCCATACCATTTTCACCATCTTCTGACTGACTGCCAATCCAGTACCAGTTAATCTTGAGGTTGCTTGGTATCATCTGCTGGATTTCCTTATAAGTGTAAGGTTTATCAAAAGTCAGAGCTATTTCTACCAATTGATTCGGCATTTCTTTGACAGATACAAGTTCCTGAGGTGCTGGATCTGAAGACTTCGTCTGTTTGGCATTGACATTGTAAAAGACCGGATATTTCTGCCGAAGCTCTCGCGTATAGGTCCCTGAGGTAGAGGAATAAGTCGCCTCTGACGTCGGATTTTTATAAGAACCTGTTAGTGAATAGTTCCCCTCATAGGCTGGATAATCCACCATCACTCCATCAAGGTCTTTAAAACGATCAGAACGTAATGTTCCCGAAAGATAAGAGGTCGGATTGTAGTATAGACTGTCATAGTCAACATTAGGATAGGCGATTTCGGACATAACTTCATACTGTTTCTGCAAGTCTCGTCCGTTACCAGAGGCTAATTCTGCCAGCCCCTTTCCTAGAAGACCTAAGAGAACTAAAGATACAAAGGAACTAATGACGACTGTCTTCCAGAGTCTCTTTCTCCTACTTTTCTTTGCAATAATTTTAAATGTTTCCATTTCGATATCCTTTCTTTTCCAGCTCCTTTCGGAGTTTAGCACGACTGCGCATCAGCTGAATCTTGACCTTGCTCACTGAGTAAGACATAATTTGGGCAATCTCCTTGACCGTGAAATCTTGAAAATAATAGAGTTCTAAAAGCGTGGCTTCCTTAAGCGGCAGTGCTTCTATCATACTTCTTAGCAGCTCATAATCTTCATTTTCAAAGGGATTGACAAGATCTTTTCCAAAAAATTCTTTTCGCAAAATCTCCAAATAATGCTTATCTCTCCTATATCTGTCGATATAGCGCCGGATGGAAACTCGATACATCCAAGCTCGCATCTTTTCCGCCGGAATAATAACCTCTGTTTCCAACATCTTGACAAAAACGTCCTGAACTACATCTTCTGCTTCCACTTTAGAAGCCCCTGACTTCTGCAGATAGGAGACAATCTCGCGAGCAAAGCCTATCAAGATTGTTTCATATTCATCTAGTTTGATAAGCTCACCCCCTCCTTCACTAGTATAACGAATTAAGTAGCCCTTTGGTTACAAAAATAGAAAAAACCGGAACAATTCCGATTTTCTATTTGTATTAGCCAGAGTTTCGCAGACCAGTTGCAATACCGTTGATGGTGATGTGAATCAGCTTTTCTTGATCAGGTGTGAGCTGGCCATTTCGCTGACGCTTGATCAGTTCTAGCTGGATATAGTTCAAAACATTGAAGTAAGGCATACGATAGTGCAAGCTATCTCTCAGATAGGTGTTTTCTGCCAGAAGCTCATCGTGCCCTTCAATCTCTAGAATGACATCCTTAGTCAGCTGCCACTCATCCAAGATAATATTGAAAATATCTCGCACATTCTGATCTTCACAAAGCTGCGCATACTCAAAAGCGATATTCATATTTGACTTAGACAGAACCATGTCTACATTTGACAAGAGTGACTTGAAGAAAGGCCATCTCTTATACATAAATTGCAGAAAGGCTAAGTTATTTTCTGGGTCTTCATCAATGAATTCCTTGAAACTTGACCCAACACCATACCAACCTGGGAACATAACCCGACTTTGAGACCATGAGAAGACCCATGGAATAGCCCGGAGACCACCGATTTCAGTGATGGTTTTACGGGCCGCTGGACGAGAACCAATATTAAAGCTAGAAATAGCCTTGATTGGGCTGGATTCAAAGAAATAATCGTAAAAACGCTCGTCACCAAAGACCAAATCACGGTAAATCTGATAACTGCGATTAACTACTTGGTCCATAATTCGCTCATATTTATCAGACGTATGGCTATCGCTCTTCTTATGAGTTACCATGCGGTTAATGGCAGCAGACACTAGCATTTCCAAGTTATAGTAGGCTGCGTCTTTATTTCCATATTTATTACCAATGACTTCCCCTTGCTCAGTCAGACGGATCCGGTCATTGATACTGCGGAGTGGCTGAGAAGTAATAGCTTCATAGGTTGGGCCGCCACCACGTCCCACCGTACCTCCCCGGCCATGGAAGAAGGTGATTTTCACGCCAAACTTATCACCGATGGCTGTCAGCTGCTGCTGAGCCTTGTAGAGAGTCCAGCAAGAAGATAGGTAACCACCGTCCTTATTACTGTCTGAATAGCCCAGCATAATTTCCTGGTAATTATCCTTAGAGGCAATCCACTTCTGCGCAATTGGCAGAGACAGGTATTTCTCCATGGTATTGCAGGAATTGTCCAAATCCTCAATGGTTTCAAAGAGCGGAACAATCTGGACACGAGCCCCATTTTCATCAATCAGCCCTACTTCCTTAAGCATAATAGCCAACTCAAGTAGATCTGATACACTGGTCGAGTGAGAAATAATATTTTGCTTAATCACTTCCTCACCGATTGCATCTTTTAGCTGACGGGCTGTTTTGAAAATCTCCAATTCTTTTTGCAGGAGTTCAGATTTAGATTCGTGAGTAGCTGACAGGATACGAGGATCTTCTAGCAGCTGTTTGAGGAGAACCTGGCATTTTTCTTCTTCCGACAGACTACTATAATCTTGAACAATATTAGCTGAAGCCAAGAGCTCAGCCACACAGGCTTCATGAACACTGGAATCCTGCCGCATATCAATGCTGGCCAAGAAGAAACCAAAAACATCAACTGCTTGGAGAAGTTCAGTCAAGTCGCCACTTACCAAGGCTTCGCCATGATGTTCGATAAGAGAATCATAAATGACCTGCAAGTCTTTTTTAAATTCCTGAGCTGTTTTGTAAGAAGGTGTCTCCTCCTTCTTCAGCTCAGTCAAGGTCTCGCTGATACGAGACTGGATATAATTAGGTATAATTTCTCTTCCTTTATTGCTGACAGAAAGGTTGGCCTTCGCAGACAATGCTTCCTCAGCTCGGTCAGTCAATCGCTGATCGTCACTTGAAAAGTTGCCTTCTTTAAGGTAAAGCAAGGTCTGAATCAGCTTGGACTGGATATAGTGGAAAGCTCGGCGGTAAGGCTCATTTTCCCGATAAACAGACTTGTCTGTAGACAGAGCTGCCATTTCTGCTACTGCCTGACTGGTTTCTGAGAGATTGGTCGAGAGTGAGAAGGTGCGATAGAGTGTATAAACCTTGTCAATGTAATAGTTGAGGATGACTTCACTCTGGAGGGTGGCTGATAGTTTCAGGGTTTCTGCAGTTACAAAAGGATTGCCATCTCGGTCTCCGCCAATCCACATTCCCATGGTAATAGGCTTAGGATTATCCAGTTTGATGCCCCGCTCTTCTGCCAAGCGTCTGTATTCGACCATAAAGTTGGTGATTGCTTGTAGGAAAGAGCTGTTATAGTACTCCATGACATTGGTAATCTCATTGGTCACTTTCAGCTTTTTCTCACGGATCATATCTGTCTGCATCATAAGCTCAATATAGCGACGGAGATTTCCGAGCCACTTCTTCTCATTGACAAGGCCAGCCTTAACATCTCGATGCTGACGCAGCAAGCTATGGATATGATTGGTTAAGTCTAGAATGGTCTTGCGCTGAACTTGCGTCGGGTGAGCTGTCAGTACTGGAACAACATTCAAATTCTCCAGAATCTCCTGAGCATTTTCCCGCGTTGAAATCAAGTCAATAGTTGTTGACAGCTTTCCAAGATAATCCTGATTGATATTGTTTTGATGGTTGATTTCATAAGCTAGGTCCACGTCTTCTGAGATATTAATCAAAAGCGGCAAAATAGAGAAATAACGAGAAATATAAACCATTTCATCTGTCGTTAGTTCTTCTACAATCGCTTTTAACTCATGATATTTGGAGTTAACCGCCAGCTCCTCCATGAGGGAGATTTTTTCAAAGGTCTCAGGGCTGAGAAGATTCCGAGTAATATCGGCAAGCAAGTCTGTCAAAATGGCGACTTCTTCTCGAATCACTTCTTTATTGCTGTAGCTTTCTAATTTGTTAAATGACATAATCTGCACCTTTCATTTTTACAACAACTGTTCATACGAACTGCGTTTAAGCTTCCTCAGACTGGTCTTGCGCCTCCGCTTCCATCTGTTCATAGAGGGCATCACGGCGCTCGTTGGCATCAATATTAAGTACCAAGGCGATGGCTACTGACAAGACCAGAAGACTGTTCCCTCCTTGCGATAGGAAGGGGAAGGTTACTCCTGTAGAAGGAATGAGACCTGAGATTCCACCGATATTGATGAAGGTCTGCATGAGTATCATACCGCCGATTCCCAAAGCCATCATGGAGTTAAATGGATTCTTGGCCCGAATCCCGACCAAGATAATTCTCAGAATCAGGAAAAAGAGCAAGGCCAGAATCAAACTGGCACCAAAGAAACCAAACTCTTCTATCACGATAGAAAATACAAAGTCCGTATGAGCTTCCGGCAAATAGCCGCGCTTCTCAATAGAGTTCCCCAAGCCTAGACCAAACCAGCCGCCATTACTCATAGCATAGTAGGAATTAGCCAATTGGTGGCCTGAGCCAGACAGGTCCTTGAAAGGATTGAAGAAAGCGCTGAAACGCTTGGCCACATACCCAAAGACTGGAATCTTGGCCACGCGCTCAACCCCAATTATCCAAATGCTAGTTAAAACCAATCCCGAAACACTGACAATGGCTCCCAGCATCGTAGAAAACCATCGATAGCCAATACCGCTGACAGCTATCATTATTACGACGGTCAAAAATAGAATAGTCGCATTTCCAAGGTCTGGCATAATCGCTACAATCCCAATCAGAATAGCCACCATGGTCCGCCAGTCGTTAAAAGCTTTAGGAAACCAATGGTTGTGAGTCAGAGCTTGATAATCATAAACCTTTATCTCCTCCTGCCTCTTTGTAAAGCGAAAGGCTAGATACCAGACCAGAATAATCTTCAAATACTCAGCAGGCTGAATACTGAAAGCTCCAAGCTTGAGCCAACCATGGGCGCCGTTAATAGTCCCAGTTATAAAACGAGATAAAAGCAAGAGGATAATCTCAGCAAAGATAACTATAGTCAGGATGCCTCCTTTTTTCAGGAAACCCAAGCGGATTCTATATAGGAGCGCAATTATAAAGAGACTTATTACCCAAAAAATCCCCTGATTCAAGACCATGCCAAAACCATTTCCTCCGGCCTGAATCGAGGTAGGACTCGTCGTTGAATAGACCACAATCAATCCCAAAACAGATAAAATCAAATAAGGAATCAAGATAGAATAATTCAACAAGTGCTTCTTGTCAATTTTCATATTTCACCATTAAACTTCTAAAAATTCAATTCTCATTATACCACCTTTTGGATTGAAAAAAAAGCACTAGCGCAAAGACAGGGACAATCATGGCTTGCTTTGCCTTATTTATATAAAAATGTGATAAGATAGGAAGCAAACAAAGGAGGAGAACATGACAGACATTTATGATATCGAAATCCAAAAACAAGACGGAAGTCCGCAAAAAATGAGTGATTATAAAGGAAAGATTCTGCTGATTGTCAATACAGCGACCGGCTGCGGCTTCACTCCTCAGTATCAAGAACTGCAGGGACTCTATGAGCGCTATCAGAAAGATGGATTTGAAATCCTGGATTTCCCCTGCAATCAGTTTGGCCAGCAGGCCCCTGGAGACACTGCAGAAATCAACAGCTTTTGCAGCCTTAACTACGGAACGACCTTTCCTCGATTTGCTAAGATTGATGTCAACGGTCCTCATACTGCTCCACTCTTTGACTGGCTCAAAAAAGAAAAAAGCGGTCTTCTGGGCGAAAACATAAAGTGGAATTTCACAAAGTTTCTGGTCAGCCGAGACGGAACAGTCATCAAACGCTTCTCTCCACAAACCTCTCCCAAAAAGATAGAAGAGCTCATTCAAAAGCTATTATAAAAGGTAAGAAAAAGCAAAACGATTTAGCCAACGGCAACTCATCTTCCACAGGCTGCCTAAGCTCTTTAAAAAAATGCATTTTGAACTTTCAAAACGTCTTGTTTTTGCTTTATAATATTTCAATTATATTACATTTTATTCATTTTCCAGCAATTCTGGGGATATTTTTTGCTTTTTTATTTGTTTTAAGTTAAAATAAACCAGTATGAGGAAGAGGATTAAACCGCTTGCAATCCTAATTTTCTTTGCTTCTTTTATCGCTTTTATTTTGATAAGCAAGCAAATTACTGACTCTCAGGAAAAGCAAGCACAGGCAAAAATTTCACAAACTAAACAAACTCCAAGTTCCTCAAAAAAAGAGGAGACATCTGACGATTCGTCCTTGGATGAAGAGTTTATTTCCAGACCAATCATTGACATTTCTGGCTGGCAGCTGCCAAGTGAGATTAATTACGACTTACTCGCCCAGAATGTTTCGGGAGTAATTGTCCGTGTTCATAGTGGAGCGCAGGCAAAAAAAGAAAACGCAGCAACCCATCTGAATGGTCTGGACAAGTCTTATGAAAGACATATCAAAGAATTTCAAAAGCGCAATATCCCTGTCGCTGTCTATGCCTATGTGGCCGCCAATAGCAAAAAGGAAATGGAAAAAGAAGCTGAAAGTTTCTACAAGGCCTCTGCCAAGTACCATCCAACCTATTATTGGCTAGACGTCGAAGAAAAGACCATGTCTGACATGAATGCGGGAGTTGAGGCTTTCCGTGCCAAGCTAGAGTCACTTGGTGTTAAAAATATTGGTATCTATATTGGAACTTATTTTATGGAGGAGCATAGCATCTCTACCGATAAGTTCACAGCAATTTGGATTCCGACTTATGGTAATGACGACGGCTACTACAATGCCGCACCAAATACGGAGCAAGATTACGACTTGCATCAGTACACATCACAAGGTCAGCTGACTGGTTTCTCTCATTATCTTGATTTGAACCAGCTGTCAACCTTGAAAGACCAGACAGCTACTTATCAAAAGCTATTTACAGTTCCTAAAGAAAGCCAATAGCTCAGAACGACAGCTCAAATTTCAAAGACTGCTGTCGTTTTTTATTGTCAMAAAATAGGAAATTTCCAGCCGTTTCCTCTTAATAAAGCCTATATTTTATGATATAATGATTTGATAAATGAAATTAGAAAAGGAAAATACAATGATTTCTTGGTTGAATAGAATTTTCAAAGGAATGGTCATTGCACTTGGCTTTATTTTGCCAGGAGTTTCAGGCGGTGTTTTAGCAGCTATCTTAGGTATTTACGAGCGCCTGATTCATTTTTTAGCACACTTAAAGGAAAACTTCGTCGAAAATGTTCTCTATTTCATACCAGTTGGAATCGGAATGGTTTTAGGAATTGCCGCCTTCTCCTATCCTGTCAATCTGCTGCTGGACAACTACAAAGTGATTGTCCTTTGGGGATTTGCGGGAGCCATTATTGGAACTGTTCCTAGCCTTATTAAAGAGTCTGTCGCTAAAAGTGAGCGTGATCGGATTGATATTCTCGTTTTCTGGCTCAGCCTCATCCTTTCAGGAATCTTTCTTTATTCCCTAAATGGGTTGGTAGGCACCTTACCAGCCAACTTCCTCTCTTTCATCTTAGCAGGAGCTTTGATTGCACTGGGCATTTTAATTCCTGGACTCAGTCCGTCCAACCTTCTCCTGATTTTAGGCCTCTATGCCCCTATGCTGAACGGCTTTCGCAGACTGGATCTCTTGGGCACCTTTCTTCCTATCGGAATCGGAGGTGCCTTGGCTCTGATTCTCTTCTCTAAGCTGATGGATCATATTTTGAAAAACTACTACTCTCGTGTCTATCACTTTATCATTGGCATTGTCCTATCCAGTACACTTCTTATTGTAGTGCCTCAAGCAGGAAACAGTGAAAGCATTAGCTATCATGGAGTTTCTGTATTGACACTGGTCCTTGCAGCCTTTTTCTTCGGTCTGGGAACCTGGCTGGGACTTTGGATGTCACAATTAGAAGAGAGATATACTAATGGCTAAAAAAACAAAAATCAAAAAAACACTGGTCGAGCAAATTTTAAGCAAGGCTAAGATTGAACATCAAGGTCTGCAGCTAAATGCCTTAGCAGAACAGCCAGCCGATGGTTTGGATCGTTCGCAGATTTATAAAACCTTGGCCTTGACAGGAGACAAGACTGGTACACTGATTGGTATCCTGCCAATCACAGAGCATCTGTCCGAAAAGAAAATGGCCAAAATTTCTGGTAATAAAAAAGTCAGTATGATTCCTCAGAAAGACTTGGAAAAGACAACAGGCTATATTCACGGAGCCAATAATCCTGTCGGTATCCGGCAAAAGCATAACTTTCCAATCTATATCGACCAGTCAGCTCTAGAGCGAGATAGCATCATCGTGTCAGCTGGCGAAGTCGGCCGCAGTATCGAAATCAAGGCGCAAGATTTGGCGGATTTTGTTCAAGCTGACTTTGCAGATCTCAAGGAAAATCCTAGCTCATAATTCTTCAATACTGCACCTAATATTCTCAATAAACTCTAATAAGAAAGAAACAATCAACCACTATGAAATTATACTTTGTCCGACACGGAAGAACGGAATGGAATCGGGAAGGCCGCTTTCAGGGAGCCAGCGGCGATTCGCCACTGCTGCCAACCGCCGTTGAAGAACTGCATACCCTAGGAAAACATCTGGCTCAGACACAATTTGGCAAGATTTTCAGCAGCGACCTCCCTCGTGCCGTTCGCTCTGCTGAGATTATTCAAGAAGAAAGCCAGTTTCCGACTGAAATCGTATCAGTACCTGAACTGCGAGAATGGCAGTTGGGAAAACTGGAAGGCGCAAAAATCTCTACCATAGAAGCCATCTATCCGCACCAGATGACTGCCTTCCGCCACAACCTCTCTCAATTTAATCATACGTTTTTTGACGCTGAGTCGGTCTACCATACGACCCACCGGACCATTTCCTTTATCAAGACCTTAAAGGACAAGAACTACGAACAAGTGCTAATTGTTGGGCACGGAGCCAACTTAACCGCCAGCATTCGAACCATGCTGGGCTATGACACACCCCTCCTGCGCAAGAATGGCGGTCTGACCAATGCTAGTATCACCATTCTTGAAACAGAAGACTTTGAGAATTTTGAGCTGATCACTTGGAATAATAAGGATTATTTAGTTGAAAAAGCAGAAAATTAAGGCTGGATTTCTAGCTTTTTTTCTTACTTTATAGCCAAATATAGATGAATTTCCCTATCTTTTGTGATAAAATAGGTAGGAAAACTTTTGGAGGAAAAACATGACTACTGAACATATTGAGGAATTAAACGACCAGCAGATTATCCGTCGTGAAAAAATGGCTGCGCTGGCTGAGCAGGGAATTGACCCTTTTGGCAAACGCTTTGAGCGGACTGCTAACTCTGCTCAACTAAAAGAAAAATACAACGATAAAGATAAAGAAGAATTAAACGAACTCAATGAAACAGCTATTATCGCTGGCCGTCTCATGACCAAGCGCGGCAAAGGAAAGGTTGGCTTTGCTCACATCCAAGACCGTGAAGGCCAAATCCAGATTTATGTGCGTAAAGATGCTGTTGGTGAAGAAAATTATGAAATCTTCAAAAAGGCGGACTTAGGGGATTTCCTCGGTATCGAAGGTGAGATTATGCGGACGGATATGGGGGAGCTTTCTATCAAGGCAACCCACCTTACTCATTTGTCTAAGGCTCTGCGTCCCCTACCTGAAAAATTCCACGGCCTGACAGATGTCGAAACCATCTACCGCAAGCGTTATTTGGATTTAATTTCCAACCGCGAAAGCTTTGAGCGCTTTGTCACTCGTTCAAAAATCATCTCAGAAATCCGTCGTTACTTGGATGGACAAGGTTTCCTTGAAGTTGAAACTCCTGTTCTGCATAACGAAGCAGGCGGTGCTGCTGCTCGTCCATTTATCACCCACCATAATGCCCAAAATATTGACATGGTACTGCGGATTGCAACCGAGCTTCACCTTAAACGTCTTATCGTTGGCGGTATGGAGCGAGTTTATGAGATTGGCCGTATCTTCCGTAACGAAGGAATGGATGCTACTCACAATCCAGAGTTCACTTCCATAGAGGTTTACCAAGCCTATGCAGATTTCCAAGATATCATGGACTTGACTGAAGGCATTATCCAACATGCTGCTGTTTCTGTCAATGGAGATGGACCGGTCAACTACCAAGGAACTGAAATCAAGATCAACGAACCATTTAAACGCGTTCACATGGTAGATGCCATCAAGGAAATTACTAGTGTTGACTTCTGGCAAGATATGAGTTTTGAAGAAGCTGCTGCTTTGGCTAAAGAAAAGAAAGTTCCGCTTGAAAAGCACTTCACCGAAGTTGGCCATGTTATCAATGCTTTCTTTGAAGAATTTGTGGAAGAAACCTTGATTCAGCCAACCTTTGTCTACGGTCACCCTGTTGCAGTGTCACCCCTGGCTAAGAAAAATCCAGAAGACCCACGCTTCACGGACCGTTTCGAGCTCTTCATCATGACCAAAGAGTATGCCAACGCCTTCACAGAGTTGAACGATCCAATCGATCAATTATCTCGTTTTGAAGCACAGGCAAAAGCCAAAGAACTGGGCGATGACGAAGCAACTGGCATTGACTATGACTTTGTCGAAGCTCTGGAATACGGTATGCCACCAACTGGAGGCCTAGGAATCGGTATCGACCGTCTGGTTATGTTACTAACAGACGTGACTACCATTCGCGATGTCCTGCTCTTCCCAACGATGAAATAATCTGTATTTTATAGGATATTAAGAAAACAAATCCTGCTGAAATTCCAGCAGGATTTTTACATCACAAAAAAGTCTGGTTTCCCAGACTTTTGTTGTATTATTCATACCTCAGTGCTTCAATTGGATCTAGTTTAGAGGCCTTGTTGGCCGGCAGGATACCGAAGAGAACACCGATAGTCGCTGAGAAGAGAAGGCTAACGATGCTGACTGTGAGTGATACCGTCACTGGAGTTCCTTCCAGCATTTGACTCATGGCCGAGCCTAGTACAGACGCAAGTCCCGCAGCTAGAACCAGTCCAATCAACCCACCAATCAGTGTCAAAATCATAGACTCAATCAAAAATTGCATCAGTATGTTGCCACGTGTTGCTCCCAGAGCTTTTCGCAGACCGATTTCACGAGTCCGCTCAGTGACCGATACCAACATGATATTCATAACGCCGATACCACCAACAAAAAGTGAGATTCCGGCGATGGCACCGATAACTCCTGTCATGGCACCATAAATATTTTGCACTTCCTGATAGAGGGCACTATCGTCTGTCACTTGATATTCGCCCTGTTGGAGACCAGCAATTTCTGTTAATTTCTTGGCAACCTTAGGGCCAAGTTCTGGAACTAAGCTAGTATCATTCACTCGAAGAACAATCTCTGAAATTTCATCTACTCCAAAGTTAGCAGCTATAAGAGTGTTGGTCGTAATGGCATTACCACCATAGACCTGCATGGAGCCAGATGCAGCAGCAGTTTCAGGATCTCTATAAACCCCAATCACCCGATAGTTACTTGCACCCACTGTCACAATCTTATTGATTGCCTCTTCAGCGGAAGAAAAGAGGTTCGCAGCCAGATCTTCGTCCAGCAGCACAACACTTGCAAAGCCTTGATAATCTTGCTGCCTCAAAGCACGACCAGCAATGATTTTGTATTTTTTCACCTGAATATAGGTCATGTTTGCGCCGACAAAGTTGACGCGCTCAGCCTGCTTATTTTCGTAGCTAAAGGTTTCCATAGCAGAGTTGGTCACATAGTAGCCATCCACTCCCTTGATATGGGTCAATTCCTTAACCCATGCTTCCTGGGCCTTGGGGGGCTCCACCACTTCTTCGCTTTCATCTTCCACATTTACTGAATAGAGATCAGCTGTTTGTGTGTAGGAGCCGTCCTTGCTCTTTTTAGGAGAAAAAACGAGGCGCATGTTTTTCTGACTTTTGGTAAAACTCTCATTAACCCGCCGGGTAATAGAATCTCCTAAGGCCATGATAACCACAACCGAAGCCACTCCGATAATAATCCCAATCATGGTCAGGAAAGACCGCATCTTATGTCCAAGAATGGAGCTAATGGCAAATTTCCAGTTTTGCATTAGGCTAGTCCTCCTTCCTTAGCGCTATCAGATGAGATGACGCCGTCACGAATGACAATCTGCCGTTTGGCATAGGCAGCAATCTCAGGCTCGTGGGTTACCATGATAATGGTTTTCCCTTCTCGATTGAGCTCAGTTAAGAGCTCCATAATCTGCTCACCAGTCTTGGTATCCAAGGCCCCTGTTGGTTCGTCAGCCAGAATCAGAGAGGGATTATTGACCAAAGCACGCGCAATGGCTACCCGCTGCTTCTGTCCTCCGGAAAGCTCTGAAGGCAGGTGATGCATCCGCGTGTCCAGCTCCACCTTGGTCAGAAACTGCTCGGCCAAGGACTTACGTTTAGATAGACCGACACCTGCATAGATCAAGGGCAGTTCCACATTTTGCAAGGCATTGAGCTTAGACAAGAGAAAGAACTGCTGGAAGACAAAGCCGATTTGCTTATTTCGAACCTTGGCCAGCTTCTTATCACCTAGCTTAGCGACTTCTTCGCTTCCCAGATGGTATTCACCAGTGGTCGGACGATCCAGCATACCAATAATATTCATCAGTGTAGACTTACCAGATCCAGACGGTCCCATGATGGCAACAAACTCGCCCTCATCAACCTCCAGACTGATGTCTTTTAATACCTGCAGTTCCTGGTCTCCATTGCGATAGCTCTTATTAATATTTTTTAACTCAATTAGCTTCTTCATAAGATTTCACCTCTTGACCGTCTTTCAAGCTATCTGTCGGATTGATGATAACTTTACTATCCTTTGTCAAACCAGATGAGATTTCTTGATTTTCAGCATCAGCATTTCCGAGCGTCACTTCTGTCTTCTTGGCAACTCCTTTTTCCAGAACCCAAACATAGTTCTTGTCTCCGTCCATTACCACACTGCTTACTGGCACAATGAGTCCCTGAGTATTGTTTTTAACTTCAATATTGACAGAGAAGCCTTGCTTGAGCTCACCAATCTCACTGGTAATGTCAATTGTAAATGGATATTTGGAACCTGAAGCTGTTCCGCTGCCACCAGTTCCAGATGGTTGAGCTGCTGCCTGCTGGCCGTCTTTCGGATAGTTGGAAATGTAGCTGATTTTACCAGTCCATTTCTTATCAGGGTAAACTTTTGATGTAATGGTCACTTCTTGACCTACAGACAAGTTAGCCAAATTGTATTCGGATAATTCACCCTTAATCTGCAGATTCCCATTGCTGACGATATGAACCAAAGTTTGAGTGGCACCAGTTGTTGATTTTGAAACATCGCGGTTGACTTCTACGACCGTACCATCTGCTGTGCTGGTCACTGTCAAGGCATTGAGAGTAGCTTGTGCTTTATTCATATTATCCACTGCATCAGCTCGAGCATCGCGCAGGTCAGCTGCCTGAGACTCCACAGAACGCTGAGCCTGAGCTTCAGACGCCCCATCTGCTTCTTCATCGCCGGTTGTATTTACAGTCACACCATTGGTCTGCAAGTCATGCAATTGACGATCGGCTTTGCTAACCGCCCGAGCAGCTGCATCATAAGCTGCCTGAGCCTCTGCGCTTTTATAAGTTACCAACGCTTGACCGGCAGTCACCTGGTCACCGACATTGACCAGTACATTTTCCAAGTCACCCTTAGTGCTGTCATAGTAGATGTACTGCTCGTTGCTGGCTGTGACATTTCCTGTCAGCAAGACTGAAGAAGCCACTGAGCCTTCCTTGGCCTTTTGAACCAGCGGAGTCGTATCGACAGGCATCTCAGAAGGATTCCCTCCGTTTAGAAACATGAAGAGAATTGCTCCTGCAACAACTGCAATCGTAGCTCCAATAATGCTAAATAATTGCCATTTCTTTAACTTTTTCATCTTTTTTCCTCCTCTTGATGAAAACGATTTTCTTTTGTTATATTATATCACAAGGCTATCATAATTCTTCTAAAAAAATTTACAGTTTTTCACAAATGGTTGCTATTTTATCTCAGATAGTCACTCAGCTCAAATCCGTAGCAGATTTTTGCATTCACCTGCTAAAAAAGGTACAATTACCTCATATAATAGAAGGAGATTCTAACAAGATGAAAGAATTTGATATGATTGCTATTGGCGGTGGCAGCGGGGGAATTGCTACCATGAATCGGGCCGGCGAATATGGTGCCAAGGTTGCCGTTATTGAAGAAAAGAAACTAGGTGGCACCTGTGTCAATGTCGGCTGTGTCCCAAAGAAGATTATGTGGTACGGAGCCCAAATAGCTGAAGCTATCCAGCATTATGGACCAGACTACGGCTTTACCTCTGATAATCAGGCTTTTGATTTTGCTACCCTTCGGAAAAATCGCGAAGCTTATATTGACCGAGCACGTTCATCTTACGATGGTAGCTTCAAGCGCAATGGTGTTGAGCTGATCGAAGGCCGTGCCCGCTTTGTGGATGCAAACACTGTCCAAGTCAATGGAGAGCTGATCCGGGCCAAGCATATCGTTATCGCAACAGGTGCTCATGCTGCTATTCCCAATATCCCTGGCGCAGGCTACGGAGAAACTTCCGATGATGTCTTCGCTTGGGAAGAGTTACCCGAATCTGTTGCCATTGTCGGAGCAGGCTATATAGCTGTTGAACTAGCCGGAGTACTCCATGCTCTGGGAGTTAAAACAGATCTTTTTGTCCGTAAGGATCGACCACTGCGTAACTTTGACAGCTATCTGATTGACGGTCTGCTCCAAGAAATGGCGAACTCTGGACTCCAGCTTCATACCCATAAGATTCCGCAAAAGTTGGAAAAGCTGCCTGATGGCCAGCTCAAGCTCTACTTTGAAGATGGTAGCAGCCACACAGCCCAGCATGTTATCTGGGCAATTGGTCGTAAGCCAAACGTCCAAGACCTCAATCTGGAAGCAGCTGGCGTCACTCTCAATGAACGTGGCTTCATTGCTGTAGATGAGTATCAAAACACTGTTGTACCAGGTATCTATGCTCTCGGCGATGTAACAGGTGAAAAAGAATTAACTCCTGTTGCTATAAAAGCTGGGCGAACTCTGTCTGAGCGTCTTTTCAACGGCAAAATAGATGCTAAGATGGACTACTCAACTATTCCAACCGTCGTCTTCTCCCATCCTGCTATTGGGACAGTCGGCCTGACTGAGGTAGAGGCTGTTAAGACTTACGGAGCTGAAAATATCCACGTTTACACATCTAGCTTCACATCCATGTACTCTGCTGTCACCCAGCACCGTCAACAGGCCAAGTTCAAGCTCATCACTGCCGGTGAGGATGAAAAGGTCGTTGGCCTGCACGGCATTGGCTACGGAGTAGACGAGATGATTCAAGGTTTCGCTGTTGCTATCAAGATGGGCGCTATCAAGGCTGACTTTGATGCTACAGTTGCTATTCACCCAACTGGCTCCGAAGAATTCGTGACCATGCGATAAACATTCAAAATCAGAAGAGGTTTGGTATTCCAGCCTCTTTTTGATTTCTGCTACCATTTTATAATAAAGATGCTGACCGTTCCATAACCTAATCTTTCATTTTACAGACGAATCTTACATTTTTGTAAGATTGCGATTTAAGCTATTTCAGCTTCTTTTAACATTCCTTTCAAATATCAGTTTAATGGAAGAAATTCAGATTTTTTTCAGACAATAAACTTCAGCATCACTATTTTAAAAGGTAAATTGTCAAATATCTATCAAGAAATTCCAAAGATTATAAAAAGCGATCTATTTATTAGTTATTATATGAGACAAGGAGCCTGAAATGAAACCTCAGACTCCTTTTTCTTTATGGTAAAATAGCCACTGCCCTCACTGGTGAACCGCTGGCTTGATGCCAGTTGGGAAAGCTAATCGAGATGAGAGCACCCTTAGCCGGCAACTGATCCAGATTGGTCATAACTTCTAGCTGATAAATGTCCTGCTCCAAAAGATAGTATTCATTAAGCAATCCATGCTCCGCTGTAGGAATACCCGCATCTGTATCAAAAGTTTCGTGACCTACCGCCTTGACACCACGCTCATGGATGAGGAACTCTAGAGCATCTCGTCCCCACCCAGGAGTATGCTGAATCTCCTGGTCATCCAGATTGCGCATAGCAGATTGACTTGGCCAACGCTTGGACCAGTCTGAGCGAAAGGCAACAAATGTTCCCGGCTCAATCTGACCGTGCTCCGCTTCAAAATCCAAAATATCCTGCTTGCCTAGAATAAAGTCTGGATTCTCTGCTACTTCCTTAGACTTATCAATAACCACCAATGGCAGGAAAAGATCTTTTAGCTCAATCTCTTCCAACCAGCGACCACCCTCCACAAAATGAATCGGAGCATCAATATGAGTCCCGTACTGGCCAACTACAGAAAACTGCTGAACATGAAAACCGTCTTTCAAAGTGAAAATGTCCTTCTTCTCCAAGGCAGGTAGAGCTGGAAAATGCGGACTATCTTCCTTGATCTGATGGGACAAGTTGACCCATTTTTTCTCCTGTAGTTCCTGATAAATTTTTAATAAATCTGTCATAGCCTTCTCCAATCTAGTCAGTCTTGCTTTAGGAAGATGTTGATTACGCACCCACACCTCTAGCAAAAACTCTTATTTACTTTTGCATTATTATATCAATCAAAGTGTGCTGCTGCAATTCTTTATAGCACTTTTAGATAATCCTTTTTTATTGATAAGAATATAGTTTGAAGCTATAGCTAATTTTTCTAATGAAGCCTATTCAAACATTGAAAATTTTGATATGATAGTACAAAGCAATCCAGAAATGAGGAAAACTGATGAGTWAAACAAAAAAACTTCTTGCAGCCTTGGGCATCCTTTTCTTTAATATTTTTGGTCTTATCGCCTTCTTTGTCTTGCTTATCAGAAGCAAGAAACGAAAATAAAAATCTGTCTGTATAATTGTCTCGTCCGATTAAGAAGGACTTGACTTTTTTTTATTTAGCTTTTAAAATAGTTACCATAAAAACAAAAAGAGGTTTACTATTTATGAACAAGAACAAAGCATTTCTTCTTGCCCTCCCAGCTATCGGAGCTGCTTTTCTAGCTGTCCTATCCCAGTTAACTATTTCCATTGGTCCCGTTCCCATTACGTTGCAGACTTTTGCTGTCGGTTTGATTGCAACGATTTTCAAACCTCGCGAAGCGGTTTTGTCAGTCTTTATTTATCTGCTGCTGGGAGCTATTGGCCTACCGGTCTTTGCTGGAGGAAGCGGTGGTTTTCAGGCTCTCTTTGGCCCAAGCGCCGGATATCTCTGGTTCTACTTACTCTTTGCCCTTGTGACATCCAGTCTGAGCCACAAGGACAGTCCTTTCTATATGATTTTTATAGCCAATGTATTGGGTGACGCTCTCGTCTTTGTCGGTGGTATCTTAGGACTGCATTTCTTGGGGGGACTCGATTTCTCTAAGTCAGTCGCGGTTGGCCTAACTCCTTTTATCCTGCCTGACTTATTAAAAATGGTTGCCATCACCATTATCAGCATCCCTATTTTTAAGAGTCTGAAATTCCATTACTACTTTTCTGAGAAATAGAAAAAACTGATAGAGCTTTCTCTATCAGTTTTTAAATGCATCCACGAGAACTTGGAATTCTTCATTAGAAAGTGTAATTCCCTTGCCCATTTTGCTGTGGTCTGGGCTCCAAGTCCGAATATCATACTTAGCTGGTGCTCCATTAAAGCTAACGCGATTAAGCTCCTTGGTCCAGCCCTTGTCATTTTCAGATAGGACCAGAAGTTTTTCTTCGATTTCGAATGTAAATTCTGCCATATTTCACCTCTTGTTTTATTTTCCAACTAATAATTCGTAAAAGAATTTACAATTTAGGGAATTTTGTTATATAATATATTGTAACAAGTTATGGAGATTTTAGCTATGAAAAAATATCTCGAAATGATTTTACAAAGGGCCAACGAATTTATCATTGGCAAAAAGAATGAACAAGGACCAGAGGACAGCGGCCGCATCCTGCGTACCATCGAGCTAGCTCTGCGTAAACAATCTGGTGTCCACGTTATCTTTCTGGACAAAAGCTTCACTGGTGACATTGTCAAATACGATCGCGAGCGCCAACAGCTGATTATCAAAAATTTCAAGAAAAGCATGACCACTATTATCCGTGTGCAAGACATCAAGCGAATCAGTCTCGTACCCAATAATATCCGTGAAGCCCAAAAGAAGGACATTCGCATCACCAACCATCGTTTCAAAAGATAACTCTTCTATCCAGCTGGATGGAAGAGTTATTTGTTTGTCTGAAAATAAATTGATCGATGCTTCTTGCAGCCTGGATTAAAAGGATGAGTACAGATAGGACAAGCATCCTCACAGCCAAGATACTGTGAAATAGTCAGCTCTGTCCTGCAATGACCACAAAGAACTACTCGATCTTCTGAGCGACTCACAGGATAGGCCAGAAAAGCATGGTCTTCGTAGCGATTATGACAGAGAAAGCAAGGATAGTATTTCTGACAAGCAAAGCATTTAAGGGCTATGATATCTCTCTCACTGTGATAATGCTGGCAGCGAGTCTCCTCATCAAGAATATCTCCGTAAACCTGAATCATGCTATTCCCTCTCTGAAAATCTCTATTCATAAAAATGGCTTTTAGATTTTAAAAAGCCACCTATGAATATAAGATTAAGCTCGGACGGTCACGCTAGTGCCATCTTCCTTGTATAGATTAATCAAGCCTTCCTTTCGAGCCCGCACCATATCGCCAGCCTCTACAGGCTGCTCCAAGTGAATGGTCAGAAGCTCCATCGGATTAGGAGCCCGATCAATTTTGTTACCATCAGCATCTCGAAGGTCTGTGATAAAAGTTTCAAAATGACGGAAGCCTGGTCCATAAAACTCAACCTGATCCCCTTCATGAATAACATTACGCTGACGAATAGTCGCTGTCTGACTGTCTGCGTCATAAGCTACTACTTCAGCTACAAATTTGTATTCAGGAATCTTGCGTCGCGCTCCGAAAAGCTGCTCATTTTCAGTTGGAGTATGATAGTAGAATCCTGTAGCCAATTCACGTTGAGCAACCTTCCACATCTCATCGACCAAATCCTGCTTGATAGCTTCGAACTTTTCAGGACTTTCTAGATAAGCATTCACAGCTGCTTTATAGCAGTTGGTCACAGTAGAAACGTAATGAATAGACTTCATCCGCCCCTCAATCTTCAAGCTATCCACTCCGTTTTCAATCATGTCTGGTATGCGGTCAATCATGGACATATCAACTGCGGACATGGAAAATTCTTCTGGAACTTCCCCCTTCAAGCTCTTACGTTCTTGTCCAAAAGGCATATCGTAGAGGTCGTATTTCCAACGGCAGGATTGCGAGCAGCCTCCACGATTGGCATCGCGCATACTCATGTGGTTGGACAGTGTACAGCGGCCTGAGTAGGAGATACACATGGCTCCATGAACAAAGGCTTCAATTTCAACGTCAGTCCGTCGGCGAATTTCAGCCAGCTCAGCCATAGAAACTTCGCGAGCTAGGACAACACGAGTCAGTCCTAGATTTTTCCAGAACTCCAGCGTTTCATAGTTGGTCGCACTGGCCTGAGTCGATAGGTGGATTTCCAGACCAGGAGCCTCCGATGCTGCAATAGCAATCAAAGCCGGATCTGAAACAATGACAGCCGCAATCCCGATGTCTCGCAAATGTCGGAACCACTCACCAGCTCCCTCTTCGTTACCCTCGTGCATGACCATATTGGCCGCGACATAGACCTTGGCACCATAACGAGCCGCAAACTGAACCCCTTCTTCCATCTGTTCAAAGGTAAAGTTCCCAGCCCGACTGCGCAAACCATAGGCCTGTCCGCCAATAAAAACAGCATCTGCTCCATATCGAACAGCTACTTTTAGCTTTTCCAAAGTACCAGCAGGTGATAACACCTCTGGTCGTTTTAACTTTCTTGCCATCATTTTCTCCTATTTGCAATATAAAAGTGTTGATGTCTAATCCTTATTATTTTATAGTAATTTACCCCTAAAAGCAAGGTTCTTTGAATTATTTTCACAATTCTAATTTTTAAATTATTCGAATTAATTCAAAAAAATAGTTTAAAATATCTTTTTTTAACCCTAATTTATAAATGTTTTTTATTCTCAAAAAAGAACTCCTAAAAAGAGTTCTCGTTTCTAATTTTATTTTACCATATCGGGGTCATAATCATAAAATCCGGTATCGAGAAAACGATTTTTCGGATGCAGTTTGTGAATCGCCTCATCCAGCACAAAGGCTTGGTCTGAGCTAAACTTGCCTGCTTCAATCAAATCTCTCGCCTCTACAAAAATCTTAGCAATCTCAACAAAGTTGTGACCAGGTGTGTAGAGACCTTCCAACTTCCAGTTGCAGAAGCCATGGTCAACCAACTCTATCAGCTTGGTCATCAAATCCAAGTCATTATTGGCAAAAATATGAGTACCATGATTGTCCTCAAAAATCGAGTAATGACTCTGCGGATCGCTTGGTTCTGCCAAAAAGAGGTCCCGTTCTCTCGTCTTCTCATCATCGATATGAGTAAAATTATAGTAATTCTGCAAAAGAGGACGCTTGGAGTGATGGATGACACTAGCCCCATAGACCAAGACTTCAGCAGGAATTTCCAGAATCTCAGGCATCTTAAAAAGCTCAGCAGAAGGAATCTCACGCGCCAAGACAGCTTCTGAAACACCAGCGTTCTTAGCCCAAAAGTTAATCTGTCGGCTGCTGGTAACCATGGTCGATGCGTCGTAAATGGTTTTTAATTTGTAGCCGTCGCGCTGCAGCACATAGAAAACACCAGCATCCCCAACGGTAATATAATCTGCTCTAATCTCCTGCAAGAAATCAAGGTAGGGCTTGATATTATCCATCATTTCCTGATGCATGAGCGCGTTCACTGCAACGGTCAACTCTTTTCCTGCTTGGTGAACTAAGTAAGAAATTCGAGTTAATTCGTCTAAACTAAAATTATGAGGCAAACGAAGGCCATAATTTTTCTCGCCGACATAAATTCGATCGACATTTGCCTCTAGAAGTTCCTCAACTTGTTCTATACTTTCAGCTGTTGCTGTAATAATTATCTTTTTCATAAAACCATTATAGCAAAAAAATATAAAGGAGTGGTTTTTCATTCGAATTTATTCGTTTTGTAATCCTTTTGTAATATTTAAAACTGCAAAAAAATGGTAGAAT
>NZ_JAJEPD010000069.1:0-97380 GCF_020729765.1 Streptococcus sanguinis | reverse complement strand
TTACTCACCCGTTCGCAACTCATCCAAGAAGAGCAAGCTCCTCTCTTCAGCGTTCTACTTGCATGTATTAGGCACGCCGCCAGCGTTCGTCCTGAGCCAGGATCAAACTCTCATTAAAAAGTTTGAGTTCGCACTCATTACTGTCCACTGACAGATTTATTTTCTCGTTTTTTGACAGGTTACATATCTCTATGTCACCCTGCACTTGGTTCGTCTTGTTCAGTTTTCAAAGGGSTTTGTCTTTCGCGACAACTATATTAGTATATCACCTATACCWMCWACCTGTCAATACCTTTTYCCAATTTTTTTAAAAGTTTTATTTTTTTAACTAAGTATAAAGTTAATTCTTTGTAAGTAGGGACTTGTTTATATTACCTGAGAGTATGACTTTCTATAATCTAAAAAGGTTGAGAATCATGCTCTCAACCTTCTGTTCTCATTTATTTGACTTCTAACAGGCCAATATCTCCATCCTCACGACGGTATATAACATTTGTGCTACTGTCCTCTGCATCGGAATAGATAAAGAAATCATGTCCCAATAAATCCATCTGCAGAATCGCTTCTTCCAAGTCCATTGGCTTCAAATCGATGTGTTTTGAACGAACAACTTTTGACGGAACTTCTTCTGCCTCTTCAGCAAAGGAATCTGTGAAAAGCTGGCTTGTAGCAACTTTATTACGATTCTTTCTTTCAATCTTGGTCTTATTTTTGCGGATTTGGCGCTCAATCTTATCTGTAACCAAATCAATTGACCCATACATGTCCTGAGAGATATCTTCTGCACGAAGAGTGATGGAGCCTAGCGGAATTGTCACTTCCACCTTCGCAGTCTTTTCACGGTAAACCTTGAGATTCACACGCGCATCAAGTTCTTGCTCTGCTTGGAAATACTTCTCAATCTTCTCAAGTTTAGAAACTACGTAGTCACGGAGAGCATCTGTTACTTCTAGGTTTTCACCACGGATACTATATTTAAGCATATAAGTACCTTCTTTCTAAACATAAATGTTTTATTTATAATATCATTATAACGCTTTCATTCTTTTTTTGCAAATTTTTTCTTATCTTGCGATTGAAAATGTCAAAATTTCTTTCACTCCTGCTTCCAGCAAGATTTGCTTAGCTAATTGCAAGGTTTTTCCAGTCGTATAGATATCATCAACCAGCAAAATTTTATCTGGCAAATCAACTCCTTTCTTAATTTTAAAAGCCTGCTGCGTCTGCAAACGCTCCTCACGTGTCTTGCTCGACTGTGCTAGAGTGTCTTTTTTCTCTAATATATTTCTATATGACAAGTTTCCAGCATCTAAAATTCCCTGCACTTGATTAAATCCTCGAACTTGAAATTTTTCGTTACTCACTGGAATCGGAACAATGGTATGCTCTCTAAACATTTTGACTGCTTTTTTAGCTACTTTTGCAAATACAAAGCGCAATACATAGTCTCCCTGAAACTTGTATTGACTGAAATAATCCTTCATTGCTTCATTATAGGTAAATAGTGACTGATGCTGGACTTGATTCCCCTCTTTCTCCCATTTTTGACAATCTGTGCATAAATCTGATTGCCCGTTGCGAAAACATTGAGGGCAATGCTCTTCAGATATGCATTCAAATTTTTGATAGCAAGTTGAGCAGCAGCTTGGTCCTTCTTCTTTTAATAGAAAAAGCTGTAAAAAACTACTTTTCTCTTCAATTTGCCCCTTACATAAAAGACACGTTGTCATAATCCCGCCTCCTTATTCATATCTCTCATTTCCCGGATTGCCTTTTCCATAGCAAGGGTAGTCCCATCATGAAAAAATAGCAACTGTCCAGTCGGTCTATCCATACTACGGCCAACTCGGCCTGAAATCTGAACCAGAGCACTACGACTGAACAAACGATGATTGGCTTCCAAGACAAAAACATCCACGCCAGGAAAAGTTACTCCACGCTCTAAGATAGTCGTTGTCACCAAAATAGTGATCTCCTTGCGACGAAACTGCTCGACAATCTCTAGACGATTTTCTGTTGTGGAGGCGACAAAAGCCAGTTTTTCATCAGGCAGAGCTATCTGCAAAGCATGAGCAAAATCCTCTCCTCTTTGAATTTCTGCAGCAAATATTAAGAGAGGAAATTGGGTCTCCCTCTGTTTTTCTATATAGTTCAAAAGTTTAGGTGCTATTTTCTTCTTCTGAAGATGTTTTTGAAAATCAGATAACCAAATTTTCTGAGGGATGGTCAAGGGATTACCATGAAATCTTCTGGGAAGACTCAGGCGTTTCAACTCACCTTTTTGAACTCTTTTATCCAGTTCATCTGTGGAAGTGGCTGTCAGAAAAATAGTTGTAGCATCCTCTTTAACTGAACGCTCTACAGCGTGATACAGTATGGGATTATCCACATAAGGAAAGGCGTCTACCTCGTCCACAATCAACAAATCAAAAGCCCGATAAAATTTTAAGAGCTGATGGGTGGTCGCAATTACTAAGGGGCTGCGAAAATAAGCTTCTGACTCCCCATGCAGAAGAGCTATTTCACAAGAAAAATCTTCTTTAAGGCGCCGATAAAGCTCTAAACAAACATCAATCCGCGGACTGGCCAAGCAAACAGCTCCTCCTCTATCAATAACCCTTGCAAGCACTTGGTAAATCATTTCTGTTTTTCCAGCGCCAGTAACAGCATGCACTAACGTATTCTGTCTTTTCTCTAGCGCATCCAGTAAGCCTTTGGAGACCTTCCCCTGAAACTCTGTCAGTTGCCCCTGCCATTTAAGCACCTGTTTTTTAGGAAAATCCTCTTGAGGAAAATAGTAAAGTTTTTGGTCACTCCGTACCCGGCCCAATATTAAGCATTCTCTACAATAATAAGCTCCAACAGGTAGCTGATTTTCTCGTTCAATCAAGCTGTTGCAGCGTCCGCAGTGGAGCTTGCCTTTTTCTTCTCGGATACTGGGAATTTCTTTTGCTTGTGCTCGCAAGCTAGACTCTAACTGACTCTCTGTAAATATACGTCCTAAACAATCTTGCAACTCTAACATACTTATTTATTCGTAATTTTTTGGCAAAATTCATATTTTCTTGTAAAATATAGTTATGGAATTTAAGACAATTAAAGAAGATGGCATGGTTCAAGAGGAAATTAAAAAATCCCGCTTTATCTGCAATGTAAAACGAGTTTACTCCGAGGAAGAGGCTCGCGCTTTTATCACTGCTATAAAAAAAGAACATTACAAGGCCACTCATAACTGCTCTGCTTTTATCATTGGGGAAAAGAGTGATATAAAGCGAACTAGCGATGATGGTGAGCCCAGCGGAACAGCCGGAGTTCCTATGCTGGGAGTCCTAGAAAAGCACAATTTGACCAATCTTTGCGTGGTGGTTACTCGCTATTTTGGCGGTATTAAGCTAGGAGCCGGCGGTCTGATTCGAGCTTATGCCGGCAGTGTTGCTTTAGCTATTAAGGAGATTGGACTGGTTGAGATAAAAGAACAAGCTGGCCTGCGCCTAAGACTGTCTTACAGCCAATATCAGGATTTTACTAATTTTTTGAAGACAGAAAATCTTGCTGAATACGATACTGAATTTACAGATACCGTCTCCACCCTTCTTTTTGTTGATAAAGGTGAAAGAGAACTGCTCAAAGATAAGCTAACTGAGTTTTTTAAAGGCAAATTAGAAATGATAGATCAAGGACTGCGCCAAGTAGAAGTCCCCTTGACACTTTGACATAAAGAAAAGCTATGGCTCTCATAGCTTTTTTATATTTTACAAAGCTCTTATTTCATTTTATACTAATTCTATTAAATTATATTGAGGTATGTATCCTATGTCACGTATTTATCAAAACATTACAGAACTAATTGGGCAAACCCCCATTGTCAAATTGAACAACTTGGTTCCAGAAGGAGCTGCAGAGGTGTATGTGAAGTTAGAGGCTTTCAATCCTGGTTCTTCTGTCAAAGACCGTATTGCTCTCAGCATGATTGAGGCGGCTGAACGCGATGGCCTTATCAAGCCTGGCGATACTATCGTTGAAGCAACCAGCGGAAATACTGGTATTGGCCTTTCATGGGTCGGAGCAGCCAAAGGCTACAAGGTTGTCATTGTTATGCCTGAAACCATGAGTGTGGAGCGCCGCAAAATTATCCAAGCTTATGGTGCTGAGTTAGTCTTGACTCCAGGTAGCGAAGGAATGAAAGGCGCTATTGCAAAAGCACAAGAAATCGCACAAGAACGAAATGGCTGGCTGCCACTGCAATTTAATAATCCGGCCAATCCAGAGGTTCACGAACGAACTACAGGAGCAGAAATTATCGCTGCTTTCGGTGAAACCGGACTGGATGCCTTTGTAGGCGGTGTCGGAACTGGCGGAACTATTTCCGGTGTATCTCACGCTCTCAAAAAAGTTAATCCGGACATCCAAATCTACGCAGTCGAAGCAGACGAATCTGCTATCCTTTCTGGTGAGAAGCCAGGCCCTCACAAAATCCAAGGACTTTCAGCTGGATTCATTCCAGAGACCTTAGATACAGAAGCCTACAACGGTATTGTCCGCGTAACTTCTGATCAAGCACTGGAATTCGGACGCTATATTGGCGGTCAGGAAGGCTTCTTAGTGGGGATTTCATCTGCTGCTGCTATTTTCGCAGCTATTGAAGTAGCGAAAAAACTAGGAGCTGGCAAGAAAGTCCTTGCTCTGGCTCCTGATAACGGCGAACGTTACCTGTCTACCGCTCTCTACGAATTTGATGCTTAGTATTTTTTGAAAACATGTCCATTTCAACTTAGTACTCAACTATGAATTGAATAGCAATTCTATCCAAGCAAAATATCCTGTTCTCTTATCGAACAGGATATTTTTTAAACTTTTTCTTCTTTTAAGAATTTTTTTGCCTCTTTGATCCAGATAGGCAGCTGTCTGCCTAAAGGCTCAAAACCAATTTTACAGCGGTCGTTTGAAAAGCGGTGGCGTCTAGGGAGGCGGTGCTTTTCTTCTTCCAGGGTTCGCATGGACAGACTGGACTTCCCAGAAAATTCATCATAGTCCACAACCTGTACTAAGACTTGCTGGCCAATCTTTACACTATCATGGATATTTTCAATATAGCCCGGACGAATTTCTGAAATATGAATCAGGCCAATCGTTCCGTTTTCCAGCTCAACAAAAGCTCCATAAGGCTGAATCCCAGTGATTTTGCCTTTTAATTTATCACCGATTTTCATCAGTCTTCTACCTCAATGGTCTCAATCACAACATCTTCCACCGGCTTGTCCATTGCACCCGTCTCAACAGCTGCAATCTTGTCCAAAACTTGGTAAGAGGCTTCATCAGCCAACTGACCAAAGACCGTGTGGCGCCGATCCAAATGCGGTGTTCCTCCCTGACTGGCATAGACTTCAGCAATAGCTTCAGGCCAGCCGCCGCGACTTAATTCCTTAGCTGAATAAGGAAGATTTTTATTTTGAACAATGAAAAATTGACTGCCGTTAGTATTCGGCCCAGCATTTGCCATGGAAAGAGCTCCGCGGATATTGTACAATTCTGGTGAAAACTCATCTTCAAATTTCTCACCATAGATAGACTGACCGCCCATACCGGTACCAGTAGGATCGCCACCCTGAATCATAAAGTCCTGAATAATGCGGTGGAAAATCACACCGTCATAGTATCCATCTTTAGCAAGTCCAATAAAGTTGGCTACTGTTTTTGGTGCCTGTTCTGGAAATAGCTGAATTTTCATGTTCCCATGATTAGTCTTGATAGTCGCTTTTGGACCTTCTGCTGCTGCAAGTTCTACTTGTGGAAAATGTAATTCTTTTTCTACCATACCTAACTCCTCTAAAGCGGCAAAAATACCGTCTTCTTCTACTGTTTTTGTAATATAATCTGCTCTTTTTCGCAGTTCCTCATGGGAAACGCCCATGGCAATGCCAATTCCTGCATAGTCAAACAATTCTAAATCATTGAGTCCGTCGCCAAAAACCATGACATTTTCAGGTTTCAAGCCCAGATGTTCGACAACCTTGGAAACTCCGGCTGCCTTGGAACCTTCTGTCGGTACAACATCTGACGAATGAGGATGCCAGCGAACCAAACGCAGATGCTCCGCTAACGCCTCTGGCAGCTGCAGGCTATCTCCTCTATCTTCAAAGGTCCAAAGCTGATAAATATCCTTGTCTAAATGAAAGTCTGGATTAACGGGCAAATCTGGATAAACCACATCAATGGCCTCTGAAATCAGAGAATTTCGATTGGACAAGGCTGCTCCATGGCTGCCGACCAGACCATAGTCAATCCCTTCCCCCTGAGCCCAAGCAATATAGGAAGTCACTCTATCGGCTGGGATAACCGTCTGAGAAATCACCTTCCCTTTGCTATCTTCGACATAGGCTCCGTTCAGGGTAACGAAAAAGTCTGGTTGCAAAGCTCTCAGCTCCGGCACGACACCAAACATTCCCCGTCCAGACGCAATACCCGTCAAAATCCCTTTGTCCTTCAACTGCTTGAAAACTGTCTGGATAGAGTCTGGGATAAAACCTGTAGCCTTGACTCGCAGGGTATCATCTATATCGAAAAAGACAATTTTTATCTTTTTTGCCTTATACTTTAATTTTGCGTCCATATCTCCCCTTGTCCAATCTTAATCTTTTCTATTATACCATTAAAAGTCTTCTTGTGGGACAAGATGGTGCTGAAAAGCATAAACAACTGCCTGAGTGCGGTCGCTCACCTCCAATTTGGACAGGATATTGGAAACATGAGTCTTAACCGTTTTGAGGGAAATAAAGAGCTCATCCGCAATCCGTTGATTCTCATATCCCTTGGCTAAAAGCCCTAAAATATCACGCTCACGAGCTGTCAAATCCTCGTGAAGTTCAATATGGTTGCGATGATACTCCACTTTCTTACTAACCTCTGTTTCAATGGCAAATTCTCCCTTGGCCACTTTTTTGACGGCACGGAGAATTTCTTCAGCGCTGGAAGTCTTAAGCATGTATCCATGAGCGCCTGCATCCAGAACAGGATAAATTTTTTCATTATCCAGATAAGAAGTCAAAATCAGAATTTTTGCTTCTGGCCACTCTTTTAAAATAGCCATTGTCGCTTCAATCCCATTCGTCTCAGGCATGACGATATCCATGATAATCACATCCGGACGACTTGCCAAAGCTTGCTCAACGCCTTCTTTACCATTGACTGCTTCAGATACTTCTGCTATATCCTCTTGCAGTTCCAGGTAACTTTTCAATCCCAATCTGACCATCTGGTGGTCATCCACTAACAATATCTTCATGATTTTCTCCTTCTAGTAAAGGTATCGTGATTTCAATAGAAAGACCCTTTCTGGGGGCTGTCAAAAGCTTAAAAGTGCCCGCCATATCCCGTACACGGTCTTCCATATTTTTCAAGCCGTAGCTGAGTTCATCCTGAGCCAGCGGATCAAAACCAACGCCATTATCAGATACCTTAATTTTAAGCTCATTAGGTGCCTGATAGAGGTAAATATCCAACCGACTGGCTTGAGCATGCCGCAGTGTGTTGTTGATAATTTCCTGCATGATTCTGAAGACATGCTCCTCCATCTGTTTGGGTAAATGCCCAACCTGATGATTGAAGTGAACATCAATGTCGCTTTTATCAGTCAGCTCCTTGATAATCACATCCATACCTTCGACCAGAGTCTTATTTTCCAACTCTGTAGGTCGTAGGTGGAGCAGGAGAATCCGCAAATCCTTCTGGGCTGTGTCCAGAATATCTGCAATCCCCTTGAGCTGCTTTTGCAGTTTTTGTCCATCGAGCCGTTCTACATTTCCAGCCACTCCTGAAAGAATCATATTGGCTGCAAATAATTCCTGACTGACAGTATCGTGCAAATCACGCGCAATCCGCCGCCGTTCTTTTTCGATAATTTTTTCTTCTGTCTGCAGGGTTTGGTTTTCAGACTTCTGGAGATTCTCTGTCAAACGGTGCAGCCTTCTCTCGAGCTGATGCAGAGAGCGATCCAGCTCAGGCTGATCTGTCGGCTCTACTCTCCGTCCATCCAGCAAATGCCGAAGATTTTTTTGCACATGGGCTACCGATAGATATTGGATTAAGCGGGCTGCTATCACAATCAGAATGGTCAGTGATAAACCGATAATCACAACAAAGAAAACAAAAGACTGCAACAGCTCCAAATCATTAAAGAGCTCCTGCCAAGTGAAATCAAAAATATTAAAAATATAATGAAAAATGATAAATAAGACAAAGAAAGTATAGAGGAGAATGAGAAAATAATTTGATTTCTTCACTTTCTGACAACCTCCACATTTCCTAAGAAGCTGACGAGAACAATCTTCACTGTCTTATTGGCCCGCTTGTAGTCTGGTGTCGTCAGCGAAATGGTTTCATTGCGCAGTTTGCGAGATGGATGATGTAGAAAGTTCAGCTCCCCGTAAAGAGTATTGATTTGCAGCTGAATTTCCACATCCAGCGGCACAATAATCTTGGTATCACCAAAACCCTTTCGAATGACAATGACGTTATCATGGTTGACTAAAATCACATCTTCCAAATGAATGGTGTCTTTCCCAACAATGCGCAAGAGATTGATGTCGTGGAATTGACAGCTGTCCTTAGAAAAATGCTGCAGGTCCCCCAACCAGCGATTCTTTTCACTCTGAATTTCCACATCTTCTTCGTAAACGAGATGGGTTTCTTGATTTTCCTTATAGATATAAGGGTAGGCCACAATCATCCCATAAACCAGCGCGAATAAAAGGGCAGCAATGACGTAGGGATTGAGCATAATAATGAAAAACAGCATAATCATGGAAGCGACCAGCAGAAAATTCCCTTTTTGCTTGCCGAAGTAATAATAGAGCAGCAGCAAAAAAAGGACCAAGATAATGACAACTCGTGAAAAATCAGCTGCCAACATGGTCACCAATGCCATGGATAATAAGACTGTTTCAACAAAGACAAATAATTGAACCTTCCACATAGCCGTTTCCTTTCTCTACCTTCCTATTTTAACAAAATTAAACCAAAAAACCTCCGTCCAAGGCATGAAATGGGGAAATTTGTCCAGCAAAAAAGAAAAAACCATCCGTTTTAAGCTGAAAAACTTAAAATGGATGGTTTATTAATCAACCATCAGATGAGCTGGAACTAGTTCCATGTCCGCTATCTTCAGACGATGAGCTGCTCTTTGAGCTACTGCTAGACGATGAAGATGACGAGCTAGATGACGATGGTGTCGTTGCTTCTGTCACGTAAAGAGTGATTTTTTCATTAGACTTGAGGTCAATTGTCTGACCTGCGGCTGGTGACTGGGAAGTTACCAAATCTGCCTGAGTCGAAGTGACCGAACGGTCAACAACTCGTTCAATTCGAGAAGAAGAAATTCCCATTTGAATCAGGTAAGAACGAGCATTGGCGTAGGTGTACTGCATGCTGCCAAAGTCAGGCATGGACACACTAGTTACTTCTTTGGCCACTGTCAGCTTTATCTTATGATTAGAAGTCAAATCATAGGTCGAGCCAGCTGCCGGTGACTGGCGAATGACTTGACCTGGCTCGTACTCGTCCGATTCCTCCTCAACAATCTCAATCAATTTCTCAGAAACATTATAGTTTGTTTTCAGATTTTCAACTACGGCTGATTTTGCTTGACCGACATAATCTTCCATTACAAAGGTCTTGGGTCCCTTGGAAATAATCAGGTCAATCTTGCTGCCTTCGCGGCGCTGACTGTTGGCCTGTGGATCGGTTTTAATGACTTTACCAGATTCAACATTGTCGCTGTATTCTTCCTTTTCCTCTCCGACAACCAGCTTCTTAGCTTCAATAGCGGAACGAGCCTCTGCTACAGTCTGACCAGAAACATCTGGCACGCTGGTATTGGATGGGCTGTTATAAAGAAGGACGACAAAGGCGGCCAAAACCAATAAGACTGCAAAGAAAAGTACTTTGTAACGCGTTCTCAAACGACGTTTCTTTGGAACTTTCTTAACCGCATCAGCTGTCTCTTCCTTAACTTCAGTCGCTTCCGCTTTAGGCGGAGTTGGCTTAACAGGTGGAACTGCTGGCTGCGGTACAGGTGAGATTTTTGGCAAGGTCTTGGTGTCTGCTTTCGCAACATCATCAAAGACTAATTTCTTTTCATTGCGGCGCTCATAAGATAAGCTACTGGACAAGTCAACATACATCTCTGCAACTGACTGATAACGATCCGTCAGTTTTTTGGCTGTCGCCTTAATGACCACATTTTCCAGGGCTTGAGGCACATTAGGATTTTCAGAAATGATGGATGGCAGCGGCTTTTGGAAATGCTGAAGAGCAATCGTAACGGCACTATCCCCATCATAAGGGATATGACCAGTCAGCATTTCATAAAAAATAATCCCCATCGCATAAATATCACTCTGAACAGTTGCTTTAGAGCCACGTGCCTGCTCAGGCGATAGATAATGAACCGAGCCCAGCATAGAGTTAGTCTGAGTCAGACTTGTCTCTGCAAAGGCCACCGCAATCCCAAAGTCTGTTACCTTGGCATTGCCATCCGGGGTTAAGAGGACATTTTGTGGTTTCAGGTCACGATGGACAATACCGCGTGTATGCGCTAAGCGCATTGCCAGCAAGATTTGTCCCATGATTCTGACTGCTTCTTCATTTGAAATCGGAGAATTCTCTTTGATATAGCGCTTGAGGTCAAGACCTGCCACGTATTCCATAGCCAGATACTGCTGGCCATCTTCTTCCCCAATATCAGTAATCCGAACGATGTGCGGATGGTCCAAGTCAGCCATCGCCTTGGCTTCCCGCTGGAAACGCGCGACAGCGATAGGATCTGTCTGGTAATTGGTTCTAAGAACCTTTACCGCAACTTCCTCACCATCCAAAATCAAGTCCTTGGCCAAATAGACATCTGCCATGCCTCCACGGCCAATCTGCTTGATGATTTTATATCGCCCGGCAAAGATTTTGCCGATTTGAATCATGCCTTATCCTCCTTGTCAAAGCGAACCAGAGCAACTGTGATGTTATCCAGTCCTCCAGCATTGTTGGCAAAGCGAATTAAGGTTTCTGTTTTTTCAGACAGGCTGATGTCGCTGGTGACAATGTCACAAATTTCACTATCTGAAATCATATTGGTCAGACCGTCACTATTAAGCAGAAGGTAGTCACCATCTTCCAAGGTAATCATGCCATAGTCAGGCTGCACTTCGTCTTTTTGACCAATAGACTGGGTAATGATATTCTTCTGCGGATGACGCTCTGCTTCTTCTGGAGTAATCTGTCCAGCTTTCAACAAAGCATTAACAAGCGAGTGATCATTAGTCAGCTGACGGTATTCATCACCACGAATCAAGCCGATACGAGAATCGCCGATATGGGCATAGATGGCTTGATTATCAATGATAGCCAAGGCTTCCAAAGTCGTTCCCATACCCTTGTATTCTTCATCTTGACCAAATTGATGAATGCGCTGATTTTCCTCTTCCAAGTGCTCCGCAAACCATTCACGCACCTGATTCACCGAATCAATCTGTGTATCAACCCATGCAGCTCCTAAGTCTGTCACAGCCATTTCGCTGGCAATGTTTCCAGCTCTGTGGCCGCCCATACCATCTGCCAAGATGATAAGGGTCTTGCCCGCCCGGTTCACAAAAAGATTGGCATAATCTTGGTTATTTGTACGCTTTTGACCAACATCTGTTAATAATGAAATTTCCATACTGTCAGTTTCCTCCTCTTATTCCGATATCTTCCTAAATTGACTGATAAAAAATCCGTCGCTTTCATATAATTCCGGCGTAATCAAGATACAGCCGTCTTTGACGATATCTTTTCTTTCATGGTCTAATAAGACTTGCTCAAAGTTTGGATGACTGGCCAGAAATTTCTCGACAACCTCAAAATTCTCTTTGGCCATAATCGTGCAAGTACTATAAGCTATTATACCACCTTTACGTAGACTTTGACAAACGCTGTCTAGTATATCCAGCTGAATTTTTTGTAAATTCTCAAAATCTGCATTTTCTTTATTATATTTTATATCCGGTTTGCGGCGAATTAAGCCAATACCAGAGCAAGGAGCATCCACCAGGATTTTATCGAAAGCATCTGAGCCAAAAGTCTCAAACACCTTGGTCGCGTCCAGCTTTTTAGTGGTGATTTTATCAGCCAAGCCCAGCCTTTCTGCATTTTCTTCTACGAGCTCTAACTTATGATCGTAGAGGTCCAAGGCTGTAATGTGGCCGCTCGTCAGATACGAAGCCATGTGGACAGTCTTGCCGCCCGGTGCACTGCAGGCATCCAGAATCTGCTCCTCCCCTTCTATGGACAGAGTAGGAGCCACAAGCTGACTAGACTCATCCTGAATCGTAATCGCTCCACTTTCAAAGAGCTGATGCCCAGCAAAATGCCCCTGTTTCTTAACCAAGGCTGACGGAGATAAGAGCGAGTCCTCAGCCCCTAAAAGCTGGCGAAGCTCTACCTTGCGCGACATATCCGTCACGCGAATGCTGGCCTTACTTCGAACAAAAAGACTGGTAAAGATAGCTAGAGCTCTTTCTTCGCCATACTCTTCTATCAAGGCTTTTACCAGCCAGACCGGCAGAGAATACTGGATCGAATAGCGCTTATTTTTGCGCTTGATTGTTTCAAAATCAGTTACACCCTCACGCTCAATCTTACGTAGCAAGGCATTGACAAATTTTTCGCTGCCTCGTTTACGCATTTTCGCAATTTCAACAGCCTCATGAACAACTGCATGCTGAGGGATTTTATCCAGATAGAGCATCTGGTACAGACTGAGCTCAAGCAAAATATAGAGCCAGTTATCCAATTTGTCCCTATCCTCAATCAGATGAGATAAATACCATTCCAGAGTGATTTTTCGAGCAACTGTGCCGTAAACCAGCTCAGTTACCAGACCTTTATCAGCTTGGCTCAGCGGACTTTGACTTAGTGCTCGGTTTAAGGCGATATTGGAATAGGCTCCTTCTTCAAAAACTTCTTCCAAAATTTCCAAGGCCTGCCAACGGGCCGTTTTTTGCTTACTTTCCAAAAGTATCTCCTATGGACAGGCTGCGACCCAGTCCATTCAAAAAATCAACGATAGCCATCTTGGGCTTGCCAGCAGGCTGAACTGTCTTCAGCGAGAGAGCTCCCTGACCAGCTGCGACCACCAGTTCTTTTTTACTAATAGACAATATCTGTCCAGGCTGACCGTCGCCAACCGTCATATCTGCTTCATAAATCTTAAAGCGCTGCCCTTGCAGCAAGGTATGAGCTACTGGCCAAGGATACATGCCACGGATTTGATTGAAAATTTGGCGGTTTGTTTTGCTCCAGTCTATCCGCTCTTCTTCTGGGCTGATATTCGGAGAGAAAGTGACCTGGCTAGGATCCTGCGGCTGAGGGATAATCTGCCCTGCCCTGTAGGCTGGCAGCACATCCAATAACAGATCTCGACCAATAAGCGCCAATTTTTCAAAGAGAGTTCCGACATTGTCAGTCTCTTCAATCGGCGTCTCCTTGCTGGCTATCATGTCTCCAGCATCCATTTCCTTGACCATTTCCATAATTGTAACACCCGCTTGCTCATCGCCGTTGATCAAAGCGTAGTGAATAGGTGCACCACCTCGGTATTTAGGCAACAAGGAGGCATGAACATTAACCGCAAAGTCAACACTGTCTAGCAAGCGGCTAGGTAAAAACTGCCCAAAAGCAGCTGTGACAATACCGTCTGCTTCTAAGTTCATCAACTCCTCTAAATCCGAGCTTTGAGCCAGCTTCTCCGGTTGATAAACTTGCAGCCCGTATTCCAAGGCCAGCTCTTTTACTGGAGTCATGCGAATCTCTCTTTTACGGCCGACGGCCCGGTCCGGCTGCGTCACCACTGCTAACACTTCGTATTGCCCGCTGTCCAGCAGTCCTTTTAAGACAGTCGCTGAGAAGTCCGGTGTTCCCATAAATATTATTTTCATCATTTTCAACTATTAATTCCTTTTTTGTTCCTTCCCTTATTATATCAGAAGTCGTCTACAACAACCTTAATCTCGGCTAAAAAGCTTTACATAAAATTTTGTGGTTCATTATCAATTATCAGGCGTAAATCTTTATTGTCCCGATTTTGTGTCCAGTCCAAGACTTGATTTAGTGTCGTCTGCAGCTTGTCTTCAAAGCGATATTTGAGCAAAATCTGATAATGATAGAGATTATGGGTGCGAGCTATGGGCTTCGGAGTTGGACCTAAGATTTGCACTTTTTCTGAAAGACCGCTCCGCAGAATATCCATAACCTCATAAGCTTTTCGCACTGCTGTCTCTTCATCCTTATGCGACAGGGTTAGACCGACCGTAAAGTAATAAGGCGGATAGCCTAGCTGCCGGCGGATTCCCATTTCATAAGCATAAAAGCCCTCGTAATCCTGCTGCTTGGCAAACTTAATGGCATAATGATGAGGATTATAGGACTGGATAAAGACCTGACCAGCCTTTTCAGCCCGACCAGCCCGGCCAGCCACCTGAGTCAGCAGCTGGAAGGTTCGCTCTGAAGAGCGAAAGTCCGGCAGATTAAGAGCTGTGTCCGCATTGAGTACACCAACTAGCGTCACGTTTGGAAAATCCAGCCCCTTAGCAATCATCTGAGTGCCTAAAAGAATATCTGCCTGCCCCTGACCAAAGCTTTCTAAAATGGCTTCATGACTGCCTTTCTTACGGGTCGTATCTACATCCATCCGCAAAATACGAGCCTGTGGAAAGAGCTGAATCAACTCATCATAAGCTTTCTGCGTCCCAGTCCCATAATAGCGAATGCTGCGGCTGGCACAGTTAGGACAACTCTGAGGAATATTCTTAGTAAAACCACAGTAGTGGCAGTTCATGGTCTTGGTGTCCATATGCAGGGTCAGAGAAATATCACAGTTGGGACAGCTGTCAACGGTTCCACATTCCCGACACATGACAAAGCTGGAATACCCCCGCCTGTTGAGCATGAGAACCGTCTGCTCTCCCTTATCCAGACGATCTTGAATAGCCTCTAGCAGGACTGGGGTGAAATTACTGGCCTCATGCTGCCCGATATAATCCCGAAAATCCACCACTTCCACTTGAGGAATCTGCGCTAACGGATTTGCACGCTTGCTGAGCAGCTGAAAATCATAGACTCCACGGCTTGCTCGGGCACGGCTCTCCAAGCTCGGAGTCGCCGAACCCAGCACTAAGACAGCTTGATTGTACTGAGCTCGCAGGAGAGCCACCTCTCTAGCATGATAGCGAGGATTGGAATCCTGCTTATAAGAGGATTCATGCTCTTCATCAATGATGATGGCTCCAATATTTGTCAAGGGAGCAAAAATAGCTGAACGCGCGCCAACAACAACCTGGGCAGCTCCTCGCTCCACCTTGCGCCACTCATCATATTTCTCACCGTCAGACAGACCTGAATGCAAAATTGCAACTTGGTCGCCAAATCTAGAAATAAAGCGATCTGTAACCTGCGGAGTCAGAGAAATCTCCGGAACCAGCATGATAGCGGTCTTGCCCTGGGCCAGTGCCTCTGCGATGACCTGAAGGTAAACTTCAGTCTTCCCGCTGCCAGTAACCCCTTCTAAGAGAACTGGCTGAGAATGACTCTGACCAATTTTCTGAGTGATTGCCGCAACCGCTGCAGCTTGTTCATCATTTAAGGTCAGACTTTGCTGCTGTCGCTCCTTTTGGAAATAAGCAACAGAACGGCTGATTTCTCTATCCTCAATGCTAATTAGATTTTCTTTGATAAAGTAATTAATAATATCGCGCGAAAAGTTTTCTCGCAAATCAGCCAAGAGCTGGCTATCCTGCTGCTCCAGCAAGACTTCTTTTAATGCTTGTTTTTTCTTGGCTTGTCGGGGAAGGTCATGATTTTGCAGAGCGGTATGATTGACCTGATACCATTTCTCAGTCTTAATATGCTTCTTGTCCGTCGCCTGATACTCCAGCCGAATGCGGCCAGTCTGGGTCAGTCGCATCAGCTTGGCCTGACTTTTCTTGTCCAAATCAGAGAAGCGAAGACTGTCCTCCTGACCAAAGATAGCTGAGCGTTCCTTATCATTCAGCAAGTCCGTCGGATAGAGTAGTTTATCATAGCTGGAGTTGAGAAGACTAGGCAGCATGGCCTTTAAAAGGCTAATCTTATAGGAAAAGACTGACTTGCGCAGCTCATCCGCCAGCCAGAGCTGTTCCTGAGTCAGCACGGAACTGAAATCAAGGACTTCCGCAATCTCCTTCAGCTCTTCTCGGTCTCCCATCTCATCAAAGCCGACCACAATCCCCTGAATCAGGCGATTTCCCTGCCCAAAAGGAACATGGACCCGCATGCCAGCATCCAGCATCCCTGCAAACTCTTCTGGAATAGCATAGCTATAGGGCTTGTCCGTCTGCATCAGAGGAACATCCACAATAATCTTTGCTAGCTTCACATTCTCACCCCACTTTCCTAAACATCATTACAGAAAAAATAAGATTGAGCATCCCCAACCTTAAATCTTCTCACCTTCTTCTTTTTCTTTAGCGATTTGCTCTTTAATCTTGCGTTCTTCTTCTTCTTTACGAAGGCGCTCTTCTTCTGCCCGACGGCGAACTGCCTCGCGCTTGCCTTCTGGATCTGGATGGATAACGACATTGCCGGATTCAATTTCTTCCAAAGCACGAAGAGTGGATTTGACAGACTTGAATTCCTGCGTAGCGGGAGCTCCAGCTTCAAGCTCATGCGCACGCTTAGCTTCTAAAATAACCAAGGAATATTTTGACGGAACCTTGTCCAGCAAAGTGTCAATAGACGGTTTTAACATCATAATTTTCTACCTAATTTCTAACTTTCTATCGAATAATCGTTTCATTTTTTGGAAGCATGTCCTGATAACGGCCGATAACACGGTCTACTCGGAAATGCTCTGCTTCAATCACGCGCTTGACACGATCGGCAGCCAGCGGTACCTGATCATTGACAATGGCATAATCATATTCGCGCATAAGGGCAATTTCTTCTTTGGCCTTTTCAATGCGCTGGGCGATAATCTCAGCACTGTCTGTCCCTCGACCAACCAAGCGGTCCTTGAGTTCTTCTAAGTCTGGAGGAGTCAAAAAAATAAAGACGGCATCTGGAACTTTTTTCTTGACTTGCAAAGCTCCCTGAACCTCAATCTCTAAGAAGACATCAATACCTTTATCCAGCGTTTCATTGACATAAGTCAGAGGCGTCCCGTAGTAGTTTCCAACATACTCTGCATACTCCAGCATCTGGCCCTGGCGAATCAACTCTTCAAACTCCTCGCGAGTGCGGAAGAAATAGTCAACTCCATCCACTTCGCCTGGGCGCTGAGGACGAGTTGTCATGGATACCGAGTACTGAAATTGGTTATCAGTGCTTTCGAAAATTTCTCGTCTAACAGTCCCTTTTCCTACACCAGAGGGACCAGAAAAGACGATTAGTAAGCCTCGTTCCGTCATCATGTCTCCTTCACAGTCTTTCTATCTAGTGTAACAAAATTAGGCTAATATTTCAAGAGGATAGGAAGAAATGTATGTGTCTAGAGTTTTGAGAAAATAGAAAAATAAGCAAGTAATCATACGGAAATCCAAATAGACCAGCAGAACATTCAAGAAAAAAGCAATCTGTTACCAGACTGCATTTCTTCTTTATTTTGCGTAGTCAACGGCCCGCATCTCACGGATGACCGTTACCTTGATATTGCCCGGATATTCCAAGTTGTTTTCGATTTTTTCACGAACATCGTGAGCCAAAATCGTAATCTTGTCGTCCTTAATCTTGTCCGGCTGAACCATAATCCGGATTTCCCGGCCGGCTTGTAAAGCAAAGCTGTTCTTGACTCCCTTGAAGCTATTGGCGATTTCTTCCAAATCTTGGAGACGCTTGATATAGCTTTCCAGAGATTCACTGCGGGCACCTGGTCGAGCAGCACTGAGTGCGTCTGCTGCAGCTACGATAACGGCAATGACACTTTCTGCTTCCACATCTCCGTGGTGGCTGGCAATGGTATTAACAACAACTGGATGCTCCTTGTACTTACGAGCCAGTTCTGTCCCGATTTCCACGTGGCTGCCTTCAACCTCACGGTCGATAGACTTGCCAATATCATGGAGGAATCCAGCACGGCGAGCTAAATTGGCATTTTCACCTAGCTCAGCAGCGATGATACCGGAAAGCTTGGCAACCTCAATAGAGTGCCGCAGGACGTTCTGACCATAAGAAGTGCGGAACTGCAAGCGACCCATGATTTTCATCAAATCAGGATGCAGGTTAGGAGCTCCGATTTCATAAGCAGCGGCTTCCCCGCACTCACGGATGCGATTGTCAATTTCCAGACGATTCTTCTCAACCAACTCCTCGATGCGAGCTGGATGAATGCGACCATCTTTCAAGAGTGCTTCCATGGTCATACGAGCAATTTCGCGGCGAATCGGATCAAAACCTGAGAGAGTGACTACTTCAGGCGTATCATCAATGATGACATCAATACCAGTCAGACTTTCAAAAGTCCGAATATTGCGACCTTCCCGACCAATAATCCGGCCCTTCATACTATCATCAGGCAGATGCACCGTTGAGTTGGTTTGCTCGGCGACATAATCACCGGCAATACGCTGCATGGCTTGGACCAAGATATTCTTCGCAACCTTGTCAGACCGCTCTTTGATATCTTGCTCCGCATCCCGAATCCTAGTCGCAATCTCTTTAGAAAGCTTGTCCTCGGTCTGCGTCAAAATAATATCACGCGCTTCTGTCTGCGATAGCGAAGCAACTCGCTCCAGCTCTGCTGCCTTCTGCTTTTCAAGTTCCGCTACTTGTTCTTCACGCGCATCAATGTGTTTAGATTTATCTGAGAGACTTTGTTCTTTTTGCTCCAAAGCCTTTTCTTTGTTGCTTAAATTATCATCTTTGCGGTCAAGGGTCGAAGCACGCTCTGTCAAGCGGCTTTCGATTTGTTTCAACTCTTGACGTTCAGACTTAAATTCTGCATCAACTTGTTCACGATATTTTCTGGCTTCTTCTTTTGCCTCCAAAAGTGCTTCTTTTTTAAGCGAACTTGTTTCCCGCTTGGCTTCTTTGACAATCAAATCAGCTTCGCGTTCAGCCTGTCCGCGTAAATTGGTTGCTTCTTGTTCAGCATTTAAAAGAGTAAGCTCTGCAGCTTCTTTAGATGATTTCATCTTAGCCGAGACACTTACATATCCAATCACTAAACCAATGATGGCAGCAAAAACAGACATAATTATAGGAAATAGGTCCATGTTTTTACTCCAAATCTATTTAATTGTTGAATTCAAAATTCCATACTATTCTATCACAAATCTAAAAAATTCACAAACCTATTTTTTGAAAATCAAGAAAGCTTTTGTCCAATTTTTACCGACTAAATCTTCAAAGTTTGTAGAAGCCTGTGCACCAAAACTTTTTCAAACCATAAGCAAGATTATTCAAACTTTTCATTCCCCTAAGACCTAAACTTTATTCCCAAATAAAAAATTTTTATGCTATAATCAGAGAAGAAAAGGTGTCAATGAGACGGGCTTTTTCTTACCTAACAAGACAAACTTATGGCTTGATATCACTAGAAAAACCTTCTCGCACTCGCTACATTGTAAAGGAGAAACCATGTCTAAAGAAGTTATCGTTGAAAGCTTTGAGCTGGATCACACCATTGTCAAAGCTCCTTATGTCCGCCTTATCGGAGAAGAAACTGGCCCTAAAGGCGACATCATTTCCAATTTTGATATCCGTCTAGTTCAGCCTAATGAAGATTCAATCCCAACTGCTGGCCTGCATACCATTGAGCATTTGCTGGCTATGTTGATCCGCAAGCGCATTGATGGTATGATTGACTGCTCACCTTTTGGCTGCCGCACTGGTTTTCATATGATTATGTGGGGTCAACACAGCTCCAGCCAGATTGCTCAGGTCATCAAATCCTGTCTGGAAGAAATCGCTGAGTCAACTAGCTGGGAAGATGTCCCTGGAACAACCATTGAATCCTGCGGAAACTACAAGGATCATAGCCTCTTCTCAGCCAAAGAATGGGCTAAGCTCATTCTCAGCCAAGGGATCTCTGATGATGCCTTTGAACGCCATGTGATTTAAAACAATAAAAAGTTCTCGAAATCGAGAACTTTTTTTGTGCATGTATAATGAAATCCATCAACAAACTAGAAATCAAGTGAGTCAGCATGACCTGGTCCATTTCCGACGAAGTAGCCTGTCTTACAGTTGATACTGAAGAGGTAGGTACCGTCTGGCTTGAAGAGGTTATAGTAGCCGTTTCCTTTAATAATATTGACGCGTTCCAGGATATAGTTATCACCAGAAATATAGCCACGTTCACGGGAAGTTTGCAAAATCTTCTCTAGAACGCCAGGATTGAAAGTCCAAGCTGGATTGTTAACATCATCAATAGCTGCTTGGTTATAAGGGACACGACTGAGGTCTCTCTGCAGATTTACTCCGTTGCTAGGAAGACCATAGCCAGAGTAAGAGCTGGAAGCCCCTGAACCAGATGCACTTGAACCGCCACTTGTACCTGCACCTGTACCTCCCTGTTCAGTAGCAGGAGCTGGTGTTGGTACCTGTTGGCTACGTCCTTGGGCAATCGCTGCCTTTAGAACTTCATCTAGCTTAGCATTGCCACTTGATACATCTGAGAAGGTCGCATTTGTATTAGCCTTGGCTTCCTTGTTCAAGACACCGTCAGTGATCACTCCACCATCAAACTGCGAATTGACACTTTGAATAGCCGAAATCTGCTTGACTAAGGAATCATACTTGCTCTTGGCTGCATCATAGTCTTTGCTGCCTTTTAGCTTTTCAAGTAAGGTTTTTAATTTTTCCAAGTCGCCAAATTTACTGTTTTTGACAGCTGTCTGATTGCTATCTGTGAAAAATGCAGCATACTCATCATTAAAGGACTTCAAATCCTTGGCAGTATTATCAGAGCTAGAGGAAGACGAGCTCTTTTTACTGGACTGCGATGTTGAAGAGCTGGAGCTTGTAACGGTCTTATGACCCCAATTATGCCCCAGAGCAAAGTAAAGCCCTGTGCCCGCTACAGCAATCCCTAAAAGTCCTAAGACTGGATAAAGGAAAGCTTTTTTCTTGTAGAAAGGCGTCTTAGGAACCTGTAATTCCTTCTCATCAAGCGGTTCCGGAATAGGACCGTAAGATGTCTTTTGAACGGGAGCAGCAGGAACCGCATCTTCCTGCTCTAAGCGTTGACTGCGAGAACCTAAGGGGTTTGGAGCTGCTTCTGGCTCACTTGCTGTCTCAGTGCCTATCGACTGAGCTGTTGGAGTCTCCTGTTCACTTTCAACCTCTTGCCGTCTTTCTTTGATGAATTCGGTCAAATCAGAAGAGGCTTGCTCAGCTTGAGCCGCTTCCTGCTCCTGCAGCTTTCTGATTTTCTGGGTTTCAAATTTTCCAGCTTCGATTTCCTGACGGTGCTGCTTGATGTACTTATCCAGCACATTGTCGCTTTCATTCACACCGGCTTCCAGCTCCTCTTTTTTACGAGTAGCTTGACCGACTGTCATTTCCTTGGCCTCTTCAAAATCAAGGACCGACTCTTTCTTTTCTTCTTCCGGTGAGTAGTTTTCTTCTTTCGTCACGGCAAATCCTTTCTAATCTAACTGACGTTTGACCCGTTGGCCAAAATACTGATATAAATCAACTTTTAAAGTACCATTATAAAGTTTGCGTTTTTTATCGGCTTGACTGCCGTATTTGCTTTCAAAAGCTTCATCGCTAGTCAGGATAAACTTGCTCCAGGTTTTGAGCGGAGCAAAGGTTTCTCCCATATCCTGATAAAGACGAGTCACAGCCTCATCGTCTAGGAGGCGCTCCCCGTATGGCGGATTAGAAATAATCACACCATTGATCTTATCTGTATGCAAATCCTGCAAACGCATCTGCTTAAAGCGAATCTGCTCTGCTACTCCTGCTTGCTCAGCGTTTTTTCGAGCTAGCTCTACCATGCGACCATCGATATCCGATCCAGAAATATCCAGCTGGATGGTCTGATCAATCTGACTGAGTGCAGTTGAGCGAGCCTGTGCTACCAGGTCTTTATCCACCCAATTCCAGTCTTCAAAGGCAAAGGAACGATGGAGTCCCGGCGCCATCTTCATGCCGATCATAGCAGCCTCGATACAAAAAGTACCAGAGCCGCAAGTCGGATCAATCAAAGGCTTATCTGGATACCAATTGGACAGAAGTAAAATGGCCGCTGCCATATTTTCCTTGATCGGTGCACCGCCTTTATCAGCCCGATAACCACGTTTGAAGAGGCTGGAGCCTGTCGTATCAATCATGACCGTCGCTACATCTTTTAGAATAGAAACCTCTATCTTAAACTCAGCTCCATTTTCCTGCAGGGGCACCCCTTCCGGACGTGCATAATGCTTCTGCAGCTTCTTGACAACTGCCTTTTTAGAAATAGCCTGAACACTAGGCTCATTGTGAAGTTTTGACTTGACACATTTGGCCTTGGAAATAGGAAATTTAACTCCCAGCGGTAGATAATTCTCCCAATCCAGAGCAAAAACTCCCTGAAAGAGCGCTTCGAAAGTCTTGGCTGGAAAACTGCCAACTACAATCTTAATCCGATCGGCCGCGCGCAGCCAGAGATTGGTTTGAATAATCGTACTCACATCACCCTCGAAGCGAACCCGGCCATTTTCGACCTGACAATCAAATCCTAGCTCTCTGATTTCGCGGCCGACGACAGCTTCTAGTCCTGCAGCTGCGGTCGCAATTAAATTAAATTTTTCTTTCATATTGGCTTTTTAAATGGATTCCAATCTATACAAACAAAGGGGGTGAGACAAAAATCGTGATTTCGTCACACCGATTTTCCTCACTCTCCCTTTTTAAATTTTGGGCTGAGAAGGTTTCACTGCCATTTATCAGCTAGCTCAGCACTTGAAATATCCATAAGACAAATGAAGCAACAGCTAGTTGAACTTGGCAGAGAATAGAGCGCTCAGCCACTCTCTTGCTATTCTATTATAAAATTTAAAGAGGACAGGACTTGACGTCCCAGCCTCAGCCTATATGCAATTTTCTGTAAGCCATGTTTTGTTCCGGAAATGACTAGGTACCATTTCCTTCGATAATCATCTGTCTACTGTTTCCAGTCAGAGTGCTATGTTCGCTTCCACGCACTCCATGCCCCGACCAAAGTTTGGGTTGCTAGCTTGAGGGGTTTACCGCGTTCCACTTCTTCTGTTTCCAGAAGAACTACGTCACTGTGGCACTTTCAGACCTAATCAGACATATCCAAAGACTTAGCCCTTTCAGTCGCCGTAACGGAAAAATCCGTCCCTAGGCTTATTTCTTCGCCTAGCACAAACACTACCGGCATCACAGCCAGTGCTAGCATGGACTTTCCTCATGAAAATCTAAAATTTCCACGCGATTATCCAAAAATTGCACTGTTCTAAAAGAACCATTATTCACGATCCAGAATTTGTTTCCCGAATACTTCCTTTTCGAGGCGGTTCAAGCGTTTCAAGATATCAAAGTTAGTCGCAGAAGTCATCTGAGGGAAGCTTTCTGCAGTTGACTGAGTCGCTTGTGTTGATTGGACAGGCTGCGCCGGCTGAACTGGTGCTTTTTCAACTGGCTTCGCAGCTAACTCTTCCTTGAGACGGCGATTTTCCTCACGCAGCTCCTTTACCAAGGCTGCATAAGTCTCATAATCCTTGATAATATCATCCAAAAACTCATCCACTTCGGACTTACTATAGCCGCGTACTTCGCGTTTAAAATCCTGATCAAAAATATCTTTTGCTGTAAAAATAATACTTGCCATCTTCTCTCTCCAATCTAGTTTATCATATTCAATTATAAACAAAATGCCTAATAAAAATCAAGATTTATCATCTAATTTCCCGAAAAATTTTCAGCCACTTCATTCAGGTCATCAAATGTTAATTTTTTGATAAAATATTGTTCTTGTTTTTTCATTTCTTGGTAAAGATATTTCAATTTTGTCTCCTGTTCTTCATCGTAAAAGAGGTAGGCACCATCTGTATTTTGAATGACGAATTGATTGTAATCACGAAACTGACTTGGATTTTGGTAGGTCGGATAAGCATACTTAACAAAATCGGTTTGTTTAAAAGCAGCTAATTTTGCCTGATTGGCTTCGTTCCAATTTTCACCTTGATTCTCAAAGAGAAAGATGGTTGCCGTCTGAAATTCATAGTCTTTTTTCAATTCATTAGCTAGATCCAAAACCCAAGACTCGAAGCCCAGATTGCCCATAAAAACCAGCCAATCTACTCCATCTTCCAAAAAACGGATTAAGTCCCTCTTAGCGGCTTCTTTTATGATGTTTATTCTCATATCTTTTTCCGTCGAAATGCCGATTTCAAAGGCTTTGTAGCCTGTTATTAATAGACTGGTCATTTATTCTCCCTTAAAAAAGTTTTTTGTGGTATAATAGAGTGATGCTATTGTACCAATAAGGAGTTTTATGGTCAACTATCCGCATAAGCTAAAGGCAAAAAGCAGTATCAACAGGCCAGTTCCCGGCATGATTAACTTTGCCAATCGTGGGATGTCTTTTGAAAAGATGATCAACGAATCCAACAGCTACTATCTAAGCAGAGGACTCGCTGTAATCCATAAAAAGCCTACCCCCATTCAGATTGTCAAGGTTGATTATCCGCACCGTAGCCGAGCCAAGATTGTAGAGGCTTACTTTCGGCAAGCTTCCACAACAGACTATTCTGGTGTCTACAAGGGCCATTATATTGACTTTGAAGCCAAGGAAACCCGACAGAAAAAATCGATGCCCATGAAAAATTTTCATTCGCATCAGATTGAGCATATGGAGGCAGTCCTTGAGCAAAAGGGCATCTGTTTTGTCTTACTGCATTTTTCCAGCTTAAGGGAGACTTACCTACTTCCCGCTTCTTATTTAATTGAGTTTTACAAGATTGACAAGGGAGGGAAGTCCATGCCCTTAACCTACATTCAAGAGCATGGTTATCCGATTGAAATGCAGCAGCTTCCCAGCATCCCTTATCTTGAAATTATCGAACAAAAACTACTAGGTGGTATTATAAATGAATAAACAAACTCTTATGCAGGCTTTAAAATATCTTGCAAGTGCACTTATAACCCTGCTTATGATTGGATTCGTGATCGGCTGTTTGGTATTTACCTACTATGCGGTCAAGGCTCCTAAGCTTTCTGAAAAAGACCTCATCGCGACCACATCCAGTAAGATTTTTGACAGCAATAACAATTTGATTGCTGACCTAGGCGCTGAAAAGCGGGTCAATGCTGAAACAAGTGAAATACCTACGGATTTGGTCAACGCTATTGTCGCCATTGAAGACCATCGCTTCTTCAATCACCGCGGGGTAGACTTTATTCGGATTGCAGGTGCCCTTGTTAGCAACATCCGCGGAGGTCGCCAAGGGGGATCAACTCTGACCCAGCAGTTGATTAAGCTGTCCTATTTCTCAACTTCTTCCTCGGACGCGACCCTTTCACGTAAAATTCAAGAAGCTTGGTTGGCTGCTCAGCTTGAGAGGAAAGCAACCAAGCAGCAAATCTTGACCTATTATGTCAACAAAGTCTACATGTCTAACAGTAACTACGGTATGCAGACAGCAGCCCGAAGCTACTATGGCAAGGACCTAAAAGACTTGAGCTTACACCAAACAGCTCTGCTGGCAGGTATGCCTCAGGCACCTAACCAATACGACCCTTACACCCATCCAGAGGCTGCGACCAACCGCCGTAATCTGGTACTTCGTGAGATGCATGATCTCAAGTACATCACAGATGAACAGTATGAGCAAGCCAAGAATACCCCTGTAACCGACGGACTTCAAAGTCTGAAAGCTTCCACTAGCTATCCTGCTTACATGGACAATTATCTTAAGGAAGTAATTGAACAAGTAGAAGAAGAGACTGGCTACAATGTCCTGACAACTGGTATGGAAGTCTATACAAATGTCAACACTGATGCCCAAAAGAAACTCTGGGATATTTACAACACAGGAGACTATGTAGCTTATCCAGATGACGAAATGCAGGTTGCGTCTACTGTTATGGATGTGCAAACTGGTAAAGTCATTGCCCAACTTGGTTCTCGTAACCAGTCTACCAACGTATCCTTTGGTACCAACCAAGCTGTTGAAACCAACCGTGACTTCGGTTCAACAATGAAGCCAATCACCGATTATGCTCCAGCTCTGGAAAATGAAGTCTATACCTCAACTGCTGCGCCTATCACGGATGCTCCATATAACTTCCCGTATTCCAGCACACCAGTCTACAACTGGGATAAGAAATATTATGGCGGAATGACGATTCAATACGCAATTCAGGAATCCCGGAACGTTCCTGCCGTGAAAACGCTGGAAGCCGTTGGTCTGGATGAGTCTCTCAAGTTCCTAAATCGTATTGGGATTAACTATCCTGAAATGTTCTATGTTAATGCCTTTTCAAGTAATACCAGCAAATCTGGCAACGAATACGGAGCCAGCAGTGAAAAAATGGCTGCTGCCTATGCTGCTTTTGCCAATGGTGGCACTTACTACAAACCTCAGTATGTCAATCGTGTCGTCTTCAGTGACGGAACGGAGAAGACCTTCTCCAACAACGGTTCCAAGGCTATGAAGGAAACGACAGCCTACATGATGACCGATATGATGAAAACAGTCTTGCAGTCTGGTACAGGTACAAACGCTGCTATTTCTGGGGTTTATCAGGCCGGTAAGACCGGAACCTCCAACTATGCTGATGATGAATTAGCTAAGCTGACCAAGCCTTACTACTACTCTAGCATTGTCACACCAGACGAGCTCTTCGTTGGTTACACGCCTAAGTATTCAATGGCTGTTTGGACTGGCTACTCTAACCGTCTGACACCAATCCTTGATGACGGAGTTAAGGTTGCGACAGATGTCTACCGTGAAATGATGCTTTACCTAGCTCAAGACGGCTCTGCTTCAGAAGATTGGGAAATGCCAGATGGTCTCTACCGCAGTGGCTCTTATGTCTATCTCAATAGTGGTACTGGCTACAACCGTTACTACAATAACCAGCAGTACTATAACTATTCTAGCTATAGCAGTTACAGTACAGAAGCCAGCTCTGACACATCAGCTTCCAGTGAGCATTCTGGCGATTCAAACAATAGCTCTTCTAACCACAATGACTCCTCTTCCGGTAACGGTGGAGATGACTAGAGTGACGAAGATTATATACAAACTAAAAGAGTAAGAATGAAAAATTCTTACTCTTTTCTTATTCTCTCATCAAAGCTTACTTTGCCAAAGCCCCCATAGGATCCCACGGAGCTAGGACAAGTGGCTCTGCTTCATAAGCAGCTAATTCTGCAGCTGTCAGAAACTCCTTTCGGACGACGATTTGATAGGTATACTCGTCCATCCAAGCGTCACTAGCTACGAAATAGCCCTTGTTACCAACCTTTTCACCCCAGGAGTTTTCGACCTTCCATTTCTTAGCCTTGCCATTTTCATCCAAGTCCACTCCTGTCAAGACCATGGCGTGGGTCATGAGGCTTTCGCTATAGTCCAAGCGACCTGCCTTGTCCTGAGTTAGTCGAATATCCATGCTAGCAGTGAAATCGTGTATCCCTTCTGCCATAACACCTGCCTTGCGATTGCTAGACTGACCTACATCCGAGCCAAACCAAACGGTCTCACCAGCCTGCATTTGCGCAATAGCCAGCTCTTTTAGTCGATCCATTTCAACATTCAAATAACGGACTGGCTTGCTGCCAACGACATTGCCCAGCATCTCAACTGTATAGGACCTACCATAAGGCTTGTCTGCAGTCGGCGCATTGATGATAGAGACATAGTCATCTAGCTTAAGATCGACATATTTTTGATAGAAAGTCAGAGGTGTCAAGCCGCTCTCACTGTGGAAATGATTGTCCTTATCTCGATAAGAAAAGTCAAACTGGCGAGGCGGCAAGCCTAAATTCATAGCTAGGAAGTTAAAGACTTCCTGAAGAAGTTCTTCTTTCTTGGCCTGAAGTTCTGACGATTCTGCCCCTTCCGCTCTTAATTCTCGCAAAATCTGTGCATCCTGGCGCAGGAGTTTATTGAGAATCTGATTGAGTTCACGGCTGTTGCTGGAAGAAATTGACTCTGGATAGACTGACTTAGGCACGACGCCGTATTTCTCAAAAAGCGCCACGACCATATCCCATTGACCACCATCCTGCTGAGGCGTATCTAAGAGAAACTTGACCTTACGGCTAGTCAATTCTTGGTCAGCCGTCGCAATCACCTGCTCTAAGAACCAGTTGGATTTTTCATATTTATCCCAAAAGAAGGTATGGGCTTGAGATAGCTCAAAATCCTCCAGTTGGAAACCAGCAATCATCTTGTGGCGGAAGGTATTAAGAGCTGCAAACATCCAACAGCGTCCAGAAGCTTTCTGGTCGCTAACCTTGTCCTTAGTGAGGTCCAGCGAAAAGACAGGTGTGTTTTCCACGGCAGCGCTTCGCTTCTCTAAGGAAGTCAAAAGACCATTATGGCTGATGGCATTTTCCATTGCCGCAAATTTGGGATTGGCCTCATAAGCAGCATACAGCTTATCTGTAAAATCTTGTTCTAACGAATGCATAGAATCCTCCTTGTCATTATACATCTATTATAGAACTTTAAAAAAGGAGCGCAAGTAAAAAGGCTGGACAAAAGAGTCCTAGCCTTTTTCTAAATCGGATCTTAGGATTCCATAGACGGAAAAATCTTTGACTTGTCCTTTATGAAATACAGCCTGACGGAAGGTACCTTCGTAGCTCATTCCAGCTTTAGCCATAACACGCCCCGAAGCTGGATTGGCTGTTACAAATTTTGCTGTGACACGATTGAATCCTGCGTCTTGCAAGAGATAGATTAAAACAGCTTTCAAAGCTTCTGTCATCAGCTCCTGCCCCCAATAGTCTTTACTTAAAATATAACCGACCTCGCAAGCATTGACTGTCTCATTCATGTCCACCACACTAATATCACCAAGCACATGTTCTGGATTTTCTTTCAGGCAGATGGCCCACTTGTAAAAATCCATGTTTTGATAATTCTCAATCCAGCGAGCAATAGACTGTCGGGTGACTTCAGGACTCTCGTGAGCATCCCAGGTCACGTGCAACAAATTATCCGGACGAGAAGCCCAGTTGTCATACATAGCTTGAGCATCCGATTCCAGAAAAGGTCTTAGCAAAAGATGTTTGGTTTCAATGAACTGTGTACCTATCTTTTTCATAGCTTCCTCATTTCTTGGCTCAGACTAAAAAGATTCGATAGAGATTTTCACTTCCAAAATTCGTCAAAAATTGTAATTGGCAAATGCCGTTTGTGCTGACCTTTATACCACCAAGATTCGATAGTTTCTTGAGCTTGGGCTGAAACAGACTTGCCTTCGAGGTAGTCGTCAATTTCATTGTAGGTCACGCCCAGAGCGACTTCATCAGCAATTCCAGGTTTTTCTTCTTCCAAGTCAGCTGTCGGCACCTTTTCATAAAGGGCCGGTTCCGCTCCTAAGGTGGCCAAAAGCTGCTTGCCTTGACGCTTATTGAGACGGTAAAGCGGTAAGATATCTGCTCCGCCATCCCCAAACTTGGTGAAAAAGGCCGTGACATTTTCTGCTGCGTGATCGGTCCCAATGACAGCCGCGCTGTACGAACCAGCCAAAGCATACTGAGCAATCATACGGCTGCGGGCCTTGATATTGCCCTTGTTAAAATCAGAGACTTTGACACCCGTTGCCTCCACAGCCTTTGTCATAGCATCAGCAGATTCCTTGATATTGACTGTCAGACTGACATCAGGCTGGATAAAAGCCAGAGCCTTTTGCGCATCATCTTCATCGGCTTGAACACCGTAAGGCAAACGAACTGCGATAAAGCGATAGCTATCATCTCTAGTTTCAGCCCGCATTTCCTCTACAGCCAGCTGAGCTAAGCGGCCAGCCAAGGTTGAATCCTGACCGCCAGAAATTCCCAGAACATAGCTTTTCAAATAAGGATGCTTTCTTAGATAAGCCTTGAGAAAGTCGACCGACTTGCGGATTTCTTCCTCTGGGTCAATCACTGGTTTGACGCCCAGTTGAGCGATAATTTCTTCTTGTAGGCTCATTTTTCTGCTCCTGTCTGGTAGGCTTTCTTACGCATCTGGTCAATCAAATCCATCTTATCCTGCCAAATATCTCTAGCCAGGTCAACTGGATAATCCTGTGGATTGAGAACTCGTTTGTACTCGTCCCAAAGTTTATCAAATTCCTTACGGGCATAGGCTTGAATTTCGGTAAGGCTCGGCTGATTATAGACCAAATTCCCTTCTTGGAAAATCTCCACCAAAAGCGGTACAGCATCAAAATCCTTAATTGTCTTATTAATGTAGGTATAGGTTGGATGGAACATTTCCAGCTCTTCCAAGCCATTGACATCAATGCCATCATAGGTAATGTAGTCACCCTCAGACTTCCCTTTTTCGCGGCTGGTAATGCGCCAAACCTGCTTCTTGCCTGGGGTAGAAACTTTTTCGGCATTATTGGACAGCTTGATGGTATTGCGCAATTCTCCAGTCTCATCTTCAATAGCAACAATCTTATAAACTGCTCCTAAAGCCGGCTGGTCATAGGCTGTAATGAGCTTGGTCCCCACGCCCCAGACATCAATCTTAGCCTTTTGCATTTTCAAGTTGAGAATGGTATTTTCATCCAGATCATTGGACGCATAAATCTTAGCGTCAGGGAAGCCAGCTTCATCTAATTGCTGCCGAACTTTCTTAGAAATATAGGCAAGGTCTCCCGAATCGATGCGGACACCCAGAAACTTAATCTTGTCTCCTAGCTCACGCGCCACCCGAATGGCTGCCGGAACACCTAGGCGCAATGTATCGTAGGTATCTACTAGGAAAACACAGTTATGATGAGTCTCAGCATAAGCTTTAAAGGCCTCATAATCATTTCCATAGACTTGAACGAGAGCATGAGCATGCGTTCCCAAGACTGGAATATCAAAGAGCTTGCCAGCTCGGACATTACTGGTTCCGTTAGCTCCACCAATCACCGCTGCCCTAGTCCCCCATATAGCAGCATCCATTTCCTGGGCCCGGCGCGTACCGAACTCCATCAGAGGCTCATTCTCAATAACAGAGCGGATACGAGCTGCCTTGGTGGCAATCAGGGTCTGAAAATTAACGATATTGAGCAGGGCAGTCTCAACCAGCTGACACTGAGCTAGAGGACCTTCCACCTGCACGATTGGTTCATTGGCAAAAACCAAATCGCCTTCCTGAACAGACCTTACGGTCAGGCTCATCTTGAGATTCCGCAAATAATCCAGAAACTCTCCGTGATAGCCCAAGGATTGCAAATAATCTAAATCGCTCTGGCTGAATGTCAGATTATTGAGATAGGAAATAATTCTTTCCAAGCCCGCAAAGACTGCGTAGCCGTTATTAAAAGGATTCTTACGAAAAAAAACTTCAAAAACTGCATGCTTGTTGTGAATATTTTGCTTGAAATAAACCTGCATCATGTTGATTTGGTACAAATCAGTGTGCAGCGTTAAACTATCATCTGGGTACATCTTCTTGCTCCTTTATGCTAGATACCTTTTATTATATCATAATTCCAAAAAAGCTAAGCAAATCCTGTCAACTCACTTGAATAGACATACTTGCTTAGCTTATATTTTTATGCTTGCTCTGTAAGATATTTGTAGACTTCCTGACTGGCAATGGCACCATCGCCAACAGCCGTCGTAATCTGGCGCAGGTCTTTCTGGCGAACATCACCAACAGCGTAAATGCCTGCTACTGACGTTTTCATCTGATGGTCCGTCAGGATCCAGCCAGCCTCATCAGTGATACCCAAGTCCGCAGCAAATTCACTAACCGGATCTAGACCGACATAGATAAAGATGCCGCCAAACTCTGCCTGACCAAGCTTACCTGTCTTGACATTCTTGAAGGTTACGCCAGTCACTTTACGCTCATCACCATGGATACTTTCCACCACAGAATCCCAGACAAAGCGAATCTTTTCGTTGGCAAAGGCACGATCCTGCAGCACTTTTTGTGCTCGCAGCTCATCGCGACGGTGAACAATGGTCACACTTTTTGCAAAGCGCGTCAGGAAAATAGCTTCCTCTACCGCCGAGTCGCCACCACCGACAACCAGTAGGTCTTCATCACGGAAGAAGGCACCATCACAGACCGCACAGTAGGAAACCCCGCGACTGTTGTAGTCTTCCTCACCAGGAACACCCAGATGACGATGATTGGCACCAGAAGCAATGATAACTGTTTTAGTTTCAAAACGCTCATCCTCTGTGATGATTTCCTTGAAATCACCTCGGTCTTCAATTTTCTCTACTAGGCCAAATAGATGTTCAACCCCCAGATTCTCAAGAGGTTCAAACATTTTCTCTGCTAGCTCAGGACCGCTGATATTAGCATAGCCTGGATAGTTTTCAATGTCAGCAGTATTGTTCATCTGACCACCAGGAATACCACGCTCCAGCAGGGCAACTTTTAGGTTACTGCGGGCTGCATAGAGGGCAGCTGTCATGCCGGCAGGCCCAGCTCCAATAATAATTGTATCGTACATAACTTTTCTTTCTCCTTGTTGTAACTAGAATTATTCTAACAACTTTTCTACAGTTTTACAAGCATTTAAGCTTTTAGGACAATGAGCAGGCCCAACGTCGCAAAAGACAGGACTGGAATCGTCATAATGACAATCAAAAGGACATCATACAGATGGCTCTGGCGCTCCTTAGCTGTCTTGTCCTTGCGGCGAATCATCCGCAGCCCAATCCATAAACCCGCAATGATCCCTACACCGACTGCTGTATAAAGCAGGCTCTCGATATAAAGTGCAAATATTTGATCTAACATGTCAACTCCTCAAAGGTCAATCAGCCTCATAGTACAAAGAAAGGGAACAAATCCAAATCTAGCCGTCACCATAAAACACCCACTAGACAAGAAAGTCTGCTCCAGAGTATGCTAAGACTGAAAACAAACTCAGCTGGTCTAGCCAACTGAGCCTTCACTGTCTCTATTATATCAAATATAGGTCCGTTTGTAACTAGCAAAAAATTCCTTGGTTCTTTCTTCCTTTGGATGATGAATAATTTCATCTGGTGTCCCAGACTCTATGATTTTCCCCTTGTCCAAAAAGAGTACTCTATCCGCAACCTGAGCGACAAAGGACATATCATGACTGACCAGAATCATGGTCTGGCCAGACTTGGCTGCATCAGCGATTGATTTCTCTACTTCTCCGACCAACTCGGGATCCAAGGCTGAGGTCGGCTCGTCTAGCAAAAGAACATCTGGATTCATAGCCAAAGCCCTTGCTAAGGCAACCCGCTGCTTCTGACCGCCTGACAAATGTCTAGGATAGTGATTTTCTCGGTCTGACAAGCCAACTTTTGCTAATTCTTCCTTGGCTATCTTAGTCGCTTCTTGGTCTGACAGTTTCTTAACTACCAGCAGACCTTCCTTGACATTTTCCAGAGCCGTCCGGCGGGAAAAGAGATTAAACTGCTGAAAGACCATGGCTAGCTTGCGGCGCAGCAACAAGATCTCATCTTTGGAAATACTTGAAAAATCTACTTTAAAGCCGTCAATAGTAATTTTTCCGCTGTCTGGCTGTTCCAGATAGTTGAGGCTGCGGAGGAAGGTTGATTTCCCAGCACCTGAAGAGCCAATCAAAGCTACCACTTCGCCTTTTTTAATGTCCAAACTGAGATCATCCAGAACCTTTTGACCTGAAAAAGTCTTACTTAAATGTGAAATATTAATCATCAGATTCCTTCTCCTTCTGCTTGCTGAAGCGATTCAAATTTATCCGGCTGCTTGATATCCATCATCTTTTCGATCCAGCGGCCAAGCTGCTCAATGAGAATATTGACCGCCCAATAAATCAGCGACACCGAGATAAAACGCTCAAAGTAACGGTAGTCTGCCCCCGCGATAGCCTGCGCCTTGGCAAAAATTTCCACTACACCGGCACTAAAGGCCAGAGAAGTCCCCTTAGTCAAACCAATCAGGGAATTAATCAGACTAGGCGTCGCTACTACTGCTGCATTGGGGATAATGACACGCATATAAACCTGCTTGTTGGTCATTCCTAAGCTGCGAGCAGCCTCGATTTCTCCCGGATCTACGGACAAGATTGCTGCCCGGATGGTCTCACTGGCATAAGCCGCTTCGTTGAAAGCAAAAGCAACAATCGCAAAGACAGACGCTGGAATATCATTGATATTAAAACTTGTGCCATACTTTTGATTGATAGCCTTGAGCAATAAAGGAATCCCAAAATAGGTCAGCATGAGCTGGACCAGCAGCGGCGTTCCTCTCAGAAAACTGACAAAGAAAGCCTGAATCGGATACAGGACTTTGACTCGATTAATCTTGACGATAGCAAAAACCATGGCAAGCAGAATACCAAAGACTGCACCACCCGCTGTCAAAAGAAGGGTGATTGGCAAATTTTGCAAAATGCCGGGAATAGCCTCAAAAACAGCCCTTAAACTAAATAATTTACCATCTGGAATGAACTTGAGGAATTCCTCATACCAACCAATTGTCAGAAGATAAGTTGTAACCACCATTATTACTTCCTTTTCTTGATAATGAAATATTTTAACACAATTCTGGAACAAAACAAAGAATTTGCTTCGCTTTTACTGTCTTTTAGCAGTCAAAACATGAGTAGCTAATGCAAATCTCGTGTTCCTAAATATCAAATAAGCCACACTAAACCCAATATAAAAATAGACTAGTTTCACTAGTCTATCATATCTATCTCATAAAGACTAATATATTTTTCTTATCACAGCGATAAGAAAAGTATATCACTAAAAGGTTTGGCGCTTAGCCTTACGCTCTGCCCGGCCACGTGCACGATTCTCTGCTCGCTTGGTCTTGCGGCGCTTTTCGTTAACAGCCCACTGAATTTTTTTCTTGTAGCCTGGCTTGATTTTTTTCTTTTTCTTCTTGACCAGCCCCAGCATTTCCGTGTCCAGCTTCTCCCGGCTCTTTTCCCGATTGGCCCGACGGTCTCGGTCATAGGTATCCTGAAACTCGTCATCCTTTATCATCTTGGGAGTGAATTTGATCCCCATCTTTTCCAGCTCCCGAATATCTGAGTCGTCGCTCGGCTGGTAGAGAGTAATGGCTGTACCAGGAAGACCATTACGGCCGGTTCGGCCTACCCTATGGACAAAGAAAGACAAGTCCTGAGGAATGGCATCGTTGATAACATGGCTGACACCTTCGATATCAATCCCCCGCGCTGCCAAGTCAGTAGCGACAATGTACTCAAAATCCAGATTCTTGACCTGATTCATGATGCGCTTGCGCTCCCGCGGAGCAATATCTCCATGAATTTTAGCAACTTTGAGCCCTTGAGCTGTCAGATAGCTGTGCAGTTCATCTGCCCTCGTCTTGGTATTGACGAAAATCATGGCCAGATAAGGCTGCAGAAGCTGACTGATTTGATAAATCTGAGCATTCTTGTCTCGTCCCTTGGTTGATAGGAGCCAGTTTTCAATGGTGTCCGCAATGACCGTCTTGGTCTTAATCTGCTCAATCACTGGATTAGATAGGTATTTTTTCAAAAAAGGCTGGAGCTTCTGCGGAATGGTCGCTGAAAAAACGAGAAACTGCAGGTCTTTTGGCAGCCGGCCTGCAATCTTATCAACCGTCGCCAAAAAGCCCATGTCCAGTGTCATATCTGCCTCGTCAACGACAAAGGTCTTGGCCTTGTGAATAGCCAAATCGCCAGACTCTACCAGGTCATAAATCCGCCCAGGGGTTCCGATGACGATATGAGGCTGACTAGACTCTAACTTCCCAATCTGACGAGCTTTGTCAGTCCCGCCGACATAATTGGCCACCCGAATCTCTTTTTCAGAAAAGCTAGCCAACTGACGAGCCGCCTGATAAATCTGTGCTGCCAGCTCCCGACTTGGGGCTGTAATAAGAGCCTGCACGCTGTCTGCTTCCTCATCCAGCATTTGAAAGATCGGCAGCAAAAATGTGTGGGTCTTCCCAGAGCCTGTCTTGGACTCACCGACCAAATCCCGACCTGACAATACCACTGGAATCAGCTTCTCTTGGACTGGAGTCGCTTCAACGAAGTTCAAATCCCTGAGCGCTTCCTGAATATAATCTTTAAACTTAAATTCTGTAAATTTCATCTTGTCCTCTATTCTATTATCCTAACTATTATACCAAAAAATTGACCATCCTGCTTATCCTCAAATCTAAGAAGCAAAAAAGCGAGCCAGAGACTCGCTTCTTGCTATAGATATAAGATAGCTAGGGTCAAAAGACTGCCCACGATACCGATTCCCCAGAAGAAGAAATCGACCTTCCACTCGCTCCACTCCTTGCCGTGGCCAGTTAGGCCTCCCAGCTCAAAGTGGTGATGAACCGGGGTCATCCGGAAAATCCGCTTGCCGCCGGTCAGCTTGAAGTAAGTCACCTGCATCATGACTGAGGTCGTTTCAAATACATAGACGATACCAATCAAGAGCAAAGTCCACTCTTGATGAAGGGAAATGGAGATAGCAGCCAGCATACCGCCCAAAGCCAAGCTTCCTACATCTCCCATGAAGATTTTAGCGGGCTTATGGTTGAAGACAAAGAAGCCTAGCAAGCCGCCAATCATGCTAATGATGACAATCAGAATATCAAAACGCTTCTGCTCAACAGCAATCACAGCATAGGCTACCAAGCTAATGACCACCGAAATGCTGGCCAAACCATCAATTCCATCCGTCAGATTGACAGCATTGGAAAAGCCAATCAGCCAAAAAAGGACGAAAAAGACATAGAGGAAGCCTATCTGGACAGGAACGGTGAAGATATTCAGCTGGTCACCTGCACCGTGCTGATTATAAAAGAAGTAAAAGACAACTCCGCCAACCAGCTGCAAAAACAGTTTCTGCTTGGGATTTAGACCCTCGTTGATCTTACGAAACACCTTAAGGAAATCATCCAAAAAGCCGACAACGCCATACAGAACCAAGATAAAAAGAATCATGATGAGGCCGTTGGACAGCTGATGCGAAAACAGACCGATAACAAAGCTGGCCAGAACAGATGTCAAAAGAAAGACAGTACCACCCATGGTTGGTGTTCCGGCCTTGGCCTGATGCTGCTTAACATCTTCGTGCATCTGTTGGCCTGTGATACGAGCCTTATGGTAAAAACGAATAAAGGCAGGAATGCCGATGATAGTTAGGATAAAAGTTACGATTCCTGCAATAAGAGCAATAAGCATATTAGTCTCCCATTGTAATTGTTATTTTCTTGAGATTTTTCAGCGAAGTATTGGTCTTCTCGCTCTGCTTGACGACCTTGGATCCCTCTCCTTTGAAAGTGACTTCGATGTCCTGCCACTTCGCAAAACGTTCGACATTGGCCTTGGTCCAGCCGTACATATCAGGCAGACTGTCTAAATCATCTGACAAGATCAAAACCTGCTGGTTGGCCTTGAGATTTTTGCCCTCTTTGACAGATACTTTTTTAATCTTGCCACCTGTTCCCAGCACAATTGGCTGGACGAGGTTGCGGCGCAATTCATCTGCCAGACCGCCAGGACTGACTTGATGTTTCAGACCTAGTTGCTTGGTCAGTTCTTCCAGTGATGGCATTTTATAGCTGGTTTCTTCAGTGACTGTTTCAAGAGCTGGAGTTGTCTCTGTCGTCAGATTAAGACTGTCTTTGAGAGCGACAGCTTCTTCCAAGACCGGATTGACCACTTCCTGCCAGAATATAGGCTGGAATTTTTCCTCAGGCTGCTGAACTGTCACATACATGATAAATTCCGGATTTTCTGCCGGGGTCATGGCAACAACTGAATAGATATAGTCGTTCTCGCCCTCTAGATAACCATTTTCAGAAGCGATCTGAGCGGTCCCTGACTTGACAGCGACATTCTGACCGGCCACTTGAATGACGGGTTCTCCACCGACATTCAGGGTTCCTTTGTAGGGGTCTGTTCCGACCTGAACCATATAATCCCGAGTGGTTTGAGCTGCTTTTTCTGAGACAGGATTTCCAATAATTTCCGTCGCAGTCTTACGAGCTGTATTGGTTTTAGGATCATGGATGGCATTGATAAACTTAGGCTCTACCATGACGCCATCATTGGCAACAGATGAGAAGGCACGTAGCATCTGCACCTGGGTCACACCAATCCCTTGGCCGAAAGAGCTCATGGCAATCGTAACATAGTTATCACCTGGCAGGGAGCCATAGGTTTCATTCCCCATCCCAAAGCGGGTCGGCAGACCAAACTTAAACTTACTCAAGTAGTCCAGCCACTTGTCATTGCCCATCTTCTGTTCCAAAATAGTCATACCAACGTTACTGGAATAGGTAAATCCTTGGGCAAAGGTCAGGGTTTCCCCTTCTGAAATCCCCATGTTGACATTCCAGTCCCGAATGGTCGCATCCATAACTTTGTATTCTCTACTGTCATAGGTATCGTTAGGATTAAAGCTGCCATTATCAATAGCTGAAGCTAGAGTCATAACCTTCATAGTAGATCCAGGCTCATACTGACCTTGATAGAGCATGGTGTTCCAGTTGCCCAGATTTTTCTCATTCAAGCCTTCCTTGGTATCGGCATTATAGGTCGGCCGTTGAGAAGTGGCTAGGATTTCGCCAGTCTTGGCACTGACCAAGGTCGCATTGACAAACTTACCTTTGACTTTTTCCTGAAAGGCGTTCATCCGCGTTTCTAGGTAGGTTTGCAAATCAGCCGACAGCGTTGTATAGACGTCCTTGCCATCCTCTGCCTGTACAGAGACCTTTTCCGACCCAGGGACAACATTACCATTTCGGTCTTTTTCGTAGGTCACAATTCCATTCTGACCAGCAAGAATCCTATCCAGTGCCTGCTCCATGCCAGAAGTCCCTTTTAGCGTCTTATTACCTTCCTTATCCTCCTGCAGCTGGGCAAGACCGATAAACTGGGAGGCAAAGACACCGTTACTATAACTGCGGTTGGGACTAGTAGTAAAGTCAATCCCTTCAATACCAGCAGCTTCAAAGGCTTCCCGCATGGCATTCATATTACTGTAGGTAATGCCATTGCCCTGGGCCCCGAAGGAAACCTGCTTGAGATTTTTCTGAGACAGCTGGGTTTTGACGTAGTCCTTATCCAGCTCTAGGTATTGATTGAAAATCTCTGCCACCTTATCGTACTGGGATTCTTCTACATAGAGAATCTTGCCGGTAGCTGACTTGTAACTCTTGTCAATAATGGCATAAACATTATAAGTCGTGGCATCCTCTGCAATGGGAACTCCATTTCGGTCATAAATCGTTCCACGCCGGGCAGCGACTGTGACCGTCTTTTGATGGACTACTTCTGCACCCTTTGATAGATTAACCCCGAACTTCTGGTCTGTTCCAATAATAATGGCAAAATTAATCAAGAAAACGAAAAAGAGAAAGATAGCTAAGATACTCATGCTCTTTCCCACTTGCCGCCGATTGTATTCAGGGGTTTGCCTATTTTTCAGGGCGTATTTTTTAATTTTTTCAAAAATTCTATTCTTCATCCGTTGAACTCACTGTTTTACGATTTCCCTTCTGGAGTTTCATATCCTGAGAGCTGGCTAACTGAGACAACCTTTCATAGCGGGTCAGTTCATTGACTTCCTGCTTGATGTCGGCCAACTCTGTCTGCTCCGCTTCAATCTGTGTATTGACTTCCGTCAAATCCCGATCCACCTGCAATAGCTTGGTCTGCATAAAGACGATGCTGACCGCTAAAATAATGGCAGTCAAAACGATAGATCCGTAAAAGGCCTTCTCAACTCGGGAAAATTTTCTCATCTGATCTTGAAGCGGGTTTGGTCTTTTTTCTGACATTTCTTCCTCACTTGTGTATCTTACGGGCCACACGCAGTTTGGCGGAATGAGCCCGGTTATTGCTTTCTAATTCTTCTTTGCTTGGTAAAATTGGTTTGCGGCTGACCAGCTCCAGCTTAGGCTGCAGTTCATCAGGTATAAAGGGCAAGCCCTTGGGAACATCCACTGTTGACGCCTCCTTGAAAAGCTGCTTGGTCAGACGATCTTCCAGCGAATGAAAAGTAATGACCGCAATCCGGCCGTCCACCGCCAGCAGATCAATGGCCTGCTGAATAGACTCATCCGCCGCTCCCAGCTCATCATTGACCTCAATCCGAATAGCCTGAAAAATCTGCTTGGCTGGATGGCCTTTCTTCTTCAGCTCCTTAGCTGGCTTGGCCGACTTGATAATTTCAGCCAGTTCTGTCGTTGTTTCAATAGGCTTGATACTTCTAGCCTGCTCAATCTTGCGAGCAATCTGCTTAGAAAACTTGTCTTCGCCGTATTTAAAAAAGATTCGTACTAAATCCTGATAACTATAATGATTGACAACCTCAAAAGCTGTCAAGGCTGCCTCGCGGTTCATACGCATATCCAAAGGTGCATCCTGTTTATAGGAAAAACCACGCTCACGCTGATCCAGCTGAGGGCTGGAAACGCCTAAATCATAACAAATCCCATCAATTTCTTCCACACCGGCTTCTTGCAAACGGCTCTTGAGGTGGCGGAAATTGTCCTTGATAAAGGTCACCATCCCCCGCTCTACATATGGAGCCAAGCGCTTTTTAGCATTGTCAATAGCTGTCTGGTCCTGATCGAAGGCATAGAGATGCCCTTCGTCTCCGAGCTGGCTCAAAAGATATTCGCTGTGACCAGCGCCCCCAAGGGTCGCATCAACATAGATGCCGTCAGGCTTAACTGCCAACTGGTCAACCGTTTCATGAAGAAGAACCGTAATGTGATGAAATTCGTTTGTCATATCTTACTTATTATATCACATTCAAAAGCAAAAAAAAATTTAAAAGAAAAAGTAAGCGGATGAAATCCTTTTTAAAATTTTTTGTCAGATATACTTGACACTTTTTCTAAAAAGTATTATACTAGCATAAAATAAAAGTCAAATATAACTGACAAACTTACTGGAAGTTATCAGTTATAGAATTAGAAAGGAAGGGTGTAATGAATCGTGTCAAAGAATTTCGAAAAGAAAAAAAGATGTCTCAGCTAGAGTTGGCCAAGTCTATCGGGGTATCGCGGCAAACTATCAATATGATTGAAAACAACAAATACAACCCCACCCTCGAGCTCTGTATCAATCTGGCTAGAGCGCTGGATACTGACCTAAACGCCCTCTTTTGGGAACCTCAGCTGACAGATGAAGAATCAGAGGACTAAGAATTTTTCCCTGCAGCAAATTTCATACCTAAAGAAAGGACTCAAACATGAAAAAAGAAACATTCTCAGACAAGATGATCAAACGATTTTACGGCATTACTGGACCTTTGGACGAGCAAAAACGTCAACAGGCTGAGCACTTAGGAAATATAGGCTTTATTTGGCTTTTCTTGATTTTGCAAGTTGGTAATTTCCTAGCTTTCATGCTAGCCGATATCTATCCAGGCTTAGATGCTCGAATTTACCCCATTATTATAGAGCTTCTTACCTTTATAATAGCTGGTATCATTTACTTCAGGTCTGAGRAAGAGSACCTGGCAGATTTGGATTTGGAACTAATGAGTGAAAAAGAAAAGCGCAAGCTTCAATATCCTGGTCTTAAGATTGCTCTCTTCGTTGGATTAACTTTCCATCCTATCTTTAGCCTTATAGAAGCAGTCACTCTCAAGCAAGACTTTTTCACTCTCTTTTTACAAGCTGATCGAATCCTGAAAACAGCCTTGGTCGCTAGCATTTTAGGTGTTTTTATCAGTTTCTACTTCAAATCACGCAAACACCATACTGAACAGAGCGAATAATCCCTCGACTCAAGCTAGAAAGGACACAAACATGAAAAAAGAAACATTCTCAGACAAGATGATCAAACGATTTTACGGTATTACTGGACCTCTGGACGAGCAAAAACGCCAACAGGCTGAGCATCTAGGAAATATAGGCTTTATCTGGCTTTTCTTTATTCTGATTTTTGGCAATGCCATCGCCTTTCCCCTAGCCTTTCGCTGGCCCAAAATTATCGCTGTTGCCTATCCAATCCTGCTGGAAATCCTTATCCTCGGCTTCTGTGTCTATATAGTCATTCAAGCACGGCGCAAAGGAATTGATGACCTAGAGCTAGGACTTCAGGATGAAAAAGAAGAAAAAGCTATGAAACATGCTGGTCTCAAAGCAGGTTTCTCCTATTGGCTGCTCTTTTACCCTCTCTTTGGCATCATGATAGCTGTCATGGAAAAGAAAGATATCCTACAAGTTCTGCTTCAGCCTAAACTCATTATAACTGGATTAGCTGCAGGCCTTGGATTTGGACTGATTATGCATTTCATTGCCAAAGGAAAGATTCGTCAAGCACAAAAAAAGGAGGAAGAAGACCTATGAGACTCAATCTCAAAGAAAAAATTGATTTAGGGATTCTGTCCCTCATTATTGCCATCGCTGCTTATTTCTTTTTCCGTATCACGGAGCCTTGGATTTTCTGGCTGGATGTAGCAATCATCATTAGCTGCATCTATGTAGCTCTCCGCATTTTGAAAAAACATAAACAAGAATAAAAGAATCCCTCGACAGGAACTTTCTAGCTTCCTAGCGAGGGATTTTTTTATATTTTTACTTAAGACTCTGGGTCATCCAGACTACGGCCGTGAAGGCCTTTCTCGCGCTGAACTTGACGCAATTTTTCAGGCGTCACATCATTGCCATCCTCATCAACAATCTTAATGCCTTCGATGTGATGGCGAACAGAACGACGGTAGCCTTCGATGTACTCTTCACGAAGCTTGGCTTGTTCCACTTTTTCCTCAGCAGTTAGACCTTCAGCTTTTTTCTTTTTAGCCAGTTCATTGATACGTTCAATTTTTTTAGGATCCATGATTCTACCTCTCTCTTACCTTTTATTTGGTATTAATCTGATTAAACTGGGCCAGCTGTCCCGCTTTAGCCGTCAAAGACGCCAGGAGAGCTAGGCGATTGTTACGCACAGCCTCATCTTCAGCCATAACCATGGTATGGTCAAAGAAAGCATCAATAACTGGACTGAGTGTAAAGAGTTGGTCCATATTGGCAGCCAAGTCAGATGTCAGCTCCACTGCTTCAATGGCGGCAGCCAAGTCTTTTTCCTCTTGATTTTCAAAGAGAGCTGGATTGACAGCGGTCTGCCCTTGGGCTTTCTCAGCTAGATTAAAGACCCGAGACAGGCTTTCGACTGCTGACTTGAAGTTGTCTTCCTGAGCTTTTTCTGCTAGGAGCGCAGCTGTTTCTACCAAATCGCGTACGACAAAGTTAGTGCTTTGAAGAACAGCCGTCACGATGTCTTTTGGAATGCTGCGATCCATCATTTTCTCAATGCGGGCACGGAAGAAGTCCAGCACCGCCTCTTGATTGTCATAGCTTAGACTATCAAACTTGAGTTCGTAAAGTCGACCAAGAAGCTGAGCCAAGTCAATGTTCCAACCAAACTTATCCAAGATACGCACAACACCCTGAGTCGCACGGCGCAGAGCATAAGGGTCATTGGAACCGCTCGGAATCAGTCCAACAGAGAAGAAGGACAGAATGGTATCCAGCTTATCAGCCAGAGCCAAGACAGCACCGACCTTGGTATCAGGTAATTCGCCATCGGCTGAAGTCGGCATATAGTGCTCCCGAATGGCAGCTGCCACCGCAGCATTCTCACCAGCCAGAAGAGCATACTTCTCACCCATGATACCTTGCAGCTCGTCAAACTCACCAACCATGCCGGTCAGCAGATCAAACTTATAAATAGCTGCTGCACGAGCCAAATCGGCTGTCTCATCAGCATCCAATCCAGCTTCTTGCGCCAAGAGAACAGCAATCTTGCCAGTCCGCTCCATGTGCTCTGCCAGAGAGCCAATCTTTTCGTGGAAGGTCACATTGCTCATTTTTTCAACCAAGTCGGCAATAGCTAGTTTTTGGTCTTCCCGCCAGAAGAATTCCCCATCTTCCAGACGAGCCACCAAGACTTTCTCATTTCCCTTGATGACATTTCCCAGATGCTCTGCATTTCCGTTACGGACAGAGATAAAGTGTGGCAAAAGCTTGCCTTCACTATCGCGCACAACAAAGTAACGCTGGTGCTCTTTCATGGAAGTTACCAAGACTTCTTCTGGCACCTCTAAGTATTTAGCATCAAAATTACCTAGGAAAGCAGTTGGATATTCTACCAGATTCAGAACTTCATTGAGCAAGTCTTCGTCAATCTCGATAGAAACCCCGTGCTCCTCTTCTAGTGCTCGAATCTGCTCGACAATCATATCTCCCCGCTCAAGAGGACTGGCAATGACAAACTGAGCCCGTAGATCATCTTCATAGGAATCCGCTGAAGCAATCTCCGTTTCTTTGCCCAAGAAACGGTGTCCTCGACTAGTACGTCCGCTCTTGATGTCCAAGAATTCCAAATCAAAGGCCTGCTCATCTAAGAGCACAGTCAAGGTGTGGACCGGGCGAATGTATTCAAAGGTGTTGTTGGCCCAGTGCATGCTGACAGGGAAGGTCAGGGCTTGCAAAACTTCTGTCACTGCTGGGATGATTTCTTCTACAGGGCGGCCGATTTCTTCCTTAGTCACATAGACGTATTCTTCGCCCTTAATTTCACGGAAAGTAATATCCTCAACCGTCAAGCCCTTGCCACGGACAAAGCCTTCTGCAGCCTTGGTAAAGTTGCCATCAGCATCCAGAGCAATTTTCTTAGAAGGACCTTTGAAATCTTCGGTCAGATCAGACTGCTTGTCCGCCAAGCCAACCACGCGTACCGCCAAACGACGCGGTGTGGAGAACATTTCAATTTTCTCAAAGGTCAGACGATGGTCTGTCAGGAAGACTCCCATCTTGTCGCGCAGCTGCTTCATGCTCGGTGTCACGACATAGGCTGGCATTTCCTCCAAGCCTAATTCAACTAATAAATTCTTTACCATGATTATTCTCCCTCCTCTGCCAAGAGTTTCTCGCGAGTCTCTGCATCCAAAAGCGGATAGCCCAGACGCTTGCGCTCAGCCACAAAGGTCTTAGCCACGACACGCGCCAGATTACGAATACGGGCAATGTAACCAGCCCGTTCTGTCACAGATACGGCTCCACGCGCATCCAAGAGGTTAAAGGTATGCGAGCATTTGAGAACATAGTCATAGGCTGGGTGTACCAGATGCTCGTCCAGACAGCGCTTAGCCTCCGCCTCAAACTTCTCAAAATTCCCCAAGAGCAAGTCTTGATCGCTGACCTCAAAGCTGTACTTGGAATGCTCATACTCAGGATGAGTGAAAATTTCGCCGTACTTAACGCCATCAGCCCACTCAATGTCATAGACAGAGTCCACTTCTTGGATATAAGAAGCCAGACGCTCCAGACCATAAGTCACCTCAGCAGTCACCGGGTGAGTTGGCAGACCTCCGACCTGCTGGAAGTAAGTGAACTGCGTGATTTCCATTCCATCCAGCCAAACTTCCCAGCCCAGACCAGCAGAGCCAGTTGACGGATTTTCCCAGTTATCCTCAACAAAGCGGATGTCGTGCTCCAGCGGATTAATCCCCAAGAGCTCCAAAGACTGCAAGTAAAGTTCTTGGATATTGCTTGGAGATGGCTTCATAACCACCTGAAATTGATGGTGCTGATAAAGACGGTTGGGATTTTCCCCATAACGACCATCTGCTGGCCGACGAGACGGCTCTACATAGGCCGCATTCCATGGTTCAGGACCAATGGCACGCAGGAAAGTGTAGGGGCTCATCGTTCCCGCTCCCTTCTCATTATCATAAGCCTGCATGAGCATACAGCCCTGGTCATTCCAGAACTGTTGTAGAGTCAGGATAATTTCCTGAAAGGTTAATTTCTTAGACATTTTTTACTCCTTTAGTTTATTTTGATTTCTTGCGAAGCGTTCAAAAGGGAACGATTATTTCCCTTTTGAAAAGCTAGTACATCGCCTAGACAAACCGCCCATAGCGGTTGTCGTCAGTCAATCGAACCTTTAGGTTCGCAATTGACTTTGGCGAGGTGAAAGGGAAGTTTCTTGGACATTAGTTACTCCTTTAGTTTGTTTATATCTCTTTGTCTATTATTTTCTGTTCTATGAACCAATCCAACAAGGGAAGTGTTTTATCTGTATTCGTCCAACGATGATAAGAATCAAAGACCGCTTGTATGTTGCCTAGATTTTCTACTAACTTGTCAACTGTCAAAAAACTGCGCCAGTATTCGTAAAAAATACTAGCATAATTCCCTTGATAAGTCGAAGTGCCGAAATCATTCAATGAGTGCCAACCGTGCTTTTTCTGAAAGAGCTTTACGAGAGACTGATTACAAGCTTTTTCTGCTCGAAATTCCTCATCTGTAAAGAAATACTTGCGGCTAATATACTCAACCATCCCTTCTTCAAACCAGATATAGGCACCGTATCCATCAAAATCATCTGAAAAATGTTCTGACCAATGAGCCAACTCATGGCCCACAATCTGTAAGAGAGAATTTTCAGACAAAGACTGATAATGGCTTTCTATTGCTCGAGTTTGGTGAGAGGTCTCGTAATTCTCCAACTGAAGGAGATACACATCTTTCCAAACCGTCAATTCGGGAGTCATAACCATCCGCCTATCATTTGTATAGGCTGGTACAGGAATTTCCCGAATGATCCGCGTAGCAGAATCAAAATCGGACCAAATGATGGCTTGCGGCAAGTCATAAACCGCAAACTCGTCTTTTAAAAATGTTAGATAAGCCTGCAACTTTGCGGAATTCTTTGCGACGAAATCTCGAAAAGCTGCTAATTGGTTCTCGTCTTTTACAAGGTAAAGGTTCTCCACGAATCTCCTTTCTTTCGAACAATAGACTCAGTACGCAAAAGAACCACATCCGACACTCCTAGGTTATTCACCTAGGGGCGTCAAGACGCGGTTCCACCCTAATTTATTACTTCATTACTTTTGAGATTATAACCGAAAGCGCCATCTGCACTGCTTCCCTATCCGGCTCACACCATCCCGAACTCGCTAAAAAGTAGACAATGAGATTTCTTTCTAAAAAAGATTATAGCAGAAAATAGGGCCAATGTAAAATACTTATCGAAAAATCCCTCAAGTTTCAACTTAAGGGATTTCTAACTGAATTGAAAACCAATTAAACTTGTTTAGGTTTTTTCGGTCTGACTACTCTTGGCTTTCTGCCATCAAGTTTTCTCTTGGCTACTCTGAGGTTGGCAATGGCTTCTTTGACATCTTCCTGACTGGCACCTGGATTAGCCAAAACTTCCTTAGCCTGTGCATAAGCTTCTAGATAAGCCGACTTCACCGCGTCAGTCGCATAGATAAACTTATTGCTGATAGCTTGGTAATGCACCTCATCATCGACTAGCTTCTTGAGATTAGTAAAGTTAGTCGCCTTGCCATCCAGCTTCTTCTCTGCAGTAGTCAGCTGAGCTAGGGCTGTATCTATTTGCTCCTGGGTCACCTTGTCCTGCACCAAGAGCAGAGCAACTGCTTGGAATGCCTTGTCATAAGCACGGCGAGTCCTATCCTTAGCATTGGCATAAGCCCCTGTCTTAGTAGTAGCTGCATAAGCCTCTACTGCCGCTTTAACCGCAGCAATATCAGAGTCCTTGCCGTCTAGATCAGCAGATGCTGTTTCTAGTTTTGCTCTTACGGCATCGACTTGCGTTTGGGTCAGTTTGCTTGTCAAAGCTTCCTTGGCTGCTTGATATGCTTGGTCGTAGGCTGTGCGCTTCGCTGCAGAAGCATTGTAATACTGAGCAGTGCCGACCAGACTAGACTGCTGATTAACAGCTGCCAGCAAGCCCGACTTGACGATAACTCCCAGCTTCAGCAGATTATTCTTACCTTCTTTGACCTCAACAGTCGGCTCATTTTCCCAGAGCTCATAGCCCGTCGGGAGGTTGACAAAGACAGAGTAGAATCCAGCCGCTACGGATCTTCCGAAAGCATGCTTGCCAAACAGTTCTGCTGGAAGCGTATAAGCATCGCCATTATTATTCTTGAGAACCACTTGGGTATTCTTCGGAACAGCTTGATCAAAGGCAACGCTGACTGGTGCAAAGACTAGCTTCTTGACTAGAAACTCAATCGTCTTAAAGCTATCTTGGGCTGTCAGCTCAAACTCCTGAGTCAGATCGCTGTAGAAACGAAGCCCATCCTTATCATAAGTAAAGATCTCTGCTGTATAGCGGCCAAATGGCAGAGCGTTGATTTTCTTGCCCTTGTCCAGTTCGACATACTTGCCCTTGCTATCCTTGATCCGATAGACAAAGGTCGACGATACATCTTGATGCGTATTAGCATCTACCAGAGCGACACGGATACGACCATCATTTTCAGCACTGACCAGCTCTGACAGAGCTATGGCATCACGGTTGCCTGCATAGTCCTCTACCACATAGAAAATCTTAGACTTGTCCACTCCTTTTGGCAAGGTGTAGCTGCCATCTGCATTGGCTGAGATGTAAACTCGACGCTCGTAATCACGCTCAATGCCAAAATCATCCACGGCTTTATAGGTCTCTTTCCCTTTTTCATCTGCTTGCAGATAGAAGACCTGTTCTCTCAAAATACCGCCGTTGCCGACATCTTTTGGCTTACGAGCCGTAAAGGTTTCCGCACCATCCTTGGTACTTATATAGCCTGAACTAATCAAAGGCTTCTGCGTATCAATCTGCAGCTTAAAGCTAATCTGCTGCTCTTTAGCACCTGGTACATCTGGCGTATAGCGAACCACATAGGTATAGAGGCCGTCCTCCAACTTATCACCCTTGCTGTCACGACCATCCCAGTATGTATCTTCTAGTAGGTAGGACTTAGGATTGTCTGACTGACCACTATAATAGTTCTTGCGGCCTTCTCTAATCGTGCTGCTCTGCCAGATTGGGAAGCGATAGTCCGTATCATCTGCCGTATAGACACTAGCTGTCAGATTATTGATATTGCGATAGAGAACTGTCCGATACTGGATGCTGTCCTGATTGCCATCACCATTAGGTGAGAAGGCCAGACGAATCTTGCCATCCGCTCCCAGCTGCAGCACATGCTTACCATCCGCATTTTCTGCAGTTCCCAGTACAATTGAGCTGCGAGCAGCTGTTCGACCGGTAGAGTAGAGTGTATCATTTGACTCTGTCACAAGGGAAGAGACATTGTCATCAGACAGGATACTCTTGTCCTCTGGTACTGGGTAATAGAAGCCTGACTTACCTTCTTGGACTAGATCATAGATTGGTCTTTCTACAGCTGGCAGATCTTGGAATTGCCCGCGGAAGCCCATGAATGGCAGACTAACCACATCGCCGTCATCCGCTGGATCAACAAAGCGGACAAAGCCTTCTAGGAAATAGCCATTCGGCATCTGCTTGATCAACTCTTCCGCAAACTTAGCAGTATTTACCTTGACCGTCACTTTCTGGCTGCTGTGAGCCTTGACAGTAACTTCTGGCCAGACTGTTTCAGTTAATTTGCGAGGTGTCAGAGTAAAGTAGCCATCCTTAACCGCATCCGTATTGGTATTGACAATCATCTTCAGCGTCCGGTCCTTATCAGTGATATTATGAACCGTAACATCAAAAGTGAAACTGTCTTGGACATTGCCCAAGGAAACACTAGGATATTGGTTATCTCCTGTCACATAGAGGCCAGTAGAAATAGCCGCTGCCGTATCCACGATACCAGCACCCTGCTGACGCGGAGAGGTGTAGACACCAGTTTCTTTGTTGACGTGCAGCTTAGCTGTTGACATGATGAGGGCTTTGACCAAATCGGCATTCTGGGCAGGTGTTAAATCTGGATAGTGCTGAAGCAGATATTCCTTGACCAGGGCCGCTACACCAGCCACATGAGGCGTAGCCATACTGGTTCCCTTCATAGAGCCATAGGTATTGTCATTAAGCGAAGAGTAAATATCGCCACCTGGCGCTGTCACATCTGGCTTGAGCAAACCATCTGTCGTTACACCCCAACTAGAGAAGTCAGACAGACTACCTGCTCCTGGATGCGGCCGATTGACCTTAAGACCATTAAAGACCGCCTTGTAATTACCAGCTGCTAAAGCCTCTCCATATTCCTTACTGATAAAGGCTGACGGAACCTTTTTAGATTCACTGTCCAGGCTCATAGTCAGGTTAGCTCCGTCAACATTATTGTAGATCAGAGCACCAATAGCACCATGGCTGATGGCATTTCTAACCTTTTCAGCAAAGGTAAAGGAACCACGCTGGATAAGAGCCAGCTTACCTGTCAAATCTTTACCAGCAAAGTCTTCTTCACGGCCAAGACCAACATGGACATACTCATATTCTTTGCCCTTTTCAAAGGTTGCATTTGTCTCGCCCATGGAGTAGCTGAAATGACCGTTCAAAAGCTTATCGTTCTTTTCCAGACCACGAACTTCCATGACTTCCTCTGTCAGAACAGTGTTATTGACAGAAGCGACTGAGATAGAGCTTTCTGCTGTTGAAGGACTGCCAACCAGACCATAGTCTGGATTTTCAACCAGCGGTTTAGAGTATTCACTTCCGAAGGTGTTGTCATTACCCGCCGCAATGATCACACTCACTCCCTTAGCCCGAGCGCGCTCAATAGCGGCCTGCAGACTAGGGCTGACATCAACCGTTGAACCTGTTGCTGAGCCCAGACTCATATTGATGGTATCAGCTCCCAAAGCTACTGCATCATCAATAGCTTTGATATAGATAGCGTCGCTGGTTGTGCGTTGACGGTCTGAGAAAACCCTCATAAACATAACTTGTGCTTCTGGCGCAACACCATAGACATACTCGTCATTAGGAGCTTTCTTGTTGGGATTTCCCGCTGTAATCCCTGTGACGTGCATACCATGTGAGTAACTGTTCTTTTCCTTGACATTGTCATCACCGTCGATATAGTTATAGGCATAGACAACCTTGTTGTTGTACCATTTCCCGTAGTCAATACCGGCCTTTTTCTTAGCCTCTTCCAAAGCCGCCTCTGTCTGATACTTGGCCTTTGACGGATCAGAAATCTTCAGAACCTCGTGATGGACATACAGACCTGAGTCGATAATGGCTACCACACGGCCTTGACCTTTGTAGCCTTGAGACCAGGTTTGAGGAACCTTAATAATCTCATTGGTACTGATGCTGCTTGGCTTAGCATCGCGAGAAGTTGGTGACTCTGCTACTGCATCAGGATTAGCAGCAGGCTTTTCTGAATCTGCGGCTGACGGAGACTCTGCTGTCGGACTAGCTGGAGCTGTTGGCTTGGTCTCTGTGGTAGATGGCTGAGTTACCTTCTCAGCACTTGAAGAAGCCTGTTCGGATGAAGAAGGCGCTCCTTTCTCTACAGGAGCTGCAGCTGCTTCCTTAGCCTCTGCCGTAGAAGGCTGGCTTGCCTGCTCTGTACTTGAAGCAGCCGATTCAGAAGAAGCTGGTGCTGCTTTCTCCACAGGTGCTTGAGTTGCTGGCTGACTCTCAGGTGTAGATGATTGAGAAGCAGACTCAGTCGCTGATACCACAGCGGCAATCGGCTGACCTTGCCCTGACGAACTAGCTGTTGCCTGCTCATCTGCCCGAGCCTGTCCAGCACCAAAAACCAGAGCAGTCCCCAGCAGAATAGAAGCCAAACCGAACTTGTATTTACGGAGTGAAAAACGTTGTCTTTGCATAGAAGTCTCCTTACTTTATTTATAAACCATATTATAATAAAAATTTTCTGACAATTCATACACTCCTAACAAATGTAACAAAAACGTAATAAAAACGAACGTTATAATAAAAAATAGCTATATAATAAAGTTTCAAGTCTCTATTTATTTGAAATACAGAATAAATACAGTTTAAAATCCGGAAATAAGAAAAACCAATCAGAACTAGCGCAGAATGCACCAGTTTGATTGGTTTGTGGTAGGATATTTCTTTAGATATTATTTCTCAAATTCAGCCAAAAACTTCTCTAGTTCTTCCTGAGCTTCAGACGTTGTGCCTGTGAGCTGGCCCAGCATGTTTACAAGTTCAGCTGTTTTGCTGGCAATCTCCTTATTAGTACGATTAATCTTAGTCACAATCTCAGTCAATGGCTCGACTTCTTCTTCCTCAAAAGTATCTACGTAGCGAGGAATATTGAGATTATAGTCATTTTCGACGATTTCCTCATAACTTGCCAGGTGGGCAAACTTATCTATCTCCTCACGAGACTTATAGGCTTCCAAAATATTATCAATATGAGCATCCGTCATGATATTCTGGTTCTTACCCTTGTCAAACTCCCTAGACGCATCAATGAAGAAAACATCGCGGTTCGTCCGGTCTTTCTTGAGAATGATGACAGTCGTTGGAATGCTGGTATTAAAGAAGATATTTAATCAAAGGTATAATAATTTTTTGTTTTTTTATTTTACGGAGTTCTTTAGAGCATTATTTAATGCTTCATCAACAGCATAAATATATAAACCATTTACACCTCTAGWCAACAAAACATTTAATTCATTTCGCAACAGTCTTTCACCATAATTTACTTTTTCGCCATTCTCTAGTTTACGATTTTGAACAGCGCCCTTATTTTTACTTTCAGAAATATCATAAATAACTTTGCCATTCCGATATTTTACAGAAGGTCCAATAATAACACCTGCATAATTTAAGTCAAATCCCTGAACTGTAAAAGTAGAGCCTATTTCATCAATTGTTTGCGGCTGTTCTATCCAAGATAATTTTGAGTATTTTTTATCTCTAGGTAATTCCCTATTCCAAGGACAAGACCAACCATTAATTTCTACACACCAAAATTCTTTATTTCCGGGTTTTGATTGACTACTATAGTCCCAATCATAGGTAGCAATCAATCTTGAAATACCCAAATTTTGATTTTCATCTTTAAATTTGATTGCATCCTGGAGTTCTTTTGCCGAATCAAAAATTTTAATCTCATATCCAGAATCTTTTGTTAGTTTACCAAGGACCCTATTATCAATGWTATCTCTAATCCATTTTATAGTACTTTCACTAGCTTTGATTCTCATTTGATTATTCAACTCGATATAATTATCATTTTGTATAGCTTCTAATTGTAATGTTGCGAATGAATCATCAATCCACACTTGTGATTTATTCATTATTTGATTTTCATCATACACTAGAACTACTACTTTAGATTTTTCCAATAAATCTTTTAAATGATTTCCCCCATGATACGCTTGATTTTTTGAAGTCAAAAGCAAATGTCCTTCATCAACAATAACTATACCTGCATCAATTCTTTCTTTTCTGAGTCTATTTAAAAATTGAGTAGGTTTCATCGCAACCTCAAGTTTGGAGCCACTATTCCAGTCAAGTTTTTTCTCAATTTCTTTATACACACTCRACTGATCCTCATGGTTTACAATCAAATTTATAGAATTATGCTCTCTAATAAACTTTGTATCATCAGAATTTAATAAATCATCTACCAAAGAACTCATCAAAACAGTTTTACCTGCTCCAGCTTCACCTTTTACTAAAATCAATGTTCCGTGATCTTCACTACCAAGTGCAGAGGTAATTTTAAAAATAATCTTATCTTTTGCTTTTACTTGCTCCTGAGTTAATTTATGAAAAGGAGAAGATTTAAATATTGCAGAATTCCTAACTATACTTTCAGCTGGAAACAGGTATTCATTTTTTCTATTTAAAGATCGCCAAATTTTAGTAAAAATATCATCAAGTTCATCGGATRTATAATATTCATTTTGAGGATTTCCTCTTCTATTTTGTACTCTGGTAACATTGTCGACACTTGATAAATAAAGCATTAAACGATTTTCTATGTCTAGAGTTAACGACTTATTAAAATGATTGTGACCAATTACAAACATCTTCGTTGTCGAAGATGTTGCAAAATCTCTCCAATCAYCTCTATTCTCTTTTTTTATATCGTCAATTAAGTGTTGACTAGTTCGCCGAATTATATCAGTTGTTTCTCCTATGTATACACTAAATTGATTTTTCTTCTCATCGTTAACAATATAAACTACCGGATAATCAAATAAAAATTTAAAATCATTTTTATTTTTACTAAGACTAAGTTGATTTTTAAGTTTCACCAGTGAGTTGCTTGCATACTCTATTTCTCTTACAATTGGACTCTGTATTTTTACCATTATTTCTCCAAATCAGTGTATTTTTTGTTATTACCTTTACTCAGGTTAACTGGATACTTCATGTTATTAGAAATAAGTTTATCCTCAATAATCTTATTTACATCAAGTTGTAAATTATCAGCCAACATAAAACTATAAATTAAAACATCAGCTAGTTCCTCTTTAATCCTTTCCAATGATTTACTGGTGACTTCCTCAGACTGCTTCCACTGAAATAGTTCCAAAAGTTCACTTGCCTCTAGTAAAATAGATATAGCCAAATCTTTTTCATTATGAAATTTACGCCAATCTCGATCGTCTCTAAATTTATTGATTTTGTTAATTAATTCATCCATTATTAGTATCTCCTAGAGTTTTTGAAAAAATTTCCTCAACATACCAGAAATTATAGCATTTTTAAAATTTCTTTAACAGTTTAAAATAGATTAATCTTCTAAAACTCAATTTTAAATATGAAAACAGAATTTATTAATTTAATCAATCGTAAATTAAACTGAATTAAATCTTGTCATATAAAATCATTACAGTTATAATTATTATTTTTATAACACTTAGATGCTAATAAAAACTTAACATTTCAAAAATACCAAAAACCTCTTGCACTCAATAGACCAAGAGGTTACTATCTATTTCCAACATTATCCTAAAAATCCATCCCATCCGGATCTGGTGCCCCAGATTCAACTGATAAACTCTTCAGAAGTTCCATATCAGCAGCATCTAGCTCGATGTCAAAGCAGTCTAGATTGCTGGCAATCCGGCTCGGAGTGACCGACTTAGGCAGGGGCAGGAAGCCTTCCTGCAAGCTCCAAGCTAGAGCGATTTGGGCAATGGTCTTGCCATACTTGTCTGCCACAGCCTGCACAGCTGGATTTTGGAAGAGCTCACCTTGGCCAAATGGTCCCCAAGCTTCCAGTAAAATCTCATGCTCACGGCAGAAGTTCACCGCCTCTGTCTGATAGACACCTGGAGCCAGGCGGATTTGATTGACAGCAGGAGTCATGCGCACTGTTTCAAGCAAGGCTTCTAAGTGATGAGGCAAGAAATTGCTGACGCCAATCGCTCGAATCTTGCCGAGATTATAAAGATCTTCCATAGCCCGCCAGACTTCGGCATTGCGCTTTTTCCAAGCATCGTTTTCCCTCAGGGGTTTGGGATTAGGCCAGTGGATGAGGTAGAGGTCCAGATAGTCCAGTCCCAACCGCTCCATTGAGGCCGCAAAAGCCTCTTGAGCCTCCTCATAAGTATGAATGTCATTCCAAAGCTTGGTCGTGATGAAGAGCTCCTCCCGCGGAATGCCGCTATCCTTGATTGCCCGTCCGACACTCTCTTCGTTCTTATAGATGGCTGCCGTATCAATATGCCGATAGCCTGCCTTGAGAGCGGCTAATGTTGCTTGATAAGCTTCTTCGCCATCCTGAGCCTTCCAAGTACCGAAGCCCAGCACCGGAATGCCAACACCATTGTTCAAAAGATATTCTCTCATCTCATGTCTCCTTTACAAGTTCCATCTACTGCCTTCAGCAAGGCAGCTGCTATAGTGTTCACAAGAGTAGAACTGCTCACTTCTTTTCCTTTTTCTTCAGTATTGGCTTGGGTTTAAAGATATTTTCCTTAGTCGGCTCCATACCTTTACTGAAAAAGCTATAGATAATGAAAGCAACTCCTGCGACAAGGATTAAGATTCGCCCAAAGATCAGTCCCGCCAGCAGTAAAACAAGCCCCATTATCAAAAATTTCGCATCAATTCGTTTCATAGCCTACTCCTGTTCACATTATAGTCTCATTATATCACGCCTAAGAAAGCAATTCAAATCTAGACAAAGGCTATCAAGTTGTCCGCCAATCAAAAAGAACAGGTTTCCCTGCTCTTCCTGAAAAATATAAGGAGACTAATTTAAAATACCTGCGGTTCTCATACATGGAATCGTTCTTGACCATCAAGATAAGTAGCTACCAGCTCTAAATCTTTATCTAAAACGATAAAGTCAGCATCGTAGCCTTCCTTGATCTGTCCGCAGACATCATCAATATGGACTGATTTTGCTGGAATCAGGCTAGCCATCATAACCGCCTGATGAGGATTGGCAATACCCCATTTGACCACATTTTTCAATCCGTCCTTGAGCTTGAGGATAGAGCCAGCTAGATTGCCCGTTGACTTGAGCCGAGCTGTTCCTTCGGCCACAACCACTGGAAATTCTCCCAGCATGTAGTCACCATCTTCAAGACCTCCTGCGGTCATACAGTCAGTAATGAGAGCAATATTTTCATGTCCCTTCTGCTTGAGCAAGATGTCACAAGCCTTAGGGTCCACATGGTGGCCGTCACAAATCAGTTCTGCATAGGTGTGGGGCAACTCATACATGGCACCAACCATGCCCAGCTCCCGGTGGGTCAAGCCCCGCATACCATTGTAAGCATGCACCCAGACGCTAGCACCAGCTTCTACTGCCATCTTAGCTTGGTCAAAGGTTGCGTTAGAATGCCCCAGAGCAACGGTCACGCCTTCATCAGTCAGCGTGCGGACAAATTCCTCTACGCCATCACGTTCTGGCGCGAGAGCTATCTTATTGAGCAAGCCATTTGCGGCCTTCTGCCAAGCACGAAACTCATCCATGCTAGGATCTTTCATATAGGCAGGGTTTTGGGCACCCTTATACTTCTCGGTGAAGTAAGGCCCTTCAAAATAGAGACCGCGAATCTTGGCCCCGCTGGCTTCTTGATAGCGAGCACCGATATTTTCAGTGACTGCTAAGAGGCGCTCATAGGATGAAGTCAGGGTTGTTGGTAAAAAGCTGGTCACACCGGTAGTCAAGAGACCCTCACTCATGGTATGAAGAGTTCCTTCGATGTTATTGTCCATGACATCAACACCGCCGAAGCCGTGAATATGAGTATCCACCAGACCTGGTGCAATTGAGTAGCCGCTGTAGTCTATGACTTCTGCATCCTGCGGAACAGACTGCACCAACTTGCCAAACTTGCCGTCAATCAGCTCTAAATAACCGCCCTGACGGATTCCCTGAGGATAGAAAAATTGATCTGCTTTGATATATGTAGGCATAAGACTGCCTCCCTTGTTCTTGAATTCTATATTCTCGGCCATTCAAAACGGAATTCTGTGATAAATCTAGCTTATTACTCTAGCTATTTTCTAACTCCCGCTTTTGAATCTCTGAGTTTTCTTGACTATATTATAACTCTTTCTTTTTTATTTGTAAATGGTATATACCTATTTTTGCGAAAAATTGTTATATTAAATTAAAAAACAAGAAAACCCAGCCATGACAGCTGAGTTTCTGCTTTACTTTTTATCTAAATCGCGCAGCATCTGGTCGATCTTATTGCCATACTCGATGGATTCGTCCTTGACAAAGGTCAAATCTGGAATCTTGTACATCTTCAGATTGTGGCCCAGCTCTCGCTTGATGGTACCGGTCGCTTTTTCCAGACCGGTCTGAGCTTTTTGATTGTCAGAGGCCAGATTGCTCATAATCGTGTAGTAGACCTTGGCCATGGATAGGTCGCCCAGCATTTGGACATCAGTAATGGTCACTCCCTGCACCCGCGGGTCACGAACTTTCTTCTGCAAGATTTCATTGACTTCGCGCTTGATTTCCATGCCCACACGGTCTGTACGAAAATTATTTGCCATGAGATTTCCTTTCTAATTTTTCTTTTCTGCAATATAAGCTAGGCCTAGCCTAGCTTATATGTTTTGTTTTAGTTGAGTAAGATTCGTTTTAAACTCTTTGTGAAAAAGATGTGAAACTAGAAGTATCAACTTCCACCAAATATGATTTCACTGCGAGTTTTTCACCTACTTCTTATCTTATTTCTTAATTTCTTCCATGATATAGGCTTCAATCGTGTCATCTACTTGGATGTCATTGTAGCCATCAATCATGAGTCCACCTTCGCGGCCGTTAGTAACTTCCTTAACATCATCCTTGAAGTGCTTGAGGCTGGCAAGCTCACCATCGTAAATCACGACGCCATCACGGATAACGCGAACCTTGGAATCACGGGTAACTTTACCGTTGATAACCATAAATCCACCGATAGTACCAACCTTGGAAACCTTGAAGGTCTCGCGGATAAGAGCTTCCCCGATGATTTTTTCTTCGTATTCTGGGTCCAGCATTCCCTTCATGGCATCTTCCATTTCTTCGATAACCTTGTAGATAATGCTGTGGAGACGGATTTCGACATCATCAGTTTCTGCCTGCTGGCGAGCTTGAGATGTAGGACGAACGTTAAATCCGATGATGAAGGCATTTGAAGCTTCCGCCAGTGTCACGTCAGATTCATTGATAGCACCAACCGCTGAGTGGACGATGGTAATCTTAACGCCTTCCACTTCAATCTTCTGCAGAGAAGCAGACAGGGCTTCTACAGAACCTTGCACATCAGCCTTGATGATAACATTAACAGACTTAACTTCACCAGCTTTGAGGGTATCAAAGAGATTTTCCAGACTAACGCGGTGAGTAGCTTGACGCTGTTTGAGAAGGGCACGTTTGGCACGTTCTTCACCAGCTGCACGCGCAGCTTTTTCATCTTCATAAACCGCAAAGTGGTCACCAGCCATCGGAGTTTCATTGAGACCAGTGATAGAAACCGGTGTAGATGGTCCTGCCACCTTAACACGACGGCCCAAGTCATTGGTCATAGCCCGAACCCGACCGAAGGTATTACCAACAACGATTGGATCCTGCACATTCAGAGTTCCCTGCTGAACCAGAAGGGTTGCGACAGCACCTTTTCCTTTATCCAAACGGGCTTCAATGACTGTACCAATCGCTCGAACAGTCGGATCTGCCTTGAGCTCTTGAATTTCAGCCACCAAGAGGACTGTTTCCAACAAGCTGTCGATATTTTGATTGAATTTCGCTGAGATTTCAACAAATTCAGAATCTCCGCCCCAAGCTGTTGACATGACACCATGCTCAGCCAATTCACCAATCACACGTTCAGGATTCGCTCCCGGCTTATCAATCTTGTTGATGGCTACGATGATTGGGACATCAGCCGCCTTGGAGTGGTTGATAGCTTCAATCGTTTGCGGCATAACACCGTCATCAGCCGCTACGACCAGGATAGTGATATCCGTGACAGAGGCACCACGGGCCCGCATAGAAGTAAAGGCCGCGTGTCCAGGCGTATCCAAGAAAGTAATCTTCTTGCCACTTTCCTCGATCTGGTAAGCACCGATGTGCTGAGTAATACCACCTGCTTCACCTGTAGCTACGCGAGAGTTACGCAAGGTATCCAAGAGGGTTGTTTTACCATGGTCAACGTGTCCCATGATGGTTACAACCGGTGGACGCTCAACCAAGGCATCTTGGTTGATATAACCTTCTTCTACGAAGAAGCGCTCAATGTCAGCTGTGTCAACTTCCACCTTCTTCTTAGCTTCGATACCGTAGTCCACCATGAGGAGCTCAATAGTATCCCCGTCAAGAGATTGGTTTTGCGTTGCCATCACGCCCATCATAAAGAGCTTCTTAACAATTTCAGCTGGCTCGCGCTTGATCCGTTTTGCAATTTCTGCAACGGTCATTCCGTCTGTATATTCAAATTCAGTTGGCAACTCATGGAACTTACGTTCTGTAACAGGTTTTGGTGCCTGATTATTGTTGCCCTTTCCTTTTTTATTTTTCTTGTTTTTATTCCAATTACTATTTCTTTGATTTCTCACTTGATTTTGACTGCTTCGATTCTTTTGTTGTTTTCTTGGACCTTCTTCTTCGCGATCAAAATCATCGCGCTTCTTATCTGGTCGAGCTTGCTTCTTACGACGCGTATCCACAGCGGCTGGCGCTGGGCTTGGATTCGCTGCTGGAGCAGACGGAGCTGGTGCAGGCTGAACTGGTGCACTTGCTTCTGCCTTAGGCTGCTCCTTACGGCGATTTTGCCGTTCCATAACTTCTTTAGCTTCTTGTGCTTGCTTAAAGCGTTCCTCGCTGGAACGAGCGTATTCAGCATTCTGCTCTGCTTTCAAAGCTGCTGCCCGAGCCTTAAAGTCAATCTTCGGTCCTTGTGGCTGTTGGCGGTTTTGACCGTTAAATCCTTGATGATTCTGACCATTGCGGCGGCCATCTTGACCACGATTATCACGACGGTCATTTGGACGATTGCCCCTATCTCGGTCGTTGCGGTTTCCGCGATTCTTATTTCGATTATCGCGGTCCTCACGCTTGCCTTGCTCTTTATTTTGTGGTTTGCGGTTGCCTTGCTGCTTACGGCGCTCTGCCTCTTCTTTGGCTCTCGCTTCACGCTCTGCCTTAAAGTTCCGGCTTTGCGGGCGCTTGACAGGCGCAGCTGTTTCTACTTTCGCTTCTGGCTTAGCAGTTACTTTTGCTTCTGTCTGTTCTGCCTTGACTGGCGCTGCCTCTTTGGCAGGAGTTTTTTGCGGTGATGGCTGAGTTGCTGCAGGCTTTTCTACAGTAGCTTGAGGTGCGGCTGCTTTTTTCGTAAAGCTGGACTTGATTCGCTCACTAGCGTCAGCTTCTACGCTGGATGAATGACTCTTGACATCCAATCCCAGCTCCTTAGCACGAGCCACTACCTCCTTGCTTTCTTTTCCCAGTTCTTTGGCGATTTCATACAATCTTACTTTAGACAAATCTTGTCCTCCTCTTCTATTACATAAGAGACCTCATTTTCTTTGTAAAACCAGCATCTGTCACAGCGAGCACTTTTCTGGCCTTGCCAATGGCAGAGCTTAATTCCAGTGTTGAAAACACGGTTGATACTTCTACTTGGTAGTAACGACTTTTATCAGTGATTTTCTTGCTGAGATTAGGAGCTGCATCCTGGGCCAAAAAGACCAGATGTGCTTTTCCCTCCTGGATAGCTTTGACGGTCAGCTCCTCACCAGAAATGATGCGGCCAGCCCGCTGAGCCAGTCCCAGCAAATTTGCAAGTTTCTCTTTATTCAAGACCTAACTCTCTTCTTTTGACCTTATGATCGACATAAGCGATTAACTCATCATAGAAAGCCTCATCCACTTCCATACTGAAGCTGCGGTTAAAGACCCGCTTCTTCTTAGCCTGAAGGGCTTCCTGATTGTCCAGCTTGATATAAGCTCCACGGCCGTTAGCCTTGCCTGTCGGATCGATAAAGACTTGACCTTCCTTGTTCTTGACAATCCGCAGCAAATCACGCTTGTCAATCACTTCGTTGGACACCACTGATTTTCTTAAAGGGATTTTTCTTGTTTTTGCCATTCCAGCCCCCTTAATCTAGTTCTTCAGCTTCGCTTTCTAAACCAGCTGTTTCTAGTACAGTTTCCTCTGCTACTGCGTCAAAGTCTGTTGCTTCTGCTGCTGAAACTTCTGTCTCTAGGACATCTGCATCCGCAAGGATTTCTTCAGCTTCCTGAGCAAATCCGCCCAGTTCATTGGCTGCTTCCATTTCTTCAAACTCTGTGGCAGACTTGATATCGATTCTAAAGCCTGTCAAATGAGCTGCCAAGCGTACGTTCTGTCCGCGACGGCCGATAGCCAGAGAAAGCTTGTTGTCCGGTACAACAACCAAAGCCCGCTTGTTATCTTCTTGGTTAAAGATAACTTGGTCAACCTCTGCAGGAGCAATAGCGTTGTAGATAAATTCAGCTGGATCTGCTACCCACTCGATGACGTCGATATTTTCTTCAGTCGGCACCATACGGCCACTCTTCGGATCGTATTTGGCAGGATGGAACTTGCTCGTAATTTTCTTGATATTGGCTCCACCGCGTCCGACGATTGTTCCGATGGCATCCACATTAGGGTTGTGGCTGCGAACCGCTACCTTGGTCCGATCGCCTGCTTCCCGCGACACGCTCATGATTTCCACAGTTCCGTCATAGACTTCAGGGATTTCCTGCTCCATCAAGCGCTTGATCATTTCTGGATGGCTGCGGCTGACAAAGACATTGACACCGCGAGGATTGTCTTCTACCTTGTAAACAAAGACTTCGATACGGTCATGAGAGGCAAATACCTCACCAGGAATCTGATCTTGCTTCGATAGCTGCGCTTCAATGCTGCCAAGATTGACATAGATAAAGCGATTGTCAAAGCGCTCCACCGTCCCGCTCATGATTTCATTTTCATGCTCTTTATAGGTATTGTAGGTGATTGCTCGGGTCTGCTTGCGCATCTTTTCCATGATGGTTTGCTTGGCAGACTGAGCAGCGACCCGGCCAAATTCAGCTGGCGCTTCTTCAAACTTAATCTTGTCTCCCAACTCATAGGCTGAACTAATAGCCAGGGCATCTTTGAGACTGATTTCCAAACGGCTGTCAAAGACCTCGTCCACGACTTCGCGAACAGTATAGACACGGAAATCTCCTGACTTTTCGTCAAACTCAATAGCTGCGCTGTCTGCCTGACCATAGCGACGACGATAGGCTGAGCGGAGTGACTCAGTCACTGCGTCAATGATATCTTCTTTCTTGATTCCTTTGTCTTCTTCCAAAATGCGGAAGGCCTCTAGCATTTCTTTACTCATTTTCATGTGACTTTTGCCGAAACAAAAGTGTTCCTTTCTTTTCTATATTGCTTCTGCGGCTAAAACTTAACGGCTAATCTGGCTTTGGAAACCAGACTGTAGGGAATTTCGACTTCTTTTCTGCGAGTCTTGTCCAGATATTCCATGTGCAGAACATCCTCTTCAAAACTCAGCAAGGTGCCTTCAAAGACTTTCTGCTTGTCAACAGCCTTATAGAGACTGACATGGATATAACTGCCGACTGCATCAGCTAGCTGTTCCTTGGTCTTGAGCGGACGCTCCAAGCCAGGACTGGTCACTTCCAGAAAATACTGTTCCGGGAAGGGATCTGGCTTGATTTGATCCAAGATCGGACTGATAATATCCGTCAAATCCGCTGTGTCATTGACCGTAATGCCCTCAGGCTTATCTACAAAGACACTGAGAACGTAGTCTCCGCCCATCTTTCCGTACTCAATATCGACTAATTCATAGGGGGGCAGAATGGCTGGTTCAATAACCTCCCTCACCAATTCAACAATCGTTGCGATATGACGACACCTCCTCACAGATAAGAGGCGAAGATACTTCCTCGCCTCTCTTTCCTTATTCATTATTAGTATTATAGCACGACAAGTCCCAGAATGCAAGGGAAATGTGCCATTCAAGCTTGTTAAGACGGAATTCCACTTAAAACGATCTTATTTTTAAGCAAAATTCTTTCCCAATAAAAAGTCTTCAAGGAGTATTTCCTCAAAGACTCTTTCTTATTCAAATGCTGCTTCCACCCGGTAGATAACTTGTCCCTTGTTAGCAAATTTCTGCTCATACTCAGTCAGGACATTATCCTCGAAGTCGCTGGCATGCAAATCTAACCACACACCCTTTAACTTCATACCATACTGTGAAAAGCTTACTAGGCTATACTCAAAAAGACCTCGGTTGTCCGTTTTGAAGTGGATTTCTCCATTTTCCGGCAAAATCTGCTGATAGGTCGCCAGAAAGGACTGATAGGTCAGACGGCGCTTTTCATGGCGTTTCTTGGGCCAAGGATCCGAGAAGTTCAGATAGAGGCGGTCAATCTCGCCATCTTCAAAATAATCAGTCAGATCCGAACCGTCCACCCAGAGAAGCTTGATATTGGGCACATCCGTTGCCAGCACCTTGTCCAAGGCATAGCTGAGGACCGATTTTTGAATATCAATCCCAATGTAGTTGATATCCGGATTGGCCTTGGCCATGCCGGATACAAAAGCTCCTTTGCCGCTGCCAACCTCTACATGAATGGGATGGTCGTTGCCAAAAATCTCCTGCCATCTGCCCTTGGCGTCTGCCGGATTCAAAATCACATACTGGGGATGCGCCTCCAGCAGTTCCGTCGCTCCCTTACGATTCCTTACTCTCATTGTCCTCTTCCGTATTTAGAACGGAAGTTTCGTAATGCGTAAATCTCCCGGTTCACATTTTCTAAATCATTGTTTTCGTAGTATTTGGCAATCTGCATCAGATAAGAATACTGACCAAACCAGTATAGCTTATTGAAAACAGTCTGATTATACTTATAGCCATATGCGCTCAGCCACTCTTGCCAACCTGAATCAGGCACATAATGGCTCAAAATATGTGCTACATCCATCATCCTGTCTGTCAGGCGCACAGAATCCCAATCCACCAAGTAAATAAGCCCGCTGTCGGTCTCTACCCAATTGCTGTGACGCACATCTCCGTGAACGATGGTTGCATAATCCTCACGAAAGGCCGGCACAGTCTGGCGTAGGTCGCGGATAACAGATTGAAGATATTGATTATTTCTCAAAGCAAGCGGCACTTGATTGAGCCAAGCATTCAGCAAATCAGTTGGCGTTTCCAAAGTATAGCCCAGCTTGGTCAGCTGCGTCATCAATGGGCGCGAGCGATGCAGCCGAGTCAAAATATTGATTACCTGCTTTTTGGACATATCATTTGGGGTCAGAATAGTGCCTGAAAGCCACTCCTGCCCGCTCATTACGTTGCCGTCCGGCATCCGGCGGCTCCACAAAAGCTGCGGTGCGATTTGTTCTCGAGCTAAGCCTGCTAAGATAGGGGTTGTATTCATCTTGACGAAAACGCGCCCCCCGTCCGGATAAGTCCCCATATAGGCCTTTCCGCTCTTACCAGCTATCGGTGTCAGGGTCAGCTCGTTATCAACCAAGTCCATGTTTCCCCTCCGTAAAAAGTTTCTTTATCATTTTACTAGTTTTACCTCTTTTAGTCAACCAATCTCCGTAACTTAAACGGCAGATAGAACAGATAGAGTAGGGCAGTTGCTCCCAGCATAGCCAGCACTGCTGTCTTGTCTTGGAGAAATAGCAGAGCAGTCATCACTTCAGCTAAAAGGACACTGCTGCCAATAGATGTGATAATTTGTCTTGCTCCCTTCAGCTTTTCCCCTCTTTCTATCGGAAAAAGCTGGGTCAAAAACTGATAATCAAAAGCTTCGTACAAGGCTGTCAATTGGAAGAGCAAGAGGTAATTGAACAAGATCGCAAAAGCTGCAGCAATCCAAGCTTGACTGACAAAAATCAAGGCCAAAAGAGCCAAAAAGAGCAGTCTCAAGGTCAGAGCAAAGAAGTCTCCATTTCGCAAGTAAGAGCGCAAAAAGAGATTCTGCCAGGTCTTACTATGCTGCTTGCCCACAAGTCTCGTCAAACCATCCAGATAGGCCCGGCGCTTGACACTGTTTGAAATGCCTTTAACATTTGTAAATAGAGCAAAGAAGCGCAGAATCGTCTGCTTTCGGGCTGCTTCATAAGCTACCAGAGCCTGCCAATCTAAGCCATTTTGAGTAAAGAACTTCTTGGCCTTAGCCTGAAACAAAAACCATTTCAAAACTAGCATAAAGATGCAGTAGAGCCCGAAGCCCCAAATAGGCAATCCCAGAGCCAGAAAAAGCGGAGCTAACAGTAGCAATAGCCCAGTCTGTAAGACTGCGTACAAGAGATAGGAACGCAGAATCTGAGCCTTGATAAAAGCCCTGACTTCTGCTTCTCTGACCAAGAGAAAGAGAGCATCCGGCTTTTCCAGATAGGTCGCAATCCGTCCAAAAGGCAAGATAAAGACCGATAGAATAACCAGACTAGCAATAATGGGGAGGTGATTGGTCGGAAAGTGCCGCAAAAGCTGACTGTACTGAACACCTAAAAATCCCATAAAAATCAACAGAAAGAGCACGAAATGGTCATTAAAAACATAGCGCAGGTACTTCAGACACTGCTGACGAAAATCCTGCTTTCGTTTGACAAATAATTCTTTCATAGCGCAGCCTCTTCTGTCAGGGCTAGATAGATGTCATTCAGACTAGCATCCGGCATTTGAAATTGGGCCCGCAACTCAGTCAAGCTGCCCTTGGCCCGCACTTGACCCTTGTGCAAGATTACAAAACTATCGCACATCTTCTCGGCAGAGTCCAGGACATGGGTGCTCATCAGAATGGACTTGCCCTTCTTCTTTTCCTCATCCAAGAGCTGGATAAGGTCTGCAATAGCTACCGGATCCAGACCCAGAAAAGGCTCATCCACAATAAAAAGGCTGGGATCAACTACAAAAGCACAGATAATCATCACTTTTTGCTTCATCCCTTTTGAAAAGTGAACAGGGAACCAATCCAGTTTTTCCTTGAGTCGGAACATTTCCAGTAGCTTATCCACGCGCTTAAAAGCCGTCTCCTGCTCAATGTCGTATGCCATAGCTACTGTCTCAATGTGCTCGCGCAGGGTTAATTCTTCGTAGAGACTAGGCGTTTCCGGAATAAAACCGATCTTCTTGCGGTAATCACTGGGATTGGTCCGCAGCTCCAGTCCATCAATTTGAATTTGCCCCTTATAAGGGGTCAGAAGACCGATAATCTCATTGATAGTCGTGGACTTGCCTGCACCGTTGAGACCAATCAGACCAACCAGCTGGCCATTGCCCACTTCAAAGCTGACATCCTTTAAAACCGGGATATTAACATAGCCGCCCGTAAGCTCTTTGATTTCTAACATATTTTCTCCGAATTCTGGTATAATGGTTCTTATATTATAACAAAATCTAGCGAATAGAGGTACCATTTATGGCTGATTGTATTTTTTGTAAAATTATTGCCGGAGAAATCCCTTCTTCTAAAGTCTATGAAGACGAGAAAGTCCTTGCTTTTCTGGATATTTCCCAGGTAACACCAGGTCATACCTTGGTTGTCCCTAAAGAGCATTTCCGAAATGTGCTGGATATGGATGCTGACAGCACCAGTCAGCTCTTCGCTCGCGTACCTGACATTGCCCGTAAGGTGATGAAAGCCACAGGTGCAGCTGGTATGAATATCATCAACAACAACGAAGAAATTGCTGGACAAACTGTCTTTCATACCCATGTGCATTTGGCACCGCGCTACAGTGATGCAGATGACCTCAAGATTACTTTCGCAGCCCACGAACCAGACTTTCCAGCTCTGGCCGAATTAGCTGAGAAGATTGCGCAAGCTTAAGGAGGGAATATGAAACTTTCAAATATTTTCCTATTTATCGGTGCCGCAGCAGCCAGCTACAAGCTGGTTGAAAACCGTCAAAAAATTCAAGAAGAAATCATTGAAACAACAGATAGTCTAGACAAAGTAAAGGACAGTCTAGCCAATATCCAAAGAAATATTGCCATCATTCAAGAGCAAAAAGAGCAAGTCAAAGACATCGCTCAAGATCTTACTTATAAATATAAAGTCCTTGAAAACCAAGCTCAAGTGCAGATCCAGCAAGTCAAAGACATCTGGGAAAAGTACGAGTCTTGATAGAGAAAAGGTGGGTGATAGGGAAACAAAAACTCCAATCCACTACCGCGTCAAGAACCTCTAGTCATTACCAAAAGAGACCGAGACATTTTGTCCCGGTCTCTTTTTATATTTAACTTTTTACTCTGTAGTCGCATTGACTACTGGCTGACTTTGTGGGGTGCTGACACTGACATCTGTAGCTGGAGCAGAGGAAGCTGCTGGAGCAACCGGAGTTGTATTCGTAGTTCCAACTGTTGTATCTGTCGACGGATAAGAATAATTCTCATAACCATTATTATAAGTAGGCTGACTATAAGAATTCTGGTAACTGCTGTAGCTTTCTATGCTGCTGGATGTACTGCTGCTATTGCTGCTTCTTAGACTGTTGCCGCCCATAATATCTTCATAGAGAACAGCATTGGTCTTCAGACTCTTCACTGTGTCCAAGCCAAGAGACTTGCGGATTAGATTCTGCATGCTCAGCAGATGCTCCGACGTCACTAGCTGATAGCTTCCACCATCAGGCAAGGTCGCGTCTTCTCCACGTAGCTGCTCAGACTTGATGTTTTTAAAGGCGTCTTTATAGCCTAACAGTTGAGGAATGCTTTTTGAATCAAGCGCGATATTAGTCTGCATATTGTTGCTGACAGCTTTTAAAATAGTCTGATAACGGCTGAGACTGTTGAGACTAAGAACTTTTTCAACCACTTTCTCAATTACTTCACGTTGACGCTTTTGGCGGCCATAGTCGCTATCTGGATCCTGATAGCGCATGCGAGCATATACCAGCGCTTGATCACCATTGATTTTTTGCTTGCCAGGTTCCACCTTGGCAGTATACTCAGGCTCATTATCTTCAATAGAAATTGGGAAGTCAAAGGTATTATTGACCTCAATACCACCTACTGCGTCTACTAACTGAACCAAGCCCTGCATATTGATCATCACATAGCGGTCGATGTGGATATTCATCAAGCCCTCAATAGTCGAAATGGCTAACTCAGCTCCACCATTCGCATAGGCCGCATTCAGTTTAGCTTCAACTGTCTGACCGTTTTCGTCAATCTGAGTCAGAATATCACGTTCCAAACTCATCATGACTGTTTTCTTGGTCTTGGGATTGACACTCAGGAGAATCATGGTATCGCTGTTCCCGACCCAAGTATCCTCGCGGGATCCGCTCCCTGTATCTACCCCCATCAGCAAGATAGTCATGGGCTTAGTTGCAGAAATAACATCTGTCTCATTTCCCAAACCCTTATAAGTCTTGGACAGTTCATCTGTTGACTGACCATAAATCGTCCAAGCATAAGTACCTATACCAGCTGTCGTTACGACAAGGAGGCTGAGAAACATCATTATAATCTTTTTAAACATATCTTTTTTAGTCTATCAGTTTACCCATCAGGTAAACATCAAGAAATTTCCCTTCTTTTAAATAGGCTCCTCTTTTTTGTAAGCCTTCAATTTCAAATCCTAAATCTTTATAAAGGTGAACCGCTCGTTCATTTCTAACCTGAACGCTCAATTCCAAACGTCGAATAACTTGAGAATCCTCTGCCCAAGTCAGTGCCTCTTCCAGCAATATGCGTCCCAGTCCTTGGTTCCAGAAAGTTTTCTTCACCACGACAAAGACTTGACCAATATGGCGAATTCGCTCATGGAAATCAGCTGTGATGCTGACAAGACCGGCAATCTCACCATTCAAAAGCGCCAACAGATAAAGCTGATTACCGGAAGCAGCCTGATGCTCAATGAATGAAGCCATCTCCTCTTGATTCATCAAGATTCCAGCCTCATCAAGCGTCATATAATCTGACTCAGACCCGACCTGATTGAGGAAGGCAATCAGCTCAGCAGCATCTGTTTTTTCCGCTTCACGCAAGCACAATTCATATTCAGTCATTCTGCAGTCCCTCAAGTAGCTCTTGGGCTCGTGTTCCTTGGGCTTCAAAAACCAATTCACGCCCGTCTTCCTTTTTCAAGAGGCTTAATTTGAGATAGTCTTCAGGCAGATTTTCTCCCAGTAGCTCCCCCCATTCAATGACCGTCACACCCTCCCCGAAGAGAAAGTCATCCAAATCAATGGAGTCTGGATCGTCTCCGATGCGGTAGACATCCAGATGATAGAGCGGTAAGCGCCCCTCATATTCCCGAACAATGGTATAGGTTGGACTTTTAATCATCTGACTAATGCCCAAACCTAGAGCCAGCCCCTTAGTAAAGGTTGTCTTTCCTGCTCCTAAATCTCCCGTTAAAACCAGTACGTCCCCTGCCTGAAGCAATTTGCCCAGACGCTGACCCTGCTGGATTAATTCTTCCTCATTATGACTAAACATTCTCTTATTATACCAGAAAAAATTTTTTTCTGCTTAATTTTGCAAAAGAAAAATCAGCTAGAAAAAGCTGATTTTTTATGCAAAAAATACAATCTATCCAAACTTCACTAGACATGAGGATTTCCAGCAATGTTTAGACCTAATTTAAAGCCAGATTTACGAAATTCAAAATAAAGAGAAGATCCAAAATCCAAATCATAGAATGCACATCCTTGGCTTGACCTTTGAAGATTTTAACCAAGGTGTAGGTGATAAATCCAGCTGCTATCCCGTGAGTGATAGAATAGGCAAATCCCATAAAAATAGAAGTGAAGAAAGCTGGAATGGCTTCTGCCATATCATCCCAATGGATGTTTTTCAGACTAGCCAGCATCATAATCCCCACGATAATGAGAATCGGTGCTGTTGCAGCATTAGGAACAATGGCTAAAAGCGGACTAAAGAAGCTTGATACTGCAAAGCAGATGGCTACAACCAAGGCGGTCAGACCTGTTCGGCCTCCAGCTCCGATACCAGCTGCAGACTCCACATAAGTCGTCACGTTAGAGGTTCCAGCAATTGCGCCAATAGAGGTTCCGATGAGGTCCGAGTAAAGCGCCTTATCCAAGCCTTCTGATTCATGGTTTTCCCCAGAAGTCGCCACAATCCCGACCTTTTCACCAGTCCCAATCAAGGTACCAATGGTATCAAAAATATCTGTCAACGAGAAAGCCAGAATGGCCATACATGTCTGAGGCCAGCGAGCTGAATCTGCTAAAAGGGCACCCAGACCTTTCGGTCCTACTGCCACCCCAAAAATCTGTCCCAGTTCATTAACAGCAGTACCAATGTTATTCTGCCCAAAGTCAATGGCTGACAAATCAACCAAGCCAACCAGAATAGCTACCACTGTCGTTACTAGGATGGATAGGATAACACCACCCTTGATATTTTTCACGATAAAGAAGATTGTGATGGCCAAACCAACCAGGGCTACTAGGACCGCTGGATTGTTAAAGTCTACCAGACCTGGAGTTGCTGCTGAATTAGCCGTAATAGCCGCTGCAGCTTTATCTGCTCCCTTGCCAGCTACTGTATAGTTTCCCGGATCGATTGAAAACTTGAGCAAGCCAGCATTTTTAATACCTACATAAGCCAGAAAGACTCCGATTCCTGCCGAGATAGCTGCTCGCAAGGAGCCTGGAATTGACTCAATGATCATCTTACGCACCTTGGTCAAAGTGATAATGAGCGAAATAATCCCGCAGATAAAGACCATAGCCAAGGCTTCCTGCCATGTGTAGCCCAAGGCAAAGACGACCGTAAAAGTGAAAAAGGCATTCAGACCCATACCCGGTGCCTGCGCATAAGGCAAGTTGGCAAAGAAGGCCATCATCAAGGTGCCGGCAACAGCTCCGATAATCGTAGCTAGGAAAACACCTTGCTTAGGCATACCTGTCTGAGCCAGCATAGCCGGATTGACAAATAAAATGTAGGACATGGCAAAGAAAGTCGTCAGACCAGCCAAAACTTCTGTCCGGACATCTGTCCCTTTTTCGGTCAGTTTGAAAAATTTATCCATTTTTCAATAAATCTCCTTTTGAGTAAAATTTCTAATATCTAGTTCAAAAACAAAGAAAAACAGATTTAAATCTGTTTATTTGCGAACGATATTTTAAATTATAATAAAAAACATTCACTTTTTCAAGATGAATGTCTCGCTATTCTTATTTTTTATTATCTTTCATCAGAAATACCAAACTCATAAACTGTAAAAAGGTAAAACCAAGAATGAAAGGCAGTCGATCAGGCTGCAAAGATTGCAAGAGTTTCTGTAGAACCAGCTGAGGATGAAGTAATAAATCCCAGCTATTGAGGCGATCATAACGTCCTATGTAGATAGCCAGACTGGACACAGCCGACAGAACTGCCGTCAGCAATAGATCCAAATACCAGTTAAGCTTCCAACGCTCCTTGATGACATACCAGCTCTCCATACCACAGAAAATCCCGAATAAAATACTGGAAACAAAAGCTAAAAAGAGCAGAAAAACACTTGGCTTACTCAGAACATCTGCCACCCAAGTCATATGAATCAAATCAGTAATCATATAGAAAGTGTTGGGGAAGAAAAGCAACCACAACAGGAAAAGAAGAGGATAAGCCCACTTCTGCTTCTTGAATAAAAGCGTCAAGACAGCTGCATCATAGCTGATTAAGGCCAAGGTCATATTCCAGATGAGATAGGTTGGACCCCCATTTAGAGATTGGATATAGATAAAAAAGGCAATCATTAGAAAAAGAGCATGAATCATGAACGGTTTACGCATACGAAAAGCTCCTCCTTGCTGTGTCATAATTGTGACTGATTAGAGCACCATTATAACATAAGTCGTGTTATTTACACTGAATTCTGTTATAATAGTCTGTATTATCACTGAAAAGAGACTCACATGACAAAAAAAGTAATCGCTGTGGATTTGGACGGAACCTTGCTGGATTCTAACAGCAATCTGTCTGACTTCACCAAAGAAACCATCAAAAAAATTTCCCAAAAGGGCCACAAGGTCATCATCACAACAGGACGGCCCTACCGCATGGCTTTGAAATATTATAAAGAATTAGAGCTCAATACGCCCATGATTAACTTCAATGGCTCTCTGACTCACATTCCAGAAAAGAAATGGGACTTTGAAAAATCGCTGACGCTGGATAAGTCCTTTCTGCTGGATATGGTTAAGCGCAGGGATGAGATTGAAGCGGATTTCATTGCCGGCGAATACCGCAATAAATTTTATATCACCAATCCTAATGAAGAAATTGCTGATCCCAAGCTCTTTGGCATCGATGCTTTTAAGCCTGAAAATCAGTTTCAAGCCAATCTAGTAACGGAGAATCCTAACGCCATTCTCCTGCAGACACGAGCAGCTGACAAATATGCTCTGGCAGAGGAAATGAATGCTTTTTACCAGCATGAACTTGCCATCAACTCTTGGGGCGGACCGCTCAACATTCTCGAGTGTGCTCCCAAAGGGGTCAACAAAGCCTTCGCCCTTCAGTACCTGCTTAATGTTCTCAATGTGGATCGTAAAAATCTGATTGCCTTTGGCGATGAGCAAAATGATACTGAGATGCTGTCCTTTGCTGGCACTGGCTATGCCATGAAAAATGCCAATACTGACCTTCTTCCATACGCAGACCAGCAGTTGTCTTTGACTAACGACCAAGATGGCGTCGCCCACGAGCTAAACAAACTCTTTTTATAAAAGTAGACAATTAGGCAAACTCTGTTCGAGAGTTTGTCTTTTATTTTTTGTCTTCTCTCGACCTCAATCATGCTCAAAAGCTTTAAAAATCGGAGCTTATCCGCCGTATCATAGTTTTAAAGGTTACTTCTGCTTGAAATTGTAAGCGTTTGCCATTTGTTTGAGTTTGTGATATAATTAACATAATCAAAAACTAAATAACAGGAGGAAACTACTTATGAGAGCAGTTGTTGTAAATCCAGAGGGAACTAATGTCCAACTCGTTGAAAATAAAGAAATGCGTCCTCTTGAAACCGGGGAAGCTCTCGTTGATATCGAATACTGCGGTGTCTGCCATACGGATCTGCACGTCGCGCATGGTGACTTTGGCAAGGTACCGGGTCGCGTTCTCGGACATGAAGGTATCGGTATTGTCAAAGAAATCGCTCCAGATGTAAAAAGTCTCAAAGTCGGAGACCGCGTCAGTGTCGCTTGGTTCTTTGAAGGCTGCGGCGCTTGTGAATACTGTACAACTGGCCGCGAAACCCTTTGCCGGATAGTAAAAAATGCAGGCTATTCCGTTGACGGTGGGATGGCAGAGCAATGTATCGTAACAGCTGACTACGCTGTCAAAGTCCCTGAAGGTCTTGATCCTGCTCAAGCTTCTTCTATCACCTGTGCCGGTGTAACTACCTACAAGGCTATCAAAGAAGCTCAGTTGCAGCCAGGCCAATGGACAGTTATCTTTGGAGCAGGTGGATTGGGTAACCTAGCGGTTCAATATGCTAAGAAAGTCTTTAATGCCCATGTTGTCGCTGTTGATATCAACAATGACAAGCTCGCTCTGGCCAAAGAAGTTGGTGCTGATATCGTCATCAACGGCCATGAAGTTGAAGATGTCGCTGCTCTTATCCAAGAAAAAACTGGCGGTGCGCATTCTGCCGTAGTAACAGCCGTTTCTAAAGTTGCCTTCAACCAAGCTGTTGATTCTGTTCGTGCTGGCGGTCGGGTAGTTGCTGTTGGATTGCCATCTGAAATGATGGACCTCAGCATTGTCAAAACTGTTTTAGATGGTATCCAAGTCATTGGTTCCCTCGTTGGTACACGCAAGGACTTGGAAGAAGCCTTCCAGTTTGGTGCTGAAGGATTAGTGGCTCCTGTCGTTCAAAAGCGCCCTGTTTCAGATGCTGTGGATGTCTTTGACGAAATGGAAGCGGGTACTATTCAGGGACGTATGGTCCTTGACTTCACACACTAATCCTTTAAAGCATGCCAGTCCCAACATTTACCAAGCTCTTGGAAACTTATGATAGACAGACTTGATACTATTTAGAAACTTTTGCCATTAATAGAGGGAGACTAAAGACATTAGATGCGATTTTTTGTCTTTGGTCCTCCTCTTTCTTTTTTGAAAAATAAACACTTTCTCAAACACGATTCTTTTCTTTCATTTCAAAAGTCTCTTTCATATTATTTCACACTTTTTTCATATATTAATCTGTTGTATTTTCTATTTTCCTAATTTATTAAAACATTTCTATAGCTATGGTTTGCTTATACCTATATTTATCAGGCATTCAGTGAATACTGACATTTTTGAAAGAAAAAGTCGTTTTTAGGAACAAACGCTTGCATTTTTCATGAAAACGTTTTATAATAAACTTGCCTTAAAGTTTTCTTAAAACTTAAGTCAAACATTTTATAAGGAGGAATGTCAATAATGAGTATCGGAATCATTATTGCTAGCCACGGTGAATTTGCTGCTGGTATTCATCAATCAGGTTCTATGATTTTCGGTGAGCAGGAAAAAGTACAAGTTGTAACTTTCATGCCCAACGAAGGACCAGATGATCTCTATGCAAAGTTCAATGACGCTGTGGCTTCGTTTGATGCGGACGATGAAGTGTTGGTCTTGGCTGACCTTTGGAGTGGTTCTCCATTCAACCAAGCTAGCCGTGTCATGGGTGAAAATCCTGACCGCAAGTTCGCTATCATTACAGGCTTGAACCTGCCTATGCTGATTCAAGCTTATACAGAAAGGATGATGGATGCCAACGCCGGCGTTGAAGCTGTGGTTGCTAACATTATCAAAGAAGCCAAGGAAGGAGTCAAAGCCCTGCCTGAAGAGCTAAATCCTGCTGCTGAAGAAGCAAATGCTCCTGCTGCAGCTGCTCCAGTTGCCCAAGCAGCGATCCCTGAAGGAACTGTAATCGGTGACGGCAAGCTCAAAATCAACCTTGCTCGGATCGACACACGCTTGCTGCACGGTCAGGTAGCAACAGCTTGGACGCCAGATTCAAAAGCAGATCGTATTATCGTTGCCTCTGACTCAGTAGCTCAAGATGAACTTCGTAAAGAATTGATCAAGCAAGCTGCACCAGGTAATGTCAAAGCCAATGTTGTCCCAATCGACAAATTGATTGCTGTTTCAAAAGACCCTCGCTTTGGCAACACACATGCCTTGATTCTGTTTGAAACTCCTCAAGATGCCCTTCGTGCTGTTGAAGGCGGTGTGCCAATCAAGACCCTTAACGTTGGTTCTATGGCCCACTCAACTGGTAAAACAATGGTCAACAACGTACTGTCAATGGACAAGGAAGACGTTGCTACTTATGAAAAGCTGCGCGACCTTGGCGTTGAATTCGATGTACGTAAAGTACCAAATGACTCTAAAAAAGATTTGTTTGATTTGATTAAGAAAGCCAACGTGCAGTAGAATCAAACGTTTTGCTTTTATTAATTTACGAAAGGATTTAGAACATGTCTATTATTTCTATGGTTTTAGTAGTCTTTGTTGCCTTCTTAGCTGGTCTAGAAGGTATCTTAGACCAATTCCAATTCCACCAACCACTGGTTGCTTGTACCTTAATTGGACTGGTAACTGGTAATTTGGCTGCCGGTGTTATGCTGGGTGGCTCTCTCCAGCTAATCGCTCTTGGCTGGGCTAATATCGGAGCTGCTGTAGCACCTGATGCCGCCCTCGCTTCTGTTGCCGCTGCCATCATCATGGTACTGGGCGGAGACTTCTCAAGCAAAGGAATCGCTGTAGCACAAGGTGTTGCTATTCCGCTTGCTGTTGCTGGTCTCTTCTTGACTATGATTGTCCGTACTTTGTCAGTCGGTTTGGTTCACGGTGCAGATGCTGCTGCGAAAAAAGGAGACATTAAAGGAGTTGAACGCGCTCACTTTATCGCTCTTTTCATGCAAGGAGCACGTATTGCTATCCCTGCAGCACTTCTTTTGATGATTCCTGCTGAGTCTGTTAAATCTGCTCTTGAAGCTATGCCAGCTTGGCTATCAGAAGGTATGCAAATCGGTGGTGGTATGGTCGTAGCCGTTGGTTATGCCATGGTTATCAACATGATGGCAACTCGTGAAGTATGGCCATTCTTCGCTATTGGTTTCGCTTTGGCTGCTGTCAGCGAACTCACTCTGATTGCCCTCGGTGCAATTGGTGTCGCTATTGCCCTCATCTACCTCGCTCTGTCTAAAAAAGGCGGAAATGGCGGTGGCGGAGCAACAGCTTCATCTAACGATCCAATCGGCGACATCCTAGAAGACTACTAAGAAAGGAGACACACTATCATGACAGAATTAAATACTGTAAAACCTGATGAGTCAGGAAAATTGACTCTTTCAAAGGCTGACCGTCAAAAAGTTTGGTGGCGTTCTACTTTCTTGCAAGGCTCTTGGAACTACGAACGTATGCAAAACTTGGGCTGGGCTTATTCACTGATTCCAGCTATTAAGAAGCTTTATACTAAAAAAGAAGATCAAGCTGCTGCTCTTGAGCGTCACTTGGAGTTCTTCAACACTCACCCATATGTTGCAGCTCCAATCATCGGAGTTACACTTGCGCTTGAAGAAGAAAAAGCAAATGGTGCAGCAATTGACGATGCGGCTATCCAAGGGGTTAAAATCGGTATGATGGGACCTCTGGCTGGTATCGGAGACCCTGTCTTCTGGTTCACAGTTCGTCCTATCCTTGGAGCACTTGGAGCATCTCTTGCTTTGACCGGAAATATCATTGGTCCACTTATCTTCTTCTTAGCTTGGAATGCTATCCGGATGGCTTTCCTCTGGTACACACAAGAATTGGGCTACAAGGCTGGTTCTGAAATCACTAAAGACATGTCTGGTGGTATCCTCCAAGACATTACCAAAGGTGCTTCAATCCTAGGTATGTTTATCTTGGCTGTTCTGGTTGAGCGCTGGGTATCTATTAAGTTTGTCTTTAACGTATCATCTGTTAAGCTAGATGATAAAGCATATATCCATTGGGACAAATTATCTAGTGGCTATAAGGGTATCCAAGAAGCCTTTGCTCAAGTAGGTCAAGGACTATCTCAAACCCCTGAAAAAGTTACAACTTTCCAACAAAACTTGGATTCCTTGATTCCTGGTTTGATGGGACTGCTTCTAACTTTCGCTTGTATGTGGTTGCTTAAGAAGAAAGTGTCCCCTATCACAATCATCATCGCCCTCTTCGTAGTTGGTGTACTAGCTCACGTTGCTGGTTTGATGTAATCAAAAAGAAGGTTTCGACCTTCTTTTTATTGTGGTATAATAGCTATATTATTTAAAAGGGAGTTACTCTATGGCACAGTCACAAAACAAAACAGTTGAGTTTAATACCACTGGCGTATCCTATCTTGGATTAGGCGGAAAGGTTGGGAAATTTCTAATCGGCGAGACAGCTCTGGAGTTTTATGCTGATGCCAATGTAGAAGATTATATTCAGCTGCCTTGGACTAGCATCACTACTATCGGTGCTAATGTTTCTGGCAAAAAAGTCAGCCGCCATTTTGAAATCTGGACTGACAAAGGAAAGTTTCTCTTTGCCTCCAAAGACTCTGGTAAGATTCTCAAAATTGCACGAGAACATATTGGCAACGACAAAGTCGTTAGATTGCCGACTCTGTTACAAAAAATTGCTGGAATCTTTAAGAAGAAAAAATAGGGTTGAAAAAGTTTCAACCTTATTTTTTATATTTTCGACTAAGACAAAAGCTGCTTGTATCAGCAAAATGGAGCTAGCACAAAAAATTGAAAAGTGAAACAGGTTTGAGAATGCACTATTTCAGTCCCTTGAAATGATTGGGTGGGGTAAGCTGATATTATCAATGCAAGACCGCATCATTAGATCTTCAAAAAGTATAAACATCAGCTAATTTTTTCTCGAAAGTCCATGTCTTGACACCTTCAACATCACGGACATCTAACTGCTTAAATCCGTTCTTTTTGTAAAAACGACAGTTGCTTTCTGTATGAGTAATCAAAGTAAGCCGCTGGCATTTCTCTTCTTTTGCAAGCAACTCAAGTCCTTTTGAGATAAAAAGACCGCCAACTCCCTGCCCTTGATAATCAGGCAGCACACCCAGTAGTTCAAGATAAAGAGTTGAAACACTCCTTTTCTTAGCTTCTTTACTGCCCTCCCCAAAGACTTTTTGAAAAGCTAAAAGCTGAGGAATATATTGCCACATCCTCCATGCTCCTGCCCGCAAAAAGGAAAGTATACCGACAGGATGGCTACCGAGCTTATGAATAGTAGCGACTGCCATAAGACGCCCGTCCACTTCAGCAAGCAGACAAATATGATGACGCATCGCTGCCTTAACCATAACTGCATGCAATCTATTTAGAAAATCAATATAAGACTGGCTACTGCCAAAGAGAGGGCGGAATTTTTCTCTGTAGATCTCATGCTCAGCAAAAGCAGCAGTTAAAACTGAGACCACAGCAGCAAGCTCCCTTTCATCTGCTCTTCTAAAACGAATCATGATAGCTACCTCTTCAAATCTTTTCTGCTAATTTTTCTAAAAAAGCTTGACGTTTTTCAGCTGTAGACTGAGAAATATTCCCGAAATTCAACCAACGGCGCTGTCTAGCGCCGATAGACTTAAAGGTATGGCCCAACATGGCTTTCTTGACGACATCACCACAGAAATACTTAAGATAGAAGGTCGGTGCTGCAGAGGTAGTAATAGCCAATACCTCTTTAATATTGGTCAGACGACCAACTAACTGGCGAGTCTTCGTCTCCTCGTAAATCTTATTTTTCAAAAATACCTTATCTTCAAAGCCCTTGACAATAGCTGGCATATCCGCCCACCAGATAGGAAAAATCATGATAAGGCGGTCACAGGACGCAAGAGCTTCCTGATATTTTAAAACCAGCGGGTCTAGTGCCTGCCCTTTATTAAAAAGCGCTAGCTCTTCCTTGGTATAGACAGGATTAAAACCATCCTCATAGAGATCGACCAGTTCATAGGTCTGACCTTTCTTCTCCAACAAGTCCTGAACCTGCTCTAAAATAGCATGGTTAAAGCTTTTATCATAGGGATGTGCATAAACAATGAGATTTTTAATCATGTTTGTAACCTCCTAGTAAATCATTGAACATTGAGCGATAGACTTCCTCATCAAAAGGCTCTAAGCCTTTGGCAATAAAATGACCATAGCCTGTGATGAAGGTGTCCAGTTTGAGCAAGAGAATCTTTTTCTCTTTCTGACTCTCAATAGGCAGCCGATCCAGATAATCTACTGTCTTATTCCCAATTTCCAGAAGCTCACCTTTCCGGTAAGCCTCTATCGCCACAGGACTGAAAAAGAGAAAATCCATCATCCGACTGTTAGTTTCATATTCCGATAAAAGAAAGAGTCCTATCTGCCAAATGCAATCCAGAGGATCAGAGACTCCATCTAGATACTGCCCCTCTAAACGCTTAAGCTGCTTCTGGTTTTCCAAAAGACAGACCTGATAGTAAAGTTCCTCCTTATTCTCAAAAGCCTTGTAAAAAGCACCAGTTGTAACCCCCAGCAGAGATGCCAGTTTCCTCAGGGGGATATTCTGATAGCCATACTCTCTGATAAGCTGGCTTGCCTTTTCAATCATACGGTCGCGTGTTGTTTGTTTTACCATAAGAACTCCTTCAGATAACTACGTTACCTTTATTTAAAGATAACACAGTTATCTTTTTCTGTCAAGATTTTTCCTATCCTGGGATTTACATTTTCCGGAAAATCCTGTATAATAGTTGAAACGGATAAGTACTATTGGGCACTTTTCAGAAAGTCTGCGGTGGCTGTGAGCAGATAAGGAGAAAATAGGAAATTCTACCGTTAGTTTAAAAATGAATAATTAAGCAAGTGCACTTTTGTGAAGTTGGATGGAACCGCGGCTATGCCGCTCCAACAGTTTCATAAAGTGCTTTTATTTTTGGAGGTACCTATGTTAGATTTAAAACGTATCCGTACAGATTTTGATTCTGTAGCTGAAAAATTAGCTACGCGAGGTGTTGACGCAGCTACCCTTAGCCAAATGAAAACCATAGACAAAGAACGCCGGGATTTATTGGTCAAGGTCGAAGAACTCAAGGCTGAGCGCAATACTGTTTCTGCTGAAATTGCCCAAGCTAAACGCAACAAAGAAAATGCAGATGACAAGATTGCTGCAATGCAAAAACTTTCTGCTGAGGTCAAGAACTTAGATGCAACCTTGGCTGACCTAGACGCCAAGTTGACTGAATTCACTACCACTCTGCCGAATATTCCGCACGAAAGTGTTCCTGTCGGAGCAGACGAGGACGAAAATGTCGAAGTTCGTCGCTGGGGGACACCGCGCCAATTTGACTTTGAAGCTAAGGCTCACTGGGATTTGGGTGAAGATCTGGATATCTTGGACTGGGAGCGTGGAGCAAAAGTTACTGGTGCTCGCTTCCTCTTCTATAAGGGCTTGGGAGCAAGACTTGAGCGTGCCATCTACAACTTCATGCTGGACGAGCATGGCAAAGAAGGCTATACCGAAGTTATCACTCCTTACATGGTCAACCACGATTCTATGTTTGGGACTGGGCAATATCCTAAGTTCAAAGAAGATACCTTTGAGCTAAGCGATACCAACTTCGTTCTGATTCCGACTTCTGAAGTTCCACTGACCAACTATTATCGAGACGAAATTCTCGACGGAAAAGAATTGCCAATCTACTTCACCGCTATGAGCCCATCATTCCGCTCTGAAGCGGGCTCTGCTGGTCGTGACACGCGCGGTCTCATTCGTTTGCACCAATTCCACAAGGTTGAAATGGTGAAATTTGCCAAGCCAGAAGAATCATATGAAGAGCTAGAAAAGATGACTGCCAACGCAGAAAACATCCTGCAAAAGTTGAATCTGCCTTACCGCGTTGTAGCACTCTGTACTGGAGATATGGGCTTCTCAGCTGCTAAGACCTACGACTTGGAAGTTTGGATTCCGGCTCAGAACACCTACCGTGAAATCTCTAGTTGCTCTAACACAGAAGATTTCCAAGCTCGTCGAGCTCAAATCCGCTACCGTGACGAAACAGATGGCAAGGTCAAACTCCTTCATACTCTCAACGGTTCTGGACTGGCCGTCGGACGCACAGTGGCAGCTATCTTAGAAAATTACCAAAACGAAGATGGCTCTGTGACTATCCCAGAAGTTCTGCGTCCGTACATGGGTGGATTAGAAGTTATAGCGCCAAAATAAAAAGCAGATCATACTGATAATTTGCCTGTATCATTAGGTCTAAGTTCAGACTTATTTTGCTAAAATTAAAAAAATCCGAGTTCAACTCAGAGAAAATCAAAAACAGATTTTCAAAGAGTATCATCTCGGATTTTTTGTTATCTTTCTGGCTCGCAATGAGACTGTATAGTAAAAACAAACATAGAGGACAATTACGACGGCTAGCAGAGCTTCTGCATGACTTAGCCAAACAAGCCAAGCCCAACCTAGATAATCAAGTCCCAGTTTCAGGGCAAAAGCTGTATTGACAAGAGGAAAGGTCAAGGCTGACCAGCTAAGCTGAGGTCCCAGTCGGAAAATACGAGGTAAGAGGCATAGGACCAAGAGATAAAAGGCCTGCGATAAGAGGAGCAGCAAGGCAACAAACCAACCTTCAGCATCAGAACCAGCCAGACGTATATAACTTCCCAGTAGGAGCGAAAAAGGTGCACAGTAAATGGCCCACTGCGGCTTTAAAACATCAGGCAGCCTTTGTGACCACCTAGACCTGTAAAATAAGGGATAGAGAATCAAACTCAGTAGCAGAGCAAAAAACCAAGCTACATAGCCCAAAAACGGCTGATGAACTACACCCTGAGTCAAGCTTGCCATGGCCAATCCAACATATAGGACCGTCCAGCTCGGGGTCAAAGATAATCCCTCGGCCTTAAGGACATACTTCCAAGTAAAGATAGCTATTAGAAAAATATGCAGCAGCAAGGCTATATACCAAAGAAACTGGCTCACCAAAAATAAGCCAAGCTTGCTTAGGTAAGCAGCTAAGAGCATACTAGCCATAGGATAAGTCGCAAAGCTCGATAAGAAAGGGGCCTTTTGCAAATCTTGCCGATAGTCCGAAAATGACAGCACTAAAGCCAGTGTCAGATAAAGCCAAAGTATCAAAGCTAGACCATTCAAGAAGTGGAAAAAGATAGAATGGTAGTTCAGTAACAGATTACCTAGGCCAAATAGGCCAAGAATCAACCCAGATAAAAGAATGGGCGGTCGTTTGCTGTTCACGAAGCAACTCCTTTATAGTAATGTTTTGAAGTTCCTTTTCAATGACAGTCAAACATTTATTTGCCATCATTTCTATGAAACTTCTAAAATATGCCGCAGCTGGACTGCACTCGGTGAGACAATGGGAAGAAATGCTCCTTCGTTCCAACGACGGATAAAGCCAGAAGTCGAATTACTCAAATATCCTCTGCCTCCACTAGCCTGCAGCTCCAAGAGCAGACTTTGAGCTACCACATCAACTATATCAATTCGCAGCTGGAAGAGCTCCTTAGGACGTTCAACAAAATAACCAGGCTGGAGAAGACCTCTATAGAGCTGTTCCTGGATCGCAGTCAGAGCAGCCACTTGCTCCTCCCACTCCTCTCTCAAAATAGAGCGGACTGACAGATTGGCTTCAACCTCCTCCAGAGACTTCTCTGCTAGGCCAAGAGCCAAACCAAACTGGTAACCGAGAAAAGCTGGGCGATTTTCTGCCAAAAAGGCCTGGGCATCTTGAGCAAGAATCCATTCCTCTTGCAAAGGCACATGGTTAAATGTCAGGGCAGCTGTATTTCCCCCTTGCAAGGATACAAACTCTAAATCCGCTGAACGGGAGAAATTCTCTGCGTCAGATGGTACAGCCAGAACCAGCGGCTGACGGCTCCCGTCTTCGAAACCGGCAACAAATATGCTGAGGAAACGATCCGCGCGAGCATTGGTTACCCAAGGCAGACGCCCCTTCAGATAAAGCTTCCCGCCTGCTTCCACGATAGAGACATTTAACTCCTCTAGATCCGACAAGAATTTAACAGCATTAGACAGGGCTGTCGCACCTGCATATTCTCCTGACAAGAGCCCTTCCAAATAGTGGTCTCTAAAGTAGGGATTAGGAGATTTTAAAATGTTATCAATAAAGGTCCTTTGCCCCCAAGAGATAAAGGAAGAGGTCAAAGAATGGTGAGCCAGCTCCTTGAGCACTTCAATCACATCCGTATCATTGCCACCTCGGCCTCCCAGCTCTTCTGGAACGCCAACCCGAAAGGCTCCTTCAGCAGCAATACGCTCAATCAGTTGATTGCCAGCTGCACAGGATTCTTTGTCAATTTGGTCAGCGTGATCATCCAACCAGTTGATAAACTCTTCTGAAAAAAATGTCATTTGCCACCTCCTCAAAGACTAGGCATAAGGCTGCAATTCCGGATTAATTGGCGTGTTGGCTAGATTATTGGCATAATTGCAAAGGGTCGCAAGGCTAACACCCAGAACTACATCCAGTGCATTCTCATGCGTATAGCCTGCTTCTAGGAAGTCTGACAAAGCCTCATCTCCGACTCGTCCCTTAGTATTGATGACAGCAATGGTAAATTTAGCAAGTGTATCTAGCTTCGGATCTGTATCAATCGGAGTACGATTGCGCAGAGCCTCCAAAAGATCATCATTCATTTGAATCTGCTTGATTGAAAAGGCTGTATGACCCGCCACACAGAAAGCACAGCCGTTAGTAACTGCAGCCGTAATCTGCACTACTTCACGCTCAGTCGGTGTCAGGCTGTTACGGCGATTGATAGCTCCAACCGTCCGATAAGTTTCCAAAGCCGTTGGCGCATTGGCCAAAAGTCCGATAAGATTAGGAATGTAGCCACCGTTATCTTTTTGAACAGTTTCCAGGACTTCTTTTACCTCGGCTGGTGCGGACTCAATTGTGTGGATAGTAAATTCTGACATATGAAACCTCATTTCTTTTAATTAGAAACTATCTTAACATAGGACCAATGGCTTGTATAATATATATTTTATATAGGTCCTATAAAGAGAATATAATGCAATTTTTCAAACTAAAATATATTCCCCTCGTAAGGTGGTTCCACATTAATTCCAAACAAGAATCCGAAACGAGAAAAAGAAGCCTTTTGGCTTCGATTTTTTTAATATTTCCTGAATCTCTGGTAGCGATTTTCCAGTAATTGCTCCAAGGGAAGCTTAGACAGACTATCCAACTCAGCAGCAATTTCTTCTTTCACTGCAGCCAGTAATTCATGGTTGTTAAAGCCTCTTTCAGGAATAACCTTATCCACCACTTCCATCTGCAAGAGCTCGTGTGAAGTAATTTTCATCAGTTCTGCCGCTTCCATAGCGCGGCTGCCGTCTTTCCAGAGGATAGAAGCAAAACCTTCCGGACTGAGAACTGCATACATAGAATTTTCCAGCATCCAGACCTTATCTGCTACAGCCAAAGCCAAGGCACCACCAGAGCCACCTTCACCAATGATGATGGCAATAATCGGTACTTTGAGATTGCTCATTTCCATCAAGTTACGGGCAATGGCTTCCCCTTGACCGCGCTCCTCAGCACCGACACCAGGGTAGGCACCAGCCGTATTGATAAAAGTTACCACAGGACGGCCAAATTTTTCCGCCTGCTTCATGAGGCGCAGGGCCTTGCGGTATCCTTCTGGATGCGGCTGTCCAAAGTTTCGGCGCAGATTGTCCTGCAAATTACGGCCCTTTTGAATACCGACCACAGTTACAGGCTGACCGTTTAGCGTCCCGATACCGCCAATCACCGCACCGTCATCTCGAAAAGAGCGATCTCCATGCAGCTCAACGAAGTTATCAAAAATTCCTTGTGCAAAATCCAGCGCAGTCAAACGAGCCTGATCACGCGCTTCTTTAATAATCCGAGTGATTTTTGTCATGCTTGACCTCCATGGAATGCTAATAAGGTAGCAAGTGTATCTCTCATGTTACCACGCTTGACGATGGCATCTACAAACCCATGCTCCATGAGAAATTCAGCCTTTTGAAAATCATCTGGCAGCTTCTCACGAACCGTGGACTCAATAACCCGACGCCCTGCAAACCCAACAAGAGCCTGAGTTTCAGCCAGAATAATATCACCCTCCATAGCAAAAGAGGCTGTGACACCACCAGTTGTCGGATCTGTCAAGACTGTCAGATAGAAGAGACCTGCTTCAGAATGCCGCTGTACCGCCGCAGAGACCTTAGCCATCTGCATCAAGCTCATAATGCCCTCCTGCATGCGGGCACCACCAGAAGCCGTAAACAGAACGACTGGCAATTTATGCTCTGTCGCATACTCAAAGAGGCGGGTAATCTTTTCACCCACAACTGTCCCCATAGATGCCATGATAAAGTTTGAATCCATGATTCCAAGAGCAGTTTTATGCCCCTTGATACTAGCCGTCCCAGTCAGAACCGCCTCATCTAAGCCTGTCTTCTCACGGGTAAGAGCCAATTTCTCCTGGTAGTTAGGGAAGTTCAGAGGATCCTTGGTTTCAATTCCAGTGAACATCTCCTCAAAACTATTCTCATCCACAGTTAGATTTAAGCGCTCATGAGCAGAAATACGGAAATTATAGCCACAGTTAGGACACACACTGTCATTTCCAAGATCTTTTTGGTAAATGGTATGCTTACAACCTGGGCATTTCGAAAAGAGTTCGTCTGGTACCTCAGGCTTTGCTTGAGGCTTTTCCCGACTCGCTCGATTAGGATTGATACGGATATATTTATCCTTCTTTGAAAACAAAGCCATCGTTTACGTCTTCTCCTTTTCAAGATTTTATACTCAGGCACATCAAACTGCAAGAGCCGCCGTCTTTTTAGTTTACAGAGCAGCTCTTACATGTCTCATCTATTGTTTCTCTTGATAAGCCGGAAGGAACTTCTCCATGAGAAAGGCTGTGTCATAATCACCAGCAATTACATTAGGATCTGAGATTAAGTCCAGTTGGAAGCCGCTGTTGGTCACAACACCGTCAATTTCTAGTTCATAGAGTGCACGCTGCATCTTCATCAAAGCATCAAAGCGATTTTCCCCATGAACAATTATCTTCGCAATCATGCTATCGTAGTAAGGGGGGATGGTGTAGCCAGGATAGACGGCTGAATCCACGCGCAGCCCCACTCCACCGCTTGGCAGATAAACATTTGAAATCTTACCTGGACTCGGCGCAAAGTTAAAGGCTGGATTTTCAGCATTGATCCGACACTCAATCGCATGCCCTCGGATTTCAACATCATCCTGGCTGAAGGACAGCTCTTGACCGTTTGCGATCTTAATTTGCTCTTTTACGATATCCACACCGGTAACAAACTCGGTGACTGGATGCTCAACCTGCACCCGAGTGTTCATCTCCATAAAGTAGAATTCACCCTTGGCTTCATCAAGCAGAAACTCAATTGTACCAGCATTTTCATAGCCGACAGACTGAGCAGCCCGAACAGCTGCTTCACCAATCTGCTGACGCAAGGTTTTCCCGATTGCCACAGATGGACTTTCTTCCAGTACTTTCTGATTATTACGCTGCAAAGAGCAATCCCGCTCGCCCAAGTGAACCACATGCCCCTGCTGATCTGCCAAGATCTGCACTTCAATATGGCGCGCTGGATAGATGACTCGCTCCATATACATGGCACCATTACCAAAGGCCGCTTTGGCTTCGCTAGATGCAGACTCAAAGGCCGCTACTAAATCCTCAGCCTTTTCAACCTTACGAATGCCCTTGCCGCCGCCACCAGCAGAAGCTTTAAGCATGACTGGATAACCAATTTTCTCGGCGACTTCCAAGGCTTCTTCAGAGGTATGAACTTCTCCATCAGAACCTGGGATAACTGGCACTTTCGCCTTAATCATCTGAGCCCGAGCATTAATCTTGTCCCCCATCATGTCCATAACAGCACCTGAAGGCCCAATGAACTTAATGCCGACTTCTTCGCACATGGTCGCAAATTTAGAGTTTTCACTCAAAAAACCAAACCCAGGATGAATGGCTTCTGCACCTGTCAGAACAGCAGCAGACAGGACCGCGTTCATATTCAGATAAGAATCTGTGGACTTGGCTGGACCGATACAGACAGCCTCATCAGCCAATAGGGTATGGAGTGCTTCCTTGTCAGCCGTTGAATAAACAGCTACCGTATCAATTCCCAACTCGCGGGCTGCACGAATAATTCTGACCGCAATTTCCCCACGGTTAGCAATTAAAATTTTACGAAACATGGTGAAAGCTCCTTTTATCTACTGGCCAATCGCAAAGGTCAAAGTACCGCTGGCTGCAAGTTTTCCATCAACTTCTGCTTTCGCCTCTACAACCGCAATCGTTCCGCGGCGCTTAACAAACTTAGCTGTCATAATCAACTGATCACCTGGTACAACTTGCTTCTTGAACTTAACCTTGTCCATACCAGCATAGAAGACCAGTTTGCCCTTATTTTCTTCTTTGGATAATTCCAGCACGCCGGCTGTTTGAGCTAGAGCTTCCATGATCAAGACACCTGGCATAACAGGATATTGAGGAAAATGTCCGTTAAAGAAAGGCTCATTGACTGTCACATTTTTCAGAGCGACAATCTCATCTTCGCTAACTTCCAAAACACGATCCACTAAAAGCATTGGGTAGCGGTGCGGAAGTGCTTCTTTTATTGCATTGATATCAATCATTTGATGCGTACCAGCCCTTTCCCAAATTCAACCATTTCTTCATTCTGAACCAGAATTTCTGTAACCAGACCATCTTTAGGTGCTGGAACTTCATTCATGACCTTCATTGCTTCAATAATCATCAGGGTTTGACCTTTTTTAACTTGGTCTCCAACTGATACAAATGGCGGCTTGTCTGGACCAGCTGCTAAGTAAGCCACACCAACCAAAGGACTTTCCACAACATCACCTTCAGCAGCAGGTGCCGGAGCTTCTGAAGCTGTTTCAGGCTCAACAGATGGAGCTGCTTGAGGAGTTGGTTCAATCACAGGTGCACTCGCAGCCTGCAAAGGTGCAGCAATTGGAGCAGCGCTGGCTGTTGGAACTGCAGCCTGACCTTCATTCTTACTAAAAGTTAGCTCATCACTCTGATTTTTGTAAGAAAACTCACGCAGACTAGACTTGTCAAACTGCGCCATTAAATCTTTAATTTCGTTGATATTCATAGGTTTTTAAGCCTCCCAGCGTTTAAAGGCAAGAACTGCATTGTGGCCGCCAAAGCCAAATGTATTGGAAATCGCATAAGGGATTTCCTGTTCCTTACCTTGACCGTAAATAACGTTGGCTTCAATATAGTCTGGCAGCTCTGTTGTACCAGCTGTTTTTGGCACATAGCTATGACGCATTGCTTCAATCGTCGCAATAGCCTCAACCGCGCCCGCTGCACCGAGCAGATGTCCTGTAAAGGATTTAGTAGAAGACACCGCTACATCTTTACCAAAGACAGAAACAATGGCTCCGCTTTCGCCTTTTTCGTTAGCAGGAGTTGATGTACCATGAGCATTGACATAAGCTACATCTTTTGGTTCAATTTCAGCTTCTTCAACCGCCTGTTTGATCGCCTTGATAGCGCCCAAACCTTCTGGATGCGGAGAAGTCATATGGTAAGCGTCACAAGTATGACCGTATCCTACCACCTCAGCCAAGATAGTAGCTCCGCGTTTCTCAGCATGTTCCAAACTTTCCAGGACCAGCATACCAGAACCTTCACCCATGACAAAGCCATTGCGGTCCTTGTCAAAAGGAATAGAAGCACGCTTAGGATCTTCTGTCGTAGAAAGAGCAGTCAGAGCCTGGAAACCAGCAATCGCAAATGGTGTAATAGAAGCTTCTGAGCCACCAACCAGCATCACATCTTGATAACCAAATTTAATTGAGCGGAAAGCTTCACCAATCGCATCGTTAGCTGAGGCACAAGCTGTATTGACAGACTTACAGATACCATTGGCTCCAAAGCGCATCGCAACATTTCCTGCCCCCATATTTGGCAGGGCTTTTGGCAAGGTCAAAGGTTTGATACGTTTAGGACCTTTTTCATGCAAGCGAACAACCTGCTCTTCAATTTCCTGAATCCCACCGATACCTGAAGCCACAATGACACCAAAGCGATCCTTATCCAACGCATCTACATCTAAGTGAGCATTGTTGACCGCTTCTTGAGAAGCATAAATCGCATAGAGTGTGTAATTATCATAACGGTTGGTATCCTTTTTGACAAAGTATTTATCAAAAGGAAAATCCTGAATTTCCGCCGCATTGTGAACACTGTATTCACTATGATCAAATTTAGTAATTGGACCGATTCCAATATTGCCTTCTTTTAAATTATTCCAGAATTCTTCTGGAGTATTCCCGATAGGTGAAGTTAAACCGTATCCTGTTACAACAACTCGATTAAGTTTCATATTGAGCTCCTTTATTTAGATGAATCAACTGATTTTCTACTCGTTAATATTCAAAAACTGTGACTTACTGCATGGTAAAGCCCCCATCAATCGTGATGACTTGACCCGTCAGATATTCTTGACCCGCCAAGAAGAGAGCAACATCTGCTACTTCTTCCGGAGTACCAAAACGCTTCATCGGAATGAGTGCCAGAGACGCTTCCTTTACTTTTTCTGGAAGTACATCTGTCATATCAGATGCGATAAAGCCAGGGGCAATGCAGTTCACACGGATATTACGCGCTGCCACTTCACGGGCTACTGACTTAGAAAAACCAATCAGACCGGCCTTGGAAGCTGCATAGTTTGCCTGACCGATATTTCCAGCCAAACCAACGACACTCGATAGGTTGATAATAGCACCCTGACGAGCTTTTGTCATCGGTTTCAGGACTGATTGTGTCATATTGAATGTTCCAGTCAAGTTCACTTTCAGCACCTGCTCAAAATCTTCTTCCGTCATTTTCAGCATGAGCTTATCACGGGTAATACCAGCATTATTGACCAATACATCAACAGACCCCAGAGCCGCAAGAGCTTCTTCCACTATCCGCTGAGCATCCGCAGATTTAGACACATCCCCAATAACAGCTACGACTTTACCAGAATAGCCGGCAAATCCAGCCAAAATATCATCAGAAATCCCGCTTAGTCCGTTTAAAATAACATTGGCTCCGACACTGGCAAATTTATGCGCAATTGCCAGCCCAATTCCACGAGCGGACCCTGTAATTAACACATTCTTGTTTTGTAATTCCATGATGATTCCTCATTATTTTTCTAGAAGAGCATTCAAACTTTCTACATCTTCAACTTGGCGTACATCCGCAGACCTATCAATTTTCTTAATAAAACCAGACAGAACTTTGCCAGGACCGATTTCGATAAATTCAGTCACACCAGCTTCCTGCATCTTAGCAATGCTGTCATAAAAGCGCACTGGCTCCATTACCTGACGAGTCAAAAGCTCTCTGACTCTTTCTTTTTCCATCACAGTTGCTTCAGTATTTCCGACTAATGGCAGTACAAAATCTGAAAACTCAACTGTTCCCAAGACTTCTGCCAATCGTTCGCTGGCTGGCTTTAAAAGCGCTGTATGGAAAGGTCCGGATACATTGAGCGGGATTAAGCGCTTGACACCGGCATCTTTCAAAAGCCCCACAGCCTTGTCTACTGCTGCCACTTCTCCGCCAATAACAATCTGACTAGGCGTATTATAGTTGGCTGGTGAGACTACACCAATAGCGCTTGCTTCCTGACAGACCTCTTCAATGAGAGAAGCCTCAGCATTTAAAACTGCGACCATTTTTCCAGAACCTGCTGGAGCTGCCTCTTCCATGAAGCTACCGCGCTTAGCAACCAAGACCACTGCAGTCTTAAAATCAAGGGCGCCAGCAGCTACCAAGGCAGAATATTCTCCAAGCGAGAGACCTGCTACCATATCAGGCTCGATTCCCTTATCAGCCAAGAGCCGATAAATAGCTACTGAAGTTGTTAAAATAGCCGGTTGCGTGTAGCGAGTTTGATTGAGCTTTTCCTCATACTGATCGATCAAAGCTCGGACATCATAGCCTAGAACTTGGCTAGCCTCATCAAAAGTTGACCGCACAAGCTCATACTGATCATAAAGCTCACGCCCCATTCCAAGGTACTGCGCTCCCTGACCGGCAAAGAGAAAGGCTCTTTTAGTCATTTCTAGTTACTCCTGCCCAACGTTTCGCTTCCTGCTGAATCTTCTCAGCAGCACCATAGTAGATATCTTTGAGGATCTCTTCGACTGTTTCTTCCTTACTGATTAAACCAGCAATTTGACCAGACATGACGGAACCATTTTCCACATCTCCGCGAACAACCGCATTGGCTAGAGCACCAGCTCCAAGATTTTCAAAAACAGTCAAATCTGGATTTTCTTGCTTGAAGGCTTCTTTTTCCGCCTTTTCGAAATCACGCGTCAGCTTATTCTTGATAGCACGAACCGCATGACCAAAATGCTGGGCAGAGATAGTTGTATCAATATCGCGAGCCTTCAAAATCATATCCTTGTAGTTCTGATGAGCATTGGATTCCTTAGCGACGACAAAGCGAGTTCCGACCTGAACGGCCTCCGCTCCTAGCATAAATCCAGCCGCAGCCCCAGAACCATCTGCAATACCACCGGCAGCAATAACCGGGATGCTAACTGCTTCTGCAACCTGACGAACCAAGGACATGGTAGTCAATTTTCCGATGTGACCACCGGCTTCCATACCTTCTGCGATGACTGCATCCGCACCGATTTTTTCCATTCGCTTAGCCAAAGCCACACTTGGCACAACAGGGATAACTGTAATCCCCGCTTCATGGAAACGAGCCATGTGCTTGCTTGGATTACCCGCACCAGTTGTTACTACTTTTACTCCCTCTTCAATGACGAGATCCACAATGTCGTCCGCAAAAGGAGACAGGAGCATGATATTAACACCGAAAGGACGGTCTGTTAAAGACTTAATCTTGTCAATATTAGCCTTTACCACTTCCTTGGGTGCATTTCCGCCACCGATGATACCAAGACCGCCAGCTTTTGAAACCGCGCCAGCCAAATCTCCGTCAGCAACCCAGGCCATTCCGCCTTGGAAAATAGGATAATCAATGTTCAATAATTCTGTAATACGTGTTTGCATAATACCTTCCTTTTATCATTGCTTAAGTAATAGCTTGATCTCAAACTACCACACGCTAGATGTATTTTCTTTACTTTGACAGTCAAACTATTACCTAAACAAGAGAGAATATCTTTCGATACTCTCAGTTACTTGCTTATTTAGTTTTTTCTTCTACATAAGCAACCAAATCAMCAACTGTGTTCAAACCTTCTTCAGTTTCGATTTGGATGTCAAATGCATCTTCAATTTCTGAAATCACTTGGAACAAGTCCAATGAATCTGCTTCAAGATCATCGAAAGTTGACTCAAGAGTAACTTCTGATGGCTCTTTGCCAAGTTCTTCAACGATAATTTCTTGTACTTTTTCAAATACTGCCATGGATAGACTCCTTTAAAAATAAAATATTTTTTATCATGTGTTTCCACTTGATTAACTAAATTGTAACAATAAGCGTGCCCCATGTCAAACCTCCACCGAAACCTGACATCAAAATTGTCTGATTTCCGTTCAGTTTGATCAGTCCTTGCTCCACACACTCAGATAATAAAATCGGGATGCTAGCTGCACTAGTATTACCATATTCCATCATGTTGGCTGGAAGTTTCTCCCGCGCAACACCAAGCTTCTTAGCCATTTTATCTAAAATACGGATATTGGCCTGATGCAGCAACAGTAAATCCAAATCTTCCGCTGAAAGCTGACTGCTTTCAATGGTTTCTTTGATAGAACGAGCAACATCACGAATAGCAAAGTCAAAAATTGCTCTACCGTCCATTGTCAGATAAGGCTGATCCTTACCTTTTTCAGAAAAAGGTGAAGACAAACCGATTTTTCCGCAGGTCAGACTATCTCCGCGAGATCCGTCCGTAAACTGACTTTCTGCCAAAAAATGCTGTTCTGAAGCACTTTCCAACAGGACACCGCCAGCACCATCTCCAAAGAGAACAGCCGTTGAACGATCTGACCAATCTACTGTCTTAGAGAGCGTCTCACTTCCTATGACTAGACCTTTTTGATAACGGCCTGAAGAAATAAATTTTTCCCCAGTAGATAGGGCAAAGATAAAGCCACTGCAGGCCGCCGTCAGATCAAAGGCAAATGCATTCTTAGCCCCAATATTGGCCTGTACTCTCGCAGCAGCTGAAGGCATTAAAGAATCCGGCGTAATAGTGGCAACAATGATAAAGTCCAGGTCCTGAGCAGAAATTCCTGACTTTTGCAGCAAATTCTCTGCTACTTTTGTAGCTAAATCACTGGTCGTTTCATCTGACGATAAATGGCGGTTTTTAATCCCAGTTCGACTTGAAATCCACTCATCACTGGTATCCATAATCTCGGCTAGATCATCATTGCTGACAACCTGACGGGGAGCATAATGAGCCACCTGGCTAATCTTAGCATAGTTCATTATTTCAAATCCTCTAGGAAACTATATAAATTTTGCAGGCCCTTTTGCATTACTTGTCTCTCTTCTGGACTCATCCCATCCACTACTTGCATGACCATGCGGTTGTGGAATCGCTTGTGGAGACGATACAAAAGCCGCCCATTCTTTGTCAAATTTAGATGCACCACACGACGGTCAACTTCCGACCGACGCCGCTCAATATACCCCTTACGCTCCAGATTATTCAAACTGGTCGTAACAGTCCCCAAGGTAACCATCAATTCTCGTGATATATCACTTGGAGTAGCATTTGGGGTTGTGCCGATGACATCTATCGTATGCATTTCCTTAATGGAGACGTCGTTGAAGCGACTGCTTCTTAGGCTCGATTCTTCAATAACCAAGACATTATTGAAAATAGACGTTAAGTAATCATTTACTAACTGAAAATTCAAAACCAACCCTCCTTAAGAAAATACTTTGATAATCAAATTTTATCAGATAGAAAAGTAATTTGCAAGCTTTTTTGAAAATTAATTTGATTTTCAAATATTTTTGTAAACAACTTGCAAAATAAGCAACCTTGAACCGATACATTATTTACCAGTAAAGTTTGGACGACGTTTCTCAGAGTAAGCCCGAACCCCTTCTTTAAAATCTTCTGTAAAAGCCAGCGATTTCTGTAGTTCCAACTCTAGCTCAGCATACTCAGACCAGCCACTGAACAGACTCTTCCAGACCATTTCTTTCATAGCTCTGTAAGAATTTAGAGAGCCACGTTTCAGCTTCTTCAGCAACTGTTCCGTTGTTTTTTCCAATTTCTCTGTTTCACAGACTTTATAAAGCAAGCCGTAATCCAGAGCTTTCTCTGCAGTCAGAGCTTCCCCAGTCATAACCAGATGGGTCGCCCGAGTTACCCCGATAGCACGAGTCAGTAAGAAAAGACCACCAGCATCTGGCGCCAGACCAACCCCAACAAAGGCCTGAATGAAACGGGATTTTTCAGTGGCAATACAGAAATCTGCTGCAACGACCATATTAGCAGCCGCACCAGCAACAGGGCCATCAACACTCATGATAACCGGCTTAGGCAGACGCTTCATAGCAAAGGAAATATCATTCACCAGTTCTGCGATTTTCACCAAGGATTGGACGTCATCATCACTGACAGCTCTCTGCATCTCAGCCAAATCCCCACCCACTGAAAAAACCTTACCATTAGCATTGATAACTAAAAATTTGACGGACTCATCCTTAGCAGCAAGTTCAATAGCCTCTAAAATTTCCTCACACATAGGAATATTAAAGCCATTTGAAACTTCAGGACGATTGAAAGTAATCGTTGCTACCTCATCTGCTACATGATAGAGAATTCCATTAAATGTCATTTCAGCTCCATTCCCGACCCGATTTCAAATCAGCCGTTTTATTTTATTCTTAAATAATTTGATATTCAAATTATACACAACTTATATTTTATCATAAAATATAAAAGAAAGGAAATAAAAAATGGGAAAAATTAGATGGTCTTCAAATTTGAAGTGTAAAAGTAATATTTTGGATAAAAATAGTATAAAAAATGCGTTTGAATAATTTTCAGAATTTTGTTATAATTTTTAAAATAAGATAGGAGAACCAATGAAAGTTGTAAAATTTGGTGGAAGTTCACTGGCTTCTGCGACTCAATTAGAAAAAGTTTTGAACATTGTCAAATCTGATCCTGAACGTCGATTTGTTGTAGTATCAGCGCCAGGAAAACGCCACGACGACGATATCAAAGTAACCGATGCCCTGATTAAATATTACCGAGAGTATATAGCAGGAAATGATGTCACACCAAACCAACAGTGGATTATCAATCGCTATGCAGATATGGTGGCAGAACTAGGTTTGAAACCAAAAGTTCTGGAGAAAATTTCCAAAAGCATCACAAGCCTTGCAACTTTGCCAATTGAAGATAATGCATTTCTTTATGATACTTTCCTTGCAGCAGGAGAAAACAACAACGCTAAATTAATTGCAGCATATTTCAGTCAAAATGGCGTTCCAGCTAGCTACGTACATCCGAGAGAAGCAGGACTCGTCGTTTCCAGTGAACCTGGCAATGCAAGAATTCTCCCTTCTAGCTATGATAAGATTGAAGAACTCAACAATTCTGATGAAGTTCTAGTTATTCCTGGTTTCTTTGGTGTAACACAAGATGGACAAATCTGCACTTTCTCTCGCGGGGGTTCTGATATTACGGGCTCTATCATTGCTGCGGGAGTCAAAGCAGATGTTTATGAGAACTTTACTGATGTTGATGGAATCTTTGCCGCCCATCCTGGCATCGTTCACAAACCACATTCCATTCCCGAGCTAACCTACCGTGAAATGCGTGAATTGGCCTACGCTGGCTTTACCGTTCTCCATGATGAAGCTCTGCTTCCAGCATACCGCGGCAAAATCCCGCTGGTTATTAAAAATACCAACAATCCAGAACATCCAGGTACTCAAATTGTCCATAAACACAGTAAGGACCACCTCCCGGTCGTTGGAATTGCTGGAGATGCTGGCTTTGTCAGCATTAACATGTCCAAGTACCTGATGAACAGAGAAATCGGCTTTGGTAGACGCGTCCTTCAAATTCTAGAAGACCTGAATATTGGTTGGGAGCACATGCCTACAGGAATTGACGACCTTTCCATTATCTTACGTGAGCGCGAACTAACTCCAATCAAAGAGGAAGAAATCCTTCGCCAGCTTGTCCAAAAAGCAGAGGTTGATCATGCAGAAATCGAACACAACCTTTCCATTATCATGATTGTCGGCGAAAAAATGAAAAGTCATATTGGTGTAACTGCCACTGCAACCAAAGCTCTTTCAGAAAATAACATCAACATTCAAATGATGTCCCAAGGCTCAAGCGAAGTATCCATCATGTTTGTTGTTGAAAAAAACCAGGAAAAAGCTGCCATTCGCGCGCTTTACCGAGCTTTCTTTGAACCCCAAACACAGGAGTAAAATCAGACTTAGGAACCATTTTTATCAAACAAACTCTAGTGAAAAAAGCAGAAGTTAGTCTGAGACTAACTTCTGCTTTTTTTGATTCAACTGCTAAATACTGTTATTTAATTCATAGACTATCTGAAAAACAATAGATTTCAACTGTAAATAATACCGAAAAATACAAAAAAAGAGGTAAAAACCTCTTTGAAACTCCGCCAGTAGGACTCGAACCTACGACATCATGATTAACAGTCATGCGCTACTACCAACTGAGCTATGGCGGATAACTGCTAAGCGACTACCATATCTCACAGGGGGCAACCCCCAACTACTTCCGGCGTTCTAGGGCTTAACTGCTGTGTTCGGCATGGGTACAGGTGTATCTCCTAGGCTATCGTCACTTAACTATTGAATTAACTGTCCTGTCCTCTCAGACAAGCCTTGTCAACTCAAAATTGAATACAATATCAAATCTCACAAAAACTCAAACCATTCGCTGCACTCTGATGAATCTCTTATTCTAGGATAAGTCCTCGAGCGATTAGTATTAGTCCGCTCCATGTGTCACCACACTTCCACTCCTAACC
>NZ_JAJEPD010000068.1:0-615 GCF_020729765.1 Streptococcus sanguinis | reverse complement strand
GCTATTTTTCATCTGGGGTTCAAAGAGATTTTAATGTTCTATTCATGCCTGTCTTTGTCCTATCCCTTTTATTTTTCGTCCTGAGACCGTTGACTACACAGCTTTCCATTTATTGGAATGAAAAGAAATTTACACTATTTTTCAAACAGGTCAATACGCTAAATCTAGTAATGACTGTTTTAGGACTTGTTATTGTTATTTTGGGCTATCTGATTGGTACAGAAGTGCTTAGTGCTGTCTATGGTATCCAATTACAGGAGTATAAACTTCCTTTCACAATATTACTTATAGGCGGTATTTTGAATGTTTTTGCTCTAGTGGTTGATATCATTATGACCATCTTTAGAAAACAGCATTATCTGATGATAGCCTATTTATTTTGATTCTCTTGGCTTATCCTCTCGCCAATTAAATATACTGTAATATTCTCAGCAGATTTATTATTCTCAAATATAGAACACATACAGGTTGCAACTTGAGGTACRAACGCATCATTTAATGTAAATAAGATATTCATAGAATTCTACTTCTTTCTTTTTTCCTGATTTTTAGCAACGCCATAAATAATCAGACTTGTTGCATAAAAGACGCACATGGAGATTAAAAAGGAATTAG
>NZ_JAJEPD010000067.1:0-771 GCF_020729765.1 Streptococcus sanguinis | reverse complement strand
AAATATTATTAAATAATGTCCAGTCATTTGATTGGATTGAAAGTTTTAAATTTTTAACAATTTTGTATTTTTATTTGTATCAAACAAAAGAGTATGAAGATTATTATATATTGTTTGAAAATGAGAGTTATTTCTTTAAAATTCTTGATTTAATATGTAACTATAATATAGAGAATAGTGAAATAATTTTTTTCAGATATACTTTCAGTTTTTCTTAAATTATTTGAACAAAATAGTTTGCCAGAAGAAAGAAGAAACTATTTTAAGAGGGAATTAGAATCATTCATTAACTTCATATTTAAAGAAAATTCTAAAGATAATGATTTTAAACACATTGCATATTGGTATTTTGAATTAGATGAGTTGTTGTCTATTTTTAGAACTGAACATCTCGAAAAAATTAGTAACTATTATATCAATAACCCTCAATCTGATTCTGTTGGGAAATATTTGGATTTTGTATCAAGACATTTTGATGATATAATTGAAGATTCAATAGAAGTGATTCGAAAGATAGCAAAAGAAAATGATTCTGATATAATTCGAGATCAAGCAATTAAATTAGTTAAAATGTATGATGAGCGTCATAGTAGTGATGAAGGCGCCATTTTAAAAAAAGAGAGTGATTCTGGATTTATACTGTCTGAAAATTACAAGGAACTTTTGAATCAAGCAGAAGTTATTATTGATGATATTCGTTCTAATTTGACTATTGCTTCTAAAGATTTAAAAACAATCGGCTCTTTTGGACATTATACTAAGATTGATACT
>NZ_JAJEPD010000066.1:0-36568 GCF_020729765.1 Streptococcus sanguinis | reverse complement strand
TAATACAACGCAGGTCCATCTGGTAGTGATGCAATTGCATCTTTCAATTAATTATCATGCGACAATTAATATCATGCGGTATTAGCTATCGTTTCCAATAGTTATCCCCCGCTACCAGGCAGGTTACCTACGCGTTACTCACCCGTTCGCAACTCATCCAAGAAGAGCAAGCTCCTCTCTTCAGCGTTCTACTTGCATGTATTAGGCACGCCGCCAGCGTTCGTCCTGAGCCAGGATCAAACTCTCATTAAAAAGTTTGAGTTCGCACTCATTACTGTCCACTGACAGATTTATTTTCGTTTTTTGACAGGTTACATATCTCTATGTCACCCTGCACTTGGTTCGTCTTGTTCAGTTTTCAAAGGGCTTTGTCTTTCGCGACAACTATATTAGTATATCACCTATACCACCAACCTGTCAATACCTTTTTTGAAAAAATTTAAAAGTTTTCTAGAATTTTTTATTCATCAGAGGCTAGCCTCTATTAAAGAGTGGGAAGATAAGCTTCCTCACCTAGTTGACGAGCTAATAAACCAGCTCTCGCCAGCTGAAGCAAAGTCTTTGTGAATTCATAAATATGATCTGTTTCACTTRCGGTCAACTCTTTTTTAGAGAACCTTCTTCTTAAAGCTTTGTAATCTCGACCTTCCTGTTGAAAGAAGGTAGCATCTTGTAAATAGGTTTTTACATTTTCCAGATTTTCTAAAATACCAAGATGAAAAGCAGCAGAAGAAAAGGTTTTATCAAAAGGTTGGGTACAGACACTCCGAAACTCTACTGTCCCCCGTGTCGTCAAATCTTGATACTGGTAACTTCTGTGATTCTTGAAGTCTGCTTCCCTTGGAGTCAAGTTTGCTTTTTCACCTGAAAGGCTATAAGCTTCAATAGTTTTCTGGCTCAAGTATTCATTAGCAGCTATCGGATAGAAATAGTAGGATTGACMATTTCGTTCAGCAGTGAAAAGCGCTGATTTACTAAGATAAGTAAAAAAATCATCTTCAGTTTGAAAATCTTTCGAATTCACACCCGCATTTTCCTGTAAAATGCCATGCATTGATTGCTCCCAGAAAATATCCCGAGCTATTTTTGTATCCCAAGAAGAATCAGAAAACTCTGAATTGGCAAAAAGGTATGCCTTAGCAGCTTCAATTTGATTGAAGACATTGATAACAGTCAAATAATTCTCTCTTGAAACATCCAACTGCACTTGACTCCCACAAATAAAAGCTCCATATTCTGGATAATTGTGCAGACCATCCATGTTCTTTCMCATAGCTAAATACTGCATCAACATTTCATATCTTGGATACTTAACTGGACTATTATCATTTTCTGCCCAGAAAGGATGAATTCCTTTACCTTGAATTTCATGGTTTTCTTTGCGTAGAATTGGCTGAATAATGTTCAGATAGTTCTTAAAACGCTCTTCAACTTCTTGAATTCTGCTAGCCTTGGCAAAAGCAAATTCCAAAGTATTGTAAGAGACCTCAAAAAGAATTCTGTCTTCATTTTTAGTAGATTTCAGTTGGATGGGGTTCCCGTCTCTATCAAATCGTTCCGACTCAAATTCATACTCTTCCAACAGACGTTTCAAGAGATTTTTTGCAACATTTGTATCAGTCGCTCCGCCCTGACTATTGACAATAGGAAATTCTAACTCAATGCCAATGTAGATAGTTGGATTTTCTTTGATATTCTTTAAATAGCGTTCTTTTAAAATTTGGATTGAATCCATCATTTCCATTTCCTATAAATTTTTGATAGTGTTAGAGTATTATAACAAAATTTCAGGTATTTTCCTAGCCTCATACAAAAACGCCTGCTTACGAAATTGTTTTTGCCTTAAAAGCAATTTCGTAAACAAGCGTCTACCTATTATCAACTATATGATGAGTGTTCCCGCTAGGAAAAATCCTAGCGGTAGACCAGAGCTAGACTAAGAATAGAGATTCTATTCCATCATCATAACACTCAACAAAGATTGATGATCTTATACCAATTCGATGATTGCCATTGGCGCAGCATCTCCGCGGCGCGGTTCAGTTTTCAGGATACGAGTATATCCACCGTTGCGCTCTGCATAGCGTGGTGCAATCTCAGAGAACAATTTTTGAAGAGCAGTAGTTGTAGTATACTTTTCTGTTGCTTCATCATAGTTTTCTGATGCGATTTCATTGCGTACAAAAGCTGCTGCTTGACGACGAGCGTGCAAGTCTCCACGTTTGCCCAATGTAATCATTTTTTCAACTGTTTTACGAATTTCTTTAGCACGAGCTTCAGTTGTCACGATTGATTCGTTGATCAGCAAATCAGTAGTCAAATCGCGAAGCATTGCTTTACGTTGTGAGCTAGTGCGTCCTAGTTTACGGTAAGCCATGTATTCCTCCTTTATTTATCGTTTTTTAACCCCAGACCGAGATCAGCAAGTTTAACTTTTACTTCTTCCAGACTCTTGCGTCCCAAGTTACGAACTTTCATCATTTCAGGCTCAGATTTTTCTGTCAAATCAAATACAGTATTGATACCTGCACGTTTCAAACAGTTGTATGAGCGAACTGACAAATCTAATTCTTCGATGGTCCGTTCCAAAATGCGGTCATCAGAAGTCTTTTCTGCTTCCTTCATAACGTCTGCAGCGATAGCTACTTCTGTCAGGTTAGTGAAGAGATTCAAGTGTTCCGTAAGGATGCGGGCTGAAAGTCCCAAAGCATCTTCTGGAATAATTGTTCCATTCGTTAAAATTTCAAGGGTTAGTTTGTCAAAACCATCGTTGCTACCAACACGAGCTGGCTCAACCTGGTAATTAACTTTTGTCACTGGCGTATAGATAGAATCCACCGCAAGTGTTCCCACTGGCGCATCATCTTTCTTATTTTCATCTGCAGGCACATAACCACGACCACTGTTAACAGTCATCGTTGCTTTAAAGCTTGCGCCTTCTCCGATTGTAAAGAGATAATGATCAGGGTTTATAATTTCAATATCACTGTCTGTCAAAATGTCTCCGGCAGTTACTTCTGCTGGTCCTTCAACATCCAGTTCAATAATCTTTTCGTCTTGGACGTAAGATTTTACAGCAATCCCTTTGACGTTCAGAATAATTTGCATCACGTCTTCACGGACACCAGAAATTGTATCAAACTCGTGTAACACACCTTCAATATTAATTGAAGTAACAGCAGCACCTGGAAGTGAAGCCAAAAGCACACGGCGAAGAGAATTTCCCAGCGTTGTACCATAGCCACGCTCAAGCGGCTCTACTACAAACTTGCCATAATCTTTATTTTCATCAATTTTTGTTATATTTGGTTTTTCAAACTCAATCATTTGCTATACTCCCTCTTAAACGAAAAGCAGTGTAACGGTTGGTGATTATACACGGCGACGTTTTGGAGGACGAGCACCATTGTGTGGTACAGGAGTCACATCACGAATAGCTGTTACTTCAAGACCAGCGGCAGCAAGAGCACGAATAGCAGACTCACGACCAGAACCTGGACCTTTTACAGTAACTTCAACTGATTTCAGACCGTGTTCCTGTGCAGATTTAGCAGCTGCTTCAGATGCCATTTGGGCAGCAAATGGTGTAGATTTACGAGAACCTTTAAATCCAAGAGCTCCAGCAGATGACCAAGCAATCGCGTTACCATGCACATCAGTAATCATAACAATAGTGTTATTAAATGTAGCGTGAATATGAGCAATACCGGATTCGATATTTTTCTTCACACGACGTTTACGTGTTGGTTTAGCCAAGACTTTTTACCTCCTTATATTATTTTTTCTTACCTGCAATCGCAACAGCTTTACCTTTACGAGTACGGGCATTATTTTTAGTGTTTTGTCCACGGACAGGAAGTCCACGACGGTGACGGATTCCACGGTATGAACCGATTTCCATCAAACGCTTGATGTTCAAGTTTACTTCACGACGAAGGTCACCTTCAACTTTAATCGCATCTACTTCACGACGGATAGCGTCTTCTTGTTCGATTGTAAGATCTTTTACACGGATGTCTTCTGAAACTCCAGCAGCTGCCAAAATTTTCTTAGAAGTTGGAAGTCCGATACCGTACACATAAGTCAGTGAAACGACTACACGTTTGTCATTTGGAATGTCAACTCCAGCAATACGAGCCATTTTTTCTCCTTTCTATCTTATCCTTGACGTTGTTTGTGTTTAGGATTTGCTGGGCAAATTACCATAACACGACCATTACGACGAATAACTTTGCAGTATTCGCAAATTGGTTTGACCGATGGTCTTACTTTCATTTTTTCCCTCCAAGTTTTTCGATTATTTAAAGCGGTATGTGATCCGTCCACGTGTCAAATCATAAGGACTCATTTCTACAGTCACACGGTCTCCCGCTAAAATACGAATATAGTTTTTACGAATTTTACCAGAAACTGTTGCTAAAATCTGATGTCCATTTTCAAGTTCAACCGTAAACATTGCATTAGGCATTGTATCAACTACCTTGCCTTCAACCTCAATCACATCGTCTTTTGCCACGCAAAAGTACCTCCATAAATTTCGATTTGATCCCTCTGAGCACAGAGGTAACAATTATAAGTCAGACTAATTCATTGTATCACTACTTGTCAAATATTGCAAGCAGGAAAAACGCTTTTATTTCAAATTTGTCAAGACTTTTTCGATAGCTAAGAAGACATCATTAATATCTTGATTTCCTTGAATATCATGGACCAGACCTTTGCTGCGGTAGTGTTCAATAATCGGCTGACCTTGTGCGATATTGACATCCAAACGACGTTTAACTGTCTCAGGCTTGTCATCTTCGCGCTGGTAGTAATCCTCTTCTTTGTAGTCTGCTGGCGGATTGAAGACCTTGTGGAAGGTTTCGCCTGTTTCACGATGGATAATCCGACCACTCAAACGCTCAAGTAAGCTGTTAGGATCCACTTCGATATTGATAACGCCGTCCAAAGCTAAATCAAGCTCTGCTAGCGTTTGATCCAAGGCATTTGCTTGCTCAATCGTGCGTGGGTAACCATCCAACAAGAAACCTGTTTCTTTGATGTCATCCTGTGAAAGACGTTCTTTAACGATTCCGTTTGTGACTTCATCTGGCACCAACTCGCCCTTGTCAATATAGGACTTGGCTAAAACGCCCATCTCTGTTTGGTTAGCAATCGCCGCACGAAACATATCTCCGGTTGAAATATGTGCAACATTGAAGCGCTCAACGATTTTAGCAGCTTGAGTTCCTTTACCAGCACCTGGTAAGCCCATAATCAAAAGATTCATGATTGGTCTCCTTTTTTGTTTTTAAAGCAATCTATTAAACCGATTAATAAACTCGTTTAAAAACAAAATAGAAGGGGGTGAGTCTACTCTGTCCCCTTTTATTTTGTTTATTTTCGGTTCAAGAAAGGTTATCTGAACAGGCTTCTCATTAGAAAAGCAATTCAAAAGTTCCCTTACTCTGAAGTATCCATAAAGCCAACATACTTTCTCTTCAGCAGGTAGCCTTCTAGCTGTTTCATTCCCTCAATACCAGTTGAGATGATGATCAAGAGACTGGTTCCTCCAAGAGCAACGGCATCTGTCAATCCAAATACATCTTTAGCCAAAATAGGCAGGATAGAAATGAAACCTAGGAAGAGAGATCCCACTGTTGCCAAACGACGCAACAGCTTAGACATGTAGTCTTCTGTTCCTTTACCAGGACGAACTCCTGGAATGTAGGCTCCGCTCTTTTGCAGATTTTCTGCTGTCTTCTCTGGATTAATCTGTACAAAAGTATAGAAGAATGTAAAGAGGACGATCAGGAAGGCGTACATGAACATACCACTAATGGTCGTTGTTGCCAAAAGTGACTGAGCTGTCTTAACCCAATCTGCGTCATAGCCCAAGGCACTGACAACTTGGAAAATCGCTGCCGGTGCAGCTGTAATCGAGCTGGCAAAGATTACTGGAATAACCCCAGCCGGATTGACTTTCAGTGGCAGATAGGAGCTAGAAGGTGCACCCTTAGCTACTTTCGTATACTGAACTGGAATTTTATACTCAGCCTGCTGTACAAAGGTTGTAAAGTAAATGATAAGCAGGACTGCCACAGTCAGAATCCCTACAAAAATGAAGGATGAAGTCAAACGATCACTAGGAATATTGACAAAGTAATCTTCATAGATACCTTTAATCATATCAGGGATAGCTGAAACGATACCAGCAAAGATAATCATGGAAACGCCATTTCCGTAACCCTTGTCTGTAATCTGCTCACCTAGCCAAGTTACAATCATTGAACCAGTTGCTAGAAGAACGCAAATCAAAGCGTAGGTCTGAACATTAGGATTGGCAACCAGATTAGCTCTTGAGAGAGTATCAAAACCAGCGGTAATCCCAATTGCCTGCACAAAGGCCAAAACTAGGGCGATATAACGAGTCGCTTGATTCAGCTTCCTCCGTCCTACTTCCCCTTGCTTGCCCCACTCTACAAACTTCGGAAGCAAATCCATTTGCAGCAACTGAACAACGATAGAAGCTGTGATGTAAGGACTGACTCCAAGTGCAAAAACAGAGAAGTTGCGCATGGCGTTACCAGAGACCAAGCTCAGCATATTCAGGAATGGCAAATCATTCAAATTGCTTAAGGCTTTGGCATTAATCCCTGGAACCGTTATGGTTGTACCGATACGGAAAACTAAGATGATAAAAATCGTGAACAGAATCTTAGACCGTACCTGTTTGATTTTAAATGCGTCTTTTAATAGTTTGAAAAACATAGGTCACCTCGCTTAGATGACTTCCACTGAACCACCTTTAGCAGTGATAGCTTCTTCAGCTGATTTAGAGAATCTAGCTGCCTTAACAGTCAATTTCTTTGTCAATTCTCCGTTACCAAGAATCTTGATACCTGATTTTTCAGCTTTTACAATACCTGCTTCGATGAGAACAACTGGTGTTACTTCAGCGCCATCTTCAAAGGCGTTCAGTTGGTCAAGGTTAACAATCGCATATTCTTTGCGGTTGATGTTCAGGAAACCACGTTTTGGAAGACGACGGAACAATGGAGTTTGTCCACCTTCAAAACCAAGGCGAACGCCGCCACCGCTACGAGCTTTTTGACCTTTTTGACCACGGCCAGATGTTTTACCGTTACCAGATGATGTACCACGACCAACACGGTTGCGGACTTTACGAGAACCTGCAGCAGGTTGTAATTCATGAAGTTTCATTATATTATTTCTCCTCTTTTGTAAAATGCTAGCGCTCATATAGGAGAAAAGGTGTCTCCTATATAAACTCGCCTATACATATATTTAGTTTTAGGGGCTGAGAAAATCCCATCCCCTAACGTATTTTAATTTAAAGTTGTTAAACCAGCAAAGCTTATTTAACTTCTTCAACAGTTACCAAGTGTGATACTGCAGTAATCATACCGCGTACTGCTGGGTTATCTTCTTTGATAACTGAGCTGTTCAATTTGCCAAGTCCAAGTGCTACAACAGTTTTACGTTGTGACGGGATGCGTCCGATTGGAGACTTAGTCAAAGTAATTTTAATTTGAGCCATATTATCCCCTTTCTTATGCCAAGTCAGAAACTGAAATACCACGAAGGGCAGCAACTTCTTCAGCGCGTTTTAATTGTTTCAAACCTTCAACAGTTGCGCGAACGATGTTGATTGGAGTGTTAGAGCCAAGAGATTTAGATGTAACATCTGCTACACCTGCCAACTCGATGACGGCACGAACCGCACCACCAGCAGCAACTCCAGAACCCTCAACAGCTGGCTTAAGCAATACTTTAGCTCCGCCAAATTCTGAAAGAACTTCGTGAGGAATTGTTGTGCCAACCATTGGTACTTCAATTAAATTCTTCTTCGCATCTTCAACTGCTTTACGGATTGCTTCTGGTACTTCTTGAGCTTTACCGGTACCGAAGCCAACACGACCATTGCGATCACCAACAACTACAAGAGCTGCAAAGCGAAGACGACGTCCACCTTTAACAACTTTTGTAACACGGTTGATGGCAACTAAACGTTCTTCAAGTTCAACTGCGTTGTCTTTAAATGCCATTTTCTAGTGTCCTCCTCTTAGAATTTCAATCCGTTTTCACGAGCTGCATCAGCCAAAGCTTTTACACGTCCGTGATAGAGATATCCACCGCGGTCGAAGACGACTTCAGAAATACCTTTAGCAACTGCACGTTCAGCAACGAGCTTACCAACAACAACGGCTTGTTCTGTTTTAGTTCCTTTTGAAACTTCTTTGTCAAGAGTTGAAGCGCTTGCGAGCGTTACACCCGCTACGTCATCAATCACTTGAGCGTAGATGCCTGTATTAGAACGGAATACGTTCAAACGTGGGCGATCAGCAGTTCCAGAGAGTTTTCCGCGAACGCGACGGTGGCGTTTTTGGCGGATTTTATTTTTATCTGGTTTCGTAATCACAATTTTCACCTCTTAATTTTAATCTTGTGCTTATGCACAACCTTGGAAAACAGCTTGCTTGGCTGAAAAAATCAGCCAGACAAGATTATTTACCAGTTTTACCTTCTTTACGGCGAACAAATTCACCAACGTAGCGGATACCTTTACCTTTGTATGGCTCTGGAGCACGCAGGCTACGTACGTAAGCTGCAGTTTGTCCAACTACTTCTTTTGAAATTCCGCTGACAACGATAGTTGTTGGGTTTGGAAGTTCAAAAGTGATGCCTTCTGGAGCTTCTACTTCGTCTGGATGAGATTTACCAACTGAAAGTACAAGCTTTTTGCCTTGAAGTTGAGCACGGTAACCAACCCCACGCATTTCAAGTTCTTTCTTGAATCCTTCTGATACACCAACAACCATGTTGTTCAAAAGGGCACGAGTTGTTCCGTGGATTGTTTTCATTTCTTTTGAATCGTTTGGACGGTGAAGCGTTACTTCAGTTCCTTCCACACGGATTTCAATATCTTTTGAGAACTCACGAGTCAGTTCTCCTTTAGGTCCTTTTACAGTTACAACGTTGTCTTTGTTGCTGATTTCAACACCAGCTGGCAACACGATAACTTTATTACCAATACGTGACATGTATATATTCTCCTGTTAGATTGTCAGGCCGTAAGCGACCAGTTTTCACGGGGCTTAAATCGATTTCTCGATTTAAAAGAACATTTAGGTTTCAATTTCAAAGTGAATCTAGGCATCGTCTCGCAGGCATAACTTTTGGTTAGGCAAGAGACGATAACGAAGAGTCACAAAGACATTGGGAACTAAATATTACCAAACGTAAGCGATAACCTCACCACCAACATTCTTTTGGCGTGCTTCTTTATCAGTCAGCAAACCTTCAGATGTTGAAAGGATAGCAATTCCAAGTCCGTTCAGAACTTTTGGAAGATCTTCGCGTTTCTTGTAAACACGCAGACCTGGTTTTGAAACGCGTTTCAAACCAGTGATAACTTTTTCACCATTTTGTCCGTATTTAAGGAATACACGGATGATGCCTTGTTTGTCATCTTCGATGATTTCAACGTTTTTTACAAAACCTTCACGCTTCAGGATTTCAGCGATCCCTTTTTTGATGTTTGATGCAGGCACTTCAAGCACTTCGTGGTTTGCTTGGTTAGCATTACGGATACGTGTCAGAAAGTCTGCAATTGGGTCAGTCATAACCATTTTATATTTCTCCTCTTACTAGTAGTTTGCAAGCTGCACTTGCTAGTTAATGATTGAGCTGGGCTCAGATTGTATTGACACATTCGAATAAGATAACTCTTATTTGAACACGAGCTACAACCTGGGCAAAAAAGATAAATTTGTTTTGGAGCATCGCTCCTTCACCAAATTTCCTATTTTTGCTGTGGTTGTTACGCTCTTTGTATCATGATATTACCAAGATGCTTTGGTAACGCCAGGGATTTGTCCTTTGTATGCTAATTCACGGAAGCAAACACGGCAAAGTTTAAACTTGCGGTAAACGGAATGTGGACGGCCACATTTTTCACAACGAGTATAAGCTTGCGTAGAGAACTTAGCTGGGCGTTTGTTCTTAGCAATCATTGATTTTTTAGCCATTTGTTTTACCTCCTATATTATTTTGCAAAAGGCATTCCAAGGCCTGTAAGCAATTCGCGTGACTCTTCGTCAGTGTTAGCAGTTGTTACGATAACGATGTCAAGACCGCGAGTCTTATCAACGTCATCAAAGTTGATTTCTGGGAAGATCAATTGTTCTTTCACACCAAGTGTGTAGTTTCCGCGTCCATCAAAAGATTTTGTTGGAACACCGTGGAAGTCACGAACACGTGGAAGAGAAACTGAAACCAATTTATCCAAGAATTCATACATACGTTCGCCACGAAGGGTTACTTTAGCACCGATCGCTACACCTTCACGAAGACGGAAGCCGGCGATTGATTTTTTAGCTTTAGTGATAAGTGGTTTTTGACCTGAGATAAGAGCCAATTCTTCAGCAGCTTTTTCAAGGTTTTTAGCGTTTGATACAGCGTCACCGACACCCATGTTCAAAACGATTTTATCCACTTTTGGCACAGCCATAACAGATGAGTAGTTGAACTTTTCAGTCAAAGCTGGAACTACTTCTTTAAGATATTTTTCTTTTAAACGATTTGCCATTATACTTCTCCTTTCCTTCGTGATTAGTCAAGCACTTCGCCTGATTTTTTATTGTAACGAACTTTTTTGCCGTCTACAAACTTGTAGCCAACACGTCCTGCAACTCCATTCTTGTCAAGCACTTGAACGTTTGACACATGGATTGGCGCTTCTTTTTCCACGATAGCACCTTGAGGGTTTTCGTTATTTGGCTTTTGGTGTTTCTTAACGATGTTTACACCTTCAACAACAACTTTGTTTACTTTTGGAAGAGCTGTAACAACAAGTGCTTCAACACCCTTGTCTTTACCAGCAATTACGCGAACTTTGTCGCCTTTTTTTACAAACATTTATTTCTCCTCTTAATTCTTACGCCCATAGGGCACCCTGACTTTTGCCAGGGGACTGTGTTTGTTAATTTTGATTAAAGTACTTCTGGAGCCAATGATACGATCTTCATGAAGCCGCCGTCACGCAATTCGCGAGCAACTGGGCCGAAGATACGAGTTCCGCGAGGAGTTTTGTCTTCACGGATGATGACTGCAGCGTTTTCGTCAAATTTGATGTATGAACCATCTTTACGACGAGCACCTGATTTAGTACGAACGATAACAGCTTTTACAACGTCACCTTTCTTAACCGCACCACCAGGAGTAGCTTGTTTTACAGACGCAACGATTACATCACCGATGTTAGCGAACTTACGTCCTGAGCCACCAAGAACTTTGATTGTCAAGATTTCGCGAGCGCCGCTGTTGTCGGCAACTTTCAAACGAGTTTCTGTTTGAATCATTTAAGTTTTCTCCTTTCTGGTTTGATTAGATGATAACCGCTTCTTCAACGACTTCTACAAGACGGAAGCGTTTTGTAGCTGAAAGCGGACGAGTTTCCATGATACGAACGATATCGCCTTCTTTGGCAACATTGTTTTCGTCATGTGCTTTGTACTTCTTAGAGTAGTTAATACGTTTGCCATAGACTGGGTGGTTACGTTTAGTTTCAACTACAACTGTGATTGTTTTGTCCATTTTGTCAGAAACAACGCGTCCGACAAGAACTTTACGATTATTGCGTTCCATTGAAATTCTCCTTCCCTAGTCTATTATTTAACTTCTGATTGAACAGTTTTGATACGAGCGATTTGTTTTTTCACTTCTTTCAGGCGAGCTGTCTGCTCCAATTGGCCAGCAGCTGCTTGGAAACGAAGATCAAACAATTCTTTCTTCAATTCATTTTCACGCTTCGCGAGTTCTTCTTGAGAAAGACCACGAAGTTCTTTAACAAATTCTTTTACTTCATTAAGTTTCATGCCTTCTCCTTATTCTGCTTCACGTTTTACGAATTTACATTTAACTGGAAGTTTGTGGCTTGCAAGGCGAAGTGCTTCGCGAGCGATTTCTTCTGAAACGCCAGCAACTTCAAACATTACTTTGCCACGCTTAACTGGCGCAACCCAACCTTCTGGAGCACCTTTACCAGATCCCATCCGTACACCGATAGCTTTTGCAGTGTATGATTTGTGTGGGAAGATTTTAATCCAAACTTTACCACCACGCTTCATGTAACGAGTCATAGCGATACGGGCAGCTTCGATTTGGCGGTTAGTGATCCAGTGGCTAGTAGTTGCTTGAAGACCGTATTCTCCAAATGCTACTTCTTTTCCGCCTTTAGCTTCACCGCGCATTTTTCCACGGAATTCGCGACGGTGTTTAACACGTTTAGGTACTAACATTGGTTATTTACCTCCTTTAGTGTTTTTACGAGCTGGAAGGACTTCTCCACGGTAGATCCAGACTTTAACACCCAGTTTACCGTAAGTAGTGTCAGCTTCTTCCCAAGCGTAATCGATATCCGCACGAAGAGTGTGAAGCGGAACAGTTCCCTCAGAGTAACCTTCGCTGCGGGCAATATCTGCACCATTCAAACGACCTGATACTTGAGTTTTGATTCCTTTAGCTCCTGCACGCATTGTACGTTGGATAGCTTGTTTTTGAGCACGACGGAAAGCAACACGCTGCTCAAGCTGGCGAGCAATTCCTTCACCAACCAGATGCGCATCCAAGTCAGGACGCTTGATTTCGATGATGTTGATGTGGACTTGTTTTCCAGTCAATTTGTTGAGTTTTGCACGAAGTGCATCAACGTTTGCTCCACCTTTACCGATAACCATACCTGGCTTAGCAGTGTGAAGAGAAACGTTTACTTTGTTTACTGCGCGTTCAATTTCAATAGTTGAAATCGCTGCGTCAGCCAATTCTTTTTGAACGAATTTACGGATTGCAAGATCTTCATGAAGGTAATCCGCGTATTCTTTTTCAGCATACCATTTGGCATCCCAATCACGGATGATGCCGACACGCATACCAATTGGATGTACTTTTTGACCCACGATGTTACCTCCTTATTTTTCTGCAACAACCACAGTAATGTGGCTTGTGCGTTTGTTGATTGGTGAAGCTGAACCTTTAGCGCGCGGACGGAAACGTTTCATAGTTGGTCCTTCGTTTGCGAAAGCTTCAGATACTACCAAGTTTGCTTTTTCCAAACCAAAGTTGTTTTCAGCATTAGCGATTGCAGAGTTCAACACTTTTTCGATAATGCCAGCAGCTTTGTTTGGCGTGAATTTCAAGATTGCGATTGCGTCAGCGACGTTTTTACCACGAATATTGTCAAGAACCAGACGAGATTTACGAGGTGAAACACGCACTGTACGAGCCATTGCTTTAGCTGAAGTAATTTCTGCCATTTATGTTCTCCTTATTTTCTACGTGTTTTCTTGTCGTCTGCAGCGTGACCCTTGTAAGTACGAGTTGGCGCAAATTCACCAAGCTTGTGACCTACCATGTCTTCCTGGATGTAAACAGGTACGTGTTTACGTCCGTCATAAACTGCGATTGTGTAACCAATGAAACTTGGGAAGATCGTTGAACGACGTGACCAAGTTTTGATGACTTTTTTCTTTTCGTCGTTAGCTTGAGCTTCAACTTTCTTCATCAGATGCTCATCGACGAAAGGTCCTTTTTTAAGACTGCGTCCCATTTTATATTTTCTCCTTTAAATAAGTACCACAGCGGCCTGCGCTGACTAAGCAGCGCTACCGAGCTGGCGGATAGATTGTTTTAAATTATTTCTCGTTGCGACGACGAACGATAAGTTTGTCAGATTTCGCTTTTTTGTTACGAGTTTTAAGCCCAAGAGCAGGTTTGCCCCATGGAGTAGATGGCGCTTTACGACCAACTGGTGCTTTACCTTCACCACCACCGTGTGGGTGATCGTTAGGGTTCATTACAGAACCACGAACTGTTGGGCGGATACCTTTCCAACGGCTACGTCCTGCTTTACCAAGGTTTACAAGTCCATGTTGTTCGTTTCCGACAACACCGACTGTAGCGCGGCAAGTGCCAAGAATCATACGAACTTCGCCTGATTGAAGACGAACAAGAGTGTACTTACCTTCTTGACCCAATACTTGAGCAGAAGCTCCAGCAGCACGAACCAATTCTCCACCACGACCCGGCTTCAACTCAATGTTGTGAACCAAAGTACCAACTGGGATGTTAGCAAGCGGAAGAGCGTTTCCGACTTTGATATCTGCTTCAGGGCCTGAAACGATGCGTTGACCAACTTCAAGACCTTTAGGAGCGATGATATAAGCCTTCACACCGTCAGTGTAGTGAACCAAAGCGATGTTTGCTGAACGATTTGGATCATACTCAATTGTTTTTACAACTGCTTCAACAGCGTCTTTGTTACGCTTGAAGTCAATCAAACGGTAGTGACGCTTGTGGCCGCCACCTTGGTGACGAACAGTGATGCGACCGTTGTTGTTACGACCAGCCTTGCTCTTCAAAGAAACAAGCAAAGATTTTTCTGGAGTGCTGGTAGTGATTTCAGCGAAATCCAAAGAAGTCATATTACGGCGACCGTTTGTTGTTGGTTTATAAACACGAATTCCCACGATATTTCCTCCTTAGATTATTCTTCTTCTGCACCGAACAACTCGATTGCTTTAGAATCAGCTGTCAGTGTTACGATAGCTTTTTTAGTTTTGTTTGTAAAACCAGTGTAGCGTCCAACGCGTTTTGCTTTTGGTTTTACATTGATAGTGTTAACGTTAGCAACCTTAACTCCTTCAAAAGCAGCTTCAACAGCTTGCTTGATCAAAAGTTTGTGAGCGCGAGTGTCCACTTCAAATACGTATTTGCCTGCTTCGTACTGAGCCATTGAGCCTTCAGTGATAACAGGTTTTTTGATTACGTCGTACAAATTCATTATGCAAGAACCTCCTCAATTTTAGAGATAGCTGCCTGAGTAACCAGAAGTTTATCGCTGTTTACGATGTCCAGAACGCTTGCAGTTGTTGCAGTTGCAACTTTCACGTTTGGAAGGTTGCGAGCTGAAAGTGCAGCGAATTCATTTCCTTCTTCAAGGATAACAAGAACTTTCGTATCAATGCTCAGTGCAGCAAGCACTTTTGCAAACTCAGCAGTTTTTGGAGCTGTAAATGAAAGGCTGTCTACAGCTACGAATTTGTTTTCAGCAACTTTTTCAGAGTAAACTGATTTCAATGCCAATCTACGAACTTTACGTGGAAGTTTGTAAGCATATGAACGAGGAGTTGGACCGAATACGATACCACCACCACGCCATTGTGGAGAGCGGATAGAACCTTGACGAGCACGTCCAGTTCCTTTTTGACGCCATGGTTTGCGTCCGCCGCCTGATACTGCAGAACGGTTTTTAACAGCGTGAGTTCCTTGACGAAGGCTAGCGCGTTGGCTGATGATAACATCAAAGACAACTGATTCATTTGGTTCAATACCAAAGACCGCATCGTTCAGAACTACTTCACCAGCTTCTTTACCAGTTTGGTCAAATAATTTTACGTTTGCCATTGTGACTGATTTCCCCTTTCTTTATTATTTACCAGCTTTAACTGCTGACCTGATAGTGATAAGAGATTTCTTAGCACCTGGTACGTTACCTTTAATCAGGATAACGTTCTTCTCTGGAACAACCTGTACGATTTCAAGGTTTTGAATTGTTACGCGGTTGCCACCCATACGTCCAGCCAAGCGTTTGTTTTTGAACACGCGGTTTGGCGCAACTGGTCCCATTGAACCAGGACGACGGTGGTAACGTGAACCGTGAGCCATTGGACCACGAGATTGGCCGTGGCGCTTGATAACACCTTGGAAACCTTTACCTTTTGAAGTTCCTGTTACATCAACAACATCACCAGCTTCGAATGTATCGACAGTGATTTCTGCTCCTACTTCCAAGCCTTCAATGTTTTTGAATTCACGAATGAAGCGCTTAGGAGCTGTGTTAGCTTTCGCTACATGGCCTTTGGCAGGTTTGTTGCTCAATACGTCACGAAGGTCATCAAAACCAACTTGAACTGCGTTGTAACCATCTGTTTCAACTGTTTTAACTTGAAGAACAACGTTTGGAGCTGCTTCAACAACAGTTACAGGGATTAATTCGCCAGCTTCAGTGAAGATTTGAGTCATTCCCACTTTTTTCCCTAAGATTCCTTTTGTCATGAGAAAATGTTTCCTTTTCTATAATTTTTTTCAAAAAGTTTTTAACGAGCGTTTTTCATGCTCTGGTTTAGATCAAGCTTTAGATTAAAGTTTAATCTCTACGTTCACACCACTTGGAAGATCCAGTTTCATCAAAGCATCAACTGTTTTTTGAGTTGGGTTGATGATATCAATCAAGCGTTTGTGAGTACGCATTTCAAATTGTTCGCGAGAGTCTTTGTATTTGTGAGTCGCACGAATGATTGTGTAGAGGCTGCGCTCAGTTGGAAGTGGGATTGGACCCGCAACTTCAGCACCAGTACGAGTAGCAGTTTCTACGATTTTTGCAGCCGCTGTGTCAAGTGTACGATGTTCGTAAGCTTTCAAACGGATGCGGATTTTTTTGTTTGCCATCTTTTTCTCCTTTTCGTCTATTTAAGATAATAGGCTAGCTCCACAAGAAAACCGACAGGTGATTGCGTGGCAATGCAACCGAGCGTGTCGCAACCTCTTGCATCAAAGCTACACGCTGTATTTTTACAGCACCATAGTATCTTAACACAAAGAACCAGTCATTGCAAGGGATTTGAGTAATTTTTTAAAGATTTTTAGGATGATTTTTTATGAAAGTGTTTTCTAAACAATTTATAAGTCCTGTAAGTCATTATCTAGAAGAAAATTTAGACTTTTTCACCTATTTATTCAAGTTTGTATTCAGAAAATACAAAATCCCACTGACGCACATCAGTGAGACTAGAAACGAAAATTTACCCTTGGCTACTTTGTTTTATAGTAAGGGGCTGTCCTTTTCGATGCGAAAGCTATTGCCCGACTGGCAGATGACAAGGTCTGCAGCTGCTAGATAGGGTTGATAAAAGTGCCTATATTGCTCTCGTCGAGCCAGATGCATCTGCTCTATCCACTCTGGCCTGCGCTCTCGCACAGCCACATCCCGTGCCAAGCGTCGTTCTAACTCAGTCTGATCGTCCGTGTAAAAGCAAAGCGACAAATCAAACAAGCTTTCAGGCAAAAAGGCAGCCGACATACCTTCTACTATCAGAATAGGCTTTTGGGCTGATAATCGCAAGCTAGGCGACCAAGCTGTGCCAATGGTCAGAATATCCAGACCAGACTGCAAGGCACAAATATCTCGTTCCAGACTCCCGAGCTCATGAACAGCTGGGAGGCAGGCTGTGACTTTTTGATGAGGAAAATCTTTGGAACTGAGCAAATCTCGATACTCTCCAGTAATTACATAAGGATCTGTTTCCAACAGATTGGCTCGGTCCTCACCCAAGGCTAGCTGGAGTCTTCGAGCAAAAGTTGACTTGCCCGAAGCACCATGACCATATATACGTATAGTATGTTTCTGGTCGTCTGACAGATACGCTATCAATCTTTTCAGCAATTTCTCTTCATCAGACATGGCTTGTCCTTTCAAATGGAGACTCTTAGAAATTTCGGCTGGATTTATTGTAGCCGTAGCGCTCAATAAAGTCTTCACGGAATTCCAGCAAGTTGTCATCCATGATAGCTTGGCGGACCTTCTTCATAAGGTTTACCAAGAAGTAGAGGTTGTGATAGCTGGTCAGGCGGATGCCGAAGGTCTCGTCCGCTTTGAGCAAGTGGCGGATATAGGCCCGCGTGTAGTTGGTACATGTGTAGCAGTCACAGTTGTGGTCAAGCGGCGTGAAATCTTCCTCAAACTGGGCATTTTTAACAACTAGACGTCCTTCGCTGGTCATACAGGTACCGTTTCGGGCAATCCGAGTCGGCAGGACGCAGTCAAACATATCCACACCACGGATAACCCCGTCAATCAAGCTATCTGGCGCTCCAACTCCCATGAGATAGCGAGGCTTGTTTTCAGGCAGCATAGGCGTTGTGAAGTCCAGCACAGCATTCATCTCTTCGTGGGACTCACCAACAGCCAGTCCTCCAATAGAGTAGCCCGGGAAATCCATGCTGACCAAGTCTTGAGCAGACTGACGACGCAAATCTTCAAATCCAGCACCCTGAACAATACCAAAGAGTCCTTGGTCGTGTGGACGGCTGTGGGCCTTGAGTCCACGCTCTGCCCAACGGCTAGTCCGCTCAATGGACTTCTTGACATAGTCATACGGCTGGTAGAACTGCGGGCATTCATCAAAGGACATCATAATGTCACTGCCCAGATTGTTCTGGATAGAGATGGCCTTTTCTGGAGATAGGAACATTTTGGAACCATTGAGGTGGTTTTTAAAGGTTACTCCTTCTTCTGTGATGTTGCGGCTGTCAGCTAGAGAATAGACCTGAAAACCTCCGCTATCCGTCAGAATAGGCTGGTCCCAGTTCATGAACTTATGCAGGCCACCTGCACGGGCAATCAGCTCATCGCCCGGCCGCAGCCAAAGGTGGTAAGTATTGGACAAGATAATCCCTGAACCCATTTGCTTGAGCTCTTCTGGTGACTGGGTCTTGACCGTCGCCTGGGTACCAACCGGCATAAACATAGGCGTCGGAAAAGTCCCGTGAGGCGTGATAATTTCCCCCAAACGAGCACCTGTATGCTTTTCTTTTTTAATCAAACGATATTGAATCGGTGATGTTGACATGTTTCCTCCTGCTGGGAAAAACAGTCCCAGCGATTTTTCTTCTATATAATGAGCAGCAAGGGCTCACAAGATACCGTATGATTTTACCAAAAAAACTTCTATCTGTCACGGGGTATGATATAATGTAACAGACAAATCCAAATGGAGGAATTATGAATCTAAGTAACATCAGAGCTCAGGCTCGTACCGTCCGCAGCCAAACGAGAGGGATTTTTCTTTTGTTTGCGGCCCCAACCCTTGTCAGCATCCTCAGCATCTTACTTTCCCTTAATGACAATCTAAGAGATTCCATTCCCAGCCTAACTTTTAGCCAGTCCATCTATCACCTCATTAGCAAAAATCTTTTCCCGACAACCATCCAGTTTATCTTGACCTTGCTAATGCTTTCTGCCAGCTATACCATGATAAAGGTTCTTCGTAAGACAGAGGATGATGTCAACTTTTCAGATATAGGACATCTTTTTACGAGCAAGACTTTCACACCTGTCTTCAAGACGGTTTTACTCAAGCAGCTGCTGATTTTTCTTTGGAATATTCCTATGTTCTGCGGGAGTCTTCTAGCAATCTTTAATGCTTATAAAATCCTCTCTATTTCGGAAAAAATCCCAGCCCATACAGTAGTGACGGCTCAAAGTGCTGCAGGCCAGCAGATTCTTCAATACACCCCTAGCATGTTACTGGGAACCCTCTTGATATTCACTGGCTTAGGTATTGCCATCCCTCAGTACTATGCCTATGCTCAAGCAGAGTTCATCCTCTATGACCAGCTTGAGGCTGGGAATTACCAGGGAGCTTTCTATGCTATCCGTCAAAGCCGGAAGCTAATGAAAGGCTATAAAGGAAAGCTTTTTATGCTTAATCTGAGCTTCATCGGCTGGAATTTATTGGCCAGATTAACTTACGGCTTGCTGAATTTTATAGTTCTCCCTTATACGGCGACAGCTTACATTCTCTTTTATGAAGAATTGAAAAAAGAAAACGCAATCTCACATGAAAACAACCCACAGGCACAGGACTCCTTGTCCTAAGCTTGTGAGTTGTTTTTTATTTACTATTATATTCTGTCTTGTCCAGGGCAGAGCAGATTTTGTCAAAGGCTGCCTCTAGTGAATCCTCATCTGTGAAAAAGGCTTCCTCTTCCCAGCCTAAGAAGTTTCTGTCTTTCCACCAGCGCTTCATGTCGGCTGGGGTAAATTCTTCTTGTTTAGCTCTGGTCTGATGGCGACGGACTGTTTCTTCAAAGGATAGGCCATAGTAGTAAGCAAAGACCTGCGGAGCGAAGATTTTTTTCAACCGTTCTAGCATCTGTCCATAAATGTCTGTCTCATAAAATCCTTCTACCAGAACCAGCAAATCATGTTCGTAACCGAAGTGTGCCAATGTCTCTGTCAGGTCAATAGACAAATTCCCTGGCTCAACCTTTTCCTTGAGCATGTCCCGTCTAACCGTATCCTGCGATATCAGGAGAGTTCCTCGGCCGTAGTGAGTCTGCAGTTTCCCAGCGAGACTAGACTTGCCAGAGCCCGAATTGCCACGAATGATGACTAACTTGGCCATCTTATTCGCTCAGAATCAAGCGTGTATGCTCGCGTTTAATGCAGCGGTCCATGACAATATCATCCCGACCGGCTGCCCGCAAAATCTGCTCAGCCTCCTCACTCTCCAAGCCCAACTGAGCCCAGAAAATCTTGGCATCCGTCTGCAGAAAATCAAGTGCCACATCCGGCAAAAACTCACTGCGGCGGTATACATCGACAATATCTACCGGAAAAGGAATATCTTTGAGACTGGCATAAACAGTTTCACCAAAAATCTGACTGCCCGCTGCCCGCGGATTGACTGGAATAATGCGATAGCCCCGCTCCTGCATCTCCTTGGACACACGGTTGCTGGTCGTTTCTTCGCGGTCAGACAGTCCAACAACAGCAATCACCTTGCTGTTTTTCAGATAATGCTTGACGATGGCGTCGCTAGGATTTTGAAAATGATAAGTCATAGACTTCCTCCTCATTCATAATAAAGCTGGATAGTTTTACAGTATTTGCGTCTTAACTGAATCTGGGCTAAAATCTTGGAAATAGATAATCCGTTCTAGGAGCATCGCTCCTTCGTCCGAATTGCTAATTTTCAGTCGGTTTTTACGCTCTTTGTATCTTGTTTTATTTCGCCTCGTACCAAGTTTGGCCGGCATTTTCATCAGCTACTAGTGGAACGGCTAGCTCAATCGCGGCTTCCATGGTTTCTTTGACTAGCTGGCGGACGGCTGTTAGCTCGTCATTTGGCACTTCCAGTACGATTTCATCGTGAACCTGCAGGAGCATGCGAGACTTGAAATTCTTCTCTGTCAGAGCTCGGTCCAGATTAATCATAGCGACTTTGAGAATATCTGCAGCGGAGCCTTGGATCGGGCTGTTAATAGCTGTGCGCTCCGCAAAATTTCGGATGTTAAAGTTGCGGGAATTGATGTCCGGTAAGGAGCGACGGCGATGATAAATGGTCTCTACATAGCCCTTATCACGCGCTTCGCGAACAATCGTTTCCATATAATTTTTGATTCCTGGGAAACGCTCAAAATAGGTCTCAATGTAGTCCTTAGCAGCCTTGCGGGAAATTCCCAAATTATTGGCCAGCCCGAAGTCGGAAATGCCATAGACCACTCCGAAGTTCACAGCCTTGGCATTGCGACGGTCATTTGGTGTCACATCCTCTGCCTTTTCAATACCAAAGACCCGCATGGCGGTAGCCGTGTGAATGTCTTCTCCATGCTGAAAGGCAGCAATCAAATGCTCGTCCTTAGAAATATGAGCCAGCACCCGCAGCTCAATCTGGGAATAATCCGAGCTGAGTAGCACACTATCTGCCCACTCTGGTACAAAGGCCTTGCGAATGAGGCGCCCCTGCTCCAAACGAACGGGGATATTCTGCAAGTTCGGATCAACCGAGGACAAGCGGCCCGTCTGGGTCAAATCCTGAACATAGCGAGTGTGAATCTTACCGTCAGCCGCTATCGCCTCCTGTAGGCCAATGATATAAGTAGACTGGAGTTTGCTGATTTGACGGTATTCCAGAATCTTAGACACAATCGGTGCAATCGGCGCTAAACGCTCCAGCACATCAACTGCTGTCGAGTAACCTGTCTTGGTCTTTTTGGTGTACTCCAGCGGCAACCCCATATCCTCAAAGAGAACGGTTCCCAGCTGTTTCGGCGAGTTAATATTAAACTCCTGACCAGCCAGATCATAAATCTCCTGCGTTAGACTTTCCAGCGTCTTTTCATTTTCTGTCTGCATGCCCTGCAGGGTTTCCCGCTCAACCTTGATTCCCGCAATCTCCATCTTGGCTAAGACAAAGGCCAGCGGCTGCTCCATTTCAAGCAACAAATCCAGCTGATCGTGGGAACGGAGCTGTTCTTGCATAGGCTCTTCTGTTTCCAGCAGTACTTGAACCTTACGAGCTAGATGCTCAAAGAGCTGGTCTTGCTCCGGCAGAGCACGCTTGGCTCCCTTGCCATACACCTCGTCATCCGTCGGCAGGATTGTTTGGCCGTAGAGGCGAGCAATAGTCGCCAGCTCATTATCCTCGACCGTCGAAAGCAGATACTTGGCTAGGCGCGCATCAAAGGCCGCTGCTGGCAGTTCAATGCCGTAATGACTGAGCAGTACCTTGGTCCGCTTGAGGTCGTAAGTTTTCAGAGCTGTTTTTGTCAAAAACTCCTGAAAGAGAGGTTGCTGTAGTAAATCGCTGGTGCCGACATAAATCTGACGGCTATCGCCCCAGGCAAGACCGACAATCTCTTCCTTGTGGTAGTTGTCACCCAAGATTTCAAAATAGAAGAATTGCTCTGGTGCCAACATATCTGCTGTCACCTCAGTCACTTTGGTAAATTCAATTGGTTTGACTTCTACCGGCTCTTGACCAGTTCCTAGCTGCGCTTTGAGTTGCTTGAAGCCCATCTCGTCATAGAACTTGCTCAGGGCCTCTATCCGCGGACCACTGTAGACCAAATCATCCAGCCCGATTTCAATCGGAGCCTGAGTATTGATGGTAGCTAGGGTTTTTGATAAGAAGGCCTTGTCCTTGTCATTAATCAGATTTTCCTTCATCTTAGAAGCCTTGAGCTGGTCAATGTTTTCATAGAGATTTTCCAAAGAGCCATACTCCAAGAGGAGCTTGAGACCAGTCTTCTCACCAATCTTAGTCACGCCGGGGATATTGTCCGACTGATCGCCCATCAGCGCCTTGAGGTCGATGAACTGCTCTGGCGTGATGCCCATCTTTTCCATGAGATAGGCTGGGGTAAACTCCTCAAACTCGGCCACGCCTTTCTTGGAAATTTCCACCACGGTATTTTCATCCGTCAACTGAATCAAATCTTTATCGCCACTGACAATGGTCACATCGTAAGGCACAGCTGTCTTTTCAGCCATCTTGTCCAAGGTCCCGATAATGTCATCCGCCTCGTACTGAGCCAAGTCATAGAAGTGAATGCCTAGGTGCTTCAGCATTTCTCGTATAAAAGGCAACTGCTCACGAAATTCATCCGGTGTCTTAGCCCGACCAGCCTTATAGTCAGCATACATCTCGGTCCGGAAGGTCGTCTTACCAGCATCAAAAGCTACCAGGACATGAGTCGGCTGCACGCGCTCCAGGAGATGATTGAGCATGAGGTGGAAGCCATAAATGGCATTAGTATGCAGGCCCGATGGACTCTTGAAACGGTCAATTTGATTATAAAGCGCAAAAAAAGCGCGAAAAGCAACGGACGAACCATCGATTAATAATAATTTATTCTTATTTTCCATAGGTTTATTATAACACGAAAGGGAGACAAAGACCGAAACAGCGATGTGGAAAATAGGTAGAAAATGAATTGAGATTTAAATTTTGCTATAATCATTTTATGAACAATACCTACTATTTTATCCGTCATGCGCATTCTAACGATACACCTGATGAAATCAACCGACCATTATCAGACAAAGGGCAAGAATCCTTGGCGCAGCTTGACTTTTTAGCAGACAAACCCATTACCGCCATTTATTCCATTCCTTACCGAAGAGCCATCCAGACGGTTGAACCTTTGGCTCAGAGTTTGAAACTCGCTATTCAAACCGACAAACGGCTAATAGAGCGAAAGCTAAGTAGTCAAGCGATTGCCGACCAAGACTTTGAAGAAGCCCTCATGCAACTTTGGTCACAGCCGACTTTTTCATTTGTTGGTGGCGAGTCTAATCAACAAGCTCAACAGCGAGCCTTAGCCTTTCTTCATGAACTGGAAAGCAAACACCAAAACGAAGAGATTATCATTAACTCCCATGGTAACCTTATCTGCATTTTACTAAGCGCATTCGATTCCAACATTGATTATAACTTTTGGCATAAGCTTCCCATGCCAGATGTGCTGGTTTTAGATAAAAACAAAAAAATCACTCACCTCCTATAAAATATGGTATCGACTAGCAAGACTTGGCTAAATATTATCGCTCTTATATGTTATAATATAAAAACTGGAGGTAAAAGATGTTTCCAATCCGTATTACAACTCTTCTGACTGAAGAAGTTTATAAAAGATTTTCATGGGCTATTCTCATACGACGAAAAGGATTTGTATTATACATAATCATACTGATAATCGGGCTGTTCACCTACGTAATGCTCGGCCCATTAGAGGAAAAGATAATATCCATCATATTGGCTCCCCCTATTTGCGCCTCCATGTACTATTTTGGCATGAATTATCAGATTAAGAGAGCTTATCAAAAAAATCCTTTATTTCAGAACATGGAGGTCACTCTAATATTTGACAGAGAGGCTTTTATCGCAAGAAATATACGCGGTGAATTTCACTATACCTATGATGATATTGTCAAAGTCATTATGACAAAGCAAGATTTTTATATCTTGATAGGAGAGAACACTGGTTTCGCAATTGAAAAAGAAAACTGTTCTCCCGAGGCTCTTGAGTTCTTGCTAGAACTTCACATTGAGCATATGTAAAAGAAAAAGCAGGCTAGACTGACAGTAGATCAGTTCTGGTCTGCTTTTTATTTTGTAAATAATTGCTTGATATCCACCAATTTCTCTATTTTCTGATTGATTTCTGGTCGGTAGTCACAGAAGTTAATGCTCTGGATGCCACTGTTGACTGCGACATCCACATCCAGCGTCCGGTCGCCGATATAGTAGGTTTCCTGCTTATCCAGGCCATATTTTTCTAGCAGATAGTCGACACCTTCTGGGTGGGGCTTGCGCTCAAAGCCGTTGGCTGTTGTGATGATTTCTGTAAAATAGTCATGAATACCCAAGTCTTTCAATATTTGATGGGCATTGATTCCCTTGTGGGTATAGACGAACTGGGCAATGCCCTGCTCTTCAGCCCAGGCCAGTATCTCCGCAGCTCCTTCCATCAGATGGACCTGAGCATTTTTCTCCTTTAGGCTTGCTCCACGGAAGGCATTCATCTCAGCAGCGTCCAGCCCTTTCTCAGACGCTACTTTTTCCAAGAGCTTCTGGACAGAGTGCTTTAGGATATAGCTGTGAATACTCGCTCTGTCAAAGTCCAGACCATAGTGAGCGTAGGTTTCCTCAATCCCCGCCAAAATAGCATCGTAGGAGTCCAGCAAGGTGCCGTCCAAATCCCAAATAAACGCTTTTGTCATGTGATTTTCCTCATTTTTCTGTCAAATAAAACCTTTAAAAATAGCCAGCGGAAGCCATTGTCCAAGAGCATCCCAGTCCAGACTCCCGGCAGACCCAAACCAAAGGTCACACCCAGCAAGTAACCGACAACGATGCGAATCAGCCACATGCCAACAGTCGTGGCATAAAACGGCAGTCTGGCATTGCCCAGCCCCTGCCAGATAGCTGTGTAAATCACGGTTCCCACTGCCATGGGAGTTCCCAGCAAGGAGAAAAGCATGACCGAAAGACTGGCTGTGATCGCTCCGCTATTGTCCGTATAGAGCAAGGTCAGCGGCCGCCCAAAAACGAAAATTCCTAGAGCCATGGGCAGCATGCAAGCAAAAGAGAGCCAGAAGGTCCGCTGACGAATCAGACTGACCTCTTGCATATCTCCCTCACCTATTGCATGGCCTACCAGCATGACTGTTGCTGTCGCGACCCCGAAGATTGGCATATAATTAAACTGAGTCAGGACTTCACCAATGGCATTCCCCGCTACTGCGTCCGTCCCAAAGACGACCACAATGGCGATAATCACTACATCACCCGCCCGCATCATGAGCCGCTCTCCAGCAGCCGGCAGAGACAGGCGCAAGAGCTCTCCATCTAAGCCCCAGCGCCAGCGGATTGTGGACAAATCCAGCTCCCGCCAAAGAATCAGCACACCAACTAGACGAGCCAGCACCGTCCCCAGCGCTACACCGACAATACCAAGCCGAAAGACGTAAATCCCCAGACCGGAAAAGAGGGCATTGAGGATATTGGTCAGAAGACTGACATACATGGGGAATCTAGGATTGCGCGTGACCCGAACCAGAGCTCCAAAGGAAGTCATCAAGCCTAGCAGAACAATAGTCCCACCAACCAGAGCCAGATAAAGACCGCCTGCTTCAGCCACCGCTTTTTCCGTCCCTAGAAGGTCCAGCATCTGCCTGCCAAAGAGCAGGGAAATCAGCCCCAACAGAAGACTCAGAAGCAAGGTTAGCTTGATAGCCTCAGCTGTATGATAGGCCAGACGCTCTTTGTCCCCCTGAGCCAGAGTCTTGGAGATGAGACTGGAAATAGCAGCCCCCAGCGCGATAAAAATTGCCTGATAAATCGTAATGATGTTGCCGGCCACCGAGACACCAGAAATCGCAATCAGCCCAAGACTGGCCACCAGATAGCTGTCGACCATTCCCATGAGCATCTGCAAAAAATTCTCCGCCATAGCCGGCAAGGCGATATTCATGATTTTTTTATAAGTCGTCATTGTCTGAAAATCTCCTGCATTTGTATATCCTTTCTTACTTAAGATTTCCACCCTCCATCATAGAGAATAGAAAGCGGTGGGACTATTGTCCTACCGCATATTAATCTCCTATCATAAAAGCTCGTTTTAAGCACAAACTCCCAACTATACCGCTTTACATTCCCAAACTCAACGAATATCTTCACTCCTCAACAAAGAGTCCCAGGATATGGACATTATCTGCGACGGAGACGAAGGCAGCTGGGTCGGTCTGCTTCATGATTTGCTTGAATTCATTAAACTCAGCTCGGGTGATAACCGTCACCAGAACAGCTTTTTTCTCATGATTATAAGTTCCCTCAGCGCCATGGATTACTGTCGCCCCACGATGCAGCTTGTTATGAATCTTATCAATCACCCTATCCGGATGGCTAGTGATAATCATAGCCTGCATGCGCTTCTGCTTGGTAAAGACAGCATCCGTCACTCGACTTGATACAAAAATAGTAATCATGGAGTAGAGTGCATACTCCCAGCCAAAGGTCAGACCCGCAATCAGCATAATAATCCCATTGACAATCAAGGAAATATTCCCGACATTCCGGCCTGTTTTTTTCCGAACAGTCAGACTGACAATATCAGTCCCACCGCTGGAAATGCTGGACTTAAGGGCAAAGCCAATCCCCGTACCCATGACCACACCGCCGAAAAGGGCGTTGATAATAGGATTATCAGTCAAGGTTACTTCCGGCACAAACTGGATAAAGAGCGAGCTCATTGTAACCGTGATAAAGGTAAAAATGGTAAACTTATGCCCAATCTGGTACCAGGCTAGGATCATCAGCGGAATATTGATGGCGTAAAAAGTCACCGAAACCGGAATGGTAAAACCAAAGAAGCGAGTACTGAGGGCAGTAATGACCTGCGCCAGACCAGTCGCCCCGCTGGAATAAACATGCCCCGGCTGAAAGAAGAAATTGACTGCGACAGCTGATAAAAAGCCATAGACAAGCGAGGCAGAAATCTTCTCATCGTACTTCTCACGCGAGATACTCTTTAAAGACCGCAAAATCTTAAAATTATAAGCAAACCTGCGGACATAATAGCGAAAGAGCTTGTAAAAATTAGTCTTCTTCATGTGCTTCCACTTGTAAACTTAATTCCTCTAGTTGAGCGACCGACACTGAGCTAGGTGCCTGTGTCATTGGATCAGAAGCCTTGTTATTCTTTGGAAAGGCAATGACTTCGCGGATATTTTCTTCACCAGCCAAGAGCATCACAAAGCGGTCCAAGCCTAAAGCCAAACCACCATGCGGTGGAAAACCATAGTCCATAGCCTCCAGAAGGAAGCCAAACTGCTCAGCAGCTTCTTGAGCTGAGAAGCCAAGCGCCTTGAACATCCGCTCCTGCAAGTCTTTCTGGTTGATCCGAAGACTTCCACCGCCTAACTCATAACCATTGAGGACGATATCATAGGCCACAGCCCGTACCTTGCTCAGGTCGCCTTCCAGCTCTTGCTCAGAATTTTTCTGAGGCAGGGTGAAAGGATGGTGGGCACTCATGTAGCGGCCCTCTTCTTCTGACCATTCAAACATGGGCCAGTCCACGACCCAAAGATAGTTAAATGTATCAGGGTCAATCAAGTCCAGCTCTTTGGCCAAACGCACCCGAAGAGCTCCCAAAGCAGCGTTTGCCACTTCCAAAGTATCAGCCACAAAGAGAACTAGGTCATTATTTTCAAGCTGTAAAGCTTCTGTCAACTGACTTGTCAAGTCTGTCAAGAACTTAGCAACTGGCCCAGCCAACTCACCATTAGCAACTTTCACCCAAGCAAGACCCTTAGCACCATGCTGTTTCGCTTGCTCTGTCAGCTTATCAATATCCTTACGAGAGTATTTATCTGCAGCATTTTTCACGACGATGGCCTTGACAGCAGGAGCTTCTGAAAAGACTTTGAAGTCAACTCCCTTGACAAGCTCTGTCAAGTCCTGCAATAACATCTCAAAACGGGTATCAGGTTTATCAACCCCATAAAGAGCCATGGCATCATCATACTTCATACGCGGGAAAGGCAGAGTCACCTCAATACCCTTGGTCTCTTTCATCACACGAGCAATCAAGCCCTCTGTAATGTCCTGAATCTCCTGTTCAGACAAGAAAGAAGTCTCCAAGTCCACCTGAGTAAACTCTGGCTGGCGGTCACCTCGCAAGTCCTCGTCCCGGAAGCATTTAACAATCTGGTAATAACGGTCAAAACCAGCGTTCATCAAGAGCTGCTTGGTAATCTGCGGACTTTGTGGCAGAGCGTAAAAATGCCCCTGATGAACCCGGCTAGGCACCAAGTAATCACGCGCTCCTTCTGGCGTTGACTTAGACAGGAAAGGCGTTTCCACATCAAGGAACTCCAAATCATCTAGATAGTTGCGGATAGAGTGAGTCACCTTGGCACGGAGCTTGAGGTTCTCCAGCATCTCTGGCCGGCGCAAGTCCAGATAACGGTAGCGCAAACGCGTATCGTCATTCACTTCAATTCCGTCTTTGATTTCAAAAGGCGTCGTCTTGGCTGTATTTAAGACAGTCAGGTTTTCCACATGCAGCTCCACGCTTCCTGTCGCTAGCTTGTCATTGGCCTGCTCACGCGCAGCCACCTTACCTGTCACCTCTAGCACATACTCACTGCGCAGGCTTTCCGCTGTCGCCATGACTTCAGCAGCCACAGTCTCAGGATTGATGACCAGCTGCATAATGCCTTCGCGGTCGCGCAAATCAATGAAAATCAGACCGCCCAAATCCCGACGGCGGGCTACCCAACCCTTCAAAGTGACTTCCTGACCAACATGCTCCTTGCGAACACGCCCAGCATACATAGAACGTTTCATCTTTACTCTCCAAATTTTTAATTCTGTTACTATTTTACCACAAAGCGCCTAAGAAAGCCCTTCTGTCCGTTCTTTTTCTGAAAAATATTAAAGCTTCACATGACTAATGCTGACAATTATGACAAAAGGCCTGAGGCAAAGACCCCAGACCTACTGTCTACTCTATAGATTATTCCTTTTTCTTGCTATCCTCATAGAGACTAGGCGCAAACGCTTTTGTCACCATGGCTGTCACAAAGCGAAGCCCTCCCGCTGCCAGACCAAAAATCGGCGCCAAAGCACGGAAGAAAAAATCCCCCCTCATAAATAAACAAAGCAGACCAGTAATCACAAAGATAGCCAAGCCCTGCACCACAACCACCAATAATATTTTTTTCATCATTCCCTCGACTTTCTATAGACTATTATAGCATAAGCCATCTGGATTTCTATAAACAAATTTGTTTATAGAAACCTAAAAATAGATCTAACATCAGAGCTGGATTCAAAAAGCTAAGGAGAATCCTTAGCTAAATAAATTAAATCTTTGATTTATCAGATGATGAAGATGAACTTGAGTCAGATTTTGACCCAGAATCAGTTGTTTTATTACCTTTACGTGTTGCAGCATCATTAGACGAATACTCATTCACAAAAATAGATTTCCGTAATTCAAGGAAGCTTTCATCAGTAAGAATGTAGCGACCTTCTTTGGTTTTAGTTAACTCCATTGTAAACTCACGTGGTTCAATATAACCAAAGTCCTCATTCATACGATCAAAGGCATAGTAGAAAAGGAAGTTATTAAGCAGAGCTAGACGTTTTTCAAGATCCGGATTAGTCGAATCTTCCAACTCTTTTACATCTTCAATCCCATTTTCAAAGAGACTCGCTTTAGCAAGATTAATCACATTTGCCAAATCACGGGTTGCAATAGCACGAGACTTAAATGTTACTGTTGCAGTCTCTTCATCATCCTCAACACCAGTAATCTCAAAGTCATCCCCAATAGTTGCCAAGACTTTAAAGCGAGCCTGATCAAACAACTCTAATGTTTTTGATGGAGTAAATGATTCAGTCTTTAAATCGATAGTATAATCTTCTTCTGGCGTATATTTGGATATGTTTTCGTCTACGTAGGCTTGAGAAATTCCTTTCTTCCATTTGTCAACAGAAGTCCCCATTAAGGTTGTAAAACCTGAAGAATGATCTGTAAAGACTGCTCGCAGAATGATATCAGCATCTTTCTCAATTCGCTTTTCATTCGTTTCTTTCTCAGATGAGGATGAAGATGATTGCTCTGTCTTCACATCTTCTGATTTTTTCTTCTCTGACTTTGGTAGCATTGAGCAAGCTCCAAGCAAAAGAACACAAGCAGGCAATACACCAAATTTAAGGATTTTTTTCATTGTTTCTCCTTTTAAATTGATAGAATATGACCATTATACCAAAATATTATCCACTTGTTAGTTTATATCATATCCTTGTAACAAAACTGTGACATTCTCTTTGTGAAACAAAAATTACATACTTTGCTTAAAACCCCAATTTCTCAAAAATATGCTGATAGTTTTCTTGGATTTGGTCTAAGCTAACAGTAATCTCCTCACGATTATGATTGTTCTTAACAGTCACCTGACCGCTCTCCACTTCGCTTTCACCCAAGGTGATAAGAGTTTTGGCTTTAAAGATATCAGCCGACTTAAACTGAGCCTTGAGCTTGCGGTCTAGATAATCCCTTTCTGCCGCAAATCCTTGTGCGCGGAGAGCCTGCACTAACTCTAAAGCTCTACCATTGGCACCAGTTCCTAAAACAGCTACATAAACATCCAGAGCGGTTTCAATCGGCAGCTCTACTCCTTGCTTGTCAAGTACGAGAAGTAGGCGTTCTAAGCCCATACCAAAGCCAACACCTGGCGTTTCAGGGCCACCAAAGTAAGCCACCAGCCCATCATAACGGCCGCCAGCACAAATAGTCAGCTGACTGCCAGCCACCTCTGTCGTAAACTCGAAAATTGTGTGATTATAGTAGTCCAAGCCACGGACCATGTTGGTATTGATGACATAAGGAATCTGTAAGGTCTCTAGCATGGAACGAACGGCCGCAAAGTAGGTACTGCTCTCCTCATCCAGATAGTCCAGAATAGACGGAGCACCTTCTACAGCCGCCTTGTCCTCGGGCTCTTTAGAATCCAGCACGCGCAGCGGATTCTCCTCCAAGCGACGTTGGCTATCTGCTGATAGGCTAGGCTTCAGTGGAGTCAGATAATCAATCAAGGCCTGGCGGTAAGCAGCTCTGCTCTCAGGATTCCCCAGCGAGTTAAGCTCCAAGCTGACATTAGTAATACCAATATCCTTGAAAAATTGAGCCGCCATGGCAATCATTTCTACATCTGTAGCAGGATTACCGGATCCAAAACACTCTGCTCCAATCTGGTGAAATTCCCGCAGACGGCCAGCCTGAGGCCGCTCATAGCGGAACATAGAGCCCATATAGTAGACTTTGACAGGCTTTTGCACTTCAGGAGCAAAAAGCTTATTCTCCACATAAGAACGCACCACGGGTGCTGTCCCCTCTGGACGCAGCGTGATATGGCGGTCCCCCTTGTCATAAAAGTCATACATTTCCTTGGTCACGATGTCTGTCGTATCCCCGACCGAGCGGCTGATGACCTCATAGTGCTCAAAAATCGGCGTGCGGATTTCGCCATAATTGTATTTTCTAAATGTCTTGCGGCCAAAGTCTTCTACATACTGCCACTTGGCTGATTCCTGAGGAAGAATGTCCTGAGTTCCTTTAGGTTTTTGTAATTTCATCTTCTGACCTCCGCCTTCTTTAGTACTTATATTCTATCATAAGTCCGCCATTTTGAGGAGCCCGAAAGGGATTTTTAATTTGGAAGAACTAAATCCGTTTTCATGTTCCAAAATAGCTTGAAAATAAGTCAGAATTGTGAGAAAATAAAAACAATTCAAGTCAGAATAGAAGGGGATAGCCATGAGAGACGATATCAAAATCAATGACCGAGCAGCTGCAATTCAGGATAAATTGGTGGAGAAGCTCGAGCGTATTTACGATCCGGATGTAGAGCTGGATGTCTATAACTTAGGGCTGATTTATGAAATCAACTTAGACGAAAACGGCCACTGCAAGGTTGTCATGACCTTTACTGATACAGCCTGTGACTGTGCTGAGAGTCTGCCCATCGCCATCATGGACTCTCTTAAAAAAATAGATGAGATTGAAAGTGCCTCTGTCGAAGTCACTTGGTCTCCTGCTTGGAAAATCACTCGTATCAGCCGCTTCGGCCGCATTGCTTTGGGAATTAGTCCTAGATAAGAAGATAATTAACTTATCAGTATTTAAAATAAAAACACCAAACCCGCTAGAAAAACTAGCGGGTTCTTTTATCATATATAGGCTATTTCTTGCCGGTTTCTTCTGGTTTCCAGAAGTCAGTAACAGCACCTTTAGCGGCAGAGGATACCATGTGAGCATATTTACCAAGTACCCCGCGACTATAAAGCGGTGGGATGGTCGTTTCTGCCTTGCGTTTCGCCAGCTCTTCGTCAGAGACTGCCATGGAAATTTCCTTAGTATCTTGGTCAACCGTGACCATATCGCCTGTACGGAGATAGGCAATCGGGCCACCATCCTGAGCTTCCGGAGCAATATGTCCGACAACCAAGCCGTAAGTACCACCTGAGAAGCGACCATCTGTTAGAAGAGCCACCTTGTCTCCTTGCCCCTTCCCTACGATAATAGAAGAAAGTGACAGCATTTCTGGCATACCAGGGCCACCCTTTGGTCCAACGTAGCGAACTACAACCACGTCGCCATCGACCACTTCATCGGCCAGTACCGCATCAATAGCAGCTTCTTCCGAGTCAAAGACCTTGGCTGGTCCAACATGACGGCGTACTTTAACACCAGAAACCTTAGCAACAGCACCGTCTGGGGCCAGATTACCATGCAAGATGATCAATGGACCGTCTGCACGTTTTGGATTTTCAAGCGGCATAATAACCTTTTGACCTGGTGTCAGATCAGCAAATTCTGCTAGATTCTCTGCCACCGTCTTACCTGTACAAGTGATGCGATCACCGTGCAGGAAGCCGTTCGCCAAGAGATATTTCATCACAGCCGGCACTCCACCAACCTCATAAAGGTCTTGGAAGACATACTGACCGGACGGTTTCAAGTCAGCCAAATGCGGTACCTTCTCTTGAATGACATTAAAGTCATCAAGCGTCAGCTCAACATTGGCCGCATGAGCCATGGCCAGCAAGTGCAGGGTAGCATTGGTAGAACCACCCAGAGCCATAGTCACTGTGATTGCATCTTCAAAGGCTTCACGTGTCAAGATATCAGACGGCTTCAGCCCCATCTTCAGCATTTTCACAACGGCACGGCCAGCTGCTTCGATATCCTCTTGCTTGTCCTTGGACTCAGCAGGGTGAGAAGACGATCCTGGCAGACTCATGCCCAGAACTTCAATAGCCGTCGCCATAGTATTGGCCGTGTACATACCGCCACAGCCACCAGGGCCAGGGCAGGCATTACACTCAATGCGTCGTACTTCCTCAGCCGTCAAGTCACCATGGTTCCATTTCCCGATTCCTTCAAAGACAGAAACCAAGTCAATGTCCTTGCCGTCCAGCTTCCCTGGCGCAATCGTTCCGCCGTAGGCAAAGATAGCAGGAATATCCATGTTCGCAATGGCAATCATGGAGCCTGGCATATTTTTATCACAGCCCCCGATAGCTACAAAGGCATCCACATTATGCCCACCCATGGCAGCCTCGATGGAGTCTGCGATGATGTCGCGTGAGGTCAGAGAGAAGCGCATGCCCGGTGTCCCCATGGCAATCCCGTCCGCAACTGTAATAGTCCCATACTGGACAGGCCAAGCGCCCTCTGCTTTGATACCTTCCTTGGCCAGCTTGCCCAAGTCATGCAAATGGATGTTACAAGGTGTATTTTCCGCCCAAGTAGAAATCACCCCAACAATAGGCGTTTCAAAATCTTTATCAGTCATCCCCGTCGCGCGAAGCATGGCACGGTTAGGAGATTTAACCATACTGTCATAAATCTTACTTCTGTGACGAATATCCTTATCTGTCATAGCTTTCCCTTTCATTGCAGTAATCTTTGTGCTTTATTATACCACACTTAGGCTGTATTTTACAGAGGAAAATTTTTAAATTTTCAGAAGATTAGGAAAATATAGAGGCGGATTTGAAACTTTTTCCTATCAAGCAAAAAAATGACAACTAGAGGCTCAGTTTTTTCTCAAAAAGAAAAAAATCTGTCAAGTAACTTTACTTTACAAAAAAGTTTTGTTATACTGTTAAAGTTGATGAAAATCATCAAATTGAATCGAATTCATAATCTAAAAGGAGAAACAAACAATGGCAGTACCTGCACGTCGCACTTCAAAAGCGAAAAAAAACAAACGCCGCACTCACTACAAAGTGACAGCTCCAACTGTAACTTTTGACGAAACTACTGGTGATTACTCACGCTCTCACCGTGTATCCCTTAAAGGATACTACAAGGGCCGTAAGATTGCCAAAGCTGCTACTGCAGAATAATAGAAGGGAGCTACCATGCGCGTAAATATCACACTTGAACACAAAGAATCTGGTGAACGCTTGTACCTTACTTCTAAAAACAAGCGCAACACACCAGACCGTCTTCAATTGAAGAAATACTCACCAAAACTTCGCAAGCACGTTGTGTTTACAGAAGTTAAATAGGGATTCACTACACGTCAATAGACGGTAGAAACCTTGATTTAAAGCGATTCTTGAAATTTTGAATTTCAATAAATTGCAATAAAAATCAATCCGATGACTACCTTTTTSACTACTTTTTTGTGAAATAAAAAAACGATATTCAAAAGGAACTCTAGCCTGTTAAGCTAGAGTTTTTTTGCACTTATTAAATATAAAAAATCATTAAATTTTAGAAACTCAGAAACTATTAAAAAACTTATTTTGACAATAGCTACTCAAAAGAGACATATACAATTGTCTCTTTTTTCTTAAATACTAATTCTCTAAGCAAGCTTTTCTATTTTTCTTATCTATATATAGTTCTTTTATCCATAAAAAGACTATTAACTTCTTTTAATAGAAAACAGAATCTAAAATTTCATTTATATTTTTACTTATTTCCCATCTTTTATATGAAATATCTTCTAAAATTTCGTATATTTCATCAACAAATTTTTGATATTTCTTTTTTATATGCTTTTCAAAATTAATAATTTGTCCTACTACATGTTCAACTATCTCCGATAGCGGGAGAGCCTTATCTTCTTCTATTTGCTTCTCTAGTTTTTCTATCTTTTTTTCTACGTTACCTTTAAATACTTCACCATCAGATTTAATATTTGACAATTTCTCCTTTTGTTCATTTATAGTATCTAATTGTCCTTTTAATAAATAATACTGCTTTGTATATTTTTGCGATAATTTTAATGGTGACAAAAAAATTGACTTGTGTAGCAACTCATCAAGTCGTTCCATTTCATTTCTGATAGCCGAAAAACTAATAAGTTTATCTCTTAAATACAATTTAAAATCTTCTAAAATTTTCTTAACTCCTAGTACTATATCATTTAAACTATTTACCTTACCAAATTTTTCGTATACTTCTTTCTTAGTTTCTACTTTAAATAGAGTATAACCAGTTCTGCGTTCAAGTTCCCATCTTAATGAAAGATAGTAGTTATAATTCACTAAGTATGGTTTTCGCCCAGGTACAATAATTTTATTTAATAATTCATTTATATCATGTAATTCTTTTTTTTCCTTTACTGATAGTTTATTATAATGATTATTTAGTCTTTCCTGCTTTTGTTGTAAAACATTAATAAATGAATCATATTTTTCTGTCATTTCATTGGTTAAAGTAGAAAAAACTTTAGATTTATTACCCTTTTCATCTTTATATTTCCGAAAAACTCTTAAATCCGAATGCCCCTCTCCCTCCTCATATAACTCATCTATTCCTAAAATATCATTTTTTATAATCTCCCCTACTCTCTTCTCAGTATAATCTAAATAAAAAGACTTATCTACTAAATCAGTATGCAACA
>NZ_JAJEPD010000065.1:0-26159 GCF_020729765.1 Streptococcus sanguinis | reverse complement strand
CCATTGGGGAAAAGTGAGACTTCCTGACCTAGTTCGTCTAAATATTGAGAAATTAAATCACTACCATATAACCATTCTCCACTGGAAGCTTGAAAAGCAGGAATTCTACCTAAAGGATTATCTTGATTGTGCGGTGAATTTCTATCAAAAGCCACCTGAACTTTCTGAATATCCACTTGCTCCTCTAAATGATGATGTAAAATTGTAACATATACTTTACGCGCAAAAGGACTGGTACTAGAATACCAAAATTTCATCACTATTCCTCCTTCTTTTTTCTTGAGAGGCAGGCAATCAACTATTTGCACTCTTGAAATATTTTCAGCAAAAAAGAATACCCTGCCAATTTCTCGGCAGGGTTGTTTGCATGTCAGGTTATTCGCTTCATTGTTTTATGCACAGATAAAGCAAGCATTTACCGTTCAAGCTTTAACTCCATAAGGCGATGAAATGAGCTTAGTCTTGACCTTGGCGATCAGGACTGTTGACCAACGAGTAGTGTCTCCACTGCTTTGCGGTAGTCATCCGTATCCTTATGGTAGCCTCACCTACCGATTTTCCACTATTACTATACTCCTCTTTCAAAGGATTGTCAATCATTTTTCTCACTTGAAACAAATTTCAAAAAATTTTTGATTTATTTTGGCAGTACCTCTGCAATACGGGAGCAGATTTCTTCAACCATGGTCTCTGGAGCAGCAACATTTAGGCGGGCATGGCCTTTGCCTTCTTGACCAAAATCACTTCCTCTATTCAGGACGACCTTTGCCTCTTCTCGTAGCAGCTGAAAGAGCTGGTCATCTGTCAGGCCATAATCTGAAAAGTCCAGCCAAATCAGATAAGTCCCTTGAGGCTTCATGACCCGCAGGCGCGGTGCTTCCTTGGCAAAATAATCAACTACAAAATTCACATTCTTCTCAAGAACTTCCTTAAGCTCCATCAACCAAGACCAACCGTAACGATAGGCTGCTTCTGTCGCTAAAAATCCAAGACCAGGAATTTCATGCTGGTTGTTGGCCAGCTGGCGTTTTTTAAACTGATGTCGCAAGCTAGGATTCTCAATCACAGCATAGGAATTTTTAGTTCCAGCAATATTAAAAGTCTTAGTTGCACTGGCTAAAATCAAGCTAAAGTCCTTAAAGTCAGGCGAGACAGTATTGAAAGACTGGTGCTCATGGCCAAACAGCGTCAAATCTTGGTGGATTTCGTCTGAGACCAGGAGAACGCCGTACTTTTGACAGAGGCGGCCGATTTTCTCTAAAACTTCCCGTTCCCAAACTCGACCTCCGGGATTGTGCGGATTACATAAAACATAAATCTTGACTTCATTGTCTGCAATGTCCCGCTCTAACTGCTCAAAGTCAATCTGAAAGAGACCATCCTGCTCTATCAAAGAATTGGTAATAAGCTGACGATTATTGAGCTTGACACTGCGGGCAAAAGGTGGGTAAACAGGAGTGTTGATTAGAACGGCATCACCTTCCTTGGTAAAGGCTTGGATAGCCGTCGAAATAGCAGGGACAACCCCCTCAATAAATACCAAGGCTTCCCGATCAAAGGTATAGTCGTGCTCATCCCGCTCCCAATCAAGAACAGCATTGATTAGCTCTTCACTGGCATAGGTATAGCCATAGACTAACTGATTTGCGTAGTCATGAACAGCTTGCTGGATTTCTGGCAGGACTTCAAAATCCATATCTGCAATCCAGGCTGGCAGAACTTCTTTGTCCTTCTCCGCTTCTTTCCATTTATAAGTATGATGCCCTACACGACAGGGGGCTTTTTCAAAATTATATCTTCCCATATTATTCATTCTCCAAGGCTGCGCGTAAATCGTCTACCAAATCTCGACTATCCTCAATTCCAATCGACAGGCGCAGCAAATCATCAGTTAAGCCATAAGAATGACGCACTTCCACCGGAATGTCTGCGTGAGTCTGGGTCGTCGGATAGGTAATCAAGCTCTCCACTCCTCCTAAACTTTCCGCAAAGGTAAAGACTTTCAGGCTATTTAGGAGATGAGGAATCTTGCCTTCGTCCACAACTTTAAAGGAAATCATACCACCCTTGCCTGGATAGAGAACCTCTTTTACCGCAGGAGATTGCTTCAGAAAAGCGACTACTTCTTGCGCATTCTGAGTAGAGCGCTCCATACGAAGAGCCAATGTCTTGAGACCGCGCAAAAGCAGATAGCTGTCAAAAGGAGACAGGACCGGCCCAGTTGTATTGAGGTTATAGAATAGCTTGTCATAGATAGCAGCATCATTGGTCATGATGGCTCCAGCCAAGACATCATTGTGCCCACCCAGATATTTGGTCGCAGAGTGCAGAACTATATCAGCTCCATCCTCCAGCGGTCTTTGGTAAATAGGACTGTAGAAGGTATTGTCCACAATGACAGCTGCTCCTCGCTCATGAGCCGCTTGGGAAATGCGGGCAATGTCAAACTCTACCATAAGAGGATTGGTCGGTGTCTCGATATAGACAATATCTATATCCTCTGTTAGACTATTCAGAAGTTCTTCTTCTGTATTGGCATAGGTAAAAGCAAAGCGCCCTTCCGCTTCAGCCTGAGCAAACCAGCGGAAAGAGCCGCCATAGAGATCCCGAACAGCTAAAACCTTACTGCCGACTGGAAAGGCACTAAAGGCCAGCACAATAGCCGACATACCAGAGCTAGTCGCTAGGGCATAATTTGCGCTTTCGATAGCAGCCAGAGTCTCTTCCAAGCTAACCCGCGTTGGATTCTTGGTCCGAGTATAGTCATAACCTGTTGACTGGCCAAACTCAGGGTGCTGGTAGGTCGTTGAAAAATGCAGGGGTGTTGTTAAAGCACCAGTTGTTTCATCTTTTTTAACCCCAGCCTGAGCCAGTAGTGTATTTAATTTTACGTCCTTACTCATATTAACCTTCCAATCCTTCGCTAATATTTCACCCTCTATTGTAACATCTTTTGAAAACATTTATCTTTTTTCTTTTCAAGAGCTAGCTATAGTTTGAAACTATAATGTTAAAGTTTTAGAAAAACAAAGCTAAAAATTAAAAAGCCATATGGCTTTTTAATAGATATGAAAGCGTCGGCGCAGACTAGCCGCTTTTGAACCGATAAAGCGATCCATAAGGCGAACTTTGAGCGCCAGTCCGCCATAGACAGCGAGACCGATACCGCCAATCAGAGCGATATAGATAAAGCTGGAAATCCGACCGCTTGGATGAAGGAAGAGACCGATAAGAAGCTCTGCCACCAAGACAAAGATGCACATCAGAACTGTCAGAATCACTGACAGAAGGCTCCGCTTAAAGAGATTCTTAGGATTCAGACCTGTTACCTTGCGAATTTCCTGATACATGAGCAGGATTGGGATAATCAAGCCAACTGTCGTCGCAAGAAGAGGACCATAAGCTTTAAAAATATAAATCAAGGGTACTTGCAGCACCAACTTGACTCCCACTCCATAGAGGAAGTAAATAATAGCTTTTCGATTTTGGAAAAGGGCCTGAATCATCGGAGCTAACACCGTATATAGACTGAGGATAATGGTCTGCAGCATAGCAAAGATGAAAAGGCCTAATGCTAAGCCATCTGGCTTGCCATAGAAGACAGTATACAGAGGCTCCGCAACCAAAACAGCACCAATAGTTGCTGGCAAGATAAAGAAAATCAGCATACTAAGATTATCCTGCACCAAGCGTGCAGCCGATCGGAAATCACCTTTGACATAGTTCTCAGTCAAGAGAGGAATCCCGACACCGCCGATAGAGGTAGCCACTGCAATTAAAATCATGGTAATTTTATTAGGATTGGCTGAGAAATAGGCAAACTGAACCAGCAGCTCGGATTTGCTGTACTTGCTAATCCAGCCCATGACATGGATAAAGGTAGCTTGGTCAATAATCTGAAAAAGCTGAATGGCAGATCCTGTGATAATGAAAGGAATGGCTTCACGAATGGTATCCCAGAGGAGGGCACGGCCATTGATCTCCCCTGCATTAGCAGGCTTATGAAGGATGGAAGTCAGCATACCTGTCTTCCAGAGATAGAAGGCTAAGACAGCCATGCTAGCCAGCATACCGATAAATGCTGCAAATGTTGACTGGGTAACCGCTTCTACATAGTTGCCAGAACCGATTTTCATGATGAAAAAGGCTGTCAGCAGCATCCAGATAACCCGAATGACCTGCTCCGCAATCTGACTGATGGCATAAGGCTTGAGATTGTTAAAACCTTGGAAAAAACCTCGGATAACGCTCATCGATGGGAATATCAAAACAGCCAAAGACAGACTCTGCATAACAGGAACCAAGTCCGCTCCGCCCCCTGACATAGAAGCGAAAACTGGTGAGAGCAGGTACATAATCATTGCAAAGACAGCTCCCAAAAGTAGCATAAACTTGAGAAACTCTCGGATGAGAGTGAAACTGTGCTCTTCCTTGTCAATGGTATTGTACTTAGCTACCTGCTTGGCCACTGCCACTGGCACGCCGGCTGTCGAAATCAGTAAAAACCAGGCATAGATATTATAACCCATAGTAAAAAGGCCGTTGGCCTCGGCGCCGTGCTTGCCCATCCAAATATACCAAGGAATGATATAGATGGCACCCAGAAGACGACTGATAAAATTGCTGGCAGTTAACCAGGCAGTTCCCCGCAGCATCTGCTGCTGCTGGCTTGTTGTTTCTTGGCTCATAGAAAACCTCTTCTATTTATTCTTCTTTTATTATAAACTTTTCCTTGCCTCTTGTAAAACCCACCCATAAGGTTTACAATAGATTTATGATTAAAATTGAAACCGTATTAGCTATTTTAAAAGAAGACCATAATTTTCGTGATATTGTCAAAGATGGAGAATACTTCTTCTCTTACAGCGGCTTGACTTTCGATAGTATCAGTTATGACAGCAGGGAAGCAGATGCCTCTACCCTCTTTTTTGTCAAGGGTGAGACTTTTAAGAAAGAATTTCTAGAAAAAGCCGTCTCAGCTGGCCTGCGCTTTTATATAAGCGAGACAGACTTTCAAGTGGGCATTCCGGTCCTCTTGGTCAACGACGTCAAGCAGGCCATGAGTCTCTTAGCCATGGAATTTTACGGTCATCCTGAGAAAAAGCTCAAACTGCTTGCCTTTACTGGCACCAAAGGCAAGACAACTACAGCTTATTTTGCCTATCAGATCCTTTCCCAAAGCCATCGACCTGCCCTGCTCTCGACTATGAACACCACTTTGGATGGCGAGACCTTCTTCAAGTCAACTCTGACTACACCAGAGAGTCTGGATCTTATCAAAATGATGGCCCAAGCCCTTGCTAATGGTCGGACTCATCTCATCATGGAAGTTTCCAGTCAAGCTTATCTCAAGAAACGGGTCTACGGCTTGACCTTTGATGTCGGTGTCTTTCTCAATATCAGCCCCGACCATATCGGTCCCATTGAGCATCCTACTTTTGAAGACTACTTCTATAATAAGCGGCTCTTGATGGATAATAGCCGAGCAGTTATCGTGAATAGCGACATGGACCATTTCCAAATCGTGAAAGAGCAAGTCGCCTCTTTGGAACACGATTTCTATGGAGCAGGCTCTAACAATACTATCATAGATTCTCAGGCCTTCAGCTTTGAAGCTGCTGGCAAGTTAGCTGGCCACTACGATATCCAGCTCATCGGCCACTTCAATCAGGAAAATGCAGTAGCGGCTGGTCTTGCCTGTCTGCGTCTGGGTGCTAGCCTCAAAGACATCAAAAAAGGAATTGCCGCAACCCGAGTCCCAGGCCGTATGGAAGTTCTGACTCAGAAAAATGGCGCCAAGATCTTCGTTGACTATGCTCACAATGGCGTCAGCCTAAGCAACCTGCTGTCTGTCGTAGAGGAACACCAAAAGGGCAAGATTATTCTTCTCTTAGGTGCTACAGGCAACAAGGGTGAAAGCCGGCGCAAAGACTTCGGTCGCCTACTTAATCAGCATCCTGAGCTGACCGTTATCTTAACCGCGGACGACCCCAACTATGAAGACCCTCTAGCCATTGCGGAGGAAATCGCATCTTACATCTCCTATCCAGTGGAAAAAATAGCCGACCGAGAGGAAGCCATCAAAAAAGCTCTCAGCCTGACAGACCGAGAGGGAGATGCCGTCATTCTGGCCGGTAAAGGAGCGGATGCTTACCAAATCGTAGAAGGAGAAAAAGTAGCCTATCCAGGAGACTATGCACTTGCAGAAAAGTATTTATAAGAAAAAAGGCGAGCATATCGCCTTTTTATTGTCGTTTTGTAAAAATCACCGCCATTTAATCAGAACGTACATCAAGCTGGAGCCAAACATATCCGCCAAGGCGTGCATGAGAAAGAAAGGCAGGAGGTTCTTGACCTTGTACTTGTAAAGGAAATAGTAAAAGAGACCGTACACCACTCCGATAACCAAGGCCCACAGCATGCCCTGATAGGTGTGGAAAGAAATCCGAATGATAGTAGAGTAGGACAGCGCCCACCACTTATACTTATCCTTAACAGAGGTCATAAGACCCAGAAAGAAGAATTCTTCATAGAAGCCATTGAGAAGTCCGTAGAGGATGGCCATAGGTGTCAGTTCAGCAAATTTCCGGAAGATTTCTAGCACATCTACATAAGACCAGAGGGTTGGATCAAAGTAATTATACTCGCCGCTCAGTGTCGTCACAATGTCACCAAAGAACCCTACTGCTACAAAAATAAGAGGGGTCCAGAGGAGAACCGACCAGCTCAGACGAATAGGAAGCTGCTTAAAGTCAAAGCGCCGAAACAATAGGTAAAGAATGGTCAAGACCAGCATCAGCAGCTGAAAATTGAAATTACTAGAAAAAGCCGCTCCTTCAGTGGCTGTATTGGTCACCGTTTCAGTCGCTCCTGTGCTGGAAGCTGGTGCAAAGCTAGCTAAATAAAGCTCCGTTGAGCGATAAATAAACTGCCCAAACATGAGCAGGGTAATCACTGCAATATCAAACCACCTCAGCTCTTTCAAAGGCTTAGAGGGGCGTAGGTTTGTCAATAATTTCATCATATTTCCTTTCACCACCTGTAAATTTATGTCATCATTTCAGGTTCTTTTTTATATTTCTATCTTAGCATGAAAAGCTTAAATTTTTATTATTTACAAATTTATAAAACTTTTTTATTTTATTTTTATTAAATTGTCAGAAAACTATTTTTTTAGAAAAATTTTTATGGTATAATAAAAGATGTGATTCTGATAGAAGAATCAGCCAGAAAGGAAGTCTATGTCCACTATCTCTGCAGCAAGTATCCAGGTCGCCTACGATCAAAAGGTTATTATTGACGGACTGGACTGCCAACTCTCCGAGGGAAAGATTACAACTATTATCGGTAGCAATGGCTGCGGTAAATCCACTCTTCTCAAGGCTTTTACCCGTATTTTGCCGACAAAAGCCGGCAGCATAACCCTGGATGGACAGTCCATCGCCCTACTGCCGACCAAGGAGGTGGCGCAAAAGATTGCCTTGTTGCCCCAAACCATGGAGGCGACCGATGGCATCACTGTCTATGATCTGGTCTCTTATGGCCGCTTTCCGCACCAAACCGGCTTGGGACGGCTCAGTACAGAAGACCGGGAAAAAATCTGCTGGGCTATGGAAGCAACTCAGGTCAGCGAATTTTCGGACTGGCAGGTGGATGATTTGTCTGGTGGTCAGCGCCAGCGTGTCTGGATTTCCATGGCCTTAGCTCAAGATACAGAGACTATTTTTCTGGACGAGCCGACCACCTATCTGGATATGAATCACCAGCTGGAAATCCTGGAGTTGCTGAATGACCTCAACCGACTCAGCGGAAAAACCATTGTCATGGTTCTGCATGACATCAACCTAGCTGCCCGCTTTTCCCATCAGCTGATTGCTATGAAAAATGGGCGTATCCGGTATCAAGGAAGTGTTGAGCAGGTCATGACCTCGGATATTCTGAGAGACATTTTTCAGATTGAAGCCCAAATTATTCGAGATCCTATTCAGGATAAGCCGCTCTGCCTCAGCTATCAGCTCGTTAAATAAGTCATGTATTCATAGATAAGTTTCCCATATCTTCTTCATGGATACAGCTTCTAAACTTTTTATAGAATTGGAGGAAAAAATGAAAAAGTTTTTATCATTTGCCACCCTTACTGTCACCATCTTCCTTTTAGTTGCCTGCGGCAGCTCATCTAAATCTGAAAACTCTGCCTCTTCAGACAAGGTCGAGCTATCCAGCAAGCCCAAAATTGATGGATTTCACTACTACGGCGATATTCCTAAAAATCCAAAACGCATCGCCAGCCTCTCCTCTACCTACACAGGCTATTTGCTACAATTAGGCTTCGACCCTGTCACTGTAACATCCTATGATGCTAAAAATCCTGTCCTCAAGGAAAAAGTCAAAAACGCCAAGGTCCTGATGCCAGAAGATTTGGAGTCTATCGCCAAGCAAAAGCCAGACCTTATCGTAGTAGATGCTAGTGACAAAAATATCGACGAACTAAAGAAAATCGCTCCAACTATTGCCATTGATTATGGAAAAAATGACTATTTAGAAATCCTAAATCGCTTTGGCCAAATCTTCGGTAAGGAAAAAGAAGCTGATCAATGGATTGCCGATTGGAAGAGTAAAACAGCTGATATTGGCAAGCAGTTAAAAGAAAAGCTGGGACAAAATGTCACTTTCACCGTTGTCGGGCTATATGAAAAGGAAATCTACCTCTTCGGTAACAACTGGGGACGAGGCGGAGAAGTTATCTACAAATCTCTGGGATTTGATGCCCCACAAAAAGTGAAGGATGAAGTATTCCCAAGTGGCTACTTGCAAGTCAGCCAAGAAACGGTGAGTGAGTACATTGGCGATTATGTCTTGGTTGCAGCTGAAGATGATAAAACAGGCAGTGCTCTTTACGAAAGCGATGTTTGGAAATCCATTCCCGCTGTCCAACAGAATCATATCTTAAAAGTGGATGCCAACGCCTTTTATTTCAACGATCCATTGACACTTGAATACGAACTCAAAACCATTCAAGATGGACTTGAAAAAATGAACTAGGACATTCCTTGCAGAAACTCAGACTAGTGAAAAAACATTGCTAGTAAGCGATATATCTCATGACAGCTATTTTATTTTCGACAATATAAAGGATACCAGATGACGCTTCATTCACTCTTCACTCAAAAAAATAGGCCAAATATTTTTTGGCTTGTTTTTTTCGCCCTCATTCTCCTGCTGATTGGCGGACTCTATCTCTACCTGCGCTTTGGCATTCCCAGCTACTCCCATCAGCAACTGATAGAAACGCTGAGCCATCCTTTCAAGGAAAGTCCAGCCCAGAACATCATCATAGATCTGCGCTTACCTAGAGGAATTGCAGCTCTGCTAGTCGGAGCTAGCTTGGCCGTTTCAGGAGCCATCATGCAGGGGATTACCCGCAATGCCATTGCTGATCCGGGACTTTTGGGGATCAACTCAGGAGCTGGCCTAGCGCTCATCTGCGGTTATGCCTTTTCTAAGAGTATACACTACAGTAGCATTCTCCTACTCTCACTTGTAGGAGCCTGTCTAGCCAGTATTCTGGTTTTCAGTCTCTCCTACCATCCTAGAAAAGGTTTTGAGCAACTACGTCTCATCTTATCCGGTGCCATGGTAATGACACTCCTGACTGCCATCGGGCAAGGCTTGACCATTTACCTCAACCTGACCAATGCTGTCATCGGTTGGCAAGCTGGAGGACTTCTAGGAACCAATTGGAAAATGCTGCAAATCATTGCTCCCTTTATCTTATTAGGCCTCTTACTGGCTCAGCTATTTTCTCACCAACTAACCATTCTCAGCCTCAATGAAACAGTAGCCAAGGGCTTAGGCCAGCGAACGACTCATATGACCCTAATCTTTCTAAGCCTTGTTCTACTGTTATCAGCGGCAGCTGTTGCCCTAGTAGGAAGCCTAGCCCTCGTCGGACTGATTATTCCACACTTTGTCAAAACCATCAGAGGAAAGAACTACCAAAAAATCTTGCCACTGACGATGCTAACAGGAGCGCTCTTTCTACTGATCTGTGATTTTGCTGCAAGTCATATGGTCGGTCTGCCTCTTAGCTCTATTATCAATCTCGTTATGCTACCAGTCTTCCTGTGGCTGATGAGAAAGGGGGCCTTCTATGAGAAATAAAAAACGGATTCTTTTGGTTCTAGTAAGCCTCATCATACTGACTTTCCTAATTTTCCTACTGTCTCTATCATCAGGCGATCAGGAATTTAACGTCGGTGAAGCTTTTCGATATCTTCTGGGGCAGGGAGATGATGGCAGCGTCTTCATCATGGAGCAGATCCGCCTGCCTCGAATTCTAGTCTGCCTTCTAGCAGGAGCTTCGCTAGGGATGAGCGGTGTACTGCTACAGACCTTTACCCGAAACCCACTTGCCGATTCAGGAACCTTGGGAATCAATGCCGGAGCTGGTGTTATCATTACTCTTGCTATCAGCAAGCTAGAAGTGACCGATCCTTTCTATATCCGCTATCTTCCCTTTATCGCAACCTTTGGCGGTATGGTGACTGTCGCCCTTATTTACCTGATCTCACATCAAAAAGGCCAAGCTATCAGCCCTGTCAAGCTCATTATAGCTGGCGTGACCTTGTCAACCATTCTGTCTTCCAGTATGATTGCCATCACCGGCCGTGTCAATCAAAACAAACTGACCTATGTAGTTAGCTGGCTAGCTGGTAAGATTACGGGTAATAACTGGGAAAGTCTAGCTATTGCTGGCCCCTTCTTGCTTTTATTCTGGTTGCTGACCTATCTGCGCTCCCACAAGCTCAATATCCTCAGCCTAAATGATGAAACAGCTCTAGGTCTGGGGCTTCATCTAAAAAGAGAGCGGCAGATAACCTTACTATTGGCCAGTGCTCTCGTCGCCTTTAGCCTATCTCTAGCTGGAAATATTGTCTTCATCGGTATGTTGGCTAGCCATATCAGCAAACGATTCCTACCTAGCGATCATCGCTTACTCTTTCCAGCCGCCATGCTGCTAGGCGCCTTTATCATGACAGGGGCAGATACGATTACAAGAACCTTCCTCATCGGAAGCTCCGTCCCAACAGGCATTTTGATTTCCATTATTGGAGCCCCCTACTTCCTCTACCTTATGTATCAGCAAAAAAAATAATCAGCCGAATAATCGACTGATTGTTTTTTATTTATCCAAGCTGTTTTTGATTCCTTCTACAGCGCCTTCTACAGCTTCTTTAGCATCTTCAGCAACTTCTTTGGCTTTGGCAACTGTTTTTTCTACAAAGCCTTCTGCTTCTGTCTTGTTATCTCCTGTAACTTTGCCAACGCCTTCTTTAACAGCGCCTTTAGCTTGATCAAATTTATTTTCTAGTGACATATGATTGCCTCCATTCTTTTTTACGGTTTCTGATACCGTTTACAGTAGTATAAATTTTTTCTTTTCAAAGGTCAAATATTCTGCTCATTCTATGGGAAAATCAGTCCAGCTGGAAAGTCAATCTCTCCTTATCAAAGCTAGCCTGCAACTCATACTTGCCTGCTTCGTTTTGCCGGATATAGCCCAAGATTACTAGGCTATCGACAAAAATGTCCCGCCGCTTCTGCATGAGCTCAGCCTTGCGGACATACTTGAGAAGAAAGGTCGTCATATACTTGAGTGCATACTCTGGATTGACATCGCCCAAGACAGCATAGAGGGGCTTTTGTGCATCAGACAGGGGATATTGGCGCTGCATCTTGTAAAAATAATTTGCCAAGGTCAGCTTATCCCGCAGAAAATCTGTCTCTTCCAGCAAAACAGCCGCATTGGTCTGATTGGACAGCTGGGTCTTAAAACGCAGCTCCAACAGATCCTGATAGAGCGGACTGTCATCACAGATAAAGACTTCTTGATCCAAACGCAAGTCCTCCAAACTTTCCAAAAGAGGCAGGGTCAGGTAATATCGCTTGTTCTCCCGTCGGATGTAGCCAGCCTTGATAAACTCCTCTATTGAGCGGTCAATATTGGCTACACCTGCAAATTCTCGCTTAATAGCTCGCAAGATCACCCCTTCATGCTGGTCCAAATAATCAATCAGCTCCTGAAAAAAAGATTTACGCGTCAAACGGCTGGGGTTGATGATTTTAATCATGGAGTTCTCCTTTGTAGATGAGTTTTCTTGACTGAGCCAACTGACTAGGATTCGTCCCAGGCTGATTTAAGGGCACATCTAAGCCCAATTCTCGATAATATTCCTGCCAAAAATCAGAAATCTGATTTTCCTCATCGCCAAACTGCATGGGAATCGTATCAAAAATCGGCAAAATTTCCGCAATATACTCCGAACAGTAAAAACCATCGGACTGAGGATAAAAGCTGAAATTGTATGGCTTTCCTAGATGTAATTTGGCCCTTTTAAAGACAGCTTCTGCTTCAATAGCTGGATAGCGATACACGTCATAAACATCCTCATCCTGCCAAAAATCAGACAAGTCTTGATTGACAACACCCTTCTCATGGGTTGCATGATAAATCTCACCATTTAAAAAGATGGCCACGTGGCTATATGAACCCGTTGCTGCTCGGATGGCTGCTGCAATTTCTGAAGATCCGACTGTAAAAATCAAATCTCCGTCTTGTAAATCTTGAATCTTCATTTCTCTCGCCTATCAAAAAAGGAGTCGAAACTCCTTTTTAGTATGAGGGGAATAGCCCTCATCAAGTAACTTATTTCCTCAAATGAGCTCTTTAAGCATTAAAACTTTCTGTCAGTTGAGGCACCACTTGCTTCTTACGAGAAACAGCGCCTGCTAGGAAAGCATGGTTATTCTCAAGAGCAAAGTTAAAGGCTGCTTCGACCTTGTCCATATTGCTTCCGATAGCCAAAATTTCTGAGTTTGAGTTGATAATATCTGTAATCATCAAGACAAAGTCAGAGTAGCCGTTATCAGCGATTGCTTTTTCAATAGCCGCTTCGATTTCTGCTTGACGCTCCAAAACTTCAGCAATATCAACTGTGTTGACCTGTGCCACACGGACATTGTTTCCGTTCAATTCAAAGGTTTTAGCATCAATGTCAATCAACTCTTCTGCAGACTTGCTAGCCAAGTTTGTGCCTGCCTTGAGCATAGCCAATCCATACTCTTCCAAGTTGACACCAGCCAGCTCAGCCAATTCTGGTGCAATGGCCTTGTCAGTCGGGTGGGTAGTTGGTGACTTGAGCAAGAGAGTATCAGAGATCAAACCTGACAGCATCAATCCTGCAATTTCTTTTGGAACTGCTACACCGTGCTCCTTGAACATGCGGTAAACAATAGAGGAAGCAGATCCCACTGGCTCCAAGCGCATGTAAAGGGGACTAGCTGTTTCAAAGTTGCCTACACGGTGGTGGTCCACCACGCCATAAACTTCAACTTCTGCAATATCTGCCACAGACTGCTGGAATTCATTGTGGTCAGTCAAGATAACTTGCTCAGCTCCCTCTGCCTTTGCAGATGTAATCACGCGCGGTGCAGCCACGCCAAAGTAATCCAAAACAAAAGCTGTTTCTTCATTAGGCTCACCCAGAGCAACAACTTCTGTATCCAAGCCATAAGCTTCGCGAGCCAAGTAAGCAAAAGCGTAAGATGAACCAATGGCATCTGAGTCAGGATTTTGGTGACCGAAAACTAAAATTTTAGACATGATAGACCTCTTCTTTTATATAATGTTTATTGCATTTATTTTACCACAATTACAGACATTTCACAAAAGCAGAAGGGTATTTTCTTAAGAAAAATGGACTGGTCAGCCCACCAGCCCATTTATTCATACTCAAAGTAGATTAGCTATTATGTACCCGATTCATATACTCTGTATAGGATTCAGTCTGCATGAGTTCCTTGGCATTCTTGACCCGATCAGCTGTTGGAGGCTTAACTCCTTCCAGCTTGTAAGGGATACCCAGCTCCCGCCATTTGAATTCTCCCATGGTATGGTAAGGTAGAATTTCAAACTTATCAACATTCTTCAGAGTTTTTACAAATTTACCTAGCTCAATCAGGTCATCATCACGGTCGGTCAATCCCGGCACCAAGACATGGCGTATCCAGACTGGCTTTCCAATGTCAGACAGGTACTTGGCACAAGCCAAGATATTTTTGTTGGTCTGGCTGGTCACAATTTTGTGCTGTTCTTCGTTAATCTCCTTGATATCCAGCAAGACTAAATCCGTCACTGCCATGAGCTTGTCAAATTTTTTCAGATAGCGAGGCGTATTTCTAAAAGGCAGGGCACAGGTATCCAAGGTACAGTGGATGCCCAGCTCCTTAGCCTTGGTAAACAAGGCAATCAGAAAATCAATCTGTAGCAAGGCTTCTCCTCCACTGACGGTGATGCCGCCTTTGTTACCCCAGAAGCCCTTATAGCGGAGAGCTTCTTGTAAGACATCATCCACTGTCCGTAGCTGAGATTTGTTGGTCTCCATCTCCCATGTGTCCGGATTATGGCAATACTGGCAGCGCATATGGCAGCCTTGCAAAAAAACAATAAAACGGATACCCGGTCCATCAACTGCACCGAAACTCTCAGTAGAGTGGACCATGCCCGTTACCTTTCCATAATCAACTGCTTCTTCAATTTTCTCTTCAACCATGACGCAACCTCTTAACTCTGAAAACGTTTTATAACTAACTACATTATAACATGATTAAAGCAAAAATAGACTTAATTTGCCTATTTTTTAGAAAACAAACTGTTTTTCAGTTTCATTTTCAGTGTTTTACAACAGATGAAATTTTAGGGCGAAAGCGGGAACAGACTTGATCTTAGATGCCGGCCAATAAAAAATCAGGGCAGAATCTTTATTCCACCCTGATTTCACTTTTTAAAATGATTTTAGTTAATTTCGACTTCTCTTTTTGAGAGTAAAAGCAAACATCAGCAGGGTCAATCCCAAGACTGCCCAGCCACTGGTATCTTGACCGGTATTCGGGAGTCCCTTCTTCTTGCTGCTAGCTGTCTGACCTTGTCCAGTTTGATTGGACGATGGAGGATTGGTCTGAGACGGAGCTCCTTGTTCTGCTGCTACAGAAGATTGTCCAGTTGATTGAGACGGTTGGGAGCTGTCAGATGTTGAAGCTGCAACATCCTTAGAAAAGTCCAGCTGCACCACTACTGGATCATGGTCTGAAGCTCTGCCATGTTCTTCCATGAAAGAGGCATTGATATGTACAGGCGCAAAGACAGCCTTGCCTGCCAGGTTCTTCGAAATGAAAATGTTATCCAAGCTTTGGTTGCTGCCGCGGTAGAAGTAGGAATAACGGTCAGCCGCATCATGCTCCTGCATGAGATTAATCAGTTCATTACCTGCCAGTGCTTTAGCTGTTTCGGAAAATTCAAAATCATTGAAATCACCAGTCAACACAAACTTAAGGTTAGGATTTTGTCTCAGTCCTTCCTGAACAAAGCTATTTAAAATTTTAGCCTGCTCAATTCGGGCTGCCTGCGTATGCTGAACTGCTGGCTGAGCGGAACCATAAACGGCATCATCCCCAATCTTGGACTTCAAATGATTAGCAATAACGACGATATGCTGTCCCTTGAATTCAAACTCAGCTGCCAAGGATTTACGAACCTTGGTAAAGGCTGGATTGGTCGGTTCGATTCGGGCAGGATTCTTAACCAAATGGCCACCAGAGAAGCTAGCTGCTTCATCACTATTACCAGCATCTTTCTCAACTAATTTTACACGATTTGGATTGTAGAGAAAAGCCACGCGGATATTGGAGCCAGGCTTGCCGCCATCTTGACCGTCAAGGGGGGCAACTTCGGTGTACTTGTAAGTTTTTCCGCCCAGTTCTTTGATGCGGGCCGCTAGTTTCTCACCACTTTTGACACCGCTGGTCGTTCCGTCATTGACACTGCCATTCTCGTCTTGAACCTCAATGAGCGTGATGATATCTGGACTATGAATTTCATTGATAAAGGAATTAGCGATTCTAGTCACTTTTTCCTCAGGCGTTTCACCTTTTTTAGCATTAGCAGAAAAATTCTCGATATTGTAGGAAGCAACAGTCAGCTTGTCCTCACTTGGATAGATAGGAGAGACCTGTCTCTGCAAGCCCCCGTCCACCAAATCAGGCAGCTGAGTCGGCTCCAACTTGTAAACCTTCCCACGATAGGTCACGACTCCAACCACATCACCATTGAAATAATCCTTGGCCTTGGCAATGAATTTATTGCCAACATAGACTGGAATGGTTGCGGTATTTTGAGCGTTTGGACGAAGATTGAGACCTCCGATATTGTTTAATGGCAAGGCTTGGTAGCCTTCAGGTAAGACATAAATGTCTCCACGGTACTGCGGGCCTAGAACTCGGGGCCTCTTCACCGTCGTCAACATTCCTTCCAAACTTTCCCAGTAGTCCAACGCTTCACTTTGAGGTTGATAGTTATTAATATCGTTATCGACCGTATCCTTAGGCATATTAGCCACGATGTCTACTGGAGCAGGTAAGTCAGCTTTCCCTTCCTTGATCACCTTGGAAGCGACAAGCATGGTGACTGTCAAGCTATCACTGGGCTTGTTGAAAGTTTGCCCCTGACGAACGCTGAGCTCTTCCATATAACCTTCTTTGACGCGTCCTTCAAGACTAAGTTTGTCTCCGACATCGACTTTTTCTTTAGAAACAACATAAAGAGCATCAGAAGTCCTACTGTTTCCATCAGGAGTCACGTCTTGAACATAAAAACCATAACGGTCTGTTTTCGTCACAACTACATTGGAAACTTGAACTTCCTTGTCCCCATAGGGAGAGGCTTGTGATTCTCCCTGAATGGTTCCTACATTTGGAACAACTTCTGGTCCGCTAGTCGCAGCTTGTGCTGCAGCAGGGGCTTGGTCTGCCTTTCCCACTGCCTCTTCAGAAGTTGCCCTTGACTCTCCCGATTCTGCAGAAGAGCTCTCTGATTGACTGGCAACCGACGCATCGCTTACGGCCGGATTCTCTGTGAGAGCTGCCGCATCTGAAGTCGACGAACTTACCGCTTCTTCTGCTCCGACTGGTTGGACAGAAAAAAGCAGGGACAGAAAAGCAGCTAGCAAAACCACTGTGGGAAAAAGCTGCTTGTAAGAAACTTGTTTTTTCATGAACTTCTCCTTTTCTGTATAAATGTATATTATCCTATTTAATTTTTATTATAAAGAAAAGAATCAAATTTTGCAAAGGCTTTCTTAAAATTCTGTATTAGTTTCTCTTACTTCAGAAAAATACTTGCCTAGACTGGCCCAACACAGAAAAAAGAATCTGGAATTTTTTCCAGATTCTTTCGAGACTTTAGTTTTCACCTACTAAGATAGCCAAGGTTTCGTATGGCTGCAAGGTCATCACATGGTCAATCTGAGTCTTGCCGTAATTGGATAGGAGAACCTGACCATTTTGATAATCCGGCAGGATGTCCACGGTAATCGGATCAGCATAAAAGTTGTTAAGGACTAAAAGTTTTTGTCCTTGCCACTCCCGCTCAAAGGCATAGACCTGGGGACTGTCTTCATAGGCTGGCTGATAGCTACCTTCTGCAATGATTGGCAGTTCCTTACGCAGGGCAATCAATTTCTGATAAAAGGTAAAGATTGGTCCCTTGATTTCATTTTCCACATTGATAAGAGGATAGGATTTGCCCGCCTTCAGCCATGGAGTTCCTGTTGTAAAACCTGCATTGACTGAATCATCCCACTGCATAGGCGTCCGAGAATTATCACGAGATTTAGCCTTGATAATCCTGAAGGCTGCCTCTGGCGATTGCCCTTCAGCAAGCAGACTCTGGTAAGCATTGAGAGACTCGACATCTACATAATCTTCCATGGAGTCGTAGTCAGGGTCCACCATTCCAATTTCCTCCCCCATGTAGATATAAGGCGTCCCGCGCGACAGATGAATACTGGCTGCCAACATGGTTGCCCCTTCATTGCGGAAATTCTCTACATCGACAAAGCGGTTGAGAGCTCGCGGCTGATCATGGTTGTTCCAAAAGAGGGCCGACCAACCGTCGTGTTCGCTCATTTCCTTGCCCCAAGTATGGAAAAGGCGTTTTAATTCTTCAAAGTCAAAAGGCTTAAGGGTCCACTTCTGTCCAGCTTCATAGTCCACCTTGAGATGATGGAAATTAAAAGCCATAGATAGCTCCTGCCGGTCTGGTGCGGTGTAAAGGATACAGTTTTCAATCGTCGTAGCACTCATTTCGCCAACCGTCGTAAAGGAATCGTCCTGCCCAAAGGTTGCTGCATTCATCATACGCAGATAGTCATGCACAATTGGCTTATCGGTATAGGCCGGCTTGCCCTCCTGCTCTGGACAGTCCAACAGCACCTCATCTTTACCGATCACATTGATGACATCAAAGCGGAAGCCTTTGACCCCTTTGTCTCGCCAAAAATTCACCACTTTAAAGAGCTCTTGACGAACATTGGGGTTGCGCCAATTGAGGTCAGCTTGAGTGACATCATAAAGATGCAGATAATATTTGCCCGTATCGCCAAATGGCGCCCAGGCACTGCCACCAAACTTGGACAGCCAGTCCGTCGGCTCATCCCGCAGGATAAAAAAATCCTGATAGTAGGAATCCCCAGCCAGTGCCTTTTGGAACCACTCATGCTCAATCGAGCAATGATTGAGAACCATATCCAGCATAAAGTCAATACCATACTGCTGGCCGACCTTGACCATCTCTTCGAAATCTGCCATATCCCCAAAGATAGGATCAACCGCAGTATAGTCAGAAATATCATAACCATTGTCCCGTTGCGGACTCGGATAGAAAGGATTGAGCCAGATCATATCCACTCCCAGCTCTTTCAGGTAAGGAAGTTTTTCAATAATCCCGCGAAAATCTCCCAAACCGTTGCCAGTTGTGTCTTTAAAAGATTTTGGATAAATTTGGTAGACAACCTTTGTTTTATCAAGTGTCATATTTTCTCCTTTTTTGAGAAAAGGGACAGATTTTAAAGCACCGTCCCTTTCTATAAGTCATTTCATTTTTCTTTAAAGTGGCTGAGCGTTCATCAACTGATTGCCTCGCTCAACTACCCGAGGAAGTTGTTCAAGCACCTCCACCTGATACTTGTCTGAGTTCGTAATGATGACTGGTGTTTCCGTTACATAGCCCGCCTTCTTGATCATGTCTATATCAAAGGAAATGAGCTTGTCGCCAACCTTGACCTTATCTCCCTGAGACACATAACCTTCAAATCCTTTGCCCTCCAGATTAACAGTGTCCATTCCGATATGCATCAGGATTTCAACACCTTCATCTGACAAGATGCCGATGGCATGCTTGGTTGGGAAGAAGACTGTTACTCTACCATTGACTGGTGAAACCAACTCACCTTGGCTAGGAACAATGACAACTCCACGCCCCATCAAACCTTGTGCAAAGACAGGATCTGTTGCCTGACTCAATTCTTTGACTTCTCCTGCCAGCGGACTAGTAATCGTTACAGGAGCTGATGAATCAGCTGCTTGGACCTCTGGAGACGACTCGGATTTTGATGGTCCGGCAAATTCTGCCTCTTCCTGGGCTGCAAACTCTGCCTGCAATTCTGGATCTTCCTCTGTCTTCGTCAAGAAGCCTGTCTTGTGGAAAAAGAAAGTCAGGAACATTGGTACAAGGATTGCTACAAGCATAACTAGAAGGAAAGGAAGCCAGTAGTTTGCTTGAATAGAAAGGATAGCTGGTAAGCCTCCGACACCAATACCAGTTGCTGTAACATTAAAGCTAAGGGACAAGACTCCGGCAATAGACGAACCAATCATCCCCGCCACAAATGGATAAACGTACTTGACATTGACCCCGAAGAGAGCTGGCTCAGTAACTCCAAGGTAAGCTGAAATGGTTGCTGGAAGCGAAATTTGTGCCTCTCTTTCATCACGACGATGCATGAGATAGTAGGCAAATACAGCCGAACCTTGAGCAATATTAGACAGAGCAATCATGGGCCAAAGAGCTGTTCCACCATAATCATTGGCTAACTGTGTATCAATGGCATTGGTCATATGGTGAAGACCTGTAATCACAAACGGAGCGTAAAGGGCACCAAATACTGCACCAAACAACCATTTGAATGATCCTGTCAAACCAAGAAATACAAACTTAGACATGCCTTGTCCAACCCACCATCCAAAAGGACCTAAAACCGTGTGGGCCAAAATCAGAGCAGGAAGCAAAGAAAGCAAAGGAACAAAAATCATAGAAATCACTTCTGGAATCCGTTTACGCCAGAAAATTTCTAAGTAAGATAGAGACAGACCAGATAAGAGAGCCGGAATGACCTGACCTTGGTAACCATATTTGTGAAACTCAAGTATCCCAAAATACCAAGTGTAGTCTTTAGCAATCACAGCTTTAGAGGTATTGGCTACCTCATAAGCATTCAACAAATGTGGAGAAACCAAACAAATCCCTAAGACAATCCCAAGAATCTGACTGGTTCCCATCTTACGGGAGATAGACCAAGTAATCCCCACCGGCAAGAAGTGGAACACTGCTTGTGCCGGCAGCCAAAGAAAGTCGTTGACATTGCTCCAGAATTTAGATACATCAACAATTGTATTATAAACTGGCTGTCCATTTTTTACTTGTGCAACTCCGTCAACAATCTTTCTACCCAAAGCTTCAATATGCACGCCCTCAAGGACATTTCGGAAGCCAAGGATTAACCCTCCGACAATCAAGGCTGGAATCAAGGGTGTAAAAATTTCCGCCAGAGTGGCCATAACCCGCTGAAGGGGATTTTGCTTGCTCTTAGCAGCAGACTTGGCTGCTTCTTTCGATACTCCCTCAATACCTGATACAGCAGTGAAGTCATTGTAAAAGATTGGCACATCATTTCCAATGATGACTTGGAATTGCCCAGCATTTGTGAAAGTTCCCTTGACCACTGGGATTGCCTCAATGGCCTTGACATTGGCCTTTTTATCATCTCCAAGTACAAAGCGCATCCGCGTTGCACAGTGGCTAACTGCTGTGACATTCTCTTTGCCACCGATTGCATCAAGCAAATCTTTGGCTTCCTTCTCAAATTTTCCCATTTGACTACTGGCTGAATGAGAATCCAGCACTCTCCTTATATTTTTTACGAGTTAGTTTTTCAACACATCTCTACAAATTATTGTAATCGATTTCAAAGATGTATGCAAGTTGTTTGTTGAAAATATCCCTCATTTTTGATAAAATTTTCTGAGTTGTATGTAAAAAAGAAAACAAGTGGAGTTTATGATGAAGAAATACAAACAATTGTTCAAACAGATTGAGAAAGACATTTTAGAGGAACGTTATGCAGTCGGAGACTTCTTGCCCAGCGAACATCAGCTGACAGAAGACTACCAGGTCAGCCGCGATACAGTCCGCAAGGCTCTGGCCCTGCTGCAGGAAGAAGGATTGATTGAAAAAGTCCGTGGACAAGGTTCCAAAGTCATCAAGCAGGAACAGTTTGACTTTCCTGTGTCTAAGCTGACCAGCTATCAAGAAGTAGTCAAACAGAATAATATGCAGTCCAAAACCAATGTTGTCAGCTTGGAAAAGATTACCGTGGACCAGAAATTGTCCGACATCACTGGCTTCCCTCCTTACCGACTGGTTTGGCGAATCGTCCGTCAGCGCGTTGTGGACCAAGTCGCCTCTGTATTAGATATTGACTATTTAGACAAGGGCATCGTCCCTGACTTGACAAGGGAAATCGGTGAGCAATCCATTTACGCCTATTTGGAAAATGACTTAAAGCTCAATATCGCTTATGCCAAAAAGGAATTTACCATTGACCACGCCAATGACCGAGACAAGATTCTCATGGACCTAGGCAAGGACCAGCAGGTTGTCTCTGTCAAATCCCAGGTCTATCTGGCAGACGGCCGCCAGTTTCAATATACCGAGAGCCGTCACAAGCTAGACAAATTTCGCTTTGTGGATTTCGCTAAGCGTCAGAAAGAATAACCTTGAGTTCCATCCAGACCACAAAACCACCTCTGCCTTCCAGTTGGCAGAGGTGGTTTCTTTTATGAGTAGTCTAAGGCTGCTTTGTTTTGGAGCGACAAAGAGCCTCAAAATTCTTTTTACTTGTTTTAGGAGATTTATATGAAAAAATTAGTTAAGGGCTTCTGTTGCTTTTTAAACGTTACTGATTCTTATTACTTCCTTTCCTACTTTTGCGCCTGTGAGAATGTCAATACTTGCTTATCATATAGGGTAACTTTAGATGTCATTGGACTGTCCTCATTTCTATTTTGATGCTATTAGTATAATCCCAGAAACTTAAGACAGACTTATAAAAAACTTGAAGGAAACTTAAAAGGCTGACATTAAATATCACTTTTTSATACTGCATTGATATATGATATTTTTACAGTCTATACTTGAGAATTCTCAGCTTTCCTTCTTTTATAATATTCATCCTCCAATCGGTCTAAGTCTTTCCGATATTTAGCGGTTATTTCTTCCCTCTCTTCACTAAGTTCGTCAAAAAATTTTCTGAAAGACAAATCAAATTGATCCATATTGTCATTCATCTTACTAACTGCTCGACATATCTCATCAGTTGATTGATTTCTAGAATAGTAAAGCAATTGTTCACTCAATAAATCCGTCTTTCTCCGAGCATCTAATTTCATAGAATCCAGTGCTCCTTCAACTTGCTCTATTTTCTTTAATTCTTGCTTATATTTCTCTTCTAGTTTGAATATCTGTTCCATAGCCGACCTCATTTAATAGGGTTTTGCAGATTTGGTTGTGGAATACTTGTTAGATAATTTGTCGCAGCTGTCGCAGCCTTCCCCGAAAATCCACCCTTTAGACTGTTATTGAGAGTAGCAGTAGCAAAATCAGACATCTGTAGCTTTTGCTCAGCCAACCAAGCAGCTAAAAGGCTAGACTGCGCTGTAACCTTAGATTTCTCCGATTGAATCAGAGCATTGATCATCTCCCGTTCTTGAGCCTTCATTAGTTCAACAAGATTATTATTCGCTGTTAATTCTATTCTTCTGAGATTTACCATAGTTCCTCCTACTTACTACTAAACTGTATGCTTCCTTGACGATCTACTTCTTCGAGTCTATCAGCTGCTTGGCGTATATTAGAACCAAAAATATCCAATTTTTGTTTGTAAGAAGCCGCCTCACTTAGCGTTGCTTCTTCAACCCCACTATCCCAACAAGTCTCCAATGTAAATTGAGACAAGAGCGATTCCAACTCGTCATCCGATAAATAGATTCTGCTACCATAAGCTACCAATCGGAGTGATGTCACCATGTTTTCAATATTTTGCTTATATTCGCTCAATTTTTGCTTGATTAACTCTTCAAATTCTGCTCCTTGCTGTTCAGCTAAATCCGCAACTGCAGTCACAAGATCTTTTCGTAGATAAACCAGCTGGCTCCCACTAACGCTTGAAAAACCAGACTGAGCCGTAGAAATTGTTTCAATCGCACGATTAATAGTCAATAAACGCTTATATCTAGCCTCAGATATAAACTCACCGTATATCTTTTTATACTCTTTAACATAGTATTCTTCATCGTGTTTGTCCCAGAAAGGTGACTGTTCCGCTTTAATTTTAGCTGCTTTACGCACCTGCTTCTCCGTCATACCAACAAAGAATTCACCTTTTTTTGCATACCAGTCTAAATCCAGCATATTGCCAATCTTGGGCGGAAACTTTTCATAGTATTCGCGAATGAAGTAAGCTTCATCGTGTTTGTCCCAGATAGGTGTTCGCTCAGCTTTGATTTTGGCAGCTGCACGCACCTGATTTGGAGTCATCCCTGATACAAACTCACCCCTCTTAGCATACTTATCTGTATCCAGTTTATTGCCAATAATATAGAATGCCGCAGGGTTGTGATCTTCTGCAGGCGAATGCAGTCCTTGCGTTCCTTCACGTGAAATAATATTAGCATATGGAATCCGTCCACCATTGCTATCCATTATCGTAGTATCTTTCGTATTAGCATCATAGGTGGTGACATGTCGATTGATATAGGCTAAATCACTGGAAGTAAAGTTCCCCTTATCAAGAGCAGCCTGAGCACCCCAGTCTGTATAATTGACGACCATAGGGACATTATGGTCCGCTGCTACCTTGACAACTGGAGTCGCTGACTGACTAAAACCACTCATGGCATAAATCCTGACTGGCTGGTTTAGCTTCTTGTCACCTACTTCTGTAATCTTCTGGACACGCTGATAAAAAGCTTCAATATCCTCATGCTGAGCTGTCATTCCATCCCCATAAGCACCCCCGAATGCATTGCTGGTTGATGCCCAATGGTCTGAACTGATAAGGTTGGCAAAAACTGGCTGGGTTCCTGCGACTGTCACAATGGTCTGGGAAACAATGGGCTCCCCATTAGCATCCAAGGGAGCTACTGCAATAGCCTGAGTTACCCCCTCCACTCGGTCAATGATTTGAAATTGTTGGCCTGTATCAGGATTCTCAATAAACGTCTTTGATGGGTGTGTAGCATAATATTTAGTATCTTCTTGAAGAATCTGAATATCCCTATGTGTTACTTCCATTTATCCAAGTCTCTTTCATCAATTCGTTGAATTTCTAAATTATAACTAATCTCAACTTTGGGACTACCTTGGTCATTCTTTTCTACACCTTTAAGATATCCCTCATGAGAAAAAGCTTCCATCGATTCATCTGTTGTCTCGTGGTCTACCCATTTCAAATTTTCAGGTAGAGGTTGCCCCCAAATAACACTATTGTGTCTTCTTTTATCATCTCTTAGATTAATAATTTCCGAGCCATCATTAACATTAAAAGCCAAATCAGTCCCAAATACCATCTTATAATMCACAAGAACCTTCTCAACAAAACCATCATTTCTGAGATAGACTTTATTTCCATAACTATCATAAACTACTGGAACTACACGGCCTTGTAAAAAACTTTCTCCCTTTCCACCAGTAATAAAAATGGGAGAAAATTCGATTTTACTGATACCGCTATAATGCTCCTTTAGATAAGTCGCGATTTGTTCCTCATAAAGCTGAAAACCGTGCCGGTAGAGATTATCCACTTTCATTCGTTCCATATAAAACTTACCTCCTATTACAAGTACGAAAATGCAAAGCAAAGATAAAAGAATAGATTTTGTTCGTTTAGACATATAAACCTCCTTTTCTTTATATATTAATTTTACCACAAAAAGAGATGAACAAATGACAAGAACTCAATTAATCATATGGAAAATTCTTCGTATGTATCTTTTCCTAAATAAATTAGTGCGTTACTGCCATTCGAAAGTCTCTCTTCCCTGTATTCGTCTAATTTCCAAATTATAGACAATCTCAGCTTTGGGACAGCCTTGACTATTTTTTTCTACTCCCTTTAGAAGTCCTTCATTCACATAGGCCGTCATAACTTCATCCATGATATCATCCTTCTTTAACTTTAATTCTGGAGGCAGGTGCTGATACTGATCAGCTTGTATATATTCTTTATCATCATTTAACAAATGAATAAACTCGGAACCACCGTACGCAAAATCTAATTCAAGACCGGAAAATGTTCCATAACGAGGTACTCCAATATCTAGAGGTCTGCCATTTTGAAGATAGGCTTTATTGCCATAATTATCATAAATCACAGGTATAACCCGAGAATGAACAAAGCTTTCTCCCTTTCCTCCACTAATAAAAATCGGAGAAAATTCGATTTTACTGATACCGTTGTAATGCTCTTTTAGGTAGGTTGCGATTTGTTCCTCATAAAGTTGAAAACCATGCCGGTAGAGATTATCCACTTTCATTCGATCCATATAAAATTTACCTCCTATTACTAGTAGAAAAAAACAAAGCAAAGATAAAAGAATAGATTTTGTTCGTTTTGACATATAATTTTCCTCTTCTTTCTATCCAAACTTACCAAATTCGTGCGTTACTGCCATTCGAAAGCCTCTCTTCCCTGCACTCGTCTAATTTCCAAATTATAGACAATCTCAGCTTTGGGACAGCCTTGACTATTTTTTTCTACTCCCTTTAGAAGTCCTTCATTCACATAGGCCGTCATAACTTCATCCATGATATCATCCTTCTTTAACTTTAATTCTGGAGGCAGGTGCTGATACTGATCAGCTTGTATATATTCTTTATCATCATTTAACAAATGAATAAACTCGGAACCACCGTACGCAAAATCTAATTC
>NZ_JAJEPD010000064.1:0-3285 GCF_020729765.1 Streptococcus sanguinis | reverse complement strand
TAATCGTACTTCTAGCATTACATCGTTAATTTCTTATTTCATGCTGTATTTTACTGGCATACTAACACCGCTAGGTGGTTTATTTGGCTTTATAGGAAAGCTTTTCCCTTACTATGCCTTGAGGAATTTTATTATTTCTCCGTCCTACCAGAGTGTTTTTTTAATTATAGTTTATTGTGCAGTATATTGGTCAGCTGGAACTTTCCTATTTTTCACTTTATTSAACATTGCTAAAAAAAGAGGGAGCCTTTTCCATGTTTAGTGAATTAAGAAGATATTTTAATTATAGAGTTCGATACACGTTTGATAGTATTTGCGAAGTGATTTATTCCATGATTTTTATTACAGGAATCATTATTATTTTCAATAGTGATAAACCGATAAATCTACTCTATTTTTTTATTTATTATTCTATAACTAATGTGATATTGCTTGCTAATGAGGAGTTGGAATTTGAAATTCGCACTAATCAATATACAAATATCAAAACAACTAGACGGACACCAATGCTGATTTATATTGCTAGATCAACAACTTATTTTATTTGGTCAACACTCATTTTTTTGATTTCAATCATTCTATCTCATATGTTTTTTAATGGAAAATTTTTGATGCCCTCATTACATTTAGTGGATTTGRTTTTGATGTCAATACTTAATTATGCTGTATTTTTTGTCTTATATACCATRGCAATTAAGTTAACAGAACGYTTTAAACGAGTATCCGTCTTATTGAATTTATTTAATACCATAATGCTATTTTATTCTGGACTAGTATTYCCTGCTCCCTTTTTTAGCTATGCAGATGTGTTRGATATATTTTTKAKYAAAAARTAAAAGTGAATTGATATGCTTCGAACTAGTTTTTAAGTCTTTCTCTGAAAGATTATAAAGTAGCCTTACGTTTAATGGTTTCATTCAAATATTCAGGCTCCTATTTTATCCCCGTCTAGAGAAAAAACGACCGTCTAAATTGGTAAATAACTTCAGGAGGTTTATACGCTATGCTTAGATCCTATGTGACTAAAAAGTACTTATTCTTCTATTTTGTGGCGATTATGATTACTTGGCTGGAGGCTGTCATTACACCAGCTTTGATTCAGTATATTGTCTCTAGTTTTACCAATCACCAGTTACATTTGCTGTGGCAGGTCTTGATTTGGGGAATTGTGGGGAATTTGATTCTCTTGCTGGGTTTGGCTGGGAAACGCTATTACTATGCACGAGTGCTGACGGACTTCAAGTCGGGTATTAAGCAGGCCATCTTTCAGACTTTCTTATATAGCCGTCGGATAGCAGATGAAGAGGTTTTGTCCGACCTGGAAAATGATGTGAAACAGCTAGAAGATAATTATATTGAGCCTACTGTCATTATCATTTCTTCTTTGGGATTTACAACTGTCTCTATCTGTTATGCTCTCTGGACTAATTTTTATCTCGGCTTGCTCTTTATCATTTTTTATTCGATACCTGTCCTTTGCAGTGGAATTGGCTCTAAACGCTTGGATACGATTACTAAGCAGAAATCCCTAGCTAACCAAGGCTATGTCTCCCAAGTGACCAATATGATTGCGGGTGCTCGTTCCATACGGCATTATCGGGGACAAAGCTTGTTTTACAAACTGTTTTCCAAAGATTTGCACAAGGCTTTAGAGCAAGAAATCGCCTATGAAAAGCAACGTACATTAAACAGTCTCTTTATCAATGGGATTGATGCCTTTTGCTCGGTTGCGCCTATTGTCATTGGTGGTTTCATGACCTATTATAATTACCTGTCTGCAGCCAGCTTTGTTGGGATTTACCTAGTATCGCATAATATCGGCTACCAATTTCAGGAACTGTCCTACTTTATCAATACTAGAAAATCAGCCAAGTCTCTCTGTGATAAATATCAAAACTTGCTGGGAGAGCAGTTGACAATGCCTTCTGTTTTTGAAGGTTCCGTCTTTCCTATCCAGCTAGAGCAAGTCAGCGTAGAGCGTGATGGTCAAGAAATCCTAGCTCCTTGCGACCTTACCATTGAGGAAGGGGAAAAGATTGCCATTATCGGAGAAAGTGGGTCTGGGAAAACAACCTTACTTAACCTCATTTATGGTGAAATCAAGCCTAGTCAAGGTCGGATTCGCTACCATGGACAAGAGCTAAGTTCGGATGAACTCTATCAGGCAGGAGCCTACATTCTCCAGTCCAGTCATGTCTTTGATGGTTTGAGCCTAGAGGAAAATATCGCTTTGGGACAAGAACTTGATTCTGTAAGGATAGAAGAGATTCTGCAGCAAACCGGTCTGAAAGCTCTCCAAGGCAAAACACCCAGCAACCAAACCCTGTCAGGCGGTGAGAAGCAGCGGTTAGAAATTGCCCGCGCGCTCTATCACAATCGCCAATTTATCCTGGCTGATGAGGTCAAGGCCAATCTGGATCTAAAAAACCAAGAGAAAATCAATCAACTTCTCTTCTTTCTCCCACAAGCAGTCGTAGAAGTGATTCATCACTATAGCGAAGAGGACTTGAAGCTCTATGATAAGGTGATAGAACTGGAGAGAAGTAGATATGTGGTTGAAAATAAGTAGATGTATATTATTGTAATCTGAGAAAAATAGAAATTAACAGAAACCTTGTTATAGATCTTTTGCATACGCATATTATTGATTCTGGTTCGTGCCTATGTTTATTTGTAAAAAGCTATAAAGAATGTTATTTTTCTAAGATACACACTGGAAAAATTAAAAAAATAACCGATGTTGTTGGAGTACTATTTGAACAATCATTTATATTTTCGGATAGGAACAGGTATAAATAATAAATAGGGAGTAAATAGTATGAATACTGTCGATTTGATTATTGATTCGTCAATAAAATTTTTCAATGATTTAAAAGCAGACGAACATGGTCGATATCGTTCGTGGGAGCACTGTTATTCACATTTTATAAATGCTCGAAAGAATAACAATGTAAATGTTGATTATTTAAGCTTACAACTTGCGTTTTATTTAGCAAGCTGGGGGATGTATCGAGGTTCATCGTTTTTACTGCAAAAGGATTATAGAGTTCATATACCAGTAGTGAAAGAATTGTTAAGAAAAAAATATAATCCTTTAGCTGGGATAGAATGTACAGATTTTAGAGAGGTGTATAATCAGAAATTGCTACTAGAGATTAATGCATTTTTAAATGAATATTACGATAAGATTAGACGCGAAGTCAAAGGGATAGAACTGAAAAACAAATTATCAGATACGCTCATTACAAAAATTCTCATGGGTACACTTGGGTGTGTACCTGCATA
>NZ_JAJEPD010000063.1:0-3425 GCF_020729765.1 Streptococcus sanguinis | reverse complement strand
TATCTAATGCTGCTTTGTATTCATATTTCAAAATGAAATTTTTATAGGTTCGCTGTAATAAATTATTTTTGAACTTCTCCCCTTTTTCAATACCCAACTGACGATTATCTTCATAGTCTGAGGCTTGTTTTTCCAAAAAATATTTAAAGGTAGCAGTTTCAAACCAGGGAGCTCCTTGGTTTGATTGATTTGTCTTCTCACTTCTTGGAGAATTCACCCGAGCAAGCCTTGTATGGTAATCCTTGACAAAATTGATAGCATACATAGCAGCCTGACACTGGGGAGTTCCACTCGTCACATTTAAAATATAATCTCCATGTGACATATCCTCTTCATCAAGGATTTCTTCCACGAATTTATACATTGTGTCGAACTCATGAACTCCTTCTTTTACATATTTATTCTGTATCACATAAACTTTTTTACCATCGTAAACAGCTTGAACAGCTGCTTCAAAGTTTTCCTGTTTTACCTTCATTTCATCACTATATATCACAATAATTTTGTCAGGTAATTCATTTTTTATAATAAAAAGAGCAGCACCATCTGATATCTTTAATCCATAGTCATCTTTTTCATAATTTTCAACTGAATCTAAAGTTAATTCCTGTCCGAATTCAGGTCTAAATCTTTTTTTACGACCATCTGCATCATCTTGTTTTGTATCCACAAATTCTACACCAATCGGATCATACTGACTGATAAATGTAATCAACGTCTTCATCTTGTAGCTACCTCCGTAATCGTAAAACAGGTTTTACCCATTTCATAGAAATTCTCTGCATTATTAATTAATTCTATTTCACCGTCAACGGTTAAAAAAGGCGCCTTTGTCAATTTTAGAGCTCCTCGTTCAGACATTTTCTTATGTCGTTTTTGAACTTCGCCATCCGCTTGCCTAAATACTGTTTTGGTCCAAGCACCGCTACCACCACCTAGATAGAGGGGATAGGATAGATTGTTTTGAATTAAATGATTAGGAAATTTTTTTAGAAAGAAATCTTTATATCCTTCATAGCCTTCATCTTCTGTCACTCCAAAGTAAAATTTTTGTGCATATTCTCCAAGAGAAGAAATGAGCTCACCAGCTCTTCCACCTTCTAAACCTAAAGCGGTAATGATTTCAAATTCCATCTTAGTTCCAGGCCTCAGAGCTTCACGATAGATACTCAGTGAATGCGGCTTTGTATCATCTGGAGTAAAATCCCACTTTTGAACAAGAATTAAATCATCATTTGTCAGAGGCTGACTGTCTGAGACACGAATTTCATTAAAAATATCATCAAAAGGTTTTATCTTTTCATGTCTCTGTCGTCTAGTTGGTCCCCATGGAATCGCTTTCTTATTTTCAACGATTTTGCCTTTTTTATTTTCYTGCTTAAAATCAGTTGAATGCCAATGCGTATTCATCAAAATAGTGCGAATAGCACCTTTAAGAGAGCTGCCAGGGACATAAGGGTTACCGTAACAATCTCTCATAAAYTGATGAACGCCATTTATTTCTCCTGGATCTGTCGTTTCCTGATTTCTAGGTACATTCTCTCCTTTAGGCTTTTCAAGTCCTGTTGCTTTAAGTCTATAGCCCCCAAAATTGCGTTTTGTTATGCCATGCTCAGCAAGAAAATCACTTATTCGATTGGTTTTATTATCCGAATCAATTAACAACTTTTGGAATTTTTCATCAATACCTCGTTTGATAAGTTCGTCATAAAGCAGAGTCATATCTGGAAAATAATATTCATCCCCTTCAAGAATATACTCACGAGCAGTATGAAGCTGACCACTCCCGATATGCACTGGTCCCAAGGTCCACAGAGTCAGCTTGAATTTTCTATATTTTGTCTTCATTTGGATTCCTCCAATATATAGAATAAGGGTTTAGCATAATGCCAGACTGAATGAGGAAACTCATCACTTGGCTTGACATCGCAGATTTGCCCATTATAAGTTTTGGAAAAGGTTGAACCTGCCTTAAAAGTGTAAAGATTCTGCTTGCGATAATTAGACTCCGTCTCCTCACTAAATGCAAAGCCACTTGACTTTTTCAGTAAGTATCTTCCCTCATTCATTGCGACTTTCAATTCACTATCTACCGGTAAAGAAGTCGTCAAAGCCATTACTTTCCCTGTATATTTAACAGTTAATCTTTTAAAAAAATCAAGAGGCTGTTGAACAGTTTTATCCAGAGTAAAACCACCGTAACCACTGCTGCGCTTTCCTCCGATACCACTAAACTGAAGACTTTCCAATAAACGATCCAACAAATCAGATTGATTGGCGATGAAATACAGACTGCTTTTGTCAAAGTGAACTGAAGCAACTTGATAAAGATTTCCATCTTGGAAGGGCTGGTTTTTTGTGTTAATTGATTTTGTAGCCAGAGATTCACCAACTATACTATTTCCAGATAGAAAGCAGTCAAAATCCCCCAGCTTAATAAAAGCTAATTTTTTTGCTTTTTTTGCTTCTTCCCGCTGTTTGATAATATCTTCATTTCGGTTGACTTTATCCAACAATGGATAGCCGATTGGCTTAGGGAGATAAGGGGCTCCCATATAGGGGAAAGCATCAGTCAATACAAACTCATCCTGTCGAGATAAATTCTCAAACTCATCTAAGACCCCCGCCTTGATAGCTCCAAGCACTAAGGCAGAGTAAAGACGAGCTGCAGTGAAAGTCATGACCGAATCATCCAAATGACCTTCTCCAAAATGAGCAGACTTAAAATCTAATTTATAGAGTTGATAGGCCATAGCAGACCTCCTTACTTAATTTCTGAATCTGGGCTCTCTGTACTTCCTCCACCATCGGACTCATCATTAGTAAATGGTTTCAGGGCTTTTTTAATCCTATACTCATCAAATTCACCAAAGACAGTCTTAACCTCAAAGTTTTTAAAACACACTTTACCATAGCCACGACTGCCAGAACCGCCTATGTAATCCCATTCCAACAATTCAAAACCAGCTTTGAGAATTTCCATATCCTTTTCGACCTCAGTGAGTTCTTTCTCCTGAATAGAATAGATAATCTCAAAAGCAAATTCACTTTCACGAATAGCTCGCTCAACTTGTCGAGGAGTTGCTTCAGCTGTAATGCGATTGATTGTATTTTCAAACTTAACTTCTGTGTAAGTAGATACTCTTTTACCTAGCTCTTCTTTGTTGTTTAGAAAGGCATCTCGAAAAACCAAGCGGCCAATTTTATAAGTTTCTGAATTTCCGAAGAGACGGCTAATTTCCAAACTATCTTTACTTAACTTCTCTGTTGTGTTGCTATTATAGTCTGTCCGATAAAGTAAGCTGCGCATTTTTCCTTTTAAAGTAGATCCAGGAATATAGGGAAGATTCGTAAGGGGATCTTTGATAATAGGATTATTGGTAGCACCAATAGCTGCGAAGGCATTACTGGTACCAATATGAAGT
>NZ_JAJEPD010000062.1:0-1120 GCF_020729765.1 Streptococcus sanguinis | reverse complement strand
TAGAGATATCTGAAAAACGGATGGTAGCTTAATGGAAATCCAAGATTATACTGATAGTGAATTCAAACATGCTCTAGCACGGAATCTTCGTTCTCTGACAAGAGGAAGAAAGTCCAGTAAGCAACCTATAGCGATTTTGCTTGGAGGGCAAAGTGGTGCTGGTAAGACTACAATTCATCGTATTAAACAGAAAGAATTTCAAGGAAATATTGTTATCATAGATGGCGATAGTTTTCGTTCCCAGCATCCACACTATTTAGAACTGCAGCAAGAATATGGCAAAGATAGTGTAGAATACACCAAAGATTTTGCAGGGAAAATGGTAGAGTCTTTAGTAACCGAATTGAGTCATTTGGGATACAATCTTTTGATAGAGGGAACTTTACGAACAATTGATGTTCCAAAGGAAACAGCACAACTCTTGAAAAGTAAGGGATATGAAGTACAATTAGCCATAATCGCAACAAAGCCCGAATTGTCCTATTTGAGCACCCTTATTCGATACGAAGAATTGTACGCTATCAATCCAAATCAAGCACGCGCAACTCCAAAAGAACACCATGATTACATTGTGAACCATTTGGTTGAGAATGTCCGAGAGTTAGAGAACGAACAACTCTTCAAGCAGATTCAAATTTATCAAAGGAATAGAAATTGTGTCTATGATTCTGAAACAGATGAAGGTTCAGCTGCCGATGTTCTCCAAGAATGCMTTTTTGGAAAATGGAGTAAGGTGGAAGAGGAGATGATGAAGATGGGAAGGGAACAGTTGAGGGAGTTGAAAGTTAAAGGAGAGTAATGAGTGGCTGGGAAAAAGAATAATGCGACATCTAGTTGGAGTGGGTATAATCATCAAGGTCAGGTTGGTATTTTTSTTGCGTTGAAAGAACTAAGTGAGTTGCTTCAAAAAGATGAAGATTTCTGTAACTACTATGTTCAATTTGAAAAAGAAGATGGTGAAGATATAGACATAGTACAGGGTGACATCGTTATTTCAAGACATCTTCTTTTTCAAATTGAACATAGTAGTTACAGAAATCTTCATCTTTTTGAAGCAACTCACTTAGTTCTTTCAACGCAAGAAAAATACCAACCTGACCTTGATGATTATACCCACTCC
>NZ_JAJEPD010000061.1:0-4360 GCF_020729765.1 Streptococcus sanguinis | reverse complement strand
CTGTAAAAATCAACCAAATGACTACATTTTATGAGAAATAAATTTAGAAGTTAATATATACAAAATCTCTTTTATCAATATTTTTCGTCATAACTGACGAGTAGTGAATGTCTGCTTGACTTCTGTCTGTAAAAACCAAATAAGGTAAACTTTTGATATTCTGGTTCGATTTTTACTTATTTTTGACGAAAATTTACCTTATTTTGATGCAATTGATTGAAATTAGTTGAAATTTTATTTTCTGAAAACTAGTGAGAACGTTGATTTTAAAGAATTTTGAAATTAGATGAAATAAGTGATGCCCCAACCAGGCTTGAAGAAAGCTCGTAAAGCATCACAATTCTCAAAACGTTAATCAATACGATACTATCAACGTTTACAGACATTCAAGAATTTTCTCTTKGATGTCTTTTTTGTATAAAAAATAGTTTTTTTTCGGAAAGTTAGCTATTAATATTTATCAATGATAAAAATAGCATGTTTTAAGGGACTGACCCCAAAAAGTGAGAATTTAATAAAAAGACTTGACATAATTCGTTTACAATTGTAAACTTATTTTAAACATATTCGTTTACATCTGTAGACAACTAGGGAGGAAGGAGAATGAGCACAATAGAATTTAATACTTATATCACAGATGCAGAATGGGAAGTCATGCGTGTAGTTTGGGCAAATGATCGAGTAACTAGTAAAAAAGTCATTTCCGTATTGCAAGAAAAAATGGACTGGACACAATCCACTATCAAAACGATCTTAGGTCGATTAGTTGGAAAAGGCGTACTAAATACAGAGCATGAAGGTAGAAAGTTTATTTACACTGCCAATATTGAAGAGACAGAAGCCGTAAGGGATTATGCAGAAGATATTTTTAACCGTATTTGCAATAAGAAAGTCGGAAATGTAATAGGAAGCATCATTGAAGATCATGTTTTAAGCTTCGATGATATAGATCGACTAGAAAAAATATTAGAGATGAAAAAATCTTTCGCAGTAGAAGAAGTGGATTGCAATTGTCCAGAAGGACAATGCGAATGTCATTTACATCATCATTAAGCATAAGGAGGAATTTAAAATGAATAATGACAACAGATATTCGTCCCATAATCACCATGATTATGACGACATGGATAAGTTAAATCACGAGCATGGAATCACAGATGAACATGGATGCCATAAGGATCAACATCAAGTACATCATGCTGGGCATGATCACAGCGGGCACAGTGGGCATGACCACCATCATCACGGAAGCTTTAAGGAACTTTTCTTAAAGTCATTGCCACTAGGAATCATTATTATGCTCTTAGTCCCTTTGCATGGATTTGAACTACCATTCCAGTTTACTTTTCCATATTCTGATATTGTAGTAGCTATTTTATCTACTATATTAATTATTTATGGTGGACGTCCATTCTATCAAGGTGCAGTTGACGAATTTAAACAAAAAAAACCTGGAATGATGGCACTCGTTTCTTTAGGTTTAAGTGTTTCATATTTATACAGTATTTATGCTGTGATCATTACCTACGTAACGGGTGAACACGTGATGGACTTTTTCTTTGAATTTGCTTCATTACTATTAATCATGCTATTAGGTCACTGGATTGAGATGAAAGCTATTGGAGAAGCAGGAGACGCACAAGCAGAATTGGCTAAGTTAGTGCCGAAAGATGCTCACGTTGTATTAGAAGACGATTCAATTGAAACACGACCAGTTGCTGACTTAAAGGTAGGTGATTTAATTCGTGTTCAAGCCGGAGAAAATGTGCCAGCAGACGGGATTATCGAGCGTGGCGAATCACGTTTAAATGAAGCTCTTCTAACTGGGGAGTCAAAAGCAGTAAAAAAAGGCCCTGGCGATGAAGTAATCGGAGGCTCAACAAATGGAGAAGGGGTTCTTTATATTAAAGTTAATGAGACAGGTGATCAATCCTTCATCTCTCAAGTTCAGAATTTAATCAGCCAAGCTCAAAGTCAGCCTTCCAGAGCAGAAAATATTGCTCAAAAGGTTGCAGGGTGGCTCTTCTATATTGCTGTTATTGTCGCGCTAATTGCTTTTGTAGTGTGGATGATTATTGGAGATATCCCAACGGCAGTTATATTTACTATTACTACATTAGTTATTGCTTGTCCGCACGCATTGGGTCTGGCTATTCCATTGGTAACCGCCCGTAGCACAAGCTTAGGAGCTAGCCGTGGCTTACTAGTAAAAGACCGCCAAGCCTTAGAAATAGCTCAAGATGCAGATGTGATTATTTTAGATAAAACGGGTACTTTAACAACTGGTGAATTTAAAGTATTAGATGTAAAACTTCTTAATGACAAATATACAAAAGAGGAAATCATTGCCTTATTGGCAGGTATTGAAGGAGGATCTAGCCACCCAATTGCTCAATCAATTATAAGTTTCGCCGAGCAGCAAAATATACGTCCAGCATCTTTTGATTCGATTGATGTGATTTCCGGTTCTGGAGTAGAGGGTAAAGCAGGTGGGCACCGTTACCAATTAATCAGTCAAAAAGCCTATGGACGTAATCTTGATATGGATATTCCAAAAGGAGCAACTCTTAGTATCTTAGTAGAAAACGATGATGCCATTGGTGCTGTAGCTTTAGGGGACGAATTAAAACCAACGAGTAAAGAGTTAATTAAAGCTCTTAAAAAGAACAATATTCAACCAATTATGGCAACAGGTGATAATGAAAAAGCGGCTCAAGGCGCGGCAGTAGATTTAGGGATTGAATATAGATCAAATCAATCTCCACAAGACAAATATGAGTTAGTTAAAACACTTAAAGATGAAGGAAAGAAAGTTATCATGGTAGGTGATGGTGTAAATGATGCTCCTTCTCTTGCCTTAGCAGATGTTGGTATAGCTATAGGTGCTGGAACTCAAGTTGCATTGGATTCAGCTGATGTCATATTGACTCAATCAGATCCAGGAGATATTGAATCATTCATTGAATTAGCACACAAAACAACTCGTAAAATGAAACAAAACCTATTTTGGGGAGCTGGTTATAACTTTATAGCTATCCCTCTAGCTGCAGGAATTTTGGCTCCTATTGGTATCACATTAAGCCCTGCATTAGGAGCAATCCTAATGTCTGTGTCAACAGTCATCGTCGCCATTAATGCTATGTTATTAAGTTTAGATCCAAAAAATAACGGTTAACAGATCGAATGATTGAAACTCCTTAAAGTATCAAGATACAATAGTTTTACAGGAGAAAAAGAGATGTAAGTAATGGCTCTTTGTAAAATCGTGTTGGTAGAAGTAGACGATTTTTCTACCAACACGATTTTTAATTTATTATAGAACTGATTTCTGTTAAAATCCTAAAAGCCACCTATTTCGACAGTTTTATAGCATGTTATTCTATTTTCTTGACAATAATACCACCGTCTCCACACGTTTTTTAACCATAAAAAGCCACCTCCATGAGCATTTGATTATATTGTACCAAATCCRACTTGGAGGTGTTTTTATTTAATTCTCATTTACGGGGGTCAGTGCCAATTAAAATTGCGTATATTTTATTTAAAATGTATTAGAATTAAATTCATATAAAATATGCATGAAAAATAAATCAAAATTAAAAAGTACAAATTAATGAAGTGATTATTGATAAAAATAGTTAATAATTGGTTAAACAAAATATATAACTCGTTTATAAATTTATAGAAATGAACCATTATAAATCTCCTCTTAAATATTGAAAAAACCATTGGCAGTGGACATACTTTAAGACTATATATTTCTGAAACTAGTTTCACAATACAAATATTGACATGCAATTATTAATTGGTGGATTTTAAGTTGACATCTACAAAGGTTAATGTTAAAATACATTCAAAAATATATTTGAATGAGGTGCTTTATGGTTCAGAATGTTGTTACTTCAATAATCCTGTATTCTGGGACAGCCGTAGACTTACTTATTATCCTAATGTTATTTTTTGCCAAAAGAAAAAGCAGAAAAGACATCATTAACATCTATTTAGGACAATTTCTAGGCTCTGTTAGTCTAATATTGCTAAGTTTACTTTTTGCATTTGTCTTAAATTATATTCCTAGTAAAGAGATTTTAGGTTTRCTCGGTTTGATTCCAATTTTCCTAGGCCTCAAAGTTTTGCTTTTAGGAGATTCTGATGGAGAAGCTATTGCAAAAGATGGTTTGCGAAAAGACAATAAAAACCTGATTTTTCTAGTCGCTATGATTACTTTTGCAAGTTGTGGCGCTGACAATATTGGTGTCTTTGTCCCATATTTTACCACCTTAAATTTAGCGAATATGATAGTGACTTTACTTACTTTTCTAGTCATGATTTATCTCTTGGTTTTTTCAGCCCAAAAATT
>NZ_JAJEPD010000006.1:0-976 GCF_020729765.1 Streptococcus sanguinis | reverse complement strand
TTGTTAATAATGAATCCTGCGGTTAACAATTACCCCTTATCTAAGTTCGAACAAACTTTCAARAATATTGTTGAAGTTAGTGGTGATGAGACAACTGTTAGAAAGTTAATTTTAAAGACGGTTCTTGTTTCTGAAAAGAGTTATACTCGTTATAATGATTCTGAGCTTGTTCCTATAGATTTGTGTCATTTCATATCTGATGTCTTGGGAACTAGAACGGATGTCTTTTCTGATATTTTATTTTATCTAATCAGATTGAAGAGCGAGGATGTGTTTGGATATTTTGCTAAACGTATAAATGAGTGTATACTATTTAGAAAAAGAGAATCTTTGGTTGAAAATCTTAATGAGATTTTTGTGTCAATGAAAATATTAGTGTATAATGAATATACTCAGAATTATTATAACGAGTATAACTCTTTTCAGAAACAAGAACCGTCTTTAAAATTAACTTTCTAACAGTTGTCTCATCACCACTAACTTCAACAATATTCTTGAAAGTTTGTTCGAACTTAGATAAGGGGTAATTGTTAACCGCAGGATTCATTATTAACAATTTGCTAGATTCTTTTTCTAATAACGACTTTTCAAAAATATATGACCAGTTTAATTGGAAATTTGTATGCCATCTTATATCAAAAAATACCTTATCTTGAAAAATAACATTTTCAAAATCAATTAAAAATATTACATTATCGCTAATAATTATGTTTCTTGGTAAAAAATCATAATAATATACCCCATTAGCAATAAAAATTTTTAACAAACCGTATAATACTGATATTGAAAAACAGTTGTCATGAGGAAATTTCGCATTACTATAATAACAACTTTCCAATGAAATTCCTTTAAAAGGTGTGACGTAATAAAGACTCTCTCCATCCTCAACTAAAATTGGTGTAACAACTCTGATAACATAATTTGCTATCCGAGTACCATCAACCCTTACCTTAAATTTTTTTGCATTGAATTTTTC
>NZ_JAJEPD010000060.1:0-64877 GCF_020729765.1 Streptococcus sanguinis | reverse complement strand
ATAGATGAAATTTCTGCCTTGTATTTTTCCATGCTGACTCTAGAAAACTACAATATGTGCCCTTTTGATATTGATCTGCAAAAATTAAAAGAAAAATTTGAAAACTCGATTTCAGAACAGCAGTTAAGCAAGATCACAAAAATTGAGAAAATCCTTCAACCAGAAGTCAGGAAAACAATCAACAACTCTCAACTGCGGATGATTCTCGATATTTTATAACTGCCATTCCGGCCTAAGTCAGAATAAATTGGAATGCCTAACGTTTCAAGGCTGGCAATATCACGAAGGGCAGTGCTTTTTGAAATATGATATCGATTCATAATATCTTTTAGATTGAATTGTCTTTTCTTATTGAGAAAAATAAGCAAATCGTTAATTCTTTGAGATTTATTCATGAGAAACTCCATATTTTTATTAAATGGTTTCAAATAATGATACCTTTTTATATTATACTAGTTTTAGAGAAAATAATAAAGGAGTCAAATATGAATCAATATTTTAAGGCCTTATTGGCAGAACAGACAGAAATGGCTTTAGCTACTTCTGTAAAGGATATCCCAAATGTAAGAATTGTAAATTTTTACTATGATGAGGAGACAAAGAAATTGTTCTTTATCTCATTTAAAAATAGTCATAAAATCCAAGAGTTGGCAACCAATAATCGTATAGCTCTTACAACAATCCCGAAAGGTGATGGGAGGTATGTCTGGATTCAAGGAAGAGTCAAAGAAAGCCAACTTTCTATTGAGGATATAAGAAGCGTTTTTGTCCAGAAGTATCCTTATTATCAAGATATTATTGAGCAACACATAAACTCCTTGCAAGTTTTTGAAGTCTCTTTTTCTGATGCTTTCTTGGTCTTAGATAATAATCAAGTTGAGAAAATCAAACTATAAGGAGAAAATAGATGGTTGAGATAAAAAGATGCAATTGGGCTGAAAATAGTGAGCTTGAGAGAAATTATCATGACCATGACTGGGGGCGACCTGTGCATGACGAGCATAAACTCTTTAAAATGTTGATTTTGGAAGGTCAGCAGGCGGGCTTGAGCTGGCAAACTATTTTGTCAAAAATGGATGCTATGACAGATGCTTATGAAAACTTCGATCCTGAAATACTCTCCAATTATGACGAGCGAAAGATTGAAGAATTGCTTAGTGATCAAAGAGTGATACGAAATAGGCTAAAAATAAAGGCAGTTATAAAAAATGCTAAAGCCTATTTAAAACTAAAAGAAGAATATGGTAGTTTGGATTCTTATATTTGGTCTTTTGTAAAGAATGACCCGATTGTCAATTCATGGTCCAGTATTGAAGAGGTGCCCGCTCGAACGGATCTATCCGATAAAATTAGTAAAGAACTCAAAAAGAAAGGTTTTTCTTTTGTTGGTTCTACGACTGTATATGCCTTTATGCAGTCCATTGGCATGGTCAATGATCATTTGCTGACCTGTGATTTTAGGATATAATTTTTTTCCTTTGAATGAGAAAGGTAAGCAGTCTATTATCGAATCCCGGTAAATGATGTAAAAAGATAATAAAACCAGAAAGAAACTGATTTTCTTTCTGGTTTTTGTGTATAGTTAAGTACAGTTGCTTATTTTGCCACTGGTAAAAGCATTGGATACAGATAGCAGAGCAAGGTAAAGCTTATCAGGGCATAAAAGATACCGATGCGAATAGCTTGGATAGGTTTGTAGAAACGAATCAGGGTCAGTAGGCACCAAACCAAGAGGACTAGGATGAACCATGCTGAAATCAAGCGCAGCGGTGTTGGTCCGTAAAGATAGATGTAGATACCAAATAATTTCCAGCCAGCTAGTAAAGCTAGCAGACCGGTAAAGATAAAGAGGATAGTAGCTGCGAATCGCGTCCCTTTCTGATCCCAGAGCGGTTTTTTGGCAATCAGATAGAAGACACCTAGAACTGCAAAGTTAAGGATAGACACCCGAACCAGCTGCCAGAAGCCAGCTACGGCAACAGTTGAAGCATTCTGCGGAGAAATAGCCTGAGCTACTGTTCCGGCGCTCAGAAGCTGACCGAGCTCACCTAAACCTGTCAGGAAGAAGAGAGCATAGGTCAGGCAGAGGCTACCGATGATAATGTAGGCTGCGAAAGCGGGTGCTACTCGCAAAGGGCGGATACTAGCTTGAAATTTTTTGTAGCTAAGTTTAGTATCTTTTTTGCCTAACAGACTGCCGGCTAGGAGGCCATACAAGTACAGACTGACAGGGATAGCCAGGCAGGCCTTAAAGAGAATCATACTGCTATCAAGACTTGAAAAGAGGGAGTCAAATAGATTCTCAATAACATCAGCGGTATTGCTGAAGAAAGAGGCAAAGCTGTCTGAAACCTGACTCAGCTGGGACCAGACAAAGTAGACCAAGATTCCTGCGACAAAGAAGCTGCTGACGATAATCGCGAGCTGTTGGGCTTTCTTCGAAGACATACTGTCAGAGCTGGCGGAAGAGTCCTGCTGCTTACCTTCTATAAAGACTAGAATAGCAGCAATGAAATTTTTAAAGGGCAGGATGCAGAAGGCTTGAATGGCATCAAACCAGACCAGGATTCCCAAACGTCCCTGGCTTAACCAGCCTGTGCGAGACAGAATATAGAAGGCGAATGAGATGTGGATGGCTAGAAATTGGAAAAATTCTAGCTGGCGATGAAGCCCCCAGAGACTTAAAGCCAGAGCTTGAGCTAGCGTCATGATCAGAAAGCTTCTAGCCTCTAATCTGCTGTCAAGATTTTTTATCAGCAGTGATGAATATGCCAATTTCCTGATTAGGGTTTCGCTTAATAATATAAGGCCGATTGCAAAAGGGGAAAAGGATGCAGTTTGATAATTAAAAAATACTGCAGAGTAAAAGTAGGTTAAAAGATAGAGGATTAGATAGCTGATTTTAAAGAATCGCAGTTGCTTGTCCTCTAAGCCTGTGAAGATGGTCTGTCTTTCCTCCTCTTCGGGCAGACAAGGCTGGACGCTCATCTGTTCTTGTGCTGGATATTCCATAATTATTTCTCTTCCTCCTCATCAGGGATATACTCCAAAATATCGCCAGGCTGGCAGTCTAGTTCACGGCAGAGAGCGTTGAGTGTTGAAAAGCGGACAGCCTTGGCTCGATTATTTTTTAGAATAGATAGATTGGCTGGTGTTAGGTCAATCAACTCTGCCAAACGGCCTGCACTGATGCGCTTTTTCGCCATGACAAGGTCTAAATTTATTTGAATCATAAGACCTCCTAAATAGTGTAGTCCACTTGATCCTGCAGCTCAATGGCCTTGCCAAAGGCATTACGGATGACACGGATAATCAGGGTCAAGATACTGCAAGAAACAGTGACTAAGAGCATGGGCAAATAGGCTGTCAGTCCCATAAAGAGGGAGATAAGAGCGACAGTGCCGACTTCCCAGCCAAGATAGCGCATGTACTGAACATTTTGTGTGATAAAGACTTGATTTTTACCAATGTGGCTAAGGAGTCGATAGAGATGGACGATGCAGGCCAGCGCTAGGCAGCCTAGGACATAGCCGAGCAGCAGCAAGACCCAAAAGCGCGTCTCCCCTTGAAAGAAAGGAGAGGGAAATTCGATAACTAGATTGACGACCCAAGGTCCAAGAGCAATCAGGATAATGGAAGCAATAAATAAAAGGCTGATACTGATTTTTGTAAGAGTGATGCTCATATCTTCAGCGGTCTTTTTCATTTTGTCTGTCATAATTTCCTCCGACTAACGTTTCATTTCTTAGTAACTATAACACGAATTTTATCGATAATCAATAAGAAAATATCGAAAAAAGATAAAATCAGTCTTAAGGACTAGACGGAATTTTATAAAAATTTCATATTGTATAGAGATGGATTTCTTGTCAGAAGATGAACAGAGCAGAAGGGGCTGAATATTTTGCTTGATTTTTGGTATAATGAAAAACAGGAATTGTATACTCTTTCTAATCAGAAGCGGAGTATGTGTATGTAAGGAGGGAAGAATCTGTGGGTGTAAAGCTTGTTCATTATCGTAGTAAGTTATATGAATTTCTCATGGTGCCTGCCATCGTTTCAAGGGTTGATAAACATATGTGGAAGGATTTACGGCAGAATCAAAAGGAGCTGCTTCTTGATGTACAGCCGCACTATGATAAGCTCTATCAGGATTTACTTCCCTTGAAGAGAGAGCTTGTTGCGGTTAGTTTGTTTGAAGGAGCTACGGTGGGACTGGCTCCGCTCCTCTACCTCTACTTACTAGAAAAAGGAGAAGATCCAGTCAATCCGCATGACTTGTTAGAATGTCTGAAAAAACTAGACGCAGAGCAAATCATCTATTGCTTATCACTTAAGCTTTCTGCTGGAGAAGTTGCCGAACGACATCCTGAAGATCTGTTGGCTTTTATAGAGAATAGTGACAAGTCTCCGGAAAATAAATGGTACTGGTACCAAGCTATTCAGCATCCAGAGAAGCTTCGAGACAAATTGGTTTCCTTGCTGGAAAGAGTGTTCGAGCTCTATCAGCCTATTTATGAGCAGTTTGAGCAGGAAGTACTAGCTTTTGAACAAGAATTTAGCCTATCTGATGTGATGGATGATGAAGAGCAGAATGCTAAGCTCCTTGAAAAGGGCACACAAGTATTTGTTCTGTCACCCATGTTTATTGACTCTTTTCTCGAAAAGGTTCCTGGTTTCACCTCCTATTCCTTAGTCCTTTCGACGAGAAGTTCCCAGTTATCAAAGGCGGAATCGGAGCTTAACGATGAAACATTGGCTCTGACCTTCAAAACTCTTGGAGATGAAACCCGCTATAAAGTCTTGATTGAATTGATTCAGCCGCATGCCAAGAATAAAGATATAGCTAAAAAACTGGGGCTTACAAGAGCCTCTATCTCATTCCATACGCAAAAGCTCCTAAATTCTGGCTTGCTGGAGCTTGTGGTGGATGATGATTCGGTTAAATACACGGTCAATAAAGAACTGATTCAAAAAATTATAGAGAAGTTCAAACAGGACCTAACATAGTTTCAGAAGACCTGGATTCATTCTAGGTCTTCTTTTTGTAAAATAATAATCTAATAAAAATTTGACAATCGACTAATTAATTGTTATGATTTGTTAAACAAAAATCTAACAAGAGTAAAGGAGATGTCGTATGATTGTTTTTGCAAAAAACAAAAATTTTCGCCAGTTGCTCATCAATCAATGGATTTCAGGTTTTGGAGACATTGTTTTTTATTTGGCTTTGATGAACTATGTTTCCGCCTATTCCTTTGCTCCACTTGCGGTTTTATTGATTTCCCTTTCTGAAACGCTGCCCCAGTTAATTCAGGTTTTTACTGGAGTTGCGGCGGACTTTCAGAAGAATCGTATTCATAAATACCTGCTTATACAGTTTAGTAAGGTGCTCTTATATAGCTTGGTAACGTTTTTGCTGCTTGGACAAGACTTCTCTTTCTTGATTCTGCTTGTGATTTGCTTGATTAACTTTCTGTCGGATAGTCTGAGTTATTTTTCAGGTGCCATGCTGACGCCGGTTTATGTAAAGGTGATTGAGCAAGATATGACCTCTGCTATGGGCTTTCGGCAGGCTAGTATGAGTCTGGTTCATATTTTGGGGAATCTAGCTGGCGGTTTTCTCATCGCTTGGATGAGTATTGGAGCTTTGGCAGGACTGAATGCTCTGACATTCTTGCTAGCTTACCTTGGGTTTTGGCATATTAGTCAAAACTTACAGGACTTAGAACCGGAGCTCAGCAGTGCCAAGGAGCTAAATAGAGAAAATTATTGGCAGCATTTATTGAATTCTCTTAAAGTCTTGCTGGGATTGAAAAACGTTGTGAGGTTGTTATTGGTTTCAACCTTTGGGCAGGTCACTCTGAATATTCTGACGCCAGTAGCGACTCTTTTATTGCTGAAAAGGCCTTTTTGGAATTTGCAGATCGGTCAGTCCATTGCCGTGTTAATTGTTCTAAGTTCCGCTGGTTTGATTTTAGGGAACATTTTTAGTGGCAGTTTGCTGAAAAAAGTTTCGACTAAGCTTGCTATGTATAGTAGCCAAGTATGTGAAGGTTTTATTCTTTGCGGTTTTTTCTGGCAAAACTTTTTACTTGTCCTGATAGCGAGCTTTGCTTGCTCTGTTACAGTCGGTCTGCTGAGTCCTAGATTGCAGAAATCTGTATTCAGTATGATTCCAGAAAAGTCCATGGGAGCCATCCAGTCAGCTATTAATCTATTTAGCATGGCTGTTCCGAGTGTTTTATCCATGCTGTTAATAGCTCTTGCTAGCAGTTTGGGGATTATTTATATTCTCCTCCCACTTGTGCTAATGCTGGCACTGTCTTTCTACTTAATTATTCCAATGGAGAACTTGAAGGCAGATTCGGATAGCTGTTGAATGGCAGCTATCTTATTTTTTCTGCTTTGAAGAGACTTCTGATTTTTCAGGTCATTTTTGGTATAATAAAGGACAGGAAATACAAGGAAGTAAACCATGAAGATTTTTGATACACATACGCATTTAAATGTGGAAGAATTTGCTGGTCGAGAGGAAGAGGAGCTCCAGCTGGCTGCAGAAATGGGCGTCAGCAAAATAAATATTGTCGGTTTTGACCGACCGACCATTGAGCGCGCCTTGGATCTGGCAGATAGCTATGTTCAGCTTTATGCTACAATTGGCTGGCATCCGACTGAGGCTGGGACTTATGATGAGGCGGTGGAAACCTATCTGCTGGACAAGCTTCGTCATCCCAAGGTGCTGGCTCTGGGCGAGATTGGACTGGACTATCACTGGATGACTGCGCCCAAGGATGTTCAGGAGAGGGTTTTTCGACGCCAAATCCAGCTCTCCAAAGAGCTGAACCTGCCCTTTGTCGTTCACACACGTGATGCTTTAGAAGATACCTATGAGATTATCAAGAGTGAAGGCGTGGGCCCTCGAGGTGGTATTATGCACTCTTATTCGGGTTCTTTGGAAATGGCAGAGCGCTTTATCGAGTTAGGAATGATGATTTCCTTTTCTGGAGTTGTCACTTTTAAGAAAGCGACGGATATTCAGGAGGCGGCTCAGAATCTGCCTTTGGACAAAATCCTCGTCGAGACGGATGCACCTTACTTGGCGCCTGTTCCCAAACGAGGCCGAGAAAACAAAACAGCCTATACTCGCTATGTTGTAGAGAAAATTGCTGAGCTTCGTGGGTTGCCTGTCGAAGAAGTAGCGCAAGCGACCTATGATAATGCAAAGAAGGTGTTTGGGCTTGACTGAGAAGATAAAAATCCCCCAGGTAATTGTCGTTGAGGGCAAGGATGATACGGCCAATCTGCAGCGATTTTACCAAGTTGATACTTACGAGACGAGAGGTTCCGCTATTAATGAAGAAGACCTAGAGAGGATAGGGAAACTGCACCAGCTGCGTGGCGTTATTGTCTTTACCGATCCAGACTACAACGGTGAGCGTATCCGGCGAATGATTATGGAAGCCGTGCCAACTGCTCAGCATGCCTTTCTCCGTCGAGATGAGGCGACTCCTAAGTCTAAGAACAAAGGTAAATCGCTTGGAGTAGAGCATGCATCATTTGAGGATTTACAGCAGGCGTTAGCTGGGCTGGTCGGATATTTTGATGATGAGGATAATTTTGATATCACCAAAAGCGATCTTGTGCGACTGGGTCTACTTATGGGAAGCGACAGCCGTCAGCGCCGAGAGTATCTGGGTGAAGAACTCCGTATCGGCTATTCCAATGGCAAGCAACTGCTTAAGCGCTTAGAGTTGTTTGGCGTGACCTTGGCGGAAGTGGAAGAAGCCATGCTTAAATATTCAGTCTAACGGAGTCAAAAATGAAAAAAGTAATTATTACGGGCGGCAATAGTGGGATTGGATATCAAACTGCTAAACAGTTAGCTGAAAAGGGGTGGTCAGTGACCCTATTTTGCCGGCGGAAAGAAGCAGCTGAGCAAGCCTGTGAAAAGATCCGTCAACAAACAGGAAATCCGCATGTAGATTATATCTTGGCTGATTTATCTGAGATGAAAAGTGTCAAGAAAGCGGTAGAACAGTATATCCAAAAAGAAGAGACTTTAGATGTTTTAATTAACAATGCGGCCGATTTTGACTTATCGGTCAAAAAGCCGGTTCTTACCAAAGACGGATTGGAGAAGCAATTTGCGACCAACGTGGTTGCTCCCTTTTTACTTTCTACTTTGTTGAAGGGCTTGTTGGAAAAGTCAGAAAGTGGTCGGATTATTAATATTTCTTCCCAAGGGCTAGTGCTTTACCCTTTCATGAAGCTTGATTTTGAAAATTTATTCGGTCAAAAACATTACAGTCCTGCTAAGACCTATTATCAGAATAAGCTGGCCTTGTTGATGTTGTCGCTTTATATGGGGAAACATTGGAAAGGCATCAAAATTCAGGCAATCCGTGTAACCAATGTCAAAGTTGATATGCGCCGCTATGATCACCTCAGCGCTTTTATGAAAAATCTGTATAAAATTAAGTCGAGATTTTCGATTAGTCCTGAAGAAATGGCGAAAGTCTATATAGCTTTATCTACAGAAGATGGTTATGAGGGCTTTTTGTATGACGAGAAATGCAGAGAAGTAAAGGCTAACGCATTTGCTTACGAGGAAGAAGAGCAGAAAAAACTTTACACCTTGCTAGGGCAAATGACTTCCTTAAAAGATAATGAATAAATAATTAGAAAAGAGAAAAGATGCGTATTGCAGACCATAGTGTGACCCGTGCCATTCTGGAGCGTCACGGTTTCACTTTTAAAAAATCTTTCGGTCAGAATTTCCTGACGGATACCAACATCCTCCAGAAGATTGTGGATACAGCTGAGATTGACAAAAATGTCAATGTCATTGAAATTGGGCCTGGAATTGGGGCATTGACAGAATTTTTGGCGGAAAATGCTGCAGAGGTTATGGCCTTTGAGATTGATGACCGTCTGGTACCGATTTTGGCGGATACCCTGCGCGATTTTGACAATGTGACAGTGGTCAATCAGGATATTCTCAAGGTTGATCTGGCCCAGTACATAGCAGAGTTTAAGAATCCAGACCTGCCTATCAAGGTAGTGGCAAATCTGCCCTACTACATTACGACGCCGATTCTCATGCATTTGATTGAAAGCGGGATTCCTTTTAGTGAGTTTGTCGTGATGATGCAAAAAGAAGTAGCGGATCGGATATCAGCTCAGCCTAATACCAAGGCCTACGGCAGTTTGTCGATTGCGGTCCAGTATTACATGACGGCCAAGGTTGCCTTTATCGTGCCGCGGACAGTCTTTGTGCCAGCGCCAAATGTGGATTCGGCTATTCTCAAGATGGTGCGCAGAGACCAACCGGCAGTTGTAGTTCAGGATGAGAAATTCTTTTTCAAGGTCTCCAAGGCTAGCTTTGTCCACCGCCGGAAGACTCTCTGGAATAACCTGACCAATTGTTTTGGAAAGTCAGAGGAGACTAAAGGAAAACTAACAGCAGCTTTAGAACGAGCTGACTTATCTCCAAGTGTTCGGGGAGAAGCTCTGAGTTTAGAGGAATTTGCGCGCTTGGCAGACGCTTTGAAGTCTGAAGGATTATAAAAAAATAGAAGATCCGCTCTATATAGCTGGTCTTCTATTTTGCTAATGAGGTAAATATGAAAGTGAAATGTCTGTCTTTGTTTTCTGCCTTGCTCTGGTTTTCGCAATCTTTGCTCCATTTCCTTCTACTGCTAGGTCTGCCTCTGGGACGTTTGGTATTTGGCGGCACTTATATAGTATTTCCTTTATGGCTGAGGCCTATCAACTTCCTGCTTTTCTTGCTGTGGGGTTTCTTTGGTTTCAGTTACTTATCGTTTGGAGGCTGGCTAAGAAGTAGCTTGGAGTCTTCTGTTCTGAGAAAGATCATCTTAAGTGGAACTGTTTTTCTCTTTTTGGCTACTGTTTTCAATTTCTTTGTGACCGCGAGTCTATTAGAGAAGTATTTAACAGGGGGACTGACCTTTCTGGCTTTTCTCAGCAGTGTAATTCTACTTCATAATAACAAAAAAATCCTATCAATCATGATAGGATTGCTTTTTATGCGGAGGAAGGGATTTGAACCCTCACACCCGTACGGGCACATGCGCCTGAAGCATGCGTGTCTGCCGTTCCACCACCTCCGCTTGAGATTCTATTATAACTTATTTTTGTGAAAATGCCAATAGAGAATATCAGTTTTTTTCATACAGTAAAAAAAGCGGAAAAATTTCTATTTTTTTCTTTACTAAAATAGTTCTATAATATTGCCATTATAGTAAGTATTTGTTACAATAAGATTAATTACTTATTTAGGTAACGAAATAAAAAAGGAGAATGTTATGAAACTGAAAAAATGGCTGCTGTTTTTGATGCTGCCCCTTCTGTTTTTGCTGGATTTGAAGCTGTTTACAGCAACTGCTCAAGCTGATGCTTTGAAGAATGCAATCACAGACATTAAAATCTGGGATCATTCTAATGGCCGCGAAGCAACCAAGGTTAACGGTGCTTACAATTTGGTCCAAGGGGGGAATTATCGCTATGAGCTAGTTTTTGATTTGTCTGCTTACGATAACAAGCTCAAGGATGGGGATACCTTTACCTTTACAGTACCGAACGGTGCAACCATTGCTGATGGTACAACTTTTACTCTGACGGATAATGAAACGCAGGTCCAACTTGGAGCGGCTAAGATGACGTCGAATGGTTCGGGTAAGGGTGGTCTGATCACGGTTACTATTCAGAATTTGGCAGATTACAAGTCTAAGACAACTGCTAGTGGAGTAAGAGGGAGCTTCTTCTTTGATTTTCAGGCGACGACAGTAGGTGCTGATCAAGACTGGAATTATAAGCCTGAGGAAACTCAAGGGGCGATGAGCCATAAGGTAACCATTAACGAGCGCAAACAAAACAGTTTTTCAACAGCTGGTGAAAACTACGCTAAGATTGGAGGGGTCATTGCTAAGAAGCCATATAATTCGGCTATTCTAGGCAAGAGCGGTGACTACTCGCATAACTGGACTGTTCGTATCAATACTCAGCAAAAGACCTATAATTCTCCGATTGTTATCAAGGACGTCATTCCAGATAGCAGTGCACCAATGCAATTCGTTCCGGAGCAACTTGTCCTTCGCCAAGGGGAGTACACACAGAGTTTATCAAGTATTGCGAATTCTGTTATCTTGAAAGAAGGTCAAGATTATACGGTTGCCTATAATGACACTTATACAGAGTTTACTCTAACTATCAATAATCCAGGTAATCGTGCCTTTATGTTGAACTATATGACAACTTCACCAGCTGATGGTTCTTTGGTATCCAATACGGCTGAGATGGAAGTTGATAATACAAAACTGCCATTCAGAGATGATCGTCCTGGTCAGACGAGCTCTACGGTAGAGCGCAGCAGCCGGATTACAGAAGGCGGTGTTATCACAGCGGATATCAGCAACAGTCTGGTTCTCTATAAGCAGGATTCTAAGACTGGCAAAATGCTGGAAGGTGCTGTCTTTAAGGTGACAACTCCTAGCGGTGAAGAGATTACTCTGCCGCCGACTGATGCTAACGGGCGGGTTTCTACACAGCCTTTCTCAAGTGAAGAAATCAAGAAAGGCCAATTCACAGTAGAAGAAGTCACAGCTCCGGAAGGCTATGTACTGGACAGCAATCCGATGAAAGTGACTATCAAGGCTGATGGTGCAGTCAAAACAGTCAAGAATACGGTAGATCCAAATGCCAGCAAAAAGCTGACAGTCAAGAAAATTTGGAAAGATGAAAGCAATCAGGACGGCAAGCGTCCAGCTTCTATTGCTGTAGATGTCTACGCTAACGGTCAAAAACTGGCTGATAAGACAGTGACCGTAACTGGCGGTAGTACAGATGCGGAGTGGACAGCTCAGACAACTGATTTACCAATCTTTGATGCAAGCGGTCAAAAAATCACCTATACAATCGGTGAAGATCAGCTTGATGGTTACGATGCTCCAGAAGTAGATCAGGGGAATCTCACTGTTACCAATACTCGTACGCCAGAGAAAATCGCTATCAAAGCCAGCAAGAAATGGGATGATGCCGAGAATCAAGACGGCAAACGTCCTGCCAATGTTGTTGTCAAACTTTATAAAGAAGTCGGCGGTCAGAAATCAGAAGTTGCGAACCGAACTCTGACTGAAGCTGACCAGTGGGCAACCGAGTTCGCCAACTTGAACAAATATGAAAAGGGACAAGAAGTTGTTTATTCTCTGGAAGAAGACGCGGTCCCTCACTATCAATCTCAGGTAACTGGCAATGCTGCTGACGGCTTTGTAGTGACCAACACTTACAAACCAGAAACAATCAAGATTTCTGGTCAGAAGAAGTGGGAAGATGCGGAAAACCAAGACGGCAAGCGCCCAAATGCTGTTAGAGTCAAGATCTTGAAAGGCCAAGATATTGTCGATGTGCAGGAAGTGACGGCTGCTAACGGTTGGAAATATGAATCTAATCCTCTTCCTAAATATGCGTCAGGTCAAGAAATTGCTTATACTGTTGCAGAAGAAGCTGTACCGGGCTACACGAGCAAGGTGGACGGCTACAACATCACCAACTCTTACACCCCAGAAACGGTCAAGGTTTCCGGTCAGAAGAAATGGGATGATGCGGAAAACCAAGATGGTAAGCGTCCAGCTTCTGTTAAGGTTAAAATTCTGAATGGTGATACGGTTGTTGATGAGCAAAATGTGACTTCCGCTAACGAATGGAAGTATGAGTCCAAGGCTTTGCCTAAGTATGCGGCAGGCCAAGAAATCACTTATACCGTAAGTGAGGAAGCTGTTCCAGGTTATACTAGTAAGGTAGAGGGTTACAACATCACCAATTCTTACACTCCAGAGACAACGACTGTGTCTGGAAGCAAGACTTGGGAAGATGGCGATAACCAAGATGGCAAACGTCCAGCTTCTATCACAGTTAATCTGCTGGCTGACGGTCAAAAAGTCAATACCCAAACAGTCGGAGAGGCAGAAGGCTGGTCTTACAACTTTACTGGCTTGCCAGTCTACAAGGATGGCCAACGAATTACCTATACAGTAACGGAAGAAGCTGTACCGGGTTATTCAACTAATCTTAATGGCTACAATATCACTAACTCTTATACACCAGAAAAGACAGAAATCACTGCTAGCAAGACCTGGAATGACAGCGACAATCAAGACGGCAAGCGTCCAACTAAGATTAGCATTAAGCTGATGAAGACAGTCGGCGGTGTCAAGACAGAAGTCGCTAGCAAGGAAGTGACGGCTGCTGATCAATGGCAAACTAAATTTGAAAATCTGCCAGTTTATGAAAATGGTCAGAAGATTGATTACTCTATCGAGGAAGATGATGTAGCTGGCTACACTAAAGAAATCAAAGATTTCACTGTTACCAACTCTTACACTCCAGAGATGATCAAGATTTCTGGTCAAAAAGTCTGGGATGACGCGGATAACCAAGACGGCAAGCGTCCAGCTTCTGTTAAGGTTAAGGTGAAAAATGGCGATACTGTCGTAGATGAGCTGGAAGTAACAGCTGCTAACGATTGGAAGTTTGAGTCTAAAGCCCTTCCTAAGTATGCAGCAGGTCAAGAGATTGCCTACACAGTTACTGAAGAAGCAGTTGCGGACTATCAAACTAAGATTGATAAGTTCACCATTACTAATTCTTACACTCCTCAAAGTACGGAGTATGCTGTTACGAAGGTCTGGGATGATGCTAATAACCAAGATGGCAAGCGTCCAGCTTCTATCACAGTGCAACTGTATAGCTCAGTAAACGGTCAAGAGCCAGTTGCTGTCGCAGGTAAGACATTGACCTTGACGGCTGCTGATAAGGCAGATGACAACACATGGAAAGCAAGCTTCACCAATCTGCCTCAGTTTGACAAGGGACAGGAGATTACCTACTCTGTCAAAGAAGATGATGCAACAGTAGCCGCTTTGAAAGAAAAAGGTTACAGTCCGAAAGTAGAAGGTCAGACAATCACTAACTCTCATACTCCAGAGCAGGTTAAAGTTTCTGGTCAGAAAGTTTGGGATGATGCAGATGATCAAGATGGTAAACGCCCTGCATCTATTACAGTTAAAGTAATGGATGGAAGCACTATTGTTGATACGCTTGAAGTAACAGCTGCTAATGGATGGAAGTTTGAATCTAAAGACCTGCCTAAATATAGAAATGGTCAAGAGATTGCCTACACACTTAAAGAAGATGCTGTTGCTCAGTATGAAACTAAGATTGATAAGTTCACCGTTACCAACTCCTATACTCCAGAAACCGTTAAAGTCTCTGGTCAAAAGGTTTGGGATGATGCTAATAATCAAGATGGCAAGCGCCCAGCATCTATCAAGGTCAAGATTTTGGACGGAGACAAGGTAGTAGATGAACTGGAAGTAACAGCTACTACTGACTGGAAGTTTGAGTCTAAGGATTTGCCTAAGAATAGGAAGGGCAAGAAAATCAACTATACAGTCCTTGAAGAAGTGACGGTTGAGGGGTATAGCAGCAGCCAAGAACAAGCAACAGATGGTAGCTTCACTTTGACTAACAGCTATAAACCAACACAGATTGCTGTTAAGGGAACTGCGGTATGGTCAGATGCTGAAAATCAAGATAAGGTACGACCTTCTAAGATTACTGTTCGCCTCTTGGCAGATGGCAAGCCAATCAAAGAAGAGGTTGTGTCAGGAGAAAATGGTTGGCAGTATGACTTTAGCGGCCTTCCTAAGTACAAGGATGGCAAGGAAATTGTCTATAGTGTTGCGGCTGATCCAGTTGATGGCTACAAGCTTGAGATCAACGGTACTCAGCTGACCTTTAGTCATATCCCTGCTAAGAAAGAGGTTGTTGACGGAGCGATAACTAATAAGCCAGGCGGTCAAGCTCCGAAAGTCGGAGGGAAAGCTCTTCCTCGTACTGGACAGGAAGAAAGTCTTCTTGTTACTATTCTTGGCTTCTTAGCGGCTCTTCTCGCAGGAGGAATGCTGATGTCTAAGGCGAAACGCAGCTAATCAGTTTTGTGACTTACTGAAAATTACAGTGAGCATCTCATTCGATATAAAAAAGCGAACAGGTTCTTTTGGACTTGTTCGCTTTTATCATGCCGTTTTTATTCCAAATATTTTAAAGCAGCTGCTTTCTATGAAAAATGGATCCAACCTTAAGAAATGCCTTCTATGTAAAACAAGCAAGCTAAATCTCGCATTTTTTGTTATAATGAGTGTATTAACTTTTAAGGAGCAATCTTGCAAGGAAAAATCATTAAGGCTCTGGCTGGTTTCTATTATGTAGAGTCGGATGGACAGGTTTATCAAACCAGAGCGCGGGGTAATTTTCGCAAAAAAGGGCAGACACCTTATGTCGGTGATGAAGTCGAATTTTCAGCAGAAAAAGACTCGGAAGGCTATATTTTACAAATAGCAGAGCGTAAAAACAGCCTGGTTCGGCCTCCGATTGTCAACATTGACCAGGCAGTTGTAATCATGAGCGCGAAAGAGCCAGATTTCAATGCTAATCTATTGGATCGTTTTCTGGTGCTTTTAGAGCATAAACAGATTCATCCTATTATCTACATCAGCAAGTTAGATCTGCTTGAAGATGAGCAGAGCTTGGATGCCTATGTACAGGCCTATCAGGCCATCGGTTATGAGGTCCTTAAGGCTACTGAGGAGTTGCTGCCACGGCTGAAAGGGGAAATCACTGTTTTCATGGGACAGACTGGAGTAGGAAAGTCCACTCTGCTCAATAAAATCGCCCCGGACTTGCAGCTTGAAACAGGAGAGATTTCTGAAAGTCTGGGCCGCGGCCGTCATACGACACGGGCTGTCAGCTTTTACAATCTAAACGGCGGTAAGATTGCCGATACGCCAGGATTTTCATCTTTGGATTACGAGGTGAGTACAGCTGAAGATCTAAATCAAGCTTTTCCAGAGATTGCTGAGTTCAGCCAATCCTGTAAGTTTCGTACTTGTACCCATACTCACGAGCCGGCTTGTGCTGTTAAGCCAGCAGTTGAGGCCGGCCAGATAGCGTCATTCCGCTTTGATAATTACCTGCAGTTTCTCAGCGAGATTGAAAATCGCCGGGAAACCTATAAAAAAGTTGCCAAAAAAAATTCTAAATAAGGAGAAGAACTATGACATCATTCAAAATTGCCCCTTCAATTTTAAGTGCGGACTATGCTAATTTTGAATCAGAACTGAAAAAGTTAGAAGCAACAGGCGCTGAGTATGCCCATATTGATATTATGGATGGTCATTTTGTGCCTAACATCAGCTTTGGGGCTGGGGTTGTTGCCAGTATGCGTCCTCACAGTAAGCTAGTCTTTGACTGCCATCTGATGGTTTCCAATCCTGAGCACCATATCGAAGAATTCGCTCGTGCCGGTGCAGATATTATCAGCATCCATGCCGAAGCGACGCCACATATCCACGGAGCACTGCAGAAGATTCGGGCAGCAGGAGTCAAGCCTAGTGTTGTGATTAATCCGGGAACACCAGTTGAAGCAGTCAAAAATGTTTTGAATTTGGTTGATCAAGTCCTTGTGATGACAGTTAATCCAGGCTTTGGCGGCCAGGCCTTTCTGCCAGAAACTATGGATAAGATTCGTGAATTGGTCGTTCTGCGCGAAGTCAATCAGTTGAATTTTGATATTGAAGTGGATGGCGGTATTGACGATAAGACCATTGGAATTGCTAAAGAAGCTGGCGCCAATGTCTTCGTAGCTGGTAGCTATGTCTTCAAGGGCGATGTCAATCATCAAGTTCAGACCTTACGGGATGTCCTGCATGACTAAGATTGCGCTGTTTGCTGGTGGAAACTTGGAACATTTTAGCTTAGATTTTGATGTTTTGGTCGGAGTAGACCGTGGGAGCCTCTTTCTGCTTGAGCAGGGAGTTTGTCCTAATTTGGCTGTCGGGGATTTTGACTCTGTGAGCAAGGAAGAATTGCTGCGCATAAAAGATAGTGCCAAGGAAGTCGTTCAGGCCCATCCTGAAAAGGATGATACGGACTTGGAGTTGGCTGTTCTAGCTTGTTTTGAGCGCTATCCAGATGCTTGTCTGACTATTTTTGGAGCCTTTGGCGGCCGTCTGGATCATGCCTTGGCCAATGTCTTCCTGCCCAGTAATGAAAAAATTGCAGCTTATATGGAGAAGATTTTTCTGGAAGATGAGCAGAATCTGCTGACCTATGTTCCCAAGGGGCGCCATGAAATCAAACCAGTAGCTGGCATGCGCTATCTGGCCTTTCTGCCATCGGATGATGCTACCTTAACGATTGAGGGCGCCAAATATCCGCTCAATAAAGATAACTTTTTTTTCAAAAAAGTGTATGCTTCTAACGAATTTATAGATAGGCCCATTTATTTGGACTTTGATAGCGGCTATACAGTCGTCATTTACAGCAAAGACAGGAGCTGATATGGAGTTTATAATCATCCTCATTCTTTTGGGAAATCTAGTGCTGACCTTTCTTTTATGGCAAAAGCTTAGTCAGCAGACCGAGACGCTAAAGCAAGTCTTGGAAAATCAGGCAGATCATCTATCGGATCAGTTGGACTATCGCTTGGAGCAGGAAAGTCAGAAAAAGCAAACGTCTCAGAAAGAGCTGGAATTAGCTCTGGGAGACCGTTTGAGCGAGGTCAGAACAGACTTGCACCGTAACTTGACAGAGCTGCGCTTGGAAATCAGTGACAACCTGACCAAGAATCGGGATAAAACTGACGAGCGTATGCGGCAGATTCAAGAGTCCAACGAAACCCGTCTAGAGCAGATGCGGCAGACTGTTGAAGAGAAACTGGAGAAAACACTTCAGACTCGTCTTCAGACTTCTTTTGAGACCGTTTCTAAGCAATTGGAGTCTGTCAATCGCGGTCTGGGAGAAATGCAGAGTGTTGCCCGAGATGTCGGCACGCTGAACAAGGTTCTTTCCAACACCAAGACACGAGGGATTCTAGGGGAGCTGCAGCTGGGGCAGATTATTGAGGACATCATGACGGCCAGTCAATATGAGCGAGAGTTTGTTACGGTGGCTGGATCCAGTGAGCGTGTCGAATATGCCATTAAACTGCCGGGACAGACAGAGCATGAATATGTCTATCTGCCCATTGATTCTAAGTTTCCTCTGGCTGATTACTACCGTTTGGAAGATGCTTATGAGTCTGGCAACAAGGAAGAGATTGAGCTCTACCGCAAGTCTCTCTTAGCAAGCGTTAAACGCTTTGCCAAGGATATTAAAAGTAAATATCTGGCACCGCCGGCCACGACCAACTTTGGTATCATGTTTCTGCCTACGGAAGGTCTCTATTCGGAAGTTGTCCGCAACCCAGCCTTTTTTGACAGTTTGCGGCGGGAGGAGCAGATTGTGGTGGCGGGACCGTCGACCTTATCTGCCTTGCTCAATTCACTGTCTGTCGGCTTTAAAACGCTCAATATCCAAAAAAGTGCGGACGACATAAGCAAGGTTCTGGGTTCTGTCAAATCCGAGTTTAACAAGTTCGGTGGAATTCTGACCAAGGCACAGAAACATTTGCAGCATGCTTCGGGCAATATTGATGAACTCTTAACCCGGCGGACAGGAGCTATCGAAAGAACCTTACGTCATATTGAGCTGTCTGATCAAGACCTCGATTTGAACTTACTTGATTTTTCAGAAGAAAGGGAAAACAATGAAGATTAATCAAATGAAAAAAGATGAACTGTTTGAAGGTTTCTATCTGATCAAGTCAGCAGAAGTCCGTCAGACAAGGGCTGGGAAAAATTATCTGGCCTTCACTTTCCAAGACGATACAGGAGTAATCGAGGGCAAACTCTGGGATGCTCAGCCACATAATGTTGAAGAATTTACCGCTGGCAAGGTCGTGCACATGCAAGGCCGACGGGAAGTCTACAATAACACGCCCCAGGTCAATCAACTGACCCTGCGTCTTCCTAAGGCTGGAGAGCCGAATGATCCAGCAGATTTCAAGGAAAAACCGCCTGTAGACCAGAAAGAAATCCGAGACTATTTATCTCAGATGATTTTCAAGATTGAGAATTCGGTCTGGCAGCGCGTGGTCCGCTCGCTTTATGGCAAGTACGACAAGGAGTTCTATTCTTATCCAGCAGCTAAGACCAATCACCATGCTTTTGAGTCTGGTCTGGCCTTTCATACTGCTACTATGGTCAAGCTGGCAGATGCTATCGGAGACATTTATCCTCAGCTTAATAAAAGCTTGTTGTTCGCAGGGATCATGCTTCATGACTTGGCCAAGGTTATTGAGCTCAGCGGTCCAGAAAATACAGAGTACACTGTGCGTGGCAATCTGATTGGCCACATTGCTTTGATTGATGAAGAGTTGACCAAGACCCTGATGGAGCTGAAAATTGATGACAGCAAGGAAGAAGTAATCGTCCTGCGGCATGTGCTTCTCAGTCACCACGGTCTCTTGGAATATGGCAGTCCTGTACGGCCTAAGATTATGGAGGCAGAAATTCTGCACATGATTGATAATCTGGATGCGGAGATGATGATGATGACTGCTGCCTTGGGACTTGTTGATCCAGGTCAAATGAGCAATAAAATATTCGCTCTTGAAGGCCGTTCCTTCTACAAACCAAAACTTGAACAGTAAAATACGAAAAATGGACATTACTTGGAAAAGAATGTTCGTTTTTTTGTTTCTGTTATGGTATAATGAATAAAATAACTTTAATTGGTGAAAAAATGAAATTAAGAAGAAGTGAGCGTATGGTGGTTATTTCCAATTATTTAATTAACCATCCTTATGAATTAACGAGCTTAAATACATTTGCAGAAAAATACGAATCTGCCAAATCTTCTATTTCAGAAGATATTGTCATTATTAAGCGAGCCTTTGAAGAGATTGAAATTGGGACCATCGAAACGATTACTGGTGCCGGTGGAGGAGTGATTTTCAGCCCGTCCATCTCCGATGCAGAAGCTAAGACCATTGTGCAAGGTCTTTGTGATCAGCTATCTGAAAGCAATCGGATTCTTCCGGGGGGCTACATTTACCTATCTGATCTGCTCAGCACTCCATCCATTTTGAATAATATCGGACGGATCATTGCCAAAAGCTTTAAAGGCCAACAGATTGATGCTGTCATGACGGTTGCGACTAAGGGAGTACCTTTGGCTAATGCAGTAGCTAATGTTCTCAATGTGCCTTTTGTCATCGTTCGTCGGGATTTAAAGATTACAGAAGGATCAACGGTCAGTGTCAACTACGTATCGGGCTCCAGCGGAGATCGTATCGAAAAGATGTTCTTGTCCAAGCGAAGTCTCAAGGCCGGCAGTCGTGTCTTGATTGTGGATGACTTCCTCAAAGGCGGGGGGACCATTACAGGGATGATTAGCCTCTTGTCTGAGTTTGACTCTGAGTTGGCAGGTGTAGCTGTCTTTGCGGACAATGCGCAGGCCAATCGCGATTATCTGGACTATAAATCGCTCTTGAAAGTAACCAATATTGATGTCAAGGCGAATACCATTGATGTGGAAATTGGAAATATATTTGATTAGGGAAAAGGGCAGAGATTATAGATGAAAACAGTTTTAGAAAAGTTTGACCACAGTCCGCTGTGGATTCGTTTAGGAGTATTGTCGATTTTATTTGGAATTCTGATTACTGGCATGCTTTTTGTGCAGGGACAGGCTAATTCCACCAGAAATTCAGTTAGTTCAGCTGCCAGCATCGCATCAAGCAGCTCTTCCTTACAGCTATCCTCTGCTCAAAAAGAAGCGCAGGAAAAAGAAATTCAGGAAGAGGAGCAAGCAGTTCAGGCCGCAGAAGAAGCGGTTAAACAGCTTGAAACCATGCAAACTTTGGAAGATTTACAGCTAGCTAAGACTGCAGCAGAGAAGGTTAAGGATGCAGCGACGAAGGCTAGATTCCAAAGCCGTATTCAGGCGATAGCAGTCTTGATTGATCCGGAAGTAGCTCAGGCCGCTGTTTCTGAAAATCCAGCTGCTGCATCAGAAGAGGCAGTGGCTCAGCCGCAGCAATAAGTTAGCAGAAATCTAATAAGCAGAGATAAGCTTAAAATAGAAAAATGTATTGACAGAGAAGTATCGTCGTGCTATAATGATAGACGGTACTTTTTACTTTTGGTCTCTCAAAAGTGTACAGAGACGTGCTGACAAATGTTGCAAAAGTACACGCAGATGGTAGCTGTCACCAAGTGTATCATCACCAAAATTAAAAAAATACAGGAGAATGTAGATGCCTACAATTAACCAATTGGTTCGCAAACCGCGTAAATCAAAAGTAGAAAAATCTAAATCACCAGCTTTGAACGTTGGTTACAACAGCCATAAAAAAGTTCAAACAAACGTATCTTCACCACAAAAACGTGGAGTTGCAACCCGTGTCGGAACTATGACACCTAAGAAACCAAACTCTGCCCTTCGTAAGTTTGCCCGTGTACGTCTGAGCAACCTGATTGAAGTTACAGCTTACATCCCAGGTATTGGACACAATCTGCAAGAGCACAGCGTGGTGCTTCTTCGTGGTGGACGTGTAAAAGACCTTCCAGGGGTACGTTACCATATCGTCCGCGGTGCACTTGATACAGCAGGTGTTACTGATCGTAAACAAGGCCGTTCTAAATACGGTACTAAAAAACCAAAAGCATAAGGAAAGGGGAGAAAGATAAATGAGTCGTAAAAACCAAGCGCCTAAGCGCGAAGTATTGCCAGATCCGCTTTACAATTCAAAATTAGTTACTCGTCTTATCAACCGCGTTATGCTTGATGGTAAGCGTGGTACAGCGGCTTCTATCGTTTACGGAGCTTTTGACCAAATCAAAGAAGCAACTGGAAACGATGCGTTGGAAGTATTTGAAACAGCTATGGAAAACATCATGCCTGTTCTTGAAGTTCGTGCTCGCCGTGTCGGTGGTTCAAACTACCAAGTTCCGGTTGAAGTTCGTCCAGAACGCCGTACAACACTTGGACTTCGCTGGTTGGTAACTATTGCTCGTCAACGTGGTGAGCACACAATGGTTGACCGCCTTGCAAAAGAAATCTTGGATGCATCTAACAACACTGGTGCAGCTGTTAAGAAACGTGAAGACACTCACCGTATGGCAGAAGCTAACCGTGCCTTCGCACACTTCCGTTGGTAAGATTATGACACCAAGAGCGCTAAAGGCGCAATGCAAAAATAGGAAACTGATGCAGTGTTCAAAGAACACAAAGCAGTTTATCTTTTTTGCGCAGAGCCTCGCTCGGGTTCAAATTAGCTAAAACGATTAGTATTAGCTATCATTCAACTGATCATCTGACAAGTTGAGACCAACAAAAACAAGATAAGCATTGAGAACGGGTAGGTCCTGCCTATCCGTTTTTGCTAAATCATGTTATAATAAATTGTAAAATAAATTAATAGGAGAAATAACCAAATGGCTCGCGAATTTTCACTTGAAAAAACTCGTAATATCGGTATCATGGCCCACGTCGATGCTGGTAAAACAACAACAACTGAGCGTATTCTTTACTACACTGGTAAAATCCACAAAATCGGTGAAACTCACGAAGGTGCGTCACAAATGGACTGGATGGAGCAAGAGCAAGAACGTGGTATCACTATCACATCTGCTGCGACAACTGCTCAATGGAACAACCACCGCGTAAACATCATCGACACACCAGGACACGTGGACTTCACAATCGAAGTACAACGTTCTCTTCGTGTCTTGGACGGTGCGGTAACCGTTCTTGACTCACAATCAGGTGTTGAGCCTCAAACTGAAACAGTTTGGCGCCAAGCAACTGAATACGGAGTTCCTCGTATCGTATTTGCTAACAAGATGGACAAGATTGGTGCTGACTTCCTTTACTCAGTAAGCACTTTGCATGATCGTCTTCAAGCAAACGCTCATCCAATCCAATTGCCAATTGGTTCAGAAGATGACTTCCGCGGAATTATCGACTTGATCAAGATGAAGGCTGAAATCTATACTAACGACCTTGGTACAGATATTTTGGAAGAAGATATCCCAGCTGAATACCTTGAGCAAGCTCAAGAATATCGTGAAAAATTGGTGGAAGCAGTTGCTGAAACTGATGAAGACTTGATGATGAAATACCTTGAAGGTGAAGAAATCACTAACGAAGAATTGAAAGCTGCTATCCGCAAAGCGACTATCAACGTTGAATTCTTCCCAGTATTGTGTGGTTCTGCCTTCAAGAACAAGGGTGTTCAGTTGATGCTTGATGCAGTTATCGACTACTTGCCTAGCCCACTTGACATCCCAGCAATCAAAGGTATCAACCCAGATACAGAAGAAGAAGAAACTCGTCCTGCATCTGATGAAGAGCCATTTGCTGCTCTTGCCTTCAAGATCATGACTGACCCATTCGTAGGTCGTTTGACTTTCTTCCGTGTTTACTCAGGTGTCCTGAACAGCGGTTCATACGTATTGAACACTTCTAAAGGTAAACGTGAGCGTATCGGACGTATCCTGCAAATGCACGCTAACAGCCGTAACGAAATCGAAACAGTATACGCTGGTGATATCGCTGCTGCCGTAGGTTTGAAAGATACAACTACTGGTGACTCATTGACAGATGAAAAAGCTAAAATCATCCTTGAGTCTATCAACGTTCCAGAACCAGTTATCCAATTGATGGTTGAGCCTAAGTCTAAGGCTGACCAAGACAAGATGGGTGTTGCTCTGCAAAAACTGGCTGAAGAAGATCCAACTTTCCGTGTTGAAACAAACGTTGAAACTGGTGAAACAGTTATCTCTGGTATGGGTGAGCTTCACTTGGATGTCCTTGTTGACCGTATGCGTCGTGAGTTCAAGGTTGAAGCAAACGTAGGTGCACCTCAAGTATCTTACCGTGAAACTTTCCGTGCTTCTACTCAAGCTCGTGGATTCTTCAAACGCCAATCTGGTGGTAAAGGTCAATTCGGTGATGTATGGATCGAGTTTACACCAAACGAAGAAGGAAAAGGCTTCGAGTTTGAAAATGCTATCGTCGGTGGTGTGGTTCCACGTGAATTCATCCCAGCAGTAGAAAAAGGTTTGGTTGAGTCAATGGCGAACGGTGTTCTTGCTGGTTACCCAATCGTTGATGTGAAAGCTAAACTTTACGATGGTTCATACCACGATGTCGACTCATCTGAAACAGCCTTCAAGGTTGCGGCATCACTTGCTTTGAAAGAAGCTGCTAAGACTGCACAACCAGCTATCCTTGAGCCAATGATGTTGGTAACAATCACTGTTCCTGAAGAAAACCTCGGTGACGTTATGGGCCACGTAACAGCTCGTCGTGGACGTGTTGATGGTATGGAAGCACATGGTAACAGCCAAATCGTTCGTGCCTATGTTCCACTTGCTGAAATGTTCGGTTATGCGACAGTTCTTCGTTCAGCATCACAAGGACGCGGTACCTTCATGATGGTATTTGACCACTACGAAGATGTACCTAAGTCAGTACAAGAAGAAATCATTAAGAAAAACAAAGGTGAAGCTTAAGCTTTGAGCTAAACCTTGGCACTCGCATTTGCGGGTGCTTTTTCTATTTTTTAGAGAACTGCCCCCTCAATAAAAAGGTAAGTAATTTATCTTGTAAGTTGTATTCCTGCATTTTCAAAAGTTACTGCTTTGCTTTTTCAAATCAATGAAAGCCGAAATGAAAGTTAGTGAAAGAATTCATAATACTTGTTAATAACAATGAAATCAGTTGCATTTTACCTTAATTAAGTATATAATAGAAATGTTGAAAGGTGATTTGTAGCAACTCAAGTTACTCTTTTCACATAAAAATTTTTTGATTTTCATAAGGAGGAAATCACGAATGGTAGTTAAAGTTGGTATTAACGGTTTCGGTCGTATCGGTCGTCTTGCTTTCCGTCGTATCCAAAACGTAGAAGGTGTTGAAGTTACTCGCATCAACGACCTTACAGATCCAGTAATGCTTGCACACCTGTTGAAATACGACACAACTCAAGGTCGTTTCGATGGTACTGTTGAAGTTAAAGAAGGTGGATTCGAAGTTAACGGTAAATTCGTTAAAGTTTCTGCTGAACGTGACCCAGAACAAATTGACTGGGCTACTGACGGTGTAGAAATCGTTCTTGAAGCAACTGGTTTCTTTGCTAAGAAAGATGCTGCTGAAAAACACCTTAAAGGTGGAGCTAAGAAAGTTGTTATCACTGCTCCTGGTGGAAATGATGTTAAAACAATTGTATTTAACACTAACCACGACATTCTTGATGGTACTGAAACAGTTATCTCAGGTGCTTCATGTACTACAAACTGCTTGGCTCCAATGGCTAAAGCACTTCAAGACAACTTCGGTGTTGTTGAAGGTTTGATGACTACTATCCACGCTTACACTGGTGACCAAATGATCCTTGACGGACCACACCGTGGTGGTGACCTTCGTCGTGCTCGCGCTGGTGCTGCAAACATCGTTCCTAACTCAACTGGTGCTGCTAAAGCTATCGGCTTGGTTATCCCAGAATTGAACGGTAAATTGGACGGATCTGCACAACGCGTTCCAACTCCAACTGGATCAGTTACTGAATTGGTTGCTGTTCTTGAAAAGAACGTATCAGTTGATGAAGTAAACGCAGCTATGAAAGCAGCAGCTAACGAATCATACGGTTACACAGAAGATCCAATCGTATCTTCAGATATCGTAGGTATGGCTTACGGTTCATTGTTCGACGCAACTCAAACTAAAGTTCTTGATGTTGACGGCAAACAATTGGTTAAAGTTGTATCATGGTACGACAACGAAATGTCATACACTGCACAACTTGTACGTACTCTTGAATACTTCGCGAAAATCGCTAAATAATTCAATAGTAGAAGAAAGAGGCTCAATTGAGTCTCTTTTTCTGTACCTTGCTTTGTGAGAATCATCAAAGACAGGGCTGTAGTATGTTGTACTTCTATTTTCCAAATTTTTAGTCATATAGAAAGTCAGTTTTGTTACATMTGTCCATTTTTAAAATGCTTCAAGGGGCTGTTTTGCGGTAAGAGAAGCTAAGCATACTTTTCTTAAAGAAAACTATACCAATTTTACACTTGACAAAGTGAAAAACAGTGTGTATACTAGCCTTGTTGGAGTTTTTAGACTCCAAGAAGACTATACCAATTTTCAATAAGAAGGGCTGGTTTCTAAAATATAGGAAATCAGAAGTAACGTTATGTGTGGAATTGTCGGAGTTGTCGGAAATCGCAATGCAACTGATATCTTGATGCAGGGCTTGGAAAAGCTGGAATACCGTGGTTATGACTCAGCTGGAATTTTTGTAACAACAGGGAAAACTTCTAGTCTGATCAAGTCGGTCGGTCGTATCGCTGACCTACATGCTAAAATTGGCATCGATGTTTCTGGGACTACTGGTATCGGACATACTCGTTGGGCTACTCATGGAAAACCAAGTGAAAACAATGCCCATCCTCATACTTCACAGACCGGCCGTTTTGTCTTGGTTCACAACGGTGTGATTGAGAACTACCTTGATATCAAGAATACTTACTTAGCTGATTATGACTTCAAGGGGCAGACAGATACAGAGATTGCTGTGCATCTGATTGGCAAATTCGCTGAAGAAGAAGGCTTGTCTGTTTTAGAAGCCTTTAAAAAAGCTCTCCACATTATCCGTGGTTCTTATGCCTTTGCTTTGGTGGACTCAGAAGATGCAGATGTTATCTATGTTGCTAAAAATAAATCTCCACTTCTAGTCGGACTGGGTGAAGGCTACAATATGGTCTGTTCAGATGCCATGGCCATGATTCGTGAGACGAATCAGTTTATGGAAATTCATGACCAAGAGCTGGTTATTGTCCGTAAAGACAGTGTGGAAGTGCAGGATTATGATGGGCATACTCTAGAGCGTGAAAGCTATACTGCTGAGCTAGATCTGTCCGATATCGGTAAGGGGACTTATCCATACTATATGCTCAAAGAAATCGACGAGCAGCCAACTGTGATGCGTAAGCTAATCAGCGCTTATACAGATGATAAGGGGCAAGTATCAGTTGATGCGGATATTGTCAAGGCTGTTCAGGAAGCTGACCGTCTCTATATCCTTGCGGCTGGAACTTCTTACCATGCTGGCTATGCTTCTAAGCGTATGCTGGAAGAGCTGACGGATACACCTGTTGAACTGGGCATTGCTTCTGAGTGGGGCTATGCCATGCCGCTCCTTAGCAAGAAGCCTCTCTTTATCTTTATCAGCCAATCTGGTGAAACAGCTGACAGCCGTCAGGTCTTAGTCAAGGCGAATCAGATGGGTATTCCAAGTTTGACCGTGACCAATGTTCCAGGTTCTACGCTTTCTCGGGAAGCCAATCATACCATGCTGCTGCATGCAGGTCCTGAAATTGCGGTTGCTTCTACTAAGGCCTATACAGCTCAAATCGCAACCTTGGCTTTCTTGGCTAAAGCTGTTGGCGATGCCAATGCTTCTGAGAAAGCGGCAGCCTTTGACTTGGTTCACGAGCTGTCCTTAGTTGCGCAGTCTATTGAGTCCACTTTGTCAGAGAAGGAGTTGATTGATAATAAGGTCCGTAGCCTTCTGGAAACGACCCGCAATGCATTCTATATCGGCCGTGGTCAAGACTACTATGTGGCGATGGAAGCCAGCCTGAAACTCAAAGAAATTTCTTATATTCAATGTGAAGGTTTTGCGGCTGGTGAGCTCAAACACGGTACGATCTCTCTGATTGAAGACGGGACACCAGTCTTGGCTCTGCTTTCTGATGAAATCTTGGCTAGTCATACACGAGGCAATATTTCAGAAGTCGTAGCTCGGGGTGCCAAGGTGCTGACTATTGCTGAGGAGAATGTGGCTAAAGAAGGTGACGATATCGTACTCAATCAGGTTCATCCATACCTGTCACCAATCTCTATGGTGGTACCGACACAGCTCATTGCTTACTTTGCAACCTTGCACCGTGGTCTGGATGTAGATAAGCCTCGAAATCTGGCTAAGTCTGTCACTGTAGAATAAGCTTTCTAACGAATCTTGATAATAATACTAAGCCTCAGATTTTTCTGGGGCTTTTGGTATGGTATTTTGGTGACGATGCTCTTTGGAAGTCTCTTTCGACCATGGCAAAGCCATGCTGACGACAGTCATCCTATTTCATACAGATGGACAAATAGGATGAGCATCATTTTTGTATATATCACTAATTAGTTATAAAATATTTTTATCTTAAATATCAGGAGGACAAAAACATGGTGGAATTAGGTATTTCTACTTTTGGAGAGACAACGCCGCTGGAGGGGACAGGGCAAACCTATACTCATGACGAGCGGATTCGGCAGCTGGTAGCAGAGATTGAGCTGGCAGACAAGGTGGGGCTGGGTCATGGAGTATAATGAGGAGGCGGTCCGGACTTACTTCCATCCGACCAAGCAGGTAGTGGACGCTATCTCTAAGGATCGCCCTCACTGGCGGGAGATGGCCTATGAGCAATACCTAGATCAGGTAGGACCAGAGGGGGCCATGTTTGTCGGTAGCCCTGAAAAGGTCGCTCAGAAATTGATCAAGATGATAGAGGAGTTGGGACTGGACCGCTTCATGCTGCATCTGCCGTTGGGATCGCTTCCGCATGAGCAGGTTCTCCAGTCTATCGAACTCTTTGGCACCAAGGTTGCACCGCTCGTGCGGGAATATTTTGCGGCCAAGGGTAAAGTAAGATCGGAGTAGCAGTTTTTTGATAAAAATTACCTATCTCATCTATAGAAAATATATATGGTACTTATCTAAAAAGGGTACAAAAAATAAGGTAGTTCAGCAGAGTATGAAAAGCCTTGAAAAAGCTAGCTTAGTCTAGCTTTTTTATTTTGCTTTGATAAATATTTTTAATCAGGCTGATAGGGAAAATATATTTCCCAGGAGAAAGAGAGGATGGTAAGATATATTACAAATTCAAAGAAGGAGGAAGTAATGGTCAGCAAGAAAGAATTAGTGCTGAGAGCTTTTCGGGGTGAAGAAGTTGACCGAGTACCTGTTGGTTTTTGGTTTCACTTTGTAAGCCAAGAGGAAAAGATGCTGGGCCTAGACAATCCAGTGATTTTCAATAAAAGTGTTGAGGGACATGCTGCTTATGTTCGAGCTGCACGGCCAGACTTTGTCAAGATTATGAGCGATGGCTTCTTTAAGTATCCTAGCGCGCTTTACTCGGATCATATTGAGTCCATTCGGGACTTGGCAGCTATCCAGTCTATCGGCGAGTATCATCCTTGGATTGAGCAGCAGATTGAGATGGTTAAGGCTGTAAAAGCAAGCTATCCAGAGGACCTCGCTTCCTTCTACAATATCTTTGCGCCGGTCTCCTATCTTAAGCGCTGGTTCCGCCGGGAAGGGTCGCGAGGAGATAGAGAAATTGCAGATTTTCTGGCAGAGGATTCCGAGCTGACAGGACATGTTTTAGATGTCATTGCCACTGATATTGCTATTTTGACTAGACGCATCATTGAGGAAGCGGGCATTGAGGGGATTTATCTCAGTACCCAGCAAGTCCAAGACGGTCGGGTAGATGCGGCCAGTTATCGTCGTTATATTGAGCCTAGTACGATTAAGGTTCTGGAAGCGGCCAATGCGGCTGGCGGTCAGAATATTCTCCATATCTGCGGCTTTGAAGGGGCCAGTAATGATTTAGAACTCTTCAAAGACTATCCGGCTCAAGTCTTTAACTGGGCAACCCATCATGAGGGGGTCAGCTTAGCGGAAGGGCGTAAGCTCTTTGGCGGTCAGACTGTCCTTGGTGGCTTTGAAAATGGCAGAGCAGCTCTTCTAAATACAGGCATTCGTGCAGAATTAGAGGCTGAGACCAAGCGGTTGCTGGCTGAAACTGGCAGTCAGGGAGTGATTCTAGGGGCTGACTGTACTGTACCAGATGATTTTGAAATAGAAAGATTGGACTGGATCCGCCAGGCAGCTAGTCAGTTCTGACGGACTTGCCAAAGTCCTAAAGAGCAATTTTCAACTCTTTCAAGGAGGAAGATAGATGAATCGGTATCAAAAAAGGCTTGCAGCTCTTGCTCTGATATTCTTGATAATAGGAACCTTTCTGAGCATCAGTCAGATTTATGCTCATCAGTCTTCAGACAAAAAAGAAGATGATTTGCAGGTACTCAGGAAACTACCAGAGCAGTCAACTAGCTTGATGCAGCCCAATGATATCGCTGCTCTGCTCTTGTCGGATTAGAATTTTACTTAAAATGATGAATTAGTCCAATGAAAAAGCTAAAAAACAACTCATTGGCGAGATAGGAACAATAGAAAAAGGAGAGAAGATGACTTCAAAAAGAGAATTAGTACTGAAAGCTTTCAGAGGAGAGCCTGTTGATCGAGTGCCAGTTGGTTTCTGGCATCATTTTACCAGCGAGGATGAGTGGCTGGCTGGTTTTGGAAATCAGGCCATTATTGAGAAAAATCTGGCTGGTCATCAAGCTTTTCTGGCAGAAGTCGAGCCAGACTTTATCAAGCTGATGAGTGATGGTTATTTTGCCTATCCTAACGAACGCTTGAAAAAAGTCCAATCTATCAAAGTCTTGGCAGATATTGAGCCGCTAGGTGCTGATCACCCTTGGATTAGTGAGCAGGTGGAGCTGGTTCAGAAGATTAGGGCTGGCTTTACAGAGGACTTGGTCGCTATTTACAATATTTTTGCGCCAGTGACCTATTTCAAATGGTTAGTCGGCAAGGTTGCTGGTGGAGATGATATCATTGCAGATTTCTTGGCGGAGGATGCGGTGCTCACGAAGCGGGTGCTGGATGTGATTGCTCAAGATATTGCGGCTTTGACGGAGCGGATTATCAAGGAAGCTGGTGCGGATGGAATCTACCTCAGCGTTCAGAGCATTCAGGATGCGCGGGTGTCGGCTGAAGACTATAAGGCTTTTATTGCTCCGAGTGAATTGGCGGTGCTGGAAGCAGCCAACGCGACTGGCGGAGTGAATATCCTGCACATTTGTGGTTACGAAGGCGCGCGAAACGATGTTCATCTTTTCACTGACTATCCAGCTCAGGTCATCAACTGGGCAGTGGGGCCAGAAGGCATCAGCCTAGCGGAGGGCCGGAAATTGTTTGGCGGTCGTACTGTCTTGGGTGGCTTTGAAAATGGCAAGGACGGCCTGCTCTACACGGGCAGTCAAGCAGCTATTCAAGACGAGACCAAGCGACTGATAGCAGAGGCTGGCAAGGAAGCTTTGATTATCGGGGCTGACTGTACTATTCCAAGCGATATGAAAGCAGAGCGGATTCAGTGGGTTCGCCAAGCAGCAAGCTTAACATAAGAAGGAGACGAAAGAATGAGCAAGAAAAAATGGATTATTGGTGGAGCAGCAGTGATTGCTATTGTAGCTGCGACTTATTTGGGGCGGACCTTGACAGGTGCTTCATCTAGCAAGACAAGCACCTCTGCATCAGGCAGCGGTAAGGTCACGACTTTGAAAGTGGCACACACACAGAACTATGTTCCTTATGACTTTGTGGATGAAAAGGGAGAATCAGATGGCTATGAGGTTGCTGTTCTCAAGGCTATTGATGAAAAGCTGCCAGACTATCAGTTTGAATATACTGGTACCAGTGATGAAGATCTCTTAGTCGGTCTGGAATCTGGAAAATATGACATCGGAACCAAGGGAGCATGGTACACCGAAGAGCGGGCGAAGAAGTTCATCATTCCAAAAAGCCCAATAGGCGCTAGCATTATCGGTTTCACTATCCGCAAGGAAGACGCTGAAAAATATAAAACAATTGATGATTTTGCCAAGGAAAAGGGCAAGTTGGTACCAATCTCTCCGCAGAATGCTCAATGGGCGGTTATCGAAGAGTATAATCAGAAGCATAGCGGTGCTCCTATTGATTTGACTGCAGCAGAGTCCTTCAAGGTAGCTGATGCTTATGCTTGGGTTCTGGAAGGGCGCTACGATGCTTTCTTTGACATCAAGCTGTCGTTTGAAAAAGCTGTGACAGACAAGGAAGGATCTTACCATCAGTATGCGGATCAACTGACTTGGTTCCCTTACAAGGGGATTCCGACCTATCCCCTACTTCATAAAAACGAACAAAATGAAGAATTTGCCAAGGCATATGAGAAGGCAATTAAGGAACTGGAAAAAGACGGAACCTTGGCTAAACTATCTGAAAAGTATTTCGGAGAAGATGTCTTCTCTTATGTGGACAAGGATTAGTTGCTGCTCTCTGCTGCTCATGGGAAACAAAAGGCTGACTGAGAAGCTAGCTGAATAAAGAACTGGAGAGTTCCGAGCTGACCTTGCTGCTGTTTGAAGGGATTTTCAAAGAGAGAGCATGGCTGCTCCAAGCTGAAAGTGCCCGTTCAAGAGAAGCTTATTCTATCTAATCACTGTCAAAGGAGAAGAAAATTATGGTCTCGTATGACTTGTCCCGTGTCTTTGGCCTGCTGCCTAGTCTGCTGCAGGCTCTGCCGACCACTTTATGGATTATGTTTGTGACAGCTTTGATTGGCTCCTTGCTGGGTGGTCTGTTGGCTTGGGCTCAGATTGCCGAGGAGCAGTCTTTCGCTGGTCTGGCTAGAGGATATATATTTATCCTTAGATGTACACCGCCTATTGTCTTGCTTTTCTTGGTTTTTTATGGCATTCCAGAGTTCTTAGAATGGTGGCTGGGGCTGGATATCAATAATTGGTCACGGACTGTTTTTGTCATCATCACCATGATTCTGCTCTTTGCGGCCATGATTGCGGAAGTCTTCAAGGCAGCTTATCTTGCTGTTCCCAAGGGGCAGACTGAGGCAGGTCTCAGTATTGGCTTGACACCGGCGCAGACTTTTCTGCGCATCGTCCTGCCACAGGCGTTTCGCATCGCCCTGCCCAATCTGACTACTGCCCTTCTTAATCTCATGCGGGATGCTGCGCTGGCTTATACGATTGGGGCAGTGGATGTCATGGGAGCAGGGCAAAATCTTATCAGTCGTAATCTGGGCAATTATTCCCTCGAAACCTATACAGCGGTGGCCTTGATTTACTGGGGAATTGCCCTAGTGGTTTCGCTGGCTTCCCAGCTTCTGGAAAAAAGTCTGACAGTCAAGGAGAGGTAAAGCATGGATTTGAATTATATTGTAAACACCTTTCTGGTTACTTTGAAAGGCATACCGGTAACCCTGATCATTATGGTGGTGGCTATTCTGCTCAGCTTTATTCCGGCCTTGCTCTTGGCTTTAGGGCAGATTTATAAAGTTCGAGGTGTGCGGACTTTTTCGGTGGTTTATCTGGCCTTCATTCGGGCAACGCCGCCCATTTTGCTCATTCTCTTTTTCTACAGTCTTTTTCCTAGCTTACTGAATCAAGTATTCAAAAGTCTGGGCAGTCAGGTAGACGTCTTTAAGTTCAATCCGCTTTACTATGCTTTCATTATTTATAGCCTGATGACAACAGGTAGTTTGTCGGAAATTCTGCGCTCTGCCATTTTGACAGTGGATAAAGGACAGTTAGAGGCGGCGCAGGCGATTGGTTTAACGAATTTTCAAGCCTATCTGAGAATTGTTTTTCCTCAGGCATTGCGCTCTGCCCTGCCCAATCTGGCCAATCTGGTTATCAATCTAGTCAAGGGAACCTCGCTGGTGTTTGTCATGACGGTCAAGGATATCACAGCCTTGGCTAAGATAGAGGCCTCCCACTCTTACCAGTATTCAGAGTCTTACTTGGTGATTTTTGTTATTTATCTCATTATTTGCGGCTTGATTCAGTGGATGTTTAGGGGCTTGGAAAAGCGCTACGCTCTTGCTTAGGAAGGAAAGATTATGTTAGAAGTAAAACATATCTCCAAACGATTTGGAGAGCACCAGGTGCTGGCAGATGTCAGTCTCAAGGTCAATCAAGGTGACGTTGTGGTTATTCTGGGACCCTCAGGCTCTGGGAAAACAACATTTCTGCGCTGTCTGAATCACTTAGAAAAAGCGGATGGCGGTCAGCTGACTTTGTCTGATAAGGACTATGATTTGGCTAAACTCAGCAAAAAGGAGATTTTGGAAATCCGTAGAAAGACGGCCTTTGTCTTCCAGCATTATAATCTCTTTGCCAATAAAACAGCCCTTGAAAATATCTTAGAGGGCTTAGTGATAGCTCGTAAGATACCGAGGGAAGAAGCGCTTGAGATTGCAGAAGAGTCCTTGAAGCGCGTGGGCCTCTTGGCCTACAAGGACTATTATCCTTCTCAGCTATCAGGCGGCCAGCAGCAGAGGATTGGGATTGCCCGTGCCATTGCTGTCAAGCCAGATGTCATCCTGCTGGATGAACCAACTTCGGCTCTAGATCCGGAACTGGTCGGCGAAGTTCTCAGCGTCATGAAACAGCTGGCCCAGGAGGGAGTGACCATGGTCGTTGTGACCCACGAGATGAGCTTTGCCCGTGATGTGGCCAACCATGTCATCTTTATGGACGGCGGTCATATCGTCGAAGAAAATCCTCCTCAGAAATTCTTCTCTAGCCCGAATGAAGAGCGGACCAAACAATTTCTGTCCCGCATTCTATCGGATGCCAGCTATAGTGTAGAGTATATGATTTAAAAATCTGGATTATGTCCAGATTTTTATTTTTGATAGAACGCTGTTATCCTTTGGCTCAATAATGAAAAAGATAGACAAAAAACTAGACCGAGATAAGCCTATCTCGGTCTAGTTTGTGTTTAAAGAAAGTTGCTTACCAGAGGATTTCGCACTGGCTCCCGACAGCGTTTTGGAAGGATTCAACTGGTGGCTGGTCGGTGATAATGCAATCCAGGCTAGAGTAGTTGGAAAGTTTGAAATAATGACTGGTGTTAAACTTAGAGTGGTCGGCCAATAGAATTGCCTTGTCGCTATTAGCTATCATTTCCCGCTTGATGTGCGCCTGATTGTGGTTGGCTTCGTAGGCGGCGTAGCGATCCAATCCGCGGCAGCTAAAAAACAGTAAGTCTGCATGGAAATTGTTGATGAAGTTGGCAGCAAAATCGCCCAGCGCAGAATTGGTCCCGCAGCCAATATGTCCGCCTGATAAAAAGAGGGTAACATTTTCAAAGTTATTTAGCTGGCGGGCTGCTTCAATACCATTTGTTATGACACGTAGGTTCTGGAAAGGTGCCAAATGCGGAATGAGCATAGCTGCAGTCGTAGAGCTGTCAATGAAGATAGACTGGTTATGAGTGATAAAAGTTGAAGCAATTTCAGCAATTTGTTGCTTGCTTTTTTCTTCTTCACGGGCGCGAGCAGAATACACATATTCTACATTATTAGCCGTAATCAGCATGACTTCACCATGAGAGCGGATGATCTTCCCCTCTTTTTCTAGCTCAATCAAGTCCCGTCGAAGCGTTGATGTAGAACAGTACAAAAGTTCTTCAAGTTGGGCGGTTGCAATAATCTTTCGCTTGCTGAGAATGTCTATAATTCGACTCATTCGTTCCAAAGAAACCATAGTGACCTCCACCGATGAACAAAGCTGAACATTTATGGTCACATTATAACACAATAAACGAAAAAAAATCAATATAGTAACCATTAGATTGAACGATTATGAACATTTTTGGCCATATTGTTATATAAAAGTTGGCTATTTATCAATTAAAGGTACAGGTATTGAATGCGCTTACCAAAAATACTATGATGAATCCAGAAAGGAGTGAGATTATGGATCATCAAGAAGAAATAATCCGCGAACAAATATGTGATGTATGCCACAAGATGTGGCAACTAGGCTGGGTAGCCGCTAATGACGGCAATGTCTCAGTCCGTCTAGACCAAGATACCATTATTGCAACGCCAACAGGTATCAGTAAGAGCTTTATCACGCCTGAAAAACTCGTCAAGCTCAATCTAAAAGGGGAGATTATCGAGGCTCAGGACGGCTATCGTCCATCCAGTGAAATCAAGATGCACATTCGCTGCTATGAAGAACGGGAGGATGTGAATGCTGTTGTCCACGCACATCCGCCAATTGCGACTGGCTTTGCGCTGGCTCATATTCCGCTTGATACCTATTCCTTGATCGAGAGTGCCATTGTAGTAGGAGCAATTCCCATCACTCCCTTTGGTGTGCCATCTACTATGGAAGTGCCAGATGCTATCACTCCGTACTTGCCAGAACATGATGTCATGTTACTTGAAAATCATGGTGCCTTGACAGTAGGAAGCGATGTGATTACAGCTTACTATCGGATGGAAACCTTGGAGCTGGTTGCTAAGACCACTTTCCACGGACGCATGTTGCTTTCTACTAAGGGAGTTGAGGAGGAGGAAATTTCTCGTCCAACCTTGGAACGCTTGTTTGCAATGCGGGCCAATTATAAAGTCACAGGCCGTCACCCTGGTTATCGTAAATATAATGGTGACGGAAGCATCAAAGAATAAGAAACATTGGAGGAAATGATTATGACTCAACATCCACGTATTGGAATTCGTCCAACCATTGACGGACGTCGCCAAGGTGTTCGGGAATCACTAGAAGTACAAACCATGAATATGGCTAAAAGTGTGGCTGACTTGATTAGCTCAACTCTGAAATATCCCGACGGTCAGCCTGTTGAATGTGTTATTTCGCCATCTACCATCGGACGTGTGCCTGAGGCAGCCGCATCACATGAATTATTCAAAAAATCAAATGTCTGCGCGACTATCACAGTGACACCCTGCTGGTGCTATGGTAGTGAAACCATGGATATGTCGCCAGATATTCCGCATGCTATCTGGGGCTTCAATGGCACTGAACGGCCAGGAGCTGTTTATCTCGCTGCAGTACTGGCTTCACATGCGCAAAAAGGAATTCCAGCTTTTGGTATTTATGGCAGGGATGTCCAGGAAGCTAGCGACACTGAAATTCCAGAAGATGTAAAAGAAAAAATTCTCCGTTATAGTCGGGCCGCTTTGGCAACAGGACTGATGCGTGACACAGCTTACTTGTCCATGGGCAGCGTCTCTATGGGAATCGGCGGCTCCATTGTCAATCCAGATTTCTTCCAAGAATACCTAGGTATGCGTAATGAATCAGTTGATATGACGGAGTTTACTCGTCGGATTGACCGGGGCATTTATGATCACGAAGAATTTGAACGGGCCATGGTTTGGGTCAAAGAACACATCAAAGAAGGTGTGGATCGTAACCGTGAAGACTTGGTTCTTTCTCCAGAAGAAAAAGCAAAACAATGGGAATTTGTAGTCAAGATGTTCATGATTGGCCGAGACCTTATGCAAGGCAACCCTCGCTTGGCTGAGCTTGGCTTTGAGGAAGAAGCTGTTGGGCATCATGCCTTGGTTGCTGGCTTCCAAGGTCAGCGTCAATGGACAGACCACTTCCCGAACGGGGACTTCATGGAAACCTTCCTCAATACTCAGTTTGACTGGAACGGCATTCGTAAGCCTTATGTCTTTGCGACAGAAAATGACTCGCTCAACGGTGTGTCTATGCTCTTTAACTATCTCTTGACAAATACACCGCAAATCTTCGCAGATGTCCGGACTTATTGGAGTCCAGAAGCGGTAGAACGTGTTACAGGGCATCAGTTAGAAGGTCAGGTAGCTGACGGCTTCCTGCACTTGATTAACTCTGGCTCTTGTACTCTGGATGGAACGGGGCAAGCCAGTCGAGACGGCAAGCCAGTCATCAAGCCATTCTGGGAATTGGAACAAAGCGAAGTAGATGCGATGCTTGAAAATACAGACTTCCCACCAGCCAATCGCGAATACTTCCGTGGTGGCGGCTTCTCTACTCGCTTCTTGACCAAGGGCGATATGCCTGTGACCATGGTACGTTTGAACATCCTTAAAGGTGTAGGTCCGGTCTTACAAATCGCTGAAGGTTATACTTTGGAATTGCCAGAGGAAGTGCATCATACCTTGGATAATCGAACAGATCCGGGCTGGCCAACCACTTGGTTTGCACCGCGTTTGACAGGAAAAGGTGCCTTCAAGTCTGTCTATGATGTTATGAACAACTGGGGAGCAAACCACGGTGCTATCACCTATGGCCATATCGGAGCGGATTTGATTACGCTGGCTTCTATGCTGCGTATCCCAGTCAATATGCACAATGTGCCAGAGGAAGACATCTTCCGTCCCAAGAACTGGTCACTGTTTGGCACAGAAGATTTGGAATCAGCCGACTACCGTGCTTGCCAATTATTAGGGCCAATTCATAAATAAAGATTTTGGGTGGGCGTGCCTCTTTCTGGGCATGCAGCCTACCCAATAGAAAGAGAGTAGCTTAGATGACCAAGACAATTATTCTAGCCTGCGTAGGTGGCTTAACAACAAGTATGCTGGTAGAGCGAATCAATGAAGTTATTCATCGTGACCAATTGGATTATTCCTTTTATTCCATTGGGATTACGGGTATGAATAACTTGAAGAATATTGATGTCTTATTGCTCAGTCCGCAATTAGCCTATTTAGAAGAAAAGGCTAAAGCAAGCCTACAGGTGCCAGTCGCAGTCATTAGTGATGAAGATTTCGAGTTGATGAGAGGCGAAGAAGTACTTCGTCAGGCTGAAGTATTGATGGACTAGGCCTATGGCAGGACAAGACAAAGGCTCAAGCCAAGAGCTGATGCGACTGATTATCAAGAGTAGTAAAGTGACTGCGCAAGTCATGCAGAGTTTGGAGTTGGCTCAGTCAGGTCAGAAGGAAGAAGCAAATGCTGAGTTGGAACAAGCGAGAAAACTCAGCGTGGAGGCTCACAACTTACAGACCAGCCTTATCCAGTCTGAACTGAGTGGTCAAGCCAATCCTCCAAGTCTGCTGGCGGTCCATGCTCAGGACCATTTTATGAATAGCCATTTATTACTCGAATTGGCCGCCGTATTTCTCAATCAAATAGAAGAAATCGAAGATTTAAAAGCAAGAATTGCAAAACTGGAACAGGTAGGTGAGTAGCATGGATCATCCTGTCATATTAGAAATGAAGGGCATTGTTAAAAGCTTCGGTCCAGTCCGAGCCTTAAAAGGGGTCAATTTTGACTTGCGGGCTGGTGAAGTGCATGCTCTAATGGGTGAAAATGGGGCTGGTAAATCCACTTTGATGAAGGTCTTGACTGGTATCTATGGAGCAAATGAGGGTAACATTCATTACAATCAAGAAGAGGTGGTCTATTCCAAGCCCAAGGAAGCAATGGACGCAGGAATCGTTATCGTTCACCAAGAATTGAATATGATGAACCATCTAACAGTGGCTCAAAATATCTTTATAGGACGGGAAGAAGTTCAAGGCAGCTTCTTTATTAACGATGCATCCAGTATTAAGAAAGCAAAAGAACTCTTTAGTCTTTTAAAACTAGACATCAACCCGACTGAAAAAGTAGGAAATCTGACAGTTGGGAAACAACAAATGGTCGAAATTGCCAAGGCCCTCTCAATGGATGCCAAGGTGATTGTCTTTGACGAACCGACAGCAGCTTTGACTGAATCGGAAATCAATGAGCTCTTTGTCATCATCGACGACCTGCGTGCAAAAGGTGTTGGTATTATCTACATTTCTCACCGGATGGATGAGATTGCCCGAATCACAGACCGCGTGACTGTTATGCGGGACGGTGAGTATGTAGGCACGGTCAATACCAAAGATACCACCAAGGATGAAATCATCTCTATGATGGTTGGACGGACGATTTATGAAGATCCTAAGGCTGCGTCAACAGTAGCAGAAGATGCTCCTGTGGTGCTGGAGGTGAAAAACCTCTGTGCTGGAACGGCCGTTAAAGATGTGAGTTTCAAACTCCATAAGGGTGAAATTCTAGGCTTCTCAGGATTGATGGGAGCCGGTCGGACAGAAGTTGCCCGTTTGCTGTTTGGTGCGGACAAAAAAGAAAGCGGTTCCATTGTTATAAATGGCAAAGAAGTAAGCATCAATTCTCCCCAAGATGCCATTCGGGAAGGGATTGGTTACTTATCTGAAGACCGCAAGCGCTTTGGCTGTATCGTGGACATGACCATTGCCAACAATACGGTTATAACCAATCTTGATAAGTATATCAAGGCTGGCTTGATTGATGATGGTGCTATTGTCAAGGCAAGTGATCAGTTTGTTCAATCTTTACATACTAAGACACCGTCATCCAAACAGCTGGTCCGCAATCTTTCGGGAGGAAACCAGCAGAAAGTAGTCATTGCCAAATGGCTGGAACAAAATAGCGATATTTTAATCTTTGATGAGCCGACACGAGGAATTGATGTCGGTGCCAAAAGTGAAATATACACACTGATGAATGATCTGGTTGCTCAAGGCAAATCCATTATTATGATTTCGTCAGAACTGACGGAAATCTTACGGATGAGCGATCGAATCGTAGTCATGTGTGAAGGTAGAAAAACGGGTGAGCTGGATATTAGCCAAGCAACACAAGAGAGAATCTTGGCGCTAGCGACTGACCGTTAAAAGTGAAAACAGAGGTGTTTACGTATGGAAGAGAAACAATCCTTATGGATGAAATTAGAAAAAACAGTTGGTTTACAAAAGCTGATTGCCTTGATTGCCTTGGTGGTAATCTTTGCCTTCTTTGCCATCTCCAGCGAATCATTTCGTTCGTTTGATACGGTAGTCAGTATCTTAGATGCGTCATATTACATTGGTTTCCTTGCCATTGGGGTCACATTTGTCATCATTACAGGTGGTATTGACCTCTCTATTGGTACGGTGATGATGTGCTCGGCTATTATCGGGGGTGTCCTTCATACCAAGATGGGCTGGCCGCTCTGGCTGTCTTTGCTGGCTATTCTAGTCATTGGAGGATTATTCGGCCTGCTGAATGGAATCATGGTCGCAAAGTTCGGTTTGCCGCCCTTTATCGCGACGCTGGGTACGATGATGATTTCCCGCGGTCTGAGTTCTATTGTCTCAAATGTGCAAAGTGTGACCTTCCCTCTTCGTGGAACAGGTGAAGGTTGGTACAAAGATTTATTCCGAACTCAGGATAATTTTCCGACAGGCTTGATCGTGCTGGTGCTTGTAGCTGTCCTTGCTGCGGTAGTATTGAACAAGACAAAAATTGGCCGCTATATCTTCGCGATTGGCTCCAATAAAGAAGCCACTCGTCTGTCAGGGGTCAATGTCGTCAAATGGGAAGGCATGGCCTATGTCATAGGCGGTTTGTCAGCAGGACTTGCTGCTGTTGCTTATGCGGCCACCTACTCTACGATTCTGCCAGGTACTGGTAACGGTATGGAGCTTGATGCAATTGCCGGTGTCGTAGTAGGGGGAACTTCTCTAGCTGGTGGTGTCGGATCTGTTATTGGTACCATTATCGGGGTCTTCATCATGTCAGTCCTGAAAATTGGTTTGCCATATATCGACCTACAACCCCACTATCAACTCTTTATTACTGGTTTCGTTGTTATTGTCGCTGTTTATTTTGATATTTTCATTCGCAAGAATAAGAAGAAATAAGTACAGCCCTCGCTATCATATATATGAGTGTATAAAACATAATAGGAGCTTTTATCATGAGAAAATCATTTAAATTTGCTACTGCGGCACTTCTTGCTGCTGCTGCGATTGGACTAGTTGCTTGTTCTTCTAAGAAAGACAACAACAAAGCTACAAACAGCAAGGGTGGAGACTATCGGGTAGAAGTAATTGCCAAAGGTTTCCAACATGACTTCTGGAAAGCCGTTAATAAGGGTGCTGAACAAGCGGCAGATGAATTTGGCGCTAAGATTACTTTTGTCGGCCCTCAAAATGAAACCGCTATCGCAGAACAATTGGAGCAGTTGAACAATGCCATTAACAAAAATCCAGATGCGATTGCCCTAGCAGCACTTGACACCGAATCAGAGCTAGACGCTATTAAACAAGCTCAAGCTAAGAATATCCCGCTGATTGGATTTGACTCAGGGGTTCCAGGTGCACCAGACGGTGCAATCAAAGCAACCGCCTCTACAGACAACCATGCTGCTGGAGCCAATGCAGCAGAACACTTGTTCCCATTGTTAGAAAAGAAATTGAGTGACAAACCGATTCGTATCGGAGTGGTTTCCCAAGAAGCAAACTCACTTTCTATCACACAACGGACTTCCGGTTTTATTGACAAGATGGTTGAGTTGCTAGAAAAGAAAGGCATCAAGACTGCAGTTGTTGGTCACGATAAATTCAAAAACAATGTCTCTGAATCAGATGCCAAAGCTATCATTGAAGTTCGTGTACCAGCTCAAGTAGACGATGCGGCAGGTAAGACTGAAGCATCCACTGTGCTTGAAAAATCAGATACAGTCGCTATTTACGCTTCAAATGAATTTGCAGCTAAAGCTATTATCAACGCAAATGGCAGTTTCAAGGAATCTAAGCTCGGTGCAGACAAGATTTTGGCTGTCGGTTTTGACTCAGGTGCCTTGCAGCAAGATGCAATTCGCAACGGTCTCTTTGTAGGATCTGTTACGCAAGATCCGATTCAAATCGGCTATCAATCTGTAAAATTAGCTATTGAAGCGGCTCAAGGAAAAGAAGTTAAAGATGTAGACACTGGATCAAAATGGTATGATGCCAAGAACATCGACTCTGATGAAATCAAACCATTGCTTTACCAATAATCAAAATCGTTTGTAAAGATCGGTGTATTGGAGGAGATGAGAATGACATTGATGAAATTACTGGCCATTGACCTAGGTGCTAGTTCAGGTCGTGTCATGCAAGCAATTTACAATGGCCATAGTATCCAGCTATCAGAAGTTCATCGGTTCAAAAACGAGCCGATGAACGTGAATGACGGTCTTTATTGGAATATCCTGCATCTGTTTGGAGAAATCAAGATTGGGATCAAGAAAGCTTCAGCAGATGGGATTCCTATTCGATCCATATCCGTTGATACATGGGGAGTGGATTATGCCTACCTAGACCAAAACGGAGATTTGCTCTACCAGCCGCATTGTTATCGCGACAATCGTATGGGCCAATACGAAGAAACTTTTTATAAGAAAATCAACAAAGAAGCGCTTTTTGAGGAGACAGGTGTACAGCCTGCTTGCATTAATACAGTCCTGCAAATATTCGCTGATTTGCAGGAAAAGCCCCATTTGGCAAGAGTTGCAGAGCGCGTGCTCTTCATGCCGGATTTGATTAACTATCTTTTGTCAGGTGTTTTATCCAGCGAGTACACTATTGCCAGCAGCAGCGGTTTGCTCAATATCAATTCTCAGACATGGTCTGACAGCGTTTTTGAGACGCTGGAGATTCCTAAAAAGTGGTTTGGTGAGGTGATACAGGGAGGAAGAGTCCTGAGAAGCCTGTCGCCACGGATTACACAAGAGCTGAAAATTGAGCCTTTTGATGTCATTGCAGGTGCTGGTCATGATACAGCGGCAGCTGTTCTGGCTATTCCTTATGCCAGTGAGCAGCCAACAGCCTTTATCTCTTGCGGTACTTGGTCTCTGGTTGGTCTAGAATCTCCGAATCCTGTGACCAGCCAGGAAGCTTTAGCGGCCAATCTGACCAATGAAGGCTGCTTTGACGGACGCTATCGGATTTTGAAGAATACGACAGGGCTCTGGATTATCCAAGAACTGCAGCGGGACTGGCGCTTGCAAGGAGAGGACATCAGCTTTGATGAAATGGTAACACTAGCAAGAAACGTCACGAATAATCGCTCTTGGATTAACCCCAATGATGCTATTTTTGCAGCTCCGGGAGACATGGAGGCTAAGGTCAAGGAGCGTTGCCATATGACCAACCAGCCTGTTCCGCAAAGCAAAGGAGAGGTTGTCCGAGTGGTCTTGGAAAGTCTCGCTTTTGCCTATCGTCAAACCGTGGAGCAAATTGAGAGCCTGACCGGTCAGAAAATCGAGCAGATTCACATGGTCGGCGGCGGTATCCAAAATGAACTGCTCTGCCAGCTGACAGCTGATGTGAGCCAGAAACCAGTCCTAACAGGGCCGATTGAAGCCAGTGCTTTGGGAAATATCTTGGCACAGCTTTTGACCTTGGGTGAGATTCAAGATCGCCAGGCTGCCCAAAAGCTCGTCAAGGATTCAGAAAAGACCAAGCAATACCAAGCTCAAGAAGGCTCAGACTTGGCTCAATCCTATCAAGAATTTCAAGCAAGTATGAAAGTAGGAAGCTAGATGTTAAAGCATATTCCAACTATTTTAAGTCCAGAATTGGTCAAGTATCTGATGGAGATGGGCCACGGGGATGAAGTGGTCATTGCTGATGCAAACTTCCCTGCCCATCGGATTGGTCAGCGGGTTGTTCGCTGTGACGGCCACGGAGTTCCAGCACTGCTAGATGCTATCTTGACTGTCCTGCCCTTGGATACTTATAGTGATTACCAAGCAGGTCTTATGCAGGTAGTGCCGGGAGATACGACTATACCAGTCATCTGGGAAGACTACAAGGTTTTGTTAGAAAAGCACTATCCAGGTACAGCCATTAAAGAATTTGAACGCTTTGCTTTCTATGAGCAGGCAGAAAAAGCTTATTTGGTCATCCAAACGGGCGAGGGAGCTCTGTACGGCAATATCATTTTGAAAAAAGGTGTCATTACCAGCTAATGAAAAAACAGGTAAGAGGTGGACAAGGCTGCTTCTAAAAAGGAGTGTCCTTGTTCCTCATCTTTATCTGGAGCTTTCTTTGCTTTTTTTATCAAATAACTTGTTAAAAAAATCACAAAAATTTTGCAAAAATCTGCTTTTTGCAGTATCATTATATTAACAATATGAATTGTAAAGGAGAAAATATATGTCTACATTTTACGTACCCGATGTCAATCTTATTGGCAAAGGTGTTGTCAAGGAAGTTGGGCCTTATGTTAAGGAGCTGGGTTATAGCAAGGCCTTGCTGGTGACGGATAAGTTTATCGAAGGCAGTGATATCCTGCCGCAAATCCTAGCACCACTAGATGCGGAAGGCATCCAGTATGTGGTCTTCAGCGATGTTGAGCCAAACCCGACTTGTAAGAACGTCATGGATGGTGTAGCTGCTCTCAAGGAACACAACTGTGACTTCATCATCAGTGTCGGCGGAGGTTCACCTCAGGATGCGGCTAGCTGTATTTCAGTTATTGCGACAAATGGTGGTAAACCACAAGACTACGAAGGCTTGCACAAGTCTGCTAAGAAAGGTCTGCCAGTAGTGGCAATCAATACTACAGCGGGAACTTCAGCTGAAATTACCATTAACTATGTCATCACAGATGAAGAACGCAAGGTTAAGATGGTTATGGTGGACAAGAATAGCTTGGCCCTGATCTCAGTCAATGACCCCGAACTCATGGTATCCAAACCAGCCGCCCTCACAGCAGCAACAGGTATGGATGCATTGACTCACGCGGTCGAAGCTCTCGTCACACCAGGAGCCTACGGCGTAACCAAGAAATTATCTATCGGAGCTATTGAACTTATCAAGGAATACCTTCCTCGTGCGGTTGCAAATGGCTATGATATTGAAGCGCGTGAAGGCATGGTGAATGCCATCTTCCTTGGTGGTATGTCCTTTAACAATGCTGGTCTAGGTTATGTTCACTCTATGGCTCACCAGCTTGGGGCAGTTTACAATCTGCCACACGGTGTCTGCTGTGCCATGCTCCTGCCAGTTGTAGAGCGTGAAAATGCTAAACGGGTACCAGAAGCTTTCCGCAATGTTGCCAAAGCTCTTGGTCTGCAAATCGAAGGCAAGACTGACGAAGAATGCGCTGCTTATGCTATTTCTGAAATCGAAAAACTGTCTGAAACGGTTGGTATTCCGAAGAAACTTACTGAACTTGGTATCGATGAAAAAGACTTTGATTTTGAATACCTATCTAAAAACGCTTTGATTGATGCTTGTGCGCCAGGCAATCCATTCATGCCAACTCTAGAAGAAACGATTGCTTTATATAAAGAACTCTTCTAAGAACGAAAAAATTCTGCTGAAATAAACAAAGCTCTGCATGACTCTAGCTTGCAGGGCTTGTTTTATAGGAATGAAAAGAACCTTAATGATAATTTTGATTACATTTGTAAATTTATTTTAAAAAATTATGTAAAATCTATTGACAAATAGATTTTATCGTGATAGAATTACAACTGTAAACAAAAAAGTTTACGTAAATTTAATCAGAAGATATGAATACAGCCGGAAGGCAATTATTTTTGGGAGGATTAAAAGTTATGTAAAATCATCTTCTTCTGAAAGAGATTTAATTAACTCATAAAAATAGAGACTGAATCAGTCTTGATTTTTGGAAATGAAATAAGTTATGTAAAATAATAGATAGGAGAAGATCTCCCAAATGAAAATTTATAGTAGATAAGGAAGAGATTTCTTATCTGAAACTTTGGTAAAAACAAAAATTATGTAAAGCAAAATATGAAAAAAGCGAGGTAATGCTATGAACAACAACTACAACAATTTTAACAATATGGATGACCTTTTCAACCAACTTATGGGACGCATGGGTGGCTACAACAGCGAACACCGGCGCTACTTGATTAATGGTAGAGAGGTCACACCAGAAGAGTTTGCTCAGTATCGGGCTACTGGCAAGCTCCCTGGTCAGGGAACAGGTGAGCAGACTGGACAAGCTGCTGCTCATGGACCTAAGCAGGATGGTATCCTAGCTAAGCTGGGTCGCAATCTGACTCAGGAAGCGCGTGATGGCAAGTTAGATCCAGTCATTGGGCGCAATAAGGAAATACAAGAAACTGCTGAAATCCTTTCTCGCCGGACTAAGAATAATCCGGTTCTGGTCGGAGATGCCGGAGTTGGTAAGACAGCTGTCGTAGAAGGATTGGCTCAGGCCATCGTTAACGGTGATGTGCCAGCAGCCATCAAGAATAAGGAAATTATCTCTGTTGATATTTCCGGTCTGGAAGCTGGGACTCAGTATCGTGGTAGCTTTGAAGAAAATATCCAAAACTTGGTCAATGAAGTCAAGGAAGCCGGCAACATTATCCTCTTCTTTGATGAAATCCATCAAATCCTAGGAGCAGGATCTATCGGTGGAGATAGTGGCTCTAAGGGCATGGCGGATATTCTCAAACCAGCGCTTTCTCGTGGTGAGTTAACCGTCATCGGGGCTACTACTCAGGATGAGTATCGTAACACCATTCTCAAAAATGCAGCTCTGGCTCGTCGTTTCAATGAAGTCAAGGTCAATGCACCATCTGCCGAAGATACCTATCAGATCCTTCGAGGTATTCGGGACTTGTACGAAAAGCATCACAATGTCATCCTGCCGGATGAAGTGCTGAAAGCGGCTGTGGATTACTCTGTTCAGTATATTCCACAACGGAGCCTGCCAGACAAGGCGATTGACCTGGTCGACGTGACTGCTGCCCACTTGGCAGCCCAGCATCCAGTGACTGATGTTCATGCGGTTGAAAATGAGATTGCTGAACAGAAAGACAAGCAGGAAGCGGCTGTTGAGAAAGAAGATTATGAAGCAGCTCTAAATGCCAAGACCCGCATTGAAGAGTTGGAAAAGAAAATTCAAAATCACACCGAGGACATGAAGGTGACAGCTACAGTCAACGATGTAGCAGAGTCTGTTGAACGGATGACGGGTGTACCAGTATCTCAGATGGGTGCCAGCGACATTGAGCGCCTCAAGGGCATGAATGACCGTCTCAAAGCTAAAGTTATCGGCCAAGATAAGGCTGTAGAAGCCGTGGCTAGAGCTATTCGCCGTAACCGTGCAGGATTTGATGAAGGCAACCGTCCAATCGGAAGCTTCCTCTTTGTTGGACCAACTGGTGTTGGTAAGACTGAGCTGGCTAAGCAACTAGCTCTGGATATGTTCGGTACTAAAGAGGCCATTATCCGTCTGGATATGTCAGAATACTCCGACCGGACTGCTGTTTCCAAGCTGATTGGTACGACTGCAGGCTATGTCGGATATGATGACAACAATAACACTTTGACCGAGCGTGTACGCCGCAATCCTTACTCTATCATTCTCTTGGATGAGATTGAAAAGGCGGATCCACAAGTGATTACCCTTCTCCTTCAAGTTCTGGATGACGGTCGTTTGACAGATGGTCAAGGGAATACAGTCAACTTCAAGAACACGGTCATCATTGCGACTTCCAATGCTGGCTTTGGCTACGAAGCTGGCTTGGAAGAGGATGCAGAAAAACCTGATCTGATGGATCGACTCAAAGCTTACTTCCGTCCAGAATTCCTCAATCGTTTCAACGCAGTTATTGAGTTCTCTCATCTCAAGAAAGAAGATTTGATGGAGATTGTTAACCTCATGCTGATCGAAGTAAATCAAACCTTGAGCAAGAAAGAAATTGATCTGGCTGTATCTGATGCAGCTAAGGAATTCCTGCGCGACGCTGGTTATGACCAAGTCATGGGTGTTCGTCCGCTGCGCCGTGTCATTGAGCAGCAAATTCGTGACAAGGTGACTGACTTCCACTTGGATAATCTAGATGCTAAGCACTTGACAGCCGATTTGGAAGATGGTGTCTTAGTTATTCGTGAAAAGGGTGCTGACGCATCTGAAAAAGACAAGCAAGCAGAATAAAGCTTACTAAGACAATTAAGTTTTCAAAGACCTCCTTCTTAGATGAAGGCAGGTCTTTTTTGTTAAGTAGGAATTCCAAATTACTTTCTGTGAATAAATTAGTATCTATCCCAACATCTCGACTAAATTCTCCTTGATATTGCTGAAGCAGTCGATGACTCGAATCAACCTAGCTTCTCTCAAATAAGAGAGATGAATAATTTTTGACGAAAGCAGATTGCTATGAAACAGTCCATAACTACACTTAAACACAATGTCATTATCTTTGCTACTCTCAGCACTCTAAGCGGCTGGGTTGGTTATGTTGTTGATAAAGTAACCGGTCAGGCTCATTACGAAAATATAGAAACAGAGATAGGAAGTGGCTCTTTAGGGATGCTGATTTGGCTGGTAACTACGTTAACCTGTACCATCTTTCTTCGAAGCTTTGGCGGAGACGGCTGGAAAGAGGCTGGTTTTTCCATTAATTTTAAAAATAACAAAAAAATTATAGCTTGTTAGTTTTTTAGTCTACCCTCTTGTTACGATGATAGTGATACTCTTGGGACTGATGACACAAGGCATCAGAGTGACAGATGTGAAGGTTGAGTTCACGTCCTATCTTGGAATCTTGCTAACACAGGTCGGAACTCAATTCATAAAAAATATTTTTGAAGAATCTGTTTGGAGGGCAAATCTTACTAATCAATTAATCAAATTAAAATTATCCGACTTAAAACTATATCTATTTGTTGGCTTTATCTGGTGGATTTGGCATCTGTCTTACAATATGAAGTTTCTGTCTGAGAGAGAAATCCAAAATACCTTGCCGGTTGGAAGTCTTACATTCTTCCTTATCGGGCGGGATGATAACTGTTGTATGCTGGACGGTCATGTACACAGAGATTTTTAGACTTACTAAGTCTGTCTGGCCACTGGTAATTATGCATATTATGGAAGATGCGGTTATAAATCCTTTACGATTACTAGGCTTTGTCTCGGTAGAAAAAAATCAAGCTTTCCTCTTCTCGCTTTCAGTGGGGATGATTCCGACTATTCTTTATTTAACAGTTGGTCTAGCTATACGGAAATGGAGAAAAAAACAGGAGTATGGAAAGTAGAGCTAACAGAGTAACAAAAGACGATAATGTTGATTCTTTTTTTATTTAATAGAGGTAAAAGGCTATCAAAAGTCTGTAAAAATGAAAAAAGTTGACATTTCAATRRRTTRTGTTCTAATTTTTTGTACATTTTCAAGTTTTTATATATGTAAATGTCAGAAAAAAGTGTATAATGGATTAGTAAATTAAATTTTAGGAGAGGATTTAATTATGAAAAAGTTGGATATTACAACCATGCCCGACTATAGGAAAGTCGAGGCTGTTGTTCAGTTGTTAGTTAATGGAACCTTAACTAGTTATCGAATTGCGACGGATGCAAACATCAGCAAGATGAGTATCCTGACTTTAACTAAAGGGACCAGCAAAATTAAGAACATTACTTATCAAACTGCGATGGCCTTAATTAATTGGTATGAAGAAAACCATGAAAAATATGGCATCACCATTCATCAAAAGGCCGCAGGATAGTCTAAAACTATGATGTAGCTCAACCCTAACCCAGCTAACCATTTGGATAGCTGGGTTTTTCTATGTCTCTTAATGAGACAAGCCGAGGGCGCAGTCGAATTTAGAGGCATTGATGCAGACTGAGCGCAAGCGAAGTCTACGTTCCGCTAATTTCTTAGCGATTGCCGGCTCGCAGAGCCGAGCAGAGCTTAGAGGCATAGATGCAGTTTGAGCGTAAGCGAAACTACGTTCTGCTAAAACTTAATGAAACAAGTCTAAGACTCAATTGAACTTAGGAGCATTCATGCTTACTTAATTATTTTTATCTGTCCTTATGGGCAGATTTTTTTGACAGTCCAAGAGTGAACAGTCGCCTGTGTAATTCTTGGTCTTTTTGTTACCGCTTTCAAGATTTATAATAAATCTATAAAAAAGATGAGATTATCCCTATCTTGCGATATAGGGATAATTTTCTTATAATAGATATGAGACAATTTTTATCGTTTCTACGACCATTGTTTATCCTGTTCTGATGTCAGAACAGATTTTAGTAAAAATAAGGAGAATCTAATGTCACAATTATCAGTTAATGCCATTCGCTTTTTAGGGATTGACGCGATTGAAAAGTCTAAGTCAGGTCACCCTGGTGTAGTCATGGGCGCTGCGCCGATGGCCTATGACTTGTTTACTAAACAATTGCGTATCAATCCAGAAGAGCCAAACTGGATTAACCGCGATCGCTTCGTCCTGTCTGCAGGACATGGTTCTATGCTGCTTTATGCCTTGCTTCATCTGTCTGGCTTTAAAGATGTCAGCATGGACGAAATCAAAAACTTCCGCCAATGGGGTTCTAAGACACCAGGTCACCCAGAGTTTGGTCACACAGCTGGTGTTGATGCCACCACTGGCCCACTGGGACAGGGTATTTCTACAGCTACTGGATTTGCTCAGGCAGAGCGTTTCTTGGCTGCTAAGTATAATCGTGAAGGCTATCCAATTTTCGACCATTACACTTATGTCATCTGTGGTGATGGTGATTTGATGGAGGGTGTTTCAGCTGAAGCTGCTTCTTACGCTGGTCTGCAAAAGCTGGACAAGCTGGTTGTTCTCTATGATTCAAATGATATTAACCTAGATGGAGAGACTAAGGATTCCTTTACAGAAGATGTTCGTGCCCGCTATGAAGCATACGGCTGGCATACTGCTTTAGTCGAAGACGGAACAGACCTTGCAGCGATTGATGCAGCTATCAATGAAGCTAAAGCTTCCGGGAAACCATCTTTGATTGAAGTTAAGACTGTTATCGGTTATGGTTCTCCAAACAAGCAAGGAACGAATGCAGTTCACGGTGCGCCTCTGGGAGCAGAAGAAGCGGAAGCTACTCGTAAAGCCTTGGGATGGGACTATGCGCCATTTGAGATTCCTGAGGAAGTCTATGCAGATTACCGTACAAATGTGGCAGAGCGTGGTGCAGCGGCATACGATGCTTGGAAACAGCTGGTAGAGGACTACAAGCAAGCCCATCCAGAGTTGGCAGAAGAAGTAGCAGCTATCATTGCTGGTCAAGATCCAGTAGAGATTAAGCCAGAAGACTTCCCAGTGCTTGAAAATGGCTTCTCTCAAGCGACCCGTAATTCTAGTCAGGATGCTCTCAATGCAGCAGCTAAGGTGCTTCCAACTTTCCTCGGCGGTTCTGCTGACTTGGCTCATTCCAATATGACCTACATCAAGGAAGACGGTCTGCAGGATGAGGCCCACCGTCTCAACCGCAACATCCAATTTGGTGTGCGCGAGTTTGCCATGGGAACAATTCTTAACGGTATGGCGCTTCATGGTGGGCTTCGCGTTTACGGTGGAACCTTCTTCGTCTTTTCAGACTATGTTAAGGCAGCTGTTCGTTTGTCTGCTTTGCAAGGCTTGCCAGTGACTTATGTCTTCACACACGACTCTATTGCAGTTGGTGAAGACGGTCCGACACATGAGCCGATTGAGCATTTGGCTGGTCTGCGTGCCATTCCAAACCTGACTGTTTTCCGCCCAGCAGATGCGCGTGAAACTCAGGCAGCTTGGTACCTGGCCCTTAAGAGTCAATCCACTCCGACTGCTCTGATCTTGACCCGTCAAAATCTGACAGTCGAAGAAGGAACAAACTTTGACAAGGTAGCTAAAGGCGCTTATGTCGTTTACGAAACAGGAGCAGATTTTGATACCATCTTGCTGGCTTCTGGTTCTGAGGTTAATTTGGCTGTTGCAGCTGCTAAAGCACTTGCAGCAGAAGGCGCTAAAATCCGCGTTGTCAGCGTGCCATCAACAGAGCTTTTTGATGCTCAAGATGCAGCCTACAAAGAAGAAATTCTGCCAAATGCAGTTCGTCGCCGCGTAGCGATCGAGATGGCAGCCAGCCAGCCTTGGTACAAGTATGTCGGTCTGGACGGTGCAGTTATCGGAATCGACCAGTTCGGTGCATCTGCTCCAGCAGGCAAGGTTCTGGAAGAATATGGCTTTACAGTTGAGCATGTAGCAGAAGTTGTTAAAAATCTTAAATAAAAAGACATAAAATCAGGGTGTTAGTCATCCTGATTTTTACTTTTTAAAAAATGTGGTTAGGCCAGTCATGCTTCATCCGACTTGAGACGGACTTTGCCTGAAAAGTCAGAATCGTCTTGTAAAAATAAGGGAAATCTGCTATAGTAGTTCATATATGACATTCGAAGGAGAAAAGATATGAATCCAATTATGCTTATTGTATTTGCGGTTGTACTGGTAGGGATGACTTATTTCCAGATGCGTGCCCAAAAGAAACAGGCTCAGCAGCGTATGGAAAGCCTTAACAAGCTGCAAAAGGGTTATGAAGTCATTACCATCGGCGGTTTATACGGAACAGTAGATGAAGTGGACACAGACAAGAAAACAGTTGTTCTGGATGTGGACGGTGTTTACCTGACCTTTGAACTGACAGCTATTAAAACTGTACTGCCATTGACTGAGGGCACTCCTGCTGTTGCTGGCGGTGAAGGAAGCCTTGACCTTCCCGAGGAAGAATCAGCGATTGAAGAGTAAAGAAATAAACAGCTTGCGGGCTGTTTTTTTGTTTTGACTCATACGTTTAGGAGGTGTTTGATTGCAACCTTATCTGCCTCGCAGTTTGGACAGGCTGGGTGAGTTTGGATTCTCTGGTTGACATTCTGTCCTTATTTTATATCCTCGGGTTTGAAAAAGCGGATGAATTGCCCACATTCCAAGGATTTATGATATAATGAACTGACAAAACTTTAAATAGGATAAAAAGTATGTTTAGTTTTAAGAAAAAAGAAAAACTGAACGCACCGCTGAATGTTCCCAAACACATTGCTGTCATTATGGATGGCAACGGCCGCTGGGCCAAAAAAAGGATGCAACCGCGCGTGTTCGGTCATAAGGCTGGCATGGAAACCTTGCAAAGGGTGACGATTGCTGCCAAGGAAATGGGTGTTCAGGTCTTGACTGTCTATGCCTTTTCAACGGAAAATTGGTCTCGGCCGGAAAAGGAAGTTTCTTTTATTATGAATCTGCCGGTTGAATTTTACGACCGCTATGTGCCGGATCTGCACAAGAACAATGTTAAAATCCAGATGATTGGTGATACGGCTAAGCTTCCTAAGGCGACATTTGAAGCTCTGGAAAAGGCCGAAAGCCTGACCAAGCTCAATACAGGCTTGATTCTCAATTTTGCCCTAAACTACGGTGGTCGATATGAGATCAATCAGGCGGTTAAACTAATTGCTCAGGATGTTCTGGATGCCAAACTCAGCCCCGGTGACATTACTGAGGAAGTCATTGGCAACTACCTCTATACCAGCAACTTGCCTAAGATGCTACGCGATCCGGATTTGGTGATTCGGACCAGTGGAGAGTTGCGCCTCAGTAATTTTCTGCCTTGGCAGTCAGCCTACAGTGAGCTGTATTTTACGGATATTCTCTGGCCTGACTTTGATGAGAAGGCTTTGAAGGCTGCAATTGCAGAATACAGCCGTCGGAATCGACGCTTTGGCGGTGTTTAAGGGAGAAAGTAAAAGAGTATGAGTAAAAATTTACAAAAACGTCTAATCTTTGGAGGAATCGCTCTTGCTATTTTTATTCCTCTGGTATTGACAGGAGGAGTTATCTTTCAGATTTTTGTGGGCCTGCTGGCTATGCTTGCGGTGCATGAATTCCTCCAAATGAAAGGTCTGCCGACAGCGACCATCGAAGGTGTCTTAGCCATGCTGGCAGCCTTTGTCCTAACCCTGCCCCTGGAGAACTATCTGAAGTTTCTGCCGGTGGATGGCAATGTCGTGGCCTATGGCTTGGTCGTCTTCCTTCTGCTGATTTCTACTGTTCTAGGTTCCAACTATACCTTTGAAGATGCGGCTTATCCGATTGCAGCTAGTTTTTATGTCGGTCTTGGTTTTAATGCCTTGATTGATGCCCGCTTGATGAATATTGACAAGGTCCTGCTAGCTCTCTTTATCGTCTGGGCTACTGACAGCGGAGCTTATCTGGTCGGGGTGCGTTTTGGGAAAAGAAAGCTGGCGCCGAGAGTTTCTCCTAATAAGACTATTGAAGGAAGCCTGGGCGGCATTCTATCAGCCGTTCTAGTGACTGGGATTTTTATGTTGGTTCGACCGCAAGTGTACGCACCTTATAATGCCTTTGTCTTTTTGATTCTGGCAGTGCTCTTTAGTATTGCCGGTCAGTTGGGTGATTTGGTCGAAAGCTCAGTCAAGCGTCATTTCGGGGTCAAGGATTCTGGTAAATTCATTCCTGGCCACGGCGGTGTTTTGGATCGTTTTGACAGCCTTCTCTTCGTCTTTCCGCTGATGCATTTCTTCGGCTTGTTCTAAGACAGTCGAGCATAGCTGAAAGCAAGGGACGGCAAGCTTGTCTAACGACCGCACAATCTGAGAAGAAACTGGGATTTGGAGCTCAAAAATTTTGAATTGAGCTTCTAACTTATTTTCAAGAGTGTCAGCTATGCAGGAGCGGGAAGCTCGGTATTTGGCCGTTTTCTGCTCCTTCTTTGATTTAAAGAAAAAATAAGATTTCTAGGAAAGGTAAAATATAGAAGTCCATGCAGTTTATAACCTTTATTATTATTTTTGGGATCATTGTGGTGGTCCATGAGTTCGGACACTTCTACTTTGCGAAGAAGTCCGGCATTTTGGTCAGAGAGTTCGCTATCGGCATGGGACCCAAGATTTTCTCCCATATTGGCAAGGACGGGACGGCCTACACGATTCGGATCTTACCCTTGGGGGGCTATGTGCGCATGGCCGGCTGGGGGGAAGACTCCACTGACATTAAGGTGGGAACACCGGCTAGTCTGACCTTGGATGCAGAGGGAAAGGTGGTTCGTATCAATCTCTCTGGCAAAAAGGTTGACCAGACAGCTCTGCCCATGAATGTGACTGGCTTTGACTTTGAGGAAAAGCTGGAAATCACTGGTCTTGTCCTTGACGAGCTCAAGACTTATGCAGTAGATCATGATGCAACGATTGTTGAAGAAGACGGCACTGAGGTGCGGATTGCACCGCTGGACGTTCAGTATCAAAATGCTAGTATCTGGGGCCGTCTCATCACCAACTTTGCTGGGCCTATGAATAACTTCATCCTGAGTGTGCTGGTATTTATGCTGCTGGCCTTTGTTCAGGGCGGCGTTCGCGATGAAAACAGCAATCATTTCCAAGTTATGGATGGTAGTGCTATAGCAGCTGCTGGGGTTCAAAATAATGACCAAATCCTTAAGATTAATGACTATGAGATTAACAATTGGGCGGATCTAACCAGTGCTCTGGCGAAAATCACAGGCAAGAGCAAGGAAGCGCCGACCTTGTCTGTTACCTACAAACACGGCAGCGAAACGAAAGAGATTACCGTACAGCCTAAAAAAGACGGCAATCGTTATCTGCTAGGGGTATCTCCAACGGTCAAGACAGGCTTTTGGGACAAGGTAGTTGGCGGTTTTACTGCAGCTTGGTCTACTACGGTGCGCATTTTGTCAGCTCTGAAAGATATCGTCTTCAATTTCAATATCAATAAGCTGGGTGGACCAGTCGCTATTTACAATTTCAGCAGTCAGGCTGCAGAGCAAGGCTTGCCAGCAGTCCTCAGCCTTTTGGCCATGCTGTCGCTCAATATCGGTATTTTCAACCTGATTCCCATTCCAGCCTTGGATGGCGGAAAAATCGTCCTCAATATTCTGGAGGCTATCCGCAGAAAACCGCTGAAAAGAGAAACGGAGACCTATATCACTCTGTCTGGAGTGGCTATTATGGTCATCCTGATGATTGCCGTTACCTGGAACGATATTATGAAATTATTCTTCTAAGAGCCTAAGGTTCTTGAAGCCATGAAAAAGAAATTATTCAATGAAAGTCAAGGAGTTTTGTTTTTATGAAACAAAGTAAAATGTTAATTCCAACCCTGCGTGAGATGCCTAGCGATGCTCAAGTAATCAGTCACGCTCTGATGCTGCGGGCTGGCTATGTCCGTCAGGTTTCAGCTGGGGTCTATTCTTATCTGCCGCTGGCCAATCGCGTGATTGAAAAAGCCAAAAGAATCATGCGGGAAGAGTTTGACAAGATTGGTGCAGTGGAGATGCTGGCGCCAGCCCTGCTCAGTGCAGACCTCTGGCGCGAGTCTGGCCGTTATGAGACCTATGGTGAAGACCTCTACAAGCTGAAAAATCGTGAGAAATCAGACTTTATCCTAGGGCCAACCCATGAGGAAACCTTTACGGCTATCGTCCGTGATTCGGTTAAATCCTACAAACAGCTGCCGCTCAATCTCTATCAGATTCAGCCTAAATACCGTGATGAAAAGCGTCCTCGTAACGGGCTCTTGCGGACGCGTGAGTTTATCATGAAAGATGCCTACAGTTTCCACGCTAACTATGACAGCTTGGATGTAGCTTATGATGAATACAAGTCTGCCTATGAGAAAATCTTTACCCGCAACGAGCTGGATTTCAAAGCCATTATCGGCGATGGTGGTGCCATGGGGGGCAAGGACAGCCAAGAATTCATGGCTATTACGCCAGACCGGACAGATTTGAATCGCTGGGTTGTCTTGGACAAGTCTGTAGCCAGCTTTGATGAAATTCCTGAGGATGTTCAGGAAGCTATTCGGACAGAATTGACCAGCTGGATGGTATCTGGTGAGGATACTATTGCCTACTCCAGTGAGTCTAGCTATGCTGCCAACCTTGAAATGGCGACGGATGAATACAAGCCAGCAGGACGTGTCGTGACTGAGGAAGAAGTTGACCGCGTTTCAACGCCTGACTGCAAGACCATTGACGAAGTTGCTGCCTTCCTTGGGCTAGATGAAAGCCAGACAATCAAGACCTTGGTTTACATGGCTGACGAGTCTCCTGTCGTAGCACTTTTGGTCGGCAATGACCAGCTTAATGAAGTCAAGCTGAAAAATCATTTGGCAGCGGATTTCTTTGATGTGGCGAGTGAAGATCAAGTCCGTCAGCTCTTGGGTGCGGGATTTGGCTCACTAGGGCCAGTCAATCTGCCAGAAGGCGTGAGAATCATCGCTGACCGCAAGGTGCAAGACCTGGCTAACGCTGTGGTTGGCGCTAACGAAGATGGTTACCACTTGACCGGTGTCAATCCAGGTCGTGACTTTACCGCTGAGTATGTGGATATCCGTGAGGTTCGTGAAGGTGAAATTTCGCCAGACGGCCAAGGTGTCCTCAAGTTTGCTCGTGGTATTGAGATTGGGCACATCTTCAAACTGGGAACTCGCTACTCTGACAGCATGAACGCTAATGTCTTGGACGAAAATGGACGAGCAGTACCGATGATTATGGGTTGCTACGGAATCGGTGTCAGCCGTCTCCTGTCTGCTGTTATGGAGCAGCATGCCCGTCTCTTTGTCAATAAAACACCTAAGGGTGAATTCCGCTATGCTTGGGGCATCAACTTCCCGAAAGAGCTAGCACCATTTGATGTGCACTTGATTCCGGTCAATGTCAAGGACGAGGAAGCCGTGGCTCTAACTGACAAAATCGAGGCTAACTTGCTAAGTGCTGGTTATGAGGTCTTGGTGGATGATCGCAATGAGCGTGCTGGTGTTAAGTTCAGTGACAGCGATTTGATTGGTCTCCCAATCCGTGTGACAGTTGGTAAGAAAGCTGCAGAAGGCATTGTCGAAGTCAAGATTAAAGCTACTGGCGATACCATTGAAGTCCACTCCGATAATCTGCTAGAAACCTTGTCTATTTTGACAAAATAAAACAAACTGCCAGTTTTATCTGGCGGTTTTCTTTTGCTTATTGGAGGTGAAAATGCTATAGTAGGAAAAAATAGATTGGAGGACCGAATGATGGGATTATTCAGCGGTTTATTAGGCAATGCCTCTCAGAAAGATATTGAAAAAACAGAAAGACAATTAGAGGATATTCTGACAACAACAGAGAATGTGGAACTGGCTTTTAGCCTCATTCGTGACTTGATTGTCTTTACAGATAAGCGTTTAATCTTGGTCGACAAGCAGGGAATGACTGGCAAAAAGACTTCTTATAAGTCTTTTCCTTATCGCTCTATCAGTCGCTTCTCAGTGGAAACAGCCGGCCATTTCGACTTAGATGCCGAGCTGAAAATTTGGGTTTCCAGCGCTCAAGAGCCAGCAGAAGTCCTGCAATTTACCAGCGACCGCAGCGTCATCGCTATCCAAAAAGCCTTGGCAGAAGCAGTCTTAAGATAGCATATTGCCCCTTTGGGATTTAAAAATAAACAGAAAAGCCTTCTGAGCATTAACTATAAAGTTAAATCACTCAGAAAGCTTTTTTATTCTTCTTTAAGTCCTTGCCCCTTCAAATAATCAAAGACAACTTCTGGTTTATCTTGAAGTTTCCTGAAGAAAGTCTGACTACTTTCAGAGTCACTTGCTGATTGAATCAACTGTTCTTGATCTATTTTATTGAGATCAAAGTCAAAAATGGCTATAGCGTTTTTCTTGTCTTCAGAAATTTTAAGATGAATTTTAAGTCCTTTTAGCTTTTCTTGATTTTCAATCATGGGACTTTTCTTAAGATCTTCTCTATAGGATTTCGTTAATTCTTCAACGCTCATTTTTTGATTTTCTTCAGGGATGGCTTGGCTGGAAATGAGCTGGAAAGATAGGATCTTGTCTTTAGTATAGAAAAGTTTAACTGAATTAGTATAATACTCATCAATTTTATTAGAAAAAGTTTTCGTCTGTGTCTTTTCTTCTTTGGTTTTACTTTGACTCTGACTTTGCTTGGGTGTATTTTCTTGCTTATTCTGACTGGTCGTGCTACAAGCAGTTAGGGTCAGTAGACAGATGCTAGCTAGTAAGATTTTCTTCACAGTTAAGACTCCTTTAGGTAAATGTTTTTTCTATTATATCATAACTTAGGACCAAGAAAAAAGTCTTGATAATTATATGGGGAGCTGAGCATTGCCTGTCCTTTTTCTGTCGAAAAAAGTGCTGATTTATGGTAAAATAGGGTCACTACTGTACGAGGAAATGTCATGTCAAACAAGTTTGAAATTTTAATGAATCAGCTGGATATGCCACTGGAAATGAGAAATTCAGAGGCCTTTTTGAATGCAGAAATTGAGAAGGTTCTGGTCCACAAGGTCAGTCGGGTCTGGGAGTTTCATTTTTCTTTTGCGAATATTCTGCCCATTGAGATTTTTCGAGAATTGCAGAAACGCCTAGCTCAAGAGTTTTCGAAGACAGGCAATCAAGCTATTTTTGAAATTCACTGTCAGGCTCCCCAGGTATCGGATGAGCTCTTGCAGGCATATTACCAGCTGGCCTTTGAGGAAGGTCCATGTGCCAGCCATGGCTTCAAGAGTCTGTATCAGGATTTGCGGGTTCATTTGGATGGGGACAAGCTGTTGATTGAGGGAGCTTCAACCATTGATACGGAGCATTTTCGCAAGAATCATCTTCCCAATCTCAGCCAGCAGCTGGTCAAGTACGGCTTTCCTCAGTTGACCTGTCAGGTTCAGCACAGCGATGAGCTGACCCAGCAGCAAGCGGAGAATTTCCAGGCGGAGAATGACAAGATTGTCCAGGCGGCCAATGAAGAGGCGCTCAAAGCCATGGAATCCCTACAGCAGATGGCACCACCGCCAGAGGAAAAGCCAGCCTATGACTTCCAAGCTCGCAAGGCTGCGGCTAAGCCAAAGCTAGACAAGGCAGAGATTACCCCTATGATTGAAGTTCAGACTGAAGAAAACCGTCTGGTCTTTGAAGGAATGGTCTTTGATCTGGAGCAGAAAGTTACTCGGACCGGCCGGGTCTTGCTCAATTTCAAGATGACAGACTACACTTCCAGCTTCTCCTTGCAGAAATGGATGAAAAACGAAGAAGAAGCCAAGAAGTTTGACATGATTAAGAAAGGTGCCTGGCTGCGTGTGCGGGGAAATGTGGAGATGAACAATTTCACCCGCGACCTGACGATGAATGTGCAGGATGTGCAGGCCGTTACCCACTATGAGCGCAAGGATTTGATGCCTGAGGGCCAGAAGCGGGTTGAGTTTCACGCCCATACCAATATGTCTACTATGGACGCCCTGCCTGAGGTGGAGGAAATCGTGGCAACGGCCGCCAAGTGGGGCCACAAGGCTGTCGCCATTACCGACCATGGCAATGTGCAGAGCTTTCCCCATGGCTACAAGGCTGCCAAGAAAGCTGGTATCCAGCTGATTTACGGCATGGAGGCCAATATTGTAGAAGACAGGGTGCCCATCGTCTACAATGAAGTGGACATGGAGCTGAGTGATGCGACCTATGTAGTCTTTGACGTGGAAACAACAGGGCTTTCAGCGGTCTACAATGACTTGATTCAAGTTGCGGCCAGCAAGATGCACAAGGGCAATATCATCGCTGAGTTTGATGAGTTTATCAATCCTGGGCATCCTCTGTCGGCCTTTACGACGGACTTGACTGGGATTACTGATGAGCATGTCCGCAATGCCAAGCCACTGGAGCAGGTGCTGAAAGAGTTTCAGGAATTTTGCCAGGACAGTGTCCTCGTTGCCCATAATGCCACCTTTGACGTGGGCTTTATGAATGTCAATTATGAGCGGCATGGCCTGCCGAAAATCACTCAGCCAGTTATTGACACGCTGGAATTTGCCCGCAACCTCTATCCAGAGTATAAGCGTCATGGTTTGGGGCCTTTGACCAAGCGTTTCCAGATTGCTCTGGAGCACCACCACATGGCTAACTATGACGCGGAAGCGACGGGCCGCCTCCTCTTTATCTTTATCAAGGATGTGGCTGAAAAGCATGGTGTGACCAATCTTAAGGATTTGAATACGGATCTGGTCGATGAGAATTCTTACAAGAAGGCTCGGGTCAAGCATGCGACCATTTATGTGAAAAATCAGACGGGGCTCAAGAATATTTTCAAGTTAGTTAGTCTGTCCAATACCAAGTATTTTGAAGGCGTCCCGCGGATTCCACGGACCGTGCTGGATGCCCATCGTGAAGGACTGATTCTGGGCTCAGCCTGCTCAGAAGGCGAAGTCTATGACGCTGTTGTCTCTCAGGGGGTGGATGCGGCTGTCGAAGTAGCCAAGTATTATGACTTTATCGAGGTCATGCCGCCGGCTATCTATGAGCCGCTGATTGCCAAAGAGCAGATCAAGGACCAGGAAGAACTGCAGACCATAATTCGCAATCTGATTGAGGTTGGCGATCGCTTGGGCAAGCCTGTCCTTGCGACGGGGAACGTCCACTATATCGAGCCGGAAGAAGAGATCTACCGTGAGATTATCGTACGGAGTCTCGGTCAGGGAGCCATGATTAACCGGACCATTGGCCATGGTGAAAATGCCCAGCCGGCTCCGCTTCCTAAGGCTCATTTTCGGACCACCAATGAGATGTTGGACGAGTTTGCCTTTCTAGGAGAGGACTTGGCTAAGAAGCTGGTCATCACCAATCCAAATCAGCTGGCGGAAACTTTTGAGCTGGTAGAGGTGGTCAAGGGCGACCTCTATACGCCTTTCATTGACAAGGCTGAGGAGACAGTTGCCGAGCTGACCTATCAAAAAGCTTTTGAGATTTATGGCAATCCGCTGCCAGATATCGTGGACTTGCGGATTGAAAAAGAGCTGACCTCCATCTTGGGGAATGGCTTCGCCGTGATTTATCTGGCTTCGCAGATGCTGGTGCAACGCTCCAATGAGCGGGGCTATCTGGTAGGCTCGCGGGGGTCAGTCGGATCCAGCTTTGTCGCGACCATGATTGGGATTACCGAGGTTAATCCCTTGTCACCCCACTATGTCTGTGGCAAATGCCAATACAGCGAGTTCATCACGGACGGCTCCTATGGTTCTGGCTTTGATATGCCGGATAAGGACTGTCCAGAGTGCGGCCGCAAGCTGAGCAAGAACGGTCAGGATATTCCATTTGAGACTTTCCTTGGATTTGACGGGGACAAGGTACCCGATATTGACTTGAACTTCTCCGGAGAAGATCAGCCAAGCGCCCATTTGGACGTGCGGGATATCTTTGGTTCAGAATACGCCTTTCGGGCTGGAACCGTTGGTACCGTTGCGGCTAAGACGGCCTATGGATTTGTCAAGGGCTATGAGCGCGACTACGGGAAGTTCTACCGAGACGCCGAAGTTGAGCGTCTGGCGCAGGGAGCTGCCGGAGTCAAGCGGACAACTGGACAACACCCGGGCGGAATCGTTGTTATCCCTAACTATATGGATGTTTATGACTTTACACCGGTCCAATATCCAGCTGATGATGTGACGGCCGAGTGGCAGACCACCCACTTTAACTTCCACGATATTGATGAAAATGTCCTCAAGCTAGACGTTCTGGGACACGATGATCCGACCATGATTCGGAAGCTTCAGGACTTATCTGGTATTGATCCAAATGACATTCCTATGGATGATACCGGTGTCATGGCCCTCTTTTCTGGAACAGATATCCTGGGTGTGACTCAGGAGCAAATCGGTACGCCGACTGGTATGCTGGGGATTCCGGAGTTTGGGACCAATTTTGTACGGGGCATGGTTGATGAGACCCATCCGACAACTTTTGCCGAGCTCTTACAGCTATCTGGTCTCTCTCATGGTACGGACGTTTGGCTGGGCAATGCTCAAGACTTGATCAAGCAAGGGATTGCTGACCTGTCCACCGTTATCGGCTGTCGGGATGATATCATGGTTTACCTCATGCACAAGGGCTTGGATCCTAAGATGGCCTTTACGATTATGGAGCGCGTGCGGAAGGGCCTTTGGCTGAAAATTTCTGAAGAAGAGCGCAATGGCTATATCGCAGCCATGAAGGAAAACAATGTGCCAGAGTGGTACATCGAGTCCTGTGGAAAGATCAAGTACATGTTCCCCAAGGCCCATGCGGCAGCCTACGTTATGATGGCCCTGCGGGTGGCCTATTTCAAGGTGCATCATCCGATTTATTACTACTGTGCTTATTTCTCCATCCGAGCCAAGGCCTTTGATATCAAGACCATGAGTGGTGGTCTTGATGCCGTCAAGCGCCGGATGAACGAAATCGCTGAGAAGCGTAAGAACAACGAAGCCTCCAATGTAGAAATTGACCTTTATACGACTCTAGAAATCGTCAATGAAATGCTGGAGCGGGGCTTCAAATTCGGAAAGCTGGATCTCTACAAGAGCCATGCGACTGAGTTTCTCATCGAAGAGGATACCCTTATCCCACCATTCTCCGCTATGGACGGTCTGGGTGACAACGTTGCCCGCCAAGTGGTCAGAGCTCGGGAAGAAGGCGAATTCCTCTCCAAGACAGAGCTCCGCAAGCGCGGCGGTCTCTCTAGCACCCTAGTCGAAAAAATGGACGACATGGGCATTCTGGGTAATATGCCAGAGGATAACCAGTTGAGTCTGTTTGATGAATTTTTCTAAAATAATTCAAAAAAAGTTAAAAGATGGACAAAATTTGTCCATCTTTTTTGCTATCTTTATTTTAGTAAATAGTAGATGGGGGAAGAGATGTTTTTTTATCAAATAGAATTTAGGAAAATGAATAAAAATATTAAAGAAGCAGATGAGGATTTTATCAAAGATAATCAATGGTTTTATTGTTTCAAAAGCCAGACAWGTCTTTACGTTGTCGGAGTAACAGAATATACCAAAGAGGATTTGTTTGATAAGCTAAAAACTTTGGGGTTTAATGAAGAAGAACACGCTGATTTTAAAGTTAAATCTATCAGTAAAAGAGAATATTTAAAGGAGGTGGGGAACAAGTATTCAGTTCAAATAGGTCAGCTTTTTCTTTATTCAGATGAAAGAGAGCTTTCAAATTCTGATGGCTTTGCTATTACTGATTTAGAATGCGAAGGCTTAAATATTATAGGTTTGAATGACTTTCAAGAGTATGTTTTAAAACTAAAAATGTTTTTTAATAATCAAAAGGAAAGAAGGCGGAAGAAAGAAAAGGTCCTTGTTGAAAATCAGTTTTTAATTTTCAAAGGTTCTTTAGGAACTGGTAAAAAATTTGCTATTAAATATTTGATGAGGTTGTTAAATGTCAAGTGTAAGACTATTTTGAAAGATGGGTTTTCAGTTAATTTTGAGTCAGAACAGCGTTTAGTGATAATAAAGGACTATTCAACTATGCAACCTAGAAAAAAAGAGGAATTAAAAAATAATATTGTGGAAGCAACGGGGGGAAGAATATATATTTTTTTGGCGGAGTCGTAGGGACCCATGCCGCTCGTATCGCTCTAGGACTAGGTGCTCAAGTGACTATTTTGGATATCAGCGCTAAGCGCCTGGCTGTCCTAGAAGATGTCTTCGGTCATCAAATCCAGACCCTTATGTCTAATCCGTTCAATATCGAAGCTAGCGTTCGAGAAGCAGATGTCGTGATTGGCGCAGTACTCATCCCTGGTGCGAAGG
>NZ_JAJEPD010000059.1:0-31199 GCF_020729765.1 Streptococcus sanguinis | reverse complement strand
AAATATTATTAAATAATGTCCAGTCATTTGATTGGATTGAAAGTTTTAAATTTTTAACAATTTTGTATTTAGTGTAACTAATATATTTTTTGCTGTGGTCTTACCTATTTTTTCTGTTAAATTCATACAAACATCCAAGACAGGTCCAGCATATTTTAATTGTTCTTCTTCAGATAACTTTAAATATTGATTAATAAAATTTTCAAGTTCGTATTTCAGTTTATTTTCGTCCAAGGAACCAAAGTGATTCACTAATCCAGATTTACTAAATTTACCAGTAAAATAATTTAACTCTTCCATTTTATCTCCTTCTAAAATTTCAATCCATCGCCTTTATTTCCAGAATCATATCGCGAATCTGTGCAGCCAGTTCGAAGTCCAGAAGTCCGGCAGCTTCTTGCATCTGTCCTTCTAGTTTCTTGATCATGTCCTTGCGTTCTTGCTTGTTGAGGCTTTCGATTTCGACTGTTTCTTCCTTGTCTGGCAAGGCTGCCTTGGTCACGCTGATTAGGTCACGGATTTCTTTCTTGATGGTCTGCGGTACAATGCCGTTCTCTTCATTATAAGCCATCTGGATTGCCCGACGGCGGGCAGTTTCATCAATAGCGCGCTGCATGGACTGGGTCATGGTATCTGCATACATAATCACATGACCCTCACTGTTGCGGGCTGCCCGGCCGATGGTCTGGATAAGACCGCGTTCGTTGCGGAGAAAACCTTCCTTGTCCGCATCAAGGATTGCCACCAGACTAACCTCGGGAACGTCGATTCCCTCACGCAGCAAGTTAATCCCAACCAAAACGTCAAAGACACCCAAGCGTAAGTCGCGGATAATCTCAGTCCGTTCCAAGGTCTTGATATCTGAGTGCATGTACTTGACCTTGACGCCCATTTCCTTGAAATAGTCGGTCAGATCTTCTGCCATCTTCTTGGTCAGGGTGGTGATAAAGGTTCGCTCATTCTTCTCTGCACGCGCAGTGATTTCGCCCAAAAGGTCATCAATCTGTCCCATAGTCGGGCGGACTTCCACCTCTGGATCCAGAAGCCCGGTTGGCCGGATAATTTGCTCAATAACAGTATCCGTCTGTTCATTTTCATAGTCGCCCGGCGTAGCCGATACATAGACAATCTGGTGAACATGGCTTTCAAATTCTTCTCGGCGCAGCGGACGATTGTCCAAGGCAGACGGCAAGCGGAAACCATAATTAACCAGCATCTCCTTACGAGAGCGGTCGCCATTGTACATGCCCCGAATCTGGCCCATGGTCATGTGACTCTCGTCAATCATGATCAAGAAATCATCAGGGAAAAAGTCCAGAAGGGTATAAGGAGGCTCTCCTTCGCTTCGACCATCCATATGGCGGGAATAGTTCTCAACACCATTTGTATAGCCCATTTCGCGCAGCATTTCGATATCGTACTCTGTGCGCTGTTTCAAGCGCTGAGCTTCCAGAAGCTTGCCTTCCTTCTCAAAGATAGCCAGCTGCTCCTCCAGCTCGGCCTGAATCTTAGCAATCGCCACTTCCATGTGGTCTTCATTGGTCACGAAGTGAGTGGCTGGGAAGATGGCCAAATGGTCCACTTCACCCAAGACTCGACCTGTCAAGGCTTCAACCTCACGAATCCGGTCAATCTCATCTCCGAAAAACTCCACCCGGAAAGCATGTTCATCCCGAGAAGCAGGAAAGATTTCTACCACATCGCCTCGAACCCGGAATTTTCCCCGCTGAAAGTCAATGTCATTGCGCTCAAACTGGATATCTACCAGATCATTAAGCAGCTTGTCACGGGAAATCTCTAGGCCTGGACGCAAGCTAACCACACTGTCAGAGTATTCCTTAGGCGAACCCAGACCGTAGATACAAGAGACCGAAGCCACGACAATCACATCGTTACGCTCCAAGAGGGCTGATGTCGCTGAGTGACGGAGCTTATCAATCTCGTCATTGACCGAGCTATCCTTTTCGATATAAGTATCGCTGGAAGGCACATAGGCCTCAGGCTGGTAGTAATCATAGTAGGAAACGAAGTATTCCACCGCGTTATTAGGGAAGAACTCCTTGAACTCGCCATAAAGCTGGCCGGCCAGCGTTTTATTATGGGCAATAACCAGAGTCGGCTTGTTGACTCGAGAGATCACTTGACTCATGGTATAGGTCTTACCGGTACCCGTCGCTCCCATAAGAATCTGGGCTTTCTCGCCTCCCTCGATATTATCCACCAGCTGCTCAATAGCTTGGGGCTGGTCACCTGAAGGCTCGTACTTGGAAACCAATTCAAATTTATTATCTGTAATTCTGTTAATCATCTTTTATTCCTTAAATTGTGCTTCTATCATTTTACCATATTTGCCCTATTTTCTCTGGATTCGGGTATAACTAAGAGGCTCATACTTCTACCATCTTATATCCCTTGTCACGCATCTCGTTAAAAGACATAAAAAATGCCCAGCTAAACTGGGCGAAATGGTTATTTCTTAAAGATCAGCGCCTGAGGCAGGCGATTTTCTTTCTTTAATGACCAGTAAAGATAGGCAATGCAGCCAATCAGGACGATACTGGCAAAAATAGATCCTTCAGCTCCAAAGGCTCCACCGGACAGTATATCGACAGAAGATTGCGAGCTATAGTTCAAGATAGAGGTAGATGCTCCTTGGCCACTGACCTGAATGCCATAGATATTTCCTTGCACAAAATTCCAAGCGCCGTGCATACCAGCCAGTACCCACATATTGTCATACTTGAGCATAAGGAAACAAGCAAAGATACCGTCTAGTATGATATTGACAATAGAAAGAACGGTCACACCAGGGTTAAAGAGGTGCAGTGCCCCGAATAGAGCACTGGAAATCAAGATACCAATGAAGATATTTGACTTAGCACTAACTGCTGGAAAAAGCCAACCACGCGTCACTAGTTCTTCTGTTCCGCCTTGGAGAATCCAGAAAGGAATGATTGCTAGGACGAAAATCAAAGACTGCAAGTTAAGCTGACCTAATTTCAGACTGCCTGTCCCCGTTACCAAGAGCAAGACAACAACCAGTGAAAACTGAACGGCTCCAATAAGGAAGCCTTTTAGGAGATTTTTGAACCAGTCCTGTTTATAAAATCCCAGACTAGAAAAAGGACGCTTCTCACGATATCGAACCCATAGAAAGACAGTGAGAGCGATAAAAAAGAAACCAGCTAGCTGAAAAAAGACCGTATAGTGACTAATGGCTGCCATTGCTTCTGTCCGATTAATCGTCGGATCTGCAAAGCCAAACAAGAGTCCGACAATGATACCGATTGGCAACATTCCGACAAAACTTAAAATTCCTCCTCCATAAACAAAACCAATAGCAATCAAGATAGCCAACCAAATCGGCGGAATATAATGCGATTGCTTGATAGCATCCAACATACGAGATTTAAACATATAATTATTCCTTTCCTCATTTTAATTTATTATAGCATATTATTTTAGGTTGGGCAAAAGAGAAACGTTCGCACAGTTATTGTGTCTTCCCTACTAACTCTGTCAAAACACCATCTTTTTTCATCTTGAAAAGCAAGTAAAAAACGGCCAGCAAGAGAATGAGCGAGCTGAAAATAGAAGCTTCAGCGCCGAAAGCTCCACCAGTCAGCCAGCTCGAGTCCGTCTTAGGGATAAAGTTCAGTACTGCCGCGTCCACACCAGTACCACTAACGCTGAAACCGTAGATATTTCCTTGAGTAAAGTTCCAAGCTGCATGAAGTCCTATAATCCCCCAGATATTGTCCGTCCGGAGCAGATAGAGACTCGTAAAGAGGCCAAATAAGGCAATGTTAACAATGGGAAGAATACCAATATCTGGATTGCCTAGGTGCAAGAGGGCAAAGAGCAGGCTCGAAGTCAGCAAACCGATGGGCAGGTTGGTCTTTTTGACAGAAACTGGCAGCAGCCAAGCCCGTGTCACTAGCTCTTCTGCCCCGCCCTGAATCATCCAAAGCGGAAGCAAAATCAAGATATAGAGGAAAGGCCTCATCGTCAGCTGTCCCCATTCGAAAGAGCCAGCTCCGCTCAACAGCATAAGCAGAGCGACTAGACTAAAGAGGAGAAAACCTACTGCCAGTCCTTTGACTAGCTCCACTAAGCTTCCTTTTTTGACAAAGCCCAGAGTCGAGAGCGGACGTCCTTCAGCCCAGCGTACCCAAAGAAAGAGAGCCAGTATCATAAAAACAAAGCCGAACAAAAGAAAAGGCAGGGCAAAATTGAAGAAGATTTCAAAGAATCCACCTTGACCTAAGAAACCTAGCATAAGGCTTAGCACAGCCGAAATTGGCTCCAAAGCCCAATAAGCTAACTGCTGACCCCCTTGCACGAAAACAACTGCCAGTAAAAGAGACAAAATATAAGGAGGAACAAAGCGAGCTTGATTGACTCCGTCCAAGATACGTGATTTTTTCATAAGAACCTCATTCTAATCTTGCTTTCATTCATTTCCAGTATAGCAGACTTTGCTCTAAGAACAAAGAAAAGTTGCGGCTCAACTTACAAAAACAGAGAGTTTTATATGTTAGAAAACCTAACATGTGAACAGGAGAAATTTGCCTAATCAGTGATTTTCTGCTATAATGCTAGAATGCTAAAAAGGAGGAAGAAAATGAAGAAAAAATTCTTAGCAGTCTTGCTAACATTATTTCCATTTTTTGCGTTAGGGGTGACAGCCCAGGCAGATACGGTCAAAATCGTATCCGATACTGCTTACGCACCATTTGAATTTAAAGATTCTGATCAGACTTACAAGGGGATTGACGTTGATATCATCAACAAGGTCGCAGAAATCAAAGGCTGGGACATTGACATGAGCTTCCCGGGCTTCGATGCAGCTGTCAATGCAGTCCAAGCTGGCCAGGCGGATGCCATCATGGCTGGTATGACCAAGACAAGCGAGCGTGAAAAAGTCTTTACCATGTCTGATACCTACTACGAAACCAAGGTCGTTATCGCGACGACCAAGGCAAACACCATCAGCAAATATGAACAGCTGAAAGGGAAGAAAGTCGGTGTCAAAACCGGTACAGCTGCCCAACGTTTCCTTGATAAGAACAAGGATAAGTACGGCTTCACTCTCAAAACCTTTGACACAGGTGACTTGATGTATAACAGCCTTTCTGCTGGTGATGTCGATGCAGTGATGGACGATCAGCCGGTCATTGAGTACGCCATCAATCAAGGCCAAAACCTGAAAATTTCTATGAAAGGTGAGGCTGTTGGAAGCTTTGCTTTCGGTGTCAAAAAAGGCAGCAAGCACGAGCACCTAGTTACTGAGTTTAACGAAGCTTTAGCGCAGATGAAGGAAGACGGCAGTCTGGATGAAATCATTAATAAATGGACTTCTTCTAAGGGCAGCTCTGACTCAGCTGTTCCAGAGACTTCTACTCCTGCCGGTCAAAAAGCTACTTCGACAAAAGACAAATACATCATTGCCAGCGACTCATCTTTTGCTCCTTTTGTCTTCCAAGATGACAGCAACCAATACACTGGGATTGACATGGAGCTGATTAAGGCTATTGCCAAAGACCAAGGCTTTACTGTGGAAGTAACCAATCCTGGCTTTGATGCAGCTATCAATAGCGTTCAGACTGGTCAGGCTGACGGAATCATCGCCGGCATGTCTGTCACAGATGCCCGCAAGAAAACTTTTGACTATTCCGATCCTTACTACACAGCCAACTCTATCTTGGCAGTCAAGGACAGCAGCAATATCAAGTCCTACGAGGAACTCAAGGGCAAGACAGTCGGTGTCAAAACCGGTACCGCTTCTCAGACTTTCCTTGAGGAAAACAAGAGCAAGTACGGTTACTCTATCAAAACATTCTCAGATGCAGCTTCCATGTATGACAGCCTTAATACTGGCTCCGTCGCAGCTGTGATGGATGATGAACCCGTTGTCAAATACGCTATTAAACAAGGCAAGAAACTTAAAACACCTATTGAAGGTACACCAAGCGGCCAAGTCGCTTTCGCAGTTAAAAAAGGCAGCAATCCTGAGCTAATTGAGATGTTTAACAATGGGCTGGCCAACCTCAAAGAAAGCGGCAAGTACCAAGAGATTTTAGACAAGTATCTGGCTAGCGAGGAAAAGGAATCCACAGTAGATGAGTCCACTATTTGGGGCTTGCTGCAAAATAACTACCAAGAACTTCTTAAAGGTCTGGGAGTGACGATTGCTTTGGCTCTGATTTCATTTGCGATTGCTATGGTCATCGGGATTATCTTTGGTATGTTCAGCGTCAGCCCTTATAAACCGCTGCGCTGGATTGCAGAAATCTTTGTCGATGTCATTCGTGGTATTCCACTGATGATTGTGGCAGCCTTTATCTTCTGGGGGATTCCTAACCTAATCGAATCCATGACTGGTCAACAGAGCCCAATCAATGCTTTCGTCTCAGGAACCATCGCCCTCTCTCTCAATGCCGGCGCCTATATCGCAGAAATTGTCCGCGGGGGTATTCAAGCCGTTCCTGTTGGACAGATGGAAGCCAGCCGCAGCTTGGGGATTTCCTACTCCAAGACCATGCGCAAGATTATCCTGCCACAGGCAACCAAGATTATGCTGCCAAACTTTGTCAATCAGTTTGTCATCGCACTCAAGGATACAACGATTGTCTCAGCCATTGGACTGGCCGAGCTCTTCAAAACGGGTAAGGACATCATCGCCCGCAACTATCAGAGTTTCCGCATGTATGCTATCCTAGCCGTGCTCTATCTCATCATTATTACGCTCTTGACCCGCTTGGCAAAACGTTTAGAAAAGAGGATTAAGTAATGGCAAAATTAAAAATCGATGTGAACGATCTTCATAAATACTACGGGGAAAATGAAGTCCTAAAGGGGATAACTGCTAAATTCTACGAGGGCGATGTGGTCTGCATCATCGGCCCTTCCGGTTCTGGTAAGTCAACCTTCCTGCGCAGTCTCAACCTGCTAGAGGAAGTGACCAGCGGGACTATCACGGTTGACGGCTTTGATCTGACGGACAAGAAGACTGACGTGGATCTGGTCCGTGAAAATATCGGTATGGTCTTCCAGCACTTCAACCTCTTCCCGCACATGACTGTTCTGGAAAATATCACCTTTGCTCCTGTTGAGCACAAGCGCTTGACCCAAGCCGAAGCAAATAAGCTGGGTATGGAGCTCTTGGAAAAGGTCGGTTTAGCTGATAAGGCAGATGCTAGTCCAGACAGCCTGTCCGGCGGTCAAAAGCAGCGGGTGGCAATTGCTCGAGGTCTGGCCATGAATCCAGACATCATGCTTTTTGACGAGCCTACTTCTGCCCTTGACCCTGAAATGGTCGGCGACGTTCTCAACGTTATGAAGGATCTGGCCCAGCAAGGTATGACCATGCTGATTGTGACCCATGAGATGGGCTTTGCCCGTCAGGTAGCCAACCGCGTTATCTTTACCGCTGACGGTGAATTCTTAGAAGACGGCAAGCCTGACCAAATCTTTGACAATCCACAGCACCCACGCCTCAAAGACTTCTTGGACAAAGTATTAAATGTATAAAACCAAACGAAGAGCCAGCTTATATGCCGGCTCTTTTCTTGTTTCAAAAATTTTTAAACTACACCACCCACCACTGGTAAAGCGACCAGTAGAGGATATTAGCTACTATGGAGAGGGCGAACAAACTAGTCAGAACTGTCAGGAAGAGGCGACCTTTTCCGAGTCCCTTTCGAGCCTTGCTAAAGAGCGGATAAACCGCACAGCCTGCTAAGAACAGTCCCAGACCTGCAAAGACCATATAACGCCACTGGGCGATGATACTGAGATCCGTAGCACTTGAGCTAAGCAGGAGCAAGAGTAAATTGCCAACCGCGGCCACTACTCCTGTAGCTGTCAAAATGTGCCACCATTTCCAAGCTCGATTTTGCTTGCTTTTTTCTTTGCCAAAAACCAGTCGATAAAGGACTAGCACAAGCCGAACAAGTAGATTACCCAAAGCATAAACGACACTAAGACAAGCCAGAGCGATCAACCCAAACTTAGTCCAGATTTCCCAGTCAGGGACTTTCTCGAAATCACTGACCGGAGTAGCGATTCGCGTTTTGCCATTTCCACTTTTATAAATAGTCCAAAACGAACGATCCATTCGCTCCGAGGACGGCTTCTTCATATGAAGCATATTACCTGGAAAAAGCTGATACAAAGAAAGCGGACCTTGGTTAAAATTCCGAAGGATTTGATAGTAGCCAGGTTCGAACTTTTTCTGAGTCTCTGCACTGGCTGTCGGACGTTTTCCGAAAATCAATTCTGGCATGCCATCATTATAAATTTCTTCCACGCCTTGATTGGTCATGATCACCTGGCCGATACCATCCTTCAGATCCAGCAGGAGATAGCTGGAAAAACCATTTGTATTTCCTCCGTGCCCTAGCACTGTAACGCCAAATTTACTGGCCCAGAAGCCATGAGCATTACGAACGATGTCTGTATTAGGATAGGTTGCTGTCGTCGAATAGAGAGTCGTCCAAGTCTCCGACCGAGTAAAGAGAGTTTTGCGACTCAGCAGGGCCTGAGCAAATTTTTGAAAATCACTCAATGTTCCTGTGGCTCGACCAACTGGATACAGGCCGACTTCATAAAGTGCATCGCCTAACAGGCTGCCATCTGTCGCATATCCTTTTACTTCCTTGCGCTTGACTTGGACATAAGCATTGTCAGACAAGTCTTGCGCTATGGCTGTTTTCTCCATGCCCAATGGCTGGAAGATATGCTCATGTGTATACTCAACAAAGGATTGCCCAGAACTTCGTTCTACAATATAGGCCGCCAACCCCGTACTGTAGTTGGAATAAGCTGTCGTTGTACCCGGCTCAAAGGACTGAGCCGGCTGATATTGGAGCAGCAAATCCTCTAAACTCTTGCCCCCTTGCATATAGAGAGGGGCTTCATCAAATCCAGACTGATGGTTCATCAAATCTAGCATAGTAATGGGCTTGTTATAGCGGAGATTTCTAAGAAAGTCCTTTGGCAGATAGGCGCGAATATCTTCTTCTAGGTTAATCTTTCCTTGCTCCCAGAGCTGCATAACAGAGACCCAGACAGTCAGCTTAGTCACGGATCCCCATTCAAAGACGCTATCATCATCGGCCTTGATGCCTTTTTCCCTATCCATGTATCCAAAGTTTCCTTGATAGATAATGCCGTCTTTGTCAAATACCGCTGTCGCCATGCCGGCTGTTGTCTTTTCGTGCTCTTTGACATAGTCTTGAATCTTCTGGCCAATTTTGTCTCGGTCTGTACCAGACGGCAACTTCTGCTCTTCAGCTAGCGCAGTGACTGGGCGAAAAAGCCCCAATGTCAAAATAGTTAGCAGTATGAAAATAAATATTTTTTTCATGAGAGACTCCTTTGCAGAATTATGCAGGCAAAGCCCGCCTTCCCAAAGGAAGACAGGCAACTTATCACATCACCCACCACTGGTAAAGCGACCAGTAGAGAATATTGGCTACGATAGCGAGTGCAGATAGACTAGTCAGAACTGTCAGGAAGAGGCGGCCTTTTCCGAGCCCCTTTCGAGTCTTTCTAAAGAGCGGATAAACCGCACATCCTGCTAAGAACAGTCCCAGTCCTGCAAAGAGTATGTAACGCCACTGAGCAATCTCGCTAAAATCTCCTGAAGCTTGCGCCACGAACATTAGAAAGAGATTAATCGGAAAAACCAAAACCCCAACAGCTGTTAGAATGTTCCAGACTTTCCACACATGGTCTGGCTGATCTTGTTTTTTACGGAAGATGAGTCGATAGGCTCCTAGAATCAGACTAATGAGGAGTAGACCGAGGGCATAGATGATACCAAGTCCACCAGAGCCAAGAACAATAAAGTCTTTATAGAAATCAAAGTCAGAGATTTTCTCGTAGTCTGTGACACCTAATGCGATATGGGGCTTGCCTTGGCTCTGATAAATGGTCCAGAAGTTATTTAACAATCGTTGATCTCCAGATGGTTTTTGCCAATTATTTGCAAAGCCTGAAACCATTTTAAAGATAGCCAGCGGTCCTTGATTAAAGTTGCGTAGAGTGCGGTAATAGCCTGGACTGAACTGCTCTTGGGTTTCCTTGCTGGCCGTTTTACGTGGCCCAAAGACGAGCTCTGGCATTTGGAAATTATAATTTTGCTCTGTACTCTGATTAGTCATGACAATATAGCCGATACCATGCTCCAAGTCCAATATCATCCGTGAGCTAAAGCCAAGTGTATTACCACCGTGTCCTAGCACTGTAGTGCCATATTCGTTAGCCCAAAAGCCATGAGCGTTACGGGCAGTATCTGTTCCAGGATAGGTCAGGCTTGGGCTGTAGAAGGTACTCCAAGTCTCTGGACGCTCAAAGAGCGTCTTGCGAGCCAGCAGGGCTTGGGCGAACTTCTGTAAGTCTTTCAAGGTACCAGTAGCCGCACCGATAGGATAGAGGCCAACGATGTAACTATCCTTGCTCAGAACTTTTCCTTGGATGTCATATCCTTTGGCCTCTTGACGTTTTTTCTGGACGTAAGAATTGTCTGATAGGTCTGGCAAAATAGCTGTCTTGTCCATGCCCAGCGGTTGGAAAATATGCTCATGGGCATAATCAACAAACTTCTGACCGGAGATCCGCTCGACAATCAAAGCAGCCAAGCCAGTACCGTAATTTGAATAAGCTGTGACTGTACCGGGTTCAAAGGACTGGATAGGTTGTTGTTCTTTAAGGATTTCTTCGATACTTTTATCGCTTCGCATGTACAAGGTAGCCTCGTCAAATCCAGACTGATGGTTCATCAGATTCAGCATAGTGATGGACTTGTCGTAGCGGAGATTTCTGAGAAAGCCCTCTGGCAGATAGGTGCGGATGTCTTCTTCTAGGTTAATCTTACTTTGCTCCCAGAGCTGCATAACAGAGACCCAGACGGTCAGCTTAGTCACGGAGCCCCATTCAAAAACACTGCCGTCATCAGCTTTGATTCCCTTTTCCTTATCCATATAGCCAAAGTTCCCTTGATAGATAGTGCCGTCTTTGTCAAAGACAGCTGTTGCCATGCCGGCTGTTGTCTTTTCGTGCTCTTTGACATAGTCTTGGATCTTCTGACCAATTTTGTCTCGGTCTGTACCAGACGGCAACTTCTGCTCTTCAGCTAGCGCAGTGGCTGGGCGAAAAAGTCCCAATGTTAAAATAGTTAGAAGTGTGAAAATAAATGTTTTTTTCATGCGATTCTCCTTTGCAGATTTATGTAGGCAAAGCCCGCCTTCCTAAAGGAAGACAGGCAACTTATATCACATCACCCACCACTGGTAAAGCGACCAGTAGAGAATATTGGCAACAATAGCCAGGGCGGATAGACTAGTCAGAACTGTCAGGAAGAGGCGACCTTTTCCGAGATCCTTTCGAGACTTGTTAAAGAACGGATAAACCGCACAGCCTGCTAAGAACAGTCCCAGTCCAGCAAAGACCATATAGCGCCAAGATTGAACAATTGAGTAATCCTGATTCATGGCAGCCAGTAAAAGCAGAATGAGATTGCCTACAAAAAGGATTATTCCTAGAGAAGTCAGGTAATTCCAGATCTTCCAAGAGCGAGGTGCCGAACTTCTTGCTTTACGCAGGATGAGACGGAAACTGCCAATCAGAAAACTAATCAAGATATTTCCCAAAGCAAACACGAGAGACAAACCTCCAAGAAACACAACTAGATAATGCCTAAAGAGAACTGAATCGGAAATCCTTTCCGCATTAAGGACACCGAATTCGAGGCGGTCAGCACCTTGACTTCTGTCTATGGTCCAGAAAGTGCTCAACAGATCCGGCTGATCTGATACTTTGTTGATCTTTTGGATGGCCCCAGGGATCATGAGCATGAAGGACAGTGGCCCCCTATTATAGCTTCTCAGATAGTGGTAAGAGCCAGGCTTGAATTGCTTTTTAGTAGCTTCGCTGACAGTCTGCATCTTGCCAAATATCAGCTCCGGCATTTGAACATTGTAAACTTGTTCATACAGTTGATTGGTTAAGATGACTTGGCCGATGCCATTTTTCAGATCCAAGTAAAGATAGCTAGAAAAGCCATCAGCATTACCACTGTGTCCCAGCAAGGTAACACCGTAGTGACTGGCCCAAAAGCCATGAGCATTACGAACAATATCCGTACCAGGGTGGGTAGAGGTTGTTGAGTAAAGCTCGGTCCAAGTTTCTGGACGATGAAAGAGCGTCTTACGTTCCAGCAAGGCCTGGGCGAATTTCTGCAGGTCTCCTAGAGTCCCCACAGCCCCACCGACTGGGTACATCCAAAGCTTAAATGGTGTATCTCCCAAGAGCTTACCTTGGTCATCATAGCCCTTATCCTCCTTGCGCTTTTCCTGTACATAAGCGTTGTCCGATAAGTCAGGCAAGATAGCAGTCCGATCCATGTCCAGCGGCTCAAAAACATGCTCATGGACATAGTCTGCATACTTCTCCCCAGATATCCGCTCCACGATATAAGATGCCAAAGCCGTGCTGTAGTTAGAGTATGATGTCGTCGTACCCGGCTCAAAGGACTGAATAGGCTGGTAATCGCGGAACTGCTCTTCCAAGTCGCTCTTATCTCCCTTTTTGTAAAGTGGCATTTCATCAAAGCCAGCCTGATGGTTCATCAGATCCAGCATGGTGATAGGCTTATCATAGCGAAGATTGCGGAGAAAGCCTTCTGGCAGATAAGTTTTGATGTCTGCTTCCAGGTCGATTTTGCCCTCTTCCCAGAGCTGCATGACCGATACCCAGACCGTCAGTTTAGTGATTGAAGCCCATTCAAAAACGCTGTCATCGTCAACTTTGACTTTGTTTTCCTTATCCACATATCCAAAGTTTCCCTTGTAGATGGTTCCGTTTTTATCAAAGACAGCTGTTGCCATACCAGCCGTTGTCTTTTCATGTTCCTTGACAAAGTCTTGGATTTTCTGACCGATTTGGCTACGGTCCGTGCCAGACGGCAGCTTCTGCGAGTCAGCTAAAGCAGCGCTCGGCCGGAAGATTCCTAGAGTTATAATCGTTAAAAGTGTCAGAATAAATGATTTTTTCATAGCATTTCCTTTCTGTTCGAATCAAAGATTCATATGAGCTAAGGTCAGATAATTTGTACAGTCTCCTTTTAATTTTAGAATCAGGCTATTCTTGTTTTTTAATCATGCGTTTTTCTCTTCCTTATCCGCCCGATACCAGAGATAAATACTGTAAAGGGTCAGAATGCCCAAGCCGCCAAGGTAAAAGAGAGAGTTAACCTGAGAGAAATCAAACTTATCAGCTAGATTGATGCCAACAAAAGTTTCTATCAGAATGTCTAGTAGGGCATGGAAAATCATACAGGCAAGGACAGATTTCGTCTTCTTATGCAGTGCAGCAAACCAGATAGACTGGACTATAGTTACAATGATAAAGACTAGAAAGGGATTCTGACTTCGATCATAAAAGCGGTCATAAAACCAGAGAGGAATATGCCAGCAAGCCCAAGCTAGTCCAGTTATTGAGGAGGCGATAAGCATAGAGAACTTCTTTTCCAAAGCCGGCTGCAGAAAGCCTCGCCAGCCAGGCTCTTCCATGCCGCCAGCCAAGGTCATAAGGTAGATAAAGGATCCAATAAATGAAAGCAGAGCTCCATCTACCAGCTTGCCTCCGGAAGCTAATGCAAAAGTCACAGTCAGACCTCCACTGAAGAGTAGGAGATAGAGCCAAGTCCCTTTCTTGCTTAAGAAGATAAAGGAACAGATGGCTTTGAAGCCTTTTATTTTCAGCACTATTAGGCTTGCTATCACCGGTCCGAACATACTGAGACTCGTTAGGAGGCCTTCCAGAGTCAGATAAAGTATGGGTGGATTTTCCGGCCAGAGATTTTTGAGAATGATAGCTAGCAACATAAGTCCCCAAGTCCAGCCGAAGTTCCAGGCTAGGAACGGCCAGACTAGTTTTGGTTGTGGTTTGCTTCTTGTTTCATTAGTCATCGAATTTTCTCCTTTAAATGGTTTGATTTTATCTGCTTGCTTTTTGTAGTCTGATAAGGTCCTAGATTTTTTGCCTCATTTAGCCGCGCTCTGTATAAAAGACAGCTATTGTACTTCAGCTCCTGTTGAAAAATCACTAACCTTAAGATTGTAAAAAGAATTAATCAAACGATTTACCTCATGAGATATTCCTTCACAAGATTGTCCATTCCCCCAGAAAAGACAAGAAAATAATCACAATGCCCACCACTGATAAAGTGACCAGTAGAGAATATTGACAACAATAGCTAGAGCTGACAGACTAGTCAAGACAGTTAGGTAGAGTCGGCTCTTACTCAGCCCTTTTCTTGCCTTGGTCAGAAGTGGGAAGACTGCACAGCCAGCCAGAATCAATCCCAGACCGGCAAAAACAATGTAGCGCCAGCTAGCTAAAAAGGTCAGATCACTGGTAGCAAATGTGTTAAAGAGGAGGAGGAAGTTTATAGCCACACCTACTCCAGCTAAAGAAGTTAGGTAAGTCCAGATACGAAGAGGTTTTGGTGTTTTAGATTGACCTTTTTTGAAGACCAAGCGGAAGAGATCCAGTCCGCCCCGTGCCAAAAAGAGAATGATACTAAAAACAAGTCCGACTGCTGCTGAAATAAGCAGAGCCCAGTCTGTAAAGAACTCGCTATCCTTGACTCTGAAGTTATCGCCATAGGAAGCTGTTACCTTAGTCTCGTCTCCACTACCGCTGACTACTGAAAAATTCTGGGTCAAAAGCGGATTGTCCTTAGATTTCTTTACAAACTGAGTGTAAAGCAAGGTTCTGGAGATAGACATAGGACCACTGGCAAAGTAGCGAGCAGATCGGTAATTTCCAGACTGGAATTTGTCAAAGGTGGCTGAGTCCGTCTTTTTCTTAGGTCCAAAAACCAAGGCTGGCATTTCATAGTTATAAACCAACTCATGATCTTGATTCGTCATAATGGTCATACCTATACCATTTTTCAAGTCCAGCAGAATATAAGATGAGTAGCCAGTCGAGTTTCCTCCATGGCCAACAAGCGTCGTGCCGTACTCCCGTGTCCAAAATCCGTGCATATTGAGCGGCATATCTGTTCCTGGATAATTCGAGGTTGCCGTGTAAAGGGTTGTCCAAGTCTCAGTGTGCTTGAAAAGCTTTTCTTTCTTCAAAAGCGCTTGGGCAAACTTCTTGAAGTCAGCCAGAGTAGAGACGGCATTCCCTGCAGGGTAAAGTCCTAAATGAAAATAGCTAGTTCCCATAGATGTCCCGTCCGCCCGATAAGAGATTTGCTCCATCCGCTTCTGGTAAATCTTTGGATTTTCTTTAAAGTCGGCTGATAGAGCAGTGTCTTTCATTCCTAGTGGTTGGAAGATATGTTCATGGACATAGGCTGAGAAGTCCTGACCAGATATTCGCTCGACGATGTAGGCTGCCAGACTAGCAGAAAAGTTTGAGTAGGCTGTCATGGTGCCGGGCTCGTAGGACTGTTCTGGCTGATTAACTGCCAGAATCTCCTCAATAGACAAGCCCTTATCTTCCTTGTAGGCATGGGTAGACTCGCCAAAGCCGGCCTGATGGTTCATGAGGTCTGTCATAGTAACGGGCTTGTCGTAGCGCAAAGTCTTCATAAATCCCTCTGGCAGATAGGTGCGAATGTCTTCGTCAAGGTCAATCTTACCCTCTTCCCAGAGCTGCATGACAGAGACCCAGATAGCTAGTTTCCCGACTGAGCCCCATTCAAAGACGCTGTTGTCGTCGGCTTTAATGCCTTTTTCCTTGTTCATATATCCAAAACTGCCTTGGTAAATAGTCCCGTCCTTGTCAAAAATGGTTGTTGCCATACCGGCTGTTGTCTTTTCATGTTCCTTGACAAAGTCTTGGATTTTTTGACCAATTTGGCTGCGCTCCGTACCAGACGGCAACTTCTGCTCCTCAGCCAAGGCTGTAATTGGTCGGAAGAGTCCCAGAGTTATAATCGTTAAAAGTGTTAGAATAAATGATTTTTTCATGATATTTCCTTTCTATTTAGCTTCAACAATCGCATAGGCGATACTTCTGTATACCATTCGGATAAAAATTCTTAGCATATCTTTCTCCTTTCTTAAGCAATGATTTGCATCATCTAATCAAAAGTCACTGCTTCTACAGCCACCCTTGTCGCTTCATCTTTCTTGACATAGTCCTGAATTTTTTGGCTAATCTCAATGGCCGCCGTGTTAGACTTCAAAGATTGCTCCATCGTCTTAGCTTGAGGCGTTTTTACTAGCCCTAAGCTTAGGACTGTCAAAAGCCAGAGAAATAACGTTTTTGACATGATTTCTTACTCCTTAGATACAATTTAAAATGACGACTGAAATCTATCCCATTCCAGCTCTTCTTATCTTTTACAAATTTTAGGCCTATTTGTATAATCATTTTATATATATAATTTTTATATACAAGACGATTATATATAATTTTCTGGTATATGTCAAATTTTTATATAATTAAAAAATTATATATCAAAATCAGCTTAAAAGCCTTGAAATCAATATTCTTAGAGGTTTTATAAAAATTTGCTCCAAAAATCCTTTAAAAATTTTTATTTATTTGAAAGCGCTTGACGAATCTACTATCTTTTGCTAGACTTAAGACAGAACTATTTCGGAGGTACACSGAGACATGAAAAATTAAGTCTATTTTTTAAAGGAAACTTTATTTAGTAGATTTTGTCATGTTTCTGCATACCCGCGGTATGTTCGTTTTCGGTGCTTTCTAGCTTCTATTTGCTTATCTTTAGATTAATCCTGTCGCTCCTATGACAGTGTAAGCTGGAAGCCTATAGACGAATAATCCTACTTAGACACTCCTGTGTCTGCTTTGTGCAATTAAAAACAGCTCTGCTAAATAAAGCAGGGCTGTATTTTGTGTTATAAAACGAAGGAGACATCTATGCTTCAAATAAAAAATCTAACAATCACCCACCTAAAAGACCTGAAAGAGTTAGTCAAAGATTTGTCACTGACTGTCAATCAAGGAGACAAGGTCGCTATTATCGGTGAGGAGGGCAATGGCAAGTCCACCCTGCTCAAGCTCTTGCTAGACGAGCGACTGGTCAGCTCCTATGTCAGCTACAGCGGACAGATTGATAAGTCCTATACTGCTGCTGTCTACCTGCCCCAGCAGTTGCCTTCAGAAGATGCCCAACTGACGCTCAATGATTATTTCTTTACAGATTTTGAGACAGAACTGGACTATGCCAAGCTCTACCGCTATGCTGGAGAGCTCAACTTTGACAGTCAGCGTTTTGCCAGTCAGCAGCGGCTCTCTAGCCTATCTGGAGGAGAAAAACTTAAAGCTCAGCTCATCAAGAAACTAGCCAGCGATTGGGACATTCTCTTTCTTGACGAGCCCTCTAATGACCTCGATCTTGAAACTCTGACTTGGCTGGAAAACTTTATCAGCCACAGCCAGAGAACGGTTCTTTTCGTCTCTCACGACGAGCACTTTCTCGCTCAAGCTGCGACCAAGATTGTTCATCTGGAGCGAATCAAAAAGAAGCAGGAGGCTAGAACCAGTGTCAAGAGTCTGGACTATGAAAATTACCGCCATCAACGTCAGGAGGCCTTTGAAAAACAAGGTCAATTGGCACGGAAAGAGCGAGAAGAACACGCCAAGACCATGGAAAAACACCGACGGGTTAAGCAGAGTGTAGAGCATACTTTACGAAATACCCATGATGCTACTGCAGGTCGACTGGTGGCTAAGAAAATGAAAAATGTTCTCTCACAGGGCAAACGATTTGAAAAGGCTGGCGCTGAAATGACCGAAATCCCGACACAGGAAGATGTCATCAGCCTTCACTTCTCAGACATAGAAGCTCTGCCATTGACCAAAAGAATCCTGAAATTAGAAGGAATGAAACTGGAAACAAACGAACGACAACTGGCGAAGAATCTGACTCTGGAAGTCTGCGGCCAGGAAAAAATCGGGCTGATTGGCGCTAATGGTGTAGGCAAGTCTACTCTGCTTAAGGAAATATGGAAGATCCTGCGTGAGCGAACAGATATGCGAGTAGGCTACATGCCCCAGCATTATGGTGACTTGCTGGCTGATGAGAGCAGCCCTTTGGACTTTCTGGCTCCCTCTGGCGACAAGTCCCAAGAGGAGAAAATCCTGACGCATCTAGCCAGTCTCCAGTTCACGCGCGACGAGGCCCGTCACCCGATTGGGCAGCTTTCCGGCGGTCAAAAAGCCAAACTTCTCCTACTTAAGCTAGTCCTAGACCGCCCCAATGTCCTCCTGCTGGACGAGCCAACCCGCAACTTCTCTCCCACCTCTCAGCCTCAGGTTCGCCAGCTTTTGGCGACCTATCCTGGCGCCATCATCGCTGTCTCCCACGATCGTATCTTCCTCAAAGAAGTCTGCCAGAAGATTTATAAACTGACGGAGACAGGGTTTGAGGAAGTTGAACTATAAGCAAAAAGAGTTGGAAATCCAACTCTTTTAGTTTTGTTTAGCATCAATCTGTGAACTTTAATAAAGCTCCCCTTCTACTCCTGCGCCGTCTGCATTTGGTAATAAACGCCTCTGGCTGCCATGAGCTCCTGGTGATTACCATGCTCGACGATATCACCATCTACCATAACGAGGATGATGTCCGCATTTTGAATAGTGGACAGGCGGTGGGCGATGATAAAGCTAGTCCGTCCCACCATGAGCTTGCTGAAAGCCTCCTGAATCAAGACTTCTGTCCGAGTATCAATGGAGGAAGTTGCCTCATCCAAGATTAGGATTTTAGGAACGGAAAGGAAGACACGAGCAATGGTCAAGAGCTGCCGCTGACCTTGAGACAGGGAGTCCCCAGCATCCGCCAGGTAGGTGTCGTACCCCTGAGGCAGCTGCTGGATAAAGAAATGAGCATTGGCTGCCTTAGCAGCTGCAATGACCTCTTCTCGGCTAGCATCTGGCCGGCCAAAAGCTATGTTGTCGTGAATGGTCGCCGTTTTAAGCCAAGTCTCTTGCAGTACCATACCAAACTGCTGACGATAAGAGGCTCTAGTATAATAGCTGATGGGAGTAGCGTCTAACGAAATAAGACCACTGTCTACATTGTAAAAGCGCATGAGGAGATTGATCAAGGTAGACTTGCCCGCACCAGTTGGCCCGACAATAGCAACCTTACTAGCTGCTGGAATCCTTATATTCAAATCCTGAATCAGCTCTTTTCCAGGCTCATAGCCAAAAGCTACATGCTCGAAGCTAATCTGTCCTTTGATATCTTCCGACTGGAGGATTTCCTGACCTGGCTCCGCTATTTCTTCTTGGTCCAAAACGCTGTAAATCCGCTCTGCACAAGCTAAAGCGCTCTGCAATTCCGACATGACTGACGATATATCGTTGAAAGGCTTGGTGTACTGGTTGACATAGTTGAGAAAGGTTACCAGCTGCCCAACCGTAAAGCCTGTTCCCTGAATGATTCGGACAGCCCCAAAGCCTACAATCAAAGCATAAATCAGGGCATTGATAAAACGAGTCGAAGGATTGACCGTTGATGAATAGAAAATAGCCGCCTGAGAATAGTCCGCATAAGTTTGATTGCTGCGAGTAAAAGCTGTATCAAACTGCTCCTGAGCATTAAAAGCCTGGATCAGACTTTCCTGGGTCAGACTTTCCTCAATCAGCTGGGTCTGTGCCCCTCTAGCCTGCGTCTGCCGTTGGAAAAAGCTAAAACTCTTTCTAGCAATAAAGCGCGCTAAGAAGAGAGAAAGGGGCGTCAAAAGCAAGACCAAAAGCAGGAGAAAGAAGTCCAATCTGGCCATGCTAATGATAGTCACTAAAATTGTCAGCAAACCCACAAAAAACTGATTGAAAACCATAAGCAGGCCATTGCTGAGCTGCTCCAAGTCCGTCGTCACCCGACTAACCAAGTCTCCGGTTCCCTGCCGGTCCAGATAAGCCAAAGGCAGATAGTGCACTTTCTTGATAACACCCTGTCGGAGCTGCTGGCTATAGCGATAGACCAGCTGATTATAGAGCAAGGGATTGAGCCGCTGAATCAGCGTATTGGCTAAGATAACCAGCAGCATCTGGCCCAAAATCGGCATTGAATGCTGCTCCGATTGAGGAAGAAGAACGCTATCAACCGCATTCCCGATTAAAACTGGAAGAAGAACAGTCAGAGCCACTTGAGCCACCGTTCCCAGACTAGCTAGGAGAAAGAGCCAGCGCGCCTGCAGCAAATCTCGAGTCAAGCGCCTCAAGCTGCTAGATGATGTCTTATGCTTCATGCTTGCCCTCCTCTCCTTGACTATGCTGTGAGTGATGGATTTCTCGGTAAATGGCAGAGCTGACTAAGAGTTCCTCATGGCGACCAAGGGCCACCTGTTCTCCCTTATCTAGGACTAAGATTTGATCCGCTGAGCGCAAGCTATTGGTCCGCTGAGAGATTAAGACCAGACTGGTCTCTGTCAATTCTTTCTTAATAGACTGCAGGAGTCTTGCCTCTGTCAGATAGTCCAGAGCAGAGGTCGCATCATCTAAAACCAAGAAAGGCGCCCTCCGCAAGACAGCTCTAGCGATGGTTAAACGCTGCCGCTGACCGCCAGAAAAATTCCGACCAAAGGCCTCTACAGTCGCATCCAAGCCACCTTCCTTCTGGGAGACAAAGTCCGCCGCCTGAGCAATCTCTAAAGCCTGCCACAAGTCTGCGTCTGTTGGCTTGGTTGACATGCCCAAGGTCAGATTGGAGCGAACAGTTCCTTGAAAAAGCTCCGCCTTCTGAGGCACCAGACTAATCCAAGACCGCCATTCTCTGAGATTTTTAGGACTGCGTCCTTGGAAAAAGATGGCCAACTGACCAGCAGCCACAGGATAAAGATGAGCCAGCAGCTGAACCAGAGTAGACTTCCCTGAACCTGTCCCGCCAATAACCCCCAAAGTCTGACCTCTTTTCAAATCAAAAGTCAGACCAGTCAAGGCTGGACTAGCTGCATTTGGATAAGAAAAACTAACCTGCTGGACCTTAATAGCTTGATTCGGCAGAGCTGTTTCCTGCACTAATTCCTGCAAGACATCTTCTTCCGCTTGCTCGAAGACCTGACTGATACGACCTGCACTGATATAGCTTTGATTGAGTGAGTTGACCAGCATCGCCAGCTTGAGCAATTCCACCAAAATCTGCAATAAATAATTGACCAAGGCCACTAGCATCCCCTGAGTCAGTAAGCCCTTGCCGATAAAAGCATTCCCCTGCCAAATCACAGCAATCAGAGTACCATTGACTGTAAGAAAGGTCAGAGGACTAATCAGACTAGCCAGAGCTCCCGTCCTGATTTGCCAGGTTTTATAGAGCTCATTGCGATTGCGAAAAGTCTGAACCTCGCGCTGGGTCTGACCGAAAGCTCGTATAACCCGCATGCCCTGCAGTTGCTCACGCGTCAAATTGACTAGTTGGTCTGTCAGTTGACGAATCTTAGCATATAGAGGATTCATCAGACGAGACATGAGGACGATAATAGCCGTTAAAATTGCCACCATGAGCAAGAACCACAAGGTAATGACCGGACTGATAGTAAAGGCCATGATGATTGAGCCAAAAACGATAATGGGCGCCCGCAGAAAGAGACGAAGAAATTGATTAATGCCCGTCTGGATCTGATAGGTGTCGCTCGTCAGCCGAGTCACCAAGCTAGAAGTCGTCAGCTCATCCCGACTAGCCTTGGGCAAACGCAGGATTTTTTGATAGAGGTCACTTGTCATCTGACGAGTAAAGCCCACTGCCGCCTTTGACGAATAATACTGGGCCACAACTGCAACCACCACGCCCAGAGCAGCCAAGCCCATCAAAAGAAAAACCATCCAGTAGAGATGGGAGCTGTCGTGTCTAGGAATGGTCTCGTCCACAATCCCCGCAATCAAAATCGGAACTAACAGTTCAAAACTGGCCTCCAAGAGCTTGAACAAGGGCCCCAACAAAGACTCTCTGATATAGCCCTTGAAATATTTCAATAAATCTTTCATACCGCCTACTTCTCCATTAAACTGTATTTATTTTACCATAATTTTCAAAGGGTAAAAAATATTCTCCTTCTGAATATCAGAAAGAGAACATTGATATTAGACTTCTTGTAAGTTCTGGCTTATTTTCTTTAATCCCAAATGCAAAAATAGTGTCACTACTAATAAAAAGGTGCCCAAAGCTATAAAAGTCCAATCGAAGCCAAAGTAATCAATCAACCAGCCTGTCAGAGGAAAAATGACAATCATGCTCAGGCTGAACATCATAGAATAAACACTGAGCATGGTCGCCCGCACTTCACTTGGCAGCTGCTTTTGTAAATCATTGTCAAAAATCGGCTGGAAAAGAGCATACAAGGCGTTGCTGATTAGATAAATCAAAATATAAATGATCGGAGTTCCAAAATAGGACAGCAGGTAGCTTGCTCCGGTTAGAAGAACCACTGAAGGAAAAAGTTTTAAGGCAGAATACTTCTTTCCAATCACACTCGCCAGATAGACCGCCAAGATATTCAAAGCACTGCCAATCAGCATGACTACCGAAATCTGCCAATCTTTTAAATCAGGCAATTGATTTTGATAATAAAAATAAAACATACACATCAGCGTTCCGATGATTTGGGAAAGAATCATCCAGATAAAAAGGCTGGGATTTCTCTGCAACTCCTCTTTGACAGCCCAGATAATCTTTTTCATAGTCAGACGTTCCGCTTTCTCTGCTTTGACACTCGGTTCTTTCAGCATCCAGGTTAAGAAAAGAACGACGATAGAAGTGCCAATCATGATATAGTAGGTCAGATGCAATTGTCCATGGACAAAAAATCCGGCCCAGACCGTTCCCAAAGACCGAGTCGCTTCAGCCACCCCAGACATAAAACTGGAGATGGATAAGTAACGTTCCTTGAGTCCGGCCTCCACAGATGAATCATAGACCATGGCTGCGCTTGTCCCCGAATCAAAATTATAGGACCAAGCACTAATCACCATAGCCAATGCATAAACCCAAAAGTTCCCCTGCCCAGCCAACATGAGAACAGAAGACACAATCCCAGCTATCCGGCTCAGATAAAGATTGGTTTTGTAGGAAAAGCGATCCGCCAACATCCCAGAAGGAATTTCACAAATGACGCTAGTCGCATGAAAAATACTTTCCAAAAGCCCAATCTGCCAAAGGGACATGCCGTTTTGACTGAGAAATAAAATCCAAAAACTAGTAATGCCTAGAAAGGCAAAAAATTCTACTCCGGCCATAAGACCGATATTTTTCCGATAACTTCTTTTAAACATATTTTCTCCTTTAACAAGTGTTCTCTAATTTCTATCCTTTCTCACTTGTTAATCTGCGCTTCACATGACCTCCACCTCTTCTTTCTCTAAATTTCTAAATTTGGATTATTTCATAGTTCGATGTTGAAAAAACGCCACATGGGCGTTTGAATCATTTTATGGTTTAATACGGTGCAGCATACGTGGGAATGGAATGGCTTCACGGATATGCTTGGTTCCTGCTACAAAGGTTACCATGCGCTCGATACCGATACCGAAGCCACCGTGTGGAACTGTTCCATACTTACGAAGATCCAAGTAAAATTCATATTCTGAAGTATCCATACCAAGCTCTTCCATTTTAGCGACCAATGCATCGTAGTCTTCCTCACGCATAGAACCACCGATGATTTCACCGTAGCCTTCTGGAGCTAGCAAGTCCGCACAAAGGACGCGAGCTGGATTTCCAGGAACTGGCTTCATGTAGAAAGCCTTGATAGCTGCTGGGTAATTAACGACAAAGGTTGGTACACCAAAGTGGTTTGAAATCCATGTTTCATGCGGTGAACCAAAGTCATCACCATGTTCCAGATGCTCATAGTCCGCATCTTCATCATTTTCATGGGCTTGCAAGAGGTCAATCGCTTCATCATAGCTAACACGCTTGAAAGGCTCTGCAATATAGCGTTTCAAAAGCTCAGTATCACGTTCCAAGGTTTCCAAAGCTTGAGGAGCCCGGTCTAACACACCTTGGATCAAGGCTTTAACATAAGCTTCTTGCAAGTCAAGTGACTCATCATGCGTCAAGTATGAGTACTCTGCATCCATCATCCAGAACTCAGTCAAATGACGACGGGTTTTTGATTTTTCGGCACGGAATACAGGACCAAAGTCAAAGACACGGCCAAGAGCCATGGCTCCTGCTTCCAGATAAAGCTGACCAGATTGGCTCAAGTAAGCTGGGGTTCCGAAGTAGTCTGTTTCAAAGAGCTCTGTTGAGTCTTCTGCTGCATTTCCTGACAAGATTGGGCTGTCAAACTTCATAAAGCCATTCTTGTCAAAGAATTCATAGGTAGCATAGATTATGGCATTGCGGATTTGCATCATAGCCACTTGCTTACGAGAACGCAGCCACAAGTGACGGTTGTCCATGAGGAAGTCAGTCCCATGTTCTTTAGGCGTGATTGGATAGTCATTTGACTCACCGATGATTTCGATGTCTGTGATGTCCAGCTCGTAGCCAAATTTTGAACGTTCGTCTTCCTTGACAATCCCTGTCACATAGACAGAAGTTTCTTGGCTAAGCTTTTTAATCGTATCAAACTTCGCCAATCCTTCTTCTTCGCCAAATTTCTCAATGAAGTTAGGCTTGAAGGCCACCCCTTGGAAAAAGGCAGAGCCATCACGCAGCTGCAAGAAAGCAATCTTACCCTTACCTGACTTATTGGCAACCCAAGCACCGATGGTCACTTCTTGACCAACATAATTTTTCACATCAATAATTGTTACGATTTTCTTTGACACGTTTTTTCTCTTTTCTATTTTTTATTCTTTATGACAGACTGCCTCGACATTATTACCATCCGGATCCAAGACAAAGGCTGCATAATATGACGAAAGGTTCCCCCGATAATTTGGCGCACCGTTGTCTTTTCCCCCTGCCTTTAAACCAGCCTCATAACAAGCTTGAACCTGCTCATGGTTTTCTGCCAAAAAAGCAAAGTGAATCGGAGACTGCTCTCCCTCCCCCAACCAAAAATCTCCACCAGGATGTGGGCTGTTGGGAGCAACAAAACTGAGTAGAGAACTACTTCTAAAAGCCAATTTGTAGCCTAGAGGAGAAAGAAAACTTGTATAAAAGTCTTTTGAAATTTGTAGATTCCTGACCTTTATCTCAAAATGATCAATCATATCTGCCTCCTAGATTGGTTGCTAAATGTCACTTTATTTCAAGACAAATCTTTTGGACATCTGTTCTATATTTTACCATAAAGCGATTGCAATAGCTATCCTTGAAGAGTCTAAATATCAGAAAAATTAAAAAACCAGCCTCCTAAAGGCTGGCGGATAACTCTCTTTGAATAAGAGGACTAATTTTTTGTTCCATATAGCAGTCGATCAACCATGTCATCATCATAGTTCAAGACTTTTTTCAGAGCTATCTTAAAGCGCTGATCGCTGAGAATCTGACCTCCTGGACTCTGGTCAATCGTCGCATAATTCCCCTCCCCATCCTGAGTAAAGGCTACAGTGAGCTCTTGGTCAGGGTCTTCACAAACATCTCTCTGCGGATCTTTGGAACTGCTAGACGGTCGAAAGTCCATTCTTTGAAGACGAAACGACAGTTCTTTATGAAAAGCCGCAATGTCCTTCTGACGATTGGCCACTGGCTCATGTTTGTCCAGCCAAGTCAAAACATCTTCTTTTGTAATATATATCATCTTCCCCTCCTAAACCAAATCAAAGTTTGCCCTGTAAATGACCGTATCATAGCTTGGGCTAGCTGCTGACAGAGCCGCTTGAATGATATGGAGCACGCGCTGCTGTTGACCTTCGAAAGCCAAAGGCAGGAGCATATTGGAGACATTTTTGACAATCACTCCCTTGGTGAATTTCCCATCTTCATAAGAAAAATCCTTCTGATGAAAAATGGTCTTGGTCTTAAATTCAATCACCTGTCCTTGCAAGATTAGCTTATAGGTTTTCTTCCAGTTGGTTCTGCCACCAAAGCGATAAAGGACCAGGTAAATCCCCAAATCATGATCGGCGACCCAGTCGCCCGTCTCAAAAACTAGCTCGTCATCAATCCCAGCCTTCTTTAAAATCTCAATCCCTTCTTCAGAAATCATCTCGTGCACGAACTTCCAACTTCCTTCTTGGGGAAGAGACACTGTCCCCTCAGTCTCCTTCTGAGGGCTACTACTGACTTCTTTGAGATGAGCTCTTTTAGGGGTAAATTCCTCCTCCCAAGTCATCTCTTCTATGTCACTTACAGCCCGCCTACTAGGAAAAAAATCCAGACACTTTTCTAATAATCCCATATCCTATCTCCTCTTTATCTGTACTCCACGTGGTTTACTTCCCTTATCTTTGTATCATAATAAGGGTTAATTTGCGACAGGGCATGTTGAATCACTGTTACGATTTTGTCCTCTCGTCCTTTTAAAACCTTGGGAATCACAAGCTGGGAGATTGTTTCTGTTGATAGACCTTTTACACTTTGATCTTCCTCATTGCGTGTTGGATATCTATCCGCTCGCTCTTCTTCTAGGCGAAATTCAAGCAAGTGCCCACCGAGAATCATGGCTAAGACTTGATATTTCCCTTCCCCGATACGAAATTGCTTGACGCAGAGAAAAATTCCTCTCTTCTCATCCTCTAGTAAAAATGGCAGAGCCAGTTCTTTTTCTTCAATAGAAAAATCCTCGAGAAGCTTCTTCTCTCTTTCCCCTATTTCCTTTCTGATAAAACCCATTTTATCTCCTTTTGTACAAAATAATCTTCATCCCTATTATTACTTAAGTAAAAAGACCATGAGGAACACACTGCATGTGAATAGAATGCAGGGCTAGACCAAATGGACTTCTTTTATTATACACCGAAACACCGTCGTCTTCAACTAAATACTCCTCAAATTTTTAAGTCGTCTGGTGATTCCTATCAGAAAGTGACTTATACATAGTTAATCTAGCATTGGTAGCTGCTATTTAATCAATTGGCGGATCATTCTTTACCTCTTCTTCCATCTTCCAGTAGGTCATACTGCTCTTCTTAGTGTCTACATCTCCCTTATCATTAACTACAATACGGACCTTAAAATAGGTTCGCTCAATCTGAGGATTATAATGAGTCTCATAAACCATCGTAAAATCCGCATAGCCTGTCCCAGAAAGTTCCTGCTTTGAAGAACCCCCCTCAGTATTTTTTAATTGCTCACTATTCAGAGTTCGCATCTTTAAATTTAAAGCTGGCTGGTAATTATTCAAGTACCAATCCTTACGGGCCGAGGAATTCTCATAATAGTGGATACGATAGCGATTATCTTTTGCTTGTAGGCTGTAGCTTGGTTCACCAGAATTAGACTGAGAAATTGTGGTCCAACCCACCTCTGAATTAAAGAAAACATAAGCTCCTAGCAAGACTAGACCGCCTAGCAAGAATAAGAAAATCAAACGACGTTTCATATCCTTCTCCTTTCACTCCTGTTTGCAAGACCTAGCAGCTAAATTATAACTGCTCCCAGCTTTTATTTTGTCGCCCAAAATCTTCTTAATTCGACCAGAAAACATGAAAGCGTTTTTATGATATTCTATATTATTTTACCATTTTGTCAAACTATTTGCCAGTGCAGTTTAGGGGAACTGAAAAGGACGAACTCTGAGTCCATCCTTATCTATTGTTTATAAATTTTTGTAGGTTATCTTTAGCAAGCAATGCCATACTGAGAGCTTTATTTACTCTCCATAAAATGCTGTAGACGTCCAACGGCTTCTTTGAGTGTTTCCAGATCTGTCGCATAGCTAAGACGGACATTTTCTGGAGCACCGAAGCCTGCTCCGGTCACCAGAGCCACGCCAACTTCTTCTAAAATTGCTGTCGTAAAGTCGGTCACATCTGTATAACCTTTCATTTCCATAGCTTTCTTGACATTTGGAAAGAGATAGAAGGCCCCTTGCGGCTTGACCACTTCAAATCCTGGCACCTGAGCCAAGAGTGGATAGATGGTATTAAGACGTTCTTCAAAGGCCTGGCGCATGGTTTCAACCGTTTCCTGACTGCCAGTCAGAGCTTCGATAGCTGCATATTGAGCCGCTGCTGTCGGGTTAGAAGTCGTCTGACCTGCAATCTTACTCATGGCTGCAATAATCTCTGGCTCACCAACTGCATAGCCAATCCGCCAGCCTGTCATGGAGTAGCTCTTAGAGACACCATTGATAACTACAGTCTGCTTGCGAATCTCCTCAGATAGACTGGAAATTGGTGTAAATTTATTACCGTTATAAACCAGACGCCCATAGATGTCATCTGCCAAAATCAGAATATCATGCTCCACAGCCCAGTTCCCAATCGCCCTTAGCTCATCCGATGTATAAATCATACCCGTCGGATTGGATGGCGAGTTCAAAACCAAGACCTTGGTCTTATCAGTACGAGCAGCTTCTAGCTGTTCCACCGTCACTTTGAAATTATTTTCCTCAGTGGCTTGAACAAAAACAGGAGTTCCCTCGGCCATCTTAATCTGGTCGCCGTAGCTGACCCAGTAAGGCGTCGGAATGATAGCTTCATCGCCTGGATCAAGCACACTCATAAAAAAGGTATAGAGGGAGAACTTAGCTCCGGTTGCCACCATCACTTGATTGGGCTGGATTGTATAGCCGTAATAGTTGGCAAAATACTCCACCACTGCTTCTTTTAGCTCTGGCAGACCGCTAGTCACCGTATAAAAGCTAGCACGCCCATCCTCAATGGCAGCCACAGCCGCATCTCGGATGTTCTTAGGCGTTGGAAAATCTGGCTCTCCCAGAGTCAGAGATAGAATATCCCGCCCCTGCGCTTTCAAGGCCTTAGCACGCGCTGCTGTTGCCAGAGTCACGCTTTCTTCCATCTTTAAGACACGATTTGATAATTTCATAGTCCCTCCTTGCTGACCAACTGTCCGCTTTCAAAACCTATCAGGTAGTAGGTGCCTCCCGACTTGACTTCCCAGATGGGCTGATCCTTAAAATAGCCCAAGGTCACCTTATCAATAGTTCCGGCTCCATTTTCCTTGGCAATGCTCTCAGCCTCTGTCTGACTGACACCTTGGTCAAGTCGATAGACCCGAATCTCATTGGAATCTTTGGCAATCAAAACAGCTTTTTCGACACCTTTACTGGTCTTACCAAGCAGACTGTAGTAGGATTCCTGCCCATTGTAGATGGCAAAAGAATCCACTTTTTCAAGATCTGCATATTCCTTGGCCAAGCGACTGCTTGCTTCCTTAGCTGACTGCCTCGGCTGCATAGATACTTGCAAAACAGCAAAAAATGAAAAGACAAGAACGCTGAGAACGATAAAAATACCGATAAGGTACTGCCAAATTGGAAAACTGGCTTTATTTCTATTTTTATATTTCACTCCGTCATTATACTACAAATACTCCTATTTTTCTATCTTTTTTTGATGAGAATATTCACAAAATTCTAAAGCAATATCCTTGCATATGATACTATTTATTGGTAAAATATTGTTATGAAGATTACAGACGATTTAAGCAAAGAAACTCTGCTTGATTTGAAAACCATGATTGTCTTTCATAAGGCAGAAAGAACTATCCGTGCCATTGAAGCCCAAATTTTCAAAAAGCATGATTTGACTCCTACTCAGTTTTCCGTCTTAGAAACCCTGTACAGCAAAGGAGAGCTGCGTATTCAGGACCTGATTGACCGTATACTGGCTACTTCTGGTAACATGACTGTCGTCATCAAAAATATGGAGCGCGACGGCTGGATTGTCCGCACCTGCGACCCAAATGACCGCCGGGCTTTTTTGATTGGCCTGACGGAACAAGGCAGAGCTAAAATTGAAGCCGCCCTGCCTGATCATATCAAAAATATTCAGCAAGCTCTTTCCATTCTCGAAGAAGACGATAAGCAAGACTTGATTCGAATTTTAAAAAATTTCAAGAAAATGAGCTAAATAATTGCTAACTAGTAATTAATGTTGTAACATATATTGTAACAAGAGAAATATCTCTTTATTTTATAAAAAAGGAGACAATGCAATGTCTAAAGTATTATTCATCGTCGGCTCACTTCGTCAAGGTTCTTTCAACCACCAATTGGCTGAGCAAGCTGAAAAAGCTTTGGCTGGTAAGGCAGAAGTTTCATATCTTGATTTCAAAGATGTACCATTCTACAACCAAGACATCGAAAGTCCTGCTCCAGCTGCTGTTGCTAAGGTTCGTGAAGAAATTTTGGCCGCTGATGCCATCTGGATTTTCTCACCTGTCTACAACTGGGCTATTCCAGGAGTAGTGAAAAACCTTTTGGACTGGGCTTCACGCGCTCTGGATCTGTCAGACCCAACTGGCCCATCTGCTCTGAATGCTAAGGTTGTTACTGTTTCATCTGTAGCTAACGGCACATCACCAGATGAAGTATTCAAGCACTACCGCAGCCTGCTGCCATTCATTCGTATGAATGTGGTGGAACCATTCACAGGTGTTGGCATCAACCCAGAAGCATGGGGAACTGGACAACTGACTGTCGCAGAAGACAAACTTGCTGAACTCTCAGCACAGGCTGATGCTCTTTTAGCAGCCCTTAACTAAAAAGAGAAGATTATAAAAAGAAAAGAAAACTTATAAGACACTAACTCCCCGCAAATAATTGCGAGGGGTTTTAGAATACTTTACTGACAGGAACAGGTATTATAAATCAGCTAAAGAATATTTAGGATAAGGAATTTGAGATAATTTATCTTCTATTTTTGCTAGCATYTTCTCTTCTGATTCATCTATATACCCCTCAAACCAAACTTTTTCAATATCTTCATTGTTAAAGAAGCAAGCTTGATTATCCGTCATACCAAAAGGATATACACAGCCGGAATAGTCTAAATAACCAATTTCACCCTTATTATCATAAAGAGGATAACGGTTAATAATCATAATTTTCACTTGTCCATTTTTAAGTTGGACAACACTCCCTATCGGTAGTAGCTCAGTCATTAGAAACCTCCTTTAAAAATCTTCTCGAATTCTAAGTATTCTTCTTTTTTAATCTTTTCAGAACTTTTATCTGTTTGAATAAATGGGACCTTATGAGACTAAAATAAAGCCGATAGAGATGCCCTAGCAGCTGTCCTTTGAATAAATAAGTAATTTCCCACATCAGTGTTGCAAAATTCATAACAGCAATTACAAAATAAGCAATGACAACAGGAACTAAAAATAGAAAAAGGTAAAGATA
>NZ_JAJEPD010000058.1:0-2654 GCF_020729765.1 Streptococcus sanguinis | reverse complement strand
AATTCAAAGATGATTATTATTTACTTAGTAATAGAAAATCATATCTATTGAATTATACTGGAGCTGTCGTGATTAAATATATTGGTGATGATATTGAGTTAGAGGATGTTGCAAAAAAAATTTCTGACTTTTATAGAGAAGAAAATCTTGAAAAAATTAAGACTGACATAGAAAGTTTTATTGAATTTTTAGTCTTAGAAAACTTAATTATAAATAGAGTTTAGGTTAAAAATAATGTATTTTGATACAAGAACCAATGTTACAATGCTTTCTCTTCTGGTTGCAATTTTACTTGACTTACCTCAAGGTAGTTTTCTGTTTTCAATTTCCTGGTTAGCTAATATTTTTATATTAGGGAATGTAAAGAGGATCAGTGTAAAAAGTCCAATTAGATATTTTTTTAGAATATCTGGTTATTTTTTACATTTGGGGATTTTTGCTTTTATCGGGTATCTTACATTAGGGAAGTCTGAATCTCGGAATATTATTACCTCAGTTTTATTTTTAATTTTCATTCTTATACTAAATATATACAGAGAGTATGATGTATTAAGATTTAAATTATCTGATGTGAGTATTGCTAATATGCAAATAAAATATCCCAAGTTTAGGTATATTTTTTTGACATATAATTATATTGGTGCTGCAATTTGTGAGGAATTATATTTTAGGTATCTTATTATGGGACTTTTTAGCCGATATGGAGTTTATACAATATTATTATCGGCAGTATATTTCGTACTCTTTCACTATACAACCCTTTGGGGGAATAGTTTTAAAAAATCAGATTATATGCGACAGTTATTGTTTGGTATAGTTTTTGCAGCTCTTTATTTTTACTCCAAAAATATTTTTATTACAATCATTGGGCATTTATGTTTTAATATCCCTCAGGTTTATTTAATGATTAAGTTATATCATAGAGACTTTATCAATCCCAATTATTATAGTAATTTATTGTTGAAAGATGACTTGGATGATTTATTAATTTAGTTTGTATAAGGAGTGCAAATGAGTCTAATTAATGTTATTGATTTAAAAAGAAATTTTGAAGGACAAGGTAAGGGGACTACTGTTATTGAGGTACTTAAAGGTATTACTTTTTCAATAGAAAAAGGTGAGGTATTTGGGTTGCTTGGACCAAATGGTGCTGGTAAATCAACTACAATAAAAATTCTTTCAACGATGCTACTTCCGACATCAGGGAAAGTAGTTATATCAGGATTTGATGTTTACAATGATGAGCGACAAATTCGTGAGAAAATAAACTTTGTTTTTGGGGGTGAAAGGAGTCTTTATTTTAGACTTTCTGCTCAAGATAATTTATTTTACTTTGCAGATTTATATAAGATTCCAAGAAAGAAACAGTTGGAAATTGTTCAAAGTCTCTTGAAGTTAGTTGGTTTAGAAAATGTAGCAAAACGAAGAGTTGAGACATTTTCTAAAGGTATGAAGCAGCGACTTCAAATTGCTAGGGCTTTGCTAAATGATCCAGAAATTATTTTTTTGGATGAGCCAAGTATTGGCTTGGATCCAGTAGGAGCTTTGGAATTAAGAAACATAATAAAGGACTTGGCAAAAAAAGGAAAAACTATTCTTTTAACTACACATTACATGGCTGAAGCTGAGGAACTATGTGATAGAATTGCAATTATTAATCATGGTAAGATAGTAACGTGTGGAACAATTGAGGAGATAGCTTCTTTGGTTTCAGATGAAGATAAGTCTGAAATTTTAGAAGAAAAGACTAAAAATCAAAAATTACTTGATGTTACTCTTGAAGATATCTATTTAAAATTAGTAAGGTAGGTGCTGGTATGAAAGTTATCATTTCTAGTGCTATCGTACAGATGAGACAAGCGGTGGCTAGAAGTATGTTTCGATATTGTTTATTTCTAAATCCTTTATGTAATTCGGTTCTATTAGGTATGATGTACAGTGATAAATCTGACAGAGTATTTACCCTTTATGCAATCTTAGGAACCTCCTTATCATCATTTTGGACAATTATATGTTTTTCATCTGCTGCAGATATCAGTAGGGAGAAATATCTAGGAACCTTACCTGTTTTATTTACGTCACCGTCAGGGTTTAAGAAGATTATTTTTGGAAAATTGCTTGGGAATAGTCTATGGGGAGTATTTGCCTTCTTTTTAAATGTACTTTTTGTTACATTATTATTTAGGCGTTCTTTGGTTTTTGAAAATTTTGTACTTATCCCTATTTTAATTTTTTTAGCAATATTGACTTTTGTGAGCATTGGAATGTTGATGTGTTCAGCATTCACACTCTCTCGAAGCGCGCAATTACTAATGAATATAATTGAATATCCATTTCTTCTATTGTCAGGCATGATTTTTCCGGTAGAAGTATTGTCTAAGTATATTAATTGGCTTTCATATTTACTTTCACCAACTTGGGTAATGAAGGGATTTGAATTAGCCGTTTATGGTGCTGGATTAAGTGAGATAGTTTTTACTATTTTTATTTTATGCCTACTAACAGTTTTCAATTTTATAATTGCCTATTATGCATTTACTAAAATTGAAATTAAAAGTAGAATTGCTGCAACTTTGGAGGTGTATTGATGGAAAGTGTTTTACGTTTTTTTAGAAGGATAATTTACTCTTATAAACAAACTTCGCTCATATCTG
>NZ_JAJEPD010000057.1:0-91927 GCF_020729765.1 Streptococcus sanguinis | reverse complement strand
ATATCTTTGATATGATTAAAATTCTCAACCATTATCATGAATATTCTGAATTTGAAACTCCAATTTCAAAAATTATAGCTGTAAATAAGCAAAGGAATGATGTTGCTCACGGACTGGTTGTGATTTCAGTAGAGCAAAAGAAATTGGACGAATTAGTGAATGATTTGAAAGAGCTCGTCATTACTGTATACTCTGATATAAATGCCTCTTTATATCAGAAATATTTTGATTATTATGATATAAAGAATCGAGAGTTAATCAGCTGTATTAAATAGACTCCCAACCTTCCCTAACGCTTTCCCCTATCTGATAGACCTGAAGGGAAACCAAGTCTGAAAAATAGAAAAAAACACCTGAAAAAGCTTTTTCGGGTGTTTTTTGCAGTTTATTTATCAAACTGTACTTCCTCAATCAGATACTCAATGAAGCGTTCTCCCATTTTGGATAGGCTAGCTTTTTCATGCTGGATGTAGACCAGCTCAATCGGATCATCAATGTCCAGTGGGATTGACACGATATTATCTCCGTTGAGGTTGCTGTTGAGGATACCGGTTGCAATCGTGTAGCCATCCAGACCGATCAAAAGGTTAAAGAGGGTCGCACGGTCGCTGACCACGATGGATTTTTTATGGTGTTCCTGAGAGAGAATTTCCTCAGAAAAGTAGAAGGAGTTGTGAGTCCCTTGGTCGTAGCTGAGGTAGGGGAAGTTTTCTAAGTCAGATAATTGCACCAGCTTTTTCTTGGCCAGCGGATTGGACTTGCTGACAAAGATATGGGGCTGAGCTGTAAAGAGATGAGTGGCAATTAGGTGATTGTCATCCAGCATCTTGGATAGAACATCTCGATTGTAGCTATTGAGAAAGAGGACGCCGATTTCGCTGCGGAAGTTTTTTACGTCGTCAATAATCTCCCAAGTCCGAGTTTCCCGCAGAAAGAGCTCGTATTTCTCCATATCGCTTTTTTTAAGCAGGGAGACAAAGGCATTGACTACAAAGGCATAGTGCTGGGCAGAAACGCTGAAAAGCTCACGGTGGGCGACAGGGTTTTTGTATCGCTCCTCTAGAAGCTGAGTCTGCTCAACTACCTGCCGGGCATAGGAAAGAAACTCCATGCCGTCCTTGGTCAAGGTAATTCCTTTGGGATTGCGAATGAAAATTTCAATGCCCATTTCATTTTCCAAATCCCGCACAGCATTGGACAAACTAGGCTGAGTAATGAAAAGTTGCTTGGCAGCTTCGTTCATACTGCCAGTCTCGACGATTTTGATAATATAGTGTAACTGTTGAATTCTCATAGGACTATTTTATCACAAACTGGGGATTTTTTCCCGGTAAATCAGAAGATTAGAAAATGTTTGCTTGCTAAAGTTGCCTGTGCTAGGATGAAGGAAATAAGGAGGACAATATAGCCAAATATAATGACTATAAAAATCGTTCGGTAGTTCTACCCATTGCCATTATTATTTTTATTGTATTTATTATGCTTTGTATGATGGTTCTGATTGGGAAGGTGATGGTCATGTGGGGGATTAAATCTGCTTATGAGGAACTCGGGCGAAACAGTATGTCCTCATCTGTTCAGCAGAAATCGTCCGAGGAGATTCAGCTAGAAGAGAAAGCCTTAGATAGAGCAAACTATAGCTTCAGCTGGACAACTGATGAAATAATTAATTTGCAGATTAAGGATACTGCTGCTGGTCAAACTGGGGCTTCTTCGGACGAAGTACTGGAAAAACACGGCAAGGCTACAAGTTTTTATTATAGTGAAATAAATGATGATATCGAATTAATCTATTCAAGCGAGGCTAACCAAGACTATCATAGAAGTAATTTAAAGTTAACATTTGAAAAAAACGGAACAAGCTATCATTTAATTAGAAAGAGCGCAAATATTCTTGATGAGGGTTATCCAACTTTGCCACAGGAGAATAGTCCTCATCTTTGGACAAAGGATGAAATTACCGGTTTACAAGTTCATGACGAGAGCACAGGCAATCCTGGTACATCCTATGAAGAAATCATTCAATTATTTGGGTTACCGGAAGAATCAGAAATTGTTATTTCGCGCTTGGATGCAGCAGATAGTCAACAGGTTGTCTTGGACCTTAAATACTTAACTTCAGATGACGTCTATGATAATGAATGGGTTCATTTAACTTTACATCTTCAAGAAGATGGTGTCTTTCGGTTGACGATGGCCAACAGCCATATTGAGAGAACAGAAAGATAGGGCTGTAAGAGTGATAATCTATTATTATAGAATTTTTCAATATGTAGAACAAAAGCATAATTCAGCTTCTTGTCTTGCGAATGCAAAGAGTGAATTTGACAAGGACTGGTAAAGCTGTGGTAGGTCGGAGATCTTAAAATTCTAATATTTTTTATGGCTTGACAATCCTTATCGCTAACGATATAATGTTTACAATTTAACCTTTAATCAAGTCCAGTGAGGCTGCAAGGTGAGAAAAACGGTATAAGAGGCAATTAGCTGCCTTGTTTTTGCGAAACCTTGCTACGGCGAGGTTTTTTCTTGTAGAAAGTGAGGTTGTCATGGTTAGTGACAGTTGTAAAAAGAGATTTGGCAAGATTATGCTGGAGCAGATGGAGCTGCTGGAGCAAGTAGAGATTGCGCCTAATATTTTTTCCATGATTCTAAAGGGGCAAATGGTCATGCAGATGCAGGCCGGGCAGTTTTTACATATTCGTGTACCAGATGACAGCAAGCTTTTACGTCGGCCTATCTCGATCGCAGAGATTGACCGAGACAATCTGACTTGTCGCATTATCTATCGGATAGAAGGCGGTGGGACGGCTATTTTTTCTCAACTGCCACTCGGCTCGTTTCTTGATGTTATGGGGCCTCAGGGAAATGGCTTTGATTTAAGTCCTGTAAGGGCAGATGACCGAGTTTTGATTATCGGTGGTGGGATTGGTGTCCCTCCTTTGCTTGAGGTTGCTAAAGAATTGTATGCCAAGGGAGCTCAAGTGACTGCTGTACTTGGGTTTGCTGATAAATCCGCTGTCATTTTGGAAGCGGAAATGAAAAAATACGCTGATGTCATTGTCACGACGGATAACGGTTCTTATGGTCGCAAGGGCTATGTATCAGCAGTTGTAGATGAGTTGCCCCAAGACTATGCGGCTGTCTATTCCTGTGGAGCGCCAGCCATGCTCCAGTATGTGGACAAAAAGTTTCAGGACCATCCGCATGCTTATCTCTCCATGGAGTCTCGTATGGCTTGTGGCATGGGCGCCTGCTATGCCTGCGTCGTTCATGTGGCAGGTCAGGATGAGTCAGTCAATAAGCGCGTTTGTGAAGATGGCCCGGTCTTTGAGACGGGCACGATTATTGTCTAGGAGGGGAAAGAATGAGTGACCAACGTTTAAGAGTTTCCTTGCCAGGCTTGAACCTGAAAAATCCAATTATTCCAGCATCCGGCTGCTTTGGCTTTGGACAAGAATATGCCAAGTACTATGACCTAGACTTGCTAGGCTCCATCATGATAAAGGCTACGACTTTGGACCCCCGCTTTGGCAATCCCACTCCGCGTGTGGCAGAAACGCCAGCTGGTATGCTTAATGCCATTGGCCTGCAAAATCCGGGTGTTGAAGTTGTACTGGCTGAAAAACTGCCCTGGCTGGAAAAGCATTATCCCAACCTGCCAATCATTGCTAACGTGGCAGGCTTTTCCAATCAAGAGTATGCCACAGTGGCTGGGAAAATTTCTCAAGCTCCTAATGTCAAGGCTATTGAGCTCAATATCTCCTGTCCTAATGTTGACCATGGAAATGCTGGACTGTTGATTGGTCAAGTTCCAGAGTTGGCTTACGAAGCAACTAAGGCAGCAGTAGAGACTTCTGCTGTACCAGTCTATGTCAAATTAACTCCGAGCGTAGCAGACATTACTCAGGTAGCCAAGGCTGTTGAAGACGCTGGTGCTGCTGGTTTTACCATGATTAACACCTTAGTAGGTATGCGATTTAACTTGAAGTCGCGCAAGCCTATTATCGCTAATGGCACAGGGGGTATGTCGGGTCCGGCTGTCTTTCCGGTAGCGCTCAAGCTGATCCGTCAAGTAGCTCAGGCAAGCAAACTTCCTATGATTGGTATGGGTGGAGTTGATTCTGCGGAGGCTGCTCTGGAGATGTTTATAGCAGGTGCTTCAGCTATCGGGGTGGGCACTGCCAATTTCACGAATCCTTATGCCTGTCCGACCATCATTGAAGACTTGCCAAAGGTTATGGATAAATACGGCATCGAAAGTCTTGAAACTTTACGAAAAGAAGTTCGAGAGAATTTGCTTTAAAGTTACATTTTTGCTTGACAATCCTGCTGTGAAATTATAGAATGAACTAAATATCACCTTTAAAGAAGTCCAGAGAGGCTACTAAGGTACATACGTTTGAATGGCAACTACTGCCACATTTTCGTGTAACCTTGCTCTCGGGCAAGGTTTTTCTATGTCTCTGGGCCTAACGTGAAGGTTGGTTTTGAGATATAAATGACCAATGGACTTCTTTGAAGATAATAACTTAAAAGGAGATTTTCCCCTCATGCGTGAAGAACGGCCTATTATCGCCCTCGACTTTCCATCTTTTGACGATGTCAAAGATTTCTTGGAGCATTTTCCGGAAGATGAAAAACTCTATGTCAAAATCGGCATGGAATTCTTCTATGCCATCGGTCCAGAAATCGTTCATTATCTGAAAGGTCTTGGACACAGCATTTTCTTGGATCTGAAACTGCACGACATTCCTAATACAGTCCGCTCAGCCATGTCTGTCTTAGGTACTTTTGGCATCGACATGGTGACGGTCCATGCAGCAGGCGGTGTGGAGATGATGAGCGAAGCTAAGAAGGTCTTGGGGGATAAGGCTAAGTTGGTTGCGGTGACCCAGCTGACCTCGACCAGCGAGGAAGATATGCGTGATTGCCAAAATATCCAGACTACGGTTCAGGAGTCTGTAGTCAATTACGCTCGGAAAGCTAAAGAAGCCGGTTTGGATGGCGTAGTTTGTTCAGCTCAAGAAGTTGAATTGATTAAGGCGGCAACTGCTGAAGACTTTCTCTGTGTGACGCCGGGTATTCGGCCAGCTGGAGCAGAAATTGGCGACCAGAAACGGGTTATGACTCCGCAAGAAGCTCATCAAATCGGTAGTGATTATATTGTAGTAGGACGTCCGATTATTCAGGCTGAAAATCCTTGGGATGCCTACCACGAGATTAAGAAGCAGTGGAATAGCTAAGTAAAACAATGTATTCGATTTAAATCGTTGCACGAAATTGACACCATCATAAACATTCAAATTTATAAGGAGAAAAAATGACTTTAGCAAAAGAGATTGCGCGTGATTTATTGAAAATCAAAGCTGTGTATTTGAAGCCAGAAGAGCCTTTTACGTGGGCATCAGGTATCAAATCACCTATTTATACGGACAACCGTGTGACCTTGGCTTATCCAGAGACTCGGACCTTGATTGAGGATGGTTTCGTTGAAAAGATTCGGGCGGAATTTCCAGATGTAGAAGTCATTGCCGGAACTGCGACAGCGGGCATTCCTCACGGAGCCATTATTGCAGATAAGATGAACCTGCCATTTGCCTATATCCGCAGCAAACCAAAAGATCACGGAGCGGGCAATCAAATCGAAGGTCGCGTAGCGCCTGGGCAGAAGATGGTTGTCATTGAAGACTTAATCTCTACTGGTGGTTCGGTCTTGGATGCGATTGCTGCAGCGAAACGTGAAGGTGCGGATGTGATTGGCGCAGCAGCTATCTTTACCTATGAGCTACCAAAAGCAGAAAAGAACTTTAATGAGGCGGGTGTGAAATTAATAACGCTTTCTAACTACACTGAGCTAATCACTCTGGCCGAAGCAGAAGGTTATGTCAGTCCTGAAGGATTGGCCTTGCTTGAGAAATTTAAGCATGACCAAGAAAATTGGCAGGCTTAGACCGAATACAAATAAAATGATCTGACTCTTATTCAGGTCATTTTTCTGTAAAACGTCCTTGTCTTGCCTTTTAAAATGGCTTAAAGTCTCGGTATTTGGTATAATAGAGCTATGTCTAAGATTTATCATCTATCCTTTTCGATATTACAGAAAGTTATGCTGATTACGGCTGTTCACTGGTTTCTGATTGCCATCTGGCATGTTGCAGAGCTGAATAGTATAGCTATAATTGCCTTTGCTGGCTTGGCTTTTCTGGCCTATCGCTATCGGCATTTGCTAGGAAAAGCTTATCATTGGCTGATGAAGCATAAACTTCTTATTATGCTAGCTGTCTTTATTTTTCAGCTGATTATGCTCTTTTCAGCAGAGCTTTTGATTAGGCGGGATGCAGCAGTTGTCTTTACAGGAGCTTTCAAAACTCTGAAAGAAAGCTCTATTTCCAGCTATCTGACCCGCAACCCTAACAATGTCTCACTCTTTCTCTACGAGCGCTTTTTCTTTAATGTATTTGGGGAATCCGGTCTATGGGTCATGCAGACATTGAATATTGTTTATACTAACGTAACAGCCTTGATTCTCTATAAGGGCTGCCAAAAGTATTTTTCCCAAAAAACTGCGGATGCTGTATTTAGTCTTTATGTGCTCTTACTGGGCTTCTCTCCTTATTTCTTTTCAATGTATACCGATATTCCGCCCCTTCCTTTCATCAGTTTGCAGATTTTCCTAGTTCTGGGATTGCTGAAAGGAGAGGAATCAAGCCGACAGCTGGTTTGGCGTAGTATATTGCTTGGGCTAATGACTAGTCTGGCTTTCTTCTTTAGACCAACAGTAATGATTCTGCTGATAGCTGTCTTTGGAGTCCTCTTTTTCAAAAAGAATTGGAAGAAGTTCTTTCTGACACTAGTCGTTTTTGCTTGCAGTTTTGCGATTAGTTACGCCCCGCTGCATTACTGGTCCAAGCATCAGACGGAAGTGCCGATTATGAAGGGAGAGGGACTAGCAAAAGGTCCCCTGCTCTTTATCAATTTGGGTCTGACCTTCAATGGCCACAATCAGGAAGACATGAAAGAAGGGCTCTTGCAGTATATTGAGCCCGATAAGCAGTATGACTATAACAATGGCATGTTTGCCAAGGAATATGTTATTAAGGAAATCAAGCGGCGCTTAAGTGAATATAATCCTTTGACTTTAGCTCATCATCTCTTCCACAAGCAGTCTCTGACTGTAGCAGAAGGTGATTTAGGCTGGCTCTACCGCAGTGTCGAAAATGAAAAGACGCCTTATATATCGCCTTTTTACCAAGATACGAAAGATAATCCTTTAACTCAGTTTGTCCGTGACTTCTTCCTGAACACTGACAAGTCAGAATTTGTCTATTTCTCGCTGTCCAAGCAGGTGGTTTGGATTGTCATGGCGGCAGGACTTGTCTTTGCCCTTTGGAAATATCGCTCTAGTGATGAACTGAATTTTCTAACCTTAGCTGTTTTTGGCGGCCTGCTCTTTCTGCAGATTTTCGAAGGAGGAAAGACCCGTTATCTGATTCAGTTTTTGCCACAGATTTTGATTTTATCTGCCCTAGGATTAGCCCAGCATCCTCAAGTTCTAGGGGAGTTTCGCTTTTGGACTAGAAAGAAGGACTCTTTGAAATGAAAAGACCTGTTCCTATCTATGAACCGCTTTATAGCTTGAAGCCCATTGCTGAGAATATCTGGATTGTCGACGGTGATTTGATTGAGATGGATGCGGTGCTGATAAATCTGCCCTTTTCTACCCGCATGACTGTCATAAAGTTAGCAAATGGCCAACTCTGGTGTCATTCACCAATTCAGCCAAATCAAACCTTGTTTGACCAGTTGGACGCTTTGGGACCAGTCGCACACCTCGTTTCACCTAATAGGATTCACTATGCTTATATTGCTGACTGGAAGAAGCGTTATCCGAAGGCAATTGCTTGGTCTAGTCCAGGTGTTGAAGAGAGAGCGGCCAAGCAGAAAATCCCTGTCTCTTTTGATGAAAAGCTGACGGATGAGGCTCCTGAAGCTTGGGCAGGCCAGATAGAACAGTTGGTTTTCAAGGGAAGTACTTATATTGAGGAAGTTGTCTTTTTTCATAAGGACAGTCAGACCTTGATTTTGACAGATTTGATTGAGAATTTTGAAACAGAGTATTTTCCAAGTCAGATTCGCGGCAAGGTTTATAAATTAGTTCGTGTTGCAGCTCCGGATGGCCAGACGCCTATTGACTACCGCATGACTTTTATCGGTCATCAAAAAGAAGCCAAAAAATGTCTAGAGCAGATGCTAGCTTGGCAACCAGAAAAAATCATCCTAGCTCACGGTTCTTGTTTTCTGGAAAATGGCACAGAAGAACTCAAAAGAGCGCTTAGGTGGATAAGATAAGAGAATTTTATCGTAGGAAATGAGAGGAGACATGTATGCAGCATTCAGCTTGGCACGCTTTGATTAAGGAGCAATTGCCGGAAGGTTATTTTTCAAAAATCAATCATTTTTTAGATGAAGTGTATGCTTCGGGGACCATTTACCCACCTCGGGAAAAGGTGTTTAATGCGATTCAGACGACAGATTTAGCAGATGTTAAGGTGGTTATTTTAGGGCAGGACCCCTACCACGGACCGAGACAGGCACAGGGCTTGAGTTTTTCGGTACCTGATGATATTCCAGCTCCGCCTTCTTTGCAGAATATTCTTAAAGAACTGGCAGACGATATCGGAGTGAAAGAGTCGCATGATTTAACTTCCTGGGCTCAGCAGGGTGTTCTCTTGCTCAATGCTGGTCTGACAGTGCCTGCTGGCCAGGCCAATGCGCATGCCGGCTTAATCTGGGAGCCTTTTACAGATGCTATTATCAAGGTAGTTAATGAGAAGACTGATCCAGTTGTCTTTATCCTTTGGGGTTCTTACGCCCGCAAGAAAAAAAGTTTGATAAGCAATTCGCAACATTTGATTATCGAGTCGGCTCACCCAAGTCCGCTGTCTGCCTACCGTGGCTTCTTTGGCAGCAAACCTTTTTCACGTACCAATGATTTCTTAGTTACTAAGGGCTTGGAACCTATCAATTGGTTAGCTTAGGAGGTAGTATGGTTCAGTTAGCAACGATTTGTTATATCGATAATGGTCGAGAGTTTCTTATGTTGCATCGCAATAAAAAGCCCAATGATGTTCACGCTGGAAAATGGATCGGTGTCGGTGGCAAGCTAGAGCGTGGAGAAACCCCGCAGGAATGCGCTGCACGCGAGATTCTAGAAGAAACAGGTCTAAAGGCCAAGCCCGTTCTCAAAGGTGTTATCACTTTCCCAGAGTTTACTCCCGACTTGGACTGGTACACCTATGTTTTTAAGGTGACTGAGTTCGAGGGGGAACTGATTGACTGCAACGAAGGGACTTTGGAATGGGTGCCCTATGATCAGGTTTTGTCTAAACCAACCTGGGAAGGTGATCATACCTTTGTTGAATGGCTTTTAGAAGACAAGCCGTTCTTTTCTGCAAAGTTTGTTTATGACGGGGATAAGCTCTTGGATACGCAGGTGGACTTTTACGAATAAGGAGATAAGATGATGCTATTAATCAAAAACGGACGAGTTATGGATCCTAAGACTGGTTTTGACCAAATTACTGACCTCTTGGTTGAGGGGAAGAAAATTGTCAAAATCGGTCAAGATTTGCAGGCTGAAGATGCAAAAGTTATCGATGCCAGTGGTTTGGTTGTGGCTCCAGGTTTGGTGGATATACATGTGCATTTCCGGGAGCCAGGCCAGACTCATAAGGAAGATATCCATACGGGGGCTTTGGCTGCGGCAGCAGGTGGCTTTACGACAGTTGTTATGATGGCCAATACCAATCCGACCATTTCTACAGTTGAAACTCTGAAAGAAGTGCTGGACTCGGCTGGTCGTGAAAATATCCATATCAAGTCGGTTGCAACAATTACAGAGAATTTTGATGGGCAGCATCTGACAGATTTCCAAGGTCTCTTGGCAGCAGGAGCGGTTGGTTTTTCTGATGACGGTATTCCGCTGACCAACGCTGGCATTGTCCGCCAAGCCCTCGTAGAAGCGCGTAAAAACGATACCTTTATCAGCTTGCACGAGGAAGACCCTAATCTCAATGGCATACTCGGTTTTAACGAGCATATTGCCAAAGAGCATTTTCATATCTGTGGCGCGACAGGTGTGGCAGAATACAGCATGGTTGCACGCGATGTCATGATTGCTTATGATGCAAAGGCTCATGTACATATCCAGCATTTGTCCAAGGCTGAGAGTGTAAAGGTGGTGGAATTCGCTCAGAAGCTAGGCGCTCAAGTCACTGCTGAAGCAGCGCCTCAGCACTTCTCGAAGACAGAAGCTCTGCTATTGACAAAGGGCAGCAATGCTAAGATGAATCCGCCTCTGCGCTTAGAATCGGACCGTCTGGCGGTTATCGAGGGGCTCAAATCTGGTGTCATTTCTGTCATTGCGACGGACCACGCTCCACATCATGCTGACGAGAAAAATGTAGCCGATATCACTAAAGCGCCTTCTGGCATGACTGGGCTTGAGACTTCGCTTTCTCTGGGACTGACCTACTTGGTTGAGGCTGGTCATCTGAGCTTGATGGAACTTTTAGAGAAAATGACTTTTAATCCAGCTCAGTTGTATGGTTTTGATGCTGGATTCATCGCTCAGGATGGTCCTGCTGATTTGACAATATTTGACCCAGAAGCAGATAGACTTGTGACTGACCATTTTGCCTCCAAGGCAGCCAATTCACCTTTTGTTGGTGAAAAGCTTAAAGGCCAAGTGAAGTTTACCATCTGTGATGGGGAAGTTGTCTTTGAGGGATAATAAATATAGTTCAGACTCTGATGAATTTCAGAGCCTTTTTTAACACAGAAAATTTTCTAGTAATTTTCTGAAAAAGCGAATGTTTGTTGAAATAGTATTGATTTAGTTCCTTTTTAAGCGAAAAAGATGTATAATATAACAAAATACTAAAGAGGAGTGTTCGTTATATGAAGAAGAAATTTTTCATCTTACCTGTTCTATCAACAGTGCTTTTGGCACCTGCTTTTTTGGCTCATCAAGTCTCTGCAGAAGAGGCACAGGCTAGTCCAGAGCCGGCAACGACTGAGTTGACCAATCAGCCAGCTGCTGAGACAGCTTCTGAAACGCAACCAACTGCTCCAGCAGCTTCAGCAGAAGAAAGGCCAGCAGCAGATAGTCAGAATGCAGCAGCTCCAGCTGTGACAGAAGCCGCTGCAGCACCAGCCCAGTCTGAAAATCTGCCAGAGGCTATGATTCTCCATACTAACGATGTGCATGGCCGCATTGTAGAGGAAAAAGGCGTTATCGGTGATGCTAAGCTGGCAACTGTCATCAAGGAAGAGCGCGCTAAAAATCCTAAAGTGCTTGTTGTGGATGCGGGGGATGCTTTCCAGGGTCTGCCAATTTCCAATAGTTCAAAAGGGGAAGAACGGGCTAAAATCCTCAATGAAATAGGCTACGATGCTATGGCAGTCGGGAACCATGAGTTTGACTTTGGTCTAGATGAGGCAAAGAAATACAAGGAAATTCTTAAATTCCCACTTCTCAGCTCCAATACCTACGCTAATAATGCTCGAGTTTTCCAAGCCTCTACCATTGTAGACAAGGATCCAGCGGTTGAGGGAGACGAATTCGTAGTAATCGGTGTGACAACACCAGAAACTGCTACAAAAACTCACCCTAAAAACATCCAAGGTGTGACCTTCACTGATCCAATCACAGAGGTTAATCGGGTTATTGACGAAATTGAAGCACGCGCAGCGGCAGAAGGAAAGAACTACAAAAACTATGTTGTTCTGGCTCATTTGGGTGTTGACACGACCACACCGACTGAGTGGCGCGGTTCAACCTTGGCTGAAGCTCTTTCTAAAAATCCTAAGCTCAAAGGAAAGCGCGTAACCGTTATTGACGGCCACTCCCACACAGTAGAGTCTACGACTTATGGCGATAATGTCACCTACAACCAGACCGGTAGCTACCTACACAATATCGGAAAAGTAACTTTCAAAGCCAATCAACTTCTGGGAAATCCTCAGCAAATCCCTGCTGAAACAGCTAAAAAAGTCACTCCAGACCCAGTTGTAGCAGACATGGTCAGCAAGATTAAAGCTAGATACGACGCTGATAATGCCAAGGTTATCGTGGCAAACAGCCCTGTAGAGCTTAATGGCGACCGTGAAAATGTCCGCGTTCGGGAAACCAATCTGGGCAATGTCGTAGCCGATGCTCTCTACGATTATGGTCAAACTGGCTTTGCCAATAAAACAGACCTAGCTGTTACTAACGGGGGCGGCCTACGCGAAACTATTGCTAAAGACAAGCCAATCACCAAGGGAGATGTCATCGCTGTATTGCCTTTTGGAAACACCATTTCACAAATCAAGGTGACTGGTCAAAATATCGCAGATATGTTTGCCAAATCTCTGGGCTCTATTCTTCAGGAAAAAGATGGCAAGCCTGTGCTGGATGAGAATGGACAACCCTTGCTAGAACCAAGTGGTGGCTACCTGCAAATCTCTGGAGCTAAAGTCTACTACGATACCACTCTGCCAGCTAATCAACGTGTCCTCCACATTGAGATTAAGAACAAAGAAACGGGTGTTTATGAGCCTCTTGATCCAAATAAGACCTACTATCTGACGACCAATGACTTCCTGGCTGCTGGTGGTGACGGCTATACCATGCTGGGTGGCCCTCGCGAAGAAGGACCATCTATGGATGTGGCCTTTGCAGACTATCTGGCAAAAGCTGATTTGACAGCCTATGCGGTTATCAATCCAAACTCACGTGCTATCTCTATTTCATCCACAAAGGATACAGACAGTGATGGCTACACTGATATTGAAGAAATCAAGCAAGGAACAGATCCGGCTAATGCAGCTTCCTACCCAACTAGTGCCAAAGCAGCTGATCCTGGAAAACAGGCAGCACCACTGGCCAACACGCCAAATCAAACTAAGCAAGTAGCAGTTCATGTTGCCAAGACCTTCACTAAGGACCCTGCAGCTAAAGAACTGCCAAAGACAGGCAGCGAATCAGCAGTTGCCTTGAGCCTAGTTGGTATGGTTTTAGGATTCTTTGGGTTGGCAGGAATCAAGAAAAGTCACAAAGAAGACTAGTTAGAAGACACAATAAAACGGAAGTTGTTCACTTCCGTTTTATTTCTTCGCCTCAGGATTTTGATGTGTGATATTCAAGCCCCAAGGGATTAAGTTTTCTTTTTTCTGTTTGATACGTTGGATATTGTCCTTATGGCGGAGGATAATAATCAAAGCCAGCGCAATGATAATCAAAGTGAAGAAGAGGTCGTAGCTGGGCAGTATAAAGCCAACTAGAGGAAAGAGCAGCGCTGATAGGATAGCGATGACTGCTGAGAGCACACTTGCCAGAGAAATCATACTGCCTAGATAGAGGATGCTGGTAAAGATGACAATCAGATAGACAAAGAAGGCTGGTGAGAAGCCCAGAACAACTCCTGCACTGGTTGCCACTGCCTTGCCGCCCTTAAAGCCGGCAAAGATAGGAAAAGTATGGCCAATTACGGCCAATAGACCAAAGACAAGCGGCGAAACTCCCTCAATATGCAAAAAGAAAGGCAGCAGGGTCGCTGCAGTTCCTTTGAGAAAGTCGATAGCAAAAGTAGCCGTCCCAGCCGTCTTTCCCAAAATACGGAAAGTATTGGTCGTTCCGGTATTGCCACTGCCGTATTCCCGCAGGTTCTTTTTAAAGAAAATTTGCCCAATCCAAAGTCCAGTCGGAATAGAGCCCAGTAAGTATGCTAGTATTAATCCAATTATCGTGTTCATCATGATTTTATTATACCATTATTTCGCTTTCTTACAAATAGAAAAGGATAGAATTTATAGCAGGAAATGTCTACTCGGATATTGGATTGTTCTTCGTTTGAAATCCGTTCTCATCAGCATTTTTTTCAAAAAAATCTTTGCAATATTTGCCAAAAACTTGTAAGATAGAAAAGATGAATCATTAGGAGGTTCTTGTGGCAAAAAAGGAAATCAATATTAACAATTATAATGACGATGCCATTCAGGTATTAGAAGGGTTGGATGCGGTCCGCAAGCGTCCAGGGATGTATATCGGATCGACCGACGGAGCTGGACTCCACCATCTGGTCTGGGAAATTGTGGACAATGCTGTCGATGAAGCCCTGTCAGGCTTTGGTGACCGGATCGATGTGACTATCAACAAGGACGGCAGTCTGACTGTCGCAGACCACGGACGCGGGATGCCAGTCGGCAAGCACGCTATGGGTATTCCTACTGTTGAGGTCATTTTCACAGTTCTCCACGCCGGCGGTAAGTTTGGTCAAGGTGGTTATAAAACTTCAGGAGGACTCCATGGTGTAGGTTCCTCTGTTGTCAATGCCCTGTCCAGCTGGCTGGAAGTGGAAATCACACGCGATGGGACTGTTTATAAGCAGCGCTTTGAAAATGGCGGAAAACCAGTCACCACGCTCAAGAAAATCGGCACTGCACCTAAGTCCAAGTCTGGGACCAAAGTGACCTTCATGCCGGACGATACGATTTTTTCAACGACGGACTTCAAGTACAACACTATTGCGGAGCGGCTTAAGGAATCAGCCTTCCTGCTCAAGAATGTCCGTCTGTCTCTGACTGATGCGCGGACTGGCGAAGAAGTAGAGTTTCACTATGAGAATGGGGTTGAAGACTTTGTCAGCTATCTCAATGAAGACAAGGAAACTCTGACTCCTGTCCTCTATTTCGAGGGCGAGGAGAGCGGCTTCCAAGTTCAGGTGGCCCTCCAGTACAACGACGGCTATGCCGATAATATCCTGTCCTTTGTCAATAACGTCCGCACCAAGGACGGCGGTACCCACGAGACGGGACTCAAGACCGCTATCACCAAGGCCATGAACGACTATGCCAGAAAGACCGGCCTGCTCAAGGAAAAGGACAAGAATCTGGAAGGCTCGGACTACCGCGAAGGTTTGGCCGCTGTCCTGTCCATCCTGGTCCCTGAGGCACACCTGCAATTTGAAGGCCAGACCAAGGACAAGTTGGGCAGTCCTTTGGCTCGTCCGGCCGTGGACTCCATCGTCTCTGACAAACTGACCTTCTTCCTCTTGGAAAATGGTGAGCTGGCATCTAACCTCATCCGCAAGGCTATCAAGGCCAGAGATGCTAGAGAAGCGGCCCGCAAGGCGCGCGATGAAAGCCGGAACGGCAAGAAGAATAAAAAAGACAAGGGCTTGCTGTCTGGTAAGCTGACTCCGGCCCAGTCCAAGAACCCAGCCAAGAACGAACTCTATCTGGTCGAGGGAGACTCTGCCGGCGGCTCTGCCAAGCAAGGCCGTGACCGTAAGTTCCAAGCCATTCTGCCCCTGCGCGGTAAGGTTATCAATACTGCCAAGGCTAAGATGGCCGACATTCTCAAGAACGAAGAAATCAACACCATGATCTACACGATTGGAGCGGGTGTTGGTACAGACTTTACCCTTGAGGATGCCAACTATGACAAGATCATCATCATGACCGATGCGGACACCGACGGTGCCCATATCCAGACCTTGCTGCTGACCTTTTTCTATCGCTATATGCGCCCGCTGGTCGAGGCCGGCCGCGTCTATATCGCCCTGCCGCCTCTCTACAAGATGTCCAAGGGCAAGGGCAAGAGCGAAGTCGTCGAGTATGCCTGGACCGATGGCGAGCTGGACGACCTGCGCCGCAAGTTTGGCAAGGGTGCCATGCTTCAGCGCTACAAGGGGCTCGGTGAAATGAACGCCGACCAACTCTGGGAGACAACCATGAATCCCGACACCCGCACCCTCATCCGTGTCACCATCGAAGACCTAGCCCGCGCCGAACGCCGTGTCAATGTCCTCATGGGCGACAAGGTCGAACCCCGCCGCAAGTGGATTGAGGATAATGTCAAGTTTACGCTTGAGGAGAGTGGGGAGATGGTGTTTTGAGGGGGCTAGTAGCTAAATTTAAATACTGGAGGAATAAGTTTTCTGGTTGGGTAGACTGGATTCTTTATAGGTACTATAAATTTATCAAATCTGATTTTAACTATAATGTTGCGAAAAAGGTGATTGATAATTTAGATTCTTTAAGAATATTAGATAATCGGGAATATATTAAAACACGGCAAAAAATTTATTCAAGCCAATCTTCAGTGTTTTCAATAATAATTTCTGCTTTAGTTGCATTTTTTTACGTATATTTACCAAATCATAAAGTAACGAATGAAAATCTTATTTTCTCAGGCATTTATGCGGTTTTCTTACTTTCGTTGTTTTTAATTCTTATGTTCTGGACTATAATATGGTTTATCTCTGAACTACCTGTAAATTGGTCTAAGAAAATTTCTCTATTACTACCTTTAACTTTATGGTCGCTGTTTTTTTCTSATTTTATAAAACGTGTATTTGGTAACTATAATCTTGAAAATAATTTAATCTTGACAATGTTTATTGTTTCGATAGTCTCAATGATTGTTATTTTACTGTTATTTTTTATAATTAAATCTCAATCAATTTTTCAAATTGAAGCCTCCAGTTCTAGTCCAGCAATAATATTATCAATTTTAGCTATTTTGACACTAATTTTTGAAGTGGATTTAAGTAAACATCAAATGTGGGCACTGATAGTTTTGCTTTTAACGATTTCAAGTACTATCTTAGATTTATTAATTAATAACAAATGCTTAGATGGACATGAAATTGCTCAAGAAATTTTCCAAGAGCAACTGCTTTTAGAAAAACCAAGATACAAAGAGTTGAAGAAGTGTTACTATCATGGCGGTGAAAAATACAAAGAAAAATTATTAAGCACAGAAAAGTTTTTAAGACTTATAAAAAAACGTGAAAAGTATTTAATTCGAAGGGATAAAAATAGTAGATACAGCTATAAATCAGGGTTTAACCCCCAAAATAACATATCCCCTACAAGGAATTGTCTTTCTTAGTACTAGAGAAGCTCACCAGATTTTCTGACAAGCTCGCCAGAGCTTAAGTGAAACTGCCAGATTTTCTGGCAGAGTGTTTTGAAGCAAATTCTGTTTGGCAGAAAATCTGGTGAGTATTTTTTGAGTAAAAGACGAACGTTTGTTTTTCTGGCGAGCAGTTTTAAAGCAAAAAAACTTTTCTGAAAATCAGAAAAGGTAAAAAAGGGAATTAAAGTTAAAATAAATAAAAAATTTAGGAGATTATAAAAATGAAAAAAATTTATGGAATTACTAGTGTAGATGTTCAGACTTTGGAAAACAACGAATTTTTCCAGCTCATGTCCGAGAGTCGGAGTGAGGTTGCGGCATTTATCAAGGAAAATAAGGTGGATGGCATTTACACGACCAAGCTGGATGAGATGGACAAACTTCTGGAACAGCTGCAGGGCGGGCTTCATCAGACCAAGTCCAGCAAGCTGGTGGCTAGTTTGGATCAGGCTGACCGCGAGCGCGATGATGCCTTGGGCACGCTCCAGTCTTTGGTTCGGGCCTTTGCAAGGGTCAAGGATGCAACAACAAAGGAAGCTTTCGAGACCCTGTCTCAGCTCCTGAAAAACTACACCGGTCTAGCTGCAACTAGCTTGGAAAAGGAGACCGAGGGCATCAACCACCTACTCCAAGAGCTGAAAAAGCCGGCCTACCAGACAGCGCTGGCTAAGCTTCATCTGGAAGCCCATGTCGACAGTCTGGCTGCTGCTCAGAAGGCCTTTGAAAAAGTCTACAAGGAGCGCCTGACTGAGCTCAAGGGCAAGACACCGAGCCAGAATAAGAACATCCGCCTCAAGCTGCAAGAAATCTATGATTTTCTAGTGGATTTCACTGCAATCATTGCCTACGCTTATCCTGAAAGAACTCATGTGGTCAATCTTCGCGACCACCTCAACACCATCCGCAGCCGCTACAAAAAACGCAAACCAGCTAAGAAGGTGAAAGAAGAAGTGGCGGAGCGTTAATTAAGTCTAACAGATTTGGAGGAATAGAAGATGATTATCAGACCTGCAAGCAGAAAAGATTGTCAAGCTATTTATAGCCTTTATCAAAGTGAAAAATGGCTTTCTTTTACAGAGGAAAAAGTGACATCATTATTTTCAACAAATCTGTCCCATTACTTGGTAGTTGAAGAGAACCAGAAAATCCTTGGTTTTGCCCGCTACTTGACAGATGAAGTCATGACGACCTTTTTAGCTGAGATTATCATTGATAAAGCCTATCGCAGAAAAGGATTGGGACGGCGATTGATCGCTGAAATTCATCAAAAACATCCTTTGACTCGCATTGAATTAATATCAGAAGCGGATGGATTTTATCAGACAGTAGGTTTTAAACCTGTGGGAACAGGGCTTAGAAAATCTATCTAAATGAAAGGAGCTGTATTTATGACGCTTGACAATAAACTGGGTCTGACGGATTCGCTTGAACTAGCCAAGATGGAAGAAAAAATCAGTAAGACCCGAGCTAAAGAGCTTTTTGAAGAGCAGCTTCTGGATGATAAAGCAGCTGGCACCTATGCCACTCTGGCCTTTATTCATGGGTTCTTGTTTAAAGAAATCTATGACTTCGCTGGCCAGATTCGGACAGTCAATCTCTCCAAAGGGAACTTTCGCTTTGCGCCTGTCATGTATCTGGCTGCTTCCTTGGAAAATATCGATCGCATGCCTCAGCAGACCTTTGATCAGATTGTCGAAAAGTATGTGGAGCTAAATATTGCCCATCCTTTCCGCGAGGGGAATGGCAGGAGCATGAGGCTTTGGCTGGACCACCTACTCAAGGCTGAGCTGGGGCAAATTGTGGACTGGTCTCAAGTGGATAAGGAAGATTACCTCCTAGCCATGGAGCGCAGCCCCATTCGAGACACAGAAATCAAGTACGTCCTCAAGCAAGCCCTCACAAAGGACATTCATAACCGCCACCTCTACATGAAGGGCGTTGACCATAGTTACTACTATGAAGGCTATAGCCTGTATAAGGCTGAGGACTTGTGAGATAAAAAAGTTTGCAGAGGAGTGATTAGATGACAATGCTTGAAACTGACCGTCTCATTTTACGGGACTTGCAGGAATCTGATTTGCCGGCTTTGATTGCTCTGAATCAGGATCCAGAGGTCATGCAGTATTTCCCAAAGCCATATAGTCAAGCGGAGTCCTTGCGGCTTTATCAGGGTATTCAAGATGAAGTTAAAGCTTATGGCTACAGTCTTTGGGCTGTTGAAGAAAAGACCAGCCAGGAGTTTATCGGCTTGGTAGGTCTGCACCATTCGGATTTACGGATTTTTGCTGGAAAAGAAGCTATAGAAATCGGCTGGCGTCTGCGAAAAGAGTTTTGGAATCGTGGTTATGCGACGGAGGCTGCCCAAGCCTGTCTAGACTTTGCTTTTCAGCAAGCTGGTTTGTCAGAAGTTTACTCTTTTACATCCTTACTCAATCACCCTTCACAAAAAGTCATGCAAAAGCTGGGCATGGAATTTGTCAAAGAATTTGATAATGAAAAAGTTCCAGCAGACAGTCCGCTTTATAGACATGTCCTCTACAGAATCAAGAGTTTTCACTAAGAAGGTAGGTATTCCCATGAGAACAGAAACTGAGATGTTCGATGTGATTTTGCAAACCGCAAAAGTGCTACAGGTTGACGCTGTCGCTATGTCCGGCTCGCGGACAAACCCAAATGCTCCCAAGGACGAGTTCCAAGACTACGATGTGGTCTACGTTGTGGAGGATTTGGATGGTCTGGTGGCTGACCTTGCTTGGTTGGAAATGTTTGGCGAGCGCATGATTGAGCAGCATGTCCTACTAGACCATCGTCGCCTCTATCTCATGCTCTTTGAAGATGGCAATAGGATAGATTTGACCCTTTGCCCAAAGGAGCACATCAAAGAGTGGGTGGATAGCGAAGCGGATTTCACAGTGCTGGATGACCCGCAGGGACTCTTTGCTACTTATACACCGACGCCCAAGCGCTACTGGACGACACCAGCCAGTGCGACTGACTTTGACAAATCCTGCAATGAGTTCTGGTGGGTGTCAGCTTATGTGGTCAAGGGCATTCATCGGAACCACCTGGTCTATGCGACGGATCATCTGTATGGCATCTGCCAGCAAGAATTGCTCAAGCTTTTAGCTTGGCAAGTGGCAGAAGATAAGGGGACGGTTGATGTTGGAAAGAACTACAAGTACCTCTTTCAGTATTTGCCTGCTGAGAAAGAGAAAGAATTTACAGCCTTGCTTGACTTTTCTGACCAGAAAAGCCTCACCAAGTCTCTCTTAGCTACCATGTACTTTTTCCACAAAGAAGCCCAAGCTTTCTCTCTCAAAACCGGCTTCCACTATGACAAAGCAACAGCAGAGAAGATGATTGAGTATGCTAAAGAGAGGCTTAGCTTCTAGTTATTATTAAAAAGAAAAATATAAAGAGAATTATTATGTCTAACATTCAAAACATGTCCCTTGAGGACATCATGGGAGAGCGCTTTGGTCGCTACTCCAAATATATCATTCAAGAGCGGGCCTTGCCGGACATTCGCGATGGCTTGAAGCCTGTTCAGCGCCGTATTCTTTATTCCATGAATAAGGACGGCAATACCTTTGACAAGGGCTACCGCAAGTCTGCCAAGTCAGTCGGGAACATCATGGGGAATTTCCACCCCCACGGTGACAGCTCCATCTATGATGCCATGGTCCGCATGTCTCAGGACTGGAAAAACCGTGAGATTCTCGTTGAGATGCACGGAAACAACGGTTCCATGGATGGTGATCCACCGGCAGCGATGCGTTATACTGAGGCGCGGCTGTCTGAGATGGCTGGCTATCTTTTGCAGGATATCGAGAAAGATACTGTTCCTTTTGCTTGGAACTTCGACGACACCGAGAAGGAGCCGACTGTCCTGCCGGCAGCCTTTCCTAATCTTTTGGTCAATGGAGCAACAGGGATTTCCGCTGGTTATGCGACGGATATTCCACCCCATAATCTAGCCGAAGTCATTGACGCGGTTATCTATATGATTGACCATCCGTCGGCCAAGGTGGACAAGCTCATGGAGTTTCTGCCTGGACCTGACTTCCCGACAGGGGCTATTGTCCAAGGCCGTGATGAAATCAAGAAAGCCTACGAGACTGGTAAAGGTCGCGTCGTGGTGCGCTCCAGAACTGCGATTGAAAAGCTGAAGGGCGGTAAAGAGCAAATCGTCATCACCGAGATTCCTTACGAGATTAATAAGGCGGTCTTGGTCAAGAAGATAGACGATGTACGGGTCAATAATAAGGTGGCTGGCATTGCTGAAGTGCGGGACGAATCGGATCGGGACGGTCTTCGCATTGCTATTGAACTTAAGAAAGATGCTAATACCGAGCTAATTCTCAATTACCTTTTCAAGTACACTGATTTGCAAGTCAATTACAATTTCAACATGGTGGCTATCGACAACTTCACGCCTCGTTTGGTGGGGATTGTACCAATCTTGACTAGTTATATTGCCCACCGCAAGGAGATTATTCTGGCTCGCAGCCGCTTTGACAAGGCCAAGGCTGAGAAACGGCTTCATATCGTGGAAGGACTGATTCGGGTTATTTCCATCTTGGACGAGGTGATTGCCCTGATTCGTGCTTCAGAAAACAAAGCAGACGCCAAGGAAAATCTTAAGGTCAGCTATGATTTCACTGAGGAGCAGGCTGAGGCTATCGTCACTCTCCAACTCTACCGTTTGACAAATACAGACGTAGTGGTTCTGGAAGAGGAAGAAGCAGAGCTGCGCGAGAAGATTGCCATGCTAGCAGCCATTATCGGCGATGAGCGAACTATGTATAACCTCATGAAGCGGGAGCTCCGCGATGTCAAGAAGAAGTTTGGCAATCCGCGTCTCAGTGAGCTGCAGGATACGGCAAACGCTATTGAGATTGATACAGCTAGTCTGATTGTTGAGGAAGAGACCTATGTCAGCGTGACTCGTTCTGGTTATATCAAGCGAACCAGTCCGCGTTCCTTCTCAGCTTCTACCCTAGAAGAGCTGGGCAAGCGTGACGATGACCGACTGATTTTTGTCAGTCCAGCCAAGACAACTCAGCATTTATTGATTTTCACCAGTCTGGGAAATGTTATTTACCGGCCTGTTCATGAGCTGTCAGATATCCGCTGGAAAGAAATCGGAGAACACCTCAGCCAGACCATCAGCAACTTTGATACCAAAGAAGAAGTGATCTACACGGAATTGCTGGACAGTTTTGAGGAAGGCACATACTTTGCAGCGACCAAGTTAGGTCAAATCAAACGTGTAGAGCGTAAGGAGTTCAGTCCTTGGCGGACCTACAAGTCTAAGTCACTCAAGTTTGCCAAGCTGAAAAATGAAGACGACCGGGTCATTGCTCTGGCACCGATTAAGCTGGATGATGTTATTCTTGTGACCAAGAATGGCTATGCACTGCGCTTCAATATTGAGGAAGTTCCTGTCATCGGAGCTAAGGCGGCTGGGGTTAAAGCCATCAACCTCAAGAAGGACGATGTTCTAGCGGCAGCCTTTATTGCCAACACAGACTCGCTTTACATCTTGACTCAGCGTGGTTCGCTTAAGCGTATGGCAGTCGCTGATATTCCTGTTACTAGTCGGGCAAATCGCGGTCTTCAAGTTCTGAGAGAGCTTAAGAGCAAGCCACATCGTGTCTTTGCGGCTGGACCAGTCTTTGGCGAAGCAGTGGACTTTGACCTCTTCACAACAGAAGCAGAAGCCAGTGAGGAGCAGATTTTGCAGGTGCTTTCTAATAAAGGAACTGCCTATGAGATCAATCTAGCTGATCTTAGTCTGTCTGAGAGAACTAGCAATGGAAGTTTCATTTCTGATACCATTTCAGATGAAGAAGTCTTCTCAGCTTACATCAAGTAATCATCAAACCAGTTCGCAGGAGCTGGTTTTTTCAATTTTTAAAAGTTTGATAGCAGAAAAACACTGAATAACAAAATTTTCTGAAAATTGAAAATAATACTTGAAAATATCTCAAAAAGGTGTAAAATAGGGAGTATCTAAAAATGAAGTTTGGAAGAAGAGGAGAAAGACTATGACTGTAAATCTTGACTGGGAAAATCTAGGATTCTCATATATGAAACTACCTTATCGCTATTTAGCTTACTATCGCAATGGCCAGTGGGAAGAAGGAACATTAACGGAGGACGCTACGCTCCATATCTCTGAGTCGTCTCCTAGCCTTCACTACGGCCAGCAGGCTTTTGAAGGGCTTAAGGCTTATCGAACTAAGGACGGCAGTATTCAGCTTTTCCGTCCAGATAAAAATGCGGAGCGTTTACAGCGGACAGCTGACCGCTTGCTCATGCCGCAAGTTCCTACAGAAATGTTTGTGGAAGCAGTCAAGCAGGTTGTCCGAGCTAATGAAGAATATGTGCCACCTTATGGAACAGGCGGAACCCTTTATATTCGACCGCTCTTGATTGGAGTCGGTGATATTATTGGCGTGAAACCAGCTGAAGAATATATTTTTACGATTTTTGTAATGCCTGTCGGCAATTACTTCAAAGGAGGCCTGACTCCGACTAACTTCATTGTGTCAGATGACTATGACCGCGCGGCACCACATGGAACTGGTGCGGCTAAAGTTGGAGGCAATTACGCTGCTAGCTTATTACCAGGAAAGATTGCTAAGGATAAGCATTTTTCAGATGTGATTTATCTGGATCCAGCAACCCATACCAAGATTGAAGAAGTGGGTTCTGCCAACTTCTTTGGTATTACCAAGGATAATGAGTTTGTAACACCGCTCAGTCCGTCTATCTTGCCATCCATCACCAAGTATTCTTTGCTTTATCTGGCAGAGCATAGACTAGGGCTCAAACCGATTGAAGGAGACGTTCCTCTGGCAGACTTGGGTAAATTTACTGAAGCTGGCGCTTGTGGAACAGCTGCAGTCATCTCTCCTATCGGTGGTATCCAGCATGGAGATGATTTCCATGTCTTTTATAGCGAGACTGAAGTTGGTCCAGTTACTCGCAAGCTATATGACGAATTAACTGGTATCCAATTCGGCGATGTTGAAGCGCCAGAAGGTTGGATTGTTAAAGTATAATCTAAAAACTGTCCTTGATTGGGCAGTTTTTTTCTGCAATTCTAGCCTAAGATAGCTTGCGAAGTCAGCCTTTTTCGTGTACAATAGAAATTTGAAAGAGGTAAGTTATGAGTAAAAAAGATAAAAAAATTGAAATTCAAATCACAGACAGCAAAGTGAAGGTCGGAGCAGACCAATTTGACGGTTATAGTCTTGCTATTGGAAAGAAGGTTATCGGCGAGATTGCTGAACTAGATGGCCAGTTTGCAATCATCAAAAATGGAAATGCTGAAAGTTTTTATAAAAAACTTGAAAGAGCCGTGGAAACTTTGATTGAAACCTATAATTTAAGCAAATAGGGCTTGCATTTTCATTGTATCAATGTTATAATAGATAGCGTTGATTGTCGGAGAGATAGCGAAGAGGCTAAACGCGGCGGACTGTAAATCCGCTCCTTCGGGTTCGGGGGTTCGAATCCCTCTCTCTCCATTCTTTATTATTAATGGGGTATAGCCAAGCGGTAAGGCAAGGGACTTTGACTCCCTCATGCGTTGGTTCGAATCCAGCTACCCCAGTTCTTAGGTAATAGATCTGATAAAATAATAAAATGTCTTCTGGTGTTTTATTTCTTTATAGGATGGAAATCGTTAACGATAGATCAATGTCATTTGCGGGTGCTTAGGAAAATAAATAAGTAGTATGTCAAGTGAAAACTTGATTGTTGGAGGATTTTTTTAGATGAATGAATTTGAAGATTTGCTAAACAGTGTTAGCCAAGTTGAGCCAGGTGACGTCGTTACTGCTGAAGTATTGACTGTTGACGCTAACCAAGCTAATGTTGCAATCGCTGGAACTGGTGTTGAAGGTGTTTTGACTCTTCGTGAGTTGACAAACGACCGCGACGCTGATATCAACGACCTTGTAAAACCAGGTGAAACACTTGAATTGCTTGTTCTTCGTCAAGTAGTAGGTAAAGATACAGACACCGTAACTTACCTGGTATCTAAAAAACGTTTGGAAGCTCGCAAAGCTTGGGACAAATTGGTTGGTCGTGAAGAAGAAGTTGTCACTGTTAAGGGCACTCGTGCTGTTAAAGGTGGACTTTCAGTTGAGTTTGAAGGACTTCGTGGATTTATCCCTGCTTCAATGCTTGATACTCGTTTCGTTCGTAACACTGAGCGTTTTGTAGGTCAAGAGTTTGATGCTAAGATCAAAGAAGTAGATCCAAAAGAAAACCGCTTCATCCTTTCACGTCGTGAAGTTGTAGAAGCTGAAGCTGCAGCAGCACGTGCTGAAGTATTTGGTAAGTTGAATGTTGGTGATATTGTGACTGGTAAAGTTGCTCGCATCACTAGCTTTGGTGCTTTCATTGACCTTGGCGGAGTTGACGGATTGGTTCACTTGACTGAATTGTCACATGAACGCAACGTATCACCTAAGTCTGTTGTATCAGTTGGTGATGAAATTGAAGTGAAAGTTCTTGACTTGAACGAAGAAGAAGGACGCGTATCCCTCTCTCTTAAAGCAACAACGCCTGGACCATGGGATGGTGTTGAGCAAAAACTTGCTGCAGGCGATGTGATTGAAGGAACTGTAAAACGTTTGACTGATTTCGGTGCTTTCGTTGAAGTATTGCCAGGTATCGATGGACTTGTTCACATCTCACAAATTTCACACAAACGTGTTGAAAGCCCTAAAGATGCCCTTAAAGTTGGTCAAGAAGTAACTGTTAAGGTTCTTGAAGTGAATGCTGCTGATGAGCGTGTATCACTTTCTATCAAAGCTCTTGAAGAACGTCCAGCTCAAGAAGAAGGACAAAAAGATGAGAAACGTCAATCACGTCCTCGTCGTCCAAAACGTCAAGAAAAACGTGACTTTGAACTTCCAGAAACTCAAACTGGATTCTCAATGGCTGATTTGTTTGGCGATATTGAATTGTAATTAGATAAAAGAAGTTGAGAAATCTCAACTTCTTTTTCTGATTTTCACTTGTATTTTCAAAGAAAATCAGTTATAATGAATTAGTTGCCACCCTTAGTGTAATGGATATCACGCAAGATTCCGGTTCTTGAGATGGGAGTTCGATTCTCTCAGGGTGGATGACTTAAAATTGGACTCTTCGGAGTCTTTTTTTCTTTCTTGGAGGAGAATGCAGTGACAGTAAAATTAATCGCTCATACCTTAATCGAGAAAGAGGGGAAGTATTTGCTTATTAAACGGTCTAAGATAAAGCGAGGCCTTCCTAATGTCTATCCATCTTATTGGGATATTCCAGGCGGAAGTGTAGAAGAGAATGAACTTCCCAGAGAGGCGGCTCTACGCGAGGCTATGGAGGAGGTTAATCAAAAGATTCAGATTGATAGAATTATCCATGAAGATAGCCAGTTTGATTCTAGCAAAGATACTGTTTTTACACGCTTAGTTTATGCGGGTAGGATTACGGAGCAGCGTGATATTATATTAGATCCAGAAGAGCATTCAGACTTTGTCTGGGTTACTTCTTTGAAAGACCTAGAGGGAAATCTCATCGTACCTTATTTGACTGATATTTTTGCTGACAAATCTATATAAAACAACTAAAAAACATCCCCTTTTATCAGGAGATGTTTTTTTATAATTAGTTTTTAGATGCTTCTTGGAATTCAGGATTCTTCCATGCTTCATCAATAATTGCTTGCAATTCTTTAGCAGAAGCTTGCATTTTTTGAGTCTCAGCATCGTTAAGTGGGATGTTTACTGGACGTACAATACCGTGAGCACCAACGATAGCTGGTTGACCAATGAAGACATTTTCAACGCCATATTGGCCTTCTTGGAAGACTGACAATGGCAATACAGCATTTTCATCGTCAAGGATAGCTTTTGTGATACGAGCCAAAGCAACCGCGATACCGTAGTAAGTAGCACCTTTTTTGTTGATGATTGAATATGCTGCATCACGAACGGAGATGAAAAGATCAACCAAGTCTTGTTCGTTCAAGTCGCGGTTAGCTTGCAACCATTGCTCCAATTTCACACCTGCAACGTTAGCGTGTGACCAAACAGCAAACTCAGAGTCACCGTGCTCACCCATGATGTAGGCATGGACAGAACGAGCATCAATACCAATCTTTTCAGCAAGAGCTTGACGGAAGCGAGCTGAGTCAAGTGAAGTACCTGAACCGATAACACGCTCTTTAGGGAAACCAGAGAATTTCCAAGTTGAGTAAGTCAAAACGTCAACTGGGTTAGCAGCAACGAGGAAGATACCGTTGAAGCCTGATTCTACGACTTGAGTAACGATAGATTTGTTGATAGCCAAGTTTTTACCAACAAGGTCAAGACGAGTTTCACCTGGTTTTTGAGGTGCACCTGCAGTGATAACAACGAGGTCAGCATCCGCACAGTCTGCATAAGTAGCAGCGTAGATTTTTTTAGGTGAAGTGAAAGCGAGGGCGTGGCTAAGGTCTTCAGCATCACCGACAGCCTTTTCAAATAATTGAGGGATTTCAATGATACCAAGTTCTTGAGCAATACCTTGGTTTACAAGAGCAAATGCGTAAGATGAACCTACAGCACCGTCACCAACAAGGATGACTTTTTTATGTTGTTTAGTAGCAGTCATTTCTAAACATCTCCTTATTTTTTTAGGGAACATTTCCCGTACACATTCATTCTACCACTTTTGACATATTTTGTCACGGTCAACTTGTATATCTAGTGATGTAAACGTTTTTACAAACGGTTCAAAATACTGAAAAATTAAAGAAAATGTGGTATAATAAAGGGTAGTTTAATATGAAAGAAAGGCATTTTTTAATGCAAGACAGAAACTTAGTAAATGTTAATCTGACTAGTGAAATGAAGACTAGTTTCATTGATTACGCGATGAGCGTTATCGTGGCTCGGGCACTTCCAGATGTTCGTGATGGTCTAAAGCCAGTTCACCGTCGGATTCTCTATGGTATGAATGAGCTGGGCGTGACACCTGAGAAGCCTCACAAGAAATCAGCTCGTATCACAGGGGATGTCATGGGTAAGTATCACCCGCATGGTGACTCTTCTATTTATGAAGCGATGGTGCGGATGGCTCAATGGTGGAGCTATCGCTATATGCTCGTAGATGGCCATGGGAACTTCGGTTCTATGGACGGAGATGGGGCTGCTGCTCAACGTTATACAGAAGCACGTATGAGCAAGATTGCTCTGGAGATGCTTCGTGATATTAATAAAAACACTGTTGATTATATTGACAACTATGATGCTAGCGAGAGAGAGCCTGTAGTTCTTCCTGCTCGCTTCCCTAACTTGCTTGTAAACGGTGCGACAGGGATTGCGGTTGGGATGGCGACAAATATTCCACCTCATAATCTTGGTGAGTCTATTGATGCAGTTAAGCTTGTCATGGACAATCCAGAGGCAACAACTCGCGATATCATGGAAGTCCTGCCTGGACCAGATTTTCCGACAGGAGCACTGGTTATGGGCAAGTCCGGTATTCACCGGGCTTATGAAACAGGGAAGGGTTCGATTGTTCTTCGTTCTCGCACTAAAATCGAAGAGATAAAAAATGGCCGTGAGCGAATTGTCGTAACCGAGTTTCCGTACATGGTTAATAAGACTAAGGTTCATGAGCATATTGTTCGTCTGGTGCAGGAAAAACGCATTGACGGTATCACAGCTGTTCGTGATGAGTCCAACCGTGAAGGAGTTCGTTTTGTCATTGAGGTTCGTCGTGATACCTCTGCACATGTCATTCTAAACAATCTTTTCAAGCTGACCCAGATGCAGACCAATTTCAGCTTCAATATGCTGGCTATTCAAAATGGTGTGCCAAAGATTCTGTCTCTGCGTGAGATTTTGTTGGCCTACATTGAGCACCAAAAAGAAGTGGTGACTCGACGGACGGTCTTCGATAAAGAAAAGGCAGAAGCTCGAGCTCATATCTTGGCTGGTTTGCTGATTGCGCTGGATCACATTGATGAAGTGATTCGGATTATCCGTAATAGCGAAACGGACGCAGAAGCACAGGCTGAATTGATGGCTAAGTTTGAGCTATCTGAACGCCAGAGTCAGGCTATCCTTGATATGCGTCTTCGTCGTCTGACTGGTTTGGAACGTGATAAGATTCAGTCAGAGTATGACGAGCTGATTGCCTTGATTGCAGACTTGGCTGATATTTTGGCTAAGCCAGAGCGCGTTATCGCTATTATCAAGGAAGAGTTAGACGAGGTCAAACGTAAATTTGCGGATAATCGCCGAACTGAGCTGATGGTGGGAGAAGTTCTTTCTCTTGAAGATGAAGATTTGATTGAGGAAGCGGATGTTTTGATTACCCTGTCTAATAAAGGCTATATCAAACGTCTGAATCAGGCAGAATTTACTGCTCAGAAACGCGGAGGTCGCGGTGTTCAAGGAACTGGCGTCAAAGACGATGACTTCGTCAAAGAGCTGGTCTCAACTAGTACCCACGATAGACTGCTCTTCTTTACTAACAAGGGCCGAGTCTATCGTCTCAAAGGATATGAAATCCCTGAGTACGGCCGGACAGCTAAGGGCTTGCCAGTAGTCAATCTCTTGAAGCTTGATGAAGGAGAGACTATTCAGACTATTATTAATGTCCAGCAAGACCGCAGTGATGATTCCTACCTCTTCTTTACTACTCGTCATGGGGTGGTCAAACGGACCAGTGTAACAGAATTTGCTAATATTCGTCAGAATGGTCTCAAAGCTTTGAATTTGAAGGATGAAGACGAGTTAATCAATGTCTTTCTGACGGACGGTGCTGCAGACGTTATCATTGGTACTAAGTTTGGTTATTCTGTCCGCTTCAATGAGACAGCTGTCCGGAGCATGAGCCGTATAGCGACTGGTGTTCGCGGAGTCAATCTTCGAGAGGGGGACCAGGTCGTTGGAGCTGGTGTGATTGCTGAGGGAGACGAAGTGCTTGTCATCACCGAAAAAGGCTATGGTAAGCGAACTCTTGCTAGTGAGTATCCAACCAAGGGCCGTGGTGGTAAAGGTATTAAAACAGCCAATATCACTGATAAGAATGGACCTCTTGCCGGTCTGATGACAGTAACTGGCGAGGAAGATTTGATGATTATCACTAATACTGGTGTCATCATTCGGACAAGTGTGGCGAATATTTCTCAGACTGGCCGCTCAACCATGGGAGTTAAGGTCATGCGTCTGGACCAAAATGCACAGATTGTCACCTTTACAAGCGTCGAAGCAGATGATAAAGAAGATGTAGCAGAGGAAGAAAACGAATCGTAAAAGAGGACCTCTATATGGTACAAGGAAAAAGAAGTCGAAAAAGAAAACAAAAAAGCAAAAGAAATATTTTTATCAATATTGTTGCGTCATTATTAATTATTGTGGCTCTGGGTTTAATCTTTAATGCGCAAATCCGAAACATGATTATGGTTTGGCATACCAACCAATATCAGGTCAGCAAGGTTTCCAAAGACTCTATTAATAAAAATAAAAATGCTGAGACTAGCTTTGATTTTAATAAGGTAGAGTCGCTTTCTACAGAAGCAGTTATCAATGCTCAGTGGAAAGCTCAGCAACTGCCTGTTATCGGAGGCATCTCTATTCCAGAAGTATCCATGAATTTGCCAATCTTCAAAGGACTGGATAATGCTGGATTGTATTATGGTGCTGGTACGATGAAAGAGACTCAGCAGATGGGGCAGGGGAATTATGCCTTGGCTAGCCACCATGTCTTTGGCATCACAGGGGCTAGCAACATGCTCTTTTCCCCACTGGATCGTGCTAAGGCTGGCATGAAAATCTATATCACTGATAAAGAGCATGTCTATACTTATGTAATCACTAGTGTTGAAACGGTAACTCCAGATCGAACAGACCTGATTGAGGATACCGAAGGAGTTACAGAGATTACTTTGGTTACTTGTGAGGATGCTGCGGCAACCAACCGGACTATTGTCAAGGGAACGTTAGAAGGCTCTGTCGAGTATGACAAGGCTCCTAAGGATGTTCTTGAATCTTTCAGTAAGTCCTATAATCAAATGCAGATTTAAAGGCAAGAGACTAAAAAAATTTCACTCCAAAGGTTAGGAAGAACTCTAACTTTTGGAGTTTTTTTATATCAATTCTTGCTGATTTTGACTCTTTTTCCGAATAATAAGGTAAGGAGGTTTCTATGTATAGCATTTCATTTCAAGATGATATTAGCATGATGCCGCGGGAACGTTTAATGAGAGAAGGGGCTGAAAAACTCAGTAACCAGGAGCTCCTATCAATTTTTCTCAGAACAGGCAACAAAAAAGAAACTGTTTTTCAAGTTTCTCAAAGAATTTTATCATCAATTTCTAGTTTGAACGATCTCAAGTATTTAACTTTGCAGGAATTGCAGACTATTTCTGGAATCGGTCCGATTAAGGCTGTGGAGCTGCAGGCTATTATCGAGTTAGGTCGTCGGATTAACCGAGCAGAGGTTCTGCAAAAAGAGCAGATTATGGGCAGTCAAAAATTAGCCCAGAAGATGCAGCAGGAATTGGGAGATATGAGGCAGGAGTGCTTGGTTGCTATTTATCTTAATAGTCAAAATCAAATTCTTCACCAGCAGACAATTTTCATGGGGACGGTCAGCAGAAGCATTGCTGAGCCAAGAGAGATTCTCCACTACGCTCTCAAACATTTGGCGACATCTATCATACTGGTACACAATCATCCATCAGGCTCAGTTGTTCCTAGCAGAAATGATGATGAGGTGACCCAGCATATGAAAGAAGCATGTGAGATGATGGGCTTGGTTCTTTTGGATCATTTGATTGTGTCTAAGTCCAACTACTATAGCTACCGAGAGGAGACAGATATGATATAATTTGATTTACTTGAATATAAAAAACTTCTATTCGTGTAGAACAAAAGTTTATCTAGGAATAGAGGCTTTTAAAGAATATTGACAACATAATCAAACAGAGCTAAGTCTCCTTCTCTGGAGCCAAACAAGAACTCTGGGTGCCATTGGACGCCAAGGAAAGGACTACCGTCAGTAGAAGTGATGGCTTCAATAATCTTATCGCGAGGATCATAGGCGATGACTTCTAGGCCAATCGCTAAATCCTTGATACTTTGGTGGTGGAAGGAGTTGATTTCAGATGCAGGGCCATAGATTTCGTGCAGAATAGAGCCGTTCTTGGTCACCATGCTTTGAGTTGTGTACTCAGCAGAGCTATCTTGCCAATGATCTTCAATATCTTGATGAAGAGTACCGCCTAGGGCTACATTATAAAGTTGGGTTCCGCGGCAGACAGTGAAGATTGGTTTATTTTGGCGGCGAGCTTCCCTGATTAAAGCTAATTCAAAAATGTCCCGTTTGAGTAGATAATCATCGCTGTCAATGGTTTTTTCTTCTCCATAGAATTGAGGGCATACATTCTGACCGCCTGTGATGATTAATTTATCGACAATGGAAACATACTGTTTAGCCATTTCTTCATCACCAATTGGCAAAATCATTGGAATTCCGCCAACTTCTTTAACTCCCTCAACGAATCCTGTCGCCGTATAGCTCATATGGATGAAGTGATCGTCTGGAATTTCTCTTTCATTTCCGGTTATTCCAATAATAGGTTTACTCATAGAGTGTTTAATACCTCTTTCAAATTAATAATCATTTTTTCTCATGAAGTAGAGCAGAGTCTGCAGTTCGCTAGTCAGGTCAACATACTGGACGACCACATCCTTAGGCAGGGATAGGTTTACTGGTGAGAAGCAGAGAATGCCCTTGACACCAGCCTGAACTAAGATAGATGCGACTTCTTGAGCTTTTACGCTAGGTACAGTTAGGATAGCAGTTTGCACATTTCCTGACTGTATTTTTTCTTTGATTTGGGAAATTCCATAGATAGGAATCCCATCGCTGGTTGTGCTGCCAACTTCTGGATGGTCATCTGTGTCAAAAGCCATTACAACCTTCATTTTATTGCGCTCATGAAAACGATAGTGCAGCAGAGCACGTCCCATATTACCAACGCCAACAATCATGACATTGGTAATAGCATTGTCGTTTAAGAGGTCAGCAAAAAAGTTCATTAATTTCTTGACATCGTAACCAAATCCTCTGCGGCCGAGTTCACCGAAATAAGAAAAATCTCGTCTGACAGTAGCAGAGTCAATACCAATGGCTTCTGCAATTTGTTTGGAGTTGGCTTTTTCAATCTTCTCAGCATTAAAACGTTTAAAAATACGATAGTAGAGCGATAGCCTTTTAGCAGTAGCTCGGGGAATTGTAGTATTTTTTTCAGTTTTCACAAAATCACAACCTTTCTAATTCTATTTTATAGAAAGTTTGTGAAAAAATCAACTAATTAAGAGTGTTTGATCATTAAAAAAGAAAAGAGTGGAAGTTTTGGTTGTGTTGTAACTGCGAAGGATTAGTCCTGGTAGGGAGTCAAGTCTAACTGGTACATCTGGCGGTACAAGTCACCAATTAACCCTGTAAAAGGCAGCTGGTGCCCATTATAAGTGATGGAAAGTACTTTGAGCGAGTCAGGAACTGTGACACAGCCAGAGAAGGCGAGAAGAAATTCGTCGAAGTCTTCATAGGTAAGTGTCCGTTTCACTTTATATGAGTCCAAATAGGTCAGTTCAACCATCGTTAATCCTTTCTTTGGGTTCGGTTGATTTTTTCTTCAAGTGTTCTAAGTAGAAGTCAAGCTCGTTTTTTTAAGAGTCTAAATCAAAAAAGCAAAATTGCGAGAATCTTGCTTATTGTGGTGTCTTTTCAAAAATATTTCTTTCAACCAGGCTATCCATCAAGAAATAAAATTTTTGCTGGATAATGTGATGGTCTTCTGATTTGAAAATATTGACCAAGCGCAGGCCTGATTTGTCAGTGATATTGATTTTGAAACCATTCAAATCTTTATTGACGATTATTTTCAGCAGAAAACCATTTCCGCTGTTGGGAACAGATTCCAGCAGACGAGAGAGTTCATAGTTGCCAACCTTGCTTTCAGCGAATGTATTGTCGCGCAAGGTAAATTTCTTGACATTTGGGTGAAGTGAATAGGTATATTCACAGTTTGCTAAGCTAACAGATGTTTGAAAGGCCATCTTATCCTCCTAAAATTTCTTTTAATTTCTTTGTAAATGATTGAATATCTTGCAGAGTCGTCTGGTCCGAAGTACTGATCCGAATGGACTCATACAAGCGGTTGGAATCTTTGCCATACATAGCCTGCAGGACATGACTGGGTTGTATAGCTCCGGCTGTGCAAGCTGAGCCTGTTGAAATGGAAAAGCCATTTAAATCCATTTGAAGCAGAAGCAGGTCATTTTTTTGATTGGGAAATCCCAAATTGATGACGTAAGGCAAGCTGGGCTGACTTTCATTTAAGTAAAAGTCAATGTCCGATAAGTCAGCAAGTAAGCTGTCTTTTAAGTCTTGAGCATGCTCTAGATTTTCCTCAAGATTTTCCGTGCTATCTGACAGAGCCGCCGCCATACCTGTGATAGAGATTAGATTTTCAGTTCCGGCCCGGTGTTTTTCTTCCTGGTCGCCACCGTGCATGAAATTGTCAAAATCCATCTTCTTGGCATAAAGGAAGCCAACGCCTTTGGGACCATGAAACTTATGCGCTGAAGCAGAGAGGAAGTCAATCCTTAGCTCGTCAGGGTAGATGGGAAGTTTACCAATTGCTTGGACAGCATCAACGTGAAAAGCAGCAGGATGTTCGTGCAGTAATTCACCAATTTCCTTAATGGGGAGCATGGCACCCGTCTCGTTATTAACCGCCATGACGGACACAAGAATAGTGTCAGGTCTAAGTGCCTTTTTAATATCCGCCGCTCGAATCTGACCATCCACCGGCTGAACAAAAGTAGCTTCAAAGCCGAATTTGTCTACTAAGTACTCCACCACTTCTAAGACAGCATGGTGTTCAATAGCAGTGGTAACAATATGTTTTCCTCGGTTCTGGTGACGAAGGGCATAGCTTTTGATAGCAGTATTGTTGCTTTCAGTGCCACCTGAAGTAAAAAGAATCTTATTGCTTTGAGTATGCAGAGCTTGAGCAATATCCTCACGCGCCTGTCTGAGGAGTTTACTAGCTTCTCGGCCATGACTATGCGTACTGGATGGATTTCCAAAGACGGTCATAGTTTTGGTCATTGCTTGGATTGCAGCAGGCGACAAAGCAGTTGTAGCGGCATTATCTAAATAAATCACTCCGGTTACCTTATTTCTTTTGATAGGCAAAGAGTGGGCTGACTGGTTTTCTCTCTTGAATGCGGACAATAGCATCACCAATCAGTTCACTAGCTGTAATGTAGTGGAGATTCTTAGGTGTTTTTTCTTTGGTATCAACAGAGTCGGTCACAAGAATTTCCCTGATAGGAGAATTATCCAGCAATTCCGCAGCTTTATCCGCGAAGAGACCATGACTGGATACAGCATAGATTTCGACTGCGCCTTCGCGACAGACAATTTTAGCTGCTTCAGAGAAAGTCCGACCGGTATTTAAAATGTCGTCAATAAGAATAGCTTTCTTGCCCTCGACATCTCCAATGATATATCCCTCAGAGCGACCCGCCTCATCTTCGCCATAATCAATGATAGCGATAGGGGCATCCAGATATTCAGCCAAATTGCGGGCGCGTTTTACACCAGAGTTTTTAGGGCTGACGACAACGACATCATCTCCCGTTAACCCCATATTACAATAATGTTTGGCAAAGAGTGGGATAGTGAAGAGGTTATCAACTGGGATATCAAAGAAACCTTGGACCTGCACGGCATGAAGATCCAGAGAAATCACGCGATCTACTCCAGCGCCGACAAGCATGTTGGCAACCAGTTTAGCTGTAATTGGCTCGCGAGGAGCAGCAGTCCGATCCTGACGTGCATAACCAAAATAAGGCATGACAACATTAATCGTATTAGCACTGGCACGCTTGCAGGCATCCACCATAATCAAGAGCTCCATCAAGTGATTATTGACAGGGAAGCTAGTAGACTGAATGATGTAAATGTCATAGCCACGAACACTTTCTTCGATGTTAATCTGAATTTCGCCGTCTGAGAATTGGCGGGAGGAAAGTTTCCCCAATGGAACCCCAGCAGCTTCAGCGATTTTTTCAGCTATGGAATGATTGGAGTTGAGGGAAAAAAGCTTCATATTTTTTTTATCTGACATGAGTTGGACCGTCCTCTTTTTGTCTCATTTCTATAATCTAATGCTCCATGAAATTTATATTTCAATAGTCTTTAGATTGCTACCTTTTATTTTACCAAAAAAATTAGATTATTTCAGCTATTTTGTGGTCGTTGATTTACAAGTTTTCAGAAAATCTTGCTATCTTGCTCTTACTAGGTTTGTAGTCGATGCAGTGCTGTTTTAGGAAGTTGAGGAAATTTTCTTTTCCTTTTTCGAAATCTTCAACTTCGACTTCGAGTTCGAAGTCTGTTTTGCCCAAGTAGTGACTCTCATCCAGAGCAAGCAGACCGATTTCGTCTTCTTTTTCATAGCGGATAGTCTCTAGAGAGCCTAAAACTTTAAAGTCTTGAACGGGAAGTCCTTTTTGAAGCAGCGTCTCTAAAAGCTCTCCCGTAGGAAATTCATTGTTCTGCAAAATATTTTCAGTTTCTTCTGGTGTCAAGTTCTGATTGAGTTCCAAGGCTCCGACTTCTTGAGGAATCTTGAGCGTCAGCTCTGCTTCGCGATGGTTAAAAGTCCGTACTCGAAAAGCCATGTGAGCGTGTCGGATACTCTGCTGATCTGAATCGATGTAGTGGTTGGTTTGGCTAATAGGCGAAATATCAACAAATAACTGAAGCAGACGGTCGTGCTCTTCTTTGGTCAGCATGGTTTTGAATTCAATTTCTAAGTGATTCATTTTCATATCCTTTTCTTTTTTTTGAAAGCGATTTATGTTATAATAACAGTTGTGTTTATTTTATACAAAAAATAATGATATGACAAGGTAAGTGTATGACAATAGAATGGGAAGAGTTTCTAGACCCCTATATTCAAGCGGTTGGAGAGCTGAAAATTAAGTTGCGTGGGGTGCGAAAGCAATACCGCAAGCAGCAGCGTCATTCCCCGATTGAGTTTGTGACCGGGCGTGTCAAGCCGATTGAGAGCATTAAAGAAAAGATGGTTCTGCGAGGCATTCGAGAGGAAAATATCGAGCAGGAGATGCAGGATATCGCTGGCTTACGGGTCATGGTACAGTTTGTCGATGATGTGGATGAAGTTTTAGAAGTCCTGCGAAACCGGACTGATATGCGTATTGTCCAGGAACGGGATTACATCAAAAACAAAAAAGCCAGTGGCTATCGGAGTTACCATGTGATTGTAGAATATCCAGTTGATACGATTAATGGTCATAGGCTTATTCTGGCTGAGATTCAGATTCGCACCCTTTCGATGAATTTTTGGGCTACGATTGAGCATTCTTTGAATTACAAGTATAAAGGAGAATTTCCCGAGGAAATCAAATGCCGCTTGGAAACGACAGCTAATCTTGCCTATCAGCTGGATGAGGAGATGGGAGAAATCCGTGATGCTATCCAGGAGGCGCAGGCTCTCTTTGATCCTCTTCACCGCAAGTTAAATGACGGTGTGGGAAATAGTGATGATACAGATGAAGAATACAGATAAAAAAATAGCGATTATCCGCAATCGGAAAAGACAGAGTGAACAAGTCTATCAGGATTTGAAGCAGAAGCTGAAACAGAACGGCTTTATTTTAACTCCTAAGAATCCCGACATTGTGATTTCGGTGGGTGGTGACGGCATGTTGCTGTCGGCTTTTCATATGTATGAAGAACAGCTGGATCGGGTCCGCTTTGTCGGTGTGCATACAGGGCATCTCGGCTTTTATACAGACTACCGTGATTTTGAACTAGATAAGCTGGTAGAAAATCTCAAATTAGATACTGGTGCTCAGGTTTCTTATCCAATTTTAAATGTGAAAATCACTTTTGAAAATGGTGATACACGCACTATTCGTGCTTTGAACGAAGCAACAATCAAGCGTTCGGATCGGACTATGGTAGCTGATGTCATTATCAATCGGGTTCATTTCGAGCGTTTCCGAGGAGATGGGATTTCTGTTTCTACTCCGACAGGCAGTACAGCCTATAACAAATCTCTGGGTGGAGCGGTATTGCATCCGACAATCGAAGCCTTGCAGGTGACAGAAATTGCCAGTCTCAACAATCGGGTTTATCGGACATTGGGTTCGTCTGTCATTGTTCCCAAAAAGGATAAGATTGAACTGGTGCCGACCCGCAGCGACTATCACACTATTGCGGTTGATAACCAGACTTTCTCTTTCAAAAACATTGTCCGCATTGAGTACCAGATTGACAATCATAAGATACATTTTGTGGCTTCACCAAGCCATACCAGCTTTTGGAATCGTGTCAGAGACTCCTTTATTGGAGAGTGCCAGGAATGAGGTTTGAGTTTATTGCTGATGAACATGTCAAGGTAAAGACCTTTTTGAAGCGACATGAAATTTCCAAAGGCCTCTTGGCTAAGATAAAATTTTCCGGCGGAAACATTCTTGTCAACCATCAGCCTCAGAACGCTATTTATCTCTTGGATATTGGCGATAAAGTGACGATTGACATTCCTTCTGAAAAAGGATTTGAGAGTCTGAAAGCTGTTGATAAGGACTTGTATGTCGTCTACGAGGATGAGCATTTCTTGGTTTTGGATAAGCCGGCAGGAGTGGCCAGTATTCCCAGTGTTAACCACACCAACACCATGGCAAACTTTGTCAAGGCTTACTATATTGGTCAGGGCTATGAAAACCAACAGGTGCATATCGTGACGCGTCTGGATAAGGATACAAGTGGACTCATGCTCTTTGCCAAACATGGCTATGCTCATGCCAGATTGGATAAGCAGCTACAGAAGAAGCTGATAGAAAAGCGCTATTACGCTCTGGTTCGGGGGACTGGTGACTTAGAAGAGCAAGGTGAGATTATTGCTCCGATTGGACGCAACCCTGAGAGTATCATTACGAGGCGCGTGACAGAGGATGGTAAGTACGCCCATACCAGTTACAAGGTCATAGAGCAGTTCGGAGATGTCTATCTGGTGGATATCCGTCTTCATACTGGGAGGACTCATCAAATCCGCGTTCATTTTTCACATATTGGCTTTCCGCTTTTGGGTGACGATCTTTATGGAGGGAGTTTGGAACACGGAATAGAGCGCCAAGCTTTACATTGTCATTCTTTGAAATTTTATAACCCTTTTAGCGGACAGGAAGTTGAGCGTGCCAGTCCTTTGCCAGAAGATTTTAAACAAGTTATTGAGAAATTAAAAGATTAAGAGATAAAGGAGTTTTAAGAAACATGAAAATTTTTGATTCAATTCGTGAAGCCTTGAAAGATAAGGAAGTAAAAATTGTCTTGCCGGAGGGTGAAGAGCCACGGATTTTGCAAGCAACTAAACGTTTGGTGAAAGAAACCGATATTACACCAGTTCTATTGGGTAATCCTGATAAAATCCGTATCTATCTAGAAATTGAGGGAGTAAAAGAAGGATATCAAGTTATTGATCCTTCAAACTGTTCCTGCTTTGAGGAGTTGGTAGAAGCATTCGTTGAGCGCCGTAAAGGAAAAATCACTGCAGATGAAGCACGTCAGTTGCTAAAGGAAGACGTCAACTACTTTGGTGTTATGTTGGTTTACCTTGGTAAGGTTCAAGGGATGGTATCTGGCGCGATTCACTCTACGGCAGCGACTGTTCGGCCGGCTCTTCAAATCATCAAGACTCTTCCTTGGGTTTCTCGCACTTCAGGAGCCTTCCTCATGGTGCGTGATGACGAACGCTACATTTTCAGTGACTGTGCCATCAATATCGATCCAGATGCCAATGTTTTGGCGGAGATTGCTGTTAACTCAGCTTTGACAGCACAAATTTTCGGTATTGATCCTAAAGTTGCCATGCTCAGCTATTCGACCAAGGGCTCTGGTTTCGGAGAAAAGGTTGATAAGGTTGTAGAAGCGACTAAGTTGGCTCAGGAAATGCGTCCAGACTTGGCTATCGATGGTGAATTACAGTTTGATGCAGCTTTTGTTCCTGCAACAGCTGAACTGAAAGCACCTGGCAGCCCGGTGTCTGGTCAAGCGACTGTCTTTGTCTTCCCAAGTATCGAGGCTGGTAATATCAGCTACAAAATGGCAGAGCGTTTAGGTGGCTTTTCAGCAGTAGGTCCTATCTTGCAGGGTCTTAACCATCCAGTTAATGACCTTTCTCGAGGATGTAATGCGGATGACGTATACAAGCTGACTTTGATTACAGCCAGTCAGGCTGTTGGTCATTATTAAACGATAAGAAACAATTGGAGGGCATAAGCTCTTCAATTTTTCTTGCCTTATGCTATACTAGATTTATGTTAGATTTGAAAGAATACGGAATTGAGATGTGGGGGGCAGATAAAATCGCCTCTTTTCGAGAGAAATTATTAACTTGGTATGATGAAAACAAACGTGACCTGCCTTGGCGCAGAACAAATAATCCTTATCATATCTGGGTTTCTGAGATTATGCTGCAGCAGACTCGGGTGGATACGGTGATTCCTTACTATGAGCGCTTTCTTGACTGGTTCCCGACAGTAGCTGATTTAGCTCAGACACCAGAGGATAGACTGCTCAAGGCTTGGGAAGGGTTGGGCTATTATTCGCGGGTGCGAAATATGCAAAAAGCAGCCCAGCAGATAATGACAGATTTCGCTGGAAAATTTCCTGATAGCTATGAAGGAATTGCTAGCCTCAAAGGAATTGGACCTTATACGGCTGGTGCTATTGCTAGTATTGCCTTTGGACTAGCTGAGCCTGCGGTAGATGGCAATGTCATGCGGGTGCTGAGTCGATTATTTGAAGTTGATTTAGATATTGGCCAACCCAGCAATCGTAAGGTCTTTCAGGCTATGATGGAGATTCTGATTGATCCAGACAGACCCGGAGATTTCAATCAGGCGCTGATGGATTTGGGGTCAGATATTGAAGCTCCTGTTAATCCTCATCCAGAAGACAGTCCTGTAAAGGAGTTCAGCACAGCTTATTTGAATGGAACAATGGATAAATATCCAATCAAAGCACCTAAAAAGAAGCCAGTTCCGGTCTATCTGCAAGGCTTGATTATCGAAAACGAACAGGGACAATTCTTACTTGAAAAGAATGAGGCTGCTGGCTTGTTATCAGGTTTTTGGCATTTTCCCTTGATTGAAGTCGAGGAATTTCAAACTGAAAATCAGATGTCCCTCTTTGAGGTGGCTGAAAATCAGTCAAGTCTGGACTTGTCTCCTCAAGAAAGCTTTGAGCAGGATTATGATTTGATTGTTGATTGGCAGCAGCAGTCCTTTTCAAAAGTGCAACATGTTTTCAGCCATCGCAAGTGGCATATCCAGCTCGCTTATGGCCGAGTTAAAGATAGCCAGCACGCAGCTGATGGAGAGGTCTTGTGGCTTCATCCAGATGACTTTGGAAACTACCCCTTCGCCAAGCCCCAGCAGAAGATGTGGGAGTCCTTTCAGGAAGCTAGAAATAAGTAAAAAAATCTGAGACTCGCGAGTCTCAGATTTTTGAATTGAATCAATTTTATAAGTTTGCAAAAGCTTTAATCTCATCTGCAGTCATAGAAGAATCGCAACGAACAGATACTTGGCCGTCTTGAACATGAACAAAACCAGGAACAGTCGGAATGCTGTATTCAGAGCGGAAGGCTTGCAGTTTCTCTAATTCGCTGGCTTCTTCACTGTTAATGAAGTAGATGTGTGCTTTAGTTTCAGCTACGACACCAGCTAATGTTCCAGCAAACTTACGGCAGTAAGGGCAAGTTTTACGACCAACGAAGAAAGTTACTGTCTCTTTGTCAGCAATCGCTTGACGAGCACGATCAACAGTTGTGACTTCAAGGTCTTTAATATTTTGAGCAAATTGTTCCATAAATAATCCTCATTTCTTTTGATAAAACTAGTATGCCATAAAAAGCAGAAAAATGCTTGATTTGGAAACGAAAAACCAGAGAATGTGAAATTCATCCTCTGGTTGATTGGTTGATAGTGTTATTTTACTTGATAAAAGCATTAATCTCTGCTTCAATAGCAGCAATTTTTGATTGAGCATCTTCATTGCTGTCACCGACAACGGCAATGTAGAACTTGATTTTTGGTTCTGTTCCGGATGGCCGGACAGCAATCCATGAACCGTCAGCCAAAGTGTATTTCAGCACATCGCTTGGAGGAGTTGTCAGAGCTGTAACAGTACCGTCTGCGGCAGTAGAAGTCTGTGCCTTAAAGTCTTCAGTAACAGAAATAGCAGTAGCGTTGAATTCTTTTGGACCATTGTCGCGGAATTTAGCCATGATAGCCTTGATTTGCTCAGCTCCATCAACACCAGACAAGGTCACAGAGATAGTCTTTTCAGCAAAGTAGCCATACTCTTTGTAGATTTCTTCGATACCGTCAGCCAGAGTCAAGCCACGTGAGCGGTAGTAGGCAGCTAGCTCAGCCACGACCAAAACAGCTTGGATAGCGTCTTTATCACGTACAAACGGTTTAATCAGATAGCCGAAGCTTTCTTCAAATCCCATCATGTAGGTGTGGTTGTGCTTTTCTTCGAATTCTTGAATCTTTTCAGCGATGAATTTGAAACCTGTCAAGACATTGAACATGGTTGCACCGTAGCTTTCAGCAATCTTAGTCACCAAGTCAGTGGAAACGATAGACTTGCAGAGAGCTGCGTTAGCTGGCAGAGTTCCAGCGCTCTTATGAGCTTCCAAGATGTACTTAGCCATGATTGCCCCGATTTGGTTACCTGAAAGATTGAGATAGCTGCCGTCTTTTTGCAGGACTTCCACACCGACACGGTCAGCATCTGGGTCAGTTGCGACCAAGACATCTGCACCAACTTTACGGCCTAATTCTTCAGCCAAGGCAAAGGCTGCTTGGCTTTCAGGGTTTGGAGACTTAACGGTAGAGAAGTCAGGATCAGCTACAGCTTGAGCTTCAACAACTTCAACAGAATCAAATCCTGCTTGAGCCAAAGCGCGACGAGCCAACATTTCACCAGTACCGTGCAACGGAGTATAGACAATCTTCATGTCCTTGCCGTATTCATCAATCAGTTTTTGGTTGATATTAACATCTTTAACTTCCTTGAGGTATTCAGCATCAATAGCATCGCCAATCACTTCAATCAAGCCAGAAGCTTTTTCAGCTTCAACATCAGCGACCTCAATAGCAAAAGGATTTTCAATCGCACGGATGTAGTCAGTCAATGCATCTGCATCATGCGGAGGCATTTGTCCGCCGTCTTCACCATATACCTTGTAGCCGTTAAATGGAGCAGGGTTGTGGCTGGCTGTAATCATGATACCAGCGAAAGTTCCAAGATGGCGTACTGCAAATGAAAGTTCTGGAGTTGGGCGCAGACTTTCAAAGACATAGGACTTGATGCCGTGCTTAGCTAAAACAGCAGCAGATTCAAAGGCAAATTCTGGTGAGAAATGACGAGAGTCGTAAGCAATCGCAACACCGCGTTTTTTGAACTCTTCACCTTTTTCTTCAATCAAGCGAGCCAAACCTTCGGTTGCCTGACGAACAACATAAATATTAATACGGTTGGTACCGGCGCCAATCAAACCACGCATACCAGCGGTACCAAACTCAAGATTGGTGTAAAAAGCATCTTCCTTAGTTTTTTCGTCCATACTGTTCAAGTCTTGGCGAAGATAGTCAGGAAGTTCAGCATAATCAAGCCATTTTTTGAAGTTATCTCGATAAGTCATAGGTGGAGTCTCCTTTATTTTTGAAATGAAGAGATGGAAATTTTAGTAAAAAATCCTGCTCTTAAATTTTCTTAATCGCTTTCATTGTAGCACATTTTCATTAATTTTGAAAGAGGTTACCTAGAAAACAATGAAATACTTTTCAAGGTATTGTTTCAAGGATTTCAGAATAATATTGCAGAATTGCGAGATTAAAAAAAGACCAAAGCAAGGCTTGGTCTGGAAAACTAACTCATCATCATTTTTTGGCTTTCTCAAGCGCAGGAATGATAGTTGCTGTCAAAATCGCAGAAATGATTAACTCGGCAATGGAATTTGCTGATAGAATCACAGCCAGAAGTGCTTTGATATCTCCTTGGTATACATTTGAAAAGAGAAAGAAAATACCTCCCAAGACAAAAATGGTATTGGTGGCAGAACCTACGGAACCTGCTACAATCAAGCCGGCCTTATTTTTCATAGCTTTATATACGAAATAAGGAGTGATACCGATGAGAATACGAGGCACCATGGCAACAAGAAGTGAAGAGAGGCTTCCATTTGGCACAAAAGGGCTAAAGAGATAACTGGTTGGCAGCAGCACCAAGGTATTGGTAACAACGCTGATACATCCCATGAGGCCACCTAGAACAGCTCCGACTTTAGGGCCATAGAGGATACTGGCAATAATCACTGGAATATGAATAATCGTAGGTTTAATCGGTACTGGAAGCAAGTTGAAAATAACCGAGCTGAGCAGGTGAAGTACCAGCATAATGGCAAAGAAAATAGCAATTTGAGCAATTTTAGATTGTTTTTTCATAAATAAGTTCCTTTACTTTATCAATAATCGTATCAATTTCAGCTAGAGCACCTGTCCCCTGATCACCACAGGCTAGAACAGCTTCGCGTGGTTGGATAATTTTCCATCCAAAACGCTGCAGACGCTCCAAATTGTGCTGAGTTAGTGGATTTTCAAACATCTTAGTGTTCATAGCTGGAGCTAAAACTTTCTTCGTATGAGGCTGCAGAGCCAGGGCAGTAGCTGTCACCATATTGTCAGCTAAACCGTTGGCTAGTTTAGCGATGGTATTGGCTGTAGCGGGAGCTAGCAAAAAGAGGTCAGACTTTTTAGCAATGTCAATGTGATTGACCTTGCTAGGATCAGGTTCTTGCATAATATCAATTGCAACTTGTCTTTGCGACAAGACTTGCAGGGTCAGTGGTGTGATAAATTCTGTCGCTGCCTCTGTCATGATGACAGTGACTTCAAAGTTCTCTTTCTTTAGACGGCTAGTGATGTCAGCAGCCTTATAGGCTGATATACTGCCGCTGACGGCTAAGGTAATCTGAGTCATCTTAATCCTCCTTATGTATTGTGTATATGCAGGCAGAGGAGCTGAGCAATTTCTTCTTTGGATTGAGCTTGAGTTACAGTATCTTTTCCAACGAGATAGGCTCTGTGCCCATGGTTAGAAATCTCTGTCAAATCATTGGCGACGATAATTTCTGCTTGATTTTTTATGAGACTGTCTCGTGCGGTCTTGAGTAACTCTTCCTTAGTAACATTGACCAAGAGTTTGAATCCAATCAAGCGAATGGCTGGATTCCATTTTTTTACCAGGCTGATGACTTTTGGAGTCTTTTTGAGAAAAAGGACTTGAACATCATCCTGAGAAGAAATTTTGCTTTCTGAGTTAGTCTTATTCAAAAATTCAGTCATGTCAGGGCTAGCCGCTACAGCTTCCAAACCAGTCATGTAGACGGGAGTATAGTCAGAAACAGCCATTGCATGAATCAATACATCATGTGTGTGAATGAGCGGCTCCAAGCTTTCAAGCAGTTCTGCAACATTTTCAATCTGTACAATGGTAAGATTGGGATGAGCTGCCGGGCGGACAGCCTTGGGAGTCGTCACCAGAGTCACCTGATCGCCCTTGTCTAGGGAAGTTTCAGCTATAATTTTCCCTAGCCGGCCCGTCGAATGATTGGTAATAGAGCGGACACGGTCGATTTTCTCGCTGGTCCCGCCAGAAGTAATCAATATGTTCATAGCACTATTTTACAAGAAAAAAGAAATTTAGTAAAATAATTCTAATTGCAGAGTGTCACAGCGGAAAATAATTCTCTAAAATCTTATATTTCAGAGGACAGGAATTTTCCAACTTTCCTTTTTCCCGAACATTAAAATCTATTTAGAGCTTAATCATGTAGATTTTGCTCTTTTTTGTTATAATCTTTATATTAATTGATAGAGGAGTTCTTGATGAAAACAGATATTGAAATTGCTCAAAGTGTTGAATTGCAGCCTATTGTTGATGTGGTGAAAAAAGTCGGCATCGACTATGATGACTTGGAACTATATGGTAAATATAAGGCCAAGCTCAGCTTTGATAAGATTCGTGAGGTTGAAAAAAATCCTGTTGGCAAACTGATTTTGGTAACAGCGATTAATCCAACTCCTGCTGGGGAAGGTAAGTCTACCATTACCATTGGACTAGCTGATGCGCTCAATAAAATTGGCAAGAAAACTATGATTGCCATTCGCGAACCATCTCTGGGTCCTGTGATGGGGATTAAAGGAGGAGCAGCTGGCGGCGGTCACGCGCAGGTCCTACCCATGGAAGATATCAACTTGCATTTTACTGGAGACATGCACGCAATTACGACAGCTAACAACGCCCTGTCAGCTCTTATTGATAATCATTTACATCAAGGAAATGCCCTGGGAATCGATCAGCGCCGCATTATCTGGAAGCGGGTTGTTGACCTGAATGACCGAGCTCTGCGCCATGTGACTGTTGGCTTAGGAAGTCCAGTTAACGGTATTCCACGCGAAGATGGTTTTGATATTACGGTTGCTTCTGAAATTATGGCGATTCTTTGCCTAGCCACTGATATTGAAGATTTGAAAAAGCGCTTGGCTAACATTGTCATCGGTTATCGCTATGACCGCACGCCTGTCTATGTTCGTGACCTTGAGGTAGAAGGAGCCTTGGCATTAGTCTTGAAAGATGCGATTAAGCCAAATCTAGTTCAGACTATTTACGGGACACCAGCCTTTGTTCATGGCGGTCCGTTTGCCAATATCGCCCATGGCTGTAACTCTGTTTTAGCGACTAGTACAGCGCTTCGCTTGGCTGATTATACAGTGACAGAAGCAGGATTTGGTGCGGACCTTGGAGCTGAAAAATTCTTAGATATTAAAACTCCAAACTTACCAACTTCTCCAGATGCAGTCGTAATTGTCGCAACCTTGCGAGCCCTCAAGATGAATGGCGGTGTTGCTAAGGATGAACTTACAGAAGAAAATGTCGAGGCGGTCAGAGCTGGATTTGCTAATCTCAAACGTCACGTTGAAAATATCCGCAAGTTTGGTATCCCAGTAGTAGTGGCCATCAATGAATTTGTTTCAGATACAGAGGCTGAAATTGCTACGCTTAAGGAACTTTGTGCAGAAATCGGAGTAGCGGTTGAGCTTGCTAGTGTCTGGGCTGATGGCGCTGAAGGCGGTGTGTCTCTAGCTGAGACTGTAGTCAAAACCATTAATAAAGAACCTGCTCATTACACTCGCCTCTATGACAATGATCTCTCTATTGAAGAAAAAATAGAAAAAATTGTCACAGAAATCTATCGTGGTTCGAAGGTGAACTTTGAGAAAAAAGCGCAGACTCAGATTCGCGAAATTGTCAAAAACGGCTGGGACAAGCTACCAATCTGTATGGCCAAAACACAGTATAGCTTCTCTGACAATCCTGCTGCTCTGGGGGCGCCAGAAAACTTTGAAATTACCATTCGTGAACTGGTACCAAAACTTGGAGCAGGCTTTATCGTGGCTTTGACAGGAGATGTCATGACCATGCCAGGATTGCCAAAACGTCCTGCGGCACTTAATATGGATGTTGCAGCAGACGGCACAGCGATTGGACTATTTTGATCTTGGTTTAAAAGGCTCTTTACGAGCCTTTTTTGGTATAATAGTGAAAATAATGAGAATAAAATATGGAAACAACATGAACATTAGATTTGCAACACCATCAGACGCTGCGACCTTGCTTGCTATTTACGCGCCTTATGTAGAGAATACAGCCATCACTTTTGAGTATGAAGTTCCAACTATCGAAGATTTCACAAATAGGATTGCGAAAACATTGGAAAAATATCCTTACCTGGTGGCGGAAGAAGACGGTGTAGTCGTAGGTTATGCTTATGCTTCGACTTATTATGCGCGTGCCGCCTATGATTGGGCGGCGGAATTGTCCGTCTATGTCAGTCAAGATGCTCGAGGAAAGGGAGTCGGCAGTAAGCTTTATGATGAACTTGAAGACCTGTTAGATCAGATGGGATATATGCATTTTCTAGCCTGTATTTCTCTGCCTAACGAAGCTAGCCTGGCTTTGCATCGAAAAAGAGGCTATCAGCAGGTGGCGCATTTCCCTAAAATGGGCTATAAATTCGAGCGTTGGCATGACATTGTTTGGCTGCAAAAGTCCTTGGACAAGCAAGCTGGCCCCATCAAACTTTTAAAAGAAATGGAGTGGAAATGATGAAAAAGAAACATTTATTAATAACTCTTCTAAGCATTGCCCTTTTGACTTTGAGCGGCTGTCAGGCCGTTGAAAATTGGTTCAAAAATGCCAAGGAGGAATGGTTGGGGTTGGAGATGACGGTTCGCACCTATGATGAAAATTCTCAGCTTATTGACCAGATGTCGGGCAAGTCACTATCCATCTCGCGTAACGAGGAGTTTGACTCAGTTGATGCGGAAGGAAATTCTAAAGAAGATTCTTCTGTGCTCAAAATCACCTTGGGTAAGTATGAGATTGACCATGTGGGCTCTTCCTTGATTGCAGAAGAAAAAGGCTTGAAAGATGTGTTTACCCAGTATCAAAAGACTGCAGACGTTGAGGAGAACAGCCATTCTGTCCCCGTTTTAAATCGCATGATTTCAGCTTTTAAAAACGATTTTACCGGAAAGAAAAAGGTTATTCTGATTCGTTCTCAAAACGGCACTCCGTTGGCTGCCTATGCTGGCGATCGTGTCTCTCTTGATAAATCTGATGCTCCTAAAACTTCTGAATTACTAATTGATGGTAAGCGTCTCGTGATTTATCGTTGTGACTACACTATTTATGACCGTGAATTGCTGGAGTGAGCTATGAATGTAGAGGAATTGGTAAAAGAGTTAAAAGCTGTAGCTACCCCTGATGATGCAGTAGCTATGAAAGCCTATATGAAAAATAAATTTGAGTTTCTAGGAGTCAAGACTCCGGCCAGGCGGAAACTCACAAAGGCTTTTTTCAAACAGCAGACTGACTTTGTTATTGATTGGGATTTTATAAATGAAGCTTGGAATAATCCCTATCGAGAACTGCAGTACACTGCGCTAGATTATCTGGAGATTCGCAAGAAACTATTGACACCATCTGACTTGCCACGTTTGAAAAAGCTGGCCCAAACAAAATCTTGGTGGGATACCATAGACTTTTTGGACCGCTTGGTTGGATCAATCATTGCTCGATTTCCGGAAACCAAAGAGATTATTGTAGCTTGGAGTTGTGATGAGGATATTTGGTTACGGCGCTTGGCCATCGATTATCAGCTGCTACGAAAAGAGAAAACAGACACAGAGCTCTTGAAGAAGATTTTAGTGAATAATCTAGGCCGAACAGAATTCTTTATTAACAAGGCCATCGGCTGGGCGCTGAGAGATTATTCCAAAACCAATCCAGACTGGGTCAGAGCTTTTATCGAGCGGCATCAGGCAGAAATGGCTGCGCTTAGTATTCGAGAGGGAAGTAAGTATTTATGAAAATTCTAATAATCTGTCTGTCTTGACATTTTCTATGTGATAGCTTATGATAGATAAGTGCGATGAGTCGATATGCAGTTTTTCTGCAAATTGAAGCATGGGAGGTCATAAACGCAGGAGCGGATCTTGATCAGTTGTGTGAACCTGCTGATCACACGAAAGTGCCCTTATCCCCAGTCTTCGGATTGGGGATTTTTCTATTGCTCTTGATGAAATGAGTCCGCAGGAGGAAGTTGAGTTGGTGTGTTTTATCAAAATATCGCACTTATATTCTTCAGAAATATTTGCATTTTTCCCTAAAAATAGTATAATACTAACAATAAAAATTTTTTGAAAATTCAGAGAGGTTATCGCATGGGATATACAGTTGCTGTAGTAGGTGCCACTGGTGCCGTTGGATCTCAAATGATTAAAATGCTGGAAGAATCTAGCCTTCCAATTGATAAAATACGCTATCTGGCGTCTGCTCGTTCAGCTGGTAAAGTTCTCCAGTTCAAAGGACAAGACATTACCATCGAAGAGACGACTGAGACGGCTTTTGAAGGTGTAGATATTGCTCTCTTTTCAGCTGGTGGTTCTACCTCAGCAAAATTCGCTCCTTACGCAGTCAAAGCTGGAGCAGTAGTGGTCGATAATACCTCTTATTTCCGTCAAAATCCTGATGTTCCTCTGGTTGTTCCAGAAGTCAACGCCCATGCCTTAGATCAGCACAAGGGAATTATCGCTTGCCCTAACTGCTCGACAATTCAGATGATGGTAGCATTAGAGCCTGTTCGTCAGCAATGGGGGCTGGAGCGCATCATTGTGTCAACCTATCAAGCGGTTTCTGGTGCAGGTATGGGAGCCATTCTTGAAACCCAAGCTCAATTACGCTCTGTTCTCAATGATGGTGTAAATCCTAAGGATGCGGAAGCCAATATCCTGCCGTGTGGCGGTGATAAGAAACATTATCCTATTGCCTTTAATGCCTTGCCTCAGATTGATGTCTTCACAGATAACGACTATACTTACGAAGAGATGAAGATGACTAAGGAAACTAAGAAAATCATGGAAGATGATTCTATTGCTGTTTCTGCGACATGTGTCCGCCTTCCAATCTTGTCTGCCCACTCAGAGTCTGTTTACATCGAGACTAAGGAAGTTGCACCTATTGATCAGGTAAAAGCAGCAATCGCAGACTTTCCTGGTGCTGTTCTGGAAGATGATGTAGCTCATCAGGTTTATCCGCAAGCGATCAATGCGGTTGGTAAGAAAGAAACCTTTGTTGGCCGGATTCGTAAGGATCTTGATGCGGAAAAAGGAATCCATATGTGGGTGGTTTCAGACAATCTTCTTAAAGGAGCAGCTTGGAATTCTGTTCAAATCGCAGAGACACTGCATGAGCGTGGTTTAGTTCGTCCAACAGCAGAAGTTGTTTTTGAATTAAAATAAAGTGACCAAGGAAACTTGACAGCACAGGGTTGAATAATCGTTCTTTCAACCCTCTTTTCGTATAATAAAGAGAGGTAAGTTTATGGCGTATGCGGATCTGAAAAACTGTAAAATCATCACAGCTTTTATTACTCCTTTTCATGAAGATGGTTCCATCAATTTTGAAGCTATTCCAGACTTGATTGAGCACCTTTTGGCGCATCATACAGATGGGATTTTGCTGGCTGGAACGACTGCTGAAAGTCCAACACTGACACACGATGAAGAGTTGGAGCTATTTGCGGCAGTTCAAAAGGTTGTCAAGGGGCGCGTTCCTTTGATAGCTGGTGTCGGTACCAATGAAACGCGCGACTCTATCGAATTCGTCAAAGAAGTAGATGAATTTGGTGGTTTTGCTGCTGGCCTTGCCATTGTTCCCTATTACAACAAACCTTCTCAAGAAGGGATGTATCAGCACTTTAAAGCTATTGCGGATGCTTCAAACCTGCCTATCATTATCTATAATATACCTGGACGGGTAGTTGTTGAGATGACACCTGAGACTATGCTAAGGTTGGCAGAACATCCAAATATTATCGGCGTTAAAGAATGTACCAGTCTGGCGAATATGGCCTATCTGATTGAGCATCGTCCAGAGGAGTTTCTAATTTATACTGGTGAGGATGGCGATGCCTTTCATGCTATGAATCTGGGGGCTGATGGAGTTATTTCAGTTGCTTCTCACACAAATGGAGATGAAATGTTTGAAATGCTGGATGCCATTGAGCACAATGACATCAAAAAAGCAGCAGCTATCCAACGGAAATTTATCCCTAAAGTCAATGCACTGTTCTCTTATCCAAGTCCAGCCCCTGTCAAGGCAGTCCTTAATTACTTAGGATTTGCAGCTGGTCCAACCCGCTTACCTCTTGTGCCTGCACCCGAAGAAGATGCCAAACGCATTATTAAGGTCGTGGTTGATGGCGATTACCAAGCAACCAAAGAGACTGTTAAAGGTGTTCTGAGACCGGATTATTGATTTATAGAAGTAGTTTTAGGATTGACATAATAAAAATAATAAAGAAAGAATTGAAAATTGTGACAGAAAAACATAGTGAACGAATTGAGGAGTATAAGGATAAGCATAGACTGGAAAAACTTGAGGGCAAAAAAGTTTATGATAAGCCAGTTATCCGAACTGGTGATAAGGCAGGTTGCTATGGTTCAGGATTGATTTTACTTGGATCTGTTTTAGGAATTATTTATTTACTTCTAATACTGATAACGGACTGGGATTTGAAACTTTTCTCTTTCATCTGGGAAACACTTGCTGCGTTAGGGATAGTTTTCAGTCTCTTTGGAGCTTTTAAAATCGGTCAGTTGGAGCTGCACAGTTTGTCAATGGTGGCTGACAAAGAGAAAAATTTTGAAATTGATAAAGCTTTCAATCTTTATAACATCATTCACAAACCAACAAAGAAAATTCTACTTCAATATGATAGTGAAGATGATAGTTTAATTTCTCTGAACGCTGGAGGAGAGTTATTAGTTGAGCTCTTAAAGAGAGTTGAAGAAGAAAAATTGTCCTTTAAGGCTATTAACAAAACATTGAGTTTAGAAGAATTGTCTGAAAATCACTGGAAAATGCACTATCGTTATAAAAGACAGGACATAACATTAGAGAAATCCGATACATAGTGTTTGGCTTGTTATTTTAGTTGTATTGACTTAAACTGAAAAGTGAATTCAGAATCTGATAGTTTTTGAAGAGCATATAAAAAAGAGAGCTTCCTTTGAAAAATATTGGAAAAAATTATATAATATCAAGGTATGGTCTGGCTTTGAGATTTCCTTTTGAGCAGGCTTATAGATAATTGGATTGGCAGCAGTCATGTTAGAGACTTACATTAGATTAGAAATATATAATATAAAAGGAGTTTTTTATGCAAGTTATTAAACGGAGCGGTGAGGTTGTAGAATTTGACCCAGATAAAATCTATCAAGCAGTTTTAAAGGCAGCTCAGACTGTCTATGTGTTGACAGATGATTTGCGTCAGAATTTAGCGCAGGTTACAAAGAAAGTGGTTCTGGATTTGGAAGAAGCTAAGGTTGAGCGTGCGACGATTAGCATGATTCAGTCCATGGTTGAAAGCCGCCTCTTGGGTGCAGGTTATATTACTATTGCAGAGCATTATATTTCTTATCGCTTGCAGCGCGATTTAGAGCGAAACGGCTATGGAGATCATATAGCTGTGCATCTGCATTTTGAGCAAGTGAGATAAAATCAGAAAGCCCGTTAGGGCTTTTTTTTGCTCTTGAGGTAGAGAGTATCACTTTAGGATTCATCCGCTTAAATCCCAGAAATATGTTAAAATAGTTAAAGAAATAAAATTTTATCAATATATTCGTTGAAAGGATAAATTATGGCAACGATTCAATGGTTTCCGGGTCATATGTCTAAGGCACGGAGGCAGGTACAGGAAAATATTAAGTTTGTTGATTTTGTGACGATATTGGTTGATGCGAGACTTCCTTTATCCAGTCAAAATCCTATGCTGACTAAGATTGTGGGGGATAAGCCCAAGCTTTTGATTTTAAACAAGGCTGATTTGGCTGACCCTGTTCGTATCAAGGAATGGCAGAGCTATTTTGAAAGCAAGGGGATTCCGACTTTGTCTATTAATTCCAAAGAGCAGTCTGCAGTTAAAAAAGTGACAGATGCAGCTAAAAAGCTTATGGCTGACAAATTGGCGCGACAGAAAGAGAGAGGAATTCGCATCGAAACCCTGCGTACCATGATTATTGGCATTCCTAATGCCGGAAAATCAACCCTCATGAATCGCTTGGCAGGTAAGAAAATTGCCGTTGTAGGGAATAAGCCGGGTGTGACCAAGGGGCAGCAATGGCTCAAGTCAAATAAAGACTTGGAAATCTTGGATACACCAGGGATTCTCTGGCCTAAGTTTGAAGATGAGACGGTTGCTCTCAAGCTTGCCCTGACTGGTGCTATCAAGGATAATCTGCTGCCTATGGATGAGGTGACGATTTTCGGCCTTAATTATTTTAAGGAGCATTATCCTGAGGAGCTGATAGCACGCTTCAAGCAGCTGGACCTAAGTCAGGAAGCGCCTGATATGATTATGGATATGACCAAAAAACTCGGCTTTCGCGATGACTATGACCGTTTTTACAGCCTTTTTGTCAAAGATGTCCGCGATGGCAAGTTAGGCCGTTATTGTCTGGATATGGTTGGTGAACTAGATGGCAACGATTAAAGAAATCCAGCAACGTTTAGAGTTAGTGACTGATTTGGCTGATCCTTTTCTGGCAGAAGCAGCTAATGACCAGCGGAGCGGAGTTCAAAAGGCGATTGAAAAGCGTAAAAGAGCCATTCAGGTGGAGTTAGACGAGGAACTGCGTCTGGAGCAGATGTTACGATATGAAAAAGAGCTTTATCAAGCCGGCTATCGGGCGATCGCTGGGATTGATGAGGTCGGTCGTGGTCCTCTAGCTGGACCAGTTGTTGCTGCAGCTGTTATCTTACCTCCAGGATGTAAGATTAAGGGGCTCAACGACAGTAAAAAAATTCCTAAGAAAAAGCATGATGAAATCTATCAAGCAGTTATGGATAAAGCCTTGGCAGTAGGTGTTGGCCTGATGGACAGCAAGATTATTGATAAAGTCAATATCTACGAAGCAACCAAACTCGCTATGAAAGATGCTTTATCTAGGTTGAAGATTGAGCCAGATTATCTGCTGATTGATGCCATGAAGCTAGATGTCGAGATTCCGCAAGAGTCCATCATCAAAGGCGATACTAATTCGCTATCTATCGCAGCAGCCAGTATTGTGGCTAAGGTTACTCGAGATAAGCTGATGGCAGACTATGACAAGGAATTTCCTGGCTATGATTTTTCGCAAAATGCTGGTTATGGGACCAAAAGTCATTTGCAAGGCTTGGAACGAAATGGTGTAACTCCTATTCATCGCAAGACATTTGAACCTGTAAAATCCATGTGTGAATAGGCATGAAGAGGTGAGGCATGCTTATCAGTAAAATCTTAAACAATAATGTAGTGATTTCTGAAGAAAACCAAGAAGAAGTTATTCTCATGGGACGAGGACTGGCCTTTGGTCGAAAAGTTGGCCAGGAGATTCCAGATGAGCTGATTGAGAAAAAGTATGTCTTGTCAGAAAATAGACGACAGCTTCTGATGGAGTTGCCAGCAGAGGTCATGGAAATGTCAGATAAGATTATTTCTTTCGCAAAGGTGAAACTGCAGAAGAAGCTCAAAGACAGTGCTTTTCTGGCGATGGCAGATCATATCCACGGAGTCTTGCTGCGCTTGGAAGATGATATTTATCTCAAGAATTTCCTCATGTGGGATATTAAACGCTTTTTTCCTATCGAGTTTGAGGTTGGTCAGTATGCCAAACTGCTTTTGAGTGCTTATGTCAGCAAGGAGCTTCCAGATGATGAAGCAGCATTTATGGCGCTGACCTTGGTCAATGCAGAGCTGGAAAATGGCGATGGAACTGCGCGTGATTTGACTATGATGATGGAGGAAATCATGACCATTGTCAAGTACAGTTTGGAAATTTCTTTAGATGAAGAAGATGTCTACCTTGAGCGCTTTATGACCCATCTAAAATTTTTCTGTGAGCGAGTCCTGACTGATAGAGGCCACCGTGACCTAGAGGACAATGAGATGTTTGACTTACTTAAATGTAAGTATCCCTTGGCCTATGAAACCACTAGGAAGATTGCTGAATTTTTAAAGCAAACCAGAAATTACCAAACATCAGAGGATGAACAACTGTACCTGACTATCCATTTGTCACGCATGAAAAGGAGGATGATATGCAAAGCGAATACGAAAAAATGATTGCTGGAGAGATTTACCGACCACAAGACAGTGAATTAAGAGAATTGGCAGCAAGGTCAAAGGAATTTCAATATCGTTTTAACCAAGAACAAGACAGTGTCAAGCGCACGGCTATTATCAAAGAATGGTTTGGCAGCACAGGGGAGAATCTTGCTATGAAGCCTGACTTGGTCTGTGATTATGGAATCAATATTCATCTAGGGGAGAATTTTTATTCTAACTGGAATCTGACTATGTTGGATGTTTGCCCGATTCGCATCGGAGATAATGCTTTGCTTGGTCCAAATTGCCAGCTTCTGACACCTCTTCATCCGCTTGATCCAGTGGAAAGAAATTCCGGTATTGAGTACGGAGCACCAATCACTATTGGTGATAACTTCTGGGCTGGCGGCGGTGTGACGATTCTGCCAGGCGTGACACTAGGAGATAATGTGGTAGTCGGAGCAGGAGCGGTTGTGACCAAGTCTTTTGATGACAATGTAGTCTTGGCTGGCAATCCTGCTAAAATTATTAAGGAAATTCCTGTTCATAGTGAATAAAAGGTGTGTTAGGCAAGGAGACCAGCTATTGATAACACCAAATTTAATAGAATCGTAAAGAAGGAACTGTATTGCAGTTCTTTTTTTGAACTTTTTTACGAATAAGAAAGTGAGGTGAAAAAATGAATAATTTTGAGATTTATAAAATGAAAAAAGCTGGCTTGACTAATCATCAGGTTTTAAATGTTTTGAGATATGCTGAGAGTAGAGATGGCAAGCTTTCTCTGCGAGATAAGGCTGTCGTATCTGAGTGCCGCAATCCTGCACTCTTTATAGAGAAATATAAGAGGCTTGATTTACCGGCTTTGAAGGAAGAATTTGAACTTTTTCCGTCCTTTTCTATCTTGGATGATATTTATCCTTGGGATTTATGCGAAATTTATGATGCCCCGACCTTGTTATTCTATCAAGGAAATCTAAATCTACTAGAATTGCCTAAGGCCGCAGTCGTTGGCAGTCGAGACAGCAGTAAGCAAGGAAATGCCTCTGTACAAAAGATTATCAAAGAGCTAAATAATGAATTGGTTATTGTCAGCGGGCTGGCTCGAGGGATTGATACAGTGGCTCACATGGCTGCCCTGCAAAACGGAGGTCAGACCATTGCTGTCATCGGAACGGGATTAGATGTCTTTTATCCCAAGGCAAATAAAAAACTACAAGCTTACATTGGCAAAAATCATTTATTGCTGACAGAGTATGGTCCGGGTGAACAGCCCTTGAAATTTCATTTTCCAGAGCGGAATCGTATCATCGCTGGTCTCTGTCGAGGCGTCATCGTGGCGGAAGCCAAGATGCGCTCAGGCAGTCTGATCACCTGTGAGCGAGCCATGGAAGAAGGACGGGATGTCTTTGCTATTCCAGGGTCAATTTTAGATGGAAAATCTGACGGTTGCCATCATTTGATTCAAGAGGGCGCAAAGTGCATCACATCAGGCTCTGACGTCCTTTTAGAGTTTGATTTTTAAAACAAGTTTTCCTATAAGAAAAGTTAGCAGTTGACATCTATCAAAAAATAGTTTAAACTCTATGAGATTTATTTCTTATAGAAGGTGTCTAAATTGGTAACAAAAACAAAGAAAAAGTCTACGACCAAGAAAAATCTTGTCATCGTAGAGTCGCCTGCTAAGGCAAAAACAATAGAAAAATATCTGGGACGAAACTACAAGGTTCTGGCCAGTGTCGGGCATATTCGTGACCTAAAAAAGTCTACTATGTCCATTGATTTTGAGAACAACTATGAGCCACAATACATCAATATTCGTGGTAAAGGTCCGTTAATTAATGACTTGAAAAAAGAAGCGAAGAAAGCTAAGCAAGTCTTTCTAGCAAGTGACCCGGACCGCGAAGGAGAAGCTATTTCTTGGCATCTGGCTCACATTCTTAATCTGGATGAGAAAGAGAAAAACCGTGTCGTCTTTAATGAAATCACCAAAGATGCGGTCAAGAACGCTTTTAAAGAGCCGCGCCAGATTGATATGGATTTGGTTGATGCGCAGCAGGCTCGCCGAGTTCTGGATCGCTTGGTTGGTTATTCCATTTCTCCTATTCTCTGGAAAAAAGTCAAAAAAGGCTTGTCAGCTGGTCGGGTGCAGTCTGTCGCTCTCAAGCTGATTATCGACCGGGAAAATGAAATCAATGCCTTCAAACCAGAAGAATACTGGACAATTGACGGAACCTTTAAGAAAGGAACTCGTCAGTTCCAGGCCAGCTTCTATGGAATGAACGGTAAAAAAATGAAGCTGACTAACAACGATGATGTCAAAGAAGTCCTTACTCACCTCAAGGGTGATGATTTTACAGTTGACAGTGTTGAAAAGAAGGAGCGTCGACGCAATGCTCCGCTACCCTACACGACTTCCTCAATGCAGCAGGATGCCGCTAATAAGATTAATTTCCGGACTCGTAAGACCATGATGGTGGCTCAGCAGCTCTATGAGGGGATTAATATCGGTTCTGGCGTACAAGGTCTGATTACGTATATGCGTACCGACTCGACTCGTATCAGTCCAGTAGCGCAAAATGAAGCAGCAAGCTTTATCACGGATAAATTTGGTGCTAAATATTCCAAACATGGCAGTAAGGCTAAGAACGCTTCTGGCGCTCAAGATGCCCACGAGGCTATTCGTCCTTCCAGCGTTTTCAATACACCGGAAAGCATCGCAAAGTATCTGGATAAGGATCAGCTTAAGCTCTATACGCTGATTTGGAACCGCTTTGTAGCCAGCCAAATGACAGCAGCAGTCTTTGATACTATGAATGTTAAGTTGGGGCAAAATGGTGTCCAATTTGCCGCCAATGGCAGTCAGGTCAAGTTCGATGGCTATCTGGCTATTTACAACGACTCTGATAAGAATAAAATGCTGCCGGATATGGAAAAGGGGGATACCGTCAAACGTGTCAATACCAATCCAGAACAGCACTTTACCCAGCCGCCTGCTCGTTATTCTGAAGCGACTCTCATCAAGACTTTAGAAGAAAATGGTGTTGGTCGTCCGTCTACCTATGCACCGACCATTGAAACTATTCAGAAACGATATTACGTTAAGCTGGTTTCCAAGCGCTTTGAGCCGACGGAATTAGGTGAGATTGTCAATTCATTGATTGTCGAATTCTTCCCAGGCATCGTAAATGTGAAATTTACAGCCGAAATGGAAGCAAAATTGGATGATGTAGAAGTTGGCAAAGAGCAGTGGCAGAAAGTTATTGACGAGTTTTATCGACCTTTTGAAAAGGAAGTCGCTAAAGCCGAGACTGAAATGGAGAAAATCCAAATCAAGGATGAACCGGCTGGTTTTGACTGTGAGGTCTGTGGCAGTCCCATGGTCATCAAGTTGGGGAGATTTGGCAAGTTCTACGCCTGCAGTAATTTCCCAGACTGCCGTCACACTCAAGCTATCGTCAAGGAAATCGGCGTGACCTGTCCACAGTGTCAGAAAGGTCAAGTTATCGAGCGTAAGACTAAGCGAAATCGCATTTTTTATGGCTGTGATCGTTATCCTGACTGTGATTTCACATCTTGGGACAAGCCAGTCGGTCGGAACTGTCCAAAATGCGACCATTATCTGATCGAAAAGAAAGTTCGTGGTGGCGGCAAGCAAGTGGTCTGCAGCAATGGTGATTACGAAGAAGAAAAAGTGAAATAGTTATTTTTACATAATTTATATTATGTAAAATGTTTTTTCTGAAGAAGAGGTGCAGCTTTATGACAGATAAATTTGCAGAATTTCTAAAAATCGCGTCTCAACTGAACAAGATGGGAATTATTCCACTGCTAATGGGCTCCTTGGGGCTGGAGCAGGTTACTTGTCAGGACTGGCAGGCGCGGGATATTGATATTCATGTTCACGGTGATGAACGTGGCTGGGAAGCACCAGACGAAGAACGTATTTATGATATGGACAAGATTGAGCCTATGATGGAGTGCTTGGGCTATCGCTTAGTCGATTTGCACGAGCATGAATTTAAAAAAGAAGACTTATCTATTGAATTTGGGGTCATGGAAACCTTAGAGGCATTTTCAGGTGTGCCGCTAGAGAAGTTGACTCGAAAAGAAGTTGAAGGTGTCAAGTTTCTGCTGCCAACTGCAGAGCAATTTTTAGCTATCTACCGAGCTTCTTCACAAGATTCTTACCGAAATGAAAATAACAATCATAAGGATTTGGCTAAGATTGCTTATTTGGAGGAGATGTTAAAAGCAAAGTGATTAAGAAAATAATTAGTGTGCTGTTTTCTATTCTCGCATTATTTATTTTGTCAGCATGCAACAACAGTGTAGATCATGTTTTAAGTAGTACGGCTATATCAAATATTAGTTCCGTAATAGAAGCTGCAGGACTAGAAGCAGAAGGATACTCGACTGCTGATACTTTTGGCTATCAGGGATTTCCGTTTTACATTGAAGGAAACAAAAAATTTGTTGATGTCTATGTGGATTTTGAAAAAGATTATGTTCAGAAAACTCCAGTCCTCAGATACAACTCGAGACTTAAAGAAGTTGAGAAGAAAATTWTCTTTGGTTTGGCCAAGAAAAAAGTCTATCGTTTAGAAATGGAGTATGTTTCTGGCGATGACAATTATGATAGACTTGAAGAAGCTTACAATAAGTTGCTTCAAAGTGATAGCTTGGCTTCTACATTTTTGAGCGAAGATATGATTAGACAGCTTTATTTAAAAAACTCAATTGAATTGCACTCCTTTGACTCGGGATATTCTTTGGTGCCAAAAGAAGAATATAGTGGCAACCCAGAAACTCATCTTGAAGAGCAAGAGAAAAGGGAAGCAATTTTGAAGAGGGATGTCAAAGAACTAACTCCGTTAATCAAGGACTTAGACCTAAGTAGGGAAAAAAATCTAGTTGAAGATGTGATTGTTCGTAATCGCGATATACTCTTAAAAAGAGTTGCTGACAATCATTCGACTTTTAGTATTCATATAAGCGTTGATATAGAACAAGTACGAAAACAAAACCTACAACTAGCTAATGAAGATATTGACAATTGGACAGACTCTGATTTTGAATACTTACTTGCTCAAATACTTCAAATCGATAAACTACCTAGGAATACAGAAGTGGGCTTTGGCATAAGTTACGAAGACAATAAGCATCTGTATGCTTATAAGTCATTCAGCTTCAATAAACAATGATTTTCGAAAGACATTCAGGAATCCTCCTGTCTGTCTTTTTTACTTTGTTTTTGTTATAATGGTCAGAGTGAAAATCTAGAAATATCCAAGGGAGAGTATCATGTCATCATCCTATATCAATGTTATCGGTGCTGGTCTGGCTGGCAGTGAAGCAGCTTACCAGATTGCCAAGCGTGGCATCCCAGTCAAACTCTATGAAATGCGGGGTGTTAAGTCAACACCTCAGCACAAAACTGCAGACTTTGCAGAACTGGTCTGCTCTAACTCTCTGCGAGGAGATGCGCTGACCAACGCAGTCGGTCTGCTCAAGGAAGAAATGCGACGGTTGGACTCGGTCATCTTAAAGTCAGCAGAAGCGACTCGGGTGCCAGCAGGTGGTGCTCTAGCGGTTGATAGAGAAGGCTTTTCGCAGATGGTGACGGAGCTAGTGACCAATCATCCATTGATTGAGGTCATTCGTGAAGAAATCACCGAAATTCCGGAGGATGCCATCACAGTTATTGCGACAGGACCCTTGACCAGCGATACTTTAGCAGAAAAAATCCACACGCTCAATGGAGGTGACGGTTTTTATTTCTACGACGCAGCAGCGCCAATTATTGATGTCAATACTATTGATATGAGCAAGGTCTATCTCAAATCCCGCTATGATAAGGGGGATGCTGCCTATCTCAATGCGCCAATGACCAAGCAAGAATTTATGGATTTCCATGATGCTTTGGTCAATGCTGAGGAAGCACCGCTCAATTCCTTTGAGAAGGAAAAATACTTTGAAGGCTGCATGCCTATTGAAGTTATGGCTAAGCGGGGCGTTAAAACCATGCTTTATGGACCGATGAAGCCGGTTGGTTTAGAATATCCAGATGACTACCAAGGGCCTCGTGACGGAGACTTTAAGACCCCATACGCTGTGGTGCAGCTCCGTCAGGATAATGCAGCGGGCACTCTCTACAATATCGTTGGCTTCCAAACCCATCTCAAATGGGGCGAACAAAAGCGGGTCTTTCAGATGATTCCTGGCCTTGAGAATGCAGAATTTGTTCGCTATGGTGTCATGCATCGAAACTCCTATATGGACTCTCCAAATCTGCTGGAACAGACTTTCCGCTCTAAGAAACAGCCAAATCTTTTCTTTGCAGGTCAAATGACTGGAGTTGAAGGGTACGTAGAGTCAGCAGCTTCAGGTCTAGTTGCTGGTATTAACGCTGCTCGACTCTTCAAGGGAGAAGAAGCACTTGTCTTTCCAGAAACAACAGCTATTGGAAGTCTGCCTCATTATGTTACTCATGCTGACAGCAAGCATTTCCAACCCATGAATGTCAATTTTGGGATTATCAAAGAACTGGACGGCCCTCGGATTCGTGATAAGAAGGAGCGCTATGAGAAAATTGCTGAGCGCGCCTTGCAGGATTTACAGCCTTATTTGGATAATTAATCTATTTTCTATCATTATCTAATAAAAATCATCAAAAAGTTAGGAAATCCCTAACTTTTTTGCTTAATTTGTGATATAATAAATAAAAATTTTGAAAATAGAAAGTTTTCTGAAAATGAATAAATCCTATTTTTACCTTGAAATGAAAACACATGAGTTAGTCGTTCCTTATACCAAGCAAAAGCGCCGTGTCCGCGTCTTGCTTCCAAAGAACTATAGCGAGGACACAAATAAGACCTATCCGGTCATTTATTTTCACGACGGCCAAAACGTTCTCTATAGCAAGGAGTCTTTCAGTGGCCATTCGTGGAAAGTCATTCCGACAATCAAACGCAATCCTGATATTGAGAAAATGATTGTCGTGGCTATTGATAACGATGGTCAACGGCGCATGAATGAGTATTCAGCTTGGAAATTCCAAGAGTCCAATATTCCCGGTATTCAGTTTGGCGGCAAGGGAACGGAGTATGCGGAGTTTGTCATGGAAGTCGTCAAGCCTTTCATTGACCAGCATTATCGGACCAAGTCGGATCGGCTGCATACAGCTATGATTGGTTCCTCTCTTGGGGGAAATATCAGCCAGTTTATTGGCGTTGAATACCAAGATCAGATTGGCTGTCTGGGCATCTTTTCATCAGCTAATTGGCTGCATCAGGAAGCTTTTGACCGTTATATTGAGAGAAAGACACTTCAGGCTGACCAGCGAGTTTTCATTTATGTTGGGACGGAAGAGGCTGATGATACAGATAAGACATTGATGGCTGGTAACATCAAGCAGGCCTATATTGATTCATCGCTCAGCTATTTCCGACAGTTACTTGTATCTGGGGTCGATTTGTCCAATATTCAGATTAAGATCAAGTCTGGAGCTATTCACAATGAAATCGCTTGGGCGGAGCACTTGCCAGACTGTTTCCGTTTTATCAGCGAGAAATGGTAATCTAGTCAAACAGTGAGAAAGAGGTAGAAACTATGCATGTAGAATTTTTAAGTCATTGGAGCGGCAATTTAGGCCGTGAAATGTATGTCAATCGCTATGGCCATGCTGGACTCCCGATTATAGTCTTCGCATCATCAGGCGGCAGCCATAATGAGTATGCTGACTTTGGCATGATTGAGGCCTGCGCAGGTTTTATTGAGGCTGGCAAGGTCCAATTTTTCACTCTCAGCAGCGTTGATAGCGAGAGTTGGCTGGCTGACTGGAAACATCCTCACGACCGAGCAGAAATGCATCGTGCCTATGAGCGATATGTCATCGAGGAAGCCATTCCTTTCGTCAAGCATAAGACAGGCTGGTTTGATCCTATGATGACGACAGGCTGCTCCATGGGAGCTTATCATGCTGTTAATTTCTTCCTGCAGCATCCAGATGTTTTCAATAAAGTGATTGCCCTCAGTGGTGTCTATGATGCACGTTTCTTTGTCGGTGACAATTTGAACGACGAAGTCATTTATCAAAACTCACCAGCTGACTATATCTGGAACCAAAATGATGGCTGGTTTATTGACCGCTATCGACAGGCTGATATTATCGTTTGTACTGGCTTGGGCGACTGGGAGCAGGATGGCCTTCCTTCCTTCTACACGCTGAAAGAAGCTTTTGAGCATAAGAATATTCCAGCTTGGTTTGCTGAATGGGGCCATGATGTTTCCCATGACTGGATTTGGTGGCGTAAGCAAATGCCTTATTTCCTTAATGAACTCAATCTTTAAAGGAGGTTTCCTATGAATTTTATTGTTATTTCTCCCTACTATCCGCAAAATTTTCAGCAGTTTACCGTGGAACTGGCTAACAAAGGAATCACTGTTCTGGGAATCGGTCAGGAGCCTTATGACCAGCTAGATCAGCCTTTGAAGGATTCATTGACCGAATATTTCAGAGTAGAGAATCTTGAAAACCTTGACGAAGTCAAAAGAGCGGTGGCCTTTCTTTTCTACAAACATGGGCCTATCGATCGGATTGAGTCTCATAACGAATATTGGCTGGAACTGGACGCTGAGTTGCGTGAGCAATTTAATGTTTTTGGAGCAAAACCAAAAGATTTGAAAAAGACCAAGTTCAAATCAGAAATGAAGAAACTCTTTAAAAAAGCAGGCGTTCCAGTCGTACCGGGGCAGATTGTCAATACAGAAGCAGGCGCTGATTTGGCTGTCAAGAAACTTGGTCTGCCTTTGATTGCCAAGCCTGATAATGGAGTGGGGGCAGCTGCGACCTTTAAATTGGAAACAGCAGAAGATGTTGAACGTTTCAAGCAAGAATGGGATCATCAGACAGCTTATTTCTTTGAAAAGTTTGTCCAGTCTGGCGAAATCTGTACTTTTGACGGTTTGGTAGATAAGGACGGTCAGATCGTCTTTTCGACCACCTTTGACTATGCTCATACACCGCTGGATTTGATGATCTATAAGATGGACAATTCCTACTACGTTCTTAAGGATATGGATCCAAAACTGCGTGCTTATGGAGAAGCGATTGTCAAAACCTTCGGCATGAAAGAACGCTTTTTCCATATTGAGTTCTTCCGCGAAGGTGATGATTATGTAGCCATTGAGTACAATAACCGTCCAGCTGGCGGCTTTACCATTGATGTCTATAATTTCGCCCACTCAATCGATCTTTACAGAGGCTATGCAGCGATTGTAGCAGGAGAGCCTTTCCCAGCTGCTCACATGGAGCCACTGTATTGTTTGGCAACCTCGCGCCGTGCATCGACAAACTATGCTTACCCTGAGGCTGACTTGCTGGAGAAATACAGAGATAATTTCAAGGTTAAAAAAGACATGCCAGCCGCTTTTGCAGAGCTGCAAGGTGACTACCTCTATATGCTAACAACACCAAGCCGTGAGCAGATGGAGCAGATGATTGCAGATTTTGCTAAACAGGCGGACTAATCAAAAGCATGCTCTGCTATTATTTTCGTATAACAGTTTCAAAGTAGTAAAAACTACTCTAGCACAAAAAGTTTGTGAAATTTCTATTTTGGCATCGAAAACCAGTTTATCCAATGGATTGACTGGTTTTTCTTTGTGAAATGCAAGTGAGCAAAAGTTTTGACAGTGCTTACAGCTTTAGATAGAATTAACTTTAGATAGAATTAAATAGAAGAATTATGCTTAGAAAGGCAAAAAAATGGCAACTTTAGATAAAAATCTTTTGTTAGAGATGTTCCGTAAGATGGAAGAAATCCGTCGCATGGACTTAAAAATTGCTCAACTTGTAAAAAAAGGAAAGGTTCCTGGGATGACTCACTTCTCAGTAGGTGAGGAAGCAGCCAATGTCGGTGCTATGCTGGCCTTAAATGAGGATGATTTGCTGACTTCTAATCACCGGGGACACGGTCAAGCTATCGCCAAAGGAATCAACCTCAATGAAATGATGGCGGAAATCCTAGGAAAATACACTGGAACCTGTAAAGGAAAAGGCGGCTCTATGCACATTGCGGACCTAGATGCTGGAAATCTTGGTGCTAATGGTATCGTAGGTGGTGGCATGGGAATTGCTGTCGGAGCAGCTCTGACCCAGCAAATGCAGAAGACAGGTAAGATTGTTGTCTGCTTTTTTGGTGACGGGGCTACCAACGAAGGTGTCTTCCACGAAGCAGTCAACATGGCTTCCATCTGGAATCTACCCGTAATTTTCTATTGTATCAATAACGGCTATGGTATTTCTGCTGACATCAAGAAAATGACCAATGTAGAGCACATCCACGAGCGCAGCGCAGCTTATGGCATTCCAGGAATGTTCATCGAAGATGGCAATAATGTTTTGGATGTCTATGAAGGCTTCCAAAAAGCTGTAGAGCATGTTCGCAGTGGTAAAGGACCTGTCTTGATTGAGAGCGTCACTTATCGTTGGTTGGGACATTCATCTTCTGACCCAGGTAAATACCGTACTCGTGAAGAAGTAGAAGAATGGAAGAAAAAAGATCCAATCGAAAATCTTCGTAAATACTTGCTGGAAAACAAGATTGCAAGCGAGGAAGAGCTGGAAGCTATCCAAGCTGGAGTCAAAGAAGCAGTAGAAGCATCTGTGAAGTTTGCAGAAGAAAGCCCATTCCCACCGCTTGAATCTGCCTTTGAAGATATTTACGCAGACTAAAGAGAGGAGAAAAAGAAAATGGAAACTAAAACTATGTCTTTTCGTGATACCATCATCCTCGCTATGTCTGAGGAAATGCGTCGCGATGAAAATGTACTCTTGATGGGAGAAGATGTCGGAGTCTTTGGTGGAGATTTCGGAACATCTGTTGGTATGCTGGAAGAGTTCGGGCCAGAGCGTGTACGTGACTGTCCGATTTCAGAAGCAGCTATTTCTGGAGCAGCAGCTGGAGCAGCTATGACAGGGCTGCGTCCAATCGTAGACATGACCTTTATGGACTTCTCTGTAATCGCCATGGATGCTATTGTAAACCAAGCCGCTAAAACGCGCTATATGTTTGGCGGAAAAGGGCAGGTGCCAATGACTGTCCGCTGTGCAGCAGGTAATGGAGTTGGCTCAGCGGCTCAGCACTCGCAGTCTTTGGAATCTTGGTTTACCCACATTCCAGGTCTTAAGGTTGTGGCACCGGGAACTCCAGCTGACATGAAGGGACTTCTCAAGGCTTCTATCCGAGACAACAACCCAGTCATTATACTGGAATACAAGTCTGAATTTAACCAAAAAGGTGAAGTGCCACTGGATCCTGAGTATGTAATCCCACTTGGTGTTGGTGAAATCAAAAAAGAAGGTACCGATGTAACAGTTGTTACCTACGGAAAAATGCTTCGTCGTGTCATGCAGGCTGCTGAAGAATTAGCAGAAGAGGGTATCTCTGTAGAAGTGGTTGACCCACGTACATTGGTGCCACTTGATAAGGATATTATCATCAATTCTGTTAAGAAGACTGGAAAGGTCGTTTTGGTTAATGATGCTCACAAAACTAGCGGTTTCATTGGTGAAATTTCGGCGATTATTTCTGAGTCTGAAGCATTTGACTATCTAGATGCGCCAATCCGCCGTTGTGCAGGTGAAGATGTGCCAATGCCTTATGCACAAAACTTGGAAAATTCGATGATTCCGACCGTTGAAAGCATCAAAGACGCTATTCAGAAGACATATCACAAAGAATAAGGTATAATAAAGAAAAGGCTTTCTCATGAATTAGATTACATAAATTATTTTATGTAATATAATCTTGTGTAGAGGGTCAAAGTAGCTAAAATTTTACTAATTACAGACAATCGTTATTCGGACCGATTTTATCCGATGAGCGAATTAGTAGGTCTACAAGGTTGATTGCCGATAGCGGTAACCATAATAACTTTAGATGCATTTGTATCCAAGTTGCTTGTAGAGTTGCAACAGGAGAGAGTCGAATCGATAATATTCGACGAACGACTTAGTAAGTCTACTAGGTTGGACGCAGATAGCGGCAACCGTAGTAACTTGAGATACGTTTCGTATCCAAGTTACTTGTAGAGTTGAACATGGGCTAAAGTCTGTGTGAAAAATTAACTTTTCTAGAAACTAAAATTTCTTCGTTAAGTTTTCTATTTTCATTTTGATTTTTTTTACGCCCTTAATATCATAATTAGAATTGGAGAGGTCATGGCTGATGATAAGCTAAGAGCGACTCCTGCAGCTAGAAAGTTAGCGGATGATTTGGGAATCAACCTCTATGATGTTTCTGGCTCAGGCGCAAACGGTCGTGTCCACAAAGAAGACGTGGAAACTTATAAAGATACAAACGTGGTGCGCATTTCACCACTGGCAAAACGAATTGCCCAAGAACACAATATTGCTTGGCAAGAGATTCAAGGAACTGGCCATCGTGGCAAGATTATGAAGAAAGATGTTCTTGCTTTCTTGCCTGAGAATGTTGAGAGCGATACAATCAAATCTCCTGCTCAAATTGAAAAAGCGGAAGAAGTGCCTGATAATGTCACTCCTTATGGTGAGATTGAGCGTATCCCAATGACGCCGATGCGAAAGGTCATTGCTCAGCGGATGGTAGAATCTTACCTGACGGCGCCAACATTCACCCTTAACTATGATGTTGATATGACAGAAATGCTGGCCTTGCGTAAAAAAGTGCTGGAACCAATCATGGAAGCAACTGGCAAAAAAGTAACTGTCACAGACCTGCTTTCGCTGGCTGTTGTGAAGACACTGATGAAGCATCCTTACCTCAATTCGACCTTGACAGAGGATGGCAAGACCATTATCACACACAACTATGTCAACCTTTCAATGGCAGTCGGTATGGATAATGGCTTGATGACACCAGTTGTCTATAATGCAGAAAAAATGAGCCTATCAGAGCTTGTAGTAGCCTTTAAAGATGTAATCGGACGTACCTTGGAAGGCAAGTTATCTCCGAGCGAGCTGCAAAACTCAACTTTCACAATCAGTAACTTAGGTATGTTTGGCGTTCAGTCCTTTGGTCCAATCATTAACCAGCCAAACTCTGCTATCTTGGGTGTAAGCTCAACAGTAGAAAAACCTGTCGTTGTTAATGGCGAAATTGTTATCCGTCCAATTATGAGTCTTGGCTTGACCATTGACCACCGTGTAGTTGACGGAATGGCTGGAGCTAAGTTTATGAAGGACTTGAAGGCTTTGATTGAAGACCCAATTTCAATGTTGGTATAAGATTTTCTTTGCTAGTTTAAAAAGTAAAGAAACGAAAGACTCAGCAAGTGAAAAATTAAATTAGAAAAGGAAAGAAAAATGGCTTTAGAAGTAATTATGCCAAAAGCCGGTGTGGATATGACCGAAGGGCAAATTGTCCAATGGAATAAGAAAGTCGGCGAATTTGTCAAAGAAGGGGAAATCCTTCTGGAAATCATGACTGACAAGGTCAGCATGGAATTGGAAGCTGAAGAAGATGGCTATCTGATTGCCATTCTCAAAGGAGACGGTGAAACCGTGCCAGTAACGGAAGTCATCGGTTACTTGGGAGAAGAAGGAGAAAACATTCCAACTGCTGGCGGATCTGCACCTGCGGAAGCACCAACTCCTGCAACAGCGGCAGCAAACACAGATGATGATAAGAGCGATGATGCATATGATATTGTTGTTATCGGTGGCGGACCTGCTGGTTATGTAGCGGCTATCAAAGCAGCTCAGCTAGGCGGTAAAATTGCCTTGGTTGAGAAGTCTGAACTCGGCGGAACTTGCTTGAACCGTGGCTGTATTCCTACCAAGACTTACTTGCACAATGCGGAAATCATTGAAAGCCTTGGTCACGCTGCTAATCGCGGTATCATCATCGAAAATCCTAGCTTCTCAGTGGACATGGACAAGGTTCTAGTAACTAAAAACAAGGTTGTTAATACGCTTGTTGGCGGTGTTGCTGGCCTTCTTCGCAGCTATGGCGTAGATGTTCATAAAGGAATTGGTACCATTACTAAAGACAAGAATGTTCTTGTAAACGGCAGCGAGCTGCTAGAAACGAAGAAGATTATCTTGGCTGGTGGTTCAAAAGTCAGCAAGATCAATGTTCCAGGAATGGAATCATCTCTCGTTATGACCAGTGATGATATTCTGGAAATGAACGAAGTGCCTGAAAATCTGGTAATTATCGGCGGTGGTGTTGTCGGTATTGAGCTTGGACAAGCCTTCATGACTTTTGGCTCAAAAGTCACTGTCATTGAAATGATGGACCGCATCGTACCAGCTATGGATACGGAAGTTTCTAAAAATCTTCGCCTCATCTTGGAGCGCAAGGGCATGACAATCCTGACTGAAACTAAGTTGGAAGAAATCGTCGAAGAAAACGGCAAACTCCGTATCAAGGTTGAAGGAAAAGAAGATATTCTAGCAGATAAGGCTCTGCTGTCTATCGGACGCGTGCCAGACCTAGAAGGCATTGGTGAGGTCGAGTTCGAATTGGATCGCGGCCGCATTAAGGTCAATGAGTATATGGAAACTTCTGTTGCAGGTATTTACGCACCAGGTGATATCAATGGTACTAAGATGCTGGCTCATGCAGCCTTCCGTATGGGTGAAGTTGCTGCTGAAAATGCGCTGAAAGGTAATCACCATGTTGCTAAACTCAATCTGACGCCTGCAGCTATTTACACCCTGCCAGAAGTAGCAGCAGTTGGTTTGACAGAAGAGCAAGCTCGTGAGAAATATGATGTAGCGATTGGTAAGTTTAACTTCGCTGCTAACGGCCGAGCCATTGCTTCAGATGCAGCTCAAGGCTTCGTTAAAGTCATTGCTGACAAGAAGTACGGTGAAGTCCTAGGTGTTCATATCATTGGTCCTGCAGCGGCAGAATTAATCAATGAAGCATCAACCATCATCGAAATGGAAATCACCGTAGAAGAAATGCTTAAGACCATTCACGGTCATCCAACCTTCTCAGAAGTTATGTACGAAGCATTTGCAGATGTACTGGGATTAGCAGTTCACTCACCTAAGAAAAAATAATTTAAAAGATAGATTAGACTGGACATAAATCATTGTTCCAGTCTCTATCGTATAAAGAGGTAGCTTATGAAATACATTGTTAACTACTCAAATGACACAGCTTTTAATATTGCTCTGGAAGAATATGCTTTCAAACACCTCTTAGATGAGGATGAAATTTTCCTGCTCTGGATTAACAAACCCTCTATCATAGTGGGACGTCACCAAAATACCATCGAAGAAATCAACCGTGACTACGTTCGTGAGCATGGCATTGAAGTTGTGCGTCGTATCAGCGGCGGCGGAGCTGTTTATCATGATCTAAACAACCTTAACTACACCATTATCTCTAAGGAAAGTGAAGATAGAGCTTTTGACTTCAAGAGTTTCTCTACGCCAGTTATCAACACCTTGGCAGAACTTGGGGTAAAGGCTGAATTCACTGGCCGTAATGACCTGGAAATTGACGGTAAGAAGTTCTGCGGCAATGCGCAGGCCTATATTAACGGCCGTATCATGCACCATGGTTGCCTGCTCTTTGATGTTGATTTGTCTGTCTTGGCCAATGCGCTTAAAGTTTCTAAAGACAAGTTCGAATCAAAAGGTGTTAAATCCGTTCGTGCACGCGTGACAAATATTGTCAATGAATTGCCAGAAAAGATTACTGTCGAAGAATTCCGCGACCTGCTTCTGGACTATATGAAGAAAGAATATCCAGAAATGACAGAGTATGTCTTCTCTGAGAAAGAACTGGAAGAAATCAAGCAAATAAGAGATAGCAAGTTTGGAACTTGGGACTGGAACTACGGTAAATCGCCTGAATACAACGTGCGCCGTGGCACCAAGTTTACCAGTGGTAAGGTAGAAATCTTTGCCAATGTTGTTGAATCCAAGATTCAGGATATTAAAATCTATGGAGACTTCTTTGGTATTGAGGATGTAGCAGCAGTGGAAGATGTGCTGCGCGGCGTTAAATACGAGCGAGAAGATGTCCTTAAAGCTCTTGAAAGGATTGATATTAGCCGCTACTTTGCTGGAATCAGCAGAGAAGAAATTGCCGAAGCTATCGTTGGTTAAAATATGACATAAAGAAAACCAAGCTCTTGAAGAGTTTGGTTTTTCATGTAAACAGTATATTTCAAATCAACAACATTCTTACGTTTCCTTAACCAGCTAGTTTTCTCTAGGCTTTATTTACCAGATATGATAAAATGATAGGGAATCAGAGAAAGGGGTGCCTTGATGCAGAAAGTCCCAGTAGAAAGCCTTGGTTTGTTTGAGCAGTTGGACCGCACAGTTGTAGCTTTTCTGAAGAAAAAACCATCTCCTAATCCAGACAATTTTTATGTTAGCATATCTCCAGAAGATTATGAGAAAAAGAAAGAAGAATTTGAAAAATCAGGCTATCAAGCTGTGAAATTACCGCTTGGCATGGCGTTAGATAATGTCATTCAGCAACCTTCTTTCCAAAACCTAGTCATTGGTGGGCTCTACATGGTAGATATCTTCGTTCCCAAGGAAGATCTGCTGCCCTTAAAGGATCTTGTTGACAGCTTTTGCATCATGTTTGCAGCAGCTAATAATCGAATAGAGAATATCAAGGCTTACGATCTGATGAAGAGTAAAACGGTCTATTTTATCGGAAAACTCTTCACGGATAATCCTCAGCCAGGCGATGAAGTTAGCTTCGAAGGGTTGAATAGAGAGACAGCAGAAGGCTCCTACGAAGCAGTCAAATGTTTCCTAACTAGAGAAAGCGCTGAAAAGTACAACTCTAAAAATCGACCAATTACAGCAGCAAATCTAGAACATCTCAAGCACTTCTGGGGCAAACCGCTGATTGTCGAGCCGCATCGAAACTACTGGATTGAATTTTTATAAGAAAAAGAGCGAAGCATCTAAACTAGATTTTCGCTCTTTTGTTGTTATTGTCATTCTCCGTATTAAATATTTTAAATTATGTAATATTATAATTTATCCAAAGCGTTCTTTTGCTCATCATTGACAATGTGGGTGTAGAGGTCTGTTACCTGAGTGCTAGCATGCCCTAACTGGTGACTGACGAGAACTTGAGATTTGGTTGCATCGTATAAACGTGTAGCAAGCGTGTGGCGGAGTTTGTGAGGCGTCACTCGCACCTTGAAGTCTTCAGAATACTTGGCCACCATTTTTTCAACACTGGAAGCATCGATGCGATTAGGACTGCCTCGGTATTCAGTCAAAAAGAAGGCTGTATCAGTCTTTTCGGCCTTGTATCGCTTGCTCCGAATGCTTAAATACTCTTCTAAATAGGGCTTGGCAAAAGCAGCAACATTGACAGAGTCCCTTTTCCCGCCTTTTCTAGTTACTTCGATAACCATCATTTTGAGATTGATGTCTTTCAGATCAAGATTAACAGCTTCAGACAGACGAACACCAGAGGCTAGCAGCAAGGCAATGATAGCTAGATCACGTTCTTTGTTTTTGTTGAAGGAGGACAGAGCGCGATTAGAGAGCTTCTTAGGGTACTCTGTATCAATATACTGGAGGAATTCTTCTGTCTCATCTCCTAAAAAGAGCTTCTGCTTTATATTCTCTGCACGAGCAGCCAGAGTTTCCTTTTTCTTCTTAGTAGCAACTTTTTTCATCACATTTCGATAGAAGTAGGGCTCACCCTGCTCGTTTTCCACTTCCTCAGTCAAATACTTGTAGAGGCTGGACAAAGCCGAAAGAGTCCGGTTAATGGTTGTCTGGGAAACACCATTTTGAGTTGTATTGGCATTTAGAAGCGGTCGCTCACGCAGATAAAGAATGAAGGCCTCCATGTCTTTTTTGGTCATATTTTCCAAGATTGAGAGAGGAATCTCAGCAATATGCGAAGCATCCGTGATACCAGATTCTAGCACCCAGTTAAAAAAGCGATCATATTCTTTGAGATATTCGTATAAGGTTGTAAAACTATAAGGCACCGCCAGCTTAGATTGGTAATATTCCAGAATATACCAGGGCATGGTGGCCTTGAGTTTATCAATTCTTTCTAATAACAGTTCACGTCTCATCACATTTCTCCGTTTTTTCTATAATAGTAGTATAGCATATCTAGATATATTTTTCAAGAAAATTATAGTTTTTCGGAAAGATGTAAGAGGACATATATAGTCCAATCTTATTAAAAAAACGGATAATAAAAACAAGACAGAATTGAGAAATTAAACTCTGTCTTGTTTTACCTGAAACTTATTCTTCTAATTCGATTTTTTGAAAATAATCCAGTTGCCATTTTTGTGTTGCCTGAGCTGTTTTATTTAAATTGCTGCACCAGGACGGATAAAACCGCATAGCCATCTTTCCTTTACAATCCTTTGTAGAAAGAATTTTTTTACTGATAGCCACCTCTTTGGGAATGATAAATATACCGAAATGACGGTCTTCGATGACGACAATAACCAGTTCATCACCTAAGTCTTTATCAGTATATGGAATGTTCTTATTGTCTTGGTCTTTTTTCCAAAAGACTGTAAAGTAGCCTTCTTTTTTAGSTGTCTTCTTTGCCAAACGGCATCTTTTATATTCTTGATCATCCTTTGGCTTAATCAAAATGCTTTCATAGTCTTCGTTCCATTTTTCATTTACCAGATCAAAGTCACCATAATACCTATAAAGAATATCTGTCATTTTCATTGTTTTATTACCTTTCTAATTTTTACTAAAATTAAATTATGTAAAATATTCACTAGAATAAGAAATCCCTAATCAAATCAACTACCTGTTCATTTTGAGGCAGAGAGGAATGGTGGGCATCCTTGCCTACGATGACTACCTCTCTGTGTGAAGCAATCTTTCCTTCGTAAATCAAGCTCCCAGCCTCTACACTGCTTTTATGTACAATTCCGTCACCATCTCGGAAAAAAATTCCCAAAATCGACAAATGCTGCAGCTTCTTAGGAAGTTTTCCTTTGTTATATACAAAGTCATCTAGCATCGCAACTCGTTGATTGAGATTTTTCTTGTTTAGATTATAAGGGCTGCCAATAGTCAGGAGCTTTTTTATCTCTAACCCAGAATGGTTTGCCAGATATTGCTGCAGGAATACTGTATAAATTAGACCACCGTTAGAATGCCCCAGCGCCTTAAAGCTGTTAAAAGAATACTTCTCTCGCAAAACAGTCAAGGCGGCGTCAAACATGGCCGCCTGCTGCTTGATGTTTTCATAACCATCGCGATTATTTTGAAAGCCAACCACAAAAATGGGATTTCTATCCTTCCGCTTCAAATGCCCTCGATAAGTCATATGTCCGTCATTCCAGACTTTAATACGGACTAGGCTATGACGCGAATGCTGATTGCGGTTGAGTTTTTTAACCATTCGATTAAAACGATTCTCTGTCGCTGAACTACCTGGAATCATGATAATAGGATGTATTTCGACCTTGCTGGCAGGTAGATGAGAAATAGGGTGGCTAGGCAGCTTATTCAATAATTTTTGAAAGGTTTTAGCAAGTCGATGAATCAATTGAGTCAAAAAAGGCTTCATTCTAAGTCTCCGTATCTGAATCTGATGTTTCCAAAAACAAGCCACATAAAACTTAGTTATGCGAATTGTTTTTTTGTTATTACTTCCGCTTCTTCTTGTTTTTCTTCATTTGCTTGGCCATTTTATTCATGCTGCGGCGCATCAGGAACTCTCCAGCCTTACCTTTGAGGCCGCCGCCAAACATTTGGCTCATATCCGGCATGCCGGCTCCACCTAAGCCTGACATATCTGGCATACCGCCTTGGCCCATCATGCCTTCTAGAGCTGACATGTCAGGCATTCCTCCGCCACCAGGCATGTTCTTAGGCATATTGTTTGGATTGAGCCCCATTTGCTTCATCATCTTGCTCATATCGCCTGACAGAACGCCCTGCATCATCTGCTTAGCTTGATTGAAGTCTTTGATAAATTTATTGACATCAACGAAGCTGTTACCTGAACCATTGGCAATCCGACGGCGACGGCTAGGACTCAGCAAGTCAGGATTTTCACGCTCAGCCGGTGTCATAGAGGATACGATAGCACGTTTGCGGGCAATTTCTTTCTCATCCACTTTGATATTCTTAAGAGCAGGATTATTGGCCATGCCTGGAATCAGCTTGAGCAAATCTTCCATAGGTCCCATGCCTTGTACCTGATCCAGCTGATCAATGAAGTCATTGAAATCAAAGGTGTTTTCCCGCATCTTTTCAGCCATTTCAAGCGATTTTTTCTCATCGTATTCTTGAGAGGCTTTTTCGATCAGAGTCAGCATGTCCCCCATACCGAGGATACGACTAGACATACGGTCTGGGTGGAAGGTTTCGATATCAGTGATTTTTTCACCAGTACCAGTAAATTTAATAGGCTTACCAGTAATCTGACGGACAGACAAGGCTGCACCGCCACGGGTATCGCCATCAATCTTAGTCAGGATAACACCGGTCACTTCCAGTTGGCTGTTAAATTCACGAGCGACATTAGCTGCTTCCTGACCAATCATAGCATCGACAACTAAGAGGATTTCATTGGGATTAGCCAGCGCTTTGACATCTGACAGCTCCTGCATGAGCTTTTCGTCAATTTGAAGACGTCCAGCTGTATCAATCAGGACATAGTCATTGTGGTTAGCTTTTGCCCGCTCCAGACCTTGACGGACAATCTCAACAGCTGGAACTTCCGTGCCCAAAGCAAAAACAGGTACATCAATTTGCTGTCCAAGTGTTTTCAGCTGATCTATAGCCGCTGGACGGTAAATATCCGCCGCAATCATGAGCGGACGAGCATTTTCTTCTTTCTTGAGCTTATTAGCAAGCTTTCCAGCGAAGGTGGTTTTACCAGCCCCTTGCAGACCAACCATCATGATAATAGTCGGAATCTTTGGTGACTTGATAATCTCAGCAGTATCAGATCCCAGGATGGTTGTCAGCTCTTCGTCAACAATCTTGATAATCTGTTGCGCTGGATTGAGGGTATCGATAACCTCATGACCGACAGCGCGCTCACGGACTTTCTTGATAAAGTCTTTGACAACTGGCAGGGCAACGTCGGCTTCTAAGAGAGCCAGACGAATCTCTTTGGTTGCTTCCTGAACATCGCTCTCTGAGATTTTTCCTTTTCTGCGCAGATTTTTAAAGACGTTCTGCAAACGTTCTGTTAAACTTTCAAATGCCATTTTTTATTTCTCCTAGTTTCTATTTCAATCAATTCAGTGGAAATTTTCCAAAACGAGTTAAACAAGCGTATTCTTCAGCAGAGACTTCTTTCATAATCTCATTTGGGTAGCCCCAGCAGCTGAAGCCTTCTTGCATTGCCTTAGAAAGATCGTCAGGGGAGATGAGTTGTACCCTAGAAGGAAAAGGTTCTTCCGACTCCAACAACCAGCAAGACATTCCCTTGTAGATAACTTGTTTAGCCATATGGTCACTCCCTATTATCAATACCAGACAGAATCCCGATCTGCTCCTGCAGATAGCTGTCGTCAGGGTATTTCTCTGTAATCTGGTCAAATATCTGACTTCTGACAATATAGTCCGAGTACATGTGCAGCTTTTTCTCATAGTCTTCCAGAATCTTCTCTGTCCGTTTGATATTATCGTAAACAGCCTGACGGCTAACACCAAACTCCTCAGCAATCTCAGCCAGGCTGTAGTCGTCTGCATAGTAGAGCTCGATATAGTTCATCTGCTTGTCAGTCAAAAGCGCCGCATAAAACTCAAAGAGAGCATTCATTCGGTTTGTTTTTCCAATTTCCATAAGAAACATTATACCAGAAAAGCATGATAAACTCTAGTCTGACAAGGGAAATATACACTCGAAATATGAGATTGCAAAATGTCAATCAGCTTTTTTCTGCCGAGCAAAAGACAAGTTAAAAACCCTTGGTGATAACCAAGAGTTTTGTAATAATTAATTGTTTTCCAAATAAAATTCAAAACGATCGCCAACATACTGACTTTTTACATATTCAAAAGCTGTGCCGTCGTCAAAGTAAGAAATCTGAGTCAGTCCTAAGATGGCATGGCCGCGAGGAATATCGAGGTAATTGGCGATTTTTTCCTTAGCCAGCCGAGCATAAATAGTCTGCTGGGACTTGCCGATCTTATAGCCATGTTCCTGCAAGGTCTGGAAGAAATGACTGGTCACCTCTTCTTTTTTGAAATTCTTAATGAACTTCTCTGGAATTGAAGCCACCTCGTAAACCACTGGCAAATCGTCAGCGTATCGAACCCGCTCCATCCGAATGACATTTTCCGTCTTGTGGATGCCTAGCTTTTCCACTTCCTGCTCGCTCGGCAGGGTACGTCGATAAGAAATGAGCTGGCTAGATGGCGTTTTGCCTTGTGCCTTCATGATTTCCGTGAAGCTGGTTGTGCCGCGCATTTTCTCCTGAACGCGTGTGCTGGCTACGAAGGTACCACTCCCGACTCGACGCTCCAGCACTCCCTCCTCAACCAAGAGTGTGATGGCCTGACGCAGGGTCATACGGCTGACCTTAAAGGTTTCGGCTAGATCTCGCTCGCTGGGCAGGCGCTCCCCAATCTCCCAAACGGCATCGTCAATATCTTTCTTAATCTGATCATGAATTTTAATATATGCGGGTAACATGTCGGCTCTTCTTTCTTATTTGGTACCTTCCTTTATTTTAGTACCAAATACTTCAAATGTCAAACTAAATGATAAGTATTAGCTCTCAAGTGCTTGCTTTTATCACGATTCTAGCTGTTAAGCCAAATAAAGACTCATATTCGTTTTTTCATCACTCTTACTCCTTATTACCTTGGAAAAATTCCTTTTTTGTGATAAAATGAGGGGAAAAGATTACTTCTTTTAAGAAAGGGAACAGATGACAACTAGAACTGAATTGCAAGATGTCGAAAAGATCATCGTGCTTGATTACGGCAGCCAGTACAACCAGCTGATTTCACGCCGCATTCGTGAAATCGGTGTTTTTTCTGAGCTCAAGAGCCACAAGATTACCGCTGACGAAGTCCGTGCTATCCAGCCTATCGGAATTATCCTTTCCGGCGGTCCGAATTCTGTATATGAAGACGGCTCCTTTGATATTGATCCGGAAATTTTTGAGTTGGGAATCCCGATTTTGGGGATTTGCTATGGTATGCAGCTGTTAACTCACAAGCTGGGCGGCAAGGTTGTTCCTGCTGGTCATGCTGGAAATCGTGAATATGGTCAGTCAACTCTGTCACATACTGCTAACTCCAGCCTTTTCAACGGAACACCTGAAAGCCAGCTAGTTCTTATGAGTCACGGAGATGCAGTAACAGAAATTCCCACTGACTTTGTCCGTACTGGTACTTCTGCTGACTGTCCTTTTGCAGCTATTGAAAATCCAACTAAGAAAATCTACGGCATTCAGTTCCACCCTGAGGTTCGTCATTCAGAATTTGGCTATGATATCCTGCGAAACTTTGCTCTTGATATTTGTGGAGCCAAAGGCGACTGGTCTATGGATAACTTCATTGACATGGAAATTCAAAAAATCCGCCAAACCGTTGGTGACAAGAGGGTGCTGTTGGGACTTTCTGGCGGCGTAGACTCTTCTGTTGTCGGTGTTCTTTTACAGAAAGCAATCGGTGATCAACTAATCTGTATCTTTGTGGATCATGGACTTTTGCGTAAAGGCGAAGCAGATCAGGTCATGGATATGCTGGGCGGCAAATTTGGTTTGAATATCGTCAAAGCAGATGCAGCTAAACGTTTCCTTGATAAACTAGCCGGCGTCTCAGACCCAGAGCAAAAACGTAAAATCATTGGAAACGAGTTTGTCTATGTCTTTGACGACGAAGCTAGCAAACTGAAAGATGTAAAATTCTTGGCTCAAGGAACACTCTATACAGACGTTATCGAATCTGGTACCGACACTGCTCAGACTATCAAGTCCCACCATAACGTTGGTGGTCTGCCAGAAGACATGCAGTTTGAGCTGATTGAGCCGTTGAACACACTTTACAAGGATGAAGTGCGTGCTTTGGGTACCGAGCTTGGTATGCCTGATGAAATTGTCTGGCGCCAACCGTTCCCAGGCCCAGGACTTGCTATTCGCGTTATGGGAGAAATCACTGAGGAAAAATTAGAAACTGTCCGCGAATCTGATGCTATTCTACGCGAAGAAATCGCCAAAGCTGGGCTTGACCGCGACATCTGGCAATACTTTACTGTTAATACTGGCGTCCGATCTGTTGGGGTCATGGGAGACGGCCGAACTTACGACTACACAATTGCGATTCGCGCTATCACTTCTATAGACGGCATGACAGCTGACTTTGCCAAGATCCCTTGGGATATTCTGCAAAAAATCTCTGTTCGTATCGTTAATGAAGTAGACCATGTCAACCGTATCGTCTATGACATCACCAGCAAACCACCTGCAACTGTAGAGTGGGAGTAACAAACAAATCTTATTTTAAATGATAACTGTAGAAACAAACAAGGCTAGAACTAAAATGTTCTAGCCTTGTTTTACATAGTCTTGGAATTAACCACCAAACAATCCTTTAAAGAAGTTGACGATGGCATTCCAGATATTAGAAAAGAAATTACCGCCTTCTTGAAGGAGGCCATTTGCATCAAAGTTAAGGTTAATATTGTTAAAGGTATCCCCTGCCTTTGAAACGATGCTGTCTTTCAAGTCACTAAGTGTCTTTGTAAAGTCAGAATCCGTAATGACTCCACTGTTTGAAAGATTGATAGCGAAATTCACGATGAGGTTGATTTGGTCACTGGTCACTGACTGAGTCAGACCATAGTTTTTCAAGGTTTCTTCAACAATCTTACGGACATCATCTGCTGTCAGATTGCTGTTGTTCTTCTTAGCATTGGCGATAGCCGCTTTGATATCAGCCAGGGCCACGTTGAGCTTGTCTGCATCATAGCCTTCCTTACCTGTATTTTCAGCATTGATACCAGAAAGGGCAGCCAGTTCTTCCTGCGCTAGATTTTTATTTTCCTGAGGAATGGTCGCTCCATTATCTTCCAGAGAGTAGTAAATCCCTGCCAAGGCGCTCTCACCTGTTACCGGAATCGGTGCTGCAACGGTAATCTGCGCGTGCTGAACACCTAGAGTAACAGCCGCATTACGATACATATCTTCTGTAACCTTAGTGATGTTTTGCGGAGTGACAATTTTGACCTCTAATGGCTTATTGCTGCCTAACTTCTGGATTTTCACAGAAGAATAAAGCTGCAGGCTAGGGTCGTTGGCGACATCCATAATCTTAGAGTAGACTTCCGGTGTCATGGTCTTAAGTGGCTTGCTATCACTGGATGAATTGTAGCCCAACATCTGCAAGGTCTGCTGTTTTTGGTTCTCATCTAAGGAGTAACCTAGAACATACTCAGGCTGCACGTAAGTCTCATCAATGACTTTCTGAACATTTGAATCGGCCGTTGCGGTCGATACAGTAAACAGAGTAGCCAGCAAGGCTCCTGCTGTCATTAAAGTTTTTTTGAATTTCATATTTTTTCCTCTTTTCCTCCCGCTATAGTTTCCCAAATTCTATAGCTTTTTTATAGAGCAAACTTCTTTCTGAGTGACTCAAATTTCTGTTTCTTGAGCTGGTGATTTCTGCTCCTTTTGATGTTCAGAGCGCTTCAGTTAAGTTGCTGCAATGATGGAGTTACTATTATCTCATCCATTAAGGGCTTGAGATAATAGATACATTTTACAACATTTCTCAAAGAAGTTCAAAGAAAAAACAGTCACTGAATTTGCTAGCCAGTAACTGCTCTTTTCTACTTTTTCCAAAGGAAGTCAATTAGTAATTCGTCTACTTCTGGATTCTCATGCAATTGGCTGTGCTGAGCCAACTGACCTGTGATTTTCTTTTCCTGGTAAGATTTGGCATTTTCAACCAGGAGATATTTGAGGCTGCGAGAAGAAATATTGAGGACAGAACCGTCGGATTCATTTTTAAAATCACCGTAAATGTTCAGAACATCTACTTGCTCTTGCGGATAGATTTCTCGTAATCCCAGTAGTTTTTGATAAGTCTGGCTCATAGCACTAGGCTGGCCAGTTTGGTCGTCTAGGATTCTCAAATCTTCAGGCAAGTCCCTTCCTTGCAGACCATTAACATGGTTGGCAATATTGACCTGCTTTTGCAGCTCGGGCAGCTTTTCATCCTGACCGTTCTCCAGCATATAAAAGAGGATGGACATATTCCCCATCGAATGGCCTACCAGATTCATCTTATCAAAGCCATAGGTTTCTTGTAGCTTGCGAATCACAGCTGCTGCATACCTACCATCTTGAGCGTAGTCGGCATTGCGGTTATCTTCATAGTTTACCTTGATAATAGGATTGATAGCACCTTTCGGTATCTCTCCTAATAAGCTTACTTGACCGTTTTTACTGACATTTGCCGTGATAATTGTCTGAGTGACTCCAGCCTTTTTGGCTGCCTCTGTCATATGATTTTCAGCATTAGAGCTGGATCCAAAACCGTGGAAAAACAAGGTCGGCGTTGTTGACTGCACAAATTGTTTTGTATTGAGGCTAGTGGCTTCTTTATGGTTGTAAAAAGCTGTTAAACCGGCAATTGTCACCAAAACCAGAATGAGGAGTTTAAAAGCAAGTTTCTTGTTCATTTTTCATTCCTTTTTAAGATAGATGTACAAAATTATATCATGTATCCATCGTGGTTACAAATATCCGGATTATTACTTCACCATCAAAAAAGAAAGAAGCTTGAAAACTTCTTTCTAAAACAATTTTAAGAGTCGCATGATGTGCATGTTCATCTTGACCTGACGGGAATAATAATAATTACCGCCGTTGATATAGAGCTCTGGGCCGTGGAAAATAGAAATAAAGTTATAGTAGCCGTAGGTCTTGCCAGTTACATTTCCTAAGCTTGGCGCCACTACATCTTTTGAATATTTCTTAGCCAGCTCTAGCGTATTTTCACCACCGTTTTTAGCGACGTAGTCGATATAGGCTTGACCAAAATTATAGGCTTGTACTGCTGTCCAAACATCTACCTTTTTCTCGCTGGCTAACTCTAGGTTATCAGACAGGGTCTGGACGCCCTGGCGAATACTTTCTCTGTTGTCCGTGATGGCATTGGTCTGACCAGTCGCGCTTTCACTGGACTGCATGACATCAGTGTCTTTTCCCTTGGTCTCTGTATAAATCATGGCCAGTACCAGTTCTTCATTGGCCGCTGTATCCTGCTCGTCCAGCACTTCTCTGACCAAAGTCTGATACTTCATGACCTGCTTGACATCATGATGAACCTGATAAATCTTATAGCCAGCAAAGAGCACGAAAAGGACTAAAATCAGTCTTCTTAGAAATTTAAACATTATTTATTTTGGATATCCTCGATGTTCTTAATCAAAATAGAATAGGTCCCGTTGTCGTTCTGGATAAATTCTACCGACTCTGCGTCCTGATAGATATTATTGGGAACGATGAGCTCAATTCCATTTGAAAGGGAGAGTTTCTGATTTTCGAACTTCTTCTTCTGGCGACTGCTGTCAATCTCATCAAACTTGACTGGCTCAGGAATGGCTTCCTTGACTTGGTCAATAAAGGTAAGTCGGGCAGTCAGATTGCCGTCAAAAAGATCATCGGCCAATTTCTCAGGCGACAGTTCGTCATTTTCTTCCAGATTTTTGAAAATACTGGATTTGACCTTGGACTGGAACTGAAAATCGTCTTTGTTAAAACTCTCGGCAACCTTCTGAGCTGTCTTCTCAAGTGCTTTGATTGATTTCTTAGCTGAGATTGTCGGATTGACCTGCAAGAGATTGTCTGACATATAATTGAGAAAGGCACCGTTATACTTGATGCGCTTTTCAATCAGATGGTACTTGCGAGACTTGAGATTGATGACCAAAGCCTCGTCCGCACCCGTACCAAAGCCAGGCAGATTGTTCTGCGTCAGTTTGATAGGATTGTCCACCTCACCCCCTAAGTGGGTCAGAGTTTCCCGCAGAGCGATTCGCAGAAAAGCAAAGTGCTCCACACCTTCTTTGTCAAACTGAACAAAAATCAGATCGTTGGTTTTCTGGTTTTCACTGACAGAAAACTCCTCCTGCCAGAGCTTGGCCACTGTCACTGATGTTTCCAGTAGGTCGTCTGAAAGCTGGGCTAAAAAGACGTTTTCGGGATCGAAAACACCTGTTTTAGCATCGTCAGAATAGACCCGCTCAATCTTCTTGCGCAGGTATTCTTCAATCTTGGGAGTAATGTTGAGAAACTTATCCGCCAGCAGTAGTTCGGTATCAGCTGGGCTGAATTGATGAATAATCGCTTTTTTTACGTAAATATCCATCTTAGTTCAAGCCCTCATAGAGTGGAAAAGCGTCCGTCAATTCGCGAACTTCCGCCCGCACCTGACTCAGCACCGCTTCGTTTTCAGCGTTTTCCAGAGCCTTGATAATGAGCTCGGCTACTTTGATGCTTTCTGTTACACCAAAGCCTCGAGCTGCAATAGCTGCTGTACCGATACGAATACCGCTAGTCTTAAACGGTGACAAAGTCTCGTAAGGAATGGAGTTTTTATTAAGCGTGATATTAACCTCATCCAAGAGATTTTGCGCTACTTTCCCATTTTCTACAACCTTAGTGACATCAACCAAGAAGAGATGATTTTCAGTACCGTCAGAAATCACACGGAACTTATCATGCTGACGGAAGACTTGAGCCATAGCTTGGGCATTGTCCAAAATCTGCTGAGCATAAACTTTGAAAGCTGGGTCAAGCACTTCTTTAAAGGCAACTGCTTTAGCTGCAATGACATGCTCCAATGGTCCGCCCTGAATGCCTGGGAAGATTGCTGAGTTAATCTTCTTAGCCAGGTCTTCGTCATTTGTCAAAATCAAACCACCACGAGGGCCACGCAAGGTCTTGTGGGTCGTTGTTGTTGTGATATCCGCATAAGGCACAGGGCTTGGATGGAGGCCAGCAGCAACCAAACCAGCGATGTGAGCCATATCTACCATAAGCTTGGCACCTACTGCATCAGCGATTTTACGGAATTTTGAAAAGTCGATGATGTGAGAATAGGCTGAAGCCCCCGCCACAATCAGCTTAGGCTGTACTTCTTTAGCTTGCTGGAGGATGGCGTCAAAGTCCAGCAATTCTGTTTCTGGATCAACACTATAGGGTACAAAATTATAGGTTTGACCAGAGAAACTGACTGAGGCACCGTGAGTCAAGTGACCGCCCGCAGACAAATCCATACCCATAACTGTATCACCTGGCTCAATCAAAGCCATATAAGCAGCACAATTTGCTTGGCTGCCTGAGTGAGGTTGAACATTGGCAAACTTGGCACCAAAAATTTCCTTGGCGCGTTCAATTGCCAGACTCTCAATCACATCCACTACATCTGTCCCACCATAGTAACGGCGACCTGGGTAGCCTTCAGCGTACTTATTGGTCAAAATAGAACCTTGAGCGGCCATGACAGCTTTAGAAACGACATTTTCCGAAGCAATCAGCTCAATATTATGCTGCTGACGTTCTTCTTCCTTAGCAACTGCTTCCCAAATCTCTGGGTCAAATGCTTTGTAGTTTTCTTGGTCAAAAATCATAAGGTGTCTCCCTTCTTTTGCGAAAATAGGACCTTAGGTCCTAAAAGTTAAAATTTTATATCATTTACTTGGGCGAGAATATCCTCGCGAGTGATTGCCCCTTGGCGTAAAATAAGAGCCTTTTCTCCAGACAAGTCTAAAATGGTTGAATCCTGACCTGTCAGAGCAGCATCATCTTCTACCCCCGAGACCTCCTCTTGAAAATCCATCATAATCTGCTGGAAAGAAGTTCCACTGGCTTTTCCAGAAAGATTGGCGGATGGACCAATCAAGGGACCGTACTTCCGAATCAACTCCAGCGTAACTGGATGCTTAGGAATCCGAAAACCCACGGTTTCCATACCTGAGTTTATCCAAGCTGGCACTCGGTCATTGGCTTGAAGGATAATAGTCAAAGGGCCAGGCAAAAAGGCTTGATAGAGCTGCTCTAGATAGCAGGGCTGGTTCTTAGAAAAAGCATAAATCTCTTCCAAGCTAGCCACATTGAGATTGAGAGCCTTGTCACGAGGTCTTCGTTTTAATTCGTAGACTAGTTCAACCGCCTCTTCATTCAAAGCCTGGGCAAAGAGGCCATAAACAGTTTCTGTCGGCAGGACAACCGCTCCGCCTGCTGCCAGAGTCTTTTCTATCTTATCCATTGTCCATCGCCACCATTCTATCTTTGCCAAATTGATCTTTCAAGACTCGGATTCGTTTTTGGGGAAAAGATTTTTTCAATAACTCTGCAACGCCGTTTCCTTGCTTGTAACCAATTTCCAGATAGATTTTTCCTATATCTGTCAGATAGTCCCCTGCCTGCTCTGCTATTTTCCGATAGACGGCATAACCATCTTCCTCAGCAAAGAGGGCCATATGAGGCTCTGAGGTCAAAACATTGATACCAACTTCGTCTTTATCTGCTTCTGAAATATAGGGCGGGTTAGAGACGATAATGTCAAATTCTCCACTAATAGAATCCAAGCAATCGGATTGGACAAAAGTAAGGCTAAGATTACAGGACTGAGCGTTTTCTGCTGCCAAGGCAAGAGCATCATCCGAGAGATCAGAAGCAGTAATCTGCCAGTTTGGACGGCTGTTTGCCAGTGCCAGAGCAATGGCTCCGCTACCCGTTCCGATATCCAAGACAGACAGAGAACTTTCGGGATTTTCTGACAAAATCAGCTCCACCAGCTCCTCCGTCTCAGGTCTTGGAATCAACACCCGCTCATCAACCTTGAGAGTCAAGCCGTGAAAGTCGCTGCTCCCAACAATATACTGGGCCGGCTTATGAGCAAGCAGCTGCTCTTGAATTGATTTTAGCTGGTCACGATCTTTCTGGCTGACTTCTGCGCGAAGTTTGAGAACAAAGTCGGTAAAGGAGAGCTCATTGAGAGCCCTATAAACGAAAGATAGGTTTTCTGCTTCTTCTCCCGCTGCTAGCAGCTCTTGCTCTAACTCCGCCAAATATTGAGCCAATGTCATTATTTATTCAGCTCTTCTAGTTTTTGCGTTTGGTCATAGAGAACCAGAGCGTCAACGACTTCATCCAGTTTGCCAGCTAAAATCGTGTCCAGCTTTTGCAAGGTCAAGCCGATACGGTGATCTGTCACTCGATTTTGCGGGAAATTATAGGTGCGAATCCGCTCTGAGCGATCACCTGTACCAATTGTGGACTTGCGCTCTGCATCCTGCTCATCTTGAGCGATTTGAGCAAAGTGGTCTGCTACACGAGCTCGGATGATTTTCATAGCCTTATCCCGGTTCTTCTGCTGGGTCCGCTCTTCCTGCATTTCGACCTTGATATTGGTAGGCAAGTGAACGATTCGAACAGCAGTCGCAACCTTATTGACATTCTGTCCGCCAGCACCTGAAGCATGGTAGATATCCACCCGCAAATCTTTAGGATCAATGTCGTATTCTACTTCTTCTATTTCAGGCATCACCAAGACAGTTGCTGTTGAAGTATGAACACGACCTTGGCTTTCGGTTACTGGAACTCGCTGTACGCGGTGAGCGCCAGATTCATACTTAAGCTTTGAGTAGACCGACTGACCTGAGACCATAGCGACCACTTCCTTGATCCCGCCTACACCATTATAAGATGCCTCCATGACTTCAAAGCGCCAACCTTGGCTTTCAGCATATTTTTGATACATCTGCAAGAGGTCTCCTGCAAACAACTGCGCTTCGTCTCCTCCTGCAGCCCCGCGGATTTCCAAAATGATATTCTTATCGTCATTTGGATCCTTAGGCAAAAGGAGGATTTTTAGTTTTTCCTCGTATTCTTCTTTTTCAGCCTTGGCATCCTTAAGCTCCTGCTTGGCCATTTCCTCCAAGTCTGCATCACCAGAGGCGTCTTTAATCATATCTTCGGCGTCTGTGATGTTTTGCAGGACTTTTTTATACTCGCGGTATGCCGTCACCGTATCTCGGGTGCTGGCTTCTTCCTTAGAAAGCTCCATAAAACGCTTGGTATCGCTGACCACATCAGGGTCACTTAGGAGTTCACCAAGCTCTTCGTAGCGATCTTCAACCGCTTGTAACTGTTCATAGATGTTCATAGATTTTTCATCATCTCCTTTTTTCTATCGTTGGATTACTTAATATCGGGGTTAAAATAGTGCTTGCGGCAGACTGAGATATAGGTCTCGTGGCCGCCAATTTTGATCTGCTCACCATCATAAACAGGCTTTCCGTTATCAGTCCGTAAAACCATGGTAGCCTTACGAGAGCAATATTGACAAATCGTTTTAATCTCCTCAATCTTGTCAGCCAAGAGCAAGAGGTGCTTAGAACCCTCAAAAAGTTCATTGCGAAAATCGTTCTTCAGACCAAAAGCCATAACTGGAACATCCAGCTCATCCACCACTCTAGCCAAATCATAGACATGATGGCGTTTCAAGAACTGAGCCTCATCAATCAAAACGCAATAAGGCTTTTCAGGCAGCTGCTGGATATAGCCAAAAATATCCGTCTGTTCTTCAATAGCTACGGCATTTCGTTTCATGCCGATGCGACTAGAAACAACGCCAAAACCGTCACGGGTATCAACAGCTGAGGTCATGATGACTACGCTCTTGCCTTGTTCTTCGTAATTGTGGGCCACTTTTAAAATTTCAATGGTCTTGCCCGAATTCATCGTGCCATATTTGTAGTATAACTGAGCCATAATTTAAATCTTTGCTAATTCATTATCTCCATTTTTACTTCACATTATTTTACCATAATTCACTACTCTTTAAAACCTCATTTGTGATAAAATAATAATAACGAAATAAAGGAGGCAGAAAATATGCCATTTGTTAGAATTGATTTGTTTGAAGGACGTACTCTGGAGCAGAAAAAAGCTCTTGCCAAGGAAGTAACTGAAGCTGTTGTCAGAAATACAGGCGCACCTCAGTCTGCTGTCCATGTCATTATTAACGACATGCCAGAAGGAACCTACTTCCCACAAGGTCAAATGCGGGAAAAATAAAAGAGACAAGCCAGCAGTTTGTGAAGATATAAACTGCTGGCTTTTTTCTATGAATGACTCCTACTGTTATCTCTTTTATTCTCAAATTCTTTAATTAATTTTTGATACCAATAAAAACTATCTTTTCGAATCCGCTCTAGACTACCACCTTCTTCCTCATCACGGTCTACATAAACAAATCCATAACGCTTGCCATAGCCATTAAGCCATGAAAGTAAATCTGTGAAAGACCATGTACAATAGCCGATGACTTGGCAACCATCTTCGATGGCATTTTGTACAGCTGTAATATGATTATCAAGATATTCAATCCGATATGGATCATGTATCTTTCTATCTTCCGTTAAGGTATCATACTCTCCTAGACCATTTTCAGTTATCATAATCGGGATGTCATATCTACTGGTAATCCGCCGTAAAGCAATTCGCAAACCAATTGGATCTATTTCCCACTCCCAGCTAGTACGCTCTAAGTGTTCGTTTGGCACATGCTTAAACTGGTCTGGCTCTCCAGCTTCAGCATTCGGTACATTAGCAGAAAATGTATGGGATTGGTAATAGTTAACGCCTACGAAATCTGGACGGCCTGCTTTTAAAATATCTAAATCTCCTTCTCGGATATCTAATTCTATACCGAATTGATTTCTCAAATATGCTAGAGCTGTCCTTGGATAACGTCCCAATAAATAAGCATCCATCCAATACCAAACATTGACATCCAAAGATTTCTCCATGGCTAGGACATTCTCTGGCTGATTATCCAGAGCATAGAGGACAGGAAAAGCAAAGCTTGGACCGATTTGACCTTTTATTTTCAAATCATGGAATCGTTTGATAATCGTTGCATTAGCCAAGTTGACAATGTGATTTACCTGATGCATTAACTGAATATTTTTGATTCCTGGTGGAAAATGACCATCCCGATAGCCTAGTCCAACAAAGACATTTTGCTCATTGAGTCCAATCCAATATTTCACTCGATCTCCAAAGTTTTTGAAGAGAATCTCTGCATAATACAGGAAATCGTCGATTATCTTTCTGGATTCCCAACCGCCGTACTCATCTTGCAGTACTTGAGGTAAATCCCAGTGATAGATTGTGATAATGGGTTCAATATTATATTTGAGAAGTTCATCAATCAAATTTGAATAAAATTCAATCCCTTTTTGATTGACCTCTCCTCGTCCCTCAGGCAAAATACGGGTCCAAGCAATAGAAAAACGATAAGCTTTCAGCCCCATTTCTGCCATCAGTTTAACATCTTCTTTATAGTGATGATAATGATCCACTGCCACGTCGCCAGTCGTGTTTTTAAAAGTCCTATTAGGCTGGCGAACAAAGACGTCCCAGATAGACAGACTCTTACCATCTTCATCCCAAGCTCCTTCAACTTGATAGGCAGCTGAAGCCGATCCCCAGAGAAAGTCTCTGGAAAATTTTGTTACATCAATCAAGCTGCTGCACCTCCTTTGGCTTCTATTGCTTCCGCTTCAGCTTCTTGCTTAACCAATTGCTCTTCGTATTTCTTGAAGAATGGATAGTAGATTAACATAGCTGGTAAAATCAAGATATAGTCCCAAACAAAGTTTTGCCAACGAAGGGTGGTCAGATAGTTACTAAAGCCCATTGGCAACTGAGCGCTGACAACAATCCAAGCTGGAATGATAAAGCCTGTTTTGTAAGCAAAATAAGTCAAAATCATCATAATAGGCACATTGAGTACATAAGGGATACAAAGAATTGGGTTGAACATAATTGGCATACCAAATGTTACTGGCTCGTTGATACCAAACCACCCAGGAATGAGCGAAATCTTTGATACGGCACTGATTTGTTTAGATTTTGATCGTAAGCCCATCAGGACTAGTGCCCAGGTATTCCCTGTACCACCAACTAAAGCCATGGAAGTGTAGAGTAAGACTGGGAAGAATTGCATTGGCTGACCGTTCGCATGAAGAGCAGCATTGGTTGTTGCCGCTTGAATCCCAAGCGGAGAAATGATTGGAATAATGATGAGGGTACCATGAATACCGAAGCACCAAAGAACCAGCGCTAACATACAAAGCATCACAATCCCTGGAACAGATGATACAGCGCCAAGCGGTGCACGCAAGAGAGCCATAAAACCAGACGGAACATTATAAGCTCCTGCTGTCAAGGCTCCAATTCCAACATTCAGCAAGAGGAAGAGAGTGATGGAGAAGAATACCGGCAGAATAGAGCCGAAACTATCTTGCAGGAACTGCGGCACAACATCTGGCATCTTTATTTTAATATCTTTTTCATAACAGAATTTTTCAATCTGTACGACGACAAAGACAATAAAGAAGCTGATAAACATACCTTGTGAGCCAAGGTAGTCTAATTGCAGGCCGGAGAATTCTTCAGTATCAACAAAAGCTCCTGCCACAAGCATGAAAGTAACTGCTGTATCAACAGCTGCCATAATAGGGGATTTTAATTTCAAATTCTTAGCATAATGATAAGCAAAGAAGATAGCAACCCAGATAGAAATAAAATCCATTGAATAACGGAAAGGCAAGGTCAATGTATTATACACTGCATCCCCTGTTTTGAACCAACCTAGAGCAGTTTCATTTCCAATTGCAGCTAAGACTTGAAATAAGGATCCCACGGTAATCAATCCCAAGAGAGATCCTAATCCAGCTTGTAAAGACTGTATAAACACATTGTTGGCCAGTTTATAACCAATTTCCTGAAGTTTGGTCATGAATTTACTGTTAAAGAATTTTTCCATCAGAAAAACCTCCTTAAGAGCTTGCTGCCCTATGGCTAGAAAGTCACAGGCTGACAGTTAGACCGCAAACATTTGCTGTGACCAGGAGGCAAGTTAATCATCATCTTATCCCTGAGTTTGGGAGCATGAAGATAGACAAAATAACGCCTAGCAGCATTCAGGAGTTTATAAACAATCTGGCCCATAAGCTTGTAAATTTCAAGGAGATTAACTCAATTAATAGGAGAATACTGCAGCATGGTGTGACATTACAGCTGCTGGCATCTAACCCTGG
>NZ_JAJEPD010000056.1:0-946 GCF_020729765.1 Streptococcus sanguinis | reverse complement strand
CATCATTGCGCAAATATACTTTATTACCATAATTATCATAAACTACTGGAACTATACGAGCATTTACAAAACCTTCTCCTCCTCCACCACTTTTAAAAATAGGAGAAAATTCGATTTTACTGATCGATTTTACTGATTCTTTTAGGTAGGTTGCGATTGTTCCTCATAAAGTTGAAAACCATGCCGGTAGAGATTATCCACTTTCATTCGATCCATATAAAATTTACCTCCTATTACTAGTAGAAAAAAACAAAGCAAAGATAAAAGAATAGATTTTGTTCGTTTTGACATATAATTTTCCTCTTCTTTCTATCCAAACTTACCAAATTCGTGCGTTACTGCCATTCGAAAGCCTCTCTTCCCTGCACTCGTCTAATTTCCAAATTATAGACAATCTTAGCTTGGGGACTGCCTTGGCTATTTTTTTCTACACCTTTTAGATACCCTTCACGAGAAAAAGCATCCATCTTTTCATCAGTAATTTCATCCTTATTCAATTTTAATCCATCTGGCAAATGCTGGTAACCTTCCACACTAACAGATTCATTCTTCTTATTATGTAAATAAATTATTTCTGAACCATCATTGACATTAAAATCCAAATCAATTCCAGCTGTCATTTCATAATCTGCCACACCCATCTTTAAAACGCCATCATTGCGCAAATATACTTTATTACCATAATTATCATAAACTACTGGAACTATACGAGCATTTACAAAACCTTCTCCTCCTCCACCACTTTTAAAAATAGGAGAAAATTCGATTTTACTGATACCGCTRTAATGYTCYTTTAGRTARGTCGCGATTGTTCTTCATAGAGCTGAAAACCATGCCGGTAGAGATTATCCACTTTCATTCGATCCATATAAAATTTACCTCCTATTACTACCTCCTATTACTAGTAGAAAAAAACAAAGCAAAGATAAAAGAATAGATTTTGTTC
>NZ_JAJEPD010000055.1:0-997 GCF_020729765.1 Streptococcus sanguinis | reverse complement strand
CTAACCCTTTGATTTGAAGCAAGTTCAATGTTATTAACTGATAATATTAGATTTTCAATAAATTGTCTGTCATATATTTCAATATCTATCCCGTATTCTGGTAATTCTAAAAAATCAATTTTTTTAAATTTTCCTGCGTAAGTAGAATTAGAATCTAGAAATTTAGAGCTCTCCCTGATAATGAAAATATCCAAGTCAGAGTACTTATTCCCTAAACCTTCAGAATATTTATTAATTTGGCCATCAATCAGCGACCCCCCAATATACGCAATATCGTCTGGGAATAGCTTTAAGTGAGCTTTCAAGTTATTTAAATCTAATTTTTTATCAATTTTTGTTATGTACAGTTCATTTTTCATCGTTAATACCTAAATATAATGATTTACAAAAAGATGCAATCCCAAAGAATTGCATCTTAAAACTATAACCTAGAAAGCCAGTTCAAGTGCCAACGCTGCTGGAAGTTCAACAGGAACTGCTTTAGGAGCTTCGTAAGTAGCCATAAATCTTCCTCCTTATTTTATTTACTTGATTATATCAAAATACTCAAATTATTTCAAGCTCAGATTGGTTCAAATCAAATTTAAAACATCTATTAAAACTAGTGATAATAAATAATGAATTTACATATTTGAAAAAATATGCTCCCAACTTGATTCATCATTAACATTTCCAAATACTTGAACATTATTATCAATATCAATTTTATAGGCTTCACCTATAGAATTAATAAACATATATGTATTTTCTCGTTCCAAACTAGATTTATATTCAATTTCAATGTCTGTATTTGGAAATGTTAATGATGAATCAAGTTGGGAGCATATTTTTTCAAATATGTAAATTCATTATTTATTATCACTAGTTTTAATAGATGTTTTAAATTTGATTTGAACCAATCTGAGCTTGAAATAATTTGAGTATTTTGATATAATCAAGTAAATAAAATAAGGAGGAAGATTTATGGCTACTTACGAAGCTCCTAAAGCAGTTCCTG
>NZ_JAJEPD010000054.1:0-607 GCF_020729765.1 Streptococcus sanguinis | reverse complement strand
ATTATTCGAATTTAATAACGGAAGTTGAATTAAATGAGTTGAGAAAAGGTATAGAAGAATTAATAGTAGAAGTGGAGAAAGATTTTCTTATTCAATCTGAAAAATTGAGGAAATTTTATGGTCATCACTAAACACTTTGCGATTCATGGAAAAAATTATCGTAGTAAACTAATCAAATATATTTTGAATCCAAGTAAAACAAAAAATCTAACACTAGTTTCAGATTTTGGTATGAGAAATTATTTAGATTTTCCTAGTTATAAAGAACTAGTGAAGATGTACAATGATAATTTTTTAAGTAATGATACTCTTTATGAATTTCGTCATGATAGACAAGAAGTAAATCAACGAAAAATTCATTCTCATCACATCATTCAGTCCTTTTCTCCAGATGACCATCTCACTCCTGAACAAATCAATCGGATTGGTTATGAGACAGTTAAAGAGTTGACAGGAGGAAGATTTCGTTTTATTGTAGCAACTCATGTGGATAAAGATCATATCCACAATCACATCATCCTAAATTCAATTGATCAGAATTCTGATAAAAAGTTTCTATGGGATTATAAGTCAGAACGTAATCTACGAATGGTTTCTGATCGTCTTT
>NZ_JAJEPD010000053.1:0-16322 GCF_020729765.1 Streptococcus sanguinis | reverse complement strand
GATAGTCTACAGAAACGTTAAAAAGTTCAGCGAATTTTTGGAGTGTTTCTTTGGAAGGCTCACGCCCACCTTTTTCCCATCTAGCATATTGCGGCTGATTTATTCCAAGTGTTTCAGATATTTGTTTCTGTGTAAGTCCTGCTTCTAAACGCAGAGCTTTCAGTCTTTCTGGAAACATGAGATAACCTCTTTTAAAAAATATTTTAATTTTTTTCAAAAAACTCTTGACATTATATCCAAAAGGTTATATACTAAATATATCCGATGGGATATAAAATCTAATCAAATTCTTACTCAAAGTTATTATTAGATAAGTAAAAAATTGAGCAGTAAGATTTGATGTATAGATTTGCTTAGATCTTTGAAAAGTTAATAAAAAGTGCGTCTGACGATCCTTTCAGATGACCAAACACACTAAAACGTTGCAATTTTAGTATATAGTAAACTTAACAATTTGTCAAGTTTGCTAATCAGGTTAAAAGTGAGGGATTGGAGCTGTTCTAGGTCCTATGGATCTAGGAACACACGCACCAGCTTTTAGCCTGATGAGCTGGCTTGGATGAATCATCAGGAACTGCTGGCCCTAGTGGGTCGGAGACGCAGGCAGAGGCTCTGTTGGAGTGAGACAACAACCTTTATGCTGCGTGGGCGGTAGCCAGAGTATGACTTCTGGTGAAGAATGAATATGCGAAGATATGAGCATATACTAAATAGATTAGTCATCTGTTTAGGAAAATGGAAAATTTAAAAATAAAATTATAGGCAAATTGCTTTCGTAGTAATTTGCTTTTTCTATTTTCTTAAGCAGATGATTGCTGACTATCTTAATAGAAAGGAGGCTTATCCATGAGTAAGTGGTTTTTAAATTGGTATCGAAAGCAATTGTTATTAAGTGTATTGAAAAATCGTAGTAAAAACAATGATGTGGGGTTATATTTTTCTGATCGTGGCTTTATCATTGTGAAAATGGARAAGAAATCAAATATTTGTTTTGCTGCTGACTTACCTGAATTTGACCGAGAATATTTGAAAATGTATATAGAGGACGGTCAATTTATTATCTATGGCGGCCAAGTGCAAATAGGAATGATGCGATTTTTGTTAAAAACAAAAGCTAAATGGACCAATATTGTAATGTGGAAAGATTGAGGTGACAACATGCTAAAGAAAGGATTATGGTTTATGTTTGGAACGTTACTACTAGCTACTTCTCTTTCTGTTTTTGTTTTTATGTTGATGATTATGATAATTTGTAGGTTTGTGAAAGGGGTATAAATGAAAGTGGAATGAACTATAGTGATGCAGTAATTGAATATTATAGAAAGGGTTATCGAAGAATTTTCGATAACTTTTTATTTTCCTTCGAGATATATGCTGCGGATCGTTTGATGCTCTTAAGGTTGTGCAAGTCTAGCTTGAACGAATTAAATCGATTGAATGAGAAATCTTTGAAACAAGATAAGATTGTYACAACTCATTTAATGCGACCCTATCAGCGAATTATTGAAAAGGAACATTGGAAAATCGAAAGGAGTTAGTAGATGGACTATTTTGAAGAACGATTTAAAGGAATCATAGAAAATTTCAAGTTTTCTATGAGGATGTATCTGGATGATTGGACACGCTGTGAAGCATGTTATCGTGCAAGCTTGGGCGAAATGGAAACTATTTTTAGTCGTCATGATAGCCATGATAGCTTTTCTAAGCGTCTGATGGACTGCAAGAATGACTATCAGCGCCTCTTGAAGAAAGAATATTTAGGGATTTGAAAATGAAATACGCGGTAATTTTTAATAAAAGTATGTTTAATGSTCATAAAAGTATTGCAAGACATGCTGAAATTTTCAAAAAATATCACTACGAAATTGATGAAATTGATATTATGATGAATTTCCAGTCTTTGGAAGAACTAAATGACTTTTTGAATTTATTTGGCGGGAGAGCTTACTATAATTCAAAAAGAAAAGAAATTTGTATTTTAGATTAGAAATGGAGTAAGACTATGAAATTGCCTCGTGCTCCTGCAGTTATTTTTTATTCAGAATCAAATAAAAAAACAAAAACAGAAATGAGGAAAAATTAAATGGCTGATTTACAAAAATTGCCAATTCAGGCAAAGGAAGTTATTGGAGCAGATGTCTATGCTGTTCCAACTGTAACCGAACGGGTCCCAAGTGGGAGAACAATGTTTGATCCCTACCGGATTTTCACTGTAAGCGGCGAAAAACAACAGGATGTGCAGGTACGTGTAAACGGTTTGGATAATAGTTTCGTCCCTAACAAGCTGACTAAGGTTATTTTGGAAAATCTGACAATGACGGTTGGCAGCGTTCAATCTCGGGGCAAGACTAAGCGGGAAATTATCTTTACTGCTGATCGGATTAAACCTGCAAAATAAGAAAAGGAGTGATATTAAATGACTTTTAATGTGGATAAATTTAACCAAGGTACTGTTTATGATGTCCGGGCCAATCTCGGAAACTTGAAATTTCTTTCCCTGGAAAAGCGACCGGTCTTTAATGACGGTCAGCGGACGGATGAAATGGAAGTTACCCATGCAATCGTGTATTCTGACAAAATCGGGGATAATCTACAGCTGAAATTAGCTCCAGGAAAAACCTATGAAGAACTGCCGTTTATGACAGAGATCCAGATTATTGGCGCTGCTTCTCCTTTCATTTATAACTTTCCTAATGCGGTTGGCTTTGGGGACAACCGTCAAGAGATCACTGATTTTGGTTTCTCTTTGCGGGTTGATGGATATGAGCGCCTGGGGGGCATGAAGCAGCCACCTAAGGAAGAAAAAACTGGTTAAAACTGGCTTTTCTTGCTGAAAGGGGGTGTCTGAAATATCGGTTATTCGTGAGGTGTTGACCTATCGAGGGGTGAAGATTCGTCCCTGGATGTTGAAGATTAATGCGATTTTGCAAGGATTTATTAGCCTTGTCTTTTTGTCAGGGATAGCTTTTTTGGCTTATTGTAACCTGGAGCAGTTGATGGATATGGATAAGCTGCTCCTGGTCTTTCTTGGTAGTTTACTACTGCTGGTTCCGTTCTTAACAAGATTCTTACACCGTTATTTTGAGGAGCGTTTTCTCTTTTACAAGAAGTGGATCCGCTTGTATATCATGGCCCGCTTTCTCAAGGATCATAGTTTTTATATAGAGAAGGAAAAAAAGACAGAAAAGGGGGTAAAAAGAAAAATTGTCTTTCCGAAAGTCTATGTAAAACAGAAGTCTTATGAGTTGTTTATTTCCCTGGAACTTCAGGGAAATAAATTTCAAGAGCAGTTTCTGAATTTGGGTTCAGAGTTTGAAACAGCCTTCTTTATGGATTTTATGGATAAGGTGGACGGGGAAAAGTTTGTTGTCTATCAATTAGCCTATGCTGCCTTTCTCAATCGGATCCATGCTAGTGAGGTCACTTATGATCCCAAAAAAGGAATCAAACTGGCTAAAAATCTATGGTGGAATTTTGTTGAATCCCCCCATTTGCTTGTTGCTGGAGGAACTGGCGGCGGGAAAACAACTTTTATCCGTGCCGTTCTCATTGCCCTGCTCAAAATTGGTGTAGTGGATGCCTGCGATCCCAAGCGGGCTGATTTTGTTCCCTTGGAAAACCTGGAAGTTTTGAAAGGCAGAATCCATTACGATACAGAAAAGATTGTATCGTGTTTTGAAAATGGTGTAGAGATCATGCATAATCGGATGGCTACCATGCGGAAGCTGGCCGCTGAACGGGGAGAAAAAGAATTGGGTTCTTTTGATAAGTATGGGTTAGAGCCTTATTTTATTCTCTGTGATGAATTTAATTCCTTGGTTGCTTCCATGGAGAGCGGAAACTATGTATTAAGGGAGCGCTTTATGGCTGCAGACAAGCAGTTGATTTTACAGGGCCGGCAAGCCGGGGTCTTTCTGATTAAGCTCATGCAAAAACCTAGCGCCCAGGATCTCCCGACTATCATTCGGGACAATATGATGTTCCATATCTCAATCGGAAAACTCAGTGATACTGGCTATCCGATGATGTTCGGGGATGAGAATAAAAACAAACGGTTTAAAAATTATACTCGCCTAGCCGGTAAACGGGTTTACCGTGGTTATGCGGCCGTTGTCGGTGAGTTGGCCCAGGAGTACTACAGCCCATTGGTCACTAAGGATTTTAATTTCTATGATGTCTATGAGGCCTATCCTAGAATTGCCAATCCTTTCAATCCTTTAGAAAAAAATAAAGAAGGACTCCCAAGTTTGCCAGTTGAGGCTATGGCCCAACAAACAAGCCTGGCTGATTTTGCCAAAGAGAATGATTTGCCTTTGTCTACGGCAAGAAAAATCATGGAACTACTGGCAGAAAACGGCTATGAGGTGGAATCTTCTGCAGGTGCTGCCCTGTCTGACCAGGTCCAGAACTTGTTAGTCCAGATTATGGCGGATAAAGAGTTGACTAATGACACCTATAAGGTTGTTGTCAAGCGGATAGTGGACCGTCAGGAGGAATTAGCGTCCGGTGCTGTGCAGTGAGTGCAGTGCCCGCCGGGGCGGGAAAGCACGGCCGCACGGCTGCACAAGCCGGAGCGGTGAGGCCTGCCTAGGGCAGGCTGAAACCTTCCTACCCCCGTTTGGTAATACGGGGGTAGGGGTAGGTACAAGAAAGCGTGAAAAATATTGTCAGCTCAAGGGATTTCGCCTTAAATAGCTAGCAAAAATTAGTAAGAAAGTGAGGACTATGTTTGACTACAAAGAATTAAAGCGGGTCCGCCGGCACTTGGGTTTTTCGCTGAAAGAATTTTCAGCGTTGCTAGATGTAAACTACAATACCTATAAGAAAATCGAGATTGGGGAGCGGGAACTGCCCAAGGCTTCTCAGAAAAAGTTTCAGCAGCTGTTTTTGAACCAGCAGAAACTCAAGGGAACCCGGCTAGAAGGAAAGATTGACTATCTGCGGGTGCGGTTTAAAACCTTAGATTATAAGACCATTATAGATAAGGTCTTATGTCTGGGTGCGAAACAGTTTTCAGAGCAAAAAAAGGGCCTCTACTCTTACCATTATAAGATTGAGTTCCAAAATATCAATATTTACTGGTCAGAAAATGATCATCATATGGGAACCTTGGTAGAGTTTTCGGGGTCTGGCTGTCGTCAGTTTGAATACTACTTGCAGGTGGAACAAAAGCGAGACTGGAAGAATTTCATTTGTTCCTGCGTCAACTTTGCCCAAAATTCTACGGCTTCTCCAGAAGCTGCAGCGGATTTTTTAAAGTTTACCCGCCTGGATGTCGCTTTAGATGAGCTATATAATCCAGAAGGTAACTATCCCCTGCCTGATTTAAAAGACCGTTACGATAAAGGCTTGATTGAGACAAAGGCAAAATCATTCCAGTTAGTAGATAAGTCATCTGGAAGCCAGTCTCAAGGGAAGTCTTTTTATTTTGGGTCAAGAAATTCTCCTGTCTTTTTCAACTTTTATGAGAAGGATCTAGAGCAGGCGGGCAAGTTGGATGTGCCTGTTGAATTTGTGCGTGAGTATTACCAATTCAAAAATCGGTATGAGGTCCGTCTCAATGATGAAGCGGCTAACCAGTTTGTGAAAGAGTGGGCGGAAAGTTATCAATTTGATGTGGTCGGCAGAGCAGTTGGCCTAATCAATGATAAAATCCATGTCTATAAGCAGACCAGGGGCGGCCGTCAATTGGATTCGGATTGGTATGCCTTGATGGGATCCTATGAGGCTTTTAAGTTCGTCATGTGTCCTGAGCTTGATGAAATAGGAGTCAAGGAATATCGTTGGATTGAGCGGAGTGTGGCCCGTACTTTAAAAAGGGTCTTGATGTTGGAGGAAATCCGAGGGGTCAAAAAATTATCTCAAATTATCCGTGAGGCGGTTCTTTCAGATGATGATGAGAAAGAGTTTCTTTCTCTAATCGAGGAGGAAGGTTATGCGGATTCCTATGAAAATCTAGTAAGAAAGGCGGTCCTATGATTGAGGCTTATTTAAAAGCATACTATGAAGCTTATGGCAATTATATAGGCTTGTTAGTTAATGTGGTCCTGGCGATTCCTAATCGGGAATACTATGAGCCAGAAGTTTCTAGTTTTCAGTATCAGGAAATGCGCCAGGAGCTAAATCTTCTACGTCAGAAGCGTTATTCTTCTGCCTATCTGAATGATCGTGCGGTTGCTCTCAAATTCAAGAACCAAACACGGGCTTACCTGCAGGCGCTGGATGATCTAGCTTTGGAAAAAAAGCAGGAGCTGCTACTTTCTCTTTTCTCCTATGAGGAATCTGTTCAGGAGTATTTTCTGCGGACAGCGATTGATGAACATAGAATGATTCGCCGACTGCTGGCAGAACTGAGAGAGTTTCTAAAAGTTTCTGGTTTGGGCCGCCTACGGATTGAAAAAGGAGGTAGTGGGGTTTGATCGTTATCAGAAGTCCAGCTAAGTTAAGCGGATTTGTAGATAAAAAGAATAAATGGAGGTAGAAAAATGGCACAACAAGGAACTTTGGAAAAAGAGATTTTATCTCTGGCAGCCCAGCTTTCAGAACTATTGATTGCTCACAATTACCGGGAAGCCTATACGATTGCAGGAACGCTTAACAGTAAGTTAAAAGGGGACAGGGTGATCGCCCTTCCGATTGATCAGATCCAGGAAATTCAAACCCAACTACGGATTTACTACAAGCAAAATGAGAAATTAAATAGCATTTCTCAAAGCATGTACGGTACTGGCAAGCGACTAGTGGCCCTTGTTTAGGAGGCGGTGACATGGAATTTGCGATTGTAACAAATACGGAGACGGGACAAAAGGGGCGGTTTCCCTTGCCTTTTCAGATGAGTGCCTTGGAAAAAATCGGAGTGACAGAATCTTTCAAGGGCCAACTCTATGTCTTGCCGGAAGAAGATGATACTTTTGGTTACGGCTTGGATGGATTTTTGGAATTATCTGAGCTAAAGGCCTACTTGGAAGATTACAAAAACCGCCAAAATCCTTACCATTTTGAATATATGATGTTGGGAAGATTACGGTCAGACTGTGATTACTTTTTAGGCTATGGCGGTCGGTATGAGGGTCGTCTTTGGGCTGGTAATGTCCCCAGATCAGATTGCGGAAATGAAAAAACTGTGGAAGAAATTTCCAGAAGGTGAAAAGCCTGAATGGTTGACCTGGGAAGAAATTTTACAGTATGAAAGGAGAATGACTGAGGAGGACAAATGATTGCAAATATTCGGGTGCTGACAGATGGCAATAGCCGGTCTTTATGCCAGTTGGACTTGATGAAGTTTAGCAAAGAGGCGGTATTGGCTAGAATGGATGAAAAAGGAATTACCGAAGATTCCTTTTTTATTTGTGGTTTTTTGGATTGGGAGGTTGATTCAATTATGTCCCTGCAGGAGGCCTATCTTCTAAAAAAAGTCATTCTGGAGCTGTATGACGGTGATGATTTTCTTGTCCGACACATGTTAAAACATCATCAATCTCCTAACTTTATCATGAGCCACTACTACCGCTTTGTCTCTAAAGATGAGCAAACTTTGATGAAGCAGCTCCTGGAGGGGGCTGATATGGATAGCGTGATAGAATTCTTCTTTCAAGCTTCCAGCTGGGTTAGGGCTGTTCAGGCTTATATAGATCAGGGCGTGGTGCTTAATACTCCTAAGGGGTTTTATGTGTCATGCGAATAAAGAAAGGAGCACAAACATGGCTGTTTATACAGTTCATAAGGATTTTTCAAAAGAAGAAAATCCTTATTCAATCTGGCGAGATGACGGGGAATTGATTGAGGACGAGTTATCGTATGGCGAAGCGGTTTATTGGTGCTTTCGGGAACTACAGAAATATGTAGACCAGGCTAGGATTACTAAGCAGCAAATGAATGCCGTGATGGGTGATATTGAGGCTTACGATGAGCTTGTTCTTAAACTGGTTCCGGCCTAGCGTAAAAAACTTTCCGTTTTAGCAGACAATTTTAAAAATGTCTGCTTTAGTGGAAAATATAAGTAAAGGAGAATAAATTTGAATGTAAAAAAATGGCTTTCTCAACTAAAAAAGAAAGCTGGGAAAGTAAAGTTTCCCAAACCAAACAAAAGCAAGGTAGAGCTGAAACCTCGGAAAATCAGTCAGAAGACAGCTAATCGTTTGCTTCTGGGCTTTGTGGCTGGCGTTGTACTCTTATCGGCGCTAACCATCGTTTCTAACACTTTTCGTAGTTTGAGGAATGATAAAAACCAGATCCAGGTGACAAACAAAAACACTCGGACCTATTCTAATCAGGTTAGTCTCTTTATGACGGACTTTTTAAATATTTATTTCTCAGAAAATAATGCTGAAAATCAAGCCAAACTCAAGGAATACTACGGTTCAGGCATTGATATTAAAAATACAGAAAATAACCGAATTGACAGTCAGCTAACAGGTGCTACTCTGGTAGAGGTAACAGATGATCTGGCGACTTATCGCGTAACTTATTCTGTTAAGAAAGGGGAGGAATGGCAACCAAACTATGGCTTGCTTCATATACCTTATGCTGTTAAGGATAATAAATTCTATGTTTCAGACTTGCCTTATTTCACTAAGGAAAATTCTTATGCGGCCAAATATGTAAAGGCTGGCATACACTTGCAGGACCAGCAGGACAGTAAAAAAGAGTTTGACAAAGCCAAAGAGTATGTCCAAGCTCTATTTACGGCTTATACGAGCGGTGATAAAACACAGCTAACTCCTTTTTCAAAGGATATTCAGCCCTTGGAAGGCTACCAGCTGACATCTATTGATTATTCTTACTTTATTACGGATAAGGATCATAAAGATAAGCTAGTGGATGTACTGCAAGTTACCTTTACGGACGGTTTGGGGCTGTCCCATCAAGAAAATTTCGTGGTCAGTTTGAAAGTAGACAAAGAAAATGATACGTTCCGTGTTCAAAGTTTTGAGCATGGGATTGCTGAAAAATACCGAAAACAAATAAAGTGAGGAGAATAAAAAGTCAATGAAAGAATTTGTGAAAATCATTTTGGATAATTTTTTGGCATGGCTTTGTATTGGAGGAGCCATTGGAGTAGCGGTGTTCATTTATTTGAGCTCTCGCTCAACCGGAAAAATTATTGGGATTATCGTGGTAGGTTTTTTGCTTGCTTACTGTTGTTGGAACCCAGAAACTGTTATGAATAAATTTAATGAGTTAATGGATTTAGCTGCTCGCTTTATTAAATTTGGTGGGTGATGAAGATGTCAGAAGCAAAGAAAGATAAAAGAGTTTATCATTATCGGTCTGCTTTTGAACAGCCAACTTGGATTCAAAAGCTATCCGATCGTTTCTCTTTGYCAAACGCAATTAAGTTGTCTACGATTGGATGGACAGCTTTTTTATTTTTCGCCTATTACTGGATTSTAACACGTTTSGTAATGAAAATGATACCAATTCYACTTCCTTTTTGGATTGGAGTTGGGACACCGTTACTTTGGAGTGCGGGCATAGTTTTGTCTGATTTTACTATTGAGCAGCAGAAAATCAGTCGCTTCATCCGTGACTATCTAAAATTCTATCGAATTTACGGTAGAAAACGCAAACAGAAATATCTGAATGATGGCATTTTGTATTACAAACCAGACTATATCTTAAAGAAAGAGGGGGAATTGAGTGAAACTAATGAATGAAATTGTAGATATTGTTGATAACCTGTTGTTGAAAAAAGATGGCAGCGTCTTTGCCTTGTATGAGGTCAATCCCCAAGAAACTAATCCAGTGGATTTTACAAAAAAGGAAAAGTTTAAGGCATCAGTTGAAGCCTGGCTAACTAATATTAAACAATATGGCGATGTAGATATTGTCATGCTACCTTTTCAAAAAGACCTACTGAAAAAATTTCAGAAGCTTTCTCAAAACTTTGCGACTGATACAGAAGAAATGGCTTATTCTGTCCTTGAAAAGTCCTATGATTATCTGTTAGCATCTAAAGAATTATGCGACTATCATTACTTTATCAGTATTCCTTTGAAATCYTTTTCAATTTCCGTAGATCTAAAAGAAGTGATTCAGGATTCTATCAATACAGCTTCTGATTTTCTGGCAGAGAGTCTGGGGCTTCAGAAAAGCGTAATGGAAGGGTGGGAATTAAAGTACGAAAAACAACGGGCAGAACTTGAAAAAAATTTGTCATTGCTAGATTATCGCCGGCTGTCAACTCGGGAGACAATTTTTGTTAATCGTTATTCATATTTACATTCTTTGAATGTCGATAAAAAATATGAAGTGAATTTGGTTGAAAACTGGATTGATAATCTAGGAGACAAGAATATTGATTATAAGCGTATTAATGTTCTGGAGTTCCAAAATGAAGAAGGCTCTCAATATGTCGCCTTTCTTCCAGTGGCTTATAAGCCAGAAAATGCTTCTTACTTGCACTTCATTGAAAAAGTGCAGTCATTGGGTTTTCCGATTGAGGTTTGGACCAAGGCCAAATTTGCCAAAGTTAAAGGACTGCCCTTTAACAATATACGGACTAAGGCCCGTAATGTCCGCCTGAAATTGAAAGGGGCTCAGACTGAGTCTGCAGAAGCAGATAGTGTGCAGAAAAATTCTGTTGGCCAGAGTAAGTATCTGGTAGAGGATATCGAATCCAAAATTGAAGATGGCGTTCCTATTCTCAATTACTTGCAGACCCTAGTAGTGTTTGACAGTGATCTAGGGGTCCTAAAGCAGAAAGTTAACCTGCTGATGGAAGAAATGAAAGGTAGTAAAATCAAAGTCTCCCGAGCTACACCTTACCAACTATATCTGTTTGCAAAAAATCGCTTTGGAGAACTGCTTCAATCCGAGGATAAAAACTTTATTCAAATTGACGAAGTCGGAGCTTTAGCTGAAGACTTGTTTTTTGTTACTCAAAAAGTCGGTCAGGATACTGGTTTTTACTTTGGGATGATTGACAGTCAGCTGAACTCTTGGCATGGTCGTTATGAAGATGCTATTGCTGCTTCTGACAAACCGGTCTTTGTCAATATTTTGGAAGCGAACGAAAAGGGAGAGGGTAAGAATACCGATAATCCGCATATCTCTGTTACAGGTGATACGGGGAGAGGGAAAACTTTTGCTATTTCTTACATTTTCTTTTATGCTAGTTTACTGAATTGTCAAACACTCTACATTGATCCGAAAATGGAAAAGCGTTACTGGTATAACAAACTTTTGAAGGAGCTGGAAGAAAAGGATATTTATCCAGAAATTCGGGACTATATCCGGAGCATCCACTTTGTGACTCTGGATTACACAAAACCTGAAAATCATGGGGTTCTGGATCCGCTAGTCTTTTTAAGTGGGGAGCAGGCAAAAGACCTGATTCTTTCCATGATTAATGAATTCATGCCTCTGGATGGTAAAGATAAATTTGAGACTGAACTTTCTAAAATGATTCGGGTTTTTGCTGCAAAAAGGGCTAATGGTGAAAAAGTAGGAACCTTGTCCATTATTCAAGAGTTAATGCAATCTGATGTTGAGAAAGTTCGAGAGACAGCCGAAAATCTATTGGAAAAAGTGACAGCTTCCGTATTGAGTTTGGTTTTTTCAGATGGAACTAATTCAGCTGTTGACCTTACTGCTCGCAATACGATTCTGGAGATTGCGCATTTGGATCTGCCAGCAGATGAGCACTCAGAATTGACCTTGCAAAATAGAAAAGCTATGGCGGTGCTCTATGCTCTGGGTGATTTCTGTATCAAATTTGGTGAACGAGACTATGGACAGAAGACTGTAATTGGACAAGATGAAGCTTGGGTATTGAGTATCACAGCTTATGGCCGAGGACTCCAGGACCGGATTAAACGGGTTGGTCGTTCTCAAAATAATTTCTATGTTTTTACTTCCCAACTACCAGAGGATTCCAACCGAGCAGACGGAGAAGCAACATCATTTGGAACGTATCTTTGTTTCCATAATGATACCCCTGGCTCTGCTGAAAAGGTCCTCTCGCGGCTCAAAGTGGAAGTGACAGAAGATAGTAAGGCTTGGTTTGATAATTTGACCAAGGCACAATGTCTCATGAAAGATACGCATGGTCGGGTAGAACGGATTACCGTTGATGGTCTATTTTTCCCAGAAGTTAGTGAACTTTTCAGAACCGTTCGCAATCAAGAAAATCAAAAAGAGGAGGTGGCTTAATGAACAAGAAAAGGATGAAATGGATTTTCTTCATCCTCACCTTAACGTGTTTTCCCGTAGTTCTTGTATATGCTAATGGGGCCCCAATGCCTGGTGCTAATGGTTATAACACCGATTCACCAGCTCCCAGTACAAATACAGGCGCTCCTCAGCCAGGAGCTAATGGATATAATCCTAATTCAAATAACAATATTATCCCTAAGCAATCTTATAGCTATGCTCCTCCTAATGTTCAAGAGGCAAATGCTAGAGAGGCACAACAACAGAAAAGCAAGCAGGATAAGAAGAAAAAAGACGAAAAAAAAATCGAAAAAGATGACGATTACCAATCTATTCAAAAGAAAGCTGAAAATGTTGACAAGATTCTCAAGAACAAAAATGCTTCTACCAAGGATATTAAAAAAGCTGGGAAAGATATAGAAGATATTAATAAGTATATTGATCAGAACAAGGACAAGGAAGATGCATCTCAAATACAGGGGCTGAAAACAACTCAAAATAACTACAATGAACAAGTGGGAAGTAAGCTAGATGATGCCAAAGCACGGGAGGAAGCTCAGGAATACCTGAACAATGCCAGAGAAACAGTCAATCCAGCGGATATGTCTAAGCTGACTTCTTACATGTATGTAGAAGGTGGCTTTTTTAATTCTGATGATCTTTTTCCTAAAGCCGTCAATGCAATTGCTCAAGGAATCTTTTTCCTGGTCAAAGCAATCTATTGCTTAGTTATCATCATTTTGGAACAGGTCTTTACAGCGAACACTTATAAAGAGTTAGATAAGGTTGTTGGTTTCTCAGCTAACTTTTTCAATACTTTCATGACGGACTACAAATATCTGGTTTATGGATTGGCTCTTTTTGGAGGTTTGACAGAGTTTTTCAAAACTCGCCGGTTTCCTATTTGGTCTTTCCGCTTTCTTTTGGTCTGGTTTGTGGCGGCCTTACTTTATCATCCAGCCTCTTTTCAGCCCAATTATGGTGATTCTCAGGTAACTGCAAGTTATAATCTTTCAGTCCTAGTTAAGATGGCAGACGGACTGGGACAAGATATGACTTCTACTGCTATAAAAGGATTTGATACCATTGATGCAGATAATGCAACCTTGTCTAGTCAAAATGGAAAGAATAATATTGACTCTGTTAAAAATGCAATTTTTGACAAATTGGTTTATGAGCCGTTTTTAGCTCTTAATTTTAATACAACGGATAAAAATGTTGTAACAGAAGATAAAATTAAAGAGTTATTTGCAACAAAAGGTGATCCAAAGGATGTTGAAACATTTGCTAAAAAAAATGAAAAAATTGAACAAGTTTCCTTTGGTTCGGTTGGCGTCAAGATTTTCACTGCCCTTGCAGCTTTTATTAAATCGCTGGTTATTGGCTTTGCTTTAATTGTCATTGGGCTAATCTCAATTGTCTTTAAGTATCTTGCTTTATTGATGATTGTTTGTTCGGTTATTTTGCTCTTTATTGCTATGATTCCAGGCTATGAGCAAGTCTTAGGAAATGCTGGCAAGAAACTGATGCAGTTTGCTTTATTAGGCGGTCTTGGTCTCTTCTTTGTGCGAGCTTTTCTGTATGTCAATGGCTTGGTTGAAGGTGCCGCTGGCGGTATGAACGATATTTATTTTTGGTCTGCTATTATTCAAGGGCTGATTTGGATTGCTCTCTATCGTTGCCGTCACCTGTTGGGCGGTCTCTTTGTCAAGGGAACCATTTCTGCTCAGGAGTTGGCTCAGAAAGCTCAATTTAACTTTGATCGTTTTTCTATGCCGAAGCTTTCTACAACTACAGAAAGCTTCGGACCTAGTCAAACTGTGCGACCAGCTAACTTTCCCTCTGATAATATTCCTGTAGCATCTTCTCAGGCAAGTTTTAAAAAGTCTCTAGGTACCTTGTTTAGAGCCGGTAAAAATGGAACAATACAAGTCTATGACCGTTTAAGATATGGTAAGGAAGACACACCGGGTAAGCAACTGTCTCAACAACGCAGGGCAGACTTCAAGCGTCAATTACAAGATCGAGCAGAAAGCTTGCAGGATTTGTTTGCAGCTGCAAAAGGTGAGCCTCTCCGAGCTAAGGTTCATGACTTGGCTGGCGATACAGATACACCTGTCCAGCTAGCTCATCAAGACCGGGAATACCGTAGACAAGAGCGCTTGAAGCGTACAGAGAAGCGGCGACAAGATTCTATCAATTTTGACCGTTTCCGAGACGAAAGGCGTAGAAATATGGAACCAGGATTTAAAAATGAATGGAAAGAGCGTTTGTCAGCACCAAAGTTGAAACGAGAATGGCAAAAGCAGCAATACCAAAATAATCCAGCGGATGAATTGTTTGAGAAAGGGGTAAAATGAAAGCAATTAAACGAGGACTAATCGGGTTAGGGACTGTTTCAGTCCTTTTCTTTACCTTTGTTTTTCTAGTGATTGGCAGTGGTTCAGTTGATTCTCAAACTTATACCGCTTCTTCTGGGGGCATTTCCATGTCTGCAAAAGATTTTGCTCAGAAATTTACGGAAAAGACAGGCCGTCAGCTGAGTGAAGAAAATGCCCAGACCGCTTTAGATTTTGGAGTACGGTTAATGAATCAGCACCACTTCACCTTACAAGGCACGAGTGGCAGTCTGGCCGTAGCTTATCGGGAATGTGGCTTTGATTATACAGCGGTTAATCCTAGTGGTGGTGTCGCTGGTTTCTATCAGTGGTCTGGGTGGTCCAGTACCATTAATGGCAATCGTTGGGGCCAGGCTAAAGAAAAAAAGCTAGAGAAGCAAATCCAGATAGACCTGATGAGTGCTGAATTAGAGGGGCCTTATGCCCAAGTGGTCGAAAAGGTTGGACCTAGCACGGATCCCAAGCAGGCAGCTCGAGATTGGTCGCAGTATTATGAGGGGGTTGCAATCAGTGATTCTCAGACCAAAGTCAGTGACATTGAACAATGGGCGGAGGTTATCTATGATATTTTAAAGGATGCTCAAGCAACCTTTAATCAGGATAATAATACAGGTTCTAGCTCGGTAGCTGTGCCAGAGGGTTGGGGGAATATCAGCCAGTATGATGGCCATGCTTATGATGGGAGTAGTTCTTATCCTGCTGGACAATGTACTTGGTATGTTTATAATCGTGCAAAGCAATTAGGTATTCAATTTGATTCTTTCATGGGAAATGGCGGTCAGTGGTGGCAAAAAGCTGGTTATAAATCTAGCCATACGCCTAAGAAGCATACTGCTGTCTCATTTGTCCAGGGGCAGGCTGGTTCTGATCCTACTTATGGTCATGTGGCATTTTGTGAGGAGGTTAGGTCTGACGGTTCAGTCTTGATTTCTGAAATGAATGTTGTTGGAGCCCCAGCTATGACAGTAGCCTATCGGGTTTTTGATGCTAATACAGCTAAGCAGTTTTGGTATGTAGAGGGACATTAATAAGCAAGTCTAAGAAATAGGCTTGCTTATTTATTTATAAAGGGGGACAGATGATACATCCAATTAAAATTTCTAATCAGTTTTTTGATGATGTTCAAAGTGGAAAGAAAAACTTTGAGCTACGTAAAGATGATAGAGAGTATCAAGTAGGAGACACTCTTTCCATGAGTGAGATTGTAGGTGGAATTTTGACGGGTCGGACAATTCAAGTCAAGGTCATTTATAAATTAACTGGATATGTTGGCTTGGAGTCTGGTTATTGTATTTTAGGGATAGAAAGGTTGGTTGTAGATTATGAATAAACTAATTGTTAGTTTGGAAAATATTACTATTGCACTTCCTGAAGATAAAGTGATTATTGAAAAGGGAGAGTATGAGGAACTGAAAAGGAATGCTAACAAAGGAAAATATATGACTATGAATGAGCTTTTGGAGCTGCTTTCAGTTAGTCGTCCTTGGTTAATTGAACATATCCTTTATCGGACATCTATTAAGCAGGAAATTGATATTGAACAAAATCCCAAAGGTTTTGTTAAGTATCCAAGCGCTCAGGGTGGGAAATATTTATTTTTAGCTTCAAAAACAAAGGAATACTTTGAAAAGAATTTTCGGGAAATTCTTATTGGAGCATGATATAATAGTCGGGACAAAGTCTTGATTATCGCTTTTTTAGGAAGGGGTAAATATGGCTATATCATATAGACAGCGAGGTAAGAAGAAACTCTGGGACTATAGGGTCTTT
>NZ_JAJEPD010000052.1:0-31845 GCF_020729765.1 Streptococcus sanguinis | reverse complement strand
AACATCATTCTGAAATCAGGACAACTTGCTAATACATTGGTTTTCCAAAAAGATGACAAAGTCTATATACTATCCTTTGAAGGCGACGAAGAAACTATTGATGATTTCATTACAAACATGAAAGATACTTGGAGTCTTGATAGCAAGGGAGCAGTCAGCGAATAATAGTTTAAAAAAACAAGAGGCCTATTTATTAAGACTCTTGTTTTTTCAGTGTAGAAGCTAATTATGCTTCACAAAAAGATTGTAACTAATCAAAAAACGTTCGACTACTATCAAATCCAATCAAAAAGACTTACAAAAATTTGTAGGTCTTTTCTTGAAATCCGAACGTTAGAAAATCTTTTTTTGATTTTACTTGACATTTTCTGAAATAGGAATATGATAAAGTGTGAACAATGTATAAGTAAAATTTGTGCGTGTTCGAAAATAATAGAGCGTTGCATCCGTAAGTCAATTTGACACGGCTCTTAAAAAACAAAAGGAGAAAGAATGAATACTTATATCCAAAAGAAAATCGCAAACATGAAGCTGACGCTTTCTGAAATGTCTGGTGGCTATAAACGAATGGTGACTAGTATGAAGAAGCTCGGCTTTTCTGGTACCTTGAAACTTATCTGGGACGATTTGTTTGCTCATCGCAGTCTAGGTCAATGGGTTTATCTCTTGATTCTAGGGAGTTTTCCGCTTTGGTTGGAGCTGATATATGAACATCGCATCGTGGATTGGACGGGGATGATTTGCAGTCTGACTGGGATTATCTGTGTAATCTTCGTTTCTGAAGGACGGGCTAGCAATTACCTCTTTGGTTTGATTAATTCTGTGATTTACTTGATTTTGGCTTTGCAGAAAGGCTTTTATGGAGAGGTCCTGACGACTCTTTACTTTACCATCATGCAGCCGATTGGGCTATTGGTGTGGATTTACCAAGGCCAGTTCAAAAAAGAAAAGCAAGAGTTTGTTGCTCGTAAGCTAGATGCCAAAGGATGGACAAAATATCTATCGCTCAGTGTGCTTTGGTGGTTGGTCTTTGGCTTGATTTACCAATCTGTGGGGGCTAATCGTCCTTATCGTGATTCAATCACAGATGCGACAAATGGTGTAGGGCAAATCTTGATGACGGCTGTTTATCGTGAACAGTGGATTTTCTGGGCAGCGACCAATATTTTTTCTATTTACCTCTGGTGGGGTGAGAGTCTTCAGATTCAAGGGAAATATTTGATCTATTTAATCAACAGCTTAGTCGGATGGTACCAGTGGAATAAGGCTGCTAAAAAAGCATAGTCCTATAAACGGAAAAGAAATCGGATGCGACAATGTCTCTCTTTCCTTTCGTCCTAAAAATATGGTAAACTAGTATTAGTAAAATTTATTAGATTTAGGAAGGAATGACCATGAAAAAGAAGTACTTTCTGCTCTCCCTGATAATCTTAGCCGGCCTCTCCCTGTCCTCTTGTAGCCTTATTAAGAGTTATAGCAGTCGGAAAGCATCTGATTCTTCCAGTCGAGTTTCCCTGAGAGATGACAGCGATACAAGTAGTAGCAGTCGTAAAGAAAAAGATTCGTCAAAGACTACTGGTACGCAGCGGGTTGGCTCTGATGATTATGGCTATATCAGTATTCCTGATAATTGGATTAAGTTTACAGACGTAGATGGTGGCGATAGCGTCCAGTATACGGATGGAAGTGGCTATAATATTGTCACGATGAACGCTTATACAAAAGAAAAAGCCAATATCGGAGAAGGTGAAGAATTCAACGCTGAAACCATTGCCCAACGTATTGCTTATCACTGGAAGGATAATAAGGAAGTCGATGATTTTTGGGGAGCAAAGAGTACCGTAGCTGGAAATGAAGCCTTTCAGATTAATGTTGTTTTAAAATCCACTCAAAACCTAACGGTTTGGGTCTTCAAACAAGGCGATAAGGTCTATATGATGTCCTTTGAAGGCGATGAAGACACTCTGTATGAATTTATCCCCTATATCGAAGAAACTTGGAGCGTCAGCAAGGACGGTGGAAAAAGCATTTAGCGACAGCATTTGATGAGTGCTCTCTAAGTTCATAAAAAGCAAATCTGGGACTCGTTCTCAGATTTTTTTGTTAGATGGGATATCTAATATTCTTTGAGTTTGATAAGATTTAAGAGGGCTCATTTTATGATATAATAAAAGCAATTTGAATACAGAAAGAAAAATATATGACCCAAGAAATCGACCTTGAAAAGTACCATCAGCTAGCTTTGCAGAAGCAGAAAGAGCATCGAAAATTTTTAGCCAGTCTCAAGAAAAAGCCACCAAAAAACCTAGATAAGATTGCCCAGCAAATCCATGATGAGGTCTTTGAGGAGATTGACTGTACAGCCTGCGCTAATTGCTGTAAGACTCTGGGACCAGACTTTAAGGAAGCAGACATTGTCCGTATTGCCAAGTATTTCAAGATGAAGCTGCCGGCTTTTGAAGAGGAATTTCTGCAGGTAGACGAAGACGGTGACAAGGTCTTCAAAGCCATGCCTTGTCCTTTTTTAGGTGGAGACAATCTCTGCTCGATCTACGATGTCCGTCCAAAGGCTTGTCGAGAGTTCCCTCATACAGACCGCAAGAAGATTCATCAGATTAATCATCTAACAATCAAAAACACCCTGACTTGCCCAGCGGCTTATCTTTTTGTGGAGAAGCTACGGGATAGGTTGTAGAATCCCCCTCTAAATCTTGTACAAAAATTCTAGGGCGGGAGTATCTTAGATCTGTTAGACTATAGTTAGAATTGAATACGGCCTAGAAGCTATGTGAAAAAGATAAAATTTCCTCGGAGCAGGAGCCTTTCCCTTAATTTTCCAATTTTCACTTTGCTTTTAACGGCCTTAGTATCTTTTATGAGGTGAAAAAGAATATGATGCATCAATTCAATCGAACCATGGAATATCTAGAAAGTAAGTTGGACGCAGAAGTGGATTTACAGCAATTTCAGCAACTTTCGGGCTATTCTTATGCTCTCTTCAGCAGGCTGTTTTCCATCCTGGCAGATATGACTCTAGCAGAATACTTACGCAATCGCAGGCTGTCAGAAGCTGTGACGGACTTGCGGGAAAGCTCTGATAAGGTTATTGACATAGCGATGAAATACGGCTATGAGTCTGCCGATGCCTTCAGCTCAGCCTTCAAGAAATTCCATGGTGCGACTCCCTCAGAAGTTCGAAATGGAAAACCATATCGGGTCTTTCCTAGACTTCAATTATCCTTAAAGATTACAGGAGGAAAGAACATGGATATCAAGATTCAAAAGAAACCTGCTTTTACCGTGGCAGGCGTCCTATTGGAAGCTATTGACAATAGCCAGTGCCCATCCGCTTGGGAGCAGCTCTATGCCAATCACAGCTTTGAAAGTTTGGAAAGTCTGGGCAGTGGCCGATTCTTTGGCGTCTGCTCGGATGTCAAAGAAGGCGAAATCATTAACTATATGGCCGCTTATGATGTGACGGATAAAGCTAAAGCAGAAGAACTAGGTCTGTCAATCAAAGAAATCGCAGAAGCGGAATATGCCATCGTACCAGTCAAAGGGGCAATCCCCGCCAGTATCCACCATGCTTGGAAATATGTCTTGGAAGTCTTTTTCCCAGAAACTGGCTATCGCCACTCAGGAGCACCAGATTTTGAAGTTTACACTGAGGGAGACATGTCTTCCCCAGACTATCAAATGGAACTCTGGATACCAGTGGTGAAATAAAATGGTGCTTGGAAGTCATTTTTTAGGTGTTGATTACAGAGGAGGATGATGCTATGCAGATGTATTTTGGGGACGTTTCTCTTTGTTATACATATTCACTTGCGATGGTGCTGCATTCGTATGGTTATGATGTTCGCCCTGAGTTTTTGGAAGCCATTATGGTAATGGGAAATGGCGCTAGTATTGTAAAGGAAGATGAAAAACACCCCTTAGTCTTCTTTGATAATGGAATGCCAGATAGTTCTATCAGCCATTCTTTAAACATTCTGGGTTTTACCTATGATGAATACTATATAAAGGATTCTAATACAGTGGATCTTCTCTCTATCAGAGAAATGTTAAGTAAGTTCTTGCTCAGCGGACCATTTGTTCTTGGCCCTTTAGACATGGGGTATCTGACTTATAATCCCAATCATATCCATTTGTATGGGGTGGACCATTTTGTTTCAGTTTATGATTTAGATGATGCGTTTATCTATTTCCATGATCCAGCGGGCTTTGCTTGTATGAAAATGAGTTTCTCAGAATTTTCGAAAGCCTGGGAAGCTAAAAATATCGACTATAAAAGAGGTTCTTTCTCCATGTGGGGAAACTTCAAAAAAATCAAATCTCCAACTTCCAAAGAGATTTATCAGAAAACATCTATGTTGATGAAGCAACAATATGAAGACGGCGAGGAGAATGTGATAGCAAGATATGCTAAGTCGGTAGCGGACAATGGCTTGAATGAAGAACAAAAGCATCTTCATCAATACTTTAGCTTCAAATTAGCTTCTATCAGAAATCTATACATGAGCAACTTCTTAAAAGAATACGATTCTGTCAGATCAGAAATAAAAGAAAATTTAGCAAGATTGTTCGGCCAAGCTCATCTATTTTGTATCAAGCAAGATTATCAAAAACTGTCAGAAGTCTTGTATGATATTGCAGCGCTAGATAATAAGTTTAGAGATTTGTGTATTCACTATAAAGAAGAGTAGAAGAAGTGAGAAAAACGAAGATGCTGTTTGATAATGTAGCAGGATCGAAAGAAGGGGCACTTGACTATCAAAAGGATCTCTGGATACCAGTGGTTAAATAGATTAGAAACCAGCCGTTCATTTTCGATCGGCTGGTTTTTGTGGCTTGTGGTATAATGAAGCTACTACAGTTATAGAAAGGACTTCTACCTTGTCATACAAATTTCTACTTTTCGACCTTGATCATACGCTGCTGGATTTTGATACGGCAGAAGATATTGCGCTGACTCAGTTTTTGAAGGAACAGGGCGTGACTGAGATTCAGACTTACAAAGATTATTATATTCCCATGAACAAGGGGCTTTGGCGGGATCTGGAGCAGGGTAAAATTACCAAGCCGGAGCTTGTCAACACTCGCTTTTCTCGTCTTTTTGCCCATTTTGGCATTGAGAAGGATGGCGCCGAGTTAGCCCTTCTCTATCAGCAGCATATTGCTCAGCAAGGACAAACTTACGCTGGTGCTAGCGAGTTGTTGGACAGTCTGACAGAAGCTGATTATGAGATTTACGGAGCGACCAATGGCATCACGGCTATTCAGACTGGCCGCATGGCCAATTCCGACATTTCTCCTTATTTTAATCATATTTTTATCTCGGAAAAGATGGGGACTCAGAAGCCTGAAGCTTTATTTTATGAAAAAATAGCAGAGCAGATACCAGATTTTGACCTGTCTCAGACATTGATGATTGGAGACTCCTTGACAGCTGATATTGCTGGCGCTAATAATGCTGGATTGGACTCTATCTGGTACAATCCCAAGCAGCTAGAAAATGAAAGTCTTTTTCAACCGACCTATACCGCCTATTCTTATGACGACATTATCAGACTTTTGGTTCCATAAGGAGACTGTAAATGAAAAACTATTGTTCTTTTAAACAAGAAAGACTAATCTAAAAAAATTTTAACTCTGTCAAGAAAAAAACTTGACAGCTGTTTTTAATCTGCTATAATAGAACATGTGCTTAATAGCTTTGCTATTTCACCAAAAGAAAAAAATAAAGAAAAGAGACCTTAATAATGGCAGTAAAAATCCGTTTGACTCGTATGGGTTCTAAGAAAAAACCTTTCTACCGTATCAATGTTGCAGACTCACGTTCACCTCGTGACGGACGTTTCATCGAAACAGTTGGTACTTACAACCCACTTGTAGCTGAAAACCAAGTGACTTTGAAGGAAGACCGTATCCTTGAGTGGTTGGGTAATGGTGCACAACCTTCTGATACTGTACGCAACATCCTTTCAAAAGAAGGCGTATTGAAGAAATTCCACGATTCAAAATACTCTAAATAATAGAAGCGTAGGTTGACATATGGACACGATTGAAAATCTAATTATTGCGATAGTGAAACCTTTGATTTCACAGCCAGATGCCTTAACTATCAAGATTGAGGATACACCTGAATTTTTAGAATATCACCTGGATCTTGATCAGAGTGATGTTGGACGTGTAATCGGTCGTAAAGGTCGTACTATCTCCGCTATAAGGACGATTGTTTACTCTGTCCCAACCGAGTACAAAAAGGTTCGCATCGTCATTGATGAGAAATAAGAAGCAGCGGGGCTATGTGTCCCGTTTTTTTTATTTCTCTTAGCGAACTGAGTGCGCAGCTCTCAAGTGAGCTTAGGGAAATTGATGCCCAGCAAAGCGTGGGTACAAGCCCCTTAATGAAATAAGCCGTTAGGCGCAGTTGAATTTAGGGGAATTGATGCAGTTCGAGCGTATGTGAGAACTAGACACTTCATTTAAGAGAAGAACGAAATGCAGGGGCGAGTTAAGGGAAACTCGAAGCCGGAGGACATATGAAGCCAGAAGATTATGCTTGGAACGCTCATGAGCGCAAGTGTTATGAGAATAGCCAAGTGATTTTACCGAGCCCATACAAGCTGAAAATCCTGGATGATGGTGAGAAGAGATTGGAATTGGAGCTTGTTTTGGAGGAACTTCCTCAAGGGAAACTGGCTCGATGGGCTATGAAAATGGCGTCAAGCTTTATAGCTTTGATAGATGCGGAAGATGAGTCTGAAAAGCAGAAGATTTTGACTCAGGTAAGAGCGATTTTTCAGGCTCGACTTGATGGTAGGGCATCTGCCTATGAACTAAGGCAGGCTGGTTTCTTGGCTAACAAACTGTCGCAGCAAGCCCAATCACAAATCGGTAAATATGCTGCGCGTGTTTTTGCCCAAGGAGTCGCAACAGGCCACATGCGGGGCCATGCTATTGTCGCAGCGGATTATGCCATCAAAGTCAGAAATTTGCAGAGTCCAGATGATATGCAGCGGGCTGTCAAGGAAAGAGAAAGACAGATAAGGATAGCCTCTGCGTTTATTAGATCAGGAAAGGAAACTTTATGAAGCATTTATTTTCACGCTTGTCACCAGCGCAAAAGATTATCTTGTCTTTTCTTCTGGTGATATTCTGTGGCTCCTTGCTACTCAGTCTGCCTTGGGTGCAGACGGCTAGTTCCCAAGCGGGCTATCTGGATCATCTTTTTACAGCTGTCTCGATGGTCTGTGTGACAGGGCTTTTTACTCGATCGGTTGTGGATACATACAATGTCTGGGGGCAGCTCCTTTGCATGTTACTGATTCAGATTGGTGGCTTGGGCATCCTGACCTTTATCGGTTTTTTCACCATGGAAAGTCGGAAAAAGCTCAGCCTCAAGGATCGCCGTATTCTGCGGGATAGTTTTAGTTATGGTCACAATCGTACCTTAGGTCAATTTGTCCGTTCGATTTTTATCACGACTTTTAGTATCGAAGGACTTGGTGCGCTCCTTCTCATGATTCGCTTCATTCCCAAGTTTGGTCTGAGAAAAGGGATTTTTAATTCTATCTTTTTAGCCGTTTCTGCATTTTGTAATGCGGGCTTTGATAATTTTGGCAATGATAGCCTACTAGGCTTGCAGACAGATGTTTTGGTCAATATCACCTTGGCTCTCCTCATCATTACCGGAGGACTGGGCTTTATGGTCTGGTTTGACTTGGCGACTAAATTGGGAGGAAAACAGAAGGGGCTGCACTTTCATACTAAGGTAGTCTTGCTGCTGACTGCTGGTCTCCTCGTTTTTGGGACGGTCACGAGTCTCTGGACGGAGTACAATAATCCTGGAACGATTGGCAATCTTTCCTTTGGCGATAAGCTACTGGTCAGCTTTTTTCAGACAGTCAGTATGAGGACAGCTGGCTTTGCTTCCATTGATTATACAGCTGCTCGTCCAGTAACCCTGTTTATCTATCTGCTCCAGATGTTTCTGGGAGGGGCTCCGGGTGGTACAGCGGGCGGTCTGAAAATTACGACCTTCCTAGTTCTTTTTCTTTTTGCTCGAAAGGAAATCCTGGGCTTGCCTCATACCAATATGGGACGGAGAACGCTGTCTCCTCAGCTAGTGCAGAAGGCTTTTGGTGTGACAGTGATTTTTCAGCTGACATTTCTGCTTGGTCTTTTGGCTCTTGGGCTAGTGACCGATAGCAGTCATCGTTTTATTTACCTGATATTTGAGACTGTGTCGGCATTGGCTACAGTTGGTGTCACGGCCAATATCACTACCAGCCTCAATACAGCTGGTATGATTGTGATTATGTTGCTAATGTTTATTGGACGGGTGGGGCCGCTGACTCTTATGGTCAGTCTCAACCATTATCAACCGAAGAAGGCTGCAACCTTGCATTACAGCAAGGCGGACATTATGATTGGATAGGAGAAAAGAAATGGCAAATCAAACAGTTGGAATCCTCGGCTTGGGGATTTTTGGACAGAGTATCATTGAGGCCTTGATTTCTCAAGATGTAGAAATCATTGCGATTGATAATCACGAAGAGACAATCAATCAGTATGAAGACATGATTGCCGTTGGTGTGATCGGGGACATTACTGATATGGAGCTTTTAGAGGCGGCAGACGTTGGGTCCTGTGATACGGTCATCGTAGCGACGGGAGAAAGTCTGGAATCCAGCGTCCTAGCGGTCATGCACTGCAAGGCATTGGGCGTTAAAAATGTCATTGCCAAGGTCAAAGATGAAGTAACTCAGCAGGTGCTAGAAAAGGTGGGAGCTGATCTGGTTATTCTGCCTGAAGTGGAGGCTGGTATTTCATTGGCCAAGACTATTCTCTTGAACCATTCGATTGAGGTCTTCCAGCTGGATGACGATGTAGTAGTGGCTGAGTTTGAACTGCCTGCTAGCTGGGTCGGGAAAACGGTCCGTGAAGTAGATGCTCGCAGGCTTTATCATCTTAATATTATCGGCTACCGTCTGACAAAAAATCAGCCTTTGGAAAGCAAGTTTATTCCAGACTTTGTTTGGCCAGAAGGCGTCAGCATTATGGCTGTGACTGATAACCAGCATTTGGATAATTTACGTGAAATAGTGAGTAGCAGCTAGGATAATTCCTCTTCGGTGGGGGCCAACCGATTCTATCTAGGCATTCGGCACCTTTCTATTATATGAAGAAAAAATGGATACATAGGAGCTCTTTCAGGGCTCTTTTTTGAAACCAGTTGCAAAATTTATTATACTATCACTAGAAAAGGAGTGATTTTATGAGCTTAACCAGCCAGATCATTACAGCAGTTTTCCAGATTTGTATAAGGTAGAAGCCTTGAATAATGAAGGTTTCCCAGAAGAGGAAAGGATACCGCTCAGTGAATTTTTACGATATGAGGAACAGGAGGATGCTAATTTTTTCGCCTTTTATCATGAAAAGGAATTTGTTGGTTTTGCCTTTGCCATCTCCAACGCGCAAGCCTTTTATGTTAGTTTCTTTGCTATTATGCCCCACTTGCGCAGCCATGGCTATGGCGGTGAAATCATCGAAAAGCTGGTCAATTTCTATCAGTGAACCATGCTTTTAGAAATCGAGCGCCTAGATGAGCCGTGTGATAATCTTGAACAGCGTCAGGCTCGCTGGGAATTTTATAAAAGCAAGGGTTTCCGCTCGTCGAATGCATTTCTGGAATATGAGGATCTTAGCTTTGAAATTCTTTATCGAGGGGATTCTTTTGACAAAGAATCTTTTTCGATACAAAGTCCTTGCCAGCCTTCCTCGCACTCATCCCAGTAGAAAAAGCGCTCCAGATTTTTAGGTCTGCCAAATAGTTTAGCTATGATTTTGGCTATTACAGGAATGCCCGTATTTTCCGGTAGCTCAATATAGGGGCCTTGACTAAAGTATATTAAGGCATTGTTGGGTTTTTTCCTTCTGCCGTATTCGACGACAAAACCCTTTTCTTCCCATTCCGTGACCGCTTCCTGTAAGTCTTTTACCTTGTAAATCAGATGGCCGCTTCTCATCATAGTAGCCCCTCCTTTTCACATTCTGCCTTTACCTTAGCATAGATTTTTAGGAAAAACAAGCCTTGAAATTAGCCTTCATTCACAGTGCAAGCAACTGCCTCTTCTAACACGAATCTTGGTTGAATATGAAAAATTATTGGTATATAATTTTTGGTATTGGGGTGTCCTTATTCTGCTAGTAAAATAGCTAGATCTTAGATAGTAGTGTGTGCCCAGATAATATTTTTAAGAATTGATTGGAAACATTATGAAAGAAAAAATCATCAAAACGAAAGTAGGACAACTATTTGTGTCTTATCAACCTGCGGAAAAGATTGCTGTATTTTTAAGCGGTGCAGGGAGTCTGCCAACCTATGAAAATTTTTTGCCAGTCATTCGGAAGTTACCTAAAAATTGGGGCTATTTAACAATAGATTACCCTAATGCTGGCCAAAGCCCACTGGAAAATCAAGAAAATTTTGTTTTGGACGATTTGGTTCAATCTATTTTGGAGGTTTTATCGCAGTTTAAAGTCATTCAGTATGCTATTTGTGCGCACAGTATTAGCGGCCTTGTAGCAGTTAAAATTGCTGAGTCAGAGCCGTTTTGTCAGGGACTAATCTTAATTGAGCCGACCACTTATTCTGTTCTATATGGCGAATTAGCTCAGAATCCTTATCCCAGAATCTCAGCAATAGCATCTCGAATCTCTTGTACTGTTGCGGATTTACTATGGTCACTGGTATCAAACTCGATGTATTGGCCATCAGCGTCAACAGTTCCCCCGACAGGCCCTTCGGATCCATCGACTGATGTTCCAATGGCTGGTGGCAAACTTTTATCCGCATTATCAGCATCAATAACTATGATGCGAGTATTGGACTCGAGATCATCTATCATTGGAAGAGACGATGCGGAGGTCATGTTCTGACTAGCATAGTATTCTAGAAAAGCCTTGATGGTTGGATTGTCAATTTGAGCAATTTTTTTATCAAGGGCTGAGAGATTTCTAGTTTCCCTCGTTTCATTTTCCATTGCTTGGCCTTTTTTGACCTGTGTCAAAGCAGTCAAACTGGTGGCTGTTGTGGCTAGAATAGCAGTAGAGAGCAGGAGTTTACTTAACTTTTTTCCCATAGTCGTCACCAACTTCTTTCTAGTTTTGCGTAAACACACTCGGGTGTTTATAGTGTTAAAGCTCTATATGTATAATTATACGTTAAACAGCAATTTTAATCAAATAAATATAGGCAAGGGAAATCCCTCTTATCTCCCTTGTACATTCCCCTATATCATGATAAAATACTAGGCAGAGTATAATATGTTGGAGTCGAGATGAATTATTTTAATGTTGGAAAAATCGTCAATACACAAGGTCTGCAAGGTGAGATGCGGGTTTTGTCAGTGACGGATTTTGCAGAAGAGCGTTTTAAAAAAGGTAATATCCTTGTCCTGTTTGACAAGAAGGATCAGTTTGTCATGGATGTGGAGATTGCTAGTCATCGTAAGGTCAAGAACTTTGATATTGTCAAGTTTAAGGGCATGTACCATATCAATGACATCGAAAAATTTCGTGATTTCACTCTGAAAGTCCGAGAGGAAGATTTGGCGGACTTGGAAGACGGGGAATTTTACTACCATGAAATCATCGGCCTTGAAGTCTATGAAAATGATATTCTTCTTGGTAGGATTAAGGAAATTCTGCAACCAGGAGCCAATGATGTTTGGGTTGTCAAACGTAAAGGCAAGCGTGATTTGCTTTTACCATACATTCCGCCAGTGGTACTGGGGATTGACATTGAGCAAGGTCGGGTTGATGTAGAGATACCGGAAGGACTGGACGATGAAAATTGATATTTTGACTCTCTTTCCAGAGATGTTTGCGCCCTTGGAGCACTCTATCGTTGGTAAAGCACGGGAAAAAGGCCTCTTAGAAATCAACTACCACAATTTCCGGGAGAAAGCTGAAAAATCCCGGCATGTAGACGACGAGCCTTACGGTGGAGGTCAGGGGATGTTGCTACGGGCACAGCCTATTTTTGATGCCTATGATGCCATTGAAAAGAAGCAGCCTCGTGTGATTTTACTGGATCCTGCTGGTCGGACTTTTGACCAAGCCTATGCTGAGGAACTGGCTAAGGAAGAGGAACTCATTTTCATCTGTGGTCATTACGAAGGCTATGATGAGCGGATCAAGACTTTAGTGACAGATGAAATCTCGCTTGGGGACTATGTCCTTACTGGGGGAGAGTTGGCAGCTATGACTATGATTGATGCGACCGTTCGCCTGATTCCAGAGGTTATTGGCAAGGAAGCCAGTCATACAGATGATAGTTTTTCATCTGGACTCTTGGAATATCCTCAGTACACTCGGCCCTATGACTATCGGGGTATGGTCGTTCCGGAAGTCCTCATGAGTGGCCATCATGAAAACATCCGCAAATGGCGTCTCTATGAAAGTCTGAAAAAGACCTATCTAAGACGACCTGATATGCTGGAACACTATGAAATGACGGCCGAAGAAGAAGCGATGTTAGAAGAAATTCGACAAGCTCAATCGGACTGACAAGCAAGGTTAACTCTTAGAAAGGATCTAGGAGTTTTTGCTTTATTTGATAAAGAAATGCTCATTTTTGTTGGAAAAACCAGCTTATTTTTCTAATAAAACATTTTTGTAACTAAAATGTAATAAAAAAACTATAAGTTTGCTACTAGTTAATACTAGCGTTTTGTGATAGTATATTACTATGCGGGCTGCTATACCCAGGTTAATTATAGTATGTGAGATTATAAAAAGGAGATTGATTATGGAAAAGAAAATAGGCAAGTCTGTTGTAGCGACTGGTATCGCGGCTACAACTATTATTTCTGGTGGACTGACCCATCAAGTGCACGCGGATGAGTTGGTTGAATCAACTGTAACAGCTCCAAAAGCGACTGAAGTAACTGAGAAACCAGTGACAGCAGCAGATGTAGCTGTTGCCCAAGAAAATGCTGAAGCAGCCAAAGCTAAACTTGATGAGCAAAGATCGATAGTAGATACTGCGAAAACAGAAGCTGAAGATGCAAAAACTAGCGTGAAAGTGGCTGAAGCCGCTGTTGAGACTGCTAAAGAAGTGCAGGCAGAAGCAACAGAAGAAAATGTTGCTAAGGCGGAGACGGAAGCAAAAACAGCAGAGCAAGAGGTTGGCGCAAAAGACACTGCTGTTCGAGAAGCAGCGGCTAAAGCTGCCAAGGCAGACCAAGCCGTTAAAGATCAAGCGAATACTATTAAGGCGAGCCAATCTCTGGTAGACATTGCCGAGACTGAATTGAAACAAGCTAAAACACCGCTTAACTCAGAAGAGCAAGTTGTAGCAACTGCTAAGAGCCAGCAAAGTCAAGCACAAACCGCTTTAGACAATGCAAAGACTGAGTTGACAAAGGCGGAACAAGCAGCGTCTTCTGCTCCACAAGTGCAGGCTGAAATCCAGAATAAAATCAATCAGGCAAAGGCATCTTTGAGCCAAACCAATCAAGCTATCAGCTCTCTTGAAACGCAAATTCCGGCTGCAGAGAAAGCAGCAGCAACAGCTCCTGTTGACCTTCGCAATACGACTTATTCTCAATTTTTAGAAAATGTTCGTAACAATGCGGCTAATCAAGAAATTCGTGATGCTGCTAACAATGCACTTGCTGTTTACCAACGTGGACAGAATGAATTTGGTATCTCAGTTAATTCTGACCCAACTAGTCCAGCTAATCTGGAAAATAACCTGCAAGCTTTAGAGTTGGTCAAGGCTATTAATGCTTACCGTCGTAATGCCGGCTTACAAGAGTTGTTGGTTGATCCGTATGCGAATGTGGCTAGCCAGATTCAGACTATCTACTTTGAGCGTAATAACTGGCACATGGGCAAGCTGATTGGTAACGAAAATGTAGCGATTAGTTTTGACCCACAAGGAGCTGTCAATTTCTGGCATAGTGAAAAAGAACTCTATCAACGGATTGCGGCGCAATATGGACTGCCTACTGATGAAACTCAGATTGATGCTAATGCAATCTACATGAGAGTTGGGGCTGATGTATTTGCTAAGATTGGTCACTATGTTCAGATGATGGACAATAAAGCCAATGCTATCTCGGCGGCTTATGATAAACATCCAAACCAATGGGGCATTCCTCATGGTACATCCGAGGTTGGTTTCCATCACATTAGCAACTTTGACCAGCGTGTTAATAATGGTACGTTGCTGACTGTTGCTGCTATGGAGCAGTTGTTGCGTGCTGGTGGTGGTCGTTCTGCAGGTTCTAACGCTAATGTTACAGCACTTAAGAATCAATTAGCTGAACTTAAGGCTCAAAAAGTCGGTCAGGAATCAGCTATCAATATCCTAAATGCTCAATTAGCTGATGCTCAAAAGACGGCGGCAGCTCAAATTGCAGCAGTTGAAGCAGCTCGTCAGAAGGTAGCAACTGCTGAAAATAATCTAGCTTTGACCAAGCAAAATGTTGCTCTTAAGCAGGAAGCTCTCGACAGAGCGACAGCTAAGATTGCAGCAAACCTAGCACCTTATCAGACAAACTTGAGCAATGCTCAGGCAGTTCTAGCAGCAGCTAAGGATAAGTTGGCAGAACTTCAGTCAGCTCAAGAAGCTGCGAAAGCTAGTTTGACAACTGCTCAAGAGGATTTGTTGGCTGCTCAAAAGACATTAGCAGCAGCTAAAAAGAAAGTTATAGACCTTCAAAATGCTCCTCAGTTACTTGCAGAAGCAGAGCGGGAGTTGGCAGAAGCGCAGCTTGATTATGAAGCTAAACAAGCAATCTTAGATCAAGAGACTGCAACTTTAGCTGTCCTTGAGGAATCCTACAACAGTCTTCAAGCGAATTATGAAACTCTCTTGAATATCTTGAATCAAGCATCTCTCCTATATGGAAATGCTCTGAATAGCAACTATCGCTCAGGTGAAGATAAACAGACTCTAACAGCTGTAAAAGGCGGAGCTGCTGGTCCAGGTGCAGAGGATGAATCTAAGAAAGATTCAGATGCTAAGACTGCAGAAGTTCATGCGAACACTCGTGAAGTCAAAGGAGCAACTACAGGTGCTGTTCAAGCGGCAGGTAGTGACGTATTCACTGATTTTGTTGTAAATCCTGCAGCTCAACTTGCTAGCGTGGCTACAACTGCTGATAAGGCTCCAACAGTTCCTGCTATTCTGCCAAATACTGGTTCAGAAGCAGAACGCCTTGCAATTTTTGGTATGGCACTTGGTGTAGCTGCCTTTTTGGGAACCAACAAACGCCGTCGTAGAGACGAAGATTATAATTAAAGAAATACAAAATGAGCCTGGAATAATTTCCAGACTCATTTTTTGTCCAAGTTAATAAGTAATCTCATATAAAAGTGATGAGGAGTTAAGTTCCATATTTTCTAAGAAAGATAAAAACTTCCGATTTAAATTGTCGGAAGTTTTTGATATACATAATAGATTCTATTTGACCGCTCCGCCTGTAACACCTTCTACGTAGTATTTCTGCATGAAGATGAAGAGAAGAGTAATAGGGATAGCGATGATAATCGCTCCAGATGTGAAAGGCAAGAACCATTTATTGATGGCATCTTTATTAAGCATTTGGAAAAGTCCTAAAGCGACTGTGTATTTTTCCTTGACATCGCCTAGGATGACAGAGGCAAAGATGAAGTCAACCCATGGTCCCATGAAAGCCATAAGCGCTGTATAAACGATAATTGGTTTTGACAGCGGCAATGTAATAGTCCGGAAAATTTGGAAGCGAGTCGCTCCGTCGATCATAGCGGATTCGTCCAAAGAATATGGGATTGTATCAAAGAAACCTTTAGCAATATAGAAGCCTAGAGCCGCTCCAGCTGAATAAACTAGAATCAATGAAGTCAGGGTTTGTGTCAAATTGAGTGCTTTCAAGATGTAGTAAACCGCAATCATAGACATGAAGCCCGGGAACATGTTAAGTACCAGAGCCAACTTGAGGAAACGATTTTTATGCTTGAATTTGATACGGCTGAGTGAGTAAGCCATACCCACGGTAATCAAAGTAGACAGGATACAGGTCGCTGTCGCAACAATCAGGGTATTCATAAACCACTGAACAAAAGGATATGTGTTGTTATTAAACAGTCTGATATAGTTGTCAAGAGTATAGGTCTTAGGGAAGAAGTAAGGGACCGCATTAGAACCTTCACCACGGAAGCTGGTCAGAAAAATCCAGATAATCGGTGTAAGCCAGATAAATGCTAGAACAGCCAGTAAGACATAAATCCCTAATAAACTGAGTTTTTTTCTATTTTTCATTATTTAGCAGTTCCTTCCTTGAATGATGCGGATCTAGTATAGGCTAAGAGACTGAAGGCTGCAGAGATTGCAAAGATCAGGATACCGATAACAGATGCCAGATTGTAATCCTTGGCTGAAACGGTCAGTTTATAGAGCCAGGTAACCAAGAGGTCAGTTGAGCCTGCCTGATAGTAGGAAGAGTTAGTAGGTCCACCGCCTGTCAGGAAGTAGATAACGTTGAAGTTATTGATGTTTCCTATAAACTGCTGAATGAGTGATGGCGCCATAATCAAGAGAATTTGAGGGAAAGTAATGCTCTTGAAGATTTGAAGCTTGCTAGCTCCATCAATCTCAGCAGCTTCGATTTGCTCGCTAGGTAGGTTCATGATAATCCCAGTCGCTACCAGCATGGTAAATGGAATACCAATCCACATATTGACAAGGATGATTGAGAACTTAGCCCAAACAGGGTCACTCAAGAATGGAATTGGATGCTGAATGAGATGGAGGCTTTGCAATAATCCGTTCAAAGGTCCATTGTCATTCAGGAAATTACGCATTAAGAGCAGGGATACGAATTGTGGAACTGCGATAGTAATAACGAAGAGTGTGCGCCAAACTTTCTTGTACCTGAGGCCTTTGGTATTGAGCAAGAGAGCTAAAACAATACCGAAGAAGAATGTAGTAGCTGTCGCAGCAACCGCCCAAATCAAGGTCCAGCCTAAAAGTGGGAAGAAGGTGCTAGCCATGCGACCTGAGAAAACATCACCAAAGCTAGAGAAGCCAACCCAGTCAAAAAGTGACTTAGGAGCTGGATGCTTATGGTCAAAGTTAGTAAAGGCCAAGCAGATCATATAGATCAGAGGCAGGATGGTAAAGAGCAGTACTCCAATGAGAGGAATGCTCATTAGACCCATGTGGAAGCGGCCGTCAGCAAGCGTCTTAAAGTCCTCAACGAAGTTAGGAATCTTCTGACCAGACTGCTTGAGTGCCATCAAGTGACGAGCACTTTTCAGGTTACACCAGTAGATGTAGGCGAAGACTGCACAGAAGATAAGAGAAGCAAGTCCAAAAATCAGCATCAGCATAGAGTTGTCACCCGCTACTTGAACGGTGATTTCCAAACCGTTAACTTTTTTGATAGCCTCTCCCTGCTCTTGAGTCCCCAATGTAATCATGCCACCAATAGCTGGTATGATTTGGACTGCAAAAGCAATCAGGAAAGCAATTTCTGAGAAGAGGAAGAGCAGCCCCTTGATAAATTGTTTGTTTACAAGGTTGCTCAGTCCCATTACCAGAAAAGAGAGTTTGACATCCCAAGTTCCCTCTTTAAAGACCTGAACCATGGATGCATTGTCATAAGATGACTGAGTCATAGTATTCTCCTTATATTTACAAAGAAAGAAGTGAGGAGGCTGCCCTCCTCACTTCAATGCTTATTTTTATTCGTTTGAGGATTATTTAGCTGCTGCTAAATCTTTATCAAACTGTTGTAATTTTGCGAGGTATTGATCTTCACCAAATTTACCGTTGTAAGCATCGCTGAGGATTGCAGCACTTTCAGTCCAGAAGACAGACATTTGGCTAAGTTTAGGCATAACTGTTGTGTAGGTATCAGAAGATCCCATTGTGATAACAGCTTGTGCCAAGGCATCTTTCTTAACATCTTCAGACTCTTGCACTTCTTTGTTAGCAGGGATGATGTGACGTCCTTCAAACTTGAATTGGTTTTCTTGGCTTTCTTTGCTAGTAAGCACTTGAGCCAGTTTGTAGCTTGCTGCGATACGGTCAGTGTCGCCGTTTGAAGGTGTTTGGTTAACTGCGTAAAGTTTTACACCGAGGAAGGCTTTTTGTTGAACGTCTTGTCCACCGATGTTAACAGTTGGGTAAACAGAGATACCAAGGTTGTCTTTGCCGACAGCTTTTTCAGCAGCTGCGTAGTCCCATGGACCTGATTGGAAAGCGTCAACTGAACCATCTTCAAATTTAGCAAGAAGGTTAGAAGCATCTACGTTCACAAAACCGCTGTTATTCTTTTGAGCTGCGATGAACTTCAGAACGTTGACACCGGCTTCGTTACCCCAGTTTGTTCCGTCTACTTGCTCACCATCTTTACCAAAGAGAGTGTCGCCAACAGAAAGGAAGAGTGGAGCAGTGATGTATCCATTAGCCTCTTTCAAGTTTCCACCAAATTTAGCTTTAGAAGTGATGGTTTCATAAGACTTAACATCATCAGCGGAAAGTTTTGACTTGTTATAGTAGGTTACTTGTGATTCGATACCGTATGGGAAAGCATAAGTTTTGCCTTTGTATTGAGCACCAATTGCTGCTTGTTCAGTATCGTTTTTCTTGACTTCTTCTGCCATTTTAGAAGGAACTTCTTGAATAGCTCCAGCTTCAACTAATTTACCAAGTTGGTCGTGTGGCAGAGAGAAAACATCAGCAGCAGTACTAGCATCTTTTGTCAGATTTTCCTGAGCGTTTGGATCTTCCATTTCGACTACGTCAACCTTGTAGCCTGATTCTTTCTCGAACTTGCTAACTGTATCAGAGTAAGAATCTTTAGAACCAGTTGGTACCCAAAGTTTCAAGGTCTTGCTATCGGCTTTAGAAGAAGAGTTCTCCTTGCTACTGTTCGAGCTACAAGCTGCTAACAGCGTTCCTGCAGCCAGCAAGCTGACACTGCCCAATACTACTTTTTTCCATGTTTTCATTCCTATTTCCTCCCGGAATTTTTATTTACAATCCTATTATGCAACCGTTTGCAATTTTTGTCAAGTCTTTTTTTGAAATTTTTTTAAAAATATATTAATTTTTCTAAAATTTTTCTATTTTATTTCTGTTTATTTAATCAAAGCCTATTAAAATGGCTGTGCAATCGATTGCTTGATTTTTGCTTAGAAAATGCTTTGTTATAAAGAAAATCATGTTTCTTTTGAGATTGATTTTTGATACTTGCAAGAAGATATAAAGACAAGTTAAAGTTCAGTATTACCTATGAAAAGAATCAAACTTATGATTTTCTAATAATCTAGTGTCTACCTGTTGAATGCTTCCCTTTTCTGCTATAATAGACCTATGAACAAGCTAATCCAATCAAAGCTGGAACTGTTGCCGACCAGTCCCGGCTGTTACATTCACAAAGACAAAAACGATACCATTATTTATGTTGGCAAAGCCAAGAATCTGCGCAACCGGGTTCGTTCTTATTTCCGTGGTAGTCATGATACCAAGACGGAGGCTCTTGTTTCTGAGATTGAGGATTTTGAGTTTATTGTCACCGAGTCTAACATTGAGGCTTTGCTTCTGGAAATCAATCTAATCAAGGAAAACCAGCCCAAGTACAATATCATGCTCAAGGACGATAAGTCCTATCCATTTATCAAGATTACTAACGAAACCTATCCACGCCTAATCATCACGCGCCAAGTCAAAAAGGACGGTGGACTTTATTTTGGTCCTTATCCGGATGTCGGTGCGGCCAATGAAATTAAGCGTCTTTTGGATCGACTCTTTCCTTTCCGCAAGTGTACAAATCCGCCTGAAAAGGTCTGCTTTTACTACCATCTGGGGCAGTGCAAGGCTCACACTATTTGCCAAGTAGACAGCCAGTATTTCAAAGAGCTGGCTCAGGAGGTAGCTGCCTTTCTCAAGGGACAGGATGACCAGATTATTGAGGATTTACGGGGGAAAATGGCTGGCGCAGCGCAAGCTATGGAGTTTGAAAAAGCGGCAGAGTACCGCGACTTGATTCAGTCCATTGGCACCCTGCGAACCAAGCAGCGGGTCATGGCCAAGGATTTGCAGAATCGGGATGTCTTTGGTTACTATGTAGATAAGGGCTGGATGTGCGTACAGGTCTTCTTTGTCCGCCAGGGCAAGTTAATCGAGCGCGATGTCAATCTTTTTCCTTATTACAATGATCCTGACGAAGATTTTTTGACCTATATTGGCCAGTTCTATCAGGAAAAATCCCACCTCAAGCCCAATGAAATTTTGATTCCGGCAGATATTGACGAAGAAGCTGTACGGGCCATGGTGGATACCAAGGTGCTTAAGCCTCAGCGAGGCGAAAAGAAACAGCTGGTCAATCTGGCTATCAAGAATGCTAGAGTCAGTCTCCAGCAGAAATTTGACCTCTTGGAGAAATCTATTGAAAAGACTCAAGGTGCTATTGAGAATCTAGGGCAGCTCCTTAACATTCCAACGCCTGTTCGCATTGAGTCTTTTGATAACTCCAACATCATGGGAACCAGTCCTGTATCGGCTATGGTGGTCTTTGTCAATGGTAAACCAAGTAAGAAGGACTATCGCAAGTATAAGATTAAGACTGTGGTAGGACCTGATGACTACGCCAGTATGCGTGAGGTCATTAAGCGACGCTACAGTAGGGTGATTCGTGATGGACTGACTCCGCCTGATCTGATAGTCATTGACGGAGGACAGGGCCAAGTCAATATTGCTAAAGAAGTGATTCAGGAGCAGTTGGGATTGGATATTCCCATCGCTGGACTGCAAAAAAATGATAAGCACCAGACCCATGAATTGCTCTTTGGTGACCCTCTGCAGGTTGTAGAATTATCCCGCAATTCGCAGGAATTTTTCCTACTCCAGCGTATCCAAGATGAGGTTCACCGCTTTGCTATTACCTTCCACCGTCAGCTCCGTTCGAAGAATTCCTTCTCATCGCAGCTAGATGGCATTGAAGGCTTGGGACCAAAACGCAAGCAAAATCTTATGAAACACTTCAAATCTCTAACCAAGATTAAAGAAGCCAGTGTCGACCAAATCGTCGAAGTCGGCGTTCCACGAGCAGTGGCAGAAGCAGTGCGGGAGAAGTTGAATCCGAAAACTCAGGAGCAGGAACAGGCACAGTTGCGAGAGGTGGCGGAGCCAGTTGTAGACATAGATTGAAAGATTAGTTTATCGGATTTTAGAGAGTCTTATAAAATAAACTTAAATGAAAGCTTTGCAAAAATTGGGAAAATTATAACTGTTATAATGGAGTTGTCTTTGGGAATGGATAATCATCAGTTGCAAGAAATATCTGATATTTTGTATGCTGAAAGCAATGCTAAGGCTGTATCGTATATTAATAGTCTTCAAACCGAAGACGAACTGTTTGTTTTACTTGATAATTTTAACTGGGATAATGGTTTTGAAGTACCACAAGCAGTTATTGAACATTATAAGTGTACTCTTTCAATTGCTTTATTAGCCTTTTATCGAGCAGATGGCATCAGGTATTTATTAGATGCAGAAGCAGCCTTTGTAAATTCTTCATCTAAGGAGTGGGAAGAATTTGTAAAAGATGTCTATGATAGAATTATCAGAAGGACATTTCCGGATGGTAATATCTCTTTTCGACCCGAAATAACGAGAATTCAAAAGTTCAAACTTAAAAAATTAAAACCGGCATTAAATCCAATTTTCATTGATGGAGTTTCTGGGAAAGATTTGAATATAGTAATTTAATTAAATAATTAGAATAACCATCCAGACATTGTGGATGGTTTTCGTGTTATGTCCTAAAGCCATAATAAAAGGATTGGCGAGCGCCAATCCTTTTATTATTTCAACTCAGAGGAATCTGGTAGATAAGAACCACCAAGGTAGGTATTGCTGAGTTTTTCAAGGCTTCCGTCTTGATAGAGTTCTCTTAATGCATTATCAAATTGTTCCTTGAATGCTTTTTCTTCGCTAGAAAATATAATATAGTTGTTAGGACTGTCAGTGGAAGGAAGATCAACAACAGATAGATCCAAGCCGCGTTCTTTAATAATTTTTTGAACGGAAACTTTGTCAAAGATTAGGAAATCAAAGTCACCATTAGAAAGGTCAAAGATACGTTTTCCTATATCTTCTCCTGAGTACTGGATAGTGGCTGGATTTTCAGTGTGTTTTTGATTCCAATTGTTGATGAATTGGGCGTTCGATGTTCCGATATCCTCTTGAGTTGTTTTACCAGCTATTTGCTCAAGAGAAGTTAAAGGATTCTTCTTATTACTAACGAGTACTAAAGGATTTTTTGAGATGGGGAGTGAGTAGAGGTATTTATCTGCTCTCTCTTTTGTGTAACTCAAGTTATTGGCTGCAGCTTGATAGTGACCGGAATCAAGTCCTGGGAAGATACTTTCCCAAGCAGTTCTTTGAAAGTGAATTTCGTAATCACTGAGCTTCTCATCAATTGCTTTAAGTACTTCAATATCGTAGCCAGTCAGGTTGCCGTTTTCCTCATAGGCGAATGGTGGGACATCGCCAGCTGTTGCAACAGTAATTGTTTTTGGGGACGAATTTTTTTGAGGATTGCTCTGGTGACTGCAGGCGGCTAACAGTGGAAGGATGATTAGTAACAGGACGATTTTTCTCATGTTTTACTCCATTCAAATTGGTATTATTTTATAGCTTATCAGAAACTATCTTGATTAGCCAATATATATTATTTATAGCTGCGATAAGAAACCTTAATAATGAAAAACTTCTGCAAACTCTTACAAAATATGATAAAATGAAGCTAGTATATTTAGAAAAGGATACGACTTATGAAATTTCTAGAACTCAATAAAAAGCGCCACGAAACCAAGCATTTCAATGATAAGCCTGTGGATCCAAAGGATGTTCGCACAGCGATTGAAATTGCAACTTTGGCACCCAGTGCTCACAATAGCCAGCCATGGAAGTTTGTAGTAGTACGAGAGCGCAATCAAGCCTTAGCAGAGACGGCTTTCGGAGGAAATGTGGACCAGATTAAGGAAGCACCAGTGACTATTGCCCTCTTTACGGATACAGATTTGACCAAGCGGGCTCGCAAGATTGCGCGTGTTGCTGGAGTTAAGAATTTCTCTGACGAGCAGCTCCAATTCTATATGCAGAATCTGCCAGCTGAGTTTGCTCGCTATAGTGAACAGCAAAAGAGCGATTATTTAGCTCTTAACGCTGGTCTGGTGGCTATGAATCTTGTTCTGGCTCTGACTGACCAAGGCATCGGCTCTAACATCATCTTAGGTTTCGACAAATCGAAGGTTAATGAGGTTTTGGAAATTGATGAGCGTTTTCGTCCGGAACTCTTGATTACTGTTGGTTATACTGATGAAAAACTAGAACCTAGTTATCGTTTGCCAGTTGATGAAATCATTGAGAAACGGTGATATAATTGTGCTTACGATTTAATTCGTAAGCTATAATGATTTAAATCGAATTATAGATTGAGGTAATATGTATAATGACAATTGATTTTAAAGCAGAAGTTGAAAAACGAAGAGAAGATCTCTTAGCTGACTTGTTCAGTCTTTTAGAAATCAACTCAGAGCGGGACGATTCCAAGGCAGACAAGGAGCATCCTTTTGGACCTGGACCTGTTCAAGCTCTGCATAAGTTTTTAGAAATTGCTGAACGCGATGGCTATGAAACCAAGAACGTGGACAATTATGCTGGTCACTTTACTTTTGGTGAGGGTGAGGAGGAACTTGGGATTTTTGCCCACATGGATGTAGTCCCTGCCGGGAGTGGCTGGAATACAGATCCTTACAAACCTGAAATTATTGATGGCAAACTTTATGCGCGTGGTTCATCTGATGATAAAGGTCCAACCATGGCTTGTTACTATGGTTTGAAAATCATCAAAGACTTGGGCTTGCCAGTATCTAAGCGTGTGCGCTTTGTGGTGGGGACAGACGAGGAATCCGGTTGGCAAGACATGGACTATTATTTCAAGCATGTTGGTTTGCCTGAGCCAGACTTTGGTTTCTCACCAGATGCGGAATTTCCAATCATTAACGGTGAAAAAGGGAATATCACAGAATATCTCCACTTTGGTAACAGTAATGATGGCAGCTTTAAACTCAAGAGCTTCACTGGAGGACTGCGTGAGAATATGGTGCCAGAATCAGCGACAGCCATTTTTACAGCGCCAATTGATGCAGCGGAATTGGATGTCAAATTACAAGACTTTGCTACTGCCCACAAGGTTTCAGCTAGTCTGAAAGAAAATGGCGACGCTCTTGAAGTGACAGTCATTGGGAAATCAGCTCATGGTTCTACACCAGAGGACGGTATCAACGGAGCAACCTATCTAGCTCTCTTCCTTAACCAATTTGACTTTGGTGGTGACGCCAAAGCTTATCTGGAAGTTGCAGCTCAAGTTCTGCACGAGGACTTTACAGGTGAGAAGTTAGGAATTGCTTATACAGATGCTAGAATGGGTGCTCTCAGCATGAATGCTGGTGTTTTCCATTTTGACAGTGCCAAGGCTGAGAATACCATTGCTCTGAACATCCGTTACCCGCAAGGAACTGATCCGAAAAAGATTCAGACCGGTCTTGAAAAAGTTGCTGGTGTTGTGTCAGTAAGTCTGTCTGAGCATGGGCACACTCCGCACTATGTCCCAGCAGATGATGAGTTGGTAGCAACTCTTTTGAGTGTTTATGAAAAACAAACTGGTCTCAAAGGACATGAGCAAGTCATTGGTGGTGGAACCTTTGGCCGTCTTTTGAAGCGCGGTGTGGCTTTTGGCGCCATGTTTCCAGACTATGTCAATACTATGCATCAAGCCAATGAATTTACAGATGTAGAAGACCTTTTCCGTGCTGCGGCCATTTACGCGGAGGCTATCTACGAGCTAATCAAATAAAAAAGAAGAACTCGTTTGGCCTTGCTGGATGAGTTTCTTTGCAAGGAGCTGTCATGCAAACAATAGAAGATATTGCCAAGGCCATCATGTCTGATCCGGAAAATCAAGAATTTACTGAGCAGGGAATCAAGCCACTCTTTGCGGCACCAAAGAATGCTCGGATTAACATTATTGGTCAAGCGCCGGGGCTGAAAACTCAGCAGGCAGGGCTTTACTGGAAGGACAAGAGTGGCGACCGGCTGAGAGAATGGCTGGGTGTCGATGAAGAGATTTTTTATAATTCTGGATACTTTGCAGTTTTGCCCATGGATTTTTATTTTCCGGGGCATGGGAAGTCTGGTGATTTACCACCTCGTAAGGGCTTTGCCGAAAAGTGGCATCAGCCGATTTTAGAGCTTTTGTCAGATATTGAGCTGACCATTTTGATTGGTCAGTATGCACAGAAATACTATCTGCATCAAACAGGAAATATCAAGCTGACCGAGACGGTTCAGCACTATCAAGACTACCTGCCTGACTTTTTTCCTTTGGTTCACCCATCGCCTCGCAACCAAATCTGGATGGCTAAAAATCCTTGGTTTGCAGAGCAGGTTGTGCCAGACTTGCAAGCGTTGGTGCAAAAGATTATTCATCAATAAAGGAGAAAAACTATGGATGCTTATCAACAAGTAGCTAACAAGTTGCAAGAGTTGGGGATCACCTTTGATGTGGTGGAGCACCCACCTGCATTTACGACAGAGCAGGCAGATGGCTATATTGAAGGCATGGAAGGTGTTCGGACTAAGTCTATGTTTTTGACCAACAGGAAGAAAACCCAGTATTACCTGCTGATTATGGATGATAAGAAGAGTTTGGACATGGATTTGTTTAAAGAGCTGGTTTCAGCCAACCGTATTCGCATGGCCTCAGCGGATTCCCTCTATGAAAAAATGCAGTTGCCAGCAGGAACGGTTTCACCTTTTGGTTTGTTAAATAATGAAGAAAAAGATATTCAAGTTTATTTTGATAAGGACATCGTATCAGAGGATATCATGACTTTTCATCCTAATACCAATGAAAAGACTATCTTTATCTCTACAAGAGATTTGTTTAAATTCTTGCAAGATTTAGGTTATTCTTACCAAGTTCTTGAGCTTTAACTAACTGTTTTGCTGTGATAGAGGAGTACTATCCAGTTTCTCTATCAGGTGGTCAAACCTAGCGGATTGCTATCACTCGTTTGCTAGCGTCTTTGTACCTCTATCTTGATCTTGGATGAAGGACATATCCAGCAACGTGCTTCCCTCAGGAGATTCTCAAACAGCCGGCTGATGGATTTTGTAAAAGCATTATTAGAACTTGCAGGAGCAGCTGACTGACTTTTTGATAAGTCTAAGCTTAGAATGCTAAACTTTGTAGAAAGCGAGGTGATTCTATGGAAACGATGAAAGCTATAGTCATTTACGAAGCAGGTGGTCCAGAAAAGCTTCTGCTGGAAGAAAGACCGATTCCACAACTTCAAGAAGGCTGGACCTTGGTCAAGGTCAGAGGGTTTGGGATTAACCGATCGGAGATTTTTACTCGTGAGGGTTTATCGCCTAGTGTCGCCTTTCCTCGGATTTTAGGTATTGAGTGTGTTGGCCAAGTGACCAAGACGACTCGAGAAGATTTAGAGGTCGATCAAAAAGTGGTTTCCATCATGGGAGAAATGGGGCGAGCTTTTGATGGTTCTTATGCTGAGTATGTCCTCCTGCCGAACGATCAAATTTATACAGTCGAGACCAACCTGACCTGGACAGAGCTGGCAGCAGTGCCAGAGACCTATTATACTGCCCTAGGTTCTATGAAAAATCTGCGCATTGAGCCCAATGACAAGATTTTGGTTCGGGCTGCCACTAGCGGTGTCGGTTTGGCCTTTGCTCGTCTGGTCAAGGCACAGTTTCCAGACACACATATCGTGGGCTCGGTCAATAGCGGTTCCAAACAGTTTCTACTCAAGCACCAAGCCTACGACGATATCATCATAGACCAGGATGGCCGACTGGAAACAGAGGAGAAGTTTGATAAAATCCTTGAGTTGGTCGGTCCTGCAACTGTCAAGGATTCTTTTGACCATATCGCAGAGGGCGGGATTATCTGTGTGACTGGCCTCTTGGGTGGCCAGTGGGAGTTGAATGGTTTCAACCCAATTGAGGAAATTAGAAATAACAGTTTTCTGACAAGTTTTCACTCTGCTCATGTGAGTCAAGACTTGATGAATGAATTATTTGACTATATTGACCGGTACCAGGTCAATGTTACACCAAGGCGTGTCTTTTCCCTAGAGCAAGTGCCCAAAGCTCATGCTTTTATAGAGGGGACGGCAGGTTTTGGAAAAATTGTGATTATGAATGAATAGGAGAAAAAGAATGCAAAAAATTAGTGCGAAAGATTTATATGACAAATTGCAGGCAGAAGAACTGCGCTTGATTGACGTTCGCGAGGTGGATGAATTTACTGCTGGACATATCTCTGGGGCTCAGAATCTGCCTCTCAGCACCTTGCCTGAAAATTATGGAAAACTAGATAAACAAATCCCCTACCATATCATCTGTCAAAAAGGCGGACGCTCAGCGCGTGCCTGCGAATTTTTGGAAGCTAAGGGTTACCAAGTAACTAATGTCGAAGGAGGAGTGGAAGCTTTTCCTGCTAAATTGACGATATGACAAGCGATTAAGAAGAGCAAATGCCGGAATAGATTGAATTTCCGGCCCTTTTTTTGTATACTATAGTAGTATAATAATTTATAGATAGGAGATATTTTATGTCAAAACAAGATTGGCTTGAATATTTTGAGGCCGTTAATGGACGCTCGGCTACAGAGGAGGAAATTGCCCAAGCATTGGCTGCCGGGGAATTTGTTGAAGCTGAACAGGTAAGTGCGGAGCAAGCCTCTAGTGAAGCTAGTCCGGCTTCATCAAGCTTTGAACAGCCGCAAAACTTCCAACAGCCTTTTGCTCAGCAGGCTTCTCAACAATATCAAGAAGTTCCTCAGCAACAAGCAAATCCAAATCAATTTGCAAATCAGGGACAAGCTTATCAGCAACAAGGATTTCAGCAAGCAAGTCCCTTTGCTGGACAGCCTCAGTCTTCTGGTCCGCAAGCTTATCAGAACAATCAGCAGCAAGGACAGTTCAATTCACAAATACCTCAACAAGGACCACAGGCTTATTACAGTCAGCAACCTCCTCAACCCAGCGAGTTTTCTAAAACAATGAAAGGTTTCTGGGCTTGGCTCGTTTCAGCTTGGAAATCACCGACATCTGAAGTTGAGAGCAGTAAGGTGAATGGTTACCTTTCTCTAGGTTTGACAGCGTTCTTTTTTGCTATTGTTGCAAACTACAATATTTTCAGTACCATTGGTATCATGAGTTTTGGTATGTATAATGGACCGACTTTTAATTTCAAAGTCTTCTTTGTTTCTCTGATAGCAGCGGCTCTCTTCCTTTTCTCTATTATATTAGGTGGTTTTGTTGTGAAGCGTTTGGTCTACCAAGATAGAAGTTTTACCTTTAATAAGGCTTTTGATTGGTATGGTCGACTTTATGCCGTTGTTCTTCCATTTATTGCTGCTTCAGCTCTGTTTGCTCTGTTGGGTGTTATTCATTTATCTCTGTTCTTCACATGGATTGGACTCTTGTTGATTGGAGTTGGAGCTACCTTTGCTTTGATTTATTCCAAGACAAACAACTCTATGGATCCTTTTTATAAATATCTATTGGCCATTATTATCAATGGTGTGATTACAATTATCTTCTCTTTCATCGCTTTTTCTCTACTAGCTAGTATCATAATGATGTAATAATTGGAGGAGATTTATGGCAACAAAAGAAAAATGGGTTGATCTCTTTGAAAAAGTAATTGGTCGAAAACCAACTGCAAGTGAGTTCCAAGCCGGCAAACAATCTAACTTTGATCCAAAAAAGATTAAGGAGATTGCAGGCGAAGCAGGGGAAGCAACCACAGATACTTCATCAGTAGAAAATACTACTGATGAAGCTTCTGATAATCAAGATATTGTTCAGGAGACAACTTCTGAAGATTCTGTCACAGAAGAATCGGTTCAACCATCTTCCCAAGATGAGAAGCAAGGCGCATTTGAATCTACCCAATATGAAGAGCTTCGTAAGAATTGGCTGCAAGCTTTTGAAAATAATATTGGTCGAAAACCTACCAAAGAAGAATTTGCAGAAGCTAAGAGTCAAGGATTCTCTAACTTGCCTATTCGGTCTGAATTGCTCGACTCGCAATTACCACAGAAACCGGTAAAAAAGGCTAAAAAGAGAATATCAAAGAAGCAAGCAATCTTGATTGGGGCTCCAACCGTTTTAGTTGCCGCTTTGATTGGAGCATTCTTCTATTTAAATTCTATAACTGGAGTTAAAGTGGTCACAGACCATTTTGCAAAAGCCGTCTCTAGTAAAGACTTTGATGAAGTGGCAAGTCTTCTTTCTACTCAATCCGATAAGTGGACGCGTGCTGAAGCAAGAGCTTTAGTTGAGCACCTAGAGAGCCAGGAAATTAATCTCGAAACTGAGCTAGATAATATTGTTGAGTCAAATGGCAAATCTGCTTATATTGATGACAACAATAATAAGATTTTAGGTGTTACTGAAAAGAGTAAGAAATTTGGTATTTTCCAGGAATATCAAATGGTTTCCTATCCAGTCAAAGTTAAAGTCAATACAAATTTGGATAATGCTACCATTAAACCTGGTGAGAAAAAAACTATTACTCTTAAGAAAAATACAGACACTGAATTGGGTGAATATCACTTCATCAAACAAGACTTTACACTCAAAGGTAAGACGGATGTTGGAGATGTAGAAAGTAAGGTTCAGCTTGATTTAGCTACGGCTAAAGATAATGAAATCAAACTGGATCTCAAATCTGAAAAGAAACAGCTAAAAATTACGATGCCTTCTGAAACTTCAAAAGCAACAGATATTAAAATCGTTGTTAATGGTAAAGAAAGTGGTAGCAGTTTGACCCCTGAGTTGCAGCTTGTTCCTTATCAAGAGCTTGAAATTTATGCCAAGTTTACTATCTCTGATACTACCTTTACTACCAATAAAGAGACAGTGATTGTGGAAGATGATACTACTAATGTGAAATTATCGCTTCCTAAGGAAGTAGTTTCTAAGATTAGAGAAAAGAACGAAGAAGCGAAAAAGGTTGAGGCTCAAAAAGCAAAAGTCTCTACTTTCCTTAATGACTACCGCAGTGCTGTTTTCAGCTCAGTTTCTAACAGAAGCAACAACTATTCTCAATACTACGATACCTCTAGTGCAGTATATCGAGAAATGGTTGAGTGGACCACTGGTGGTGGTGTTAAGAAAGCGAAAATTAACTATTATGAGCCAGGAGCTTTGGATATCCGCGAAATCAAGGAAGAAAATGGTTCCTATATCGTGACAACATATGAGGACTATACAGTCCACTATGTCGATAACACTCCAAATAGTGTAAATCGTAAAAATAAGACTTATTACTTGAAACCTAGTGGGGATTCTTTTGTAATCTATAATCTTGAAGTTTCAGAAGGTTGATATTATGACAATGAAATACAGTAAACTAATTCTTCTTGCAGCATCTGTTCTTGTTCTAGGCGCGTGTTCGTCTGGTAAAGACACTACTGGAGATAGCTCTGATAAACAAGCGGCTAGCTCAACTAGTACAGTTAAGAAACAAGATGCTGAAAAAGACAAAAATTCTAGCCAAGATACGACAAGATCTTCAGACAGCCCTGATACTAAAAAGGAGCAAAATCACGAGGCCAAAACTCTTGATCAAAATGTTTCTTATAACGGTAGCTACTACAGTGTCAAAGGGAAATATGATGAGATTCTTGTTGTCAACAAACACTACCCTTTGTCTCCTTCCTATAACCCAGGTGAGGATGCGACTGCTAAAGCAGAATTGCTCAAACTGATTGCAGACATGCAGGCACAAGGCTATGCAATTAGCGACCAATATAGTGGTTTCCGTAGCTATGATACTCAGACAGAACTCTATCAAAATTATGTCAATCAGGATGGTAAGGCAGCTGCAGACCGCTATTCAGCTCGACCAGGCTACAGCGAGCACCAGACTGGTTTGGCATTTGACTTGATTGACAAGAATGGTAATCTCGTACAAGAAGCTGGAGCAAGTCAGTGGCTTCTAGATAACGCCTATAAATACGGTTTTATCGTTCGCTATCTAGAGGGCAAGGAAGGTTCAACTGGCTATATGCCTGAAAGTTGGCATCTGCGTTATATTGGTCAAGAAGCTAAGGAAATTGCTCAATCAGGCAAATCTTTAGAAGAATATTTCGGCATTACTGGTGGAGGCTATGAAGATCAGTAGTCACATCATCCATTAGAAGGAGGAAGAAAATGAAATTTTTTGTTACCAATCCCAATAATGATTTTGCAGAAACACCTGTGCAAGAAGAAGGCAGAATCATCCATCATCTGCATCTTGCTAAAGGAAAAGAAGTACCAGAGCACAGTGCTGATGCACTAGTAACAGTTGTTTGTTTGTCGGGAGATGTAAGCTTTTCTGCTGGCGAACAAACCGTTCGGTTAGTGGCAGGTTCCTTTTTGACGATGGAGCCCAATGAGCCACACAGCTTGGTCGGGGAGGAAGATAGCCACCTCTTAGTTATCAAACAACTGTTACTAGTGCATCAGCACTGTGCTCTGGTACTTCTTTTCCTTTAGCAAGATGCAGATGATGGATGATTCTGCCTTCTTCTTGCACAGGTGTTTCTGCAAAATCATTATTGGGATTGGTAACAAAAAATTTCATTTTCTTCCTCCTTCTAATGGATGATGTGACTACTGATCTTCATAGCCTCCACCAGTAATGCCGAAATATTCTTCTAAAGATTTGCCTGATTGAGCAATTTCCT
>NZ_JAJEPD010000051.1:0-142778 GCF_020729765.1 Streptococcus sanguinis | reverse complement strand
AGTTATTTTACTGATAAAAAAGATTATAAACAAAAGAAGATAACAAGGGTAGAAGATTACGAGGCGTATTTATTAAAACAATTATCCACTCTACATAAGCATTATGCAGAGGAAAAGAATATTCTATTTTATCAGCAACCGAATATCAATACGTTAATTGATATGATTATGCGTTATGATGAACGTCTCTATGAACGCTTACCTTTTAATGAGGATTTTATGACTGTCTCGCTTGGCTTGGGAGATATTGATAGTCAGCTTCAAATTGATTATCAAACGGACTTTTTAACCAAAGACAAGCTGACAATTTTTTCTCAAGATTTGTTAAAGACTTATGAGAAACAAAAAGGTGTTCCTGTTACGACAACACTTGCTCAGAATATTGTTGGGCTGGTTGCTCAACATGACATAGGTCAGTTGTTTATCCAGCAACTTTTATTGCAAGTTGCAGCTTTTCATTCTTATCACGATGTAATATTTGTTAATTTGACTTCGCAGGAAGATTATGATCAAATTTGGAAGAAATGGCGGTTTTTACCTCATTTTCTGTTACCAATGATYAATGTTCGTGGTTTTGTACATGATGATCGTACGAAAGATGCTGTACTTACAAGTCTTTATCAAGTATTACAGTCTCGCATTCAAGACAAGGAACAGAAGGAAAGAACCTTTTTACCTCAGATTGTGATAGTCATTTCAGATGATCGCTTGTTGTCTGGTCATGCTATCAACGAAAGTCTTTCACGAGCAGATTTGGCTTCTTTTGGAGTAACTGTTATTTGGGTAAAAGAAAGTCGTCGCCAATTACCTGAAACGGTAACCACGCTTATTGATTTAAAGAATGGAGATACAGCTACTTTAATCAATAATAGAGGAATATATGTAAACCAAGTTTTTACTCCGTATCCGTTGATAGATGATTATGAAGGTGCTGTTCGTAGTTTAAGTAATCTAGTTCATGAGGAAACTCAAAAAAATGCACTTCCTGATGCAATTACATTCTTAGAATTGTATAATGTAGAACAAGTTGGGGACTTAAATATTTCTAGCCGATGGGCTCGAGGAGATACATCGAAGAGCCTTGCTGTTCCACTTGGGGTTCGAGGAAAAGATGATATTGTCTACTTGAACTTACATGAGCGTGCTCATGGTCCTCACGGTCTTGTTGCCGGGACAACGGGATCGGGTAAGTCGGAGATATTACAATCTTACATTTTATCGCTAGCATTAAACTTTAGTCCAGAAGATATTGGTTTTCTCCCAATAGACTTTAAAGGTGGAGGGATGGCAAATTTATTTAAAGATTTGCCACATTTGATGGGCGTTATCACAAACTTAGATGGAGCAGGAATCCAGCGCGCGTTAGCTTCCATTAGAGCAGAGTTGCAAAAGCGTCAACGCCTATTTGGTAGATTTGGGGTCAATCATATTAATGGATATACAAAATTATACAAGGAAGGTCGCTCTGGAATAGAGGGAGATTTCCCTACTGAGCCACTTCCACATCTATTTTTGATCTCGGATGAGTTTGCTGAGTTGAAGCAAAATGAACCTGAGTTTATGACAGAACTTGTAACAACAGCGCGTATTGGACGTTCCCTAGGGATTCATTTGATTCTAGCTACTCAAAAGCCTTCAGGAGTTGTTAATGATCAAATTTGGTCTAATTCTCGATTTAAGTTGGCACTCAAAGTGGCGGAAAAAGCGGATTCAAATGAGATTATAAAAACACCAGATGCTGCAAGTATTACTCAGCCAGGTCGTGCCTATTTACAAGTTGGGAATAATGAAATATATGAACTCTTTCAATCAGCATGGAGTGGAGCACGATATGCACCAACAGTGAAAGCTCGTAGTGAAGAAGTTGACAATCGGCTTTGGATAATCAATGAGCTGGGGCAGTATGAACTCGCTACTACAGATTTGTCTTACTTGGAAGAGACGGTCAGCACAGATGCTAATACTGATGAGACTGAACTAGATGCTGTTGTGGAATATATTGCTCAACACGCAAAGAATGTAGACCTTTGTATACCAGCTAAGCCATGGTTACCTCCGCTTGATGAAGATATTACGTCACCGGTTTTAACTACGAAATGGACAGAGAAGAAACTTCACAAAGCTCCTTTTGCTCTAATGGATATTCCTTCAGAGCAGGATCAGCGGATGCTAGAATTTGATTTAGAAGAGTTTAGTCACAGTATCATTTATGCTTCCCCAGGGTTTGGGAAATCTCAAGCGCTTCAGACGCTAGTTATGAATTTTGCTCGGCTTAATAGACCAGATCAAATGCAATTTAACCTGTTTGATTTTGGAACGAATGGACTGTTTCCTCTGAAAGGTTTACCGCATGTGGCAGATATTGCTACTCTAGATGATGCCGAAAAACTATTGAAGCTCCTTAAGAGTTTACAAAAAGAAATACAAAAACGCCGTGATTTATTGGCGGAATATGGAGTTACTTCTATTGAACAGTATGAGCAGAAGACAGGTCAGTATTTACCATTCATTTTAAATATTGTTGACTCTTATGATACTGTACGTGATCATCCACTCGAAAGTTCTGTTGAATCCGCTTTTCATCAGGTGTTACGTGAGGGCGCAAGCTTAGGTATCTATTTGATAGCAACAGTTCTTCGGAACACTACTATGAAGTTAAGTATGCGAAGTAATTTTGCTACACAGTTTGTTTTGTATTTGGTCGACAAGGATTCTAAAAAAGATCTTATTGGTTTTGATGCTCTAGCTGATCAAGTAATTCCTGGTCGTGGTCAGATTAGATTTGAAGAACCTATTCGTTTTCAAGTATACCTTGCAACAGAAGGAAGTTCCAATCTTGAAAGACTGCAGAGTTTAGAAAACGCTATTGAGGTAATGGATAAGTTATGGGATGGCCCTAGACCAGAAGCTGTTCCAATGCTGGCTAATGAAATTACTTTTGAGCAATTTGAAAATGATGTAGCTGTCCAAGAGGAACGGCAAAAATACAATATTCCAATTGGTTATGATAAGGAAACAACGTTGGTTCGCTCTATCGAACCAATGAACTATGAATTTATTCTTCTCATGGATGATACTCCTTCTCAAACATATAGTATTGAGCGTACGATATTATCTGCTTTTTCAGAGTTTTCTGGGAAAGTTGATCGCGTAGTGGTTGATACTGATGGACGTTTTGTTGGTATGAATGAACACTTTGATACTAGAATTGAGGAGTCGAATATTAGCCAATTCCTTGGTGAACTATTAGGCATTATTCAGTCTGGTAAGCGTAGAGAGCAACCAATGTTTGTTTATCTTCCAGATATAAACTTAGCTGGTGATAAGATTGTACTGATGGATAAAGATGTAAATACTTTGTTCACAAAATCTTCGTCGGTCAATATTCATTTGATTTTCCATGGTTATCAAAGTGGCATAGTTAGCAAATTCACACCGTTCTTCAAACGGCTTCGCCAAAATGTTCCAATGGGAACGTTTGGTACCATCTTTAACGAACAGAAAGTTGTGCCTGGTCGTACTCAATACAATGAACCGTTGGTTGAACTTAATGAAACACAGTTCTTCGTTGGTAGAAGTGTTCATCGTTTGAGAATTCCGCAAGAAAAATAGGTACATAAAGCTTCCATAATAATTTCTGAATATGCTATAATAGAAGAAATCCTACTATTTGTAATAATTATAATGATTGTAGGATGTATATTATCATAAATAAATTATAAATATTTTGATGATAATGTTAAAATCAATTTAGGAGAAAAATCCATAATGGGTATAAAAAAAGGAAAAAATCACTTGCTTAGGAAAGGCTTGGCTATTTTATGTATAGTAATTACTGCAGGACTTCTTATCTATATGGGACAGTCAGATAGCCTTTCTTTTGTTCTAGGGACTAAAGAGAAGACACATCTTCGTATTGGGATTGTAAATCAAGACGAAGGCGAACAGTTAAATAGCGCTCAATATAATTTTGGAGATGATTTTACAAAATTACTAGTAAAAGATGAGAGAAAAAAAGCAAGTTGGAAAGTCATGTCTAGGGATCAGGCGGAGAGTCAGTACAAAGACAATTCCCTCGAAGCTATCATTTACATTCCTAAAGATTTTTCACACAATATATTGCAGCTATCTAGTTTTAATCCTGAAAAGGCCAAAATTACATATAAAGTAAAAGATTCTGTAAAAAAAGAACAGTCGCTTGAGATGGCCCAGCAGGTTGGAGATTATGTTAATAGTTTGAATCAGAAAACAATTCGTCTGTACTTTACAAGTGTCATTAATAACCTTGATGATGCTAAACTTCAGATGAATACAATTGTTGGTGACGAGTCTGATATCTATGATTCTTTATCTACTTCAATTGTTCAACCTGCTGATAGGAGTATCAAATCAATAGATTCGATCCCTTCAATTGCAGAGAGTGTTCAGTCCTCTAATAGATCATTTGAGCAAGCGACATCAACTTTCAAAACTTCAACTGCTGATTTATTAAAAAGAAATGCCGAATCTTTAATGGGCCAAACAGATCCAATTTTAAAGTATAAGCAAGTTCAATCACAAGTTGCTAATCATAATGCTCAGGTGGCGGGAAACTCTGTTAAGAATCAGTATGATAAAGATAACAAATTATATCTTGACCTTTATAAAAATTCAATAAGTTATTTACATCTTTTTGGGAATACAGAATCACCTACTGAGCCAAATGAACCAGATTCTTATTTGCTTCGTTTAGCTAAGCACATAGAAAGTTATAATGATAAAATAAATCATTCTCAAGAGCAGATTGAGCAATCTCAAAAGGAACTGGAGTCCATTAGAAACTCTCTTGAGGGTTCTCGTGACCAAATTTCCCAGAATTATTTTAATGGGGTGCAGGTTGATACAAGTTCTTTGGGAGATGATAAAGATGCGATTTTAAAAGCTGTTAGTGATGGTGTGGATAAAGATAATGTGAGGCAGGCGCTGGCCAAACAGGTTGTTAATACTTTATCAGATTCAGATGAGTTGCCTGGAGATTATACTAATTATGTAAATAGTACAATTGCTTCTATTAGTGTTAATTCTGGGGATTACGCGACCTTATTTAATAAACTAAAAGAGTTTGGGGCTTTAACAGATGACCAAATTGCTTCTTATTATGCAAAATTAAACTTGTTAGCTAGCTATGCTAGTGTTAAAGGTGCTACTACTGGCTCAATGCCAGGCTATACTTTTATAACGGTAGCTAATGATTCTTTGCCGTCAACAGATGCAAAAACAGTTACAATGGAGCATGTTTACCCTGAGATGACTTCTGAAGGAAATGGGGGTAATAAATATACTGCAACTACTATCCGTGTGACGAATATACAGGTTCAAGGGGCTCAGGGAGCTACGGTAGTTCCAAGTGTTGATAGTATTTCTGAACCTACTAGTCTCCAACTGCAAATTCAGCTTTCTCCTAATTATGGTCTCAATACGGTTGCATTTGATCTTGAGATTGGTAGTGAGAGAATACCTTTACAATACAGTTTCTTTTATGATAACAATAAGGGAAATGATGCATTAATTAAGACAGATTTGTCTAATATTTTTGAACAACTATCTAGAATTGATACCGCGGCAGCTACGATTAAGAACCTATATGGAAGCCCATCTTCGTCCTACGATATTGATATTGCTAATCCAGCAAGTAACTCAGTTGCAAAGATGTATGGGAATATTTCGCCATCGTCTGTAGCGGATAAACTACAACCAGAAGATGTGGACCAATATCGACAGTCAGGGATTGAATTATATGTTAAGTTAAGTGCAGAGATAAATCGACTTCAGAAAAATACCGCTTCTCTTCCACAACTGACAAAAGAAGAATTACCGAATGATTATTTTGCTGCAATTGTTGGAGAACTATCTGATTGGCATCAACAAGCCGTTGACGATTTAAATAAACAGTATGAAGAGTGGAAGAAAAATAGTCCAGAACTTCTGGAAGTTTCTCCAACAAGTTCTAGTGACAGTTTATCTAATAATAGACTTTATACAACTGATGATAGTAGTAATAGTTTGCTAGATATTGTTACAAAGCTTGCATCTAGTACTCGAAATACATCTGATACAATCGCCTCTAATGGAAATGCAATCGGATCTATGGATACGCAATTTAACACTTTAGCAGAGCAAGCTAAAAGGGTCCAAGGAGAAGTGAAGGAAGTTCACCAACAAACAGAGTCGCTTATTAAGAATCAGGCCAAAAATATTGAAGATAGTACTGAGTTTAATAAGAACTTTCAAGGAGTATTATCAAATGCTCGTTCAAACGGAACAGATAACCAAGCTGTTTTGAATTTCTTATCCAATCCTGTTGTAACTGAAAAAACAAGCCAATCTGGTGTTTTATCAAATACTCCAATATGGGTTTACTTACTCGTAATCTTACTTTTAACCAACATTGCTACGGGTCTGACAATTAGAGAGTACGCTCATAGAAAGAAAGAGAAGATGGTTGAAAAAGAAGAAGAGGAACAATTTGAATAGGTAGAATCTTAGCAATAGAAATGCTACTGGAAGGTGTAGAAAGTAATGATGAAACTTGTGTATATCATCTATACTTAGCTTCGTTTATTCAAGTAGTTCTTGAATTATTGGATAAGGCTGTGATAGAAATGTCACAGCCTTATTTTAAATAGATAAGTAAAAGTATAGAAATCTAATCTTAAGATTAAAGCACAACATAAAAAAATGAGAATTGAGGCTCAAATAGCTGACTTTAATGATTTCTCAAAAAATTTATTAAAATTGTTTGAGAAATCTGCTGCTTGGAATATTAAGTAGGTGGACTAAATAAATATTTCTTATAGATTTTGTACGGAAGGCTGTTTCCCTTTCAAATCTTGAAACCGATTTCCCTTTTTGCTTTAAGTGCCTATTCAAAATTTTAGAGCGGAGTAGTTTTGTATCTCTATGTTTCTTTGCTTGGGGTTTGGTCAATAATTAGTATAAGATATAGATGTTTTTTAAGTTTTAGGAGGCTAACTTCAGTTTAGAGCTTACTACCTATTATTGATTCCACTTTTTTGTACTAAAACAAACACAGAATCGTCTTCTAGGTTTTCATATTGGGCTAAAAGTGATAAAATAGTAGGCAGGAATTGGAGAGACGAGATGCCAAAAGAAGTGAATTTGACGGGCGATCAGGTATTGGCCCTTACGAGAAAATATCTGGCTGCGGAGGATATGGCCTTCATACAGAAAGCTTTGATCTATGCGATTGACTGTCACAGTGGGCAGTTCCGTAGGTCAGGTGAGCCTTATATTGTGCATCCTATTCAGGTGGCAGGGATTTTGGCCACGCTCAAGCTAGATGCGGTAACGGTTGCCTGCGGCTTTCTGCATGATGTGGTTGAGGATACACGTGCAACGCTGGATGATTTGGAAAGAGAGTTTGGGACGGATGTGCGCGTGATTGTGGATGGGGTTACCAAGCTGGGTAAGGTCAAGTACAAATCCCACGAGGAGCAGCTGGCAGAAAATCACCGTAAGATGCTGATGGCCATGTCGGAGGATATTCGGGTTATTTTGGTCAAGTTGGCAGACCGTCTCCACAATATGCGGACGCTCAAGCACCTGCGCAAGGATAAGCAGGAGCGGATTTCCCGAGAGACAATGGAAATTTACGCACCCTTGGCTCATCGCCTAGGGATTTCCAGTGTCAAGTGGGAGCTGGAGGATTTGTCTTTCCGTTATCTCAATGAAGTGGAATTTTACAAAATTTCCCACATGATGAAGGAGAAGCGTCGGGAACGTGAAGAACTGGTAGAAGAGGTGGTTCAGAAGATTGAGACCTATGCTGGCGAGCGCAATCTGCACGGCAAGATTTATGGCCGGCCCAAGCATATCTACTCGATCTATCGCAAGATGCAGGACAAGAAGAAGCGTTTTGATGAGATTTATGATCTGATCGCCATTCGCTGTATCTTGGATACTCAAAGTGATGTTTATGCTATGCTGGGCTACATTCATGAGCTTTGGCGGCCGATGCCGGGGCGGTTCAAGGATTATATTGCCAACCGCAAGGCCAATGGCTACCAGTCTATCCATACGACCGTTTATGGACCCAAAGGTCCGATTGAGTTTCAGATTCGGACCAAGGAAATGCATGAGGTCGCTGAGTATGGGGTTGCAGCCCACTGGGCTTACAAGAAAGGTGTCAAGGGTCAGGTAGACAGCAAAGAATCAGCCATCGGGATGAACTGGATCAAGGAGTTGATGGAGCTGCAAGACCAGTCTAACAATGCCAAGGATTTCGTTGACTCGGTCAAGGAGAGCTATCTGGCTGAGGAAATTTACGTTTTCACACCGGATGGAGCAGTGCGCTCTCTGCCTAAGGACTCGGGCCCGATTGACTTTGCCTATGAGATCCATACCAAGGTCGGTGAGAAAGCCACAGGAGCCAAGGTCAATGGCCGCATGGTTCCTCTGACAACCAAGCTCAGGACAGGTGATCAGGTGGAAATCATCACCAACGCTAACTCCTTCGGACCGAGCCGCGACTGGCTCAATATTGTCAAGACCAGCAAGGCCAGAAATAAAATCCGCCAGTTCTTTAAAAATCAAGACAAGGAGCTGTCTATTTCCAAAGGTCGGGAGCTCTTGCAGGCTCAATTCCAGGAGCATGGCTATGTAGCTAATAAGTACATGGACAAGAAGCACATGGAAGAAGTGCTGCAGAAGACAAGTTATAAGACTGAAGAGGCGCTTTTTGCGGCGATTGGCTTCGGTGAGATTGGTGCCATTAGTATTTTCAACCGTTTGACAGAAAAAGAGCGCCGTGAGGAAGAGCGGGCCAAGGCCAGAGCAGAAGCAGAGGAATTGGTTAAGGGCGGCGAGGTCAAGGTCGAAAACAAAAAAGACACCCTCAAGGTCAAGCACGAAGGCGGTGTAGTCATTCAGGGGGCGTCTGGCCTCCTCATCCGGATTGCCAAGTGCTGTAATCCTGTACCGGGTGATGATATTGTCGGCTATATTACCAAAGGACGCGGTGTAGCCATTCACCGGCAGGACTGCATGAATCTCAAGGCTCAGGAAAATTACGAGCAGCGGCTGATTGATGTGGAATGGGAAGACAACAACACGACCAAAGAGTACACGACTCACATTGATATATACGGTCTCAACCGCTCTGGTCTCCTTAACGATGTGTTGCAGGTTCTGTCTAATACCACCAAAAATATTTCAACAGTCAATGCTCAACCGACCAAGGATATGAAATTTGCTAATATCCACGTTTCTTTTGGTATTGCTAATCTGTCTATGCTGACGACGGTGGTGGATAAGATTAAGAGCGTGCCAGAGGTCTACTCGGTCAAGCGGACTAATGGCTGATTCTTTTCGGAAATCATTATCGAGCTGTAAGTTACCGTTAAATCAAAGGAAAAGATATGAAAATAGTGATTCAGCGCGTAAAACGTGCTCAGGTCAGCATTGACCAGCAGCTGCACAGCAGTATTGGACAAGGTCTCCTGCTCCTAGTAGGCGTAGGTCCTGACGATAGTCAGGAGGATATGGATTATGCAGTCAGGAAGATTGTCAATATGCGGATTTTTTCCGATGCTGAGGGCAAGATGAACCTGTCTATCAAGGACATTGCCGGAGAGATTTTGTCAATTTCCCAGTTCACCCTGCATGCAGATACCAAAAAGGGTAATCGGCCAGCCTTTGTTAAGGCTGCTCCGCCAGAGATGGCTAGCAATTTTTATGATGCCTTCAATCTTTCCTTGCAGCAGGAGGTGCCGACCCAGACGGGGATTTTTGGGGCGGACATGCAGGTAGAGCTAGTCAATGATGGTCCAGTGACCATTATCTTGGATACGAAGAATCGCTGAGAAGAAGTATGAAAAGGAGTTTGAACACTAGTGTTCAAACTCCTAATTTTTTTGCTTCTGTAGCAATGAATAGATAGTTTCCGACAACATTACTAAAAATCGCTAATAATTTCTTGAGGAATGACTTCTTTGATGGTCGTCACTAGCTGATTGATAAGCTTTATGGCTTCAGCGGGCTCTGTGTAGAGTTTTTGAAAATAGGTCTGTATATTTTCTTCGAAATGCTGAGGTAATAGCGTGCAGTTAGTTTTTGCAAACTCCAGCATTCTCTTTTCTCCAGGGTGAGTTTGTTCGTTTAGAGCGAAGAGCAAGTCAAAATAGGAAGCAAAAAATTCACTGCTACGGTGATTGATGCTGAGCAGGTCCTGACGCTTGAGCGCTTTTTCTATTTGTTTGGAGAAAGCTGGCATGGCTTGATCGAGTAAGAGGAGCTGCTTCTTGATAATATTCTTTTTCAGCTCAGCTGGATAAGGTCGTCTGTACTTGTCCTGAAGTGCCTCATAGCGACCATTTCGGTCGTAGATGATTTTACTGTGAAGCAGATTGTGCCACATACAGGTGGTATAGGCATTCTGGGCTTGGTGGTCTAGGACTACAGTCTGGAGGTCTTTATCAAAGCTGTCCAGTGTACGGTAAATGAGCTCAATTTCGATCTTGCTCTTCAGTACACAGTCATCCTCTAGTTCCCAAAACTGATTGCCGATTTCCATGTAGGAGCAGTACTTGCTGAGGATATCGCGTCGAGTCAGGGGAGCAATAGAATCTGTTAAGTAGATATAAACATCATAGTCTGAGTCTTTGTCAAAATGCTGTCCAGCACGAGAGCCACCGAGAACAATAGCTTCCACTTGATCTAGCTGGGCAAATTCTTTAAAAAGTTGTTGTGGCATAATTTTTCCTTACTGATTTTTGACATCATTTTAGCAAAATGTAAGCGGGTTGGCAAGAAGGAAAAAACAGCTTTTGGCATGGTACTGAGCTTGAAAAATTGAAACCCCGAGGAGTAGGAAGTGGATGAGCAGGAGTTGGGAATATTTGACTAAAAAGAAAATTATCTAGGATAGATAGGCTGAAAATTTGACTTTGGGTAATAAAATTTTAGGAGTTTTTCCCTTACTTTAACGTATTGCCAGTTTTCTATTTTTTTAACTCAACGCCTTATTTTTATCTGCAACTTTTCTTAGATTTTTGAGATAGATCTTTAAAGAGTTTTTGAGCATCATTTAGTCCAAAAATGATGAGCATARCAAACAAGTGGAAGTGGCGATAATCCTTGATTTGTTTATGTTTATGATTTCTTTTATTCTTTAGAAATATTTTAGAATTACTTTATAAATTTTTGAAGTTTGTCTTGTATAATCATATTAAAGAAAAGAAAGGAGTCTGTACCATGGGAAATCTAGTTCAACAGATGATCAATGCTCTGATTCAAATCGCTTTGTTTGCTTTGCTTCCTTTTGTTTGGTGGTTGATAGGCGCTAGAAGAAAAAGTTCATTTTTGGAATGGCTTGGCTTAAAACCACTAAAAGATACTGGTAGCCGGAAGATCTGGCTGTGGATTTTGCTGGGTTCGCTATCTTTCTTGCTTCTTTCGTTTTTGCTAGTATATCCTGCTGTAAAAAATCTGGATACAGCGACTTCGAATTTCTCAGGCCTAGGCTTCCAAGCCTTGCCAGCTGTTCTGATTTATGGTATTTTTCAAACTTCTCTGTCGGAAGAACTTCTATTCAGAGGTTTTCTTTTAAAGAGATTGGCTAGTCGCTTATCCTTTGTGGTAGCCAACACCATACAAGCTGCTCTTTTTGGTCTGCTCCATGGCTTAATGTCTATAACAGTGCTCCCTTGGCAGCAAACCCTGCTCATCATTTTGTGTACGGGTGGCATCGCGGCTTATATGGGCTTTGTCAATGAAAAGAAATCTGATGGCTCCATTTTAGCTAGCTGGATTATACATGCTTTAGTAAATGTGATTACGGGTAGTTTATTTGCTTTTATGCTGATTTGATAAATCGATAATTTCACTTCAAATCAAAAAGTTCCGATTTTCCTTGAGAATCGGAACTTTAGATTTAATGACAGGTGAGCAAAGGTTTAGGTGTAAGTCAAACGAAGCTGCTTCTACTGATTTGCAGGGCTGTCCAGTTTCATTTGCTCAAAAACATAAAGGAAGAAGTCCTTCGAAACTTCGAAATGTCCGTATCTTATCTGAGAAGCATATTGGCGCCACTGAGGATGCTGTCGGACTTGCTCAATAGGGCAGTCTTTGACAGGCTGGTAGTAGCTGACATCTCGCCGAAATGGGACAAAGCCTTCAAACATCTCTACTTGGTAAGCAGTGTCATCTAGAATCTTGCCAACTGCTGTAAAGGCCTGTAGCTTTTCCTGACCATTCAGCTGATACTTGGGGCTGTAGTACAGAAGATAGTCCCCCTTTTTCATTCGGTTCAATGGTGCTTTCTTTCCATGGCAGACTTGGCAAAATCCACCTTCTACACCTCTTAGTACATGTTCTTTTGATACGACACCAATCCAAAATCTAGTCATTTTCTGCCTCCAGTTTGATTAAGAGTTGGTTTAATGTTTCTGTATTATTTCCTAATTTTCCAAAGAACGCCTGATCAATGCCTTCTACTAGAGGGAGGGCTTGGTTGACCTTTTGCAGCCCCGTATCCGTTAGAAGTATGATGTTGGCGCGGCTGTCCTTGGGATGGACTTCCCGCATTATCAAACCTTTCTTGACCAAAAGGCGGATGATTTGGGATACGGTCATAACATCCATGTCAGAAAATCGGGCAATATCGGTTTGACTAACCCATTCTTGCTGACGCAGAAGCGCTGCAAGAGTGGTCAGAACGACAAACTGAGGATGGGTCAAATCAATCGTTCTCAGTTTGTTTTTTATCAGCCCATGCCACTTGTGATAGGTACGGATAAAGAGCAGACCGGTTGAGTTTTGATATTCATCCTTGTAGATGGAGTTAAACTGCGATTTTTCCATTAGCTTTCCCTCTAGATATTTTATAAGTACACTTATTGTAATCTGACATCTTATTTTTGTCAATAAAAAACCAGTTTAGACTAAAAAGTCCGAACTGGGTTCTGTTTATAGTTTTTCTACATAAATCTGTTGGGCAATCCTAGGATTGATTTGGATTTCTTGAGTTTCTGTCTTGAGAAGATAGACCTGAGCGAAAGAATCGTATTGGATGAAGGTGATGGTTTGGCCGATTTGCAGGTTATATTTTTCCAAGTATTTGAGCAAGTCAAAGTCATCGTGTACGCGTTTGATGATATAGTCGCCAGGGGCAGAAGCCTCTTCCAGAGTCAGTTGGTTTTCTTCGTCCAGAAGCTCTCCCTTGGCTGGAATGGTACCTCCGTGTGGACAGGTCTTGGGGTATTGGAGCATGGCATCCAGACGCTCAACGAAACGCTCAGAAACAGTGTGCTCTAGGACTTCGGCTTCCTCATGGATTTCATCAGTCGAGTAGCCGAGATGGTTGACCAGAAAGACTTCAATCAGTCGGTGCTTGCGATAGAGGTCAGAAACTAGCCTTAACCCCAAATCAGTCAGCAGGTAGCCGGCTTTTTTATCCTTGACCAGAAGTTCTTCCGCCAGCATTTTTTTCATCATTTCCGTCACAGCCGGAGGTGAAACCTGCATGAGCTGGGCGATTTCTTTATTGGTGATTTTTTTGTGGCGGCTGCCAATCTCATAGATACACTTGAGATAGTCTTCTTTATTTGGGGTCATCTTGCATCCTCGCTGAACTTTCTATCATTAGTATAACAAAAATCGCTGCAAGAATACAGCGTCTAAGCCTTTCTTTGATGTTTAGATTTTCTTCATTGTGATGGTCGCTGGGGCGGCAAGAAGTATGGTCCTTACAGCATGGATGCGACAGGATGCGTGCCGACAACGCTAGCCATGGTTATTTCTGGAATTACTGGGACAGAAGTGCTTCCAACAACCGTTGCGGATTACCTGTATATCCATACCAATGAATTTAATAAAGATGGATTTGGCACCAGCAGCCGTGGTATTGTCCGAGCTGCCCAGCACTGGGATCTGACGACTGAGACCCTGTTTACAGCTTCTGCAGGGGCATCATGTCCTAGGTGCCGTTGGTACTAGCATCTTTGCCCATTATCCAGTAACTCATGAGCTGGTTCTTAAAGGCTATGACAATGGAAAAACCTATGTCCGTGACCCTTATAATGCAGCTAATAATGGCTGGTACCCCGTAGACTATCTCTTTGGAGTCAAGAGTGTAGACCCAACGGATAATACAGAAGGCTCACCCTTTATTGCCATCAAAGGATAAGAAATTCGTGAATAAGAAGACCGCTCGTTGCTTGACGGGCGGTTTTCTGTATTCTATGACTAGTATGCTTGTACTCGTTCAAGAGTTTATCCTTGGCAAGGTCAGTAAGCGTAAAATTCATTATATGATTCTGGCCAGACACACAGGTTTTTTTGGAAGCGATTGAGACGAGATTCTATTTTTGGACATATTTGTGATAAATGTTCTTAAAAAAACATGTAAATAGTTTGACAAACAAAGCTTTTCTCATTATACTATTAACATATCAGGAGGAAAACCATGAAAAAAATCCAAAAACATGTCATTCTAGGTGCAGCAGTTCTTGCTAGTACTGGATTTGCTCACACTGTAGCTGCAGATACAACTCCAGTGGATGCAAAGGCCCCTGCAAACCAAGATAAGGCTCTATCTGCAAGTCCAGAAGCTCTTAAACAGCAGACTGAGCAGGTTAATCAAGCGAAAGCGTCTGTTGACCAAGCCAAAGAACAGGTTACAGCAGCTGAGACTAAGGTTGAAACAGCTAAGAAAGATAATACTGATACAAGTGCACAAAAAATTGCCGAAGCTCAAGCAGCTGTGACAGAAGCTGAGAAGAAAGTTGCTCCAGCGGAAAACGCGGCCAAGCAAGCCCAAGCAGCTCTTGATACAGCTAAAAAAGCAGAAAACACACAGGCAGCTGTAGCTCAGGATGCTCAAGCTCAAGCAGCTAAGGCACAAACCGAGACTGAAGCAGCTCAGGATGCTGTGAATGCAGCTCAAAAAGATGTGGACAACAAACTGGTGAGTGAAAAGGCAACGAAGGCCAAAGAAGAGCTTGACAAGGCACAAAAGAACCTGGATTCTTACCAAGACCAGTTGAAGACTGCTGAAGCGGAAGATGCCAAACGCCAAGCAGTGATTGATCAAGCCCAGGCTGATATCAAAGCAGCACAAGCAGAAATCAAGGAAAAAGAAGCGAAACTTTCGTCTCAAGATCAGGTTCACAATACTTTTACCCTATCGCAAGCTTATATAAATGCAATTAAAAGTAACAATATCAACGGTACAGCTAAATTAACATCTGAGGCACAAGAAACACTTGCTAAAGAAGCAGCTACCCTAAAATCTAGCAACAATTATATTGGTAGTCAAAAAGATACGCAACGCATGGTTAACATTAATGCTATTCCAAATGATGTTCTGATGGAATTGAACTATTATGCACAAGATTTGATTAATCAAATCCGTAGGCAAGCAGGAACAGCACCAGTAACATTAACACAAAATAGTATTGACTATGCAACAGCTCTAAGCCAAGCAGCCCGTGAACAAAAATATAAATACCAATCAAAAGAACCTATAACTTCACAAGTAGATGTTCCAAGAAGTGTGGTTGCTAAATTTGGACTGGATCAGTTTGGTCATAGAGTATCAGGAACTAACGAACTCGGCCCTTATCCTATTCTTGCTAGCCAAGAGAATGTCTCTGTTGACTATTTAAAAAAGGCAATTTACGATGATATCAAATTCCAACTGTTTGATTTAGGAGATAGCAGTGCGTATAGGGAGAGAGGGACTATCTATGCCCAAAAGGTAGTGGGGCATCTTGATAATCAAAAGAAAGGTGCATATGTTGCTGTTAACTTTAGCAACAACGGCATTATTAACCGAATTAACTTCCTTCTTTTCCCAAATAATGACGGTGATATTAAAGATCCTTCCAAAATAACACCAGCCTTAATCAATCCAAATGCCAATAATCAAGAAGCAGACGCTGCTCGTAAAGATTTGGCGGCTTCACAAGCTAAGTTGGATGCTGCTCAACGCACGTTGACAAATGCTCAGAACAAGCAGGAGACAGCCCCATTACTGCGTGAGGTTGTGAAAACTGCTAAGGACAAGTTAGCCAAGGCGGAACGTACTTACCAAGCTGAACTCGAAAATAGCAAGAATTCGGCTTCTGAAGAAACCAAGGCTAAGCTTGCAGTTTTAGCTAAAGCTCAAGCAAGCTTGAAAGAAAAAGAAGCAGCCCAAGCAAGTGCGCAAAAAACAGCTGAGGGAGCTAATGCCAAGCTTGCTGAATTGAAAGCAGCTACAGCGACCGCTCAAGAAAAGGCAACTGCTGCGGCTATAGCTCTGGAAGAGGCTCAACGCGCTGTTCAAGCTGCTAAAGACTATGTTACTCGCTTGCAAAACGCCCCTGCTCTTCTAAAAGAAGCAGAAGCAGCTCTCAATGATGCTAAAGCAAACTTGGCAAGTAAGGAAGAAACATATAGAGTCGAAAATGCCAAACTTGAAGCTTTGAAAGCAGCTCTTGCAGCCCTTGAGACAGACGACCCAACCAACCTCGTTTCTAAGAATGAGCGAAAGGTTCTGAAAGTCACTACAACGGGAGTGAAGAACGGAAAGAAACCAGTTCAGACCTATCAGGCTCCGGCAGCTCTTCCAAAAACAGGTTCTGCTGAATCATCTCTAGCACTTGCAGGATTGGGATTGCTCTCTATGCTGGGACTGGTTTTTGCAAAACGCCGTAAAGCTTAAGAGCATTTATCGATAAAATCAAATTCTAGATGAATTGTCTAATCGGTGAAAAGTTGGACGACTCATTTCAATAAAACTCATACTGAGAGAGGACCAGTTTGGTCTTCTCTTTATTTATTGAGTGATTTGTTAAGAACATCTTTATTGTTAGCACTCCAAGGGTTCATATTTTGTTCTTTGTTATCATGTGAGTTTGTGATAAAATCTAATTGTTCTATGTAGATTAGATTTTTTATTATAATCCCTACAGTTTTGAACTATTAGAGCTAACAGAAAGGAGGGAAGCCATGTATCCGAAAGAAGGGAAAGAACATCTCTTTCAGCAATTGCAATCAATCGGCTGGTCTCAGGTAGCACTGGAACAAGTTTTTGCAGAGATTAGTGTGCAAGGGAAAACAGTGCCAGAAGAAGGATATTACCTGCAGGAGGCTCAGCTTTTTGGCAGTCCCTTTTTTCAAGATCTTTGGCTGGCTGAGGATGCTCAGAACAGCAGGTTAGGAGCTCAGGAGCTGCTGGTTCTGGCTATGAATCTTGTTAATATGCCTGAGGAGCTGAGTGGAGATAAGGCAGAGACGGATCTTTTACTGGCTCGGATTGCTCCAAACCTAACACCTCATGATGGCTTTTGGAAAATTTTCTCAAGGACCTTGCGCCAGGCTTTTCCAGCAGATGATTTCAGCCAAAGGGATGGCAATCAAAAGCTTAAAAGACAGCTACATCAGTTTCGCTATGTCATTTCCTGCCAGCAGGCCCAGTGGGTCAGAGATCACTACCGTCAGACTGGTATGACAGATGCAGAAGCCTTGGCCTCCTATCTAAAGGATTGGTCTGCGCTGCCTTATAGCTTTCAAGAATCCTCTCGCTTGCACAATAAAGCCCATATTGATAAGAGGTCAGAGCAAGCTATCTATCCGGATGGTCAAGCAAGTCAGGCTAATATAAAAATCCTGATTGATTTTCATACAGAGTTTATTTTGGATCAGACAGGTCGTTTTCTCAATATTATCGATCCAGAGAGGGCTAGCCAAAATGGTATTGTGAATGGCGCCAGCTTTAACTATGGTGAGCATAACCGGCCGGGCAATCAGGCTTCTCATACTCGCTATGATGTCAAAACGCCTGCAGTTTGGGATCCTCGCTTTCGCAGGCTTGGCATTGAAAATGGTGGCCGCAAGTTCAAATCACCTCAGAATAATCGTGGTCCGCTGGGCTATCGTTCGGCTAAGAGCCCTTATGCTCGAAAGGGGCGGAGTGCTTATAAACAGGTAAAGGCAGAGATTGCTCGGTTCAAGAAATTACTGAATCGACCATCCTTTCTCTTGCGTTCTTGGGCTTGGTTCCGTCAGTTTTGGCAGAAGTTTTTTGTACAAAAAAATACGGACTAGCAAATCCGTATTTTTATCTCTTACAAGCTCTTAACTGCGGCGATAGCTGCTTCGAAGTCAGGCTCGGTATTGATATTGTCGACATATTCAGCGTAGGTCACAGTGTTATTTTCATCCAGAACTAGAACTGCGCGAGCCAAAAGGTGCCATTCATTGATGAGGACAGCATAGTCACGGCCGAAAGAATGGTCGAAGTAGTCAGAGAGCATGACAGCATTCTCAATGCCTTCAGCAGCACACCACTTGCCTTGAGCAAAAGGCAAATCAACTGAAACCGTGATAACAACGGTATTGTCCAAGTCAGAGAGTTCTTGGTTAAAACGACGAGTCTGAGTCGAGCAGACACCAGTATCGATAGATGGGATGATGCTCAGGACTTTCTTTTTGCCAGCAAAATCAGCCAGAGTTTTCTTTGAAAGGTCAGTTGCTGTCAGGCTAAAATCGTGTGCGGTGTCGCCGACTTGCAGTTGCTTTCCAGTAAAGGTTACAGGATTTCCGAGAAAAGTTGTCATAAGGAGTCTCCATTCATATTTGATAGCTTCATTGTACAGCGAATAGTGATTTTTTTCGAATAATTTGACTGGAAATTTGAAATTGACTCCATGTGAAGCTCCTTCTCCAAAAATAAAGAGGTTAGGATTTTGTCTTCCTAACCTTTTATCATTATTTGGCCAAGCCTTCAGAAATTTTATCTAGATTGTATTTCATCATGCTGTAGTAGCTGTCGCCTTCTTCACCTTCGTCAGCGATTGAGTCGGTAAAGATTTTGGCATAGATTGGGATGTTGGTGTCCTTAGAAACGGTCTTCATCGGACGGTCGTCCACACTTGATTCGACAAAGAGAGATGGCACTTTGGTCTTGCGTAGTTTTTCAACTAAGCTTTTGATTTGGTCTGGAGTTCCTTCTTCTTCGGTGTTGATTTCCCAGATGTAGGCTGATGGCACATTGTAGGCCTTAGAGAAGTACTTGAAGCAGCCTTCGCTGGTCACAATCATTTTCTTTTCTTCTGGGATGTTGTTGAATTTCTCCTTGGCCTCCTTATCCAAAGCGGTTAGCTTTTCCACATAGGCTTTGAGATTTTTCTCGTAAGTGGCCTTATTGTCAGGGTCTTTTTCAATCAAACGTTTGGCAATGTTTTGCGCATAGATAATGCCGTTTTCCAAATTGAGCCAAGCATGGGGGTCTTCCTTACCCTTTTCACTTTGCCCTTCAAGGTAAATGACGTCAACGCCATCGCTGACAGCATAGTAGTCCTTGTTTTCTTTCTTATTGGCATTTTTGACCAACTTGGTAAACCAAGCATTGCCGCCGGTTTCCAGGTTGATACCGTTGTAGAAGATGAGGTCGGCTTGAGAAGTCTTTTTGACATCTTCAGGCAGGGGCTCGTATTCGTGAGGGTCTTTGCCGACTGGTACAATGCTGTGCAGGTCAATCTTATCGCCAGCTATATTTTTGGTAATATCAGCGATAATTGAGTTGGTCGCAACAACCTTGAGCTTGGACGAGTCACTGGATGCCTTCTTCTGACCGGAGCAGGCAAAGAGAGTGCAGACCGCTAGCAAAAGCAGGGATAAAAAACCTAATTTTTTCATGGGAGTCCTCCATTGATTTTTATTTTAGTTTAGGTCGGTTTTTAAGTTTTAAATAGCGTTGCTTAGGGGCAATAAAGAAAGAGATGAGAAAGATGAGAGCCGAGGTCAGGACAATGCTGGATCCTGCAGCGACATTAAAGCTGTAGCCGATAAAGAGTCCCAGTACAGAAGCCAGAGCTCCCAGCCCTGAGGACAGCAGAATCATAGTTTTCAGACTGTTGGCATAGAGGTAGGCCGTTGCTGCCGGCGTTATCAAGAGAGCGACAATCAGAATGGTTCCCACGCTCTGCATGGCTGTCACAGAGACCAAAGTCAAGAGAATCATCAGCAGATAGTGATAGAAGCTGACTGGCATGCCCATGGCCTGAGCCAGCAGTGGATCAAAGGAAGTAATCAATAGCTGCTTGAAAAAGAGTATGATGATTAAGAGCACAGCTATTCCGACTCCGATACTAATCCACATATCAATATCCTGCACGGCCAAAATATTCCCAAAGAGAATATGAAAGAGGTCTGTGGAGCTATTGGCAACGCCTATCAGAATCACACCCAGAGCTAGGAAGGAAGAAAAGGTAATCCCAATGGCCGTATCGCTTTTGATAATGGAATTGCCCTTGATGTAAGTGATAATAATCGATGCCAAAAGTCCGAAAGTGATGGCTCCGATAAAGAAATTAATCCCTAAAATGTAGGACAGGGCCACACCGGGCAGAACCGCGTGAGAGATAGCATCCCCCATGAGCGACATGCCGCGCAGAATGATAAAGCAGCCGACAGCTCCAGCAACAATCCCAATGACGATGGCTGTGATGAGGGCATTTTGCAGAAAGTGAAAGTCCCGCAGCCCTTGGAAGAATTCTAAAATCATTCTAGTCACCTCCATTCATAAAGAGCTGGGAGCCGTAAGTCTTTTTCATATTGTCCTTGGTAAAGCTGGTCTCGGTAGGGCCAAAGGCAATCAGCTCACGATTGAGCAGGATAACTTGGTCGAAATAATCAACTACCTTACTCAGATCATGGTGGACAATCAGGATAATCTTGCCTGCAGCTTTGAGACTGCGCAGTGTAGACATGATAATCTCTTCACTGACAGAGTCAATCCCGACGAAGGGTTCGTCCAAAAAGATACAATCCGCCTCTTGAACCAAGCAGCGAGCAATCAAGACCCGCTGGAATTGGCCGCCGGACAGCTGGCTAATCTGCCGCTCTGCCAAGTCTTCTAAACCGACAATTTTCAAGGCCTCAGCCACCTTTTTCCAATGGGAATTCTTTAGCCCCTGAAAAAGCTTGAGCTGAGGGTAAAGTCCCAAAGAGACACACTCTTTGACTTTGATAGGAAAATGATAATCAATATTGATCTTTTGCTCTACATAGGCAACCCGCTGGAGAGAGTTCTGCAGTGGCTTTTGATCCAGCAGAGTCTGGCCTTGGTGGTCAATAATCCCTAGCATGCCCTTGAGCAGGGTGGATTTTCCGGCTCCGTTAGGACCAATAATCCCAGTAATGGTTGGCTCCTTAATGGTTAATGAAAGGGGCTCAAGAGCCAGCGTATCCTGATAGCTGACAGTCAAGTATTTAATCGTAATCATCTCATACACCTCTACAAGATTAATATACATTAAAACAAAAATTAAGTCAAGTTAATTTTATAAATTTTATAAAATTAATATAAGAAATGTTTGAAAAAACAAGTAGATTTTGATAAGGTTATATCAAAAGCATGAAAGCGAGAAGAAGATGACACGACTACAAGATGATTTCTATGATGCGATTAATGGTGAGTGGGCCAAGACGGCGGTCATTCCTGATGATAAGCCAGTGACGGGCGGCTTCATGGATCTGGCAGATGAGATTGAAGATCTTATGCTTGCCACGACCGACAAATGGTTGGCTGGCGATGGAGTGCCAGAAGATGCCATTCTGCAGAACTTTGTTGCTTACCACCGCTTGGCAGCGGATTATGATAAACGGGAAGCGGCTGGGATTGAGCCTGCGCGTGCTTACATTGATGAAATTCGCAACCTAACATCTTTTGAAGACTATGCTTCTAAGATTGCTGACTTCGAGCTGGCTGGTAAGCCGACTTATTTCCCCTTTGGTGTGGCGCCTGACTTTATGGATGCCCGTATCAATGTTCTCTGGGCAGACGGACCGGGAACCATTTTGCCAGACACGACCTACTATGTGGAGGACCATCCGCAGAAGGCGGACCTCCTTGCGAAATGGCGCAAGGCTCAGGAAGATTTGCTGGCAAAATTTGACTTTGCGGAAGAGGAAATCAAGGATCTTCTGGACAAGATCTTGGAGCTGGATGCTGTTTTTGCTCAGTATGTTCTGTCTAGTGAAGAAAGCTCTGAGTACGCTAAGCTCTACCATCCTTATAAGTGGGATAATTTCAAAGCCTTGGTACCAGAGTTGCCTCTGGCGGATATTTTCACCAAGTTAATCGGTCAAGAACCCGACCAGGTCATTGTGCCTGAGGAACGCTTCTGGAAAGCAGCTAAGGATATCTATACAGCTGCTAACTGGGATAAACTCCATGCTCTGCTGATTCTCTCTGCGGTCCGCAATACGACCCCTTATCTAACGGATGACATCCGTGTCTTAGCAGGAGCTTATCATCGTGCTCTATCAGGGACTCCTCAGGCTCAGGACAAGGAAAAAGCAGCCTTTTACCTGGCCCAAGGTCCCTTTAATCAAGCTGTCGGTCTCTGGTATGCCGGTCAGAAGTTCTCGCCAGAAGCCAAGGCTGATGTGGAGCAGAAAGTGGCGACGATGATTGAAGTTTACAAAAATCGCCTGGCCCAGAATGACTGGCTGACACCAGAAACTAGGGACAAGGCCATTGTCAAACTCAATGTCATCAAGCCTTATATTGGCTATCCTGACGAGCTGCCTGAGCGCTACACTCGAAAGGTCGTCGATGAAAAGCTAACTCTCTTTGAAAATGCTCAGAAGCTGAGCCAGATTGATATTGCTTACAGCTGGAGCAAGTGGAATCAACCAGTGGACTACAAGGAATGGGGAATGCCAGCCCATATGGTCAATGCCTACTATAATCCACAGAAAAACCTGATTGTCTTTCCAGCAGCGATCCTGCAGGCGCCTTTCTATGACCTGCACCAATCCTCATCAGCCAATTACGGTGGTATCGGAGCGGTCATCGCCCATGAGATTTCTCATGCTTTTGATACCAATGGCGCTTCCTTTGATGAAAATGGCAGTCTTAATAATTGGTGGACGGAGCACGACTATCAAGCCTTTACCGAGCGGACTCAAAAGGTCATTGACCAGTTCGAAGGCCAGGATTCCTATGGTGCTAAGGTCAATGGCAAGCTGACCGTTTCAGAAAACGTGGCAGATTTGGGCGGCATTGCAGCAGCCCTAGAAGCAGCTAAGAAAGAAGCAGATTTCTCTGCTGAGGAATTCTTTACCAACTTTGCCCGCATCTGGCGAATGAAGGGCCGGGAGGAATATATGAAGCTCCTGGCAAGCGTCGATGTCCATGCTCCAGCCAAACTTCGTACTAATGTGCAGTTGCCAAACTTTGACGACTTCTTTACAACCTTTGATGTGAAAGAGGGAGATGGCATGTGGCGGAGCCCAGAAGAGCGGGTGGTCATCTGGTGATGCAGAGATAAGAGTACTTATCGAATCCTGCTCAAATCAAAAATAATCGAGTTCGTTTCAATGGTCTGCTTTTGTTTGTGAAAGCAGGCTATTTTGTCAAAGAATTTATAAAGCGTTTACATTTCCATGACCTTGTGCTATACTGTAGTTGATAACAAAAAAACAAAATATCCAAATAGAATAGATTTCAAAGTGTTTATTAATGAATAATAAAGAAAAGAGATATTCTTATGGTAAAACGATTCATTAGTTCAAATGCTTCAGAAATTTTAAGTATGACTGCGCCGGAGCTGAAACAGAGCATCAAGGCCAGTGAGGGCCGCGTTATCCTGTCTGAAAACGTGGCTTTTAAAGAATCTTATATCGGTGATGTGACCAATGCAGAGATTGCTCGGTCTTTTGGTGCTGACTTGATTCTGCTGAATGGGATTGATATCTTCCAGCCTTTTGTGGCTGGTCTGGATGCCAAGGAAGATTTTGTTAAGGAGCTGCACCGCTTGGTGGGCCGTCCTATCGGTATCAATCTAGAGCCGGTGGACAGTCAGGCCCAGATGGCAGGAGAACGCCTAATCATCGATGAGGGGCGTCAGGCTAGTCTAGCGACCATTCAGCGAGCAGAAGAGTTGGGCGTTGACTTTATCTGCCTGACGGGTAATCCGGGAACTGGTGTCACCAATCAAGCCATTATTGACACCATTCGAGTGGTCAAGGAGAATTTTTCAGGCCTCCTGATTGCAGGCAAAATGCATGCTTCGGGTGTGGATGAGCCGGTAGCAGACCTAGAAGCAATCGCTCAATTTATTGAAGCTGGTGTTGATATTGTCCTAGCACCGGCAGTCGGCAGTGTGCCGGGCTTTGACGAGCAGGACTTGAAGCAGATTGTCCGACTGGCCCATCAAAAGGGGGCTCTGGTTATGAGTGCGATCGGTACCAGCCAGGAGAGTGCTGATGAGGATATTGTCAAGCAAATGGCTATCCGCAACAAAATCTGCGGTGTAGATATCCAGCATATCGGAGATTCAGGCTACGGCTGTCTGGCTCCGGTTGAAAATATCTTTGCCATGAGTAAGGCTCTCAGAGGACAGCGCCACACCATTTCCATGATTTCGCGTTCGATTAATAGATAGTAAAATGAGATAGACTTTTAAGGGGGAAGCTCCTAGAAAGCCTATCTCTATTTTTTATAAAAGAAAGACCGAGATTCTTGTCTCGGCCTTTATAGGTTTCCTTTTTTATCTAAAAATTCATGATAGACACAGAGACTGACTGCAGAGCGGGCAATGCTGTATTTAGAGTAAGGGATAATGACAATCTCTGCTTGTTTTTGCTTTGGAAAGAGAGGTACTTCCTGCTCTAACTGAGCCAGAACCTGCTCGGCAATCACCGGATAGGAAAAGAGCTGGCCGTCCAGATAAATCCTTTCGCTATCAATAAGCTGGCAGAGGTTGGAAATGGAAATGGCCAGATAGCGGCAGGCAGTATGAATCAACTCAATACTGCCCAAGTCTCCTAAGCGATAGGCGGTCATCAGACTTGTCAAATCAATGTCATTGACGTCCTCTACAAGGGTCTTTAAGAGCGAGGTCTGGGAAGCCCGATACAGGATAGTTGCTTTATCAATCAGAGCACTCTCGCTGGCATAAACCTGCAGGCAGCCGTGCTTGCCGCAAGGACAGCGCTCGCCTTCAGGATTGATGACGGTATGCCCCACCTCCCCGATAAGATAATTCTCCTGACTGTAAATGCTGCCCTTGTACATGTAAGAGCAATGAATACCTCTGGCGACATGATAGACGATAAAATTACTGTCTGTCGGATGATAGCTAAAGAGGCGTTCAGCCAGTGTCAGACAGTGGGACTTATTGGCAAAGTAGACAGGGAGTTCAAAGGCTTCTTGAATAGTCCGCAGGTTAATCTGTCCCCAGTGGGGATTTTTAGAAATGATAAAATCACTCTCAGAGAGATTCACATGCCCCGGCAACCCGAGGGCAATCGCTGAGATGGGGTATTGGCTGTTCTTTTTCAGAAAATCTTGAATCAGTCGGATGATTTCCTGGTCAGACGGGCCGCCTGTCACCTCGATCTGATAAGTCCGAATATTGCTTTCTACAATCTCACCGGTATTGTCAGCGATGACCATGGCCAGCTGTTTTTCAGAAATCTCAAAACCCAGATAGTAGCGGCTATGAGGTGCAATATCCAGTAGAGTTTTTTTGCGGCCTACGCTCTCGTCATTGAGCTCGCCCAGCTCCAGTACCAAGCCTTCCTTGATCAGTTCATTGATGATGCTGCCAGTCGTGGCTGGTGTAATCTGAGTTTCTTTTGAAATATCAATCCGGGAAATCGGTCGTTTGGCGTAGAGCTGATCCAGAACAGTTGCCCTTAGCTCGTTTTGTTTTCTAGTTCGTGTCATCTTGTTTCCTCTGCTGCTATACTATCAAAAAAAGCTATAAATCTCAAATGTAAGCGTTGACATAGTACAAAAAAATAGTTATAATGTTTATAGAATATTAATAACATAGTGAAAAATATTCTGTTTTTGGATTTTTGTTTATATATTGAAAATAAATAGCAAGCGTCGTTGCAGGCTAGGTCAGATTCATAAAGGAGGATGCTGATGGAAACAAAACAAATTATGTTAGTCTGTGCGGCTGGGATGAGCACCAGTCTCATGGTCAATAAAATGCAGAAAGCTGCAGAGGAGCGCGGCTTGGCTGCGACGATATTTGCGGTGCCAGTGTCAGAAGCAGAAGACTATCTAAGCGAGAAAAAGGTTGATGTCCTGTTGCTGGGACCTCAGGTCCGCTATCTGTTGGAGGATTTACAGGAAAAATTAGCTTCAAAAGGCATTCCGGTCGATGTCATTCCTATGACGGACTACGGAATGATGAAGGGGGATAAGGTCCTGGAGCTGGCAGAGTCGCTCATGAAGTAGGTACTCCTATGGAAAATAAAGATTCCTTAGAGGTCGCTATGACCCTCATTATGTATGGCGGAGAGGCCAAGTCTTGTGCTATCGAAGCCATTGCAGCAGCTAAAAAGCAGGATTTTGACCGAGCTCAGGAGAGGCTGAGTCAGGCTCAGAAGGCCCTGCTGCAAGCCCATCACGCTCAAGCTGAAATGCTGAGCAAGGAGGCACAAGGAGAGAAGACAGAACTTAGTTTATTTATGGTGCATGGGCAGGATCATCTCATGACCAGTATCGCCTTTGTTGATTTGGCAAAGGAGATTGTTGATTTGCATAAAAAATTTGATGAATAGGAGAAATGCAGATGAGTAGTTTGGTTGATAAATGGCAAGCGCGTCTCATGCCTATTGCCAATAAAATCGGCAACCAAAAATTTCTGGTTGCCCTGCGGGATTCCTTTATTGGGACCATGCCTGTGATTATGACGGGCTCTTTCGCCCTCATGGTAAATGCCTTTCTATCTGACTTGCCAGGACAGTTCGGCTGGACCTGGATTTCCTCTACCTTCCAGTGGCTGATTGATATTAACTGGCTGGTATTTAAGGGCAGTATTCCTATCGTTACTCTCTTGTTCCTCTTTACTTTCGGGGTCAATATCGCTAAGATTTACAATACTGATAAGGTATCTGCTGGTCTGGTAGCAGTTGCTTCCTATATCATTACCATTGGTGGATCAGTTACTAAAACCTTTGAGTTGGCTGGCAAAACACCGGGGCTGAGCAAGGCGATTTCAAAACTTCCAGAGCTAAAACTTGACGGCAGTAACCTGTCTGTGACGATTAACAGTGTCATTCCAGGTGACCAGATTAGTGCGCGTGGCTACTTTACTGCTATTCTGATTGGCTTTGTATCTGTCATCATCTTTTGTAAGGTCATGAATCGTAACTGGACGATCAAACTTCCAGATTCCGTTCCGCCAGCTATCATGAAGCCGTTCCTGTCTATCATTCCGGCTGCGATTGCCATGTATGTCGTGGGGATTGCGACCTACCTCTTTAATCTGGTGACAGGCGAGCTGTTGATTGACTGGATTTACAAGATTCTTCAGGCACCGCTTCTCAGCTTGTCTCAAAGTTTCTGGGCTGTGCTGCTCATTGTCTTTCTCAATAAGATTTTCTGGTTCTTCGGACTGCACGGTGGTAATGTGCTGGCGCCAGTTATGGCCAGTCTCTTTGGTGTGACCATGCTGGCCAATCTGGAAGCTTATCAGGCTGGGCATGCGATTCCTTACATGTGGACGGATAATTCTTTCGGTGCTTTTGTCTGGTTTGATGCGATTGGTGTTGCCATTGCCATTCTCTGGCAATCTCGGAACAAGCACTATCGCGAAGTGGCTAAGTTGGGAATTTTCCCAATGGTCTTCAACATCGGTGAGCCAGTCATGTACGGCCTGCCAATCGTTTTGAATCCAATTATGTTTATTCCATACGTCCTGACGCCAATGGTCATGGTAACAGTAGCCTACTTTGCAACCTCTATGGGCTTGGTTGCGCCGGTTACTCAAAACGTCACCTGGGTCATGCCGCCGATTCTCTACGGTTTCTTTGCGACAGCCTTCGACTGGCGGGCAATTATTCTTTCGCTGGTTAATATCGCTATTTCAACCGCTATATATCTGCCCTTTGTCAAGATGGCAGATAAACAGGAGGAGCTTGGATAGATGGCAAAATTTGAAATTAAAGAAGAATTTTACTTGGATGGCAAGCCTTTTAAGATTTTATCGGGAGCTATTCAGTATTTCCGGCTCCATCCAGACCAGTGGCGAGATACCCTTTACAATCTCAAAGCTTTAGGCTTTAATACGGTAGAAACCTATATTCCTTGGGCATTGCATGAGCCTCAGGAAGGTCAGTTTAAGGCAGAGGGCATGCTGGATTTTGAAGCATACTTCAAGTTGGTTGAGGAGATGGGGCTTTATCTCATTGTCCGTCCGACACCTTACATCTGTGCAGAGTTTGACTTTGGCGGCTTGCCGGCTTGGCTCTTGAGATATCCTTCGATGCGCCTGCGGGTCAATCATCCGCTTTTTCTGGAAAAGGTCAGTCATTTTTATGACTGGCTCTTTCCCAAGCTTCTGCCCTATCAGAGTGATCAAGGCGGCCCTATCCTCATGATGCAGGTGGAAAATGAATACGGGTCTTATGCCGAGGACAAGGCCTACATGCGCAGCATTGCGCAGATGATGAAGGTTCGTGGCGTTACGGTTCCCCTCTTTACTTCTGATGGGACATGGATAGAGGCTTTGGAGTCTGGAACTTTGATTGAGGATGATATTTTTGTGACGGGGAATTTTGGCTCTCAACCCAAGGAAAATACAGACAATCTGCGAGCTTTCATGGAGCGCTATGGCAAGAAATGGCCACTTATGTGTACCGAGTTTTGGGATGGCTGGTTCAGCCGCTGGAGCGAGGAAATCGTTCGGCGAGAGGCAGAAGATTTGGCTCAGGATGTCAAAGAAATGCTGCAGCTAGGCAGCATGAACCTTTTCCTATTGAGAGGTGGGACCAATTTTGGCTTTATCAGTGGCTGTTCAGCCCGCAAGACCAAGGATTTGCCACAGATTACCTCCTATGATTTTGACGCACCTATTACTGAGTGGGGGCAGCCAACAGAGAAATACTACGCTGTTCAGCGGGTGACCCACGAGGTCTTTCCAGAGCTTGAGCAGATGGAGCCTATTAGCCGACAGGCCAAGGCCTATGGCAGTTTTCCGTTGCTAGGTACTGCAAACCTGCTGGATGTGGCAGCGGATATCACAGAGGAAATTTTGCTGGATTATCCGCAGCCTATGGAGCAGATTGGGCAGAATTATGGCTATATCCTCTACCGTTCCGATATCAAAAATCAATACCATGAGGAAAGGCTCAAGGCCTTGGAGACTCATGACCGCTGCCATTTCTATGTCAATCAGGAGCACCTAGCTACCCAGTATCGGGAAGAAATCGGTGATGAGATGCTCTTCTCAGCTGACACCGAGCGAATTCAGATTGATGTGCTGGTGGAAAATATGGGGCGTGTAAACTATGGTTACAAGCTGGGCGCACCTAGTCAATCCAAGGGAGTCAAGGGGGGTATCATGATTAACCACCAGTTCCGCAAGGGCTGGAAGCATTATGCGCTTAAGTTTGACCAGGAAATGCTGGCCAAGTTAGACTGCTACTCAGATCCACCGGAAAAAGTCAAAGCACCGACCTTCTATCGCTTTGAAGCAGAGTTGGATGATATCGCTGATACCTTCATCGACTGCTCTAAGTATGGGAAGGGCTGTATTTCGGTCAACGGCTTCAACCTAGGCCGCTACTGGAATGAAGGGCCGATTCACTATCTCTATGTGCCGTCTAGCCTGCTTAAGGAAAAGAATGAATTTATCGTCTTTGAAACTGAAAATGTCAAGATTGAAGAGTTGACCTTGCTTGACCATCCAGTCTATAAGAAATGAGGTGTTGCGATGAAATATATGACAGTCGGAAATGAACTGGAAGGAGCCAGTCAGCTGGTTTTGGGCTGCATGCGACTGGCAGAGCATGATCCTAAAGAGGTCGTTTCCGTTCTTGAAACAGCATTAGAAGTGGGAATTAATTTCTTTGACCACTCAGATGTCTATGCTGGCGGCCAGTCTGAAGCCAAGTTTGCACAGGCTCTTCGCTCGGCTAAGATTCCCCGGGAACGAGTTCTCATCCAGTCCAAGTGCGGACTGCGGGATGTTCACACCAACTACCATTTTGACTTTTCTAAGGATTATATCATCAGCTCGGTTGAAGGCAGCTTGGAGCGCTTGCAGACGGACTATCTGGATGTGCTCCTCCTGCACCGGCCAGATGCTCTTGTGGAGCCAGAAGAGGTGGCTGAGGCTTTCTCACAGCTGCACCAAGCCGGGAAGGTCCGCTATTTCGGAGTCAGCAATCAAAACCCTTATCAGATCGAGCTGCTGCAGAAAAGTGTGGAGCAGCCCTTGATTGCCAACCAACTGCAGTTTGGTCCAGCCCACACTCCGATGCTGGATGCTGGGCTCAATGCCAATATGCTCAATCCTTTAGCAATCGTTCGGGACGGTAGTGTGCTGGACTATTGTCGATTGCATCATATCACGATTCAGCCTTGGTCACCATTTCAGGTCGACTTGAACCAGGGACTTTTTATGGAGCATCCTAAATATGCTCAGCTTACAGAAACTCTGCATGCCTTTGCGTCAGACTATCAAGTTTCTTTTGAAGCCCTAGTTCTCGCCTGGATTTTGCGTCATCCAGCACAAATGCAGCCGATTGTTGGCTCCATGAATCCGCAGCGAATTCGCTCAATGGTGGCTGCTTTTAATATTGAGCTCTCTCGAGCTGATTGGTATAAGATTTACAAGAGCGCAGGGAATCCTCTGCCCTAAGCTTGTTTTTGCTGGGAGATTATTTGTTATTCAGAATCAATGAAGCCTAAGAGCAGCGAATCAGTCTGCTTGCTTTATTGATTAAGCTCGACTCTGTGCCTTATGAAAGGAGAATGATATGAATAATAAGTTTTCTTGGCAAGCCATAGCAAAATCTGCTTCTGCTGCTAAGTATGGGAGCAGCTTGCTGCTATGTGCTTCCCTCTTGTCCTTAGCAGCTTTGACAGTTGTATCAAGAGTTGAAGCAGAAGATGTTGCGCCTGCCCCTGCCGCAGTAGCTGAAACGCCGGCTTCTCCAGCAGCGCAAGCAAGTCCCGAGGCTGAAAATCCAGCTGTAGCTGAACCCCAAGCAGCTCCTGCAAATCAGGCCGAATCAGCTGCAGCCGCTAGCGAGCTGCCAGCCAGTCAGGTCATGTCCGATGAGCAGAAGCAGCGCGCCATTGCTCAGATGGGAGCCAATCAAGGGGATGTCTGGGTTTGGTCGGAGGAAAATGTCGTTGAAGAAAATGGGGAGCGTCAAAAGCGCGGTCCTAATGGTGGCCCCGGCCAATTTAATGGCGGAGCCGTCGTGTTAGGCGGCCGTCCGACTTATGACCCAGCAGCTGATTGGTACTACCTAGCTTATAAAGGCGAAGGGATGACCGACGAAGAAGCACAGGCTGTCTTTGACAAGGAACGCGGCAAATGGATGAATGAATTTGATCCCTGGGGCGTTGTGATGGAAATGACGGACAATAAGGCCAGTAATGCTTGGGCGGATATTCGTAACATGCAGGCTTTTGTGCTCCGGAAGGACTCCAATGTTTGGGAGAAAATTGTGGATCACCCTCAAGGGGTTCAATGGGTTTCTCAATTCAAGGGGAATATGTCCAGCAACGTAGGAGATGCCCGGCAGGAAGCCTTGGCTGGCGGGGGAACAGCTATTGAGGTATTACCTAAGCAGGATCGGGTTGCCCACTGGGGTTCTGATCAGGCCCGTGATATTCCAAATCCTCAAACCATTCGGGCTGTTTTAGTTTCCGTAGAAGCTCGTATTTCTGAAAAATCTGACCCAGATGCCAAGCTTGGTATTCAAGTTGGTGGTGACTGGAAATTTGCTGAAGAAGTAAGTAAGCCGCTCTGGTATCCAGGAGCTGGTCTGGCTGGTATTCAGCGACTGACCAAGGATTGGGCTCGTTACTATTTTGTCAGCCTCACTGGTATTCAAGATGCAGTCGAAGAAAGGGCCATTTCACAAGATGTATTCATGAAGAGTATCGTGCCGTTAGCCGATATGGAGCAGGCCTCTCAAAATCAAGCCCAGCAGCCAACCCCTGCAAGCCCTGATCCAAAGAGTAGCCAAGCGGAAAATCTGACCTACAAAACAAGCGGCCAGACGGATCCTCAAGCAGCGTCTCAAGAGCCAACTCTTCAACAAGCTTCTTCCAAACAACTACCTAAGACCGGCAGCCAAAGCAGTCTATTGACCAATCTGCTGGGATTCGGGCTCTTAGGACTGGCAGCTGGTTTCCTTGGCTTGAAGAAAAAATCTTAGTTTTGCAAGCTAGAGAAAAAAATAATCTACAAAAAAGCAACAGCTAGAATCTGCTGTTGCTTTGTGTTTGATTTAGGTTTTGCACGACAGGCTGTCCAAAATTAGGTGCTTGCGCAGCGGGCGGACTGCAGACAGGCTCTTGGTATTTTTGAGTAAAGCGGCATCTTGGGAAGTTGGAGCAGCCCCAAAATTGCTGACCAGCCCTAGAACCCTTGGATGCTGTACGGAGCACCAATCTATGCTGGCAGCGAGGGCAGATCTTTTCTGCTTCTCTACGCTGTTTATTCTGGGCAATGCTGTTAATATGGCGCTCTTTGATGACCTGCTTTCGTTTGGTCAAAGGTAGCAGCATACGATAGAGGTCGTCAATCTGCTCAGGCGACAGGTAGACTGGACTTTGGCAGGCCTGCTGGTCAATTGCCCCAATCACTTGCCAGGTCTGAATAACCTTATGCCTGTCACTGTTTAGATGGATTTCTTTAAGCTGACAGTCATTGCCAAAGACGATATAGGAATATAGATTTGGGGTGTATTGGTTGAGATAGTAGCTGAGCCATTTGAGATGGACTTTATTTTGAATAATGGGATTGAAAAAAGAATTCTTGTAGGATTTTCCTCGGCCTCTGGAAAGAACCTGAGTCCAGTATTGCTGATTTTCTGAGCCGAAAATCCAGCCCTTGTAGTTTTTTGACTCAAAAATATAAATCCCAGACGGGTGAATCAGCAGGGCATCAATCTCAGTGGTAGTGCCATCTTCTTTGAAGATATAGAGATTGTACAAAATCTTTTTGTAGCCATAGAGCTGGTTCAAGACCTGACCAAGCTGGTACTCTCCCTGTTTTCCCTTGTTATATTTGAGTTCCCAAGGGGCAGTCTGGGTTTGCTGGAAATAGTCAGGATCTTGGCTGTGGCTGGACGACCAATCCGAGTCCGTATCTTCTCGGTCTTCAAGTAGCTTATAACTGATAAAAAAGACGATGCCAAAGACAGCCACGAATGCGACGAAAAAGAATCCAAACATTTCCTAATCTCCCTTAAAATCCCTAATTCGAGTATAGCACAAAATAAAGAACGAAAGATTTTTATAAGTGTAAAAACAAAACAATTGAACAATGAATCGAAATGTGTCTAAAAAGCTGAAACTATCCTTTAAAAACTTATTTTCCAAAAACACCTCACAAACCTAAAAAATCATGTATAATAAAAAGACAGGAAAAGAATAGGAGTTATTATGTCTCAGGAATTAATCAGTGTTATCATCCCTGTTTACAATGTTGAGCAGTATTTAGCAGAGTGTGTGAACAGTGTCTGTCGTCAGACCTATCAAAATCTGGAAATTATTCTAGTCAATGATGGTTCAACAGATGCTTCTGGTCAGATTTGCCAAGAGCTGGCTGACCAGGATGCGAGGATTCGTCTTATTCATCAGGAAAATCAAGGCTTGTCCGGTGCCCGCAACACAGGGATTGAGCACTCTAGTGCAGACTATTTGATTTTTGTGGATTCGGATGACTGGCTGCCTGAGCAGCATGTTGCCCGCCTTTATGAAAAGCTCAAGGAGTACGATGCGGATATTGCCATTGGTCACCACTGTAGCTTCCGTGCAGAGGATTCAGCCTTCCTCTACTATTCGACAGAGCATTTTGAAACCCTCTATACGCGAGAAGAGATAATCGAGGAGTACCCTAGACGGCGCATGCTAGACGGTGTCTTTCTCTGTGCCTGGGCCAAGCTCTATAAGCGTGAGCTCTTTGATACAGTGCGCTATCCAGTCGGCCGAGTGGCCGAAGATGCCTTCACAACTTATAAGCTGTATCTTCAGTCAGAGAAGATTATCTACCTCAATGAACCGCTCTATTACTATCGCTTGCGGCCAAATAGCATCTCCATGACTTGGAATGAGCAGTGGTTCCGAGACTTGATTGTAGGTTTTGAGGAGCAGCTAGCCATTTTGGGTAAGCTGGGCTATGACCTGAGCTTCTACTACAAATACTACACTTTCCTGCTCCAGTATTGTCGCGACAGCGCTGCAGCTGTCGGTATGCAGTCCAGTCGGGTCTGTCAGGAAATTGAAAGTAAACTCCAACTATTTGGAGAATAAATAAAACAAGCTACCTTTCAACAATAGGGCTGAAAGCGTAGCTTGTTTTTTAGTGTTTGAAAATTAAAGACTAAAAATAACAATGAATGTCATGCTTCAAAAAGACATCTTGGTATTCAAATAAGTCTTCAGGGTGCAAGGCCTTGACATCTTCCATGGCATACTTTCGGCCAAGTAATTTGTATTTATTTTCGCCAAATTGATGGAAAGGCAACAGCTGGACTTGATTGATGGATAGTTCATTAAACAAAGTCGCAAACCGCTCTGCATCTTCTAAGGAGTCGTTAAAATCTGGAATGACTGGAATGCGCAGAACAATCGTCTTTTGATGAGTAAAGGCGTAGTGGATATTCTGAACAATTAATTCGTTTTTTACTCCAGTCACCTTGCGGTGGTTGACAGAGTTATAATGTTTCAGGTCTGTATAGATAAAATCAACGTACTGGATGAGATCCACGAATTTTTCGTGTTCTACAAAGGCAGTTGTTTCGATAGCGGTATGAATCCCTTTTTCCTTAGCGGCTTTGAGAATGGCCTTGGCAAATTCAAACTGGGCGAAAATCTCTCCGCCAGATAAGGTCAGGCCGCCGCCAGATTCTTCATAAAAATCTCTGTCCTTTAGGACTTCGTTGATAATCTCCTCTACACTTCTTTCCTCCCCCATAGTGATGCTTTTTTTGGTAGTAGCATCCAGCATAGGCTCGGGTCTGAATTGCTGTGATTCTGGATTGGAGCACCAAGGGCAGCGCAGAGGACAGCCCTTGAGGAAAACCGTTGTACGAATCCCTGGTCCATCATGAATACTGAAATGTTGGATGTTGAAAATAATTCCTTTTGTTGTTTCCATACTCAGGCCTCCTTTGGATACAATCATTATAACTTATTTTAGAAAGAAAAACAATTACGAATGAAAGTTATTTTTATTTTATTTTTAAGGCGTCTTTTGTTACAATAATAGCAGAGGTGATAGAATGGAACGTTTAGATGAAATTGTTAAATTAGTATCTGAATTTGAACGAATCGATGTCAATACTTTGTCTGACCGCTTAAAAGTGTCCAAAGTAACGATTCGCAAGGACTTGGATAAGCTGGAAACCAAAGGTCTGTTGCGCAGAGAGCATGGCTATGCTGTTTTAAATAGCGGCGATGATCTGAATGTCAGACTTTCCTTTCATTATGATACCAAGCGCCGAATTGCCCAGGAAGCAGCAAAAATCGTTCAGGATAATGAAACCATTATGATCGAATCAGGTTCGACCTGTGCCTTGCTAGCTGAGGAAATCTGCCGGACGAAGAAGAATGTCAAGATTATTACCAATTCTTATTTTATTGCGGATTATATAAAACAAACTGATTCTTGTAAAATTATCTTACTGGGCGGAGAATTTCAGAAAGATTCTCAAGTGACAGTAGGGCCTCTTCTCAAGGAAATGATCCGCTTTTTCCACGTAGAACATGCTTTTGTCGGAACAGATGGCTATGATGAAAATCTAGGCTTTACAGGCAAGGATCTGATGCGGAGTGAGGTTGTGCAGTATATGTCAGAGGCATCTGACCAGATGATTGTCTTGACGGACTCAAGTAAGTTTACCAGAAAAGGAACGGTTAAGAGATTTGGCTTCAAGCAGATTGCGCAAGTGGTGACTGACAAGGCGATTCCGAAAGAGGCTGTTGAGCGCTTGAAAGCTGCCGATATCAAGCTGACCCTAATCTAGCAGAGAGAAGGAGATAAGATGAAAAATGAAAGAAAAAAACTATTGGCAAAAATTGCTTATCTCTACTATATCGAAGAAAGAAGCCAGTCTGACATTGCGGCTGAGACAGGGATTTATCGCACCACTATCAGCCGAATGCTGGCAGAAGCGAAAAAAGAGGGCATTGTAAAGATTGAGATTGAAGACTTTGATACTCGCTTGTTCCATTTGGAAAACTATGTAAAAGAAAAATACGGGCTCAAGGGAATCGAAATTGTCAGTAATTTAGTGGATGAATCTCCAGCAGACCTGGAAGAGAGGTTGGCTCAAGCTGCTGCAGGTATGCTACGCAGCCTGATTAAAGACAATGATAAAGTGGGATTTTCTTGGGGCAAGAGCTTGAGCCTTTTAGTAGAGCACTCCAGCAGCAAGCATTTGACAAATGTCCATTTCTTTCCTTTGGCAGGTGGACCGAGTCATATCCATGCACGCTATCATGTGAACACCCTCATCTATAGCATGGCTGGAAAATACCATGGGGACTGCCGTTTTATGAATTCCACGATTATTCAGGAAGATGAGCAGCTGACAAATGGAATATTGGCTTCTAAATATTTTGAAGATCTGAAAAGTAGCTGGCAGGAGCTGGATGTGGCTGTGGTTGGTATTGGAGGGCAGGTTGACACGAGAAATCGTCAATGGTTGGACATGCTGACCTCGGAGGATTTTCTTGCTCTAGAGAGTCAGGATGCTGTTGGAGAAATCTGCTGCCGCTTCTTTAATAAAAAAGGGGAGATGGTCTACCAGCATTTGCAAAATCGAACGATTGCCATCTCTTTGGAAAATTTGAAAAAGGTGCCGCTTAGTTTGGCCTTTGCCTATGGCAGTCAAAAATCTGCTGCCATCTTAGCAGTGTTGCGAGCTGGCTATGTTAATCATTTGGTGACAGATGAAGCGACGATTCTAAAAATGCTAGACTTGGATGGAGATAGGAGTTTCTTCACTTCTTGATGTCAGTGGAATCTCAGGTGCAAGAGATTTCCAAGACGGAATTTAGGGATTCTATTTTTTAATAGTGGATTAGCAGCTATGTATGGAGGTGGATTCTTGATTTGAAAAAGCCAATGAAACGAAAATTGACTAGTTTAGCCACAGGGGAGCTAGTCGCTGTGCTAGTATTTTGGATGAATTTTTTCCTTCTCAAAAAATGGATTCTTACTACTGGAGCTTTGATTTCTATTTCTTTCTCCTTGTTTGTACTGAGTTTTATTTTGATACAGGGCTCTGTTTTCTGGTGGATTTTGATAAAAAGGATTTCCAATCCAAGATTTGCTGAAAGATATACAGGCAAGATTTACAGAATACTAAAGATCTTAGACCTTATTTTACTAGGTGTAGGGGCCCTGATAATTATTTTAAATTACAGTGAATTTCCCACGTCCATAATCTCTTTAGCAATTTGGTTTTTTGCTATCATCGAGTGGATTAATTATTTTAAATGGCAATTATCCTACAGTCTGAATCCTGCTGTTTTATTGAAATACATCCTCCAGAGGAAATTGCGGAAAAGTAAAATAGCAAAGGAAATTGAGAAAGCCGTATAAAAAGATAAGTTTCGATTTCTTAAAATAGCATATATGAGGAAGTAGAAGCAAATAGCTGCTGCTTCTTTTTTGTGTCGAATCTGCTTATCGTTCTTATCTAATAGAGTGCCTTTGATTCGCAGATGAATACAGCTGTATAGAACTGTCCTTTATGGGGGGAGTTTTTATTCTGCACAAATGTGCAAAATAATTTAAATAAGCTAATTTGTTCTATAATATATTGACGGACTGAGATAAAGGTGATACATTCTAGTTACAAACAAAAATAAATCACTTTCAAACAAAAGAACAAGTTTTTGTTAATCATAAAGATAGGAGCGATTGTAACATATGGAAATGATTGTAGCAGATCAAATTATCATGGGTCTTATCTTAGACGCTGGTGATGCCAAGCAGCATATTTATCAAGCTTTATCACTAGCTAAAGATGGTAAGTTTTCAGAATGCGATGAGCAGATTGAGCTTGCAGATAAGGCGCTGTTAGAGGCCCATAACTTGCAGACCAAGTTCCTAGCTCAGGAAGCTGGAGGAACGAAAACAGAGATTACAGCACTGTTTGTTCATTCTCAAGATCATTTGATGACTAGCATTACAGAGATTAACCTCATCAAAGAAATCATCGACTTGAGAAGAGAATTACAAGGGGAAAAATAAATCATCAGGAGGATGAAAAGATGGTTAAGATTGGTTTGTTTTGCGCGGCAGGTTTTTCAACAGGAATGTTGGTCAACAATATGAAAATAGCTGCAGCTGAAAAAGGGCTGGAAGCTGAGATTGAAGCCTACTCTCAGGCTAAGTTGGCTGATTATGCAGCGGATCTGGATGTCGCTTTATTGGGCCCGCAGGTAGCTTATACACTAGACAAATCTACAGCTATTTGCGACAGTTGCCATACTCCGATTGCAGTTATTCCGATGGCTGATTACGGTATGCTAGATGGCGAAAAAGTGTTAAACCTCGCTTTGAGTTTGTTGGATAAACATTAAAATCAAGGAGCTTCGTTATGTCTAAAGTGGATACTCAAAAAATCATTGCGCCGATTATGAAGTTTGTCAATATGCGCGGGATTATCGCCTTAAAAGACGGTATGTTGGCAATTTTGCCCCTTACAGTTGTGGGAAGTCTATTCTTGATTGTAGGGCAATTGCCGTTTGAAGGTCTAAATCAAGCCATTGCTGGTGTGTTTGGAGCAGACTGGACAGAACCGTTTATGCAGGTTTATTCAGGTACCTTTGCCATTATGGGGCTGATTTCCTGTTTTTCAATTGGTTATTCTTATGCCAAGAACAGCGGTGTAGAGCCTCTGCCGGCAGGGGTGTTGTCTCTTTCTTCTTTCTTTATCCTTTTGAAATCCTCCTACATACCAGAAAAGGGTGAGGCGATTGCAGATGCGATTGCCAAGGTCTGGTTTGGCGGACAAGGAATCATTGGGGCCATTCTCATTGGTCTGGCAGTTGGCAGTATCTATACGATTTTCATTCAAAAGCATATTGTCATCAAAATGCCAGAGCAGGTTCCTCAAGCGATTGCCAAGCAGTTTGAAGCCATGATTCCTGCTTTCGTTATTTTCTTGCTGTCAATGCTTGTTTATATTATTGCCAAGATAGTGACAGGTGGCGGTACCTTTATTGAGATGATTTACGATGTCATTCAGGTGCCTCTGCAAGGTCTGACAGGCTCTTTGTATGGAGCTATCGGTATTGCTTTCTTCATTTCTTTCTTATGGTGGTTTGGCGTCCATGGCCAGTCTGTTGTCAATGGTGTCGTAACAGCCTTGCTGTTGTCAAATCTGGATGCTAATAAGGCCCTGCTTGCTGCAGATAAGTTGTCTGTCAGTCAAGGCGCTCATATTGTGACCCAGCAATTTTTGGATAGTTTTCTTATCTTGTCGGGCTCCGGTATTACTTTCGGAGTGGTCGTGGCCATGCTCTTTGCTGCCAAGTCCAAGCAGTACAAAGCACTGGGGAAAGTTGCTGCCTTCCCGGCAATCTTTAATGTCAATGAGCCAGTTGTCTTTGGCTTTCCGATTGTGATGAATCCGGTTATGTTCCTGCCCTTTGTTTTGGTACCGGTTCTAGCCGCTTTGATTGTCTACATGGCGATTGCGGTCGGCTTTATGCAACCATTCGCAGGTGTGACTTTGCCTTGGAGTACACCGGCTATCATTTCTGGCTTTATGGTCGCTGGCTGGCAAGGGGCAGTCATTCAAATTGTCATCTTAGCCATGTCCGCCTTTGTCTATTTCCCATTTGTGAAGTTTCAGGATAAGATTGCCTACAATAACGAATTGAAAAATGAAGAATAATCTGATTTTGATGGATAAAAACACAAAAGTTTCTTGGCTCAGATGGCACAAATGTGCAAAAAATCTTTAATTCTGTAATCGCCTATAAATGATTGAATTCTAGGATTTTGCATGTTACAATAGTTACGAAAGAAATAAATTAAATTTCATAAGAAAGGTCGTGGCCAAATGATTCAAGTAAAAGAAGTAGAAAAAACAACAATAAAAACAGACTATTTTGGCAGCTTAACAGAGCGGATGAATAAATATCGGGAAGATGTTTTAAATAAAAAGCCCTATATTGATGCAGAGCGCGCTGTCTTAGCTACCAAGGCTTATGATAAGCATAAGGAAAAACCAAATGTGTTGAAGCGTGCTTACATGCTCAAAGAGATTTTGGAAAATATGACGCTTTATATTGAAGATGAAACGATGATTGTCGGTAATCAGGCTTCATCTAATAAAGATGCGCCTATTTTCCCAGAGTATACTTTAGAGTTTGTACTCAATGAACTAGATCTTTTTGAGAAACGGGATGGAGATGTCTTCTACATTACAGAAGAAACCAAAGAGCAACTCCGCGGCATCGCTCCTTTCTGGGAAAACAATAACCTCCGTGCGAGAGCTGGAGCTTTACTTCCAGAGGAAGTTCAGGTTTATATGGAAACTGGCTTCTTTGGCATGGAAGGAAAGATGAACTCTGGGGATGCTCACTTGGCGGTCAACTATCAAAAACTCTTGGCCTATGGACTGAAAGGTTTTGAAGAAAAAGCTCGCGCAGCTAAGGAAGCCTTGGATTTGACCGATCCGGCTAGTATTGATAAATACCACTTCTATGATTCCATTTTCATCGTAGTAGATGCTGTGAAAGCTTATGCGGAGCGTTTTGTGGCCTTGGCCAATCAGCTTGCTGAAAAAGCAGAGCCTAAGCGCCGTCAAGAGCTCTTAGAAATCGCTAGAATCTGTTCTAAAGTGCCGTACGAGCCAGCATCAACCTTTGCTGAAGCTGTTCAGTCTGTTTGGTTTATCCAGTGTATCCTTCAGATTGAGTCCAACGGACATTCACTCTCTTATGGACGCTTTGACCAGTACATGTATCCTTATGTCAAGGCAGATTTGGAAGCTGGACGTGAGACAGAGGCTAGTATTGTGGAACGCTTAACCAATCTCTGGATTAAGACGATTACCATTAATAAAGTACGCAGCCAGGCTCACACATTCTCATCTGCGGGCAGTCCCCTTTATCAAAATGTGACAATCGGTGGCCAAACGAGAGATAAGAGAGATGCAGTCAACCCGCTTTCCTACCTTGTGTTGAAATCTGTAGCTCAAACTCATCTTCCTCAGCCGAATCTGACTGTTCGTTATCATGCAGGCTTAGATGCTCGCTTTATGAATGAGTGTATCGAAGTCATGAAGCTTGGTTTCGGTATGCCGGCCTTCAATAATGATGAAATCATCATCCCGTCCTTTATCGCCAAAGGCGTTTTAGAAGAAGATGCTTACGACTACAGTGCTATCGGCTGTGTGGAAACTGCTGTGCCTGGTAAATGGGGCTACCGTTGTACAGGTATGAGCTACATGAACTTCCCTAAGGTGCTTCTTATCACTATGAACGATGGGATTGATCCGGCATCTGGCAAGCGCTTTGCGCCAAGCTTCGGTCATTTTAAAGATATGAAGAGCTTTGCTGAGCTGCAAACGGCTTGGGACAAGACCTTGCGCCATTTGACCCGCATGAGTGTCATCGTGGAAAATTCTATCGACCTGTCTCTTGAGAGAGAAGTGCCGGATATCCTCTGCTCAGCTTTGACAGATGACTGTATCGGACGCGGTAAGCATTTGAAAGAGGGCGGAGCTGTCTATGACTATATTTCTGGTCTTCAAGTCGGTATTGCCAATCTATCAGACTCACTAGCAGCCATCAAGAAGCTGGTCTTTGAGGAAGGCAAGCTGACTCCGGCTGAACTCTGGCATGCACTTGAAACGGACTATGCAGGTGAGCGTGGTAAAGAAATTCAAGAGATGCTGATTCATGATGCACCGAAATATGGTAATGATGATGATTACGCAGATAAGCTAGTGACAGATGCTTATGATATTTATGTGGATGAAATCGCTAAATATCCAAATACCCGTTATGGCCGTGGTCCAATTGGCGGTATCCGATACTCTGGAACATCTTCTATTTCAGCCAATGTAGGTCAAGGTCGCGGTACCTTGGCGACACCAGATGGCCGCAATGCCGGAACACCGCTCGCTGAAGGCTGCTCTCCATCCCACAATATGGACAAGAATGGCCCGACTTCTGTATTGAAATCTGTTTCTAAATTACCGACAGACGAAATCGTAGGTGGCGTTCTGCTTAATCAAAAAGTCAATCCTCAGACCCTGTCTAAGGAAGAAGATAAAGTGAAACTTATTGCCTTGCTTCGTACATTCTTTAACCGTCTGCATGGCTATCATATCCAATACAATGTCGTTTCTCGGGAAACATTGATTGATGCTCAGAAGCATCCTGAAAAACACCGCGATTTGATTGTTCGCGTTGCAGGCTACTCTGCTTTCTTCAATGTGCTTTCCAAGGCGACACAAGATGATATTATCGGACGTACGGAGCACACATTGTAAAAGAGGTCCAATTTATGGAATTCATGCTTGATACCTTAAATTTAGAGGAGATAAAAAAATGGTCGGAAGTCCTCCCCTTGGCGGGAGTGACTTCTAATCCGACCATCGCAAAAAAAGAAGGAAAAATAGACTTCTTCGAACGGATTCGCGCTGTTCGGGAAATCATAGGAGAAGGTCCATCTATCCATGTGCAGGTTGTTGCCAAGGATTATGAGGGAATCTTGAAAGATGCTGCTGAAATTCGAAAAAAATGCGGCGATGCTGTCTACATTAAAGTTCCGGTTACACCGGCTGGGCTGGCAGCTATCAAAACTCTCAAAGCAGAGGGCTACAAGATTACAGCGACAGCCATTTATACAACCTTTCAAGGGCTATTAGCCATTGAAGCGGGGGCTGACTATCTTGCTCCTTACTATAACCGCATGGAAAATCTCAATATTGATTCAGATGCTGTGATTAGCCAGCTGGCTCAAGCGATTGAGCGGGATCATTCCGCCAGCAAAATATTGGCAGCTTCCTTTAAGAATGTTGGACAAATCAATCGTGCTTTTGCTGATGGGGCTCAAGCCATTACAGCTGGACCAGATATCTTTGCAGCAGCCTTTGCCATGCCGTCTATCGCTAAGGCAGTAGATGACTTTGCTACTGACTGGTCAGCAATTCACAATCAGGAATACATTTAAAAGGTATATATAATGCTCTATCTATAAAAAAGAAAGAGGTGTTCTATGAGAATTTTTGCAAGCCCGTCTCGTTATATTCAGGGAGAAAATGCCCTGTTTGAAAATGCAAAACAGATTCTTCAGTTAGGAAGCCATCCAGTCTTGCTTTGTGATGATGTGGTTTACCAGATTGTTGGGGAGAAGTTCCATGACTATCTTACTCGTTATGGTTTTCATGTGCTGCATGTCGCTTTTAACGGAGAAGCTTCTGACGCTGAAATAGAACGGGTCGTTGCTCTGGCTGAAAAAGACGGAGCAGACTTAGTTATTGGTCTAGGCGGTGGGAAAACGATTGACAGTGCGAAGGCGATTGCAGACATACTAGGACGTCCTGTGGTCATTGCGCCAACCATTGCCTCTACAGATGCCCCAACTTCAGCACTTTCTGTTATCTATACAGAAGATGGCGCCTTTGAAAAGTACATTTTCTATAGTAAAAACCCCGAACTAGTCTTGGTGGATACGAAAGTGATTGCTGGAGCGCCAAAACGACTTCTGGCTTCTGGGATTGCAGATGGTTTAGCGACTTGGGTAGAGGCGCGTGCCGTCCAGCAAAAAAATGGCACTACCATGCTGGGACAAAGACAGAGCTTAGCTGGTGTAGCAATTGCGAAGAAGTGTGAAGAAACCCTGTTTGCAGATGGCCTGCAGGCTATTGCAGCCTGTGAAGCAAAAGTCGTGACCCCAGCTCTGGAAAATATCATTGAAGCTAATACCCTTCTCAGTGGCGTCGGCTTTGAGAGCGGCGGTTTAGCAGCAGCCCATGCTATCCACAACGGCTTTACAGCTCTTACAGGCGATATTCATCACTTGACCCACGGCGAAAAAGTAGCCTATGGAACCTTGACCCAGCTCTTCTTAGAAAACCGTTCTAAAGAAGAATTGGAAAAATATATTCGCTTCTATCAAAAGATTGGTATGCCGACAACTCTGAAAGAAATGCATTTAGAAAATGCCAGCTATGAAGATTTGCTCAAAGTTGGTCAGCAAGCGACGATTGAGGGCGAAACCATCCATCAGATGCCATTTGAGATCTCAGCTTCTGACATTGCAGGTGCCATCCTAGCGGTTGACCAATATGTCAGGGATTTGGATAAATAAAAGCAAAATATAAAACAAGCCACCTTCCAACCGCAGGGTTGACAGCGTGGCTTGTTTTTTGGTGAGATTACCAGATGTAAGGAAAAACTCGGTATCTAACCTTTTGGCAATAAGCTTCGTAATTTTTCCCAAAGTGATTGCCTAAAGCTTTTTCTTCTACTCTAAGTCGAATGCTATATCCTAACACGAGTAAAATAAGACTGATAATGATTGTAAGAGGATTTAATGAGGTAATCGATAGGCCAAGGATAGACAAGATACTGCCAGTATAGGCAGGATTTCTTACAATAGAATAAGGGCCATGGTCTACTAATTGTTGACTATCGGTTGTTTGAACGGCCAGTGTGAAGTTTTTTCCGAGATAATTGACTGCATAGACCCGCAATGCGAACCCTGCTAGGGAGATGAGGATTCCAAGATAGATAGTGAGGCTGGGTAAGTGGGAGACAAAGTCGAGAAATTGTCCGTTTATCAAAAATAAGCAGCAGATAACACTGCCAATAATGATGTAGCGGCTCCCTTTATCTGCAGAGTCGTTTACATTGTTTGACTTAGTTTTATTTTTAATCCACATTTCTGTGCTAATAAAAATAACAAAGAAAACATAAGTGAAAATAGTTTGTAAATTCATGATTATTCCTCCGGTCAGAATTATACAACTTTTAATTTTAGAGGTCAATCAGAGACTAACGCTTTAGAGATGAGTTATAGTTTTTGTCAGTGAAAACTGGATTCCGTCTTTCAAAATCCCTTGAAAATGGTATAATAGAAACAGTACAAAAAATGGAGAAAAGAATGGCTTATTATAATCACAAAGAAATCGAGCCCAAGTGGCAGAAATACTGGGCAGAGCATCATACATTTAAGACCGGTACGGATAAGGACAAGCCTAACTTTTATGCGCTGGATATGTTTCCTTACCCATCAGGAGCGGGGCTCCATGTAGGGCATCCGGAGGGCTACACGGCGACAGATATCCTCAGCCGCTACAAGCGGGCTCGGGGCTATAATGTCCTTCATCCTATGGGCTGGGATGCCTTTGGCCTGCCGGCTGAGCAATACGCCATGGATACAGGGAATGACCCAGCTGATTTTACAGCGGAAAACATTGCCAACTTCAAGCGTCAAATCAATGCTCTAGGATTTTCGTATGACTGGGACCGAGAAATCAATACAACTGACCCTAATTACTACAAGTGGACCCAGTGGATTTTCACCAAGCTTTACGAAAAAGGCCTGGCTTATGAAGCTGAAGTGCCAGTAAACTGGGTAGAAGAGCTGGGAACGGCTATCGCTAATGAGGAAGTTCTGCCAGACGGTACATCTGAGCGCGGTGGCTATCCAGTTGTCCGCAAACCCATGCGTCAGTGGATGCTGAAAATCACAGCCTATGCAGAACGTCTGCTCAATGACTTGGAGGAATTGGACTGGCCAGAATCTATCAAGGATATGCAGCGCAACTGGATTGGCAAGTCAACTGGTGCCAATGTAACCTTCAAGATTAAGGACACAGATAAGGACTTCACCGTCTTTACGACTCGTCCGGACACCCTTTTTGGTGCGACCTATGCTGTTTTGGCTCCAGAGCATGCTCTCGTTGATGCCATTACAAGTGCAGAACAAGCCCAAGCAGTAGCAGACTACAAACACGCAGCCAGCCTCAAATCCGACCTGGCTCGGACTGATTTGGCTAAGGAGAAGACTGGTGTCTGGACAGGAGCTTATGCTATCAATCCTGTCAACGGCAAGGAAATCCCAATCTGGATTGCTGACTATGTGCTTGCTAGCTACGGAACAGGAGCCATCATGGCTGTTCCAGCGCATGACGAGCGCGACTGGGAGTTTGCTAAGCAGTTTGACTTGGAGATTATTCCGGTTCTAGAGGGTGGGAATGTTGCTGAAGCTGCTTACACAGAAGACGGTCCGCACATTAACTCTGGCTTCTTAGATGGCTTAGATAAGGCTGCCGCTATTGAGAAGATGGTTGCTTGGCTGGAAGCAGAAGGTGTCGGAAATGAAAAAGTCACCTATCGTCTGCGCGACTGGCTCTTTAGCCGTCAACGATACTGGGGTGAGCCGATTCCAATCATTCATTGGGAAGATGGCACCTCAACAGCAGTTCCTGAAAGTGAATTACCACTTGTCTTGCCTGTAACCAAGGATATCCGCCCTTCTGGTACCGGTGAAAGCCCTCTAGCAAATCTGACTGACTGGCTAGAAGTGACTCGGGAAGATGGTGTCAAAGGACGCCGTGAAACCAATACCATGCCTCAATGGGCTGGTTCCAGCTGGTATTACCTGCGTTACATTGACCCACACAACAATGAGAAATTAGCAGACGAAGACTTGCTCAAGGCTTGGCTGCCAGTTGACATTTATATCGGTGGTGCAGAGCATGCCGTACTCCATCTTCTCTATGCTCGCTTCTGGCACAAATTCCTCTATGATATCGGAGTGGTGCCAACCAAAGAGCCTTTCCAAAAACTCTTTAACCAAGGGATGATTCTGGGGACTAGCTACCGTGATAGTCGAGGTGCCCTAGTGGCGACAGACAAGGTGGAAAAACGCGATGGTTCTTTCTTCAACATCGAAACTGGAGAAGAGCTGGAGCAGGCGCCTGCTAAGATGTCTAAGTCTCTGAAGAATGTGGTCAACCCAGATGATGTAGTAGAGCAATACGGTGCCGATACACTGCGTGTCTATGAAATGTTCATGGGGCCACTGGATGCATCCATCGCTTGGAGCGAGGAAGGGTTAGAAGGCAGTCGTAAGTTCCTGGATCGGGTTTATCGTCTCCTTAACTCTAAGGAGCTGGTCTCTGAAAATAGCGGAGCTTTGGACAAGGTATACAACGAAACAGTCAAGTCTGTCACAGAGCAGATTGAGGAGCTCAAGTTTAACACAGCTATTGCCCAGCTCATGATCTTTGTCAATGCAGCCAACAAGGAAGAAAAACTCTATGTCGAATATGCTAAAGGTTTCATTCAATTGCTTGCGCCTTTTGCACCGCACTTGGCTGAAGAACTCTGGCAGGCAGTAGCTCAAACAGGCCAGAGCATTTCCAACGTAGCCTGGCCAACTTATGACGAGAGCAAACTGGTCGAGGCAGAGGTTGAAATCGTAGTGCAAATCAAGGGTAAAGTCCGTGCTAAGTTAGTTGTAGCTAAGGACCTGAGCCGTGAGGAACTGCAAGAAATCGCTCTGGCAGATGAGAAAATTAAATCTGAAATTGCTGGCAAAGAAGTTGTAAAAGTGATTAGCGTGCCGAATAAACTAGTTAATATCGTGGTGAAATAATTAGTTTGCATTGCATTTGCAGGAGATTTCAATCAAGTCTGCATTAGACAATAAAATGCTATTGTTATCAAATACAAAGAAGACCTTGAGAATATTTTCTCAAGGTCTTTTGTTAGAACAATTCCCAATTAGGTGTTGAGAATTTCTTGGTCTGTGTCATATAAAAATGAGTAAAATGAATTTCCATTGCTAAGGTCATCAGAGTTGCGATAGCAATGACGATGGTTGGGCTGGCTGAAAAAAGGAATGAAAAGGCCAATCCGAGAAGGAAGATTCCTGCTTGGAACCCATGAAAGAACTTGTTATAGCGGAGGTAACTCTTGTTGAAGCGACCATTTGACAAGACCGCAGCTTGGAAGAGCCCGATACCCGTATAGAAGAAACTAGTCGCAAAGAGGTGGTGAGCTTCAGGATTGACCAAGAAACTCATAGAAACAGTGACCATAATCACACCAATGAAAATTGGATAGTGGCTATAAATCAAGAAGATTCCTTTATTCTCACCTTTCTCATTAATGGCATGGTCAAACTGACCAAAGTAGTTCATAAAGAGGTTGACCATGATGATGAAGTAAAGGATAGAACGGATGGAGAAATGTTCAAGGGTAAAGAAATCAGCTAGTCCCATAATCATCTCACCAAAAGTGATGATAACTAGAAGCGAAATGCGTTCAATCAGGTGGGGCAGGTTGATTTGAAAATGGGAAACTTTTCGTGTCAATAGGACGGGCATGATAAAGGTTAGGAGAATCCCAGTCATGTAGACATGAATCCCAAGATGAATTGGCAAAAGAGCAGCTAGGTAGACCAAAATAGTTCGAAGACCGGTCATCCAAAGAAAACCTTTGATGCTTTTACGATTAGCAGAGCTTGTAGATTTTCGAAGATATTCAACCAGATATTGGGAAAATAAGGTCAAGGTCAGTGTCCCAATCGTCCAGCAGAAGGCATGAAAATAGGACTGCCAGTCATTAGTAATCATGTTTGATATCAAGAGTAGCATGGCCATATTGACGAACATGACGACCATATTGAAAAGAGAATTTTTCCCATAGCGATTCGTGTAGACGGTCTGAATAATCCAAGAATTGACCAGAACTAGAAGTGACATCAGGAAACCGAAGATAGCATCTAGGGATAGAACCCCATGATGAASATGATGGATGAGGGCAGTTGTTTTGGAAATCGCGTAGACAAAAACCAAGTCATAAAAAAGCTCGCTAAACTCTACCCGTTTGTGTTTGATAAGATTTGTCATAAGAAGACCTTTCATTGAAATTTCTAACAGTTTATTATAACAGAAAATGGATAGAATGAGGCAGATTGTTTTTTACCAGTTGTTTTGGCGTAAATTGTCATTCCGTTGTTAGAATCTGTCATTTACTTGTCGGATTTTGTATCGTATAATAGTCTCATCAATCAAATAAAACAAAAGAGGAAATCATCATGTCAAATAAAAAAGTTATCTTAGTCACAGGCGCTTCATCAGGTATGGGAAAATTGTCAGCCCAAGACCTCATTAAAGCGGGTCACACAGTTTACGCAGTTGCTCGTAGCGTAGACAAGGTGAAAGACTTGGAAGCTCTCGGTGGTCACATCATGAAGATGGACGTGACCAATGAAGAAGATATCGAGAAAGTAGTAGCGCAAGTTATCGCTGAACAAGGTCGTATCGATATGCTTTGGAACAATGCAGGTTACGGTCTTTATGGTCCAGTAGAAGATTTGTCCATGGAAAAAGCCCAACAGCAATTTGAGGTTAATGTCTACGGTGTGGCTCGCTTGACCAAGAAAGTCTTGCCTTACATGCGTGCTCAAAAAGATGGTCTTATCATTAACACTTCATCCATGGGTGGAAAAATCTATACACCACTTGGGGCATGGTACCATGCATCAAAACATGCCATTGAAGGATTCAGTGACTGCCTTCGTATGGAAGTCAAGGAATTTGGTATCAAAGTCGTTGTCTTAGAACCAGGTATGATCAACACCGGTTTCAACGAAACAGTTGGTCAACACTTCTCCTATGAGTCAAAAAATGGAGCTTACAGCCGTTTGGTCAATGGCTACATCAAAGCTATGGAAAACAACCTAGCACCAGGTTCAAACCCAGAAGTCATTTCTCGTACTGTCTTGAAAATCATCAACTCTCGTAACCCTAAAACACGTTATCTAGTTAGACGTGGAGGAAAACTATTGGTCGGTATTCGCCGTATCTTTGGTGACAAATTCTTCGACCGTATGATGCTCATTTCTATGCGTTAATAGAAATGGAGAAACCCTATGCGTCTCAGTCTCAGTCAGCAATATATTGATAATTTGAAACTGATCGGGTTAGACTTGAATATGATTCTGGAACTAGCCAATCTGCCAGATACCACCTGGAAGGAAGAACTGAACCTCTCAACCCTTGATTACTACCATCTTTTAACGGCTTTTGACAAGGTTGCCACTGATGAGCAGATTATCGCCATGAGCCGTATCAAGGATATTCAGATGTTCATGCCCCCTTTCTTTGCGGCCCTTTCGTCGAAAAATGGTCTCGCAGCAATTGAACATTTTGCCAAATACAAGAAAATCACAGGTCCCATTGTTGTCAGCATTGAGACCTTTGATGACTTAGTCCGTGTTAGCTATCGCTATGATTATCCAGGGCTTGACTTGCCTCGTTTCGCCCTTCTCAATGAACAGCTTTTATTGGTGGATTTGATTCGGACAGGTACAGGAGAAAATATCATTCCAGTACATGTGGGCGCTCCTTATACTTATGAAGAAGCGAGTCTTACGGTATTTGGCTGTCATGTGGAAGAAATGGAAGGAAATGAACTGGTCTTTAAAAAGTCAGATTTAGAGAAGCCATTCCTGACAGCCAATAATGTCATGTTAGATTACCTAGAGCCTCAGCTCAAAGAGCGTTTGGCAGAAGCTACGACGAGTGAAAGTTTTACAGGACTCGTCCAGCAAAAACTCTACCAGGCCATCCCAAGTGGGGCCTTTAGTATCGAGGATATCGCAGTGACTCTCGGCATTAGCAGCCGAACCTTGCAACGAAGCCTGACGGCAGAAGGGACCAAGTTTAACCAGGAATTGCAAAATGTGCAGAAGATTCTAGCCTTTGGTTACTTCAAAAATCCTGACATGACAACGGATGATGTAGCCTATTTGCTGGGCTATTCAGAAGTATCTTCTTTCTCACGAGCCTTTAAAAAGTGGACAGGAAAGACGATATCGGAGTATCGAGAAGAGATTCAGAAACACTCCTAAAATCAGAAATATTTTTAATAAGCATCAGATAATACCATCTGGTATTTTTATTTTTTTAAAGAATTTCAACCTTTTCGCTTGACAAGTGAGTAAACACTCACTAAAATAGCTCTTGTGATTTAAAAAAGGTAAGTATACACTCACCTAGGAGGAAGCATATGAAAAAATTGCTACATTTACAAGATTTGGATAAGTCTTTTGGTCGTCAAATGGTTTTGAATCATGTCAGCTTTGAATTGCAGCCAGGAGAAATTATAGGCTTAATTGGTCCGTCTGGTGCTGGTAAATCAACCATGATTAAGACCATGTTAGGGATGGAAAAAGCTGACGAAGGGATTGCATTGGTATTGGATCATACTATGCCCAATCGTCATATTTTAGGAGATATTGGTTATATGGCCCAGTCAGATGCCTTATATGAGGCTTTGTCAGGCCAAGAAAATTTGGAATTTTTCGGTCAGCTAAAAGGGCTATCCAAAAGAGATCTGACAGTTGAAATTGCCCACGTGGCTCAAGTTGTGGATTTGACAGAGCATTTGAATAAAACGGTATCCGGTTATTCTGGAGGAATGAAACGACGCCTGTCTTTAGCTATCGCACTTCTGGGGAATCCTCAGCTCTTGATTTTAGATGAGCCAACAGTTGGGATTGATCCTTCTCTGCGTAAGAAAATTTGGAAAGAGCTAATCACTCTAAGAGACAAAGGAGTAGGAATCTTGGTGACAACTCACGTCATGGATGAAGCGGAGTTGACGGATAAGGTAGGCTTACTCTTAGGAGGAGAAATCATTGCTTTTGATACACCAAAGAATCTCAAAGCAAGTTATAACGTTTCAAGTATTGAAGAAGTGTTTTTAAAAGCAGAAGGAGAGTAAGATGAGAACCATTGCTATTGCTAAAAAAGTTATCAAAGAATTACTTCGTGACAAACGAACTCTAGCTCTGATGTTTATAGCACCTGTTTTTATCATGTGGTTGATGAACCTCATGTTTTCAGCTAGTACAACCGTGAATGTCAAGTTAGCGACACAAGATTTACCAACTAGTTTGGTAACGAAAATGGATGAGCTCGATCATGTGGACGTTGAGACTTATCAAGGCTTAGATCAAGCCAAAGAAGCACTAGCTAATGAGAAAGTCGATGCTGTGATTTCTTATAAAGACGGGGAGTATCAGGTAGACTACGCAAACACAGATGCCTCCAAAACATCTATGATACGACAGGTGTTACGAACAAGTATCGCCAGTGAGGGCACCGATCAGTTACTATCTCGTGTCAAACAAGCTCTTCCACAATTGGACTCGGACACAAAAACACCAGAAATCAAGGAATCTTACCAGTATGGAGATGAAAATACAAGCTTCTTTACCAGTATGATTCCTGTTTTGATAGGTTTTGTAGTTTTCTTCTTTGTCTTTTTGATTTCAGGCATGGCGCTTTTGAAAGAACGCACCAGTGGAACACTAGAACGTTTGCTAGCAACACCAGTGAAACGGTCTGAAATCGTCTATGGCTATATGTTGTCTTACGGTATTATTGCGATTTTTCAAACAGCAGTTGTAGTCTTAGCAGCAATTTGGCTACTAGATGTAGAAGTAGTAGGAAGTATTTTAAATGTTATAATAGTTAATGTGGTAATGGCTCTTGTAGCACTTGCCTTTGGAATTCTCTTGTCTACCCTAGCAAAATCAGAATTCCAAATGATGCAATTTATTCCTCTCGTCATTATGCCCCAACTTTTTTTCTCAGGAATTATTCCATTGTCATCTATGGGAGAATGGGCTCTAACTGTGGGAAAATTTTTGCCATTAACCTATTCTGGTGATGCAATAAGCCAGATTATTCTTTACGGACACAATCTTGGTGATATTTTGTTAAATCTTAGTGTTTTAATGATTTTCCTGATCATTTTAACAATTCTCAATATCGTTGGATTGCGTCGTTATCGTAAAGTATAATAAGTGATAGATAAGAACAAAAGAGGAAGACRTGAGGGAACGAAATGACTGAAAATATTTTTGAATCTTTTGAGGATTACTTAGAGGGAGCTGCCTACCCCAAAGGAAAAAAGAAAATCATGCAAGCTGCAGTGGATCTCATATCAACAAGGAGCTACAATGGAACTTCTACTCTGCAAATTGCGGAGTATGCCGGACTAAGTCAGGCGACTCTGTTCAAGTATTTTAAAACCAAGGAAGATCTTTTAACAGCTATTTTGCATCCTGTTCTTCCTAGTCTGTTTGGAAGTTTCTTAGACCAGCTGTTGATTTTACAGACAACTGAGGAGAAAATTCACTATTTAGTCCATGATCGAATGGCTTACCTCAAAACAAATCAAGCCTTGTTAAAAATAATTTGGCAGGAGATGTTATCAAACAATAAATTGAAGCAAGAACAGACACTTATTTGGAATCTTCTTCAGGATAAAATTATAGAGCTTCGTACTCAATTAGGGACCGATGCACGTGTCAATCCAGAAATCTCAATTGATCAAATGATTCGGATCTTTACAGGTCCTTTAATAGCTTACTTTGCTCAATTGTATATCATTGGGGACAATGGCGAAATAAGGGAAGAAGACTTAGATTTGTTAGAAAAACAGATCTTAGGTGGCTTGTGGAGATGATACTTGCATTATATTAATGAAGTTTAAGATTTATCTTTGAGAAATATTTTTATTAATCCATTCTTTCTCTTAAATAGTAGAACTTTTCTCATTTTTCGATTTTCTCTTGTATTAGTTATGGATTTTATTTATAATCATTATAAATAAAAGAGAAGAGAAAATTTAAATAGTGGAAGAACATAAAATTGATACGAACTTTAGTGGTCGGCTGAATATATTGCGGGCAGGGGTTTTGGGAGCCAATGATGGCATTATTTCCATCGCAGGAGTAGTAATCGGGGTGGCTAGCGCGACGGACGATATCTGGATTATATTTCTATCTGGTTTAGCGGCAGTCTTTGCGGGTGCCTTTTCTATGGCTGGTGGGGAGTATGTTTCTGTTTCTACTCAAAAGGATACAGAAGAAGCTGCTGTTGCCAGAGAGCGAGAGCTTTTAGAGAAGAATCCCGAGATCGCTAGGCAGTCTCTCTATGCTGCCTATGTTCAAAATGGTGAGTGTGAGACTTCTGCCCAGCTCATGACCAATCGGGCTTTTCTCCAGGATCCGTTGGAGGCTTTGGTGCAGGAAAAATATGGAATCGAGATTGAGGAGTTCACTAATCCCTGGCATGCTGCCGTATCAAGCTTTTTAGCCTTTGCTGTTGGTGCGCTTTTTCCTATGATTACCATTATCCTGCTTCCAGCCGGCGTTCGTATCTGGGCAACCGTATTAATCGTGGCCTTGGCCCTCTTGGGAACAGGCTATACCAGCGCTAGATTGGGCAAAGCACCGCTCAAAAATGCTATGATTCGCAACCTCGTGATCGGTCTTTTAACCATGGCAGTCACCTATGCAGTAGGGCAAGTCTTTGCAATTTAGATAGTAGAAAAAGTTGAAGTCAGTAGTTTTACTGACTTTTTGAATTGTTAAATCTAGAGAAAAAATCCAGCTTTAACTATTGTCTGAATGAGTTCAGAACCCCTCTTCCCATTCTCTAATTTCAAAGTTCGAGAGAAAGAAGTGTCATGCACTTCTTTTTTGTGAAAATTTTCCTTATATCAAGAAAACTTTTGGAAAATATGATATAATAGTTGCGTATAAAATATGAAAAGGAGTTTTTGTAACATGGCAAAACTTACTGTTAAAGACGTTGATTTGAAAGGTAAAAAAGTCCTCGTTCGTGTAGACTTTAACGTACCATTGAAAGACGGAGTGATTACGAATGACAATCGTATCACTGCCGCTCTTCCAACTATTAAATACATCATTGAGCAAGGCGGTCGTGCAATTCTCTTCTCTCACCTTGGACGTGTCAAAGAAGAAGCGGACAAAGAAGGTAAATCTCTTGCGCCAGTAGCTGCAGACTTGGCTGCTAAATTGGGTCAAGACGTTGTTTTCCCAGGTGTCACTCGTGGTGCTGAATTGGAAGCAGCTATCAATGCTCTTGAAGATGGACAAGTTCTTTTGGTTGAAAACACTCGTTTTGAAGATGTTGACGGCAAGAAAGAATCTAAAAACGATCCAGAACTTGGTAAATACTGGGCATCTCTTGGAGATGGTATCTTCGTAAACGATGCATTTGGTACAGCTCACCGCGCACACGCATCTAACGTCGGTATCTCTGCAAACGTTGAAAAAGCTGTTGCTGGCTTCCTTCTTGAAAATGAAATTGCCTATATCCAAGAAGCAGTTGAAACTCCAGAACGTCCATTCGTAGCTATTCTTGGTGGTTCAAAAGTATCTGACAAGATCGGGGTTATCGAAAACTTGCTTGAAAAAGCTGATAAAGTTCTTATCGGTGGTGGTATGACTTACACATTCTACAAAGCGCAAGGTATCGAAATCGGTAACTCACTTGTAGAAGAAGACAAATTGGATGTTGCGAAAGCTCTTCTTGAAAAAGCAAACGGTAAATTGATCTTGCCAGTTGACTCTAAAGAAGCAAATGCTTTTGCGGACTATACTGAAGTGAAAGACACTGAAGGTGAAGCAGTGGATCCAGGCTTCCTTGGTTTGGATATCGGTCCTAAATCTATCGCTAAATTTGATGAAGCCTTGACTGGTGCGAAAACTGTTGTCTGGAATGGCCCTATGGGTGTATTTGAAAACCCTGACTTCCAAGCTGGTACAATCGGTGTTATGGACGCTATCGTAAAACAACCTGGCGTAAAATCAATCATCGGTGGTGGTGACTCAGCTGCCGCAGCCATCAACCTTGGCCGTGCAGACAAGTTCTCATGGATTTCTACTGGTGGTGGAGCATCAATGGAACTCCTTGAAGGTAAAGTATTACCAGGACTTGCAGCACTGACTGAGAAATAAGCAGTAAACCTAGAATATTTAATATTCTATAAAACTATAATAAGAGAAGGACTAGTAAAGACTGGTCCTTTCTTTTTTACGTAAAATCTGTGGAACAGAGAGGGAAGATAAAATCATAAATAGACGTTATACAATTAATGTCCAAAAAACAAAAAAGGTAAATAAACTGAGGAAAAAATGCTTGCAAAACGAGGGAAAACTTGATAGGATAAAGGTATATATTCTGATGCTTAAAGAGGGTCGAAATGAGAAAGAAACTTCTGATTGGTGGCTTCCATTACTTTTTGATTTTCTGAGGGCATGAGAAAACTGCAGACTGTAAAAGTTTGCAGGGGGAGGAGAAAAATGAAGAAAAAAGAAGTTTTTGGTTTTCGGAAAAATAAGGCTGTTAAAACTTTATGCGGTGCTGTTCTAGGTGCGGCTTTTTTAACGTCAACGATGCAAGTAAGAGCAGATGAAGTGGTATCTGATACCAATAGTCCTGTCAATACTGAAATGGTAGGTACTGGAAATGCAGCGACCAATCTGCCTCAAGCTCAAGGGGCAGCCAGTCAGGCATCTCAAGAGAGTCAGGCGCGAGCAGGTCAGGCAGATGGCGGTGTGACAGTGACTGTTCCAACAGCTGGTTTAGATGAAAGCGTCAAAAAGGCTCAAGAAGCTGGGCTGACAGTGGTCAAAGACCCAGCTGTTGACAAAGGAGTAGCCCAGACTGCTCAAGAAACAGCAGACAAAAAAGCGGAGATTGCAGCAGATTATCAAGCGCAGGTAACCGAGATTGATGCCAAGGTCAAGGAGTACAAAGAAAAAGTATCAGCCTACGAGGCGGAAGTAGCTCGGATTACAGCAGAAAACAAAGCGACAGCGGAACAATACGCTAAAGATTTGGCTGCTCATCAAGCAGAAGTAGCTCGGATCACAGCAGAAAATGCTCAGCTGAAAGCAGATTATGAAGCAGCACTGAGCAAGTACAAAACAGATTTAGCAGCGGTTCAAAAGACGAATGCGGATAATGCGGCAGCCTATCAAGCAGCTAAAGCGGCCTATGATGCAGAATTAGCTCGTGTTCAAAAACTGAATGCGGAAACAAAGGCTAATTATGATACGGCTCTGGCGGCTTATGCTAGTGAGCTGGACCGTGTTCAAAAAGCGAATGCGGAAGCTAAGGCTCGGTATGAAAAAGCTTTGGCTGACAATGAAGCTGCCAATGCTAAGATTGCTGCTGATAATGAAGCTATTAAACAGAGGAATGCGGCTGCAAAAGCGGCCTACGAGGCAGCACTTGCCCAATATCAAACAGATTTAGCTACTGTCCGAAAGACCAATGCTGATAATGAAGCGGCATATCAAGCTGCTCAGGCGAATTATCAGGCAGAATTGGCCCGTATCCAAAAGGAAAATCAAGATAAAAAAGCTCAATATGAAGCAGATTTAGCAGCTTATGAAGCTAAAAAGACTCAAATTGAAGCTGAAAATGCAGCAGCTCAAAAAGAATATGAGCAAAAGCTAGCAGAGAACCAAGCTAAGAATGCCACTATAGCAGCTGAAAATGAAGAAATCAAGAAGCGTAATGCTCAAGCCCAAGCAAATTATCAAGCTCAGTTGGCCCAGTATAATGCTGATTTGGCTGTCTATAACACAAAATTAGCCAAGTATCAGCAAGATAAGGCTAAGTATGATGCTGAACAGGCCAAGATTAAGGCTGGACTGGCTATCGCAGAAGCAAAGAAGACTGAAGACGGGCATCTGAGCCGTCCAATTGCGCAAAGTCTGGTTTTCAAATCAGAACCTAATGCTGATCTGTCACTGACTACAACTGGTGAGTTTGTCAGCTATGCTGGCATGGAAGCCGCTGTGAAGAACACTGCAGAGTTTTCTAAGAAACTCTTCCAGTTGGACAACTTCAAAGTAACAGATATTCAAAATGCTAACTATCAGACCAACCAGCAGGAAAGCTTTGGTACGGTTGGCAAGTATGCAGACTATAGTTCTAACGTAACAAGTGGTAAAGGGCCGACTGAATGGTCTTCTGTTTTGCTCAGCCGCGGTCAGTCTGCAACAGCAACCTATACAAATCTTCAGGGAACTTATTATCGAGGGAAAAAAGTTTCTAAAATCGTTTATACTTATACTCTTGATCCAAGCTCCCAATTCCGCAATGATAAGGCTTGGTTAGGTATTTTTAAAGATCCAACCATGGGAGTGTTTGCTTCAGCTTATACAGGAAATTTTGAAGATGCAACCTCTCTCTTTGTGAAGACGGAATTTGTCTTTTATGATGATAAAGGCCAACCGATTAATTTTGACCAGGCCTTGATGTCCGTGGCTTCCCTCAACCGTGAAGCTAACTCTATCGAAATGGCCAAAGATTATACCGGAACTTTCAACAAGATTTCGGGTTCATCTATTGGTGAAAAGAACGGCCAAATCTATGCGACCGAGTCTGAAAACTTCAAAAAAGGAGTTGGCGGATCTCGCTTTACCATGTATAAGAATGCTCAGCCGGACTCAGGCTGGGACACTACAGATGCTCCTAACTCATGGTATGGGGCAGGAGCGGTGGAAATTTCTGGTACAACCAACAGCATGACGATTGGAACGATTTCCTCTTCTGAAGTGTTAGGCCAGCCAGAAGCTACTGATCCACGTAGGGCTGACAAACTAGCTCCTAAGAAACCAAATATTTGGTTTGCGATTAATGGTGATGTTCGAGCGAATGATCTGCCAATCATCACAGTAGAAGAACCGGAAGCGCCCGTAGCTCCTACAGCTCCTGCAGTGCCAAGCGAAGAAGCGCTTAAGCCTTTGGATCCAGCTCCAACTACACCAACACCGAAGGCTCTTCCAACACCTCCGGCAGCACCGACTTATGAAAAAGATCCGACGCCACCGACGCGTACACCGGATACACCAGAGCCTAGTAAGCCATCTGAGCCAAGCTATGAAGTGGAAAAAACTGTTCGGCCAGCAGTGGTAGAACCGACCTATGAAAAGGAGCCAACACCTCCGGCAACACCGACTTATGAGAAGGAGCCGGAAGCGCCAACTCGTACACCAGATACACCGGAGCCTAATAAGCCGGTAGAACCAACTTATAGCCCGCTGCCAACCTTACCAGCAGAGCCTGTTTATCAAAAAGAGCCAGCAGCGCCAGTGGCTCCAACTGTGCACTACCATTATCATCTCTTGCAATCTCAGCCTCAGATTCATAAAGAGATTCAAAATGACCAAGGCGCCAATATTGATAAGACTCTGGTGGCTAAGCAGTCCGTCGTTCAGTTTGCCTTAAAGACAGAAGCTCTTCCAGCTGGACGCAGCGAGACGACTTCTTTTGTCATTGCTGATCCGTTGCCAAGTGGTTATGAAGTTGATTTAGAAGCAACAAAAGCTGCTAGTGCAGGTTTTGATGTTAGTTATGATAAGGCTGGTCACACAGTGACATTTAAAGCAACTGCAGCAACGCTAGCTACTTATAACGCTGATAGGACCAAAGAAGTTGCTACGCTCTTTCCAACGGTAGTCGGCCGAGTACTCAATGATGGCGCAACTTATACTAATAATTTCACCCTGACAGTCAATGATGCCTATGGTGTCCGCTCAAACGTAGTACGCGTGACCACGCCAGGCAAGCCTGATGATTCAGACAATCCTAGCAATAATTACATCAAGCCAACCAAGGTCAATAAAAACAAGGCAGGCTTGGTGATTGATGGTAAGGAAGTCTTGGCTGGTTCGACCAATTACTACGAGCTGACTTGGGATTTGGATCAGTATAAGGGCGACAAGTCATCTAAGAGCACGATTCAAAAAGGTTTCTACTATGTAGATGACTATCCGGAAGAAGCACTTGAACTTCGTCCGGAATTAGTCAAGCTAGTAGATGCAGATGGCAAGGCTGTGGCAGGTGTGACAGTGACCCACTACGAGAACCTTGAAAAAGCCCCTGCAGCAGTTCGAGAGCTCCTTCAAAAGGCGAATATCACTGTTAAAGGTTCTTTCCAACTCTTTGCAGCAGACGATGCCCAAGCCTTCTATGACCAATATGTCGTAACAGGGAAGTCTTTGACCATAACAAGCCCTATGACTGTCAAAGAAGGAATGGGCCGCACAGGTGGTAAATTCGAGAACAAGGCTTATCAAATTGACTTTGGAAATGGTTATGCGACAGACGTAGTCGTCAACAATGTTCCTAAAATCAGTCCTGAAAAAGATATTACATTGAGTCTTGATCCAACAAGTGCAGAAAACTTGGATGGCAAGGAACTAACTTTGGGACGGCACTTTAACTACCGTCTCATCGGAGGCTTGATCCCTGCTAACCACTCTGAAGGTTTGACAGACTATAGCTTTGTGGATGATTATGATCAACGAGGCGATGAGTACACGGGTGCTTACAAAACCTTTGCCAAAGTGGACATCACGCTCAAAGATGGTAAGGTGATAAAGGATGGTACAGACTTGACTGAGTATACAGCTGCGAATATTGATCTTGAGAAAGGTTTGATTTCTATTCGTTTCAAGGAAGAATTCTTAGAGATTATTTCTCTGGATTCAGCTTTTCAGGCTGAAACCTATCTACAGATGAAGCGGATTGCTGCGGGTACTTTTGAAAATACCTACATCAATACGGTCAACCATGTAGTCTATGCTTCAAATACTGTTACAACAGTCACTCCTAAGGCACAGCATCTGATTGTTTCAGATGTAAACGATCCAAGAAGAGCCAATCCAACTTCAGTGGCTAAAAAGATTCCTGTTTCTCTTCTGCCAGAAACGGGAGCCAAAGATACAGTCTATCTGCCATATCTAGGTTTAGCAGCTATTATTGGTGCTTTAGGTCTAGGAAAATTGAAAGGTAAGGAAGACTGATAATAGATGAGGCTAGGGAATCAATCCCTAGCCTTCTTATCTTTAAAAATACTGCAAAATCTCATGTAGCAAAAGTCTAAATCATTTGTAACATGACAAAAACATAACTCTAAAAAAATTGACATGTAAATATTGTATGATTTTTTTATCATCAAATTTTACGGAGAAACACATTTATGAAAAAAGCATTTGCTAAAGCGACTCTTGGTTTAACTTCCACAGCTTTTTTGGCGACAATCGGCGCTCAAGCTGTTCATGCAGATTCTTATGTTGTCCAGCAAGGGGACTCTTTTTTTGCCATTGCTAGTGCCAATGGAATGAATCCTTACGAACTTGCTGCCAATAATGGAAAATCAATTTTTGATACGATTAACCCAGGAGATGTGTTGCAAGTAAATGGCACTGCTTTGGCTCAGACATACAATCCTTACAGCGCTCCAGCTTATGAAGCGACAAGTGATGCTGCTTTGGTATCTGATACAGAAGATGTTGTCTTAAATACGCCAACTGACTATGGCAATTCTTACCCAATCGGCCAATGTACTTGGGGCGTGAAAGAAATGGCGCCTTGGGCAAGTAACTGGTGGGGCAATGCTAATACTTGGGCAATCAATGCTGGTGCTCAGGGTTATGCAACAGGAAATGTTCCAGTACCAGGCGCTATTGCAGTTTGGGATGGTGGCGAATACGGACATGTTGCTTATGTGACAGATGTGCAAAGCGACAGCTCTATCCAAGTCTTGGAAGCCAACTACAATCGCCAAAAGCAGATTAACAACTATCGTGGCTACTTTAACCCGAATGAATTTATGGGTGGAGTTACCTACATTTATCCAAACTAAAGAAATAAAAACGCGGCTGGGACAGATAATGTCTCAGCTTTTAAATAGTCAATAGCTCTTGATGCGCTAGCTGATAGAGCTTTTTCTTTGTGCGAGAAAAGTCCTGAGCAGAAAGAGTTTTTTTGAGACGAAATATGTTAAAATGAAGAGAGGGAGGATTTCCTGGAAGGAGACTAATGAGTTATTTCAATAAGTACAAGTTTGATAAATCGAAATTTCGTCTGGGCATGCGTACCTTTAAAACCGGTCTGGCTGTCTTCATCATCCTATTGCTCTTTGGGCTTTTTGGTTGGAAAGGGCTGCAAATCGGTGCTTTGACGGCAGTCTTTAGTCTTCGTGAGGATTTTGATAAGAGTGTCCATTTCGGGACATCGCGAATCTTGGGAAACAGCATCGGTGGTTTTTACGCTCTGCTCTTTTTCATTGCCAATAGTGTCTTTAAGGAGCAGTATTGGGTCACCCTCCTTTTGGTACCGGTCTGTACTATGCTGACAATTATGACCAATGTCGCTATGAACAACAAGGCGGGAGTCATTGGCGGAGTATCTGCCATGCTGATTATTACCCTGTCAATTCGGCCGGAAGATACCATCTTGTATGTCTTTGCCAGAATCTTTGAAACCTTTATGGGAGTCTTTGTTGCGATTCTGGTAAATTCTGATATAGATCGGCTGCGAACCATCTTTGAAAAGAAAAAATAAAATCTGTGTAAGAAAATCTGACATTATTTCTTGACATAAGATTTATTTCGTCCTATAATAGTGCGTAGAGAGGAATTTGAATGAAGGAAAAAGAGTTTCGCCGAAACATGGCAGTCTTTCCCATCGGCAGTGTTATGAAACTGACGGACCTATCTGCCCGTCAGATCCGTTATTATGAAGACCAGAATCTGATTACCCCTGCTCGGAATGAGGGCAATCGTCGGATGTATTCTTTGAATGATATGGACCGCCTTTTAGAAATTAAAGATTATATTTCAGAAGGTTATAATATCGCTGCAATTAAGAGGAAATATGCTGAGCGTGAAGCCAAGTCCCATAAGACCATTAGTGAAAAAGATGTCCGCCGTGCTCTGCATCATGACATCTTGCAGCAAGGCCGTTTTGCTTCTTCTCTGCCAACCTTTGGTCAGATGCGTCGACCATAGCTATTTTGTTTGAATTACAAGGAGAAATTTAATGTCTATTACAGCAGCTGATATCCGTCGCGAAGTAAAAGAGAAAAATGTTACCTTTATTCGTCTTATGTTCTCTGATATTTTAGGGACTATGAAGAATGTAGAAATTCCTGCTACGGATGAACAGCTTGACAAGGTCTTATCCAATAAAGCCATGTTTGATGGTTCTTCCATTGAAGGTTTTGTCCGTATCAATGAATCAGATATGTATCTTTATCCTGATCTGGATACTTGGACAGTCTTTCCCTGGGGAGATGAAAATGGCAGTGTAGCGGGTCTGATTTGTGATGTTTACACGACTGATCATGTACCGTTCCTAGGGGATCCTCGCAGCAACCTCAAACGCGCCCTCAAGCATATGGAAGAGCTAGGATTCAAGTCCTTTAATCTCGGACCAGAGCCAGAGTTTTTCCTCTTTAAGCTGGATGAAAATGGCGATCCGACGCTGGAAGTAAATGACAAGGGTGGTTATTTTGACTTGGCGCCGACAGATTTGGCAGACAATACTCGCCGGGAAATCGTCAATGTCCTGACCAAGATGGGCTTTGAAGTAGAAGCTAGTCACCATGAGGTCGCAGTCGGCCAGCACGAGATTGACTTTAAGTATGACGAAGTGCTTCGGGCTTGTGATAAGATTCAGATTTTCAAGCTGGTTGTGAAAACTATTGCTCGTAAGCATGGTTTGTATGCAACCTTTATGGCTAAGCCTAAGTTTGGCATTGCGGGATCTGGTATGCACTGTAATATGTCTCTCTTTGATCAAGACGGCAATAATGCCTTCTTCGATCCAGAAGATCCAAAAGGTATGCAGCTGTCAGAAACAGCCTACCATTTCTTGGGTGGTTTGATTAACCATGCTTATAATTACACAGCTATCATGAATCCAACGGTCAACTCATACAAACGTCTGGTTCCTGGCTATGAAGCACCAGTTTATATTGCTTGGGCAGGACGCAATCGTTCACCGTTGGTGCGCGTGCCAGCCTCTCGTGGTATGGGTACTCGCTTGGAGCTGCGTTCGGTTGATCCGATGGCCAATCCATATATCGCTATGGCAGTTCTCTTGGAAGTTGGCTTGCACGGTGTTGAGAATAAAATCGAAGCTCCAGCCCCAATCGAAGAGAATATCTATATCATGACTCCAGAGGAGCGTAAGGAAGCTGGAATTACAGACCTGCCATCAACTCTTCACAATGCCTTGAAGGCCTTGACAGAAGACGAAGTCGTTAAAGCGGCTCTTGGCGAGCATATCTATACAAGCTTCTTAGAAGCTAAGCGCATCGAGTGGGCTAGCTATGCAACCTTTGTCTCCCAATGGGAAGTGGATAATTATCTGGATTTATACTAAACTTAGAGCAGGAGGATTGGCATATCCCCTGCTTTTTCGTGGAGGAGAAGAAAGATGGAAAAATTTCATGATTTTATTAAGCGGGTTTTCGATGAGCAATATGAAGCCTATTTTGGTCCAGATATGCTTGAAAAACTTGAACCTCAAGATTATTATTTAAGGCGGGAGGAAGATGGCCGGTTAATTGCCTTGCTCCATGCCCAACAGGTGTTGGAAAATATTCATGTCAAGGCTTTGGTGGTGGATAAAGAACATCAGAAAAAAGGTTTGGGAGCCAGTCTGCTGGCAGAATTAGAAGAAAAGGCTGCAGAAGCTGGAGTAACTAGCATTACCTTGTCCACTAAATCTTATCAGGCCAGGGATTTTTATATCAAACAAGGTTATGAAATCTACGCTAGTCTATCAGATGTCCCACAAAAGGGCATTACCAAATATCATTTTATCAAGCGATTAAACGAAGCTGTTATCAAATAGATGGAAGCCAATTTGGCTTCTGTTTTTTATGCTATAATAATGATAATGACTGTTAAAAGGAATAAGAAATGAAAAGGCAGAAAACAATAGCCATAGCTTTAGTAAGTCTAGGAATTATCGGTGGAGCTTTTTTTCTTGGAAATCAGGAGAGCTTAAATAAAAGTATAACCAAAAAGCCAAACTTACAAACGATAAAGGAAAAGCAGTTGGATGAATTGAAAAAGCATGAGGAAGAAATTAAAGATTTTATCAAGTCACAAAATCCTAAGATTGAATCTGTTCAGGTGGATTGGAACCAGACAAACTGGGAAGAAGTAGGCAACGGAACACCGTGGGGCGCTGGAGAAATTGTTAATGTATATGGGAGATTCAATCATATTGAGGATTCTTCTTGGAATGTCACTTTTTTAGTAAAAGATAATGAGGTAGTTCCAAATTCAATGTCTTTAGCAAATGATTTAGATGTAGGAGGTAGGATTTTTGAGTAATAGTAATTTAAAAACCTTTGATATTTTTTATGTAGATTTAACGCGTCTTTTCATGTAACTCTGTATTATGATATATGTAACTTCTACTGTCTAGGAGGAAGAAATTGAGGAAACATAAAATCATTTGGTTGGTATTAATTGCTCTTGTTATTGGAGTAGGAAGTCTATATATGTTAAGTCAGAGTAATTTGTTTTCAGATGGCAAAGCTAATTTGCAATCCATAAAAGAGAAACAGCTAGATTTTTTGAAGAAGCATCAAGATGAAATAAAGAATTTTATCAAGTCACAAAATTCTAAGATTGAATCAGTACAAATTGATTGGGAAGAAACGCAGTGGAATCAAGTCGGAAATGGCACTCCCCAAGGCGGGGGAGATGTTATTGATGTTTATGGTAGGTTCAATAATATTGAAAATTCTGGTTGGCATGTCATGATAGATGTACCTGAGGGAGAATTCAATATAGGTGCCATGACATTGGTAAATTATTTAAGTGTTAATGGCGATGAATTTGAGTGATTCTTTCATTCGAATGAGCAATTAGATATTTTATTTAAAGAAGGAAGAATTATCTCTATTGATTTGGATATGGCGGCTCATATGATTTCAGGTGCCTTGAATGAGTTGTCTCTTTTTCTAGCTGAGAAAGAGGGAGAAGCAAAAGTCAGAGAAGCAGTGAGAAGTCTGTTAAGGGGATTTAAAAATCATGGCGAAAGAGGTTAAAGATTATTATGATTTGGTTTATGCGGAGGATTTGAGCCGTCGCTTGCAAACAGTAACAGATAAATTTGATGCTCAGCATTTTATGTCTCTAGTTGAAAGCGGCTTAGAGGCTTTGGAATTTACTCAGCGACAAGAGCTGCTAGCAAAGAGTATCAAAGAATGCTTGCCGTTTTCCTATGCTGATTCTCTGAAGGTTTTTGAGCAGATACTTGGTCCAGAGTTAGAGGGCGGCTTGGGTATGTTCTCAGAGGGGTACTGGTTGTGGCCGATTGGCAAATACGTAGAACTGTACGGAGGTCAGGAATTCGAGCTGAGTGCAGCCTTCAGTAAGGAATTAACCAAGCGATTTACTGGAGAATTTTCCATGCGGCCCTTGCTGGCTAATTATCCTAAAGCTACGATGGATTTACTGCTAGAGTGGAGCCGAGATGAGAATATGCGCGTCCGCAGATTAGCCAGCGAGTGTATGCGTATCCGACTGCCCTGGGCTAAGAAGCAGACTGTGGTCTTAGATTATTTTGATGAATTTACCGCTATTTTAAGGAATCTAAAGGATGATGCGGATAAATCAATCCAAAAAAGTGTCGCTAATAATCTGAATGATTTATATAAAGAAGCTCCTGAAAAGTTTGAGTGTATCATTCAAGCTTGGCAAAAGGAAGAATTGAGTCCGAGTTGCGCTTGGATTATCAAGCATGCTTCGCGAACAAAAAATAAAGCAGAAAAATAAGCTTTGCTAGATTTAGCAAAGCTTATTTTTTAGTTGTCTTCGTCTGGTGTAAGCACCATCGGAATGATAATAGGTTCGCGCTCAGTGCTTTCGTAGAGGAAAGGACGCAAGGCGTTGACGATAGCGCCGCTGACAGATTGAACGCTGGCATCTTTATTCTTGAGTGCAATGCGAATAGCATTGAAGAGGATGCGCTGGCTTTGGCGAATGAGGTCACCTGATTCGCGCATGTAGATAAAGCCGCGGCTGAGAATATCTGGACCGGCTAAGATCATCTTGGATTCAAAGTCAACCGTCGCGACAGCCAGAACCACACCGTCCTCTGACAGGTCTTTACGGTCGCGTAGGACTGCAGCTCCGATTTCACCAATGCGGTTCCCATCAACATAAATATCCTGAGCGTTGAAGCTGCCGGCAATACGAGCTGAGTCAGCTGTCAGAGCCAGCACATCACCATTGCTCATGATGAAGATATTGTCTTTTGGTACTCCAGTATCAACGGCTAGACCTGCATGGACTTTCTGCATACGGTATTCACCATGGACTGGCATGAAATATTTAGGCTTGATCAAGCGAAGCATGAGTTTCTGCTCTTGTTGGCCACCGTGTCCAGAGGTGTGGATGTTGTTAATCTTACCGTGAATCACTTCTACACCAGCCTCGGAAATGATGTTAATCAGTTTGTTAACGCTGGTCGTATTGCCAGGGATAGGACTAGATGAGAAGATGACTGTATCTCCAGGCTGCAGCTGAACCTGACGGTGAGTACCATTGGCAATCCGAGATAGAGCTGCCATCGGCTCACCCTGACTTCCGGTACACATAATCAGCACTTCACCAGCTGGATAGTCCTTGAGTTCATTTGGCTCGATGAAGGTATCTTTAGGAACCTTGATATAGCCCAATTCAATCCCATTGACAATAGCCTTTTCCATGGAGCGGCCAAAGACCGCAATCTTACGGCCGGTCTTAACAGCAGCATCTGCTGCCTGCTGGAGCCGGAAGATGTTTGAGGCAAAGGAGGCGAAAATAATCCGTCCATGAATGCCTTCGATAATCTTCATGATAGACTGTCCGACCACTTTTTCGGAATTGGTAAAGGTCGGAACTTCAGCATTGGTCGAATCAGATAGGAGACAGAGAACGCCTTCTTCGCCCAGAGCGGCCATACGGTGCAGGTCGGCCGGCTCTCCGACTGGTGTAAAGTCAAACTTGAAGTCACCGGTACAGACAATCTTACCCTGCGGCGTATGGATGACAATTCCCAAAGGCTCTGGAATAGAGTGGGTTGTCCGGAAGAAAGTAGTTTTCAGATGCTTGAACTGCAGTTCTGTGTTTTGATTGATTTCATAGAGTTTGGCATCGCGCAAAAGTCCATGCTCTTCTAGCTTGCCTCGAATGAGGGCCAAGGCCAAAGGACCAGCATAGATAGGAACATTGGCTTGCTTGAGCAGGAAAGGAATACCGCCGATATGGTCCTCGTGCCCGTGGGTGATGAGGACAGCTTTTACGCGGTCAATGTTTTCCACGATATAAGAGTAGTCGGGAATGACATAGTCGATTCCTAGCAGGTCGTCTTCTGGGAATTTGATACCGGCATCCACGATGATGATTTCATTTTGGTATTCAATCCCGTAGGTGTTTTTACCGATTTCGCCTAACCCACCAATCGCAAAAACGCCAACTTCTTTGGGTTTTAAGGTATATGCCATGGGTTAGAACTCCGTCAATTCAAAAGTGCCTGACTCTTTTTCATATTCGAGGTGTTTGTCAGACAAGAGCTCGATAAATTCAATATTGTAAGGGGTATTTTCTTCGACTAACTTACGAGCCTGAATACGGCCTTCCAATTCATTAGCTGCTTCAATCTCTAAATAAAGGGCACGTGTCTTTTCACGGCGCGGGCTGCGCTCTTTTGTTTCCTGATAAAAAACTTTGTAAATCATAAGATTCCTTTCTGTGATAAGGTCTAAAAAATAAAAGAAGGCAGGCGTTAGCGCATTTCTTCACATGATAAATTAAAAATGATAAATGGAAAGTGAGCGATTGCTGTGACTTCTGATAGGGCTTACTCAAATGAAGAGGCTAAAATGCTGTTTTAGCCTTGTATCTTATGGAAAAGTAAGAGTAATGAAATTGACCTGATGTTTAATTATTATTGTAATTATACCATAGAATGAGCTTAGGAAGCAAGTCGGGACGGTGAATTTCAGAGACGGTTTTTCAGCCAAAGCGGCTTGACAAAAAGAAAAATCAAGCGATGAACATTTGGTCACTTGATTTTGAGGGCTGCTTATTTGGCGAAATAGCCGTGCTTGCGGTACCAATCTACCACGTCAGCTAAGCTTTCTTCGAGAGGGCGATGCTGTCCGCCTAGCTCGCTCTCGGTTTTGGCAAAGCTAAAATTACTTTTGAGATATTCTTCGGCCATGAGATGAGCGAGCTCATTGGTAACCAAAATTGGTTTTTTGGTGAGCCGGTGGTAGAGCTCACTTGCTTGGGCATAGATTTTGACGAAAAGAGGGGAGATCTTGCGCTTGGGGGCGGGAACGCCAGTGATTTTTTCCAGTATTTGGTACAATTCTGTCATGGTCACTTGCCGTCCAACTGCCAGATAGCGCTCCTTTGAGCGTCCGTATTTCATGGCGCGGAGATGAATATCTGCTACATCTCTAGCATCCACCATATTATAGCTAGCCTTTAAGATACCTGGAAGTTTTTGCTCTACAAAATTGATAATCAGCTGCCCACTGGAGGTCGGACCAAGGTCTCTAGGACCCAACATTACACTCGGCAAGATAAAGCAACCGAAAACATCTGAATGCTTGTCCAAGAAATCACGAACTGCCTCTTCACTCAAAATCTTGCTGCGATAGTAATCAAAAGGAGTATCTTTTGAGCGAGACATGCTTTCATCGATTAGCTGATTGGCCTCACCTTCCAGTACGACACAGGAGGAAGTATGGACAAATTGGCGGATACCAGCCTCGTAAGCAGCTTCTAGGAGGTTATTTGTGCCTATAATATTAGTGTCGTAGAGCTCCTGCCAGTGCTTGCCGCCTTTATAATTATCGCGGAAAAAAGCAGCGGTATGAAAGAGGCTGTCGCAGCCTGCTAGATAGTCACGATAGCTTTCGGGCTCTAAAATATCCCCCTTGACAATCTGGATAGGCAGGTCGGCAAATTGTTTGCGCGCTTTTTCCTCGGAGCGAACGAGAGCGGTCACTTGAATGTTTTCTTTTAGCAGAGCACGCACGAGATTATTTCCTAAAAGACCGGTCGCACCAGTCACAAAAGCGTGGGTCATTGTTCTAGCTGGTTTTTGATTTGTAGGGTTTGGGGTCATCCGTTTTTCCTCCTTTTGCAAATAGATGATATATCATCTATTTAAGATTTTATATTTTTTAACTAAAATTGTCAACAATTTACCTAATCTAGTGTAAAATAGTATAGAAGTGATTTTTGAAAGGAGAGCAGCGTGGTAGCAGAAGGAATTCGATTTGGCTATTTGTTTAGAAGTGCAGAGAGCTTAGCGACGAGAGAATATGGGAAGTTGCTAGAGCCTTTGGGAATTACGCCCAATCAAAGCGAGGTCTTGCTCGTTTTGGGCGAACATGCTCCGCTGTCTCTCAAGGGCTTGGGGGAATCCCTGATTTGTGAGGAAAAAAGCCCTAGTCGCTTGGTGCAGGCTTTGATTAAAAAAGGCTTGGTCAAGAAGGAAATTTCTAGCAAGGACAAGCGCAGTTCTCGCTTGAGCTTGACTGCTGCTGGAGCGGATTTGCTGCCCAAGATTGCTGAGCAAGAAGCGATTTTTGGAAAACACTTGGCGCAGCAAGTGCCTAATTTGGAGGCTTTTAGCCAGATTTTAGAGGAATTTTTGGTAGATAGTTTCTACGAAGACAAATTAAAACGCCGCTCACTTTGGCGGCAAGAGGAAAAATAGAGGATAAGCATGAAGATTGCAGCTTTTGATACGTCAAGTAAGGCGCTGACGCTCGCGATTTTAGAGGACGAGACCTTGCTGGCGCAGATGACTTTAAATATAAAGAAAAACCACAGCATTACCCTGATGCCGGCTATTGATTTTCTGATGAATAGTCTGGACATGAAGCCGACGGATTTGGATCGTATCGTAGTTGCTCAGGGTCCGGGCAGCTACACAGGTCTGCGAATGGCGGTGGCGACAGCCAAGACTCTGGCTCATACCCTCAAGATTGAGCTGGTCGGTGTGTCTAGTTTGCTGGCTTTAGTCCCAGAGCAGGTGGAAGGTTTGGTCATTCCTGTCATGGATGCCCGCCGCAATAATGTCTATGCTGGCTTTTATCAGTCTGGTCAGTCTGTACGGCCGGAGGCTCATCTGCCATTGGCAGAGGTTTTGGAAATAGCTGGCGTTGCTGATCAGCCAGTCACCTTTGTCGGAGAGACTGCAGTGTTTGCGGAGCAGATTGAAGCTGCTCTTCCTGGGGTATCGGTTCAGCCGACTTTACCAGATGCGGCAGCTATTGGTCGTCTCGGTTTAGACCAGCCAGCCCAGTCTATTCATGACTTTGTTCCTAACTATCTCAAGCGGGTAGAAGCCGAGGAAAATTGGCTCAAGACCCATCAGGAATCCAGTGATTCTTACATTCAGCGCCTATGATTGAGATGAGAAAATGGAGTGACAGCTCGGATGTGGACGCAGCAACTCTCGCAAAAGAGCTGGAACAGCTCTTACTTGCAGTCTATGAGGTCAGTCCTTGGACAGCTATACAAATGGAAGAGGTTCTGCGCTCGGATGTGAACAGTTGTATGCTAGCAGAAGATGGGGAACAGCTTGTCGGCTTTTTAGTCTGGCAGGAGACAGACTTTGAAGCAGAAGTCCTGCAGATTGCTGTATTGCCTAGCTATCAGGGACAGAAAATCGCGACAGCCTTGTTTGACTTTTTGCCAGTAGACAAAGAAATTTTCCTCGAAGTGAGGGAGTCGAACAAGCCAGCTCTGCTATTTTACAAAAAAGAAAAATTTGAAGAAATCGCGCGGCGGAAGGCCTACTACCATGCGCCAGTGGAAGATGCGATTGTCATGAAAAGAGAGATCCATGAAAGATAGATATATTTTAGCTTTTGAGACGTCTTGTGACGAGACCAGTGTGGCAGTTCTGAAGAATGAGACGGAGCTTTTGAGTAATGTCATTGCCAGCCAGATTGAGAGTCACAAGCGTTTTGGCGGAGTGGTACCGGAAGTGGCCAGCCGTCACCATGTAGAGGTCATTACAGTTTGCATTGAGGAGGCTTTGGCAGAAGCAGGGATTAGCGAGGAGCAGGTCACAGCGGTGGCCGTTACCTACGGTCCTGGCCTGGTTGGGGCACTTTTGGTCGGCTTGGCAGCGGCCAAGTCTTTTGCTTGGGCTCATGATATTCCCTTGATTCCGGTCAATCACATGGCTGGACACCTGATGGCAGCCCAGAGCGTGGAGCCCTTGGAATTCCCCTTGCTGGCTCTCTTAGTCAGCGGTGGTCATACTGAGCTGGTCTATGTCAGTCAGGCTGGTGACTATAAGATTGTGGGGGAAACCCGAGACGATGCGGTCGGTGAAGCCTATGATAAGGTCGGTCGAGTCATGGGCCTGACCTATCCAGCAGGTCGGGAGATTGATCAGCTGGCTCATCAAGGGCAGGATATTTATGATTTTCCGCGGGCGATGATTAAGGAAGACAATCTGGAATTTTCTTTTTCCGGTCTCAAGTCGGCCTTTATCAACCTGCACCACAATGCCCAGCAAAAAGGAGAGGTCTTGTATAATCAAGACTTGTCAGCAAGCTTTCAGGCGGCGGTCATGGATATTCTCATGGCCAAGACTAAGAAAGCGCTGGAAAAATATCCAGTCAAGACTCTGGTCGTGGCGGGCGGTGTTGCGGCCAATCAAGGACTGAGAGAACGCTTGGCAGCTGAGATTCAGGATGTTAAGGTGATTATTCCACCGCTTCGCCTCTGCGGTGACAATGCTGGTATGATTGCCTATGCCAGTGTCAGTGAGTGGAACAAGGAGAATTTTGCCAGTTTGGACCTGAATGCTAAGCCGAGTCTGGCTTTTGAAACCATGGAGTAAAGGAGAAGAATGCGCGGACAGACATTTAAACAAGGGGCACAAGCGGCGGTGCCAACGGCTCTGGGCTATATTGGGATTGGTCTAGCCTGCGGCATCATGGCATCGCCTTATATGAATCCCTTGGAGATGGGGTTGATGAGTATTCTGGTTTATGCGGGCAGTGCTCAGTTTGCCATGATTGGTTTATTTGCCCAGCAGGCGCCGGTCTTGGCCATCGCACTGACTGTTTTTCTTATTAATATCCGGCATCTTTTGCTCTGTTTGCATGCATCAACTCTTTTTCGTAAGGCTAGCTTGATGCAGAATATTGTCATTGGCTCTTTTTTGACGGACGAATCTTATGGGGTCTTGATGGGAGAGCAGGTGCATACAGAAGAGATTGCGGCTAGCTGGATGATGGGTAACAATTTCATGAGTTATACTTCTTGGATTTTGGGTACTATTTTAGGAACTGCCCTCGGCGCCCTTCTGCCCAATCCTGAGAGTTTTGGCCTAGACTTTGCCCTAGTCGCCATGTTTATTGGTATTTTCTCCTCTCAGTTTACAATCATGCTGCGACGGGTTAAGATAAAGAAGCTCTTTTTAGTCTTAGGTGTAGTGGGCCTTGCCTACTTGCTCCTGACCATGCTGCTTCAAAATTCGCTGGCGGTGCTTTTTGCAACCTTGTTAGGATGTACAGTGGGGGTGATTTTGGATGATAAGTAAGTATATTTTGCTGGCCATTCTTTTGTCAGCCCTGGTCACTTGGATTCCACGGGTTTTGCCCTTTATCCTAGTCAAGTACAAGGGGCTTCCGCCCATGGTAGAGCGTTTTCTCAAATATCTGCCAGTTTCCATTATCTTTGCCCTTATCCTGTCCAGTGTCACCAATGCTAAAACAGGTCAGCTGCCGAGTTTTAAATGGCTGGATTTAATAGCCATTTTTCCGACTAGCTATGTAGCTTTTAAGTATAAGAACTTAATTGCAACTGTTGTGTTTGGTGTAGTCTTAGTAGCCTTGCTGCGCTATCTGGTTGGATTTCTTGGGCTGTAAAGAGATACAAGACAGATTGAATCGGTCGATTCGGTCTGTTTTTTTGCTAAATTCTAAGAATTGTCTGAAAATATAATATTTTATGCTATAATGGAACCAATCAAAATTATGGAGGTTCGGAAATGGCAGAAGCAGGTCATAAATTTTTAGCAAAATTAGGAAAGAAGCGTCTTCGACCCGGAGGTAAGCTAGCAACGGACTGGTTGATAGAGCAAGGAAAATTTTCCAGTGATAAAAAGGTTCTAGAGGTTGCCTGCAATATGGGAACTACAACGATTGAATTAGCAAAAAAATATGGTTGCCAGATTACTGCAGTTGATTTGGATAAGGCTGCGCTGGCTCAGGCTAAGCTTAATGGAGACAAAGCTGGTGTTAGTGAACTCGTCACATTTGAGCAGGCTAATGCCATGAAGCTGCCTTATGATGACAATTCTTTTGATATTGTTATCAATGAAGCTATGTTGACCATGCAGACGGATAAGGGGAAAGCTAAATGTATGGATGAGTACTATCGGGTGCTGAAGCCAGGCGGAGTGCTCCTCACCCACGACGTCATGCTCAAGCAAAAAGATGAGAATGTCCGAGAAGAGCTATCTCGTGCGATTAATGTCAATGTGGGGCCTCTAACCGAGGGATCTTGGATTCAGCTGGCACGTTCTCATGCTTTTGACCGTGTGGACACCTTTGTCGGCGAAATGACCTTGATGAGCCTTCGAGGGATGATATATGACGAAGGGCTGGGTGGCACTCTGAAAATCTGCTTCAATGCCCTCAAGAAAGAAAATTATAGTCAATTTATGAAGATGTTTAAGATGTTCCAAAAAAATCAGGAAAAATTGGGCTTCATTGCTATGGTTTCTCGTAAATAACTTCTAGCCGCTTTGGAAACTGTAAGGAAATTTTAAAAAATTTCTAGAAAAACTTGACTCTGACCTTAGGTTAGGGCTTATACTATAGTGGTAAGGAGGTCTATCATGTACCAGATCAAAGAAGCGGCACAACTGTCAGGTGTTTCTGTCAAAACCCTGCACCATTATGACAAAATCGGACTGTTAGTGCCCGCCAAATCAGAAAATGGCTATCGGACATACTGCCAAGCTGATTTAGAGAGGCTGCAAGTCATCCTTTACTATAAGTATCTGGGTTTTTCTTTGGAGAAAATAGCAGAGCTGCTGAGTCAGGATGAACAGGCTTTATTGCCGCATCTGGTTAGGCAGTTAGAGTATTTGCAGCAGGAAAGAGACCGCTTGGATACCTTGATTTCCACCTTGCAAAAAACCATCCAAGATGAAAAGGGAGAAAGAAAGATGACAATGAAAGAAAAATTCGCAGGTTTTACCTACGAAGACAATCACAAATACCATCAAGATGCTGTCGAAGAATACGGTCAAGAAGTCATGTCAGAAGCATTGGCTCGTCAAAATGGACGGGAAGAAGAATCTGCCGCAGCTTTCAATCAAGTTTTTCAAAGTCTGGCAGAGAATATGCAACAAGACTTGCCGATTGAAGCAGCAGAAAATCAGGAGCAGGCAGCGCGTCTCTTACAAGCCATTCGCACTTATGGTTTTGACTGCTCTATTGAAGTATTCGGTCATATCGGTAAAGGCTATGTCTATAACCCAGAGTTTAAAGAAAACATCGATAAATTTGGATCAGGAACTGCCCAGTACACAGCAGATGTGATTGCTGCTTATGTTCGGACAAATGCGAAATAAATAGGCTAGGAATTTCCTAGCCTATTTATTTCTACTTCAAGTCATAAAGCCAGTCATCACCGTCTTTATAGTAAAAGAATTCACTTAAATCGTCTTCTAAAAAAACACGCAGCATATCAGACATGTCACTTGTTGCTAGCTTTAAATGGGACAAATTTTTAAAATCTTCCCACCAGACCTTTCCTTCATCTGAGGATTGCAGCACACCAGAATAGTGCTTTGTCTTGTAGAGCAGGACGACATAACGAAAATCTTTATCATCATACCAGTTCTTTATGCCGCAAAGTTGAGGATTGAATATGGTTAATCCAGTTTCTTCTTTGACTTCTCTGATAACTGCATCGGTAAAAGATTCCCCGTGCTCTACATGCCCGCCAGGAAAAGTGATACCAGGCCAGTCAGATTTGACTCGTTCTTGTACGAGAACTTTTTCTCCGTCATAAACCATGCACATGTTGACGAATTCTACATTTTCTAGTCGATTCATTTGCTTATTCCTTTTGTTTGACCTGAATGGATAAATATGAGCCATCACTCATAATGCAAGCTTCCTGCTACCCAGCCGGTGCAGAGGGCAGAAGTGATGTTGAAGCCGCCTGTGTGGGCATTGATGTCTAGGACCTCTCCAGCGAAGTGGAGGCCGGGAACGAGCTTGCTTTCCAGAGTTTTGGGATTGATTTCTTTGAGGCTAACGCCGCCTTTGGTTACAAAGGACTTGGCCAGGGACATTTTGCCAATGACAGGGATGGGCAGTTCTTTGATTTGTTTGATCAGAGCCTCTTTTTCACTGAGATTGAGTTGTTTGACTTTCTCGGGAAAGGGCAGGGCAAAAAAGTCTGCTATTCGCTCAGGTAGGAGGATTTTCAGGCAGTTCTTCAGCGATTTTTCGCGCTTTTCTTCTAAAAAGTCCGCCAGAGCCTGCTGACTCATCTGTGGCAAAAGGTCCAGATAGATGGTTTCTCCACCCTTGACAAAGCTAGACAAGCGCAGGGCTGCCGGGCCTGATAGGCCAAAGTGAGTAAAGAGCAGGTCGTGGGTAATGACATGCTTGCCATAGCTGAGGGTCACATCGTCCAGCGAAATCCCCTGAAGCGCTTTGTGAGGAAAGTCAGTCAGAAGAGGACTTTCAGCAGCTTCCAGGTCAGTCACCGTGTGCTTGAAGTGTCGGGCAATATCGTGACCAAAGCCTGTCGAGCCTGTTGAAGGGTAGGACTTGCCGCCAGTCGTCACAATCAATTTCTGGCAGGTCCAAGTCTGGTCGCTGGATCTGATAGTGAAAAGATTATCATTTTTTTTGACGGAGACGATTTCGGTATTGGTGATGACAGTGCCACCCAGCTCTGCAATTTTCTTTTCCAAAGCTTCGATAATAGTGCGGGACTTGTCTGTCGCTGGGAAAACACGGCCGTGGTCCTCAACCTTGAGTTTGACACCGTTCTCTGTAAAGAAGTTGATGATATCATGGTTGTCAAACTGGGAAAAGACGCTGTAAAGAAAGCGCCCGTTGCCCGGAATACCGGCCATGAGGTCATCTAGGTTTCCGTTGTTGGTCACATTGCAGCGCCCGCCGCCTGTACCAGCTAGTTTCTTGCCCAGTCGTTTATTTTTCTCGAGGAGCAAGGTCTTCTGTCCGTAGAAAGAGCTGGAAATGGCAGCCATCATGCCAGCCGGTCCTCCGCCGATGATGATTGTATCGAAATGCTTCATTGGTCTTTTCCTTTCGTGGAGAGTGGTTTCTATCAGTTAGTCAGAAATCTTGTGCTTCCTTGGTGAGCAGAATTTGCTATCTTGTAGACGTTCTTGGAAGGTTGTAGCTGAACATCTCTAGGCTTCTAAATTCATTTGGTTTTTTCATTTCTTTTACTAGACTAATCTGTCTCATTGTATCACAAAAAAGGGCTGAAAAGATAGGAGTCAGGCTCAAAAAATATTGTGAAATTTGACAGTTAAGGCTTGATATGATAAGATTTAGGTATCTACAAACTAGAAAAAGTTTTTGAGGAAATTATGGCAATTGAAAAGACAGTCAGCGAGTTAGCCGAGATTCTTGGAGTTAGCCGCCAGGCGATTAACAATCGTGTCAAGGCACTGCCGCCAGAAGATACGGAAAAGAATGAAAAAGGAGTCACGGTGGTGACCCGCAGTGGCTTGATTAAGCTGGAAGAGATTTATAAGAAAACTATTTTTGAAGATGAACCTGTTAGCGAAGATGTGAAGCAACGCGAGCTGATGGAAATCTTGGTGGACGAAAAAAATGCTGAGATTGTGCGTCTCTATGAGCAGCTTAAGGCCAAGGACAGCCAGCTGGCTAAGAAAGATGAGCAGCTGCGCATCAAGGATGTCCAGATTGCTGAAAAGGACAAGCAGCTGGACCAGCAGCAGCAGCTAACAGCTAAGGCTATGAATGAGCGTGAAACCTTGCTGTTGGAGTTGGATGAAGCCAAGGAAAAGGTGCAGGAGCAGGAAAGCAAGGGCTTCTGGGCACGTTTATTTGGAAAATAAAAATAAGGTTGGGACATCTGTCTCAACCTTGTTTTAAATAAGAATCGCTTTTTAGCAAGTTTTGTATTGTTCACAACATAAAGGAGAAAAATGAAATCACAAAGACTGGGACTTTTACGTCTCTATCGCAATCTTGATAAAATTCTGTTGCTCTTTTTCACGGTCTTTATGCTCATGGAGCTGGCTTGGGTGCCTTTCAACTCCTTTGCAGCAGAGACTCTGCTCAAGCAGACAGGCTACCTCTTCTTATCTTATACGAATGCCCTGAAGGTTCTGACTTCAAATGTCTGGGTTGGCTTGGCCTTTCTAGCGCTTTTTGCAGCCAATCTCTTTGTCGCTTATTTTCAGATTGGACTGATATTTATGGGGCTCCGCAATCTTTTAGATGAGGAAGAGCGAAGCGCTTTTCAGTTTATCAAGAAAAGTTTCAAAGACAGCGGCTCGCTGATTCGCTACGCCCGACCCAGCAAGGTCCTCTTCATTGCACTGTATATGGGCTTTATCTTTCCCTTTTTGCGGCAAATTCTTAAAATCTACTACTTGAATAAAATTCTGATTCCAGAATTTATCGTGACCTATCTCAAGACGGCCTTATGGATGAAATTATCAATCTATGCTTTAGGTTTTCTGCTTTTTTTGATAGCTGTCCGCCTAATGTTTGCCCTGCCCAAGCTCTTTTTTGAGCATTTCCGCCTACGAGATGCGATTAGGTATAGTTTGGATAAGACCAAGGGGCACTTGATTCGCTATACTTGGCAGCTCTTTTGGATATTGGCCAAGAGCTTTCTCTTCTTTCTTTTAAGCAGCATTCCGATTTTAGTGTTGCAGCAGTATGCGGATGGCCAGTCCAATCAGATAGCCTTGACAGCAGCGGTTGTTAATTACTGCCTCATCAAGCTGGCTTATTACTTTATGGTAGCCTACTTTCTGATTAAGTTTGTGGCTTTTCTGACAGACAGTAAGCTGTCTGAATACCGCTACAGAAAAGGCCTGCCTCTCATGCGCTGGTTTATCCTTTTGGTCACTAGCTCTGTCTTTGCCCTTGAAGGCTTTGCCTATCTCAATCTGCCCTTGGAAAACGTCCCTCTGACCATCTCGCATCGTGGAGTTTCGCAGGGAAATGGTGTCCAGAATACAGTTGAGTCGCTTGAGAAGACAGCTCTGCTCAAGCCAGACTATATCGAAATGGATGTTCAGGAGACCAAGGATGGCCAGTTTGTCATGATGCACGATGCCAATCTAGAAGCTTTGGCCGGCATCGATGCTAGACCGCAAGAGCTGACTCTGCAAGAGCTGACGGCTTTAGATATTTCAGAAAATGGACACACTGCCAAAATTTCCAGTTTTGATGCTTATCTCAAACGAGCCAATCAGATGGGGCAGCGACTCTTGATAGAAATCAAGACCAGCAGCTTGGACTCAGACGATATGATGGACCGTTTCCTGAGCCAATATGGAGCTAATATCAAGGTTTATGGCCATCAGATTCAGTCTTTGGACTATCAGGTTATTGACAAGACTGTCCAGTATGATGAGAGCATACCGACTTTTTTTATCCTACCCTACAATACTATTTTCCCACGGACGCAGGCTTCCGGCTATACGATGGAGTACTCGACCCTTGATGAAAACTTTGTCGATAAGCTATGGACGACAGATAAGCAGCTCTACGACTGGACCATCAATGATGCAGACAGCATTGGCAAATCCTTCCGTCTGGGCGTTGATGGGATGATTACCGATGATTTAGAGCTGGTGCAGAGCTCTATCAAGGAGCTGCAAAACAATCCCGACTATGCCGTGCTTTTGATGAGTAAGGTAGCAGATTTGCTTAATTTTGTGTAGTGGACTGGTGAGGGAACGCCTATAAATCAAAAAAGACTGAAGAATCTCAGTCTTTTTTGCTGGTTCGAGTATTGCTTGACTTATGTTTAGTCAAGAGGTAAGGTTATTTATCTTGCTTAAAAAGGCAATTTGCCTGCGAAAGCGCCCATTTTCTTCTGAGTAGCATCATCAATCTGAGCCAGCGCCTGATTCAGGGCCTGCGCAGTCATCTCTGACAGAGTTTCCAAATCTTCAGGATCCACAACGGCTGGATTGAAGTCAATGCTGACTACCTTTTTATCGCCAGTCAGTTTAGCAACGACTAAGTCTTGAGCTGATTTGCCGGTAAATTCTGTTGTAGCCAGTTCTGCCTGTCCTTTTTCCATTTGTTTTTGAAGCTTTTGTGCTTGCTTCATCATGCTTTGCATGTTCATCATAAGATTTTCTTTCCTTTCTCTCGCAAGGGCTTAGCCCTTGGTAATCTTCACTCTTCAAATTATATCATTTTTTGGAAAAGTGGCAAGAAGCAGAGCCAGAGTTTTTCAATAATGAAAAGCAGGCTATGCTCTTTATAAGGGGAATGTGTATCGTATTGAGAATTTTTGATGAAACCTATTTGATGCGAGCCTTGCTCTTTTAATTGCTTGTTTCGTCTAAATCTTCGTTCATATTAAAGCTCATGGTCGGCAAATCTAGACTAGATTGCTTCAAATCTACAGTCAGCTGATAATCGGTCTTATCACGGACGGTATGCTCAAAGTCTGTAGTGTAGAGGACAAGGCGCAGTTGGTCGCCTTTTTTCATCTTATAGATGGTTGGTTGCAGTTCAAAGGAAAATTCCAGCCATTGGTCAGGAGTGACTTCTTCGACCATCAGTAGGTTGGTCCGGTTTTGCAGGTTGATGAATCCTTTGGTGATGACGCGATGAGGCGTTTCGGCAAAGGGCAGTTCAACCAGATTGTCCAGCATATAGTAGCGGCCGTTGTCCATGACTCTAGGCTCAATAGGAGTAGGAATCGGTGTGAGGCGCTTAGCTGGTCCGAAGTCCAGCAATTGAGCAGAAATCAGTCCTTTATCAGTGCTGGATTTGAGGCGAAGATTGAGCTGGCTCGCTCCGTTGAGAAAGAGGTCCTTTTCCAAGGTCCAGTCCAGAGTAATCTGGTTGACCTTATCTTCAAAAAGCTCAGTTTTAAAGCTTTGGTAATTTTTAGCAAAACGATTATAGTCTTCTTCTGGGTATTGATTTTGGATAGATTGGCAGTCTTGGCCTAGTTGGAGTTGAAGCTTCTGCTCTTGTCCACCGAAGTCTTCCAAGGTCAGCCAGCTTTGAGCTTGGCTATTGTCCTGCCAGATGACTGCTGGCAGTTCAAAGTCTGATTCACAACCCAGCAGTTTCTTGCTCAGCAGAGCATTGATAGACTCACGGAAGTCAATGGACTGCCAGTTGTTCATGTATACATGGGCACCGTTATGGAAGAAGAGATGCTTTTTGATGTGGGATGGTAAGGCTCGGAACATATTATAGACATGGAGGGGCTTAACATTCCAGTCCTGAGAGCCGTGGGTGAAGACGACTTCAGCCTTGACCTTATCTGCATGGAGAAGGTAGTTGCGATCGTGCCAAAATTGATTGTAATCTCCAGTTTGCCGGTCTAGGTCTTTGCGCTGTTGCTCTAGGCTTTGCTGATAAGCATGATTATGACGCAGGTAGTCACCAGCTCTCAGGTTGCGGGAGTAGGTCAGTTCGGTCAGGGATTCAAAATCCTCTCCTGGATAGCCGCCAGGACTAGTGACAAGGCCGTTTTCACGGTAGTAGTTGTACCAAGAAGAAATCCCAGCTTCGGTGATAATGACTTCCAACCCATCTACACCGGTCGTAGCCAGCCCATTGGACATGGTGCCCAGATAGGAGATGCCGGTCGTAGCCACTTTTCCGTTGGACCAACTAGCCTTGATTTCCCGTTGGCGAGTGTGGTCGGTGAAGGCTCGGCAGCGGCCGTTGAGCCAGTCAATAACATTCTTGTAGGCCTCAATCTGCTGATAGTCTCCGCTTGTCATCAGACCTTCAGAGTCTTTGGTTCCTACGCCAGACACATAGAGATTGGCAAAGCCGCGGGGCAGCAAGTAGTCGTTGAGCGTGTAGGTGCTGATATGACCCAGTTTTTCCTCGGCTTCAGAGACTTCTTGGGCAGGAGCCAGCGAATCAAGCTGGAGCAATTTGAGCTCAGGATCTTGTACTGTGATTTGATGGGGCTCTTTTTTTGCTAAGTCCACATTCATATCATGGAGAGCCTTGTCGCTTGCGGGGTCGTTGGTTCCTTGATGATAAGGAGAAGCGGTCATAACTGCAGGAATTTGTCCTTGATAGTGGGGCCGGATAATGCTGACTTTGATGAGGTCCGGACGGCCGTCTCGATCAGTATCCACACGTGATTCCACATAAACCACCTCACGGATAGCATCATGGCTGGAAAAGGTTGCCAGGCTCTTGCCGTTGAAGTAGTGGTGGGTATTGTCCTCAGGAATCAAACCCTCGCTGACTAGCTTATCAACTAAGAGGTTGCCATTTTTTGTCCGAGTGTTGAGCAGCTGGTAGAGATTTTCCAACAAGTCTCCAAATGTAATGGGAAAGCCTGTTTCCTTGCGAAAGGCCTCAACATCTGTAAAATCAATAAAGGGCGAGAACTCAAGCAGTTGAAAAGCCACAGTGTAAAAGATAGGTGCTGTCAGTTCTCTGTCAGACTGGAAAAAGCTCAGCAGGTCTGTTTGGCTGTCAGCAGCCAAGGATTTCAAGGGATAATCTGTATTTTTATAAGTGAAAAAGCTGGTGCGGAGAAAATCTTCAAGATTTTCCTTATCAGAGCGATTGCTGTCATAAAAAAAGCCTAATTCAGCTAATTCTATCAACATATTTTCCCGTTTCGTTCTTGCATAACTATACTGATTAAAACGCATATTCTTCCCTCATTTTCTTATTTTTATTAAAAATGACCTTTACATTATCCATTATACTTGATAAAATAGACTTTGTCTAAAAAATATTTAAGGAGTAACATTAAATGGATTTCGAATGGGTCGTTAAATACGCCACAGAATTTTTAGGAACAGCTATCCTCATTGTCTTGGGGAACGGAGCTGTTGCCAACGTTGAATTAAAAGGAACTAAGGGACATCAGAGCGGTTGGTTAGTCATCGCTGTCGGTTACGGTATGGGTGTTATGATTCCAGCTTTGATGTTTGGTAATGTGTCCGGTAACCATATCAACCCTGCCTTTACTTTGGGACTTGCTGTCAGCGGTTATTTCCCTTGGGCACAGGTTGCACCATATATTGCAGCGCAGATTTTGGGAGCTATCTTCGGACAGGCTTTGGTCGTTGCGACCCACCGTCCTTACTATCTGAAAACAGAAAATCCTAATAATATCTTAGGTACTTTCTCTACCATCTCTAGCCTAGACCATGGTACGCCTGAATCACGAAAAGCAGCCTTGTTCAATGGTTTTATTAATGAGTTTGTTGGTTCTTTTGTTCTTTTCTTTGCTGCTATGGGCTTGACAAAACTTCATTTTGGTGCAGAGCTAAAATCAATTATTGAGTCAAATGTTCAGCAACAAGCTTTACAAGCGGCTCAAGTTGGTCAAAAAATAGCAGAAGCTGATTTGGATAAGGCGGTGCATAATACCTTTGCTCAAGCAACCAATGCTTCATCAGCAGTCGCTCACTTGGCACTTGGTTTCTTGGTAATGGCTTTGGTAACCTCACTGGGAGGCCCTACTGGACCAGGACTGAACCCAGCTCGTGACCTCGGACCTCGTATCCTCCACTTCATCCTGCCAGAAGCTGTTTTGGGTAAACACAAGGGTGATTCAAAATGGTGGTATTCTTGGGTTCCAGTTGTGGCACCGATTCTTGCAGGTATTACAGCGGTCCTCTTGTTTAAAACAATCTACGGATAAGCACATAAGATTAGAGTTGGGGGATTTCCCCAACTCTTTTTTCGAAGGCTAGAGAAGGTAAAGAGGAAGAAGCAAGTTTGGCAATTTTATATTTATTTCACTATCTCTAAGGGTCATTGCTCAGACCGTTTACCAATAAATCCAAGTCCTTCTTGTTTTAAAAATTGTTTATTTGCGTATAATTTCTTGTCAAAAAGATGAAAATCCATTACAATAAAATGGTTTGGAGGAATTATGAGCGCGAATCATATTATTAGAATTATCCCTGTATTAAAGATCAATAATCGTCATTTAAATCAAGAGTTTTTTGTAAATCAGCTGGGCATGAAGGCTCTTTTAGAGGAAGCTGCTTTTCTATCCTTGGGAGATCAGACCAAGACTGAGAAACTGCAGCTGGAAGAATCGCCCAGTATGCGGTCGCGGCGAGTCAAAGGTCCTAAAAAATTAGCCAGAATCGTTGTTAAGGTTGCAGATGCTAAAGAAATCGAGTCTCTATTGGCTCAAAAGCCTGCTTGGACAAAGCTGTATCAAGGAGAGAAAGGCTATGCTTTTGAAGCTCTGTCACCAGAGGGTGACTTAGTTCTCCTGCACGCTGAAGATAATAGAGCAAATCTGCAAGAGGTCACAGCGGCGACTGACTTTGAAAAGCAAGAGGACTTTATCGGTCTTAGCCAATTTGAGATAGAGACAGTAGAAATTCGTGTGCCTGATGCCAATGCAGCCCAAGAATTTTACAGCAAGATTGAAAATGTGCTGGATTTCCTGACCTTTACAGAAGCAGAGGGACAAGACTTGCAGGCAGACAATGCCCTAACTTGGGATTTGACCATGCTCAAAGCTCAGGTCAATCGTTTAGAAACAGCTTCTCTGCGTCCTGTCTTTGAAGGGCAGGGGGTCTTTGTACCCAAGTCGGATAAGTTCCTGCTGAGTCAGGATTCTAGCAAGATTGAATTGTGGTTTGAAGCATGACTCTAGAAAAAATCATCAGTAAAATCCAAGAACAGCTGAAAGACGGTATCTATCCCGGTGCTAGTCTGGCCTTGTATCAAGCTGGCTGGTGGCAGGAATTCTACTTTGGTCTGGCAGATCCGCAAGAAGGAAAGCCCACTCAAGCGGGTTTGGTCTATGACTTGGCTAGCGTCAGCAAGGTGGTCGGAGTTGGCACTCTGGCAGCCTTTTTGTATGAGCAGGGCAAGCTGGAGCTGGATTTGCCCTTGCAGCACTATTATCCGGCCTTTCATCGAGAAGATGTGACCTTGCGTCAGCTCTTGACCCACACATCTGGGCTGGATCCCTTTATTCCCAATCGTGATCAGCTGACAGCTCCCGAGTTGAAAGAAGCACTCAATCATTTGACGGTGCTTGAAGATAAGACCTTCCGCTATACGGATGTGAATTTTCTGCTCTTGGGCTTTATGTTGGAAGAGATCTACGGTCAGTCCTTGGATCAGATTTTTCAAAGTCAGATTTTCCAGCCTTGGGGTTTGACTGAGACAGGTTTTGGACCAGTTCCAGGAGCTGTGCTGACCGTTCGCGGTGTCCAGGATGGTCAGGTTCATGACCCTAAGGCGCGTGTTCTAGGCATCCATGCTGGCAGTGCTGGCTTGTTTTCAACCCTAAGGGATTTAGAAGTTTTTCTGGAGCATTATCTGCAGGATGACTTTGCGGACCATCTGACCCAGAATTTTTCCAAGGAGTTAGGCAAAAGACGCAGTCTAGCTTGGAATCTAGAGGGCAGCTGGCTGGATCACACTGGCTACACAGGAACCTTTATCATGTATAATCGCAAGGAGCAAAAGGCGGCTATTTTCCTATCCAACCGGACCTATGAAAAAGACGAGCGGGCTCAATGGATCTTGGATCGTAACCAGCTGATGGACCTGATAAGAAGAGAACTTTAAAAGACTCCGGCTGCAAGCTCCGGGGTTTTATCATGTCTGCCTATATAAATATCGGTCTCTAGCCCCAGTGATTTTCTCTTAATAAAAATCGCTTTTTTTGCCAAAGTATATTAAAATAAGATAGAGAGAATCTACAGACAAGAGAAGAGTATGACAAAAGAAATCGGTGTCGGCAAGGCACATAGTAAAATTATTTTAATGGGAGAGCATTCGGTGGTCTACGGCTATCCGGCCATTTCCCTGCCTCTTAATCGTATTGAAGTGACCTGTCAGGTCTTTCCGTCTGAGCGGGCCTGGACCCTCTATGCTGAGGATACGCTGTCCATGGCTGTTTTTGCCTGTCTAGAACATCTAGGCCGGCAGGGGGCTAAGATTCGCTGTCAGGTGGAGTCCATGGTCCCTGAGAAGAGGGGAATGGGTTCTTCAGCCGCAGTCAGTATTGCGGCCATTCGGGCGGTCTTTGACTACTTTGAGGAAGAGCTGGATGACCAAACACTGGAGATTCTAGCCAATCGGGCAGAGATGATTGCCCATATGAATCCCAGTGGCCTTGATGCCAAGACTTGCCTTAGCGATGTGGCTATCAAATTCATCCGCAATTTTGGTTTCAGTGAAATTGAGCTGGATCTGGATGCCTTTTTAGTGATTGCAGATACGGGCATTCACGGTCATACCCGCGAAGCTATCCGTGCTGTAGAAAGTCAGGGTCAAAAGGCTCTGCCTTTGCTGCAGGAATTGGGGAATTTAACGAAAATCCTTGAGAAGGCTATTTCTATCAAGGACCTGATGACAATGGGGCAAGCTATGACCAAGGCTCATGAGAAGCTAGCCAAGCTAGGAGTGTCTTGCCAGAAAGCGGATGAGTTGGTAGCGGCAGCTCTTGAAAATGGGGCTTTGGGTGCTAAAATGAGCGGTGGTGGTCTGGGCGGCTGTGTCATTGCTCTTGTAGGAGAAAAAAGTCAGGCGGAGGTCTTAGCCGCCGTATTGAGAGAGAAAGGGGCCATTAACACATGGATCGAAAGCCTGTAAGTGTCAAATCCTATGCCAATATTGCAATTGTCAAATATTGGGGGAAAAAAGATGCAGAAAAGATGATTCCGTCTACCAGCAGTATCTCGCTGACACTGGAAAATATGTATACCGAGACCAAGCTGAGTCCTTTGCCGGCTACAGCGGCTGGAGATGAGTTTTATATTGACGGTCAGCTGCAAAGTCTGGCAGAACATGCCAAAATCAGTAAGATTATTGACCGTTTTCGCTCTCCAGAAGATGGTTTTGTCCGCGTTGATACCAGCAACAACATGCCGACTGCAGCGGGTCTGTCTTCCAGCTCCAGTGGTCTGTCTGCCTTAGTCAAGGCCTGCAATGCTTATTTTCAGACGGGCTATCAGACGCAAGAGCTGGCCCAGCTGGCCAAGTTTGCTTCAGGGTCCTCTGCTCGCTCTTTCTTTGGTCCGCTAGCGGCCTGGGATAAGGACAGCGGGGCCATTTATCCAGTCAAGACGGATTTGAAGCTAGCCATGATTATGCTGGTTCTGCACGATGAGAAAAAGCCTATTTCCAGCCGCGACGGTATGGAGCTCTGTGCCAAAACTTCCACCATTTTCCCAGATTGGATTGCCCAGTCTGCCTTGGATTATCAGGCCATGCTAGGTTATTTGCGGGACAATGATTTTTCCAAGGTTGGTCAGCTGACGGAAGAAAATGCTCTTCGGATGCATGCTACGACAGAAAAAGCTTATCCGCCGTTTTCTTATCTGACAGAGGAGTCTTACCAGGCTATGGATGCTGTCAGAAAGCTACGGGAGCAGGGCGAGCGTTGCTACTTTACCATGGACGCGGGGCCCAATGTCAAGGTGCTCTGCTTGGAGGAAGACCTAGACCATCTGGTGGCTATTTTTGAGAAGGACTACCGGCTTATCGTCTCCAAAACAAAGGACTTGTCAGATGAAGACTAGTGCAAGAGTCCAAACCTGCGGCAAGCTCTATCTGGCGGGTGAATATGCAGTGCTGGCGGCAGGTCAGCCGGCCATTATCAAGGCCATCCCAATCTATATGACGGGAGAAATCCAGACAGCGCCTGACTATCACTTGACATCAGATATGTTTGAACACAGCTCTAACCTAGAGCCAGACCCTGATTATGCCTTGATTCAGGAGACGATAGGAGTTATGAACACTTATTTATTGATCTTAGGCTTCCAACTTCAGCCTTTTTTTCTAAAGATTAGTGGCAAGATGGAGAGAAAAGGCAAGAAGTTCGGGATTGGCTCCAGCGGTAGTGTTGTTATTCTGACCATCAAGGCCATGGCAGCCCTTTATGAGCTGGGCTTAGAGCCAGAGCTACTCTTTAAGCTGGCTTCTTACGTTCTCCTCAAGCGCGGAGACAATGGCTCTATGGGAGATCTAGCCTGCATTGCTTATGAAGATCTGATTTACTACCGGTCTTTTGATAGAGAGCTGGTCCACAAGCGTATGGACAAAGTTGATTTACAGCAATTACTAGCAGAGGATTGGGGTTTTGAAATTCGCAGTATTAAGCCTTGCTTAGTCATGGATTTTCTGGTTGGCTGGACCAAGCAGCCAGCGATTTCTAAGGACTTGGTCAATCAGGTCAAGTCAGCTATTTCAGAGTCCTTTTTGACAGGCAGTAGGACGCAGGTTGATGCTTTGGAGAGAGCTTTATTAGCAGGAGAGCAGCCCGTTATTCAGTCCAGTTTGGAAAAGGCTAGTCAGCTATTAGAAACACTCAGTCCGGTTATCTATACAGACAGGCTGAAAGTCTTAAAAGAAGCGGCAGAGGGACTGAACTGTGTGGCTAAGAGCAGTGGTGCCGGCGGTGGTGACTGCGGGATTGCTCTCAGCTTTGATGCCGCATCTAGCAAGCAACTAATTCAAGCCTGGCAAGAAGCTGGCATTGAGCTATTATACAGAGAAAGGATGGGTCATGATGAGCCAGAATCGTAAGGACGACCATATCAAATACGCTTTAGAGCAGCGTCCAGGTTACAACAGTTTTGATGAAATGGAACTGGTTCACCGTTCTCTGCCCAAGTATGATTTGGCAGAGATTGACCTATCTACTCACTTTGCTGGTCGTGATTGGGACTTTCCTTTTTATATCAATGCCATGACTGGCGGCAGCCAAAAAGGTGGCCAGATCAATGAAAAGCTGGCTCAAGTAGCTGAAAGTTGTGGCCTTCTTTTTGTGACTGGCTCTTATAGTGCAGCCTTGAAAAATCCTTCTGATCTTTCCTATCGGGTGGCGGCTGGTCGGCCTGATTTATTACTGGCTACCAATATCGGCTTGGACAAGCCTTATCAAGCTGCCCAGCAGGCGATAGCTGATTTGCAGCCCCTCTTTTTGCAGGTCCATGTCAATCTTATGCAGGAATTGCTGATGCCAGAGGGCGAGCGGGAGTTTCGCTCTTGGCGCCAGCACTTGACAGATTATAGTCAGCGGCTGGATCTTCCCCTAATTCTTAAAGAAGTTGGCTTTGGCATGGATCGCTCTACTGTCGAAGAAGCGCGCTCCTTGGGGATTCAGACTTTTGATATTTCCGGCCGGGGTGGCACTAGCTTTGCCTATATTGAAAATCAGCGGGGTGGCAATCGTGACTACCTCAATGATTGGGGGCAATCTACTCTGCAGAGTCTGTTAGCGCTTCAGCCACTTCGCGATGAGGTCGAACTCTTGGCTAGTGGAGGTGTCCGCCATCCTTTGGATATGGTCAAAGCTCTGGTCTTAGGAGCCAAGGCGGTCGGTCTCTCTCGCACTATGCTGGACTTGGTGGAAAATCACTCAGTAGAAGAGGTTATTGATATTGTAGAAGGCTGGAAATCGGATCTGCGTCTCATCATGTGCGCCCTGTCGTGCCGAAATTTGCAAGAATTAAAGAGTGTACCCTATCTACTCTACGGTCGGCTAAAAGAAGCTCATGAACAGATTCAATAAATAGCATAAAGTCATACAAAAAAGGCCATCAATGGCCTTTTTACTTGTCCTGTTTTCGTAAGTCAGCTAGGATTTCCTGAGCAGCAGCTAAGTTGAAAGTCTTATTAGCTGTTAAGCGACTGGCTATAGCAGCAATTTCTTCGCCTTGGGCTCCAGCTTGTAGAGCCAGTGACTTTGCTTGCAATTTCATATGACCAGCTTGGATACCAGTGCTGACCAGTGCTTTGAGGGCGGCGAAATTTTGTGCCAATCCGACTGAAACGATGAGGGAAGCCAAGTCCTTGGCCTGAGGCTGTCCTAGTAAGTCAAAGCTGGCTGCCACTGCGGGATTGAGGCCGATGGATCCTCCCTTAGTTGCAATGGGCATGGGCAGGGTCATCTGACCATGAAGCTGGCGTTTGTCTGGGTCTGCCGTCCAAGTAGAGAGGCCGCGGTAGCTTCCTTCTCGGCTGGCATAGGCATGCGCACCGGATTCTACAGCTCGCCAGTCATTTCCAGTAGCCAGCACCAAAGCATCAACACCATTAAAGATACCTTTATTGTGGGTAGCCGCTCGATAAGGGTCAATCTGGGCTAGCTTGCTAGCCAGCTGCATTTTATCCGCAAGAAGTTCCGCCTCAGCCTTATCCCGGCTGAGAAAGCGATAGTCGATGACACAGCGGGCTGTTACAAGGCTATCTGTTGCATAGTTTGACAGAATAGCCATCAGGCTCTTACCGCCAGTCAGATCTTCCAGAGGAAGGGTGAGGGCCTCCAGCATAGTGTTGAGCATATTGGCTCCCATGGCTTCCTGCGTATCCACAGACAGATAAAAAATGAGGAAGTCATCCTTTTGCTCCAGCCAAAGATTTCTAGCACCGCCACCACGGGCAACAATAGATGGATAGGCTTGGTTGGCCTGCTCCAGCAACTCTTTCTTTTTCTTGAGAACATCTTTGATGGCTTGGTCGATCTTTTCAACCTGATAGAGGGCGATTTGTCCAATCATCTGACGTTTGTGGATCTCTGTCTCAAATCCGCCAGAACGTTTGATAATCTTAGCGGCAAAGCTGGCTGCTGCTACCACAGATGGCTCTTCTGTCACAAATGGAACTTGATAGGTCTTACCATCCACCAGAAAGTCTGGCACCAGAGAGTAGGGCAAGGCTAGAGTAGCCAGTACATTTTCACTCATCTGGTTGGCTGTTTCCAGAGGCAAAGTCTGTTGACTGTCTAGCGGCTGCCAATGTTCATCTTGTAAAAGTCCCTTTTCTTTCAACATCTGCAGCCGTTCAGCAGGAGTTTTTTTGGAAAATCCAGTCCAGTTTACTTTCATGATGATTTCTCAACTTTGATGTACTTGCGCTGGTGCTCTGCAATTTCCGCCAGAGCAAAGCTTTGGTCTTCATAGCCAGAGAAGCGGGCATTGCCTTCCGCATCCAGCTCAGCTTCTTCAAAAAAGATGCGCTCGTAGTCTGAGATGGAAAGAGCCTGACGCTGGTCTAATTCCTCTAGGCGTGTCTGGGATAGATGTTTTTCATAGCCCTCTACCAAATTGGCACTAAAGATTTCAGAGACAGCTCCGCTGCCATAGCCGAAAAGAGCAATCCGATCGCCGGCCTTGAGGTTGTCAGAGTTTTCTAAAAGAGACAGGAGGCCTAGGAAGAGGGAGCCTGTATAGATATTTCCAACTTTTTGGCTGTAGAGGATTGACTTTTCAAAGTTTTCCTTAAGCTGGTCTTGCTGCTCTTGAGGTAGGCTTTTATCCATGATTTTATTGAGGCCTTTAAGGGCCAGTTTTGGATAAGGCAGGTGGAAGCAGTAGGCTGCAAAATCTTTGAGAGCTAGCTTGTGGCGTTTCTGGTACTCTGTCCAAGTTGTCTTTAAGCTATCCAGATACTGCTGGGTTGAATAGAGCCCGTTGACATAAGGAGTTGTCGAGTAATTTGGGCGCCAAAAATCCATGACATCGCGTGTCTGAGCTACATTATCATCATTGAAAGCGAGGATACGGGGATTGCTGCTAATCAGCATAGAAATAGCTCCCGCTCCCTGAGTTGGCTCGCCCGGTGTATTGATTCCATACTTGGCAATGTCGCTAGCTAATACCAAAACTTTGCTGTCTGGGTGTTTTTCGATATGGAGCTTGGCATAGTCCAGTGCAGCAGTAGCTCCATAGCAGGCTTCCTTAATTTCAAAGCTGCGGGCAAAAGGCTGGATACCCAAAAGGCCGTGGACAAAAACAGCTGCCGCTTTGCTTTGGTCAATCCCTGACTCAGTAGCCACGATGACCATATCAATCTTTTCTTTGTCCTCTGCTGTCAGGATGGGGTCTGCTGCCGCCGCTCCCAAGCTAACAATATCCTCAGTCAGAGGAGCAATGCTTAGTTCCTTGAGTAAGAGCCCCTTGCTAAGCTTGTCTGGGTCAGTCCCACGGGCTGCCGCTAAATCATTTAATTTTAAGACATAATTACTGGTCGCAAAACCGATTTTGTCGATTCCGATTGTCATTATAAGACCTCTTTAAATCCTTTTATTCTAGTATATTCCGAAAACTATTTTACCATACTTAGGAATAAAACTCTTACAAAAAACATCTAATCTCAGCTAAATCAGGCTTAAGATGTATTTTCCAAAATAAAAACAGCAGATGGCTCTACTGTTTGTTTGCTGTGAGTTTGGTTTGGCGCTTTTTCAAGTAGTGGTAGAGCTTGAGTACGACAGTGCCACTGGCCATGCCAATTGAGATGACCAAGGCCAGAATGACCACCAGAGTAGCGTGAATCATGGCCTGGCTGTAATCACCAGTGACAAAGAAGGCAGTCGTCCGATAGGAAATGTAGCCTGGGACCAAAGGCGCTAGAATAGCCAAAATAAAAACAACAGCAGGCGTTTTATAGATGATGCTGAGAATTTGGCTGACGCAGGAGCCAATGATAGCAGCCACAAAGGTTGCTATGATGACATTGGTCGGTCCTTTGAGCAGGAGATAGAGTAGCCAAATAGCCATGCCCAGCACTCCGCCGGGAATTAGCATACTGCGCTGGACGTTTAGAACGATTAAAAAAGTAATGATAGCCAGTAGGCTGGCAACTGCTTGCAGTAAGAATGTCAAGATTGTCATAGGCTCATTTCATAATAAGGAGGGCAACAGAGGTACCTGCACCGAGAGCAAGAGTGATGAGGAGCGATTCAAAGAGCTTACTCATCCCAGAGTTAATATGGTTGGTCATGATGTCACGCACAGAGTTGGTCAGAGCAATGCCGGGCACAAAAGGCATGACAGAACCCGCAATAATCAAATCATCTGTGGAGTTAAAACCAGAATAGCGTGTCCAGATATGAGCCAGCAGTCCGAAGACAAAGGCTCCAGCAAAAGCTGTCACAAAAGGAATGCGGATATATTTGTCAACGTACAAAGAAAAAGCAAAGCCAAAGAAGGTAGCAATGGCAGCCCCCAAAGCATCGTAGAAATTTCCGCCAAACATGATGGAGAAGAAGGGAGCACTGAGCGTTGCGGCAGCAATCAGCTGCTTGTTGTTATAGGGCAGCTCCTTGACTTTGAGGCGATTCAGCTCATCAAAAGCCTCTTGAAGGCTAATTTCTCCTGTTACCAACTGACGGGAGACCTGATTGACATCGCAGACCTTCTCGATATTGTAGTTGGTCTTGAGATTACGCTTCATCCGTGAAACATTTGTATTTTCAATCGAAAAGAAAATAGCCACTGGCATTGCTAAGGCATTGCAGTCGATTATCCCTTGCGAATGAGCGATACGAATCATGGTGTCTTCCACCCGATAAGTCTCGGAACCGCTCTGCAGCAGCAGTGTCCCAGCCAGCATGATGACATCTACCGCCAGATTGAAATCTTTGGCTTCTTCCCTGATACCTTTCTCTGTCATTTCCCCAGTCCTTTTCCTAGTATAGCAATAGAACCATTATACCATAAAGCCTCTGAAAAATTTCATCAAGTTGGCAGTCATTTGGAGTCTGAAATACAAAAAAGAAGATTGGGATTTCCAATCTTCTTTCAAATGGTTTGTAAGTCTTTAGTCGTTTATTAGCTCAAAGCATCGTCCATAGAGAGCACTTCGTGGAAGACACGTTGAGTCAATTCAGTCTTTTGCTCTGGAGTGAGGTACTTAGTATTTACACAGTAACCTGAGATACGAACGATAACGTCTTCGCCAGACATAATCTTGTCGTAAACATCCTTCAAGTCCATAATGTTCAAGTTAACGTGCTGACCACCGTTTTCGAAGTAGCCATCCAGGATAGTAACCAAGTTGTCTACTTGTTCGTCGTGTGTCTTACCAAGCGCACGAGGTGAAACTTGAGTTGTCAATGAGATACCGTCAGCTGCGTAACTAAAGTCCAAGCTAGCAAGAGAGTTCAAGTTTTGCAACCAGCCACCTTTTGCCTTGTTAGATGGGTTAGCACCTGGTGAGAAGAATTCCAATTTAGACAAGTTCACGCTACCATCTTCGTTGAGGTACACTCCTTTATGGACTGGTGAGTTACCAGTTTGTTTAGAGTAAGCAACGTTAGATGTGATAGTCAAGAGTGATACTGTTGCTTCAGCGTTCTTGTAAAGTTTGTGGCTGCGCAGACGAGTTGTGTAAGCTTCAACTAACCATTCAGCCAGTTCGTTTGAGCGAGGGTCATCTTCACCCCAACGTGGGTATTCTCCGATTGTTTCATAGTCGTAGATATAGCCGTTTTCGTCGCGGATTGGCTTAACAGTTGCGTACTTGATAGCAGACAAGGTGTCAACAGTGTTGGCAAATCCACAGATACCGAATCCCATGTTAGCGCGTTGGTAAGTTGGCAAGAAGGCCATTTGAACAGCTTCGTAGTTGTACTTGTCAGTCATGTAGTGGATGATGTTCAAGGCATCTACGTAAGTGTCAGTCAACCAGTCCAGAGATTTTTCAAAGTTCGCTTTAACTGATTCGAATTCAAGAACTTCGTCACGGATAGGCTCGATGTCAAATACCTTGTAGTCTTTATGAACATCGTCGTAACCACCGTTGAGACCTGTCAGAAGGGCTTTCAGCACGTTTACACGAGCACCAAAGTATTGGATGTTGTGGCGTTGTTCTTCATTTTCAGGGTCAAGCGGAGACACACAGCAAGAGATACAGCTCATTTCACCGTAGCCGTCTTTAGCCATAGTTGTTACACCTTCGTATTGGATAGAAGAGTGCTTATGGCTCATGTGCATACAGTAGCGACGGAATGAGTATGGAAGTTTGTCAGTCCAGAGAACGGTCAAGTTTGGCTCTGGAGAGTTCCCAATGTTGTCAAGTGTGTTAAGGAAACGGTAGTCCATCTTTGTAACACGGTGACGGCCGTCGTTACCCATACCTGCCATAGAAGTAGTGATGAAGGTTGGGTCACCAGAGTAAAGTTGGTCGTAAGCTTTCGTACGAGCAAACTTCACTGTACGAAGTTTCATAACGAAATCATCAACAAATTCTTGGATTTCTGATTCAGTGTAAGTACCGCGAGCCAAGTCACGTTCAGCATAGATGTCAAGAACGATAGGCACACGTCCAAGAGAAGTAGCAGCACCGTTGATAACACGGCAGACAGCCATGAAGGCGATGTTAGTCCATTGGATAGCTTCTTTAACGTCAAAGGCAGGACGGCGAACATCTACTCCGTAAAGGTCACCAAGTTTTACAACTTCACCAAGTGCTTGGTATTGCAGGTTGATTTCTTCGCGCAGACGGATTGTTTCTTCGTCAATATCAGTCAAACCATTCCAGTCGCGAACTTTTTCAGCCATGAGGTAGTCAGCTCCATAAAGAGCAAGACGTGCGTAAACCCCGATGATACGTCCGCGTGAGTAAGCATCTGGAAGACCAGTTACAGTGTGGGCGTGACGAGCACGGCGGATGTTAGAAGTGTAAGCACGGAAGATTCCGTCATTTACTGTAGTAACATATTTAGTAAAGATTTCATGAACAGCAGGATCTGGTTCGTATCCATTTTCTTTCAAAGTAGTTTCAGCCATGCGGATGCCGCCTTTTGGCATGAAGTTCAATTTGAAGAGTTCGTCGTTTTGGATACCGTAAATCAGTTCGTTGTCCTTGTCAATGTAACCAGCATCGATATCAGCGATAGATGCTGGACGAGTGTCCATTGGGAAACGAGTTTCTTCGTAGTGAGCTTTTGTTTCTTCTACGATTTTCTTGATGTGGAGTGAGCGCTCAGTAGGACCTGCCAAGAAGCTTTCATCTCCATCATAAGGTGTGTAGTTAGCTTGAACGAAGCGAGAAACACTTGCTTTCTCTTTCCAGTCTTCACCTTTGAAGCCTTCCCAAGCTTTGTCAAAAATATCTTGAGCTTCAACAACTGTTTTTACAACCATTTGATTTTCCTCTTTATTCTAGCAACATAAACTGTTACATTTATAAGTAAAGTATATCATACGGTAATCGGTTTCACAAACCATTTTCGGCAGAAAGAAAGACTTTCTTTTATAATACAGAAAGTAAAAAGTCGCGTATGTGTACTATAGATTTGAAAAACATAACTCTTTTCAAATATTTTGGAAAAATGGGTAAAAAAGTTATAATAAAAGTAATTAAAATGTCATACAAAAATTGCTGACGAAGAATCTTACGTTTAAAATACTTTTTACAAGAACGAGAAACTGTTTCAGATTTATTTGAGTAAAAAGGGCCGACTTTGTGAAAGCCAGTAAGCTGAGATTGATGGCAGGAGAAAGGAGGAGGGCATGCTGATTTTTCCACTGATTAACGATACATCTCGGAAGATTATCCACATTGATATGGATGCTTTTTTCGCTTCGGTGGAAGAGCGGGATAATCCTAAGTTAAAGGGGCATCCGGTCATCATCGGCAGCGACCCACGCTTGACTGGAGGTCGTGGTGTCGTCTCCACCTGCAATTATGAGGCCAGAAAGTTCGGAGTTCATTCGGCTATGAGCTCCAAGGAAGCCTATGAGCGTTGCCCGCAGGGCATTTTTATCTCGGGGAATTACGAAAAATATCAAGCAGTCGGCTTGCAGATCCGAGAAATTTTCAAACGTTATACGGACTTGATTGAGCCAATGAGTATCGACGAGGCTTATCTGGATGTGACAGAAAACAAGTTAGGAATTAAATCCGCAGTCAAAATAGCCAAGCTGATTCAGCACGATATCTGGAATGAGCTGCATCTGACGGCTTCAGCGGGCGTTTCTTATAATAAGTTTCTGGCCAAGATTGCCAGTGACTATGAGAAGCCTCATGGTCTGACTGTCATTCTTCCTGAGGAAGCAGAGGCCTTTCTGGCGCCTATGGATATTGCCAAGTTTCATGGAGTTGGTAAAAAGAGCGTTGAAAAACTACATGACATGGGTATTTATACCGGCGCAGATCTGCTCAAGGTACCAGAAATGACCCTGATTGATAAGTTTGGTCGCTTTGGTTTTGATCTCTATCGTAAAGCGCGTGGCATCAGTAATAGTCCAGTCAAGTCCAATCGCATCCGTAAGTCGATCGGGAAGGAGCGGACCTATGCCAAACTACTCTATAGTGAGGAGGATATCAAGAAAGAGCTGACCTTGCTGGCTCAGAAGGTAGAAAATAGCTTGACTAAGCATGACAAGAAAGGGCGAACCATCGTTCTGAAAATCCGCTATGCTGATTTCTCCACCTTGACTAAAAGAAAAAGTTTGCCTCTAGCCACTCAAGACAAGGAGCAAATCGAGCGAACGGCTCATGAGATTTACGATAGCTTGGAAGAACAACCACGAGGTATCCGGCTGCTAGGACTGACAGTGACGGGGTTTGAATAAAGATAAAGGCTTGGTTCATTACCGAGCTTTTTTAGATATAGTTTTTAGTATGAGAGAGTTGCCTGTGACGATTTTCTAAGTTGTCTGATGATTTTCATTGACTAAAAATAATCTTTTTTGAAAAAATACTGGACAAAGTTTTCTGTGTCTGTTATACTAGGTCTATAAAATAAAAAAACCGTCTGGTCGGTTTTTTGAAAAGAAAGGAGCAGAAATGAAGAAATCTGTAGTAGAAAAAACAAGCGAGCACATCCTCAAGTTGAATCAGGAGATGGATCGGCAGCTGGAAGGTCAGAAAGAGTTTTTGCAGCAGCATGCAGAAAAGCTGAAAAAGATGTCACAGGGTGAGAATGGCATACGCTATTCTAAGTGGGGAGTCAAAGCTGGATATGCTGTCCTTGCTGGTGGCTTGCTGACTTCTGTCTTTAGCCCATGGCGAGGACTGGGTATTATGGCAGTAGGGGGTCTGAGCATTGCCTCCAATCTCTGGCAAATTCGGCGATTGCAAAATAAAGAAAGGAGCAAGTAGCAGTGAAATGGCCTGTCTTAAGCATCAGAGTCAGGACAACTTAGAAACTAAAAGCAGCAGGCAGTAGCTAAACGGTGCTGACATAGCTTTTAGCATTATTTAGTCTATCTTTGCTTTTTATTTTAGGCAAAGACTAAAAGACTACGTTTTCTATTTGGCGCAGGTCTTTATTTTTTATAATAAAACAAACCGAATGGTCGGATATTAAAAATCTGCGTTTCAAAACAGGTAATCATCTGAAAGACTGAGAGTAAAGGATGCCTTTGTCCAGTTTTCGGATGACTTTTCACTATTCTACATTTGATAAGGAGTTATCGTATGAACAAACAAACACATGTAGAGCCAGAGACAAGGCATATCCTGCCCTTTCTGGCCTGGACTTTTGGCATTACCTGGGGAGCCTGGCTGCTTCAGTATATTTTAACCGCCCTGAAGCTGACCAGCGGGGCTGAGCCTTTGGGCTTTGCTCTCAATTACATCGGGGGCTTCGGACCGACCTTGGGAACTTTTATCAGCCTCAAAATTTCTCATCCTAAGAAGATGCTGGACTTTATCTTCTCCCATGCCAAAGGCTGGTGGATTTACATGCTGGTCTTCTGTCTGGTTCGGGTTTTGACCCTTTTTATCGCCAATCCTGTATTACCGCCGCTCAATGCCGTTCTGATGTTTCCTCTGGGCTGGACCTTTGTTGGAGGCGGGAACGAAGAGCTGGGCTGGCGGGGAGTGCTGCAGCCGGCTCTGGAGAAAAAATTCTCCTTCCCTCTGGCAACTGTCATCACGGCTCTGGTCTGGGTGGCCTGGCATCTGCCCCTCTGGCTGATTCCGGGAACGAGTCAAGGTCAGGTTTCTTTGCTCTTCTATCTCTCCTTTGGTATCTTGCTCTGTTTCTGTCTGGCAGTTCTCTACAAGCAGACGGCCTCTGTCTTTGCCTGCATGGCTTTTCACGGCTGCATTAACTTTGCTCAGGCGACGATTGTCGGCAGTGCTACAAATGGCGGAAGGTATCTCAGCTTCCAGGCTGCTAATCTGGTCATGACCGCCCTGCTGGTCGGCTGGTGGTATTGGAAGGGCAATCGGAAAGGGGCTGAGAAAGATGCAGGCTAAAAATCTTGGCAATCGCTCTTCTGCCAAAGAAAAAGGAGTAATCATATGAAAACGCAAACACATGTTGGGCCAGAGACAAGGCATATCCTGCCCTTTCTGGCCTGGACTTTTGGCATCAGCTGGTCTGCCTGGCTGGCTTCGGCTTTCCTGAGGATTCCTATTATTTCCCAGGTCCTAACCATCGCTGGTGTTTTTGGCCCGGCCATTGGAGCCAAACTGGTCTTAGGAAAATCGTTCAAGGAGCTCTTGGCTTCTATCGGATCGGCCCGAAAAAGGACTTGGGTCCATCTCTTGATTTTGACAATTCTTTATACCCTTTCCATAGTCTTTTGGAGCCCGCTCCTGCCTGGTTTTAGCCTTCTCAGGATTGCCCTGATTTTTCTCATGACGACTCTTCTGACAGGCGGCAATGAAGAGATTGGCTGGCAAGGTTTTCTGCAGCCAAGTCTGGAGAAGATCCTGCCCTTTCCGATAGCGACTGTAACAACTGGGTTAATCTGGGTTGTCTGGCATCTGCCCCTCTTCTTTACCCCCGGCAGCAGTCAGGCAGGGACTTCTTTTCTAGTCTTTACTGCCGCCTGCCTACTCGCCCGTTTCTGGCTGGCGGCTCTTTACAAGGTCAGTCAGTCCATCCTTTACTGTGTTCTTTTCCACGGGGCCATCAATACCATTGGTGAAGGCATTTTCCTGGGGAAGGGGACGGAAAATCCGCTCTTTTTCCTAGGCTATATCTTGATGGCGGCTTACAGTATCTATCTTTGGTATCAAAGGGATCAGCAAGACAAGGCTTAAAGATATTTTTATGATTTTGTATTTCCCCGGCTTTTTTGGTAGAATAAAGCTATATTAGAAACAAAGGGGAACAGAATGGCGCAACGAAAAGACAAATCCCAGGCCATGAGAGAAAAAATTTTAAATACAGCAACCCAGCTCTTTATCCAAAAGGGGTCCGAAAAGACCAGTATGCAGGATATCGCCCAGACGGCAGGCATTTCCAAGGGGGCTATCTACCATCATTTCAAGTCAAAAGATGAGATTGTCGTGGCGGTGATGAGGAGCCGGCAGGAGTTGATGGAAGAAGAGATGAAGCAGTGGCTCAAGGCTACGGAAAATCTGACTGGCAGGGAGCAGCTGCAGACCATCCTCAAGTCTAATCTGGAAAGTCAGACAGCCCGGGCTACGGACGGCATTGTGGGTGAGTATGAGAAGGACGCGGGCTTTATTTTGACCATGATGCGGGACAATCTGCGGATAGGCGCCCCTGTGGTCAGTGACATTATCAAAAAAGGGATGGCAGATGGCTCCCTTCAGACCCAGTATCCGGAAGAGGCTGCAGAAGTTTTTCTGCTGCTGGTGAACTTCTGGATGCATGGGACCGCTTTTGAAAGTGAGCCCGAAAAACTGCCAGAACGTTTCCATTTTCTGCAGTTTATGATGACCTCGGTCGGTCTGGATATCTTTACTGACGAGCTCCTGCAGCTCTTTAGCCAGAAAAATAAGCATTAAAAAAGGCGCTGGAACAGAACTTAAAAATTGGCTCTGTCTAGGCCTTTTTATTCATGTTTTAAATATACTGTGGATATCTTCCTCGGTCAGGCCGATTAGGGGGTCAATTTTCAGAGAAAAGTTTTGAAAAGCAGGCTGAGCGTCTCCGCTTTATCCGCTTTATGCTGGAATCTATTGGCATTGATATTCTTAGTGACGATCTGATGGAACAGACTCTGACATACTTAAAACGAAGCTAAGCGATGATTGGTACACCGAATTTTCCAAATACAATTGTAGAAAGTTAATATAAAGAGGACAGCAAACTGTCCTCTTTATAATTCAATATTTGGAAATTTGTCATGGATTTGATTTTTTAAACGAGTTAAAGCAAGATCTGTTTTAGAAACGTTTTGATGTCTTAGAGGCAGTTTCTCTTCGTTGCCATCAGAAAGGACAACCCGAATCTCATTTTTTCTGATGATTGGAAAGATAGAAATCATGAATGAATTGCTATGATGATAAATTGTTAGCGCGTCATGTATGTCACATGTTTTAAAGCTAGATTTGTAACTGACCAGATGATTCTTGTAAAAGAAGACACGGATATCTGGGTCAACATAGCCACCATTGTTTTCAATCTGATTCAGCGTTTCATTCAACTCGGGATAGAGTCTGTAAAAATCATTCAATCTTTTATGGTTTAAGTAATAACGGATGAACCCGATCAAAATGCAGAATATAGCAATATAGGTGAAGAAAGTGAAGGAAGTTGTTCCACTTTTTTGGAATTCTTTATCATCAGAGAGAGTGATGTAGTATTTCAATTGTTGGTTATTTCCATGATTAAATAGATACGAGTTCATGATTTTAGCGTAATCGGGAATATCTGAAGCTGAGTGTACTGAGGCAATCAACCATTTTGGCTCTCCTCCTAAATTATCCGCTTTTTCTAGTTCATCTACGAAGCGGCTAGTTGAAGAATCATTGCGCAGGCCAACATCGGCTTCCCTACCATTTTTATCTATATAAGTTACTCTGTAGAAATAGGTTGAGTCATGATCTTCTTTTAACTCTGCAACCGGTCCATCAATATGAGTAATTTGTATTGCTTGGCTGTAGGAGGTGTCAGAGATTTTTGCAGAAAGAATTTTTCCTTCTTTTCGCAAGGTTTCCACACTGATATCCTTAATTCTTGTTGATGAACGGGAACCAAATAAAATGAGACAGCATCCTACAAGCACCCATTTTATTAGAGAGGCATATTTATTGTATTTCATTAATATCTCCTTTGAAGAAAGTTAATTGTTGTTTTGTCTGGTCGTATAGCCACATTTTAGCATTATACACAGAGCAAAGAAGGGAGTCAAGGATTACTTAAAAATTCCCTTTATATCTTCTTCTCTTATCCCAATCATAGGGTCGATTTTCAGGAAATTTTCCTCAGTTAGGACATAGTTTTCCACAGGCGCTTTCATTTTATCCACAGGATTGTGGATATTGCTTTCGGCTTGCGGGAGGTCTCCAAAGCGCTCGATGAGATAGGTTTTACGGGCGGTGCCAGTGTTTTTTATGGCATAGTCAAAGGCTGCTTTTTCCCCAAGTAAGATCAGCTTGCTCTTGGCGCGGGTGATAGCGGTGTAGATGAGGTTGCGCTGCAGCATCCGATGACTGCTCTTGGTGATGGGCAAGATGACCACGGGAAATTCACTGCCCTGAGACTTGTGAATGCTCATGGCGTAGGCCAGGCGAATCTTGTACCACTCGCTGCGCTGATAAACAAGTTCATTGCCATCAAAGTCAATGGTCAGCTCGTCCTGCTTGGAGTCGGTGTACTTAGCAGGCAGTAGATCGCTGATATAGCCTAAGTCACCGTTGAAGACATTGCTTTCGGCATCATTGACCAAGTGGATAACCCTATCTCCTTGGCGATACTGACAGTCGGGAGCTTCAAAGGTCAATTCATCTTTCTCTACAGGATTGATGAGATTTTGCATAAGATTGTTAATCTGGTCAATGCCGGCTGGCCCCCGATACATAGGTGCCAATACCTGAACATCTTGAGCTGGGATACCGCTGCGAATGGCTGCACTAGTGATTTTCTCAATCATAGGCGGGATATGCTCATTTCTAGCTTCAAAATATGAGCGATCCGCTTTTTTCTCTGTAAAGTCCGCTGGTAAAATGCCCTTCTGAATCTGGCTGGCCAGTGTGACGATGGTGGACTCTTCGCTCTGCCGATAGATGGTTTCCAGCTTGGTCTGTGGGATAGTTGGTATTTGCAGCAAGTCCGCCAGTACCTGGCCAGGACTGACAGAAGGCAGCTGGTCCGCGTCTCCGACAATCAAGAGCTTGGTTTGAGAGGAGATATTGCTGAGCAGCTGATTAGCCAGCCAAGTGTCCACCATGGAAAATTCATCCACAATGATAAAATCAGCATCCAGATAATCATCCAAATGACTGGTATCATCATCGCCAGTCATTCCCAAATGGCGGTGGATAGTGGCGCTAGGAAGACCAGTCAATTCGTTCATGCGCCGAGCAGCACGTCCAGTGGGAGCAGCTAACAGAATAGGCAGATCATTGGCCTTTCGCAAATCCAAACCGCGAAGCTGGGCGTAGACTGCGATGATACAGTTGATAACGGTAGTTTTTCCAGTGCCCGGTCCGCCGGTTAAGATAAAGACCTTCTGATTGATAGCCTGACGGATAGCATCTTTTTGGATACTATCATAGGTGATGCCAGAGCTCTCCTCAACTTGCTGGATAGCTGCAGTAATCTTATCTGGATCGAAAGAATCTTGCTCTCCTTTTTCCAGCAGACGGACTAGATTACTCCTTATTCCTTCTTCAGCAAAAAATAGGCTGTTTTCAAAGATCTTGGTTTCTACATTCTGGACCTTATCTTCCTCAATTAGATGAGCCAGCTCATCAGCGACTAGACTAGGGTCCAGCTCAACTTGGCGTGAGCTTTCTAAGAGCTCGATGGTATGCTCTAGTAAATCACGAGCTTCGACATAGGTATCTCCCCGCTCCATGGACTGGGTCAGCAGGGTGTGGACAAGGCCAGCCCGAAACCGCTCAGGGGCATCACTTTGGATACCCAGCTCTTCTGCCAGATGGTCAGCGATTTTAAAGCCGATCCCCTGAATATCCTCTACCAGCTGATAGGGATAGTTTTCGACAATGTCCAGCGTTTCTTCCTTGTAGGTATCCTGGATTTGAAAAGCCAGCTTATTGGGAATGCCGTAGGCTGCTAGCTTGGCCAGTACCATCTCAGTTCCGTAGTTGAGTCTGAGCTTGGCGACAAAGGCCTCTCGGTTCTTAGCTGCTAAGCCGTTTATCTGGGTCAGCTTTTCCGGCTCTGCTAAAATCTTGTCAATGGTGTCTTCGGTATCTTCTCCGTAGAGTTGGACGATTTTTTGAGCAGTCTTGACACCGATGCCCTTGAAATGGTCGCTGGAGAAGTATTTTACTAGGCCTTTACTGCTGGGTTTGGCTCGCTCATAGCGAGAAATTTTAAGTTGCTGGCCATATTTGGGGTGCTGGACAAGACTGCCCCAGAAGCTGTAGTCTTCGCCTTCCATGACATCTGCCATGGATCCGGTGACAATGATTTCAAAATCTTCAAAATCCTTGGCATCTGTATCCTCAATATCTAAGAGCAGAATACGGAAAAAGTTGCTGGGATTTTCAAAAATAATCCGTTCAATCGTTCCTGAAAAGTAAAATTCCATAGTTTATAGGTTCTTCTTTTAAAACGAACCCAGCTGATGTTCAGCTGAGTTCGGTATGCTTAATAGGTCTTAAAAGGCAGCAGTGGCCAGAAGCGGAACTTAGCTTCGCCCTGGATTTGTTCTTTTTGGAAGGTACCGACTTGGCGACTATCTTTGGAAACAATCCGGTCATCACCCAGAAGCAGGTATTCATCATCCAGAAGCTTGATGGTGAATACAGGGCTGCCTTCACTATCAACAGTGAAAGCTTGAGCCTGAGCAGCGAGTTTTCTGAAAAACACACCATTGTCATCATAATCATCCCCAGTATAAGTGGATTGGAGCTTGTCTTCTTTGAATTTTTTGATGTAGTCCGTCAGGTAAGGCTCGTCTGTTTTTTTGCCGTTGATGTAAAGAGTATCATTTTCATACTGAATAGTATCACCCGGCATACCGATAACCCGCTTGACAATCTCCTTGGTCGTTCCGTCATTATCTGTCTCAGTGGCGACAACGATATCAAATCGGTCAATAGACTGATATTTAAGCACAAGTAGATATTCCCCATTGGCCAGCGTAGGGTCCATAGAGTGGCCATCTACCTTTACAGGGGACCAGAGATAGAGCCGTGATAGGATAATGACAGAGATAAAGATGATAAAGAGCCCCCATTCTTTGAGAATGACAACGGCAGTATTTGATTTTTTCATAGGTTACCTTTCTAGAATTTTTTGAGCTTTTTCAGTATTTTTAAAGTGGAGTTTAGCAGAATGCTGCAGACCGGCCATTCCATAGGCTTGAAGAATCTGGCTAGCAACATGATTGCTCTTGCTTCCGGCTCCGCTAGGCAGGGTATAGCCTAGCTCTTGACTGAGATTTTCTAGATTTTCTAGAAAGAGGTCGCGAGCGATAATAGAGCTGACTGCAACAGCTAGGAACTTTCCTTCAGCCTTTTCAATCAGACTTACCGGATTTGGAAAATGATTTTTTTCCTGCTTTAGGTATTTATTGTAGTTTTGCTGGCTGGTAAAGGCATCGATGACGATTTTTTCGGGATTGATGCCTTTCTGCATCAGTAGGTAGATAGCTTGATTATGTAAGGCTACCTTGACAGAGACGGCGTTGTAGCCAGAAGCGATGACTTCATTGTACTTCTCTGGTGATAGGAGCAGAGCTTGGTGGGCAATCTTTTCTTTCAAGACCGGCGCCAGTTGGCGAATCTTGCTATCGTTCAAGGTTTTAGAATCACCAACACCCAGTTTTCTCAGAAAGTCGTGCTGGTCTGGAGTGACGAAAGAAGCTACGACGGCTAGTCCTCCAAAGTAGGAGCCGTTGCCGACCTCATCCGTCCCAATGAGGGCAAAATTCTGAGAAGCAGGACTAGAACTGGTCTTGGTCACTTGATGGCCAAAAAAGCCAGCGTAGTGAGCAGCTTTTGCCCCTTGAAAGAGAACTTTTCCGGAGCTAAAGACACTGACCGTCGCCTGATCCAGCCGGAAGAAATATTGAATATGCGGGTTCTTGCTGGGAGCCAGCTGGCTCTGATATTTCTCAACAAAAGCCTGAATTTCTTGCTGTTTGGGACTGAGGGTGATACTTTCCATACCCCCTATTGTACCATAAAAAGGAAAAGTCGAAAGTCATAAGATTAAAAATCTTACAAAAATTTTGTAGGAGAGCACCGCTGATTGCTATGTCAAAAACGATGAAAAAGAAAGTCCCTGTCTAGTTCCAAGTGTTTTTATAACTGACAAAGGGCTTCTTTTTTGATATAATACAATGAGGTGATTTTATGGCAAATTTGAATCGATATAAATTTACATTTGGAAACAAGACCTTAACTCTAACAACAGAACACGATAATCTCTTTATGGAAGAAGTGGAACGGGTAGCAAAGGAAAAATACAAGGCAATCAAAGAGCAGATGCCTGCGGCAGATGATGAAGTCTTGGCGATTTTGCTGGCTGTCAATAGCCTATCTACTCAGCTCAGCCGCGAGATTGAGTTTGATGACAAAGAAAAAGAACTAGAAGATTTTCGTCACAAAATGCTCAGTGATTTGAGAGAAAAGTCGGGTAAATAGAGGAGAAATAATGCTTTCTATTATTATTTTACTAATATTGGCCTGGAGTTTTTATATTGGCTACTCGCGTGGTATTGTTCTGCAGGGCTATTATGCTGCTGCAACCATGGTTTCCATGTTGGTAGCTGGAGCTTTTTATAAGAGTTTGGCTAAGTTTATCAGTCTCTGGGTGCCTTATGCCAGTGCGACTCAGGGCTCTTCGACCTATTTTTTCCCTAGCTCCCAGCTCTTTCAGTTGGATCAGGTTTTTTATGCTGGTTTGGCCTATCTCATTATTTTTACGGCTGTCTACATCCTTGGGCGCTTTTTTGGGATTTTTGCGAATCTGATTCCCTATCCCAATAAGCTGGATACCAAATGGTACAATGTGACCAGCGGAGTCATTGCTGTTTGCATCTCTATTTTTGTTTTGGGAATGTGCCTGACTATTTTAGCGACGGTGCCGATGGAGATGGTTCAGGAGCGGCTCAACAGCAGCTTCATGATTCGCTTTATTGTCAAGTATACCCCTATCACATCCAATATCCTCAAAGATCTCTGGGTGAATCAAGTTATCGGATAAAAGACGACTCAGTTGGCCTGCTAGCTGGGTTCTTTTTTACTAGAAAAGAAAATTATGAACACAAAAATTTTAGAAACCTTAGAATTTAAGAAAATAAAAGAACTTTTTGCTCCCTATCTTCTGACCGAGCAGGGGCAGCTGGAGCTAGGCCTGCTCTTGCCGACCAGCAAGAAGGAGACAGTGGCCTCGGCTTTTCTGGAAATGAGAGATATGCAGCAGATTTTTGTGCAGCATCCCCACTTTAGTCTGGCTGCGACTCAGGATATCACTGCCTTGACCAAGCGGTTGGAGCTGGAAAGCGACTTGAATATTGAGGAGTTTTTAGCTCTCAAGCGCGTTTTGGCAGTGACTCAGGAGCTCAAGTCCTTTTATGATGACTTGGAAAATGTGCACTTGGAAAAGCTGGACCGTCTGTTTGAGAACCTAGTTGTGTTCCCTAAGCTGCAAGGAAGTCTGCAGGCTGTGAATGATGGCGGCTTTATCGAAAGCTTTGCTAGCGAAAGTTTGAGCCGCATTCGCCGAAAAATTCAAGAAAATGAAAATCAGGTGCGGGAAATTCTGCAAGAGATTCTCAAAAACAAGGGAGAGATGCTGGCGGATCAGGTAGTGGCCAGTCGGAATGGCCGCAATGTACTGCCTGTGAAAAATACCTACCGCAACCGCATTTCTGGTGTGGTTCATGATATTTCTGCCAGCGGTAATACCGTCTATATCGAGCCTAGAGCAGTTGTCAATCTCAACGAAGAAATTGCCAGCAGTCGAGCGGACGAGCGTTATGAAATTCAGCGGATTTTGCAGGAATTATCGGACCTATTCCGTCCCCATGCAGCTGAAATTGCCAACAATGCTTGGATTATCGGACATCTGGACCTGGTGCGTTCCAAGGCCCGCTTCATGCAGGAGACAGGAGCGGTGGTGCCTGACCTGTCGGAAGAGCAGGATATCCAACTGCTCAGTGTCCGCCATCCCCTGATTGAAAATGCAGTGGCTAATGATTTGCATTTTGGGCCTGATTTGACAGAGATTGTCATTACAGGGCCTAATACGGGTGGTAAGACCATCATGCTGAAGACCTTGGGCTTAGCTCAGATCATGGCTCAGTCAGGCCTGCCGATTCTGGCGGACAAGGGGAGTCGCGTCGGGATCTTCAGTCAGATTTTTGCAGACATTGGTGATGAGCAGTCGATTGAGCAGAGCCTTTCAACTTTCTCCAGTCACATGACCAATATTGTCTCTATTTTAGAGCAGGTTGATAGTGAGAGTCTGGTTCTGCTGGATGAGCTGGGAGCTGGGACTGACCCGCAGGAGGGTGCAGCTCTGGCCATTGCTATCTTGGAAGATTTGCGGCTAAGACAGATTAAAACCATGGCGACAACCCACTATCCCGAGCTCAAAGCCTATGGGATTGAGACGGACTGGGTGGAAAATGCCAGCATGGAATTTGATACAGATAGTTTGCGGCCGACCTATCGCTTTATGCAGGGAGTGCCTGGTCGCTCCAATGCCTTTGAAATCGCTCGACGTTTGGGCTTGGCGGAAGTTATCGTTGGCCATGCCCAAGAGCAGACCAACACAGACAGCGATGTCAATCGAATCATTGAGCGACTAGAGGAGCAGACGCTGGAAAGCCGCAAGCGCTTGGATAATATCCGCGAGGTGGAGCAGGAAAATCTCAAATTTAACCGAGCCCTCAAAAAGCTTTACAATGAGTTTAACCGAGAAAAGGAAACCGAGCTCAATAAGGCGCGCTTGGAAGCCCAGGAAATCGTTGATTTGGCTTTGTCAGAGAGTGAGAGCATTCTCAAAAATCTCCATGATAAGTCCAGCCTTAAACCGCATGAGATTATTGAAGCCAAGACTCAGCTTAAAAAGTTGGCACCAGAAACGGTTGATTTATCAAAGAATAAGGTGCTCAAGCAGGCCAAGAAAAATCGGGCACCCAAGGTGGGAGATGATATCCTAGTCACCAGCTATGGTCAGCGGGGAACCTTGGTCAAGCAGCTCAAGGACGGCCGTTGGGAAGCCCAGGTCGGTCTGATCAAGATGACTCTAGAAGAGCAGGAATTCAACTTACTCAAAGCTGAAAAGGAGCAGCAACCTAAGCGCAAGCAGGTCAATGTGGTCAAGCGGGCCAATACTGCTGGACCGAAAGCCAGACTAGATCTGCGCGGCAAACGCTATGAAGAGGCCATGGAAGAGCTGGATGCCTTTATCGATCAGGCCCTCCTCAATAATATGGCCCAGGTGGATATTATCCACGGTATTGGGACCGGGGTCATCCGTGAAGGGGTGACTAAATACCTCCGCCGCAACAAGCACGTCAAGTCCTTCGGCTATGCTCCGCAAAATGCCGGTGGCAGTGGCGCAACGATTGTGATCTTTAAGTAAGAGGCCAGAAATGAAAATACAAACCTATGACTCGACTTATGAGAAAAGTTGGATTTATACAAAGGCTTTGAGTTATCTCTTTTCGCCTTTCTTTGATGATATGAGCCGCAGCAAGGATGAGTTTACCGAAGAACCTTACCAAGATTCGGTTGAGCTTATAGCAGTGGAAGATGATCAGGTTGTGGGGCTTCTAGATATTGGGATTTACACCGAAGAAGCAAGTCATTCTTATGCATATTATCCAGGAGAAAAGATAGCTTACTTCGCTAATCTGGCTGTCCATCCTGATTTTCAGAATCAAGGCATAGCCAGCCAACTCTTTCAAACTGCTTGGGAGCAGCTGCAAGAAAAGAATGTTGAGGCCTTGATTATCTTTAGCAGAGACGGAGAACAAGCAAATCACCTCTATCAGAAGTGGGGCGGCAAGCTGATTTGTCAAGATTATTTAGTTGTCGGACGCCCCAAAGATCAAATAGCGTTTTCTTTCAGCGTTGATACTAAGCAGCAGACAATCTGTCTGACAGATAAGTCAGGAAATTCCTTAGGCTATTATCAAAGAGAAGGGCATTATATTGTCTCAAGGAAAGAAGATTTGGAGCATTTTGAGATTGATGAACTTTACAAAGAGCATACCTATGTCTTGAAAATCGAATAGGGTATTGGAAGTTTCAGAGAGAGATAACAGCGGGTCCTTTTATGAGGGCCTGCTTTTTGCTATAATGTAAGCAGCATAAAGAGTATCGGAGGGAAAATAATGAGATTAAAACATGCATCAGATTCCTGCACGACTATTTTGGTAGGCAAGAAGGCCAGTTACGACGGTTCAACCATTGTGGCTCGTACAGAGGATTCACAAAATGGGGTGTTTACACCCAAGAAATTTATCGTAGTGGAGCCGCAAGACCAGCCACGCCATTATCAGTCAGTTTTGACATCCTTTGAGATGGATTTGCCGGACAATCCAGTCCGCTATACGGCAGTGCCTGATGCAGTTCCCAAGGATGGGATTTGGGGAGCTGCTGGGATTAACAGCTACAATGTTGCTGTCAGCGCAACGGAAACGATTACAACCAACAGCCGCGTGCTGGGAGCTGATCCTTTGGTAGAGTCAGGTATCAGTGAAGAAGATATCCTTACGCTGGTTCTTCCCTATATCAAAACAGCTCGCGAAGGGGTTCTTCGTCTAGGGAAAATCTTAGAAGAATACGGTACTTATGAATCCAATGGGATTGCTATTTCAGATATTAATGAAATCTGGTGGCTGGAAACCATCGGTGGCCACCATTGGATGGCACGGCGCGTGCCAGATGATGCCTATGTGACTAATCCCAATCAGCTGGGTAGTGATTATTTTGAATTTGACAATCCTGAGCACTTCCTCTGTCATTCAAATCTTAAAAACTTTATCGAGGAAAATCATCTCAATCTGAATTACTCGGATGAGGGCTTCAATCCGCGCTATGCTTTTGGCAGCCAGAAGGATAAGGACCGTCATTACAATACGCCGCGAGCTTGGGATATCCAGCGTTTTCTCAATCCAGAAGCGGAGCAAGATCCAAGGAGTTTCTTCATTCCATGGTGCCGCAAGCCATACCGCAAGATCACGATCGAAGATGTCAAGTATGTCCTGAGCAGTCACTATCAGGATTCGCCTTATGATCCTTACGGAGCAGAGGGGGACCACCACAGCAGACGGGCCTTTCGGACTATTGGGATCAATCGGACCAGCCAGACAGCTATCTTGCAGTTGCGCCCTAATCAACCGCAGGAAACAACGGGCATCCAGTGGCTATCCTACGGCTCCATGCCTTACAATACAGCAGTTCCTTTCTTTACTCAAGTCTCGACAACGCCAGATTACTTTGCCAATACGACAGACAAGGTTTCGACGGATTCTTTCTACTGGACCAATCGACTCATTACTGGGCTAGCTGATGCTCATTTTAGCAGTCATGTCGGTGATTTGGATGATTATCAGGAAAAGACCATGGCCTGGGGTCATGAAATGATCGGTCGGGTAGACCGAGCTCTGGCCAAGGGCGAGGATGTGGACTTTGAAGCTGAAAATCAAGCCATGAGCGACAAGGTGCAAGAAGCGACAGACCAACTCTTGGAGAAAGTTCTCTTGGATGCCAGCAATCTCATGACCAACCATTTCTCACTAAGTGACTGAGGTGCTACCCGTAGCAAATATTTTTCTTTCTCCTGCTTTTGGTGTAAAATGTTAACAAAAGTAAGCTATTCAAAGGAGAAGATTTATGGTAGCAGCAGTTACAGATGCAACATTTGCAGAAGAAACAAAAGATGGATTGGTTCTGATTGACTTTTGGGCAACTTGGTGCGGTCCATGCCGCATGCAAGCGCCTATCTTGGAGCAGTTGGCAGAGGAAGTTCATGAAGACGAACTGAAAATCCTTAAAATGGATGTGGATGAAAATCCAAATACTGCCCGCGCATTTGGCATTATGTCCATTCCGACCCTTCTGTTCAAGAAAGACGGTCAAGTCGTTAAGCAAGTCGCAGGTGTTCATACCAAAGACCAGCTCAAGGCTATTATTGCCGAATTAAGCTAAGTAAGGAGCCTCTGGGCTTCTTTTTTGCATCAAAAAACGTTTACATCCTTAAAAATTTTTATAAAATATTGACAAAAAGCGAATGTTCTTTTAGAATAATAGAAAATTAATAATCAACACCGAACGAAGTTTTTCAGAAAGAGGCGAGCGCTTCTGACTGTGAAATGGACGGAACTCTGGAGAGACCATGAATGGCACCGAAGGGGCAAGGCGGTTTAGAACCGCTCAAACTCTCAGGTAAAAGGACAGAGCTAAGAGGCAGGGATTTCCCTACTCCAGCACATCCAGAGTACATGTTTTGCATGTGCTCTTTCTTTTTCTCGGTGTGAAAAGGAGCTTATATCATGTTGGAAATATTGAATCGTCTAGATTCTTTTGTTTGGGGGCCGCCCCTGCTCATTTTGCTGGTTGGTACCGGTATCTATCTTAGTTTGCGTCTGGGCTTGCTGCAGATTTTTCGACTTCCGCGTGCCTTTCGGCTAATCTTTGTATCGGACGAGGAGCATCAGGGCGATGTCTCTAGCTTTGCGGCTCTCTGTACGGCTCTGGCCGCGACTGTGGGAACGGGAAATATCATTGGAGTGGCAACTGCCATTAAAACCGGTGGGCCGGGCGCCCTCTTCTGGATGTGGGTGGCTGCTTTCTTTGGAATGGCGACGAAGTATGCCGAAGGCCTCTTGGCTATCAAGTACCGCCGCAAGGATGCTCATGGTGCTATGGCGGGCGGCCCCATGCACTATATCTTACTAGGGATGGGCGAGAAGTGGCGCCCGCTGGCCATCTTTTTTGCGATAGCTGGTATCTTGGTGGCTCTCTTGGGGATTGGGACCTTTACGCAGGTCAATTCCATCACAGAGGCTATGCAGAATACCATTCAGCTGCCTCCAGCTGTGACAGCTTCTATCTTGGCTATTTTGGTGGCTCTGGTTATTTTCAGTGGCATCCAGTCTATTGCTCGAGTATCGACCAAGGTTGTGCCCTTTATGGCAGCGATTTATATCTTGGGGACTGTGACTGTCTTAGCGGTCAATCTAGATCGTCTGCTACCCACTCTCCAACTTGTCTTTAGCTCAGCATTTAGTCAGACGGCTGCTGTCGGTGGTTTTGCCGGTGCGACCATCCAGATGGCAATTCAAAACGGGGTCGCGCGTGGAGTTTTTTCCAATGAATCTGGTTTGGGATCAGCACCCATTGCAGCGGCGGCAGCTCGGACTAAGGAACCGGTAGAACAGGGCTTGATTTCTATGACTGGAACCTTCATCGACACCCTGATCATTTGTAGTCTGACAGGATTGACAATTTTAATTACAGGGGTCTGGGATGGCAATCTCAATGGTGTGTCTCTGACTCAGGCAGCCTTTGCGACTGTTTTTGCTAATTTTGGTCCAGTTCTGCTTTCAGTCTTTCTAGTTCTGTTTGCCTTTACGACTATCTTGGGTTGGAACTACTATGGTGAGCGCTGTTTTGAATTTCTCTTTGGGGTGCGCTATATCCGCATTTATCGCCTGCTATTTGTTCTTATGATTGTTCTAGGTGGCTTTGTGAGTCTAGAGGCGGTCTGGATTCTTGCAGATATTGTCAATGCTCTCATGGCCTTGCCAAATTTAATCGCTCTCCTAGCGCTCTCTCCTATTGTCATCAGTGAAACAAAGAAATACTTTGACAAGTATCGAAAGAACTAATTTTCGCACATAAAAAAGCCTCTAGTTTTCTGTAATGATGGAAGTCTAGAGGTTTTTTGTCGAAATTAATAGCGTTTTTCTTTTGGCCAGCTGCTCATCTCGGCCACAGCTGTAAAGAGAACGTCAGTAGAAGAGTTGAGGGCTGTCTCGCAGGAGTCCTGAATGACACCGATGACAAAGCCGACGCTGACTACCTGCATAGCCAAATCATTGGAAATCCCAAAGAGGCTGCAGGCGACCGGAATGAGCAGGAGAGAACCGCCAGCTACGCCGGAGGCCCCGCAGGCAGAAATTGCCGCTACAATACTGAGAACTAGAGCCGTGCCAAAGTCAACCCGGATACCCAGCGTATTGACAGCAGCCAAGGTCAGGGTATTGATAGTAATGGCAGCCCCTGCCATATTGATAGTAGCTCCCAGAGGAATAGAGACCGAGTAGGTCTCTGGATTGAGTCCTAGATCCCGACATAGTTTCATGTTGACGGGGATGTTTGCCGCAGAGCTGCGCGTGAAAAAGGCAGTCACACCACTGACTCGCAAACAGCGCCAGACCAAGGGATAAGGATTTTTCCACAGCATGATAAAGCTAATTAAGGGATTGATAACCAGAGCGACAATCAGCATGCTGGCTATCAAGACCAGCAGCAGGATACCATAGCTTTTTAGAGCCTGGAAGCCTTTGCCGGAAATGGTCGTGTAGACCAGGCCTAAAATGCCAAGAGGGGCTATAGATTGATAATCCACTCGACAATCTTAGAAGTGATATCTGCCAAGGTTTGGAGCAGTTCCTTGCTGTGGTGGCTAGCTTCTCGCATGGCAATTCCAAAGATGACTGCCCAGGACAGGATACCGATATAGTTTGCAGTGATGAGAGCGTTGACGGGATTGTCCACCAGCTGAAGCAGAAGATTGCTGAGGACTTGTCCGATTCCATCTGGCGGAGAAACCTTTTGGGAGGACGAAGCCAACTCTATGCGAATGGGAAAGAAGAAGTTGACTAGGACCGCTACCAAGGCCGCCGCAAAGGTTCCCAGGAGGTAGAGCAAGATAACTGTCTTCATATTGCTTTTTTGCCCCTTTTGCTGCTGAGACAGGGCGTTTGCCACCAGAGCGAAGACGAGGAGCGGAGCGATGGCCTTGAGGCCGCCAACGAAGATTTGGCCCAGAAGTCCGATGTCCTGTGCTTGGGGGAAGATGACAGCCAGCGGGACACCAATGCCAATACCGATGGAAATCCTCTTGATTAGATTGGTTTTATTCCAAATGGTGATGAAGCGATGGAGCATGTAAGTTCCTTTCTTGTCTTAGATACTTATTTTATTATACGATAGAAAAGGGGGGGAAAGCAATGCTAGGTCGGGTTAATCATTCTATGTCCGCGCCGATTGGTCTTTGTGGTATAATGGTAGTAATCTTTTTGGAGGTAACCTATGTCTAAGACCGGAAATGTCTTTTCCCGTTATATCCAGCAGGTTGACTGGAGCAAGATTGCAGATGACCTTTTTTCCAAGCTGGTCTCTTTACTTCTGCTTTTTATCTTATTTTACATCGTTAAGAAAATCCTGCATTTGTCAGTGACCAAGATCATTGCTCCCTCTCTCAAGCTATCCAAGCAGGATGTAGCCAGACAGAAAACAATTACCCGTCTGATTGAGAATCTGCTTAATTATGTCTTGTATTTCCTCTTGATTTACTGGGTTTTATCCATCTTGGGACTGCCAGTTTCCAGTCTTTTGGCTGGTGCGGGGATTGCTGGGGTGGCCATCGGGATGGGAGCCCAGGGCTTCCTGTCGGATCTGGTCAATGGCTTCTTTATCCTTCTCGAGCGCCAGCTAGATGTCGGTGACAATGTCCGCCTGACTAACGGTCCTATCAACATCGCTGGAACAGTAATCAGTGTCGGGATTCGGACGACGCAGGTACGGGACGCGGACGGAACGCTTCATTTTGTGCCCAACCGCAACATCATGGTCGTCAGCAATCTGTCTCGTGGAGATATGCGGGTCTTGATTGACATTCCGCTTTATGCCCAGACGGATTTGGATGAGATTTACCGTATCATTTCCAAGGTCAATGAAGAAGCAGTGCCAGAACATCCAGAGATTCTCAAGGAACCGGATGTCTTGGGGCCTCAGATGGCTTCAAATGGCCAATTCAACTTCCGCATCAGCATGATCGTACAAGGTGGCATGCAGGTTTCCATTTACCATATCTTCTACCGCCTTTACCATGAGGCGCTTTTGCGAGAGGGGATTGAACTCCCAACGCTTGGGCCTCTTACAAAAGGCGAGTAATTATTGATTAGAAAGGTCCATATGAATCAGCGAATTCAGCAGGAGATTGTCAGCGAGGACAATCATGTTTACCGTTTAAAACGTCCTCTCCACAAGCAGGGTCTCTTTTGGGCAGCTCTGGTTTCTGGGATTATTATCTTTCTTCTGGCCTTACTCAGCATTCTCCTCGTCATCACCACGATTGGCCTTATGGAGGAAAATGACCATCTCAAGTCTCTTACAGGCTACCATAACTCGCCTTTAGAGACCTATTCCAGCCATGCTTTTGAGAAAACAGTTGAATTTTCCAGCGGACTCAAGGTGACAGTTCATTCGGCAGTGGAAGATAGCAAGAGAGTCATGAGCGATGAGTCAACAGGAGTAGCTGTCGTTGCGACTATCACGGTTGAAAATACTTCTAAAAAGCCCATTCTGGTTAGTCCTTATGATTTTGGACTCTATGACAAGAAGGAAAATGTCTATATTTTGGATGGCTCAACCTTTGACAATACACAAATCGGCACCAATCTGGCGCCAGGCAAGTCTGTCCGTTTTGACCTAATCTTTGATGGGGAAGGCGGCGATGAGGATACCTATACCGTGACCTACGAAAATGCTAAGTGGCAAAAGGAGAAAAACAAGACAAAGCAAGAGAAAAAGAAGGAGCAATAGGGAAAATCATCCTATTACTTTAATGTCTTTGCTACTTTCCGCACTAGATTTGAAAGTGGAAGCAGCAAACTGTATAGATAAAAGAAGATTTGAGGCGAAAGTTTCAAATCTTTTTCTTGACTCTGACCTTAGAGGAGGGTGTATACTGGTGAAAATTAGAAAAGGAGATTACCATGCAAATCAATATCATTCGTTCAGATAAGGTTTATCAAGAGATGCTCGAGCTGCCTTTAGAAAAGAGAGAAGGCTGTTTTCGCGCTAAAATATTAGCACCTTTTGCAACAAAATATCGAACACAACACATTCCTCTGAAAGCGAAGTATCCCGGAGGGTTTGATGCTCTTTTCCTACTTGGCTTTATGAATCATCTCCCTGCTACTCTGTCAGAAAAGGATAGACCGGCTATTGATGCTCTGAGCTCTGATCAACTCTGGCAAAATTGTCAAGATACCATCAAGAGGAGTATCGGTCTTTTTGAGCAAGCTGGCTATGATTTAGAGGTTGAGGATTACTATTTTACTATTTTGTTAGGCAATCCAGAAAAGCTCATGCTACAGCTCAATAAGGGTTACAGCGGAGATGGTGGAATTCCAGGCTACCTCATGCTTAGTATGCTACCGAATGACTATACTTTGCCACGTATTCAGGCAGCTCTGGCCCACGAGTGCAACCATAATGTCCGCTTCCAATTTATCAAATGGAACCAGCAGACGACACTAGCAGACTGGGTAGTTAGTGAAGGATTGGCAGAGTCCTTTGCTGCTGAGCTCTATGGCAAGGAGCTCATCGGACCTTGGGTCACTTCAACCAGTCCAGAACAATTAGAAGAGATTAAACCCATCATCTCCAGTCAGCTTCAGCTAACGGGGATGGCGGAAATGGCTCCCTATCTCTACGGTGATGAAATTGCAGAAATACAAGGTCAAATAGCAGTTGGAATGCCTTATGCTGCAGGCTATGCTTATGGCTATCATCTGATACAAGCTTATCTGAAAAAGACTGGCAAGAGCATTATTGAGGCCACAGTAACACCGACGGCAGAGATTTTAGAGGCGACTAAAGACTTTTGGAAATGACACTTTTACTTGAAAATCTGTCAAAACTTGATATAATGTAGGTGATTTCTGGAGGTATCAGTATGCATTATAAAAGAATAGAATTGAAAGTCACAAATCAAGGTATCCATGAGCGCAAGATTTTTCAGGGTGTTAAGATTTTCAGCCGCAGCAAGCTGTCCAAAGATCAGAAAAGCATTCTGACGCAGAAGATTTACCTGACACCGAAGCAAAACATTGTTTACTATCAACAGACAGATGTCAACTATGACCAGAACTGGCACCATAAGAAGGATTATTACGAACTAGCTTATGGCCAGTTGGACAGAGAAACTGTCTTTAAGGTTTGCCAAGATTTTGACGAACTAAGTCCTTTTCTGGAGAATGAGTTGTTAGAGAAGCTAAAAGAAAAGCAGGTAGTAGGCAAATTTTTTGAAAAATTAGATATATAAAAATCCGACTGCTTATAAAAGCAGTCGGATTTTTTTGAGTTCTAGTTTGATAGTGCTTAAACAATACTTTGCGCAATCATGGCTTTGGCTACGTTTTCGAAGGTAGAGATGTTAACACTAGTCAGATGGTTTTTGCCAATTTCGTATGTTTCAGCGGTAGTTTTAGCTGTGTTGAGGATGTTGGTCATGATGTCCTTGAGACGGCCAGAGTATACTGATATCTATTCATCTGATAAGAGTGATTTTATCATCCAGATATTCATAGCTGGGTGGCCAGTGGCGTTAGAAAGTGGTTGTTGCAGTGATGTGAAACCATAGTGCTGATAGATGGCCACTGCCGTAGCCAGTTCAGTAGTGGTTTCTAGATAAAGCTGTTCATAACCTGCTAGGCGGGCTTCTTGGAATATCTGCTTTATCAGCCGACTGGAATAACCTTTGCCACGACTGTGTTTAGTGACATACAGTTTTTGTAATTCAGCAATCTTATCAGACACAGGTGCAAAGCCACCACATCCAACGAGCTGCCCTTCATCTTCCAGAACAAAGTAGGCTGCCCTCTCTTGATGTTGATAATAGTCGGCCAAATGATCTAGATGAGAATCAAAGTAGACAGTTCCTGGTTTGTTAAGTCCGAATTCTTCTAGGCTGGCTCGAATGAGCTGCGCTACAGCCGGATTGTCTCTCACTTCCATTGGCCGTAAGTTCATGATAGTCCTCCGATAGGATGTATCGACTAGTTAAACAATACCTTGCGCAATCATAGCATTTGCTACGTTTTCGAAGGCAGCGATGTTAGCACCGGCCAGGTAGTCTTTGCCAAGTCCGTAAGTTTCAGCGGTAGTCTTAGCTGTGTTGAAGATATTTGTCATAATGTCTTTGAGGCGGCCGTCAACTTCTTCGCGAGTCCATGACAGACGAAGGCTGTTTTGGCTCATTTCCAGAGCAGATACAGCTACACCACCAGCATTGGCAGCTTTAGCAGGTCCGTAGAAGATACCATTCTCTTTGTAAACTGCGATAGCATCTAGGTCGCTCGGCATGTTGGCACCTTCAGATACACAGATAACTCCTTGAGCAACTAAGCGTTTGGCAGCTTCGCCATTGATTTCATTTTGTGTCGCACATGGCAGAGCGATGTCATATTTCTCAGCGTAAGTCCATACAGAACCTTCATGGTAAGTAGCAGTTGCTTTTTCAGCAGCATATTCTGTCAAGCGAGCGCGGCGTTTTTCTTTGACATCAACCAAAAGATCAAAGTCAATACCGTTTTCATCGATAACATAGCCGTTTGAGTCAGATACAGAGATAACAGTTGCACCAAGCTCAGTTGCTTTTTGAAGAGCGTATTGGGCTACGTTACCAGAACCGGAAATAACCACTTTTTTGCCAGTAAAGCTTTGGCCGTTAGCCTTGAGCATTTCTTCTGTGTAGTAAACCAAGCCGTAACCAGTTGCTTCTGGGCGAATCAAGCTACCACCAAATCCAAGGGGTTTACCAGTCAAGACACCAGCGTCGAATTGGTTAAGGCGTTTGTATTGGCCATAGAGGTATCCGATTTCACGTCCGCCGACACCGATATCACCAGCTGGAACGTCAAGAGATGGGCCGATGTGCTTTTGCAATTCTGTCATAAAGCTTTGGCAGAAGCGCATCACTTCAGCATCAGTCTTACCTTTGGGATTAAAGTCAGATCCACCTTTACCACCGCCGATTGGCAGTCCAGTCAATACATTTTTAAAGATTTGCTCAAATCCGAGGAATTTCAAGATACCTTGGTTTACAGTTGGGTGGAAACGAAGGCCGCCTTTATAAGGGCCAACTGCTGAGTTAAATTGTACGCGGTAACCACGGTTGACTTGTACGTTGCCTTCGCGGTCTACCCAAGGAACACGGAAGCTGATAACGCGCTCAGGCTCAGTAATACGCGCTAGGATGTTTTCTTCAATGTATTCTGGGTGTTTTTCAAAAACGGGCTCCAGAGTATTGAGAAACTCTTCAACAGCTTGGAGGAATTCTGCCTCGTGTCCGTTGCGGGCTTTTACGGTCTCGAAAGTGCTTTGGATATATTCTTTAGCAGTTGTCATCTGTCATTCTCCTTTAAATAAAATAGTAAACCATCCTGTCGGAAGCTACTTACAACTTGTGTGACGAGGATGTGTTTAAATTTTTAAAACAGGCATCTTTTAGATGTCATATTTTATTACATGGAACATTATAGCAGACTTTTTTTCTCTTGTAAAGAAAAAAGTTGAATTTTCTAAAAATTTCCACAATTTATTTTCTGAAATATTCCAGAAAATAGCTGAGCGAACTGGATGTTTTCCGAACGTTAGTCAGGAATTGCTGGTTTAAAAAACGAAAAAGTGGAGTTTGGTGATATAATAGAGGAAATGAGCTAAAGGCACTCGCCTTCAGAAAAAAAGGAGCGTTTTACTATGGTTTCGACATCTACACAGATTGCTGGTTTTGCATTTGACAACTGCCTGATGAATGCAGCTGGGGTTGCCTGCATGACAAAAGAGGAACTGGCAGAAGTCAAAGATTCTGCTGCGGGAACGTTTGTGACCAAGACAGCGACGCTGGAATTTCGTCAGGGAAACCCAGAACCGCGCTATCAGGATGTTCCGCTGGGGTCTATCAACTCCATGGGTCTGCCCAACAATGGTTTGGACTACTATCTTGACTACCTGCTGGGACTCCAGGAAAGCGAACCAAATCGCGCTTTCTTCCTCTCTTTGGTTGGTATGTCGCCAGAAGAAACCCACACCATTCTTAAGAAAGTGCAGGCAAGTGACTTTAAAGGCATTACTGAGCTCAATCTCTCCTGTCCCAATGTCCCTGGCAAGCCGCAGATTGCCTATGACTTTGAAACGACGGAAAAAATCTTGTCAGAAGCTTTTGCTTATTTCACCAAGCCATTGGGAATCAAGCTGCCTCCTTATTTTGATATCGTGCATTTTGACCAGGCCGCTGCAATTTTTAACAAATATCCGCTCAAGTTTGTCAATTGTGTAAACTCCATTGGAAACGGCCTTTACATAGAAGATGAGTCAGTGGTCATTCGTCCGAAAAATGGCTTTGGAGGTATCGGAGGTCAGTATATCAAGCCGACTGCTCTGGCCAATGTCCATGCTTTTTACCAACGCCTTAAACCAGAAATCCAAATCATTGGTACTGGTGGTGTTCTAACGGGGCGCGATGCCTTTGAGCATATCCTCTGTGGTGCCAGTATGGTGCAGGTAGGAACAACCCTTCATAAAGAAGGAGTGGCAGCTTTCGAACGCATCACCTCAGAACTCAAGGCTATTATGGAAGAAAAAGGCTATGAAAGCTTAGAAGATTTCCGAGGAAAATTGAAGTATATTGAGGAGTAATTTTCTATTAAAAGATTTAATTCAAGCGTTATTGTGATTTGAAATGAAGATTATGGCTGGGTTAATTGTCATTAAGATCCAGCTTTTTCATAACAATTTGAAGAAAGTTCTAATCAAATTGCTATAATTTCGACTCCTTTTATGAGAAAATAGACGCAAAGAAATGAGGTGCTTTTATGGCAGAAATTTATTTAGCAGGTGGATGCTTCTGGGGCTTGGAAGAGTACTTTTCTCGCATTGAGGGTGTGGAGGAAACGACAGTGGGCTACGCCAATGGGCAAGTAGAATCAACCAACTACCAGCTGATTCATCAGACGGATCATGCAGAGACAGTTCATCTAGTCTATGACGAAAAGCGGGTCAGCCTACGGGAAATCCTGCTCTATTTTTTCCGAGTCATTGATCCTCTGTCGGTCAATAAGCAGGGAAATGATGTAGGTCGTCAGTATCGGACGGGCGTTTACTATACCAATCAAGCCGATAAGGCAGTCATTGAGCAGGTTTTTTCTGAGCAGGAAAAGCAGCTGGGCCGAAAGATTGCTGTTGAGCTAGAGCCTTTGCGCCACTATGTCCTAGCTGAGGACTATCATCAGGATTATCTCAAGAAAAATCCTGGTGGCTACTGTCATATCAATGTCAATGATGCCTATCATCCCTTGGTAGATCCTGGCCAATACGAGAAGCCTACAGATGCGGAACTAAAAGAGCAGCTGACGGAAGAGCAGTACCAGGTGACTCAGAATAGTGCGACAGAGCGTCCCTTCCATAATGCCTACAATGCCACTTTTGAAGAAGGAATTTATGTAGATGTGACGACTGGTGAGCCCCTCTTTTTTGCTGGAGACAAGTTTGAATCTAGCTGCGGCTGGCCTAGCTTTAGCCGGCCCATTGCCAGAGAAGTTCTGCGATATTATGAAGACAAGAGCCATGGCATGGAGCGTATCGAAGTGCGCAGCCGTTCTGGAAACGCCCATCTTGGGCATGTCTTTACTGACGGCCCAGAAGCAGCAGGCGGCTTGCGCTATTGTATCAACTCAGCAGCTCTGCGATTTATTCCAAAAGAGAAAATGGAAGCAGAAGGATATGGCTATCTGCTGACCTTCATGCAGTAAAAGGGGATAAAATCAACTCAAATGCTTCAAATCGTTATATAATTTTTTTATCACGGCGATAAATTATTTATATAAGCCAAGTCTCCTTTAACATGGTAAAATGAGAAGTAATCTTATAAAATAGAAGATTTAGAATTTTATCCATTAAAGGAGAATAAATGATGAATTTGAAAAAAATCTTTTCAGTCGGCTTAGTCGGCCTGGCAGCCTTGGGTTTGGCAGCTTGCGGAGGCTCTTCTAGTAAGGAGAGCAAATCAGCAGACGGACCTGTAACCGTCAAGGTTGGGGTAATGAGCCTGAGTGATACAGAAGAAGCGCGCTGGAACAAGGTTCAAGAGATTCTTGACAAAGAAAATGCAGGCGTTAAATTAGAGTATACACAGTTTACCGACTACTCTCAGCCTAACCAAGCTCTGCTTGACGGTGATGTGGATATCAACGCTTTCCAACATTACAACTTCCTTGAAAACTGGAACAAAGAGAAGGGAGCAGACCTTGTGTCTGTTGCGGATACCTATATCGCTCCTATTCGTCTCTACTCTGGTACAAAGGACGGCAAAAATAAATACACAGATGTGAAAGACATCCCAGAAAATGGGACAATTGCCGTTCCAAATGATGCGACAAATGAGAGCCGTGCTCTTTATCTTCTTGAATCAGCTGGTTTGATCAAGCTTGATGTTAAAGGGAACGAGCTTGCGACTGTTGCCAATATCAAAGAAAACAAGAAGAATCTGACAATTTCTGAGTTGGATGCTTCTCAAACACCAGCTTCTCTGACTTCAGCAGATGCTGCAGTTGTCAATAATACTTTCGTCCGCGAAGCAGGCATTGACTACAAGAAGGCCCTCTTCAAAGAAGAAGCCAATGAAAACTCAAAACAATGGTATAACCTGATTGCAGCGAAACCAGATTGGAAGAAATCAGACAAGGCTGACGCGATTGAAAAAATTATCAAGGCTTACCATACTGATGAAGTGAAAAAAGTTATTGAAGAATCATCAGATGGTATGGATCAGCCGGTTTGGTAATTTTTTTCCAGCAGAAGGTCATTGTATTGAATAAATGAAATGATTAAGAAGGGCGGAGATTAGCTTCTCCAGCCCTTTATCTGCTATTATGATCATTTAGTTTGATCATTATCTAGCTTTTAGCTAGGTCGGTATAGATTGTAGCTTATGATTTTACATTTCCCTAGTCGAGCGACAGGCGGAAAGCAAACTAAGAGGCTATAGTGGCTAAATCTCATATTGGACAAATCAAGGAGTGAATCGGAAATTATGGGCAAAGAAATTATCAAATTGGATCACATTGATGTCATTTTTAAGCAAAAAAAGCAAGACATTAAGGCTGTAGAAGATGTGACCATTCATATTAATCAGGGTGATATTTATGGAATTGTAGGCTATTCTGGTGCCGGGAAATCTACTCTGGTCCGTGTCATTAACTTGCTGCAGGTGCCGTCTGCTGGTAAGATCACGGTGGATGATACGGTTTTCTATGATCATCATCAGGTTCAGCTTACTGCAGCTCAGTTGCGCCAAAAGCGTAAGGATATCGGGATGATTTTCCAGCATTTTAACCTCATGGCACAGATGACAGCCAAGGAAAATGTTGCCTTTGCGCTCAAGCATTCACCTTTATCAGCTGCTGAAAAAGAGAAAAAAGTTCATACGCTTTTAGACTTGGTAGGCTTAGCGGATCGGGCGGACAATTATCCTGCCCAGCTGTCTGGTGGTCAGAAGCAGCGGGTAGCCATTGCACGGGCCTTGGCCAATGATCCAAAAATCCTAATCTCGGACGAGTCTACATCTGCTCTGGATCCTAAGACCACCAAGCAGATTCTGGCTCTATTGCAGGATTTGAATCAAAAATTGGGTCTGACTATTGTCCTCATTACCCACGAAATGCAGATTGTCAAGGACATTGCCAACCGTGTAGCGGTTATGCAGAATGGCCGACTGATTGAAGAAGGCTCAGTTCTGGATATTTTCTCTAATCCCAAGAATGAGCTGACCCAAGACTTCATTACTACCGCAACGGGCATCAATGAGGCCATGATCAAAATCAACCAGCAAAAGATTGTGCAAAACCTGCCGGAAAATTCCATTCTGGCACATTTGAAATACTCAGGTGTGGTAACGGACACAGCCATTATAAACGACATTTACAAGCAGTATCACATATCTGCCAATATTCTTCACGCCAATATTGAGATTTTAGATCATGTACCGGTCGGAGAAATGGTCGTTATCTTATCTGGAGAGACCAAGCAACTGGCGGCGGTGCAGGAAAGTCTGCGCGAAGCAGGAGTAGAGCTGCATGTTCTGAAAGAAGGGAGTAACTAATGCTACAGCTGATTCAACAATTTATGCCCAATGTTTATAGAATGGGCTGGTCTGGGCAGGCTGGCTGGGGAACAGCTATTTACCTGACTCTATATATGACTATCATTCCTTTCTTTATCGGAGGGATTCTAGGTTTTATCGCTGGTCTCTTGCTCGTCTTGACAGGGCCGAGAGGTATTTTGGAAAATAGACTTGTCTTTTTCGTCTTGGACAAAGTTACCTCTATCTTCCGGGCTATTCCGTTCATCATTCTCTTAGCCCTTATTAATCCCTTTACTCGGATTATTGTGGGAACTGGGATTGGTCCGACTGCGGCCTTGGTACCTCTTTCACTGGCTGTTTTTCCTTTCTTTGCCCGTCAGGTTCAGGTGGTCTTATCCGAACTAGACCGAGGGGTCATTGAAGCGGCGCAGGCTAGTGGAGCAACTTTCTGGGACATTGTCGGTGTTTACCTGCGGGAAGGTCTGCCGGACTTGATTCGTGTGACGACAGTTACGCTCATCTCTCTGGTTGGGGAGACCGCTATGGCAGGGGCGATTGGTGCCGGCGGACTGGGAAATGTTGCCCTGACTTATGGTTATCAGCGTTTCAACCATGATGTGACCATTCTTGCGACCATTCTTATTTTGCTGCTCATCTTCTTCATTCAGTTTGTTGGGGATTTCCTGACTAGGAAGATTAGTCATAGATAATGATTGACAACTAGAGCCTCAGATGGGGCTCTTTTTTATGCCATAATTTTATAAAAAGACTTGCACAATTAGATTAGGCTTGTTATAATAGCTAAAATCTCTTGAAGCCAAGTGTTGGGAAAGTGAGGATATGGCGGATGAAAGCTTATACAAATGTCAATCTGGTGACCTGTGACAGCGTATTTCATGTTTACCGAGAAGGGCTGCTGGTCGTGGAAGATGACCGCATTGCCTACTGTGGTCCCTATGATGAAAACTGGCTAGGGAAATGCAGTGAAACAGTGGATTATGAAGGGGCTTGGATCATGCCCGGACTGGTCAACTGCCATACTCATTCGGCCATGACCTTGCTGCGCGGGATTCGTGATGACAGCAATCTGCATGAATGGCTGGAGGACTATATCTGGCCAGCAGAAAGTCAGTTTACAGCAGAAGTGACTACTAAAGCAGTTCAATTTGCTCTAGCTGAAATGCTGCTGTCAGGAACAACAACTTTTAACGACATGTATAATCCTCAGGGAGTGGAAATTGACAGGATTTATCAGACTGTGCGGCAGTCTGGTATGCGCTGCTATTTCTCACCAACACTCTTTAGCTCAAAGTCAGAAACAGCAGAAGAGACTCTGGTTCGTACTCGGGCCATTATTGAGAAAATCCTTTCCTATAATGATGAAGATTTTCAGGTCATGGTGGCGCCTCATTCGCCTTATGCCTGTGATGAAGCTCTGCTCAAGGGCAGTCTTGAGCTAGCGCGTGAGCTGGATTTGAAGCTTCATATCCATGTGGCGGAGACTCAGGAAGAAAATAAAATCATTCTGGAGCGCTATGGTAAAAGGCCTCTGGCTTTCTTAAAGGGTTTGGGTTACTTGGAGCAGCCAGCAATTTTTGCTCACGGGGTTGAGCTAAATCCGTCAGAGATTGCGGACTTAGCGGCTTCACCAGTCAGCATCGCCCACAATCCTATCAGCAACCTCAAGCTGGCTTCTGGTGTAGCTCCAGTGACAGACTTACTAGCCGCTGGGGTGACCGTTGGCTTAGCGACGGACTCTGTCGCTTCCAATAATAATCTGGATATGTTTGAAGAAGGTCGGACAGCTGCTCTCCTTCAGAAAATGCGGGCAGGCGATGCGACCCAGTTTACGATTGAGCAGGCTTTGAAAGCTTTGACTATTGAAGGAGCCAAGACGTTGGGCTTGGAGGACAAAATCGGCAGTCTTGAATCGGACAAGCAAGCCGATTTCATTGTCATTCAACCTAAGGGACGACTTCACCTCTATCCTTTGGAAAATATGCTGTCGCACCTAGTATATGCAGTCAAAGGCAGCGATGTTCAGGATGTCTACATTGCAGGGCAGCAGGTTGTCCGAAACGGCCAAGTGCTGACTGTTGATCTAGGAAGTTTTGTGTAAGAATGAAAGCTGAGTTTCAGCTCGGCAATCAGCTATTAGAATTGAAAAAATAGATAATGAAGCAGGAGAATGGTGGAAGCATGCCGCAATTTGAAGATTGTAGCATGCTTCTCCCTCTCCTGCTTTTTGCTTTTCTTTCCTTTTGACGGTAAAAATAGTACAATATAGTAAATGTTGATGCACTATTATCAAGCAAGAAAAAGCGGAGAGATGTGATGGATAAAAAAATTCTTTGGGAGAAAATTCAGACTTTTTTTCAGGAACTTTGGAAAAAGATATCGGGTTTTGCTGCGGAACATAGTCTGCTGGCAGATGCTTACCATGCTTGGCGAGACTGGTTTAAGGGACTTCCATTTCCTCGTCCCAAAATCTTTCAAAAACAGCTTAGTAATCGCCAGTTTGTCGGAGTGCTTTTGACCGTAGTAGGGCTGTCAGCCGGATTAATTCTTCTGTCGGAGCATGTGCAGGATTTTACCTTTCTGTCTCCTAGTAAGAAAGAGCAGCAGTCAGGTTCTTCTCAGAATCAGACGGTTCGTATCATGGCGACTGGGGATTTGCTTTATCACGATGGCCTTTATCTGAGTGCTCAGAAAGAAGATGGAACTTATGATTTTTCTGAGAATTTCCACTATGCTAAGGAATGGCTTCGGCAGGGGGATTTGGTCTTAGGAGACTTTGAAGGCACGATTCGGCCGGACTATCCCTTGAATGGCTATCCGCTCTTTAATGCTCCAGAAGCCGTAGTTCCAGCAATCAAGGATGCTGGCTATCAGGTGATGGATCTGGCTCATAATCACATTTTAGACTCTGGCTTGGAGGGAGTTTTCACTACAGCTCAGGCTTTTGAAAAAGAGGGAATCACTCCCGTCGGTGTTTATCCGCATGAAAGCCGCAGTCAGGCACCGCTCTTGATAAAGGAAGTAAAAGGCATTAGGATTGCACTGCTAGCCTACTCTTATGGCTACAATGGCATGGAGGGGCTTCTCAGTCAGGAAGACTATGACAATCGACTGTCCGATCTGGATGAAGAAAAGATGCGAGCCGAGATTGAGCGGGCAGAAAAGGAAGCGGACATCACGGTTGTTATGCCTCAGATGGGGGTAGAGTACCAGCTGGAGCCGACAGAGGAGCAGATGACCCTCTACCATAAAATGGTTGACTGGGGAGCAGATATCGTCTTTGGAGGGCATCCGCATGTGGTTGAGCCGGCAGAGATTTTAGAGAAAGATGGTCAGAAGAAGCTGATCATGTATTCTATGGGAAATTTCATTTCCAATCAGCGCATCGAAACTATGGAGGGAATTGAAAATGCTCATTGGACCGAGCGCGGAGTGCTGATGGATGTTACCATTGAAAAGACAACAAAGGGCACACAGATAAAAAGTGCTCAAGCTCATCCGAGCTGGGTCAGTCGAGTTGAAAAGGGCACTACTTCGGCAGACGGTCTACCTTTATACACTTACCAGACCTGGATTTTGGACGACTTTGTCGAAGGTGGCAAGTATCGAGACAAACTGGATCAAGAAACCAGAGCACGGATTGATACCGCCTATCAGGAAATGAATTCTCATGTTGGACTGAATTGGCCGGGGCAATAAATTGCTTGAATATGATTTTAGCCAGATTGGATTTGCCAATCTGGTTTTTGCTGTTTTAAAATTGAGGGCTTTGTTATAATTAAAAAGGATTATAGAACTGTTAATGAATGAAACTGACCGCTTTCGAGCTCGTCTATCATGTTATTGGAAAGAAAATAAAATGTATTTTGGTTTGAGGCTGCTTTTGTATTTTATACCCATGTTTATCTTGTTTTTGTTGCTAGTGTGTTCCCTGGTCTTGTTGATTTTCTGCCTGTTTCTGAGAAGAAATCTCTTCAAGGAAAAGCAGGGCCGCAATTTGCTGCTAGCTATCCTTTGGCTGGGGCTCTTCAATCTCCTGCTGAACTTGCTAGTATAGAAATGATGAGTTCGTAAGGAGAACAATCCAAATGAAATGATAGAGACTAACTTTATCCTTGTTTGCTGAAACTAAATATTGATTGAGAATTAAAGAAAGGCGAAATATGAATTTTTTTGAACAACTTTTTCTTTTAATAGACTTTTTAATTCACTTTTTACCACTCTTATTTATCTTTGTTGTTTTTATCGTTTCATGGATAGTTTATATCTGTATAAAGAAACCTTTCTACAAAAGCATTTATGGGAAAGTGATTAGTCTACTCTTTTTGGGAACTTTGATTTGGAATCTGGTTTATTTTGGCGGAGAAGATCATGGCGGCTCCTATCAATTAGTCAAATTAAAGCCAGGCGAAGCTGTTTATGTAAAGATTAAAAAGCCTTATCTTGACCTAATAAAGGGTTCAGGAGTCAGTGTTTTAAAATTTAAAGATAAAACAGATGGGAAAATTAGAATATACGATTCTTATTTGAGAGAGCAGATAGGTGAAAATGAGTATATCTATGATGCAGAAAAAAAGTCTGTTCACTACTATAATGAAAAGGATGGGGGGATAACAATCCCAAACGAACAGGCTTTATCCGATTTAGGTGTTGAGTTTAACGAAAACTATAGCATTGATGTCWACTTTACCCAAAATAGAGCGTTTGTTTTTAGTGTAAGCGACAGTGATCAAGATATCACTGTCCAAAACGAATCAGATAAACCCATATCTTTTTATGTCAAAGCCTATCACAGAGTCTATGGCTCAGAAGGTAGGGACCGAGATATAGAATAATATCTTACAAAACATGGTGCTGTTTCTATCCTTCTTATAATATTAGCATTACAAAAAACGAATACCTCCAAGTTCACTTAGCTTAGCAGGTATTCGTTTTTTATTTTCTATTTTAGAGCTTCATTTCTTCCGATACTGGCTTGGTGTCATTTGGTAGTATTTTTTGAACTGGCGGTTGAAGTTGGACAGGTTATTAAAGCCTGCTTGACTGGAGATTTCCAGTACAGAGAGATTGGAGTGCTGCAGGAGTTCGGCTGCCTTGCGCAGGCGGAATTGAATCAGGTACTCAATGCAGGAAACGCCCAGATGCTTCTTGAAGAAGTTCATGAAATGGGTGGAGCTGTAGCCGCAGATGCCAGCTAATTGGTCAATATTTAGGTCTTCTTGGTAATGGGCATTGATGTAGTCGATGATGGAGCGAATCTTTTCTTCCTTGCGGTAGCCTTCTGGTGATAGGTCTTTGGAAATGACATAGCCATTCTCAAAGAGCAGGTAGAAGAGCTGGTTAAGCTGGGCTTTGAGCTGAAACTCGTAGTGAGATTTGCGGAAATAGCCTGTTTCCATAGCTACTAAGAGGTACTGGCGAATCTCGGCATAGGCTGTATCCGTAGGCTTGATAACATGAGTCAAGTCCAACTGGCCATTGTAGAGGGGCTGCAAGTAGTTGATGCTGGCCTGATCCATGGCAGAGTAGCCCATCAGATCCAGATGGAAATTAATGGCGTCCATATAATGACGCTCGTCGTTGATGGGGTGGATGGAGTGCAGGGCATTGGGGCGAATCAGGATAATATCACCTTTTTCGCTGTTAAAGTAGTCGTCATCAATATGAAATTGTGCTTTTCCTTCGTGGACATAAATCATTTCAACATCGGTATGCCAGTGGAAAAGAATATCTGGATGACCATTTTCAGTGATGGTGCGGGTCAGAGAATAAGGGGTTCCTTGGTTTTTAAAAACGGTATTTTTATGTAGTTGGCCTAAATCAATCATGGGGACACTCTTTCATAGAATAGTACAATTTATTAAGATAATTGTGTTAGAAAATATGTTTGACAACTATTATAATATAAATATAAAAAAAACGAAAGCGAGAAAATGCAAATGGGTAAATTTCCGCAGAATTTCCTCTGGGGCGGTGCAACTGCAGCCAACCAGTATGAAGGCGCCTATAATCTGGATGGAAAAGGCCTGTCTGTTCAGGATGTGACTCCAAAAGGCGGAGTGCCAGCCAAGCCAGGTGATTGCAATCCTTTGATTACCGAGGGGCCGACACCAGATAATCTCAAGCTAGAAGGGATTGATTTCTACCATCGTTATAAGGAGGACATTGCCCTCTTTGCGGAGATGGGTTTCAAGGTTTACCGGACTTCCATTGCCTGGTCTCGGATTTTCCCAAATGGGGACGAGCTAGAGCCCAATGAAGCTGGTCTGCAATTCTACGACAATCTCTTTGACGAGCTGGCCAAATATGGCATTGAGCCGCTGATTACCCTGTCTCACTATGAAACGCCCCTGCATTTAGCGCGTCAGTACAATGGCTGGGCCAACCGCGATTTGATTGGCTTCTACGAGCGCTATGTCTGCACGGTTTTTACTCGCTACAAGGATAAGGTCAAGTATTGGCTGACCTTTAATGAAATCAACTCTGTTCTCCATGCACCCTTTATGAGCGGAGGCATTGCCACGCCAGCTGAAGAACTATCCAAGCATGACCTCTATCAAGCGGTCCACCATGAGCTAGTGGCTTCTGCCTTGGCAACGAAGATTGGTCATGAGATCAATCCTGATTTTAAGATTGGCTGTATGGTCCTGGCTATGCCAGCCTATCCTATGACGCCTAAGCCAGAAGATGTGCTGGCAGCACGGGAATTTGAAAATCAAAACTATCTCTTCTCTGATATCCATGTGCGTGGAAAATATCCAGCCTATATCAATCGTTTCTTCAAGGAGAATGGGATTGAGATTCAGTTTGCGCCGGGAGACAAAGAGCTTTTGGCTGAAAATACTGTAGACTTTATTTCCTTCTCCTACTATATGAGTGTAGTTGCGGCCCATGATCCGGAAAATTATTCTTCCGGCCGAGGCAATCTTTTAGGTGGTATCCTAAATCCTCATCTGGCTAGCTCAGAATGGGGTTGGCAGATTGACCCAGTCGGCCTGCGCTTAGTGCTAAATAGCTTTTATGACCGCTATCAACTGCCTCTCTTCATCGTGGAAAATGGTCTCGGTGCCAAGGATGTCTTGGTGGATGGTCCAAATGGTCCAACGGTTGAAGATGACTACCGCATTGATTATCTCAAACAGCATTTGCAGCAGGTAGGAGAAGCTCTGGAAGATGGCGTAGAACTGCTAGGTTACACGACTTGGGGCTGTATTGATCTAGTCTCAGCCAGCACGGCAGAACTTAGCAAACGTTATGGCTTTATCTACGTTGACCGCAACGATGACGGTAGCGGAACTCTAGCCCGCTACAAGAAAAAATCTTTTGATTGGTACAAAGAAGTCATTGCGACGAATGGAGACAGTCTCTATCAGGATTGAATGACTTAAACAAAATAGCTCCTTATAAAATAAACCAAGTCCTATCTGGCTTGGTTTTTTAATATTTTAAGATGGGAATTGGCTGAATCCTCTTGATTTTAAAAGCAAGATGAGAAAAGGCAGTGTTTCGAGGGAATCTGTCTCTATAAAAAAATAAGAATTTATTCGCAAAATTGCAGATATTTGAATCCGCTTACAAAAAAACAAAGACACCTCAAATAAAATATGGTATAATATATTAAGAATATTTACTTCAGGAGGGGAAATCATGAGTAGGAAAATCCGTTTCATTTCTCTGCTTACTCTGTTGATTTGTTTTCTGATGGGCTGCAGTCTTTTTCAAAAGAACGGTGGAGGTCCGGGAGAGCAAGGCAGCCAATTTTCGGAAAGTGTTCGTAAGCTGAGAGAAAAATACAGCAAAAATACTCCTTATGATGTCCAAGAAAAGGTCATTCAGATCAAGGAAAATGAGCCCATTACATTTCCGACAGAGGTACAAAAGCCTAACGATTTTGAGACACTGCCACATGAAGGACAGACCGAGTTGATTTCTTCCTTTGAAATTTATGGGGACAGCAACTTACGAGCTATTTTAGGGGGTGACTTTAAGATGAATGATAAGCGGCAGATAGTGATTGAGCCAGCTTATCATTTCTCTGCGACTAGAGTGGAGGCAAATGGAGAGCATACGGAATATGGTCTAGCCAAGCAAGGTGAGAGCTGGGGGGTCTTTGATACGCTCTATTTGCTGCAACGGGATGATGAGCGCACAGGTAAAAAGCTTAAAAAACCAAAACTTTGGATCGTTAAGATAGATAAGAAAGGGCGCGACAAGCTAGCTCTGAAAACCAAGAGCAGTCTGCTCGGAGATGGTCGCTTGCAGCTGGAATGGACCGAAGTACCTGGAGCGGACTCTTATTCCATTATAAAAAGAGAATATGTGACCATGCCTGGCAGTGATACGAAGACAGGCCTTTATAACTATAAAGAGGTCGATCGGGTCACTTCGACAGTGTATCGGACGGATTTGCCTACCCACTATGATAGCCGCAACGGAGGCCGTTCTGGTGATGATCCAATTCTTGCCAGACAACGGTTGCTGCAGGCTTACGACCAGGATTACAGTAAGAAAACGGTTGAGAAAAAGCCTTATGAACTCCTTGTTGTTCCCCTTAAAGACAAAGAAGCTTTAGGAACTATCAGCAATCCTATCTCATCTGATAGCTTTGCGAAACTGATGCCGAATCAAATCGATTTTCGGACTTTTTCTGACCAGGTTTCCGCCCTGAGGCAGAAGGGAAACATTCCTGAAGAAGCACCACTGCAGATGATGGATGGCCAGACTCAGAACTTTCCAATCGTCTATGAAAAAATTGAAAAAGAAGGTCGGGATGTCAGATGTCTGGTCTCTATCAAGGGCATGCCTACTGTCAAAACGGACTTTTTCATTGAACAGGCCAGTGTCGAAGAAGTGCAGCCTGTTGTAGATAAGCATAATGAAAAGGTCAATAAAGAGGAAAGCAAGTCAGGTGTTTCAGAGAAATATATCAGCGTAGAGCAGGCTGACTTGGATCTCAAGGGTAAAACAGTCGTTCATGATGTTAGTGATATTGAGGAAAGAGTGGCAGCCAGAAGTGCGGCGCAGGAATATTTTGCCAAGGCCCTTCTGTCCGATGCAGAATATGTCGATTACAGTGAGTTTCCAGAGCTGAGTGAAGGAGATGTCAGTGAATTGCTTCACGATGTTTTAGAGCAAAATCCAGTCATTCAGCAGGGAGTGCTCCCTACCATTGATGCTAAGCAACATGTGGTAAGTTTTAAATACGATGCTGACGAAACAGCCAAATATAAGAAGGCCCGAAAAAAAGTCAAAGAGATTGTTAAAGACATCATCAAAGACCAGATGAGCGACCGAGAAAAGATTGAGGCAATTAATCAGTATTTAATTGAGCATACTAGCTATGATAAGGCTGCTTACCAAGGCTTTTTGAATTACAAAACATCTATTGAGAATAAAGAATCAGAAGAGGCTATTTCAAAAGCGTTTAAAGATATGCAAGACGGTATTCGCAAGTATGAATCTAGTTTTGATATTACTGGTCCGCTATTTGAGGGTAAGGGAGTCTGTCAGGCTTATGCTGTAACCTTCCAGGCTCTTGCTCAGGAAGCTGGTCTCGAAACCATGTATGTGAGTGGAAATACAGATGATTTTGACCCGCATGCTTGGAACTTCGCAAAAGTAGATGGTCAGTGGCTGGCTTTAGATGTTACCTGGAATGACTCTGATGGAGACAGCAATAAAACAGAAAACGAATACTTGCTATTGGCCATGGATAATCCACTCTACGCACAGAGCCACTATGCCTTTGACAGATACGAAGATGCTATTAAAGAATGATGCTCCAAATAGAAGAAATCTTTAAAAGATGCCAAAGTCTTGTAAGGCAAGGAAGAAGCCAATCAAAAACCCTGAGATACTGTTATCTCAGGGTTTTCTATGCTTTTATTTCCTCCAGCTTTCGACTTCTTTCTGGTGGTTTTTGATCCACTCTTTGGCTGCAGCTTCTGGTGAGCTGCCTTCGTTAATCTTAAGCATGACTTCTTCCATGTCCTTTTGAGTCCAGTTGAAGTTGTCTAGGACCTTATTGACTTCTGGTAAGTCCTTGTCTAGATTTTTCCGAGTCATAGTGTGGATAGCTTCCTTACCGCCCATGGTTCCCTTAGGATCCTTGAGGTATTTGAGGTCGTATTTGGAGAACATCCAGTGAGGTGACCAGCCGGTTACGATGATATCTTCTTTATTCTTAATAGCCTGATCCAGAGCAGTGGTCATGGCTCCTGTTGAGGAAGAAGAAAGATTCCAACCACTGAGATTGCTGTATTCTTGCATAGTCTTCTCAGTCGCGGTCATGATACCAGCACCGGGCTCAATACCTGTGATGGTTTTCTTGGCTTGTTCTGACAGGTCTTCGATGGAGTCAGCATCCATATAACTTGGTACGACTAGCCCTGTCTTAACGCCCTCAAGGTTTGGCCCCAAGTCCACTAGCTTATCCTTGTACTCCTCATAGAGAGCAGCATGGGTAGTCGGCAACCAGGCAGAAACCATGGCATCGGCTTCGCTATTAGCAACGGACTTCCACATAACGGCATTGTCTAGCGGTGTGATGGTGACATCGTAGCCCATTTCCTTGAGAGCTTCCGCTACGACATTGGTTGAGGCAACTTCGGAGTCCCATTCAACATAGGCAAGGTTGACCTTTTCTTTTTTGCTTTGCTGAAGCTTGGTTACTTGATTTCCGACAAAGGCTGTCAAGATGACAGCGGCCAGAGCAGACCAGAGCATAATCTTGTTGCGTTTTTCCTTGGCAGTGACCGGTGATTTTTTAGCCAGAGGTTGGTTGAGTTTCTGGGTCAGGCGGTCAATGATAATGGCCAGGATAACCAGAGATACCCCATTGACAAATCCGGAACCGATGTCGGCATGCTGCAGGGCTGAGAGGACGCCGCGACCCAGTCCGGGTGCCCCAATCATAGAGGCGGTAACAACCATTGAAAGAGCCAGCATGATGGTCTGATTAACCCCAGCTAGGATGGTATTTTTAGCCAGAGGCAGCTCGACTTTGAAGAGCTTCTGCTTGCCAGTGCCCCCGAAGGAGTCTGACGCTTCAATCAGCTCGGTCGGAATCTGACGAATGGCTAGATTGGTAAAGCGGACAGTCGGTGGCAGGGCAAAGATGACAGAGGCAAAGACCCCAGGCACCATACCAATACCGAAGAAGGCCACGGCCGGTATCAGGTAGACAAAGGCTGGCATGGTCTGCATAAAGTCCAGCAAGGGCTTGATAACTGCTTCGACACGGTTGCTCTTAGCCATCCAAATTCCCAGTGGAATACCGATGATAATGGAAATGGCACTGGAGATGATGACCAAGGTCACAGTGTTCATGAGATTTTCCCAGAGGCCTTGGTTGTAAACAAAGAGCAAGCCTAGGAGGGTGAGCAGGGGCAGCCCCAGCTTACGCTTGGAAATCAAATAGGTAAAAATAGTGATGACTGCGATAAAGAGCAGGGGCGGAATGAAGAGCAGGGTGTCTGTCATTCCATTCATGATGGCGTTTCCGATAGCCTGAAGGACCGAGAAAAGCCCGGAGAAGGTATCTGTTACCCAGTTAGTAAAGGCCTCAACCCATTGAGAAACAGGGATTGGCTGTTGTAAAATATTCAAAATGCGAACCTCCCTTATTCTTCAGATTCAGTAGTATTGGCCAAGGCTTCAATGACTCGACCTTTAATAATAACGCCGACTAACTTGTCCTTATCATCTACAACGGCCAGAGGCGCTGGTGAATCGTAGATCAGTGGGAAAATATCAGTAATCAGGGTTTCCTGAGTGACCTTGCGGACGTTCTTATCAATCACTTCAGCCAGTGCTTGATGCTGCTTACGGGCATCTCGGGCGCCTTCGGCAGTTAGACTACCCTTGAGATGCCGCTTTCTATCCACAGCCAGCAGCATACTGACCTCTTCTTTTTTCATGCGATTAAGGGCCACGGTTGGTCCGTCGATGTCAATGTTGGTAGTCAGTGGTGTTGTCATGATATTCTGGGCAGTCAAGACCTTGGAGCGGTCCACATCTTCAACGAACTCTCGAACGAAGTCGTTGGCTGGATTGGTCAGGATTTCCTCACCGGTGCCAATCTGCATAATCTGACCGTCAGCCATGATGGCAATGCGGTCACCAATACGCAGGGCTTCATTGAGATCGTGGGTGATAAAGATAATAGTACGCTCATGCTCTGCCTGCAGATCTAGTAACTCATCCTGCATTTCTCGTCGGATAAGGGGATCTAGAGCTGAGAAGGCCTCGTCCATGAGCAAAATGTCAGGATTGTTGGCCAAAGCTCGAGCAAGACCGACCCGCTGCTGCATCCCACCGGAGAGCTGATCGGGGTATTGATCCTTGAAGGAGAGGAGACCAGCATTGTCCAGAGCTTGTTCAGCTAGGCGCGTGCGCTCTTCCTTATCAACACCTCGGACTTCCAGACCGAACTCAGTATTTTCCAGAATGGTCCGATGTGGGAAGAGGCCGAAGTTCTGGAAGACCATATTGAGCTTGTGGCGGCGAACGTCACGCAGCTCCTCTTCGTTCATCTTGGCTACATCTTGGCCGTCGATGTAAATGTCGCCTGATGTCGGGTCAATCAATCGGTTGAGCAGGCGGATAAGGGTAGATTTCCCACTACCGGACAGTCCCATGATGACAAAAATTTCTCCGGTCTGAACCTCAAAGTTTACATCGTAAACTCCGACAGTAGCGCCGGTTTTTTCTAAAATTTCCGTTTTGCTTTTGGCTTGCTGCACCATTTCTAGTGCCTGCTTTTGCCTTTTACCGAAAATTTTAGTCAAATGTTTTACTTCTAGTTTATTCAACGTATTTCTCCTTTTGCACAAGTGACTACATGTTTATTTTGATAAGTTGTCACTTAAAAGACCATCACAGTATAACATCGTGTGGTCACTTTGTCAAACCCAAAAGACCGTCAGACCGGCATTTTTCGACTATTATAAAAAAGGAGGATGATTTTCTAGAATATTTCTGAAAGTCGCAAAAGGCTTGTCAGACAGCGGATTCGCCTGTCTATTCTGCTTTTTGACAAAGAAAAAACAAGCGCTGTTTCACTTGTTTGTTTCAATTTCATTAAAAAATAAATTATGCATCAAACCGACTGATAATTCGTTGCCAACAAAATAGATGGTATTGCCGGCTTCCAGCTTGGTATAAGGACCAGGCGAGATTAGGAGTTGGTCTCCCTGCTGGACTGCGACAATGGTAGCACCAGTCGAGTGCCAGATATTGAGTTCATTGATAGATTTTCCTAGGTTGATAGCGTCTGCTGAGAGCTGGAGCTCGTAGGGATTGAAAGGGAAGCGCTGCTGGACATCCTTAGTTCGACTGAGAAGCTGATTAAGCAATTGGGAAAAGTTGGCAAATTCTTCCTCTTGGCGCTGGATGCTCTGGTGGAGCTTGCTTTTGAGATCCTGCAGAGAGTTGACATCTTTATAGGTCTCAAGAAACTGCTGGGCTTTTTCCTTGGAGGAAATGAAGGCTCCGCTGCCGTGGCGGACTTCCATGATTTCCAAATCTACCAGCACATTGATAGCCTTGCGGGCTGTCTCAGGAGAGACATTGAAGTTGCTGGCTAGGGTAGAGCGGGCATAGATCTTGCTGCCGATAGGATATTTGCCGTCAACGATTCGCTCGGCAATAGCGACAGCTATCTGCTGGTAGCGTGGGAATGCGACTTCTTTTTTGCTCATGAGGACCTCCAATTTTACGACAGGAATATAGCTATGATTATAATATAAAACTGGAAGATTGAAAAGTGGCCTTTGTAAAATCGACCGTATTATCCGCCTCTTCTTGCCTTTCTTTTTACTTTTTTAAGTAGTATAATATGTCTAAAAGTTAGAGGTCTTCTGGAAAGGATGAGGGCATTTATGTCGCAATTTATCGTGGTATTACTGGGCTTTTTGGCGGTGCTAGTGCTTGTCATAGTCTTTGCTATTCGGAGAAAGATTCGCTTTAAGAAGCGTTTAGCTGCTGCTTGGGGAAGTCGTGAGCGGGTTGATTGCCTGCCAGACAGTGAGTCCAGTCTATATGAGTCCTTTTTGTTAGACGAAGAAGCTGGAACCTATGATAGTTTGGTGGACGACCAGACTTGGGGAGATTTGGACTTTTTTGATGTTTTTCAGGATATTGATACAGCATCCCAATCCAGTCTAGGTTCAGAGTACCTTTACAGCAAACTCCGCCTGTTGCATTTCGAGGCAGATCAGGAATTTGATGATTTGCAGGCATATTTAGCCCAACATCCAGAGGTGCGTATTCAGCTGCAACTGCTTTTTTCTGAGCTTGGCAAGAAAAATCACAATCAAGCTAAGAAACTGATCTATAAACCAGCTCAGGCGAATCACAAGGGAAGTTTTTACCTGTTCTTGGCTGCGATTCCGATACTTTCCCCTTTCCTCTATTTTATCAATCCTAGTCTGGGATATATAGTTCCCATCATCAGCATGGCCTTTAATATCGTTTACTCCATGGCCACGCGCTGGTCTCTCGAGATGAAGTTGGACAGCATGGGCTATCTGGTACGGATCTTCTATATTGGTGAAAAGATCGCCCGACTGCCCTTGCCCCAGCAAGCTGCTCTGAAAGAAGCGGTGGCTTCTTTTAGCCGAACACGGCTTTTTGGAGAAGTCTTTCGGCCCCAGTCGGGTGCCTCTGAGCTGGAGATTTTCTATCTCTATATCAACTCCGTCTTGCTCATACCTCAGTTAGCTCAGGCCTATATCTCCAATCGTCTGGTCAAGGCCAATCAACAGGCTAGGCAAGTGCTGGAGATTCTAGGTCGCTTAGAGGCAGCGATTGCTGTACTTAACTACAAGGAAAGCCTGCCAATTTATGCAAAACCTAGCTTTACAAGCTCAACTGGGATGAAGGGCAAGGGACTCTATCATCCACTCTTAGAGCGACCTGTCAGCAATGATTTGGACTTTTCTAAGAATATGATGATTAGTGGCGATAATGCTTCTGGAAAATCGACTTACCTGAGAATAGCAGCTATCAATGCTATCTTGGCTCAGGGGTTAGGCTTTGCTTGCGCCGAGAGTTTGACCTTGCAGCATGGTCATGTCCTGAGCTCAATGGATGTGACCGATGACATCGGCTCTGGGGATAGTTACTTTATCACCGAGAGCAGGGCTATTGAGCGCATGATAGATTCCTTGGAAGAAGAGGGCTTGCACTACTTTTTCATCGATGAGCTTTTTAAAGGAACCAATACTGTTGAGCGGATTGGTGCGGGACTAGCAATCATTGATTGGCTAGCTGAGAAGCCCTGTCTTTACATGATTTCGAGCCATGATGTGGAGTTGGTAGCAGCCTCTGGTCAGCTCAATGCTCAATATCACTTTGACAGTCAATATATAGCAGGAGAGATTGTCTTTGACTATAAAATTAAGCAAGGCAGCGCTTTGACCAAGAATGCGGTTAATACACTAGAGAGCCTGAACTATCCAGAAGAGATTACGGATACAGCTAGGGAGATAATCACAGCCTACGAAGCCAGCGGCAACTGGAGCTTGCTAGGAAAGGGATAATCAAAATTGGATGATAGAGATAGGAATGGATAAAAAGATGACTGTAAAGATGATAGCGGCAGAAATCGGAATGAGGTAATTGATATAATTGAATACAAAGAAAGCCTTGGAACAAGCTGTTTCCAAGGCTTTTAATCTGTTCGTAAAAGACTAGAAACCTTTGAACGAAAACTCTTGGTATGAAGGATTTATATAGAGGATAATTATCAGAGAAACAATTAAAATTTAAGTAGTAGGAGTAATAAAATAGGAAGAGATTTAACCAATTTGCGTGTAGAGGACTCTTTTGTTTCCAATGATATATAAAATTGAGTGACAAGTACTCTGAACATCGCTTAATTAGTAGAAGAGCAATATAAATTCTATAGATAATTGCTATTAGGAATGCGAGATAAATTTTTCATAGGAGAGAGAGGTCTAAGATGGATTAGTGAAAACTTAAAATATTAAGGAGCACGAACGTTGAAGTGATTGATAATTTTATGATAGTAATAAATCAAATGTATGATAAATTTGGGAAAAATAGGTTTTACTGAACTTGATTTTAGTGTATCAATTATGTTAGAATGGGACTTAGTAAATAGTATTATCTATTTTGAAAGGACAAATTTAAAAAATGAAAAAAAAAAACATTTTATATTACTACTCCTATTTACTATCCTTCTGGTAAGCTGCACATAGGTAACGCCTCAACTACTATATTGTGTGATGTATTAGCACGTTATAGGAGAATGAAGGGCTTCGAGGTGTTTTTTTTAACTGGAACTGATGAACATGGTGAAAAGATTGAAAAAAAAACCAAAGAATTAAATGTTACTCCGAAGCAGTATGTTGATAAAATGTCTGAGGATATCAGAGAACTATGGAAGTTATTGGATATTTCAAACGATAAGTTTATTAGAACGAGTGACATTAAGCATGAAGAAGTTGTAGCTGCTGTATTTGAAAAGTTGTTGGCCAAAGGTGATATCTATCTTGGCGAGTATGAGGGATGGTATTCTGTCTCGGATGAAGAGTTTTTTACTGAGAGCCAGCTAAGCGAGGTTTATCGGGATGAAAATAATAAAATAGTAGGCGGCTTAGCCCCGAGTGGAAATGAAGTAAGTTTAGTGCGTGAAGAAGCATATTTTTTTCGTATTGCTAAGTATCAGAAACAATTACTAGAATATTATGAAAGTCATCCAAACTTCATAACTCCTCATTTTCGTAAAAATGAACTATTAAACAATTTTTTTGAAAGTGGCTTAGAGGATCTAGCTATTACTAGAACGTCATTTTCATGGGGTGTTAAAGTACCAAGTAATCCGAAACATGTTGTATATGTTTGGATTGATGCACTACTAAATTATATTACTGCTCTAGGTTATGGGACTGAAAACACTGAACTATTTGATAAATTTTGGCCAGCAAATGTCCATGTAATTGCAAAAGAAATAGTTAGGTTCCATGCTATATATTGGCCTGTATTGTTGATGGCACTTGAAATACCACTTCCTGAAAATATTTTAGCTCATGGTTGGATTATTATGAAAGATGGAAAAATGTCTAAATCTAAAGGGAATGTAGTATATCCTGATGTGCTGGTTGAAAGATATGGGGTTGATGTAGTTCGTTACTATTTAACTAAAATAGTAAATCTTGAAAATGATGGTCAGTTTTCTCCTGAGGACTTTGTTGAAAGAGTTAATTCTGATTTAGCAAATGATTTAGGAAATCTTTTAAATCGCACAATTGCTATGATAAACAAGTACTTTGGAGGAGTTATACCAGACTATAAAGGCGATGTTGGGGAGTATGATGAGGAACTCAGGGTTTCAGTGACTGAAAATATAGAAGTTTTTTTTAAAGCACTAGATTCTAATAATCCCTCTAAGGGCTTAGATGAGATATGGAAAATAATTAGTCGAGCAAATAAGTACATTGATCAGATGAGTCCATGGATATTGGCCAAAGATGGAGAGAAAGCTGTTGAATTAGAATCTGTGATGAGACACCTATCGGAAGTACTACGTATTGTCGCTATATTAATAAAACCTGTTTTGACACAAGCTTCAGTAAAAATTTTTGACCAATTAGGATTGGAAGAAGAATATACTTTTAATAGCTTGACATTCGGTAACCTAAAAGTAAAAACAAAAGTGATTGAAAAAGGAGTTCCGGTTTTTCCAAGATTGGATACTGAAGAAGAGACTGCTTTTATCAAACAAAGAATGAGTAAAGGAAATTAATAGTGTTAATGGAAAAATCACTTATTATCATAAAGCCTGATTTAGAGAAAAATTTAGTTGGCAAGGAAAAATTAATTAATTTAATATCGGGCAGTGGGTTAACTGTATATGATACTTCACAAATTGTTTTCAATAATTGGATGATTGAAAACATGTGGCCTCAATTTCAAAGTGATGTAATTTCTATATCGAATCGTTTATTAATTGTAACACCTGGAATTACATCTGTCAAGTTTTTTGTTCTATTTGGAAATAATTTTAAACTGAATAAAGATTTTAAACTAAAAACTTCAAACAAAAAAGCCCAGTGCAAAGAGGCAACTCTCACACTGAGCTTCTTTTTTATCTTAGTAATATTCACCCTGACGGTA
>NZ_JAJEPD010000005.1:0-2805 GCF_020729765.1 Streptococcus sanguinis | reverse complement strand
AAAAGTAGTAGTCAGGATGTTGACTCGAAACCTCTTCTTTCAGTTGAGAGGTCATGTCAGCCAAAAGTTGAGAGGTCATGTCAGCCAAAATTTTTTGCCCCTGCTGGTCTCTAGGGACTTTGACAAAAACCGTCACATCATCATGTCCTTCCTTCTTCTTACACTATTTGTTTCTGTAATGTTTGAAATTCTGAATCGATTTCGATTTGATAGTCTATTCAACTATTTTAAGTCCGTATACTTTACATTCAAACTTCGTCAGTTTCTAACGCAACGTGAGAAATCAGAAAAAGTAACAACGATTGACAATCAGAATATAACTACCTTCAATCCCATAAATAGTAGTTTTAATCACTGTGCACATAAGAGTGTCGTAGACATACGAAAAGATGATGTGACGGTTTTTGTCAAAGTCCCTAGAGACCAGCAGGGGCAAAAAATTTTGGCTGACATGACCTCTCAACTGAAAGAAGAGGTTTCGAGTCAACATCCTGACTACTACTTTTCAGCACCTAATCGGATTCGTAATAAGCTATGGTTAGTTGGTAAAAAACGATAAAAAGGGGCTATGGCTTGCGTTAAGCAGTAGCCAGATAGCCCCCCCTTCTAGCATTTTCCAAGATAATTGGGGTTACTACGACCCCCAATTATCCTGTAATCAGTAATCAGAAAGGTATATCAAAATGACAAAAGAACAACGCTCCAGCAAGTGGACATTCCTTTTTTACAAAGAAAGCGCCCCTGCTGACTACCTTGAAGTTCTTGAAGAACTACACATCCCCTTCATCCTTAGTCCTTGGCACGATAAAGACATTAACCGACAAACTGGGGAACTGAAAAAATCTCACAAACACGGGGCTTTCTTCTTTGATTCTCTCAAAAGTTATAAACAAGTTTCCGAGCTAATCAAGGACAAGTTGAATGGACCTGCTCATGTAGAAATCGTACAATCTCCCAAAGGACTTTTTGACTACTTCATTCATGCCGAAAACAAGGAGAAAACTCAATATGATATAAATGATATTGAAGTTGGATGTGGTTTTAATCTCGATAAATTTCTTGTARAAAATAACTCAGATGATTTCATGCATGAAGTTGTGGATATTATTGAACAGAATGACTTCACAGAGTTTKAAGAACTCGTCTGGTATGCACGAGCTAATCACACACCACTTCTAGGACTTATCATTGAGCGCACCTACTTTTTTGCTAAGTATTTGGATTCACGTCGATGCAATCCAATGAGGAACCAAGATAAGAAGGAGGGTAATAAATGCAAGTAATTCTTCCTGATGAACAGATTCATCAGATTCAACTACTACTATCCAATCTTATCCAAAAAGAAATTGAACAACAAATAGAAAAAAATTCTTTAAGTTGTCCCTATTTGAACAAACAACAGACTTGCGATTATTTGGGAATYTCCAACAATACTCTTGATTCATGGATTCAAAGGGGGCTTCCATCAATCAAAATTRGAAAAACAATTCGATTCCACAAAGACGCTATTGACTGCTGGCTAAACGGTAACAACTAGAAAAATCAAGATTTTTATTTTATAATGGTCATGATATTTTCTGGTTCGATATATAGGAGAATATCATGACTATCAGTAAGACAAAAAACGGAACTTACCGCTTAAAAGTCTATATACCAATAGAAGCACGAATGCCTCTTGGCATTGTTAATAATAACTATTATGATAAAAGATTTAAAACTAGAAAGGAGGCAAGACAAGCTGAGATAGACTTGCTTACTAAATTAAATCAAATAGAGGATAATGAATTTACAGGACTTGCAAAAGGAGATATTCTTTTCTCAGACTTCTATAACAATATCTGGTGGGACTCTTATAAAGCAGGTCAAACTACATCTACTTCTAAACCACCAAGCAAGTCAACAGTTGCTAATACCAAAACCTGTTTTGAAAAACATATACTGCCACTTCTTGGAAACTATACGATACAGTTTTTAAACCAAAATAAGCAAGTTATCCTAAATCTAATGACATCTAAGGCTAATGAATATGCGAACTTCAAATCTTTACGTAGTTATGTAATTTCCATTTTTGACTGGGCAGAAGAACTTGAGTATATAGAAGCTAATAAGGTTGCAAAAATATTAAGAAGAATAAAGGCTACTAAAAAGATTAAGCTTGCAGAGTCAAAGAGAGAGGAAGATTTATATCTAACTCATGAACAACTCCAAGAATGGTTCTCAGCATTTCAAGAAGATTTAGATAATGATAAAATAACTCTGAAAGATTATGTTTTATTTTATCTCACTTTTTTCTTAGGTGATAGAAAATCTGAAACCTATGCTCTTCAATGGAAACATATCGACTTTTCAAAATCACAGATTCAGCTAATTCAAGCTTTAGATAGATATGGACAAGTAAAATCTACTAAGGGAAATAAGAAAACTATTTTCTCTATTTCTAATGACTTACTTCAACTCCTTACCTCTTGGAAAGAACAACAAAAATATGAACTGGCAAAGTTTGGCATCATCAGTAATCCAGAACAATTTGTTTTTACATATATCGACACAAAAGGAAACATCAATAAGCCTTTACACGCTGACTATCTAAAGCTCGAATTAGCTGAATCTGTGATTTTGAAAAGTCGATATGTTTCCATTGAAGAGCATAGGTTTCAGATTTTCTATCACCTAAGAAAAAAGTGAGATAAAATAAAACATAATCTTTCAGAGTTATTTTATCATTATCTAAATCTTCTTGAAATGCTGAGAACCATTCTTGGAGTTGTTCATGAGTTAGATCTTGGAGTTGTTCATGAGTTAGAT
>NZ_JAJEPD010000050.1:0-662 GCF_020729765.1 Streptococcus sanguinis | reverse complement strand
TAGGAGTTGATCCAATAACTGGGAAAAGAATTCAAAAGAAAGGAATGAAAAATCAACAGGGACTACCGTTTAATTCTTTTAAGGAAGCATATGAAGAGATACTTCGTTTAAAACATGAATTTGTGAACTCTACTATTAATAATAGTTTTCTAACTTTTAGAGAATTTATGGAAGAGATTTATTTAAAATATTATCAACAAAAAGTTCAATTTGTAACTTATCAGACCGCTTTACCACATCATCAGTTATTTATTAAGCAATTTGGTAGTAAAAAATTATCAGATATTAGTACTATTGACTGTGAAAGATTTCGCTTAGCTATTATAGACAAGTATTCTAGTAATTATGCTAAAAATATGTGGTCTAGATTTAAAGCATGCCTGGGTTATGCAGAAAGATTGGGTTATATTGATAGAGTTCCTTTTAAAGGATTAGATAATCCTAGAGGAAAGCACCCTGATACAAAATTTTGGACATTTGATGAATTTAAGAAGGTAATAAACTCTTTTGATATTAGTGAGTATGAGGGACTTCATAATTACATGACGATCTGGTTATATTTTATGACTGGTTTAAGAGTTAGTGAGGGTATTGCTCTTAAATGGGAAGATATTGATTTTGAACGTAAATGGATTCATGTTCATTCGACAATTGAGAAAGAT
>NZ_JAJEPD010000049.1:0-8321 GCF_020729765.1 Streptococcus sanguinis | reverse complement strand
CCGTCCTCGAGCATAATCTTTCTCAGAAAGCAGGATATCAGAAGCAGGTTTAATCAAAATACTTTCTATGTTATCAATTGAAGTTTGATTTTCTGGATTGAAAATCCGAATACCATCAATTTCATCGCCAAAAAACTCCAGGCGATAAGGTGCCTCTGCTGAGCGCTCAAAAATGTCTAAGATGTCTCCTCTTAGACTATATTCTCCCTGACTTAAAACTTGAGACACCTTCTTGTATCCTGATCTTGACAACATCTTTACAAGATTATTTAGGTCATATTCTTGTCCAACTGTCAAATTTATATTGGTATTTTTAAAATCAATAGAATCAGGCAAGAGTAATTTGCTGGCTGCGACATTAGTAACTAGAATTCCAGAATTTTGATGGTCTATTAAAAAGTTTAGAGCATCTAATCTCGAAAATATTTTCTCCTGTGAGGCAAAGACAAATTCTGCTATAGGAGTATCATCTGCTAAGAAAGTATATACCCTGTCTTCTCCCAACAAAGAAATCAAATCACTAGCCAAACGATCTGCTTCATTTTGACTAGAAGTCAGCACAAGGATTTTCTCTGCTTCTTCTAATCCAGCCGCTATAGTAATTGCTTTTGTTGATGCAGACAATCCCATTATCAACTGTCTGCTGTTTTTATGGAGATTTTTCTTCCAATCTGAAATTTGCTGGTTTTGACAAAATAAGTCAATCAGGTTCATTTTATTATCCATTGTATTTCTGCATAGTTTGTTCAAAATTGCCTGACTGTAAATAATAATTTACAGCCTTGTCAACCTTATCAAGAGTCTTCAGAATTGTTATATAATCATCTGTATCAAATTTTCCTAGAACATGGTGAACCACTGTCATGCCTTCTTTAGGACGGCCAATCCCTATCTTTATCCGTTTAAATTCTTGACTTCCAATGTGTTTGATAATAGATTTAATACCGTTATGGCCACCAGCTGAACCCTTGCTGCGCAAACGAATCTTACCAACTTCCATATCCAAATCATCATAGATGACCAATAAATCCTCTATATCTAAACCATAGTATGCTAGTAAAGCTTGAACGGCCTTTCCGCTCTCATTCATAAATGTAGTTGGTTTGACAAAATAAACTTTTTCACMATTTAGAAAAGTAGAGGCGATATCTGCTTGAAAGATTTTATCAGCTGTAAACTTTAAATCAAGGTCTTTACAAATCTTGTCAACTAGCATAAAACCAACATTATGCTTGGTTTCGATATATTTTTCTCCTGGATTTCCCAGACCGACTATTAACTTTACCATTTTTCTCCTTTATAAAAGCCAAAAGGGCTGGAAAAAATTTTCCAACCTAGAATTTTTAAACTTTACAAATACTTTACACATTAAATCTAAATTCCATGATATCGCCATCCTGAACGATATATTCTTTTCCTTCTTCGCGCAAACGTCCAGCTTCTTTAACTGCTTTTTCACTGCCATAGTGCACTAAGTCATCATAAGACATAGTCACTGCTCGAATAAAGCCTTTTTCAAAGTCTGAGTGAATAATACCAGCCGCTTGCGGAGCTTTCATTCCACGCTTAAAGGTCCAAGCACGCACTTCCTTTTCACCAGCTGTAAAGTAGGTTCCAAGTCCCAACAGATGATAAGCTGCTCTGGTCAGTTTATCCACACCTGATTCTGTCAAGCCGATAGCTTCCAGAAATTCTGACTTATATTCATCATCCAATTCAGAAATCTCTTCCTCTGCACGCGCTGAAATGACAACAACTTCAGCATTTTCTGTAGCTGCAAATTCACGAATCTGCTTCACATAGTCAATATTATCTGGATCAGCTACCTCATCTTCACTGACATTGGCCACATAGAGAACTGGCTTAGTCGTTAAGAGAAAGAGCCCTTTGACGATTTTTTGCTCTTCTTCTGTGAATTCAATTGTGCGAGCTGACAGACCATCTTCCAAGACAGGCTTAATTTTCTGTAAAACATTAAATTCTGCCACTGAATCCTTATCTTTTTGAGTACGAGCCATCTTCTCTACGCGCGCATAACGTTTATTGATACTTTCTAGGTCTGCTAAAATCAATTCTAGATTAATGGTCTCAATATCAGCCATTGGATCTACAAATTCAGACTCACGGCCCTGTTCCCGCATGACATTTTCATCATCAAAGGCACGTACTACGTGGACGATAGCATCTACTTCACGGATATTGGCCAAGAATTTATTTCCTAGTCCTTCTCCTTTTGAAGCACCTTTCACAATTCCAGCAATGTCAGTAAATTCGAAGGTTGTTGGAACTTTCTTCTGTGGTTTGATGAGTTCTGTTAATTTATCCAAACGAACATCCGGAACTTCTACCCGCCCGACATTTGGATCAATTGTCGCAAAAGGGTAATTAGCTGCTTCTGCACCTGCTTTTGTAATTGCATTAAATAAAGTTGACTTACCGACATTGGGTAAACCAACGATTCCTGCTGTCAAAGCCATTCTTATCTTCTCCATTCATCTTTTCAATCCAAACCATTATACCATAAATCCTTATCCTAAACAGCGGATTTAAGTTATTTTTTCTAGCTTTCTTTACAAAAATGTAAAATAAATTGAAGAAAAAAATGGTATAATATAGCTAATATTCTTATTAAAGGAGTCCCTAATGAAAAAGAATACTTTCAAAACACTTTTTCTTTCCTTCCTTGCGGTTTCCGCTTTGTTTGTTTTAGCTGCCTGCAGCAGTCCTAAAAAAGCTTATTTCCAGCTGATTGACCAAAATACTAAACAAGATAGCCGCATCACTGTTGAATATAAAGGTGATGAGCTTCTTATAAACGAAACAAACAACACCTTCTACTATAAACCAGTTGGCTTGACAAAAGACACTGCTAAAGAGCAGACAGAAGCCTATGCTAAATCTATTGAGGGTATCAAAGGATTAACTCATAAAATCGAGTACAAAGATGATTATTTAACTGAAAAACTGACAATTGATTTCAGTAAAGCTGATATTGAAGAACTACAAAGTAAACAGCTTCTTCAAACATCTGGTAATCAAAAAGCGGATTATATCAGTTACAAAGAAACTGCTAAATTACTTAAAAAAGCAGGTTATAAAGAAGTTAAAGACGGTAAATTTGAAGATCTTAAATAAAAGCAAAATGGATAGGACTTTTTAAGTCCTATCCATTTTTGATTGAAAAATCAGAAAAAAATCTAAATCTAATCTTCAGCAATGCAAATTAGTTTTCTACAATAGCATTTACGATGATTTTTTAGTTCAATCTATTATTTTCTTCATTTTTCTTTCAAAATCGTGACGACTCATCATTACAAGATGTTCACAATTGGTGCAACGGATTTTGATATCTGCACCAACCCTTGTGATTTCCCAACGATTCGCCTTTTTCCCAGTCGCTTTAATGGTGCAGGCATGTGGCTTTTTCATTTCTACAAAATGACCAATTTCATACATTTTCTTTCTCCTTTCAAGGAACTATCATAGTCCAGGAAGAAATATTAAGCATCTATCATACTTTGTAAATGAAAAGACCTTAGGACCAAGAAGTAAAAATCTTTAACTTGGCCCACTGCTTTTCATCTTAATTAGTTCTGACAGGTGTAATTAGCTGAATAAAGTTTTCTGTGTCTTCACTCGGTACCAAGGTGAAAGGACGAACGGATGAGATAAAACTAATCGTTACTTTTTCACTGTCAATGGCCTTCAAAGCATCGATCAGATAAGTTGGATTAAAGCTAATGGTCAAATCTTCGCCAGTTACACTTTCTGTATCAATTTCTTCGTTAACACGGCCGACCTCTGGTGAATTTACATGGGCACTGACAACACCACCTGCAATCTCCAGTTTAACTGTTCCATTCTGTGTAGCATTAGACAAGAGACGAGCGCGTTCCATAGCTGCACGTAAATCAGAAGTATTAAAAGTAAGGACACTCGTAAATTCAGTCGGAATCAAACGATCTGTATCTGGATAATTTCCTTCTAAGAGACGGGTGTAGAAGCTGATATTTTCGCTTCTGAAAAGAATTTGATTGTTAGCAAAGAAAACCTCTACCGTTTCAATTTCATCGGTAAAAACAGCCGTAAATTCCCGTAAAGAGCGACTTGGAATAACTACGTCGAAATTATCTCCGTTTTTCTCCAGAGTAATTTTCTTTTGACTCATTCTGTGGGAGTCTGTCGCAACTGTTTTCAAAGAACGGTTATCTGTCAAAACAAAGTGAACACCAGTCAAAATTGGACGGCTTTCCTGAACACTGGCTGCAAAGGCTGTTTCGTTAATGACATCTTTGAGGATTTTTGTTTCAAGAACCAAGGGATTGCTGGCAGAAATTTCCTGGATTCGTGGATACTGGTCAGCGTCTTTTCCTTTCAGGGTAATCTCTGATTTGCCGCTAGTCAAGACGATTTGCTTTTGTTCAATTTCTTTAAAATCCAAAATAATATCTGGCAAGCTGGAAACAACATTAATAAAGAAAGTCGCTTCTAATAAAATTGAACCTGTTGAGTTGACAAGCAAGCCTGCATTTTCATTTTGAGTAGAAATAAAGTTTTCAATCGACACTTGGCCATTTGAGCCGATTAAGGTGATTCCTTCTTTGGTAACATCGATTTTCACAGTAGAAAGAATAGGAATTGCATTTTTATGGCTGATAGCCCTTTTAGTGGTATTTAAAGCTTGTAAGAAGAGATTTTTATTAATAGAAAAATGAATCATGGGATCTCCTTTTTATTTATTTATGATTATAAGATTAATAGTAATAGTAGTTTATGTGAATTATGTGGAAAAATAGCTTCGTTCTTATTCTAACAAGTTTTGAGACTTGTTCACAAAGTGTGGATAAGTTTTGAAAAAAATCTGTAGTTTTCCACACGCTATTTAATTTTATTCTTGATGCTTTCAATTTCTAAACGTAAATTGTCGTCTGATTCAATCATGGTTTTGATTTTTCCGTGTGCATGGATAACAGTCGTATGATCTTTCCCGCCAAATTCACGACCAATTTTAGGCAGACTGTTGTCAGTCAGCTCACGAGTCAGATACATAGCTACCTGTCTAGCTAAAACGATATTTTGTACTCGACGGCTGCCTTTCATCTCTTTGACACTAACACCATAGAATTTCCCAACTTCAGACTGAATCTTATCAATCGGGATAACTGTTACCTGGTTTGAATCCTGCTTGCGTGCTCGAATAGCCTCTGCAGCGATATCAATAGTGATTTCCTTCAGATGACGAACTCTAGCGATGAGACTGATGTCATTCAAAGCACCTTCTAAGTCGCGGACATTGGAGTCGAATTGTCCTGCAAGATATTCTAAGGTATCATTCGGGAAAATATAATCCAAATTTTCTATTTTGTTTCGCAGAATTGCAATTCGTGTTTCAAAATCTGGCGGTGTAATATTTTGAGTTAATCCCCATTTGAAACGTGTTACCAAGCGTTCTTCCAAATTGTCCAGATGATCAGGACTGCGGTCGCTGGTTAAAACAATCTGTTTATTTTCACCATGAAGAGCATTGAAAGTGTTGAAAAATTCTTCCTGAGTTGAAACCTTTTTTCCTCCCAAAGATTGAATATCATCAATTAGCAGAAGATCCAGACTACGATAGATTTTTTTAAAGCTATCCATCTCTCCCAATCTTAAATGTTCAAGGAAGTCGTTAATAAAGGTTTCAGCCGGTATATACTTGACACGCGCATCTGGAATATTTTCTAAAATTTGATTGCCAATAGCATTTAATAAATGAGTTTTGCCCAGGCCAGGTCCTCCGTAGATAAAAAGAGGATTATAGGTTGTGGCTAGATTCTCAGATACCGCTAAGGCAGCAGCTTTAGCCCAGATATTTCCGTCTCCCTGAACAAAATTATCAAAGGTATATTTTGACTTTAAGCCAGTATCAATAGGTGGCAAGCTTGGCTGAACAGTGCTGATTTGAGGACTGGTTACTGCAGATTTCGGAGTTTCAGTGTTAGTTTCTTCTTCAAAAATATATTTTCCAGCAATCTGATCATTAAAAATCTCAAATCCTGCAGTAAGAATAACTCCTACTAAGTTTTGCTCCCAAAATAGTTGTTTTACTGGACTATCTAGGAAAATAACAGCTTGCTTTTCTTCAACTTTGACAAGCTTGGCTTCAGCAACAAAGAAATCATAAGTTGTCTGTTTTAGCTGAGCATGAGCCAATTCTAAAATACGATTCCAAAAGTCCTGTTCTTTGGTCATAACTTCCCTCCTTTTCTATAATTTTCTGATTCATACGCATCTTATTTTATCATAAAGGTTCAAAGTTTTCCACAAGAACTGGAAAAGAATTCACATTGTTAGCTAAAGTTATCCACAGAATGTGAATAAAGCTAAAATTTCGTATTTTAATAAGTTTCCTAATTAATTTAACAGTGGATAATTTTGTTATTTTAAAAAAAGAAAAKAACAGTTTTATTTAAAACTGTTTATAATTCTTTGATATTCTTCTTCGCTTTCAAAAGGAATAATCAGCTTTCCTTTACTCTGGTTTTTTAACTGAATAGAAACTTCCAGACCGAGAATTTTTTTAATTTTTTCCTCTTCAGATTTAGCAAATAGTTCTTTATTAGGTTTCTTTTTGAGACTCTTTTTTTGCTGAAGAAGCTTTTCGACTGCTCGAACCGATAAATCTTCTCGACAGATTTTTTCCAGCCATAGTAACTGTTCCTCTTCTTTCAAGGGAACCAGCAGGCGAGCATGTCCTTGAGAAATCTCTTCTTCCTTTATAGCTTGACGAACTTCTTTGGATAATTGTAAAAGTCTGACAATATTGCTAATATAGGGTCTAGATTTTCCCATGATTTTAGCAATTTCATCATGTGTCAAGCCTTTGTCAATCAAATTTTGATAAGACTCAGCCTCTTCTATAGGATTCAAGTCTTCTCTTTGAAGATTTTCGATAATGGCTTGTTTCAGCATTTCATCATCAGATAATTCTTTGACGACAGCTGGGATCGTTTCTAGGCCAAGAAAAGAGGTAGCTCTAAATCTCCGTTCTCCTGCTAAAATTTCATAACCAAAAAGTGAAGATTTCCGAAGAATGATTGGCTGAATGAGACCATTTTCTTTGATTGATGCCGCTAATTCTTCAATCTTTTTTTGTGAAAACTCTTTACGAGGCTGATAAGGATTGGTTCGAATGTCTTTAAGTGCAATATATTGAAAGTTTTCCATTTGTATATAGAATAACACACCTTTACGATTGTGTAAAGGTGTGTTGACAATCTTGTAAATAGGTTAATTTGAGCTTAACTCTTTTGTTGATTTAGTGAGTTTGATTTTGACTGTTTGAGATTTACCATCTCGATAATAAGTAATTTCTACTTCATCTCCAATACTATGCTTGTAGAGAGCAGACTGAAGGTCACTAGTGGATTCCACATCTGTGTTATCTACTTTTGTAATGACATCATTTTTTTGAAGCTTGCCATCAGCAGGCATTCCTTGCTGAACAGAGCGAACAAGAACACCTGATTTCACTGAAGAAGGAAGATTTAATTTAGAAAAATCAGAAGTTGTCAGATTAGATAAATCCATCATTTGAATTCCTAAAGCAGGACGTGTGACTGTTCCATTTTTCTCTAGTTGATTGATAATATTTACGACATCATTAGATGGAATCGCAAATCCCATCCCTTCAACAGAGGTTTGGCCATTTGTTGAAATCTTACTTGAAGTAATCCCAATAACTTGTCCTTGGATGTTAATCAACGGGCCGCCAGAGTTACCAGGATTAATTGCAGCATCTGTTTGCAATGCAGTTGTTGAAATATTTTCACCATTTTCAGATTGTAACGTAACGTTTCTGCCTAGGCTAGAAATAATTCCTTGTGTGACAGAGTTAGCGTATTCTGTTCCAAGAGGGCTTCCGATAGCGATTGCTGTTTCACCAACTGTCAGAGAACCAGAATCTCCAAATTCAGCGACATCAGTTACTTTTTCAGAGCTAATTTTAACGACAGAGATATCTGAATAAACATCTGATCCAACTACTTCACCTGGAACCTTGTTTCCATCAGCTAGCAAGATATCTACATTGGTTGATCCGTTAAGAACGTGGGTGTTGGTTACCAGATAGGCTGATTTTCCGTCTTTTTTATAAATTACGCCAGAACCTTCACTGGAGATTTGTGATTCGTCGTTGGAAGATTCATCATTGATAACGCTGCTGGAAGATTCAGCATAAGTAATTACTGAAACAACGGCATTTTGAACCTTTTTCACAGCTTCTGAAATGTCAGTAGAGTTTTTATATGAAGTAGTTACACTGGTTGTTGAATTTCCATTCA
>NZ_JAJEPD010000048.1:0-73410 GCF_020729765.1 Streptococcus sanguinis | reverse complement strand
GAGCTCTAAAACAAATAATATTTATAATGATTCTTTTGATATTTATCAGGGGGGAACGTCATCTAACAGCGAAAGGGATTTAACTTCTACTAATCGTTCAGAATTGATTGCTGGAGAAGAATATCAGTTTCATATCACTTATGATGATGTCGCACTTTTGTTTGCGGATTTTAAAGGAACTGCCTCTCGTTTAACAGCAAACTATTGCTGCTAAGATGATGACTGAATAGAGAATCTAATTTAGGCGTTCCCACACTACCGTAACTAGAAAAAGAAATTGAAACCGAAGCATTTGATCCTGCATCAGGATAATCTAAATTCAGTGTTATTATTTGATTATCATAATTATGTTCTCTCCCTGATTTCGCTTTTCCTAACTTAGCAACCACTTCATCTGCTGTTAAACGAGAGGCAGTTCCTTTAAAATCCGCAAACAAAAGTGCGACATCATCATAAGTGATATGAAACTGATATTCTTCTCCAGCAATCAATTCTGAACGATTAGTAGAAGTTAAATCCCTTTCGCTGTTAGATGACGTTCCCCCCTGATAAATATCAAAAGAATCATTATAAATATTATTTGTTTTAGAGCTCGGATTGGAAACTAGCCCTACAGCTCCTAGTCCTATGAGTAACATGAAAAACGCCCACATAAGTTTCCAACCCATAGAACTATCAGATGAAGACTCCGAATTTTCCTTCCAAAAAGCCTCATTCTCTTCTTTTTTAGCGAGCTCCTCAGCACTAAATCTCGGACGAAGCTCATACTCTTCTGCTTCAGATACAAGTTCTGAGTCTGGACGACTAGTTTCATCCTTAAAATAGAGTGATTCTTTTTTCTTAGATTTCAAGGATTCTAAAGCAAAAATAAGGCGAGATAACTCTCTCCCCCTCAGGTGTAAGAAGTCATCTGACTCAGCCGTTGAAACTCGTTTAATCTCTGTTTCAGTTCTCAAACCGTCTGGAGTCTCTGAAACATCCTGATAGCTGAACTGAGCTCCACTATCTTTGTCGCTTACATTAATTACTGAGTTAGAGGAGGATTCATTGGACTCAATGTTTTCGACTGATTTTTTCTCAGTCATTTGTGATTGAGCTAAAGCCTGAGATTCCTCTTCTTCAGATTTTCTGGATGGGAATACAGAATGATTGACGTCCCTTCTTTTAGGCTGAACCTTGTTAAATTTTGATTCATGTTCCCGTCTTAAGGCTTCCAGATTTCTTTTTTCCATATATTCTCCCAATCATATTTTTTAAACTAATCAGCATTAGTAAGATAGCATTTTTCATTCATTTCGATAGAACTACTCGGAAAGACAGACACTAGCTTCTCTTTCTTCAATAAGCTAGAAATACCATATCTGTATCAATAACTTTTTTAAAACATCATTTACTCTTTAAAATATTTTACAACAAAAATAACTAATGTGAGACTTTGATGAATAGTCCTTTTAACTTCTCAGTTCACCCTTCCTCTAAACACTTTGAAAAGGCAATGTTTCGCTAAGACAGTCTTGTTCCAGTATATCATATTTTGAACAGGTTTAGCTCTAAATCTACAAGGAAAAAGGCACGAACTCTCGTCCGTGCCCAACAAAGCAATTCCAAACTTATATACCAACGATATTATTTAATTCTTTCGTTCAAAATGTTCCCGCTGTTAGCATCAATGGTCATTTTGATCTTTTGCGTACCGTTCAGAGTTTCCAGCTTATGAGACAAGAACTCCTATTCATTTATTCTATTTAGAAAGATTACTCAATAGGTACTGTCCATTTTCCTGACGGATAAAAGTCAAAGTTATCTCCTTATTTGAAGAGGTTTCATAGTTTACAAGCATCTTCGGCTCTGATTCACCATCCCCATAAACTGAGATATGTTGATATTCTGGGTATTCCTTGATTACTTCTTTAAAGGAAGAACCGCCCTCGCCTGTTTCCGCATCACCCGTCTTTAAGTTCTCCGTAATCTGGCCAGATACCTTTTTATCATAGTCGTCACTACCGGGCATAATACTCATACCCTGAAGATGGTAGCTGCCATCCTCGTGTTTCATAAAGGTCAGAGTGGTATAACTAGAGTCAGGTAACCAAGACAATGAGAGCCCTTCTTCTTGAAACGTCACACTGCTGGCCAAGCCAAAATCTTTGACTACTTGTTCAGGGGTCAATCCTTCATCATCCGCACTAACAATGCTCAGCTTTTCAAGGTCTTTCACTTCCCACTCATATACATCCTCTTTTGACGGAGCCACAAAAGAAGCAACATCGCTTTGATGTCCCTTTCGAGACAGACTTGGCACACTTCCCCCACTCATAAAATCATTTAGGAAATAGCCGCCAAGACCTCCTAGCAATAGTCCCGCTGCCAGACCTATTCCTAAAAATCCTATCAGCTTGCCCGTACTATTTTTCTTTGGCTCTGGACTTGGCTGGCCAGCGAAGTTTGCAGCTTGCTGTGGTCCGGCAAAGTTCTGACCAGCTGGATTAAATCCCTGAGGAATTGCTCCTTGAAAAGCGGGATTTCCCCAATTATCCTGCTGAGGCATCTGTTGTTGAGGAGCATCAAAAATGGGTTGCTGAACACCAAAATCTTGATTAGGATTCGGCATCTCAGGACTGCCTCCTTCTGCTGGAAGAGGCTGCCCCTCTACTGAGTTAGCTACAAATTGTCCTGGATCTGATGACGGGACTTGCTGTGGATACGGAGCTAATCCTTCTAAAGATTGTTCCTGCGGTTTATTTTGTTCTGACATCGTTTCTCCTTTTATTATTTGAGTTCTGTTTTATTTGTTGGCAGTAATGGACAAAAGATAGTTTCCGTCCTCCTGCTGAACGAAGAACAACCTATAAGTACCATCATTAGGAGCGTCATAAGCCGCCTCCATAATGGTTTGACTAGTATCCTCACTGAAATCTTCATCTACACGAATAGAGATACTTCGCGGACTGCCATATTCCTTAAAAACTTCCTTATAGGAAATGCCGTCCTTACCAGTCTTTGCATCGCCTTTTTTCAGTTTTTCAAAGTAATCAGCGGCCATGGCTTCGTCCTTAGCATTATGATTGCTTCCTTCAAAGCGAATATTATAGATATGAAGGCTATTCAGATAGAAACCATCTTTTTTCTTCTCAAAATCCAGAGAAGCAGTTTGATCTGTATAATAAACTGGCCAGTCCTCCTCATCATCAGAATCTTGAAGCGTTCCCCACTCTAAATCAAGGCTGTCATGAGAGATTTCTTCTTTTAAAGCCTTGCCATATTTATCAAGAATATCTTCCACAGAAGTACCATTCGTATCTGTCTGAATAGTATTGAACCGTAACTCTGACAAACTATCAATATCCCACTTGAACTCAGTAGTATCAGGGTCAATGTACTGATCTGATTGATCTCTCTTTGATTCCCCAGCATCTGCTAAAGGATGGAGCACAGGATATTCCCCTTTGATAACATCCGCTACTCCCATTCTATAGCCCCAGATTCCCCCTCCGATTAGTCCAAGACCAAGAGAGAGCAAGGCTCCGCCTATCAGGATTCCTTTCCAAGATTTATTCTTGGCCAAAGGTGGGGTTGGTCCCTGCGGACTGAAAACATGGCCTTGCTGAGATTGAAAATGTCGCGGAATTCCTTCTTCTGGCCGAACATTCTTTGACGATTCAAAAGAATGCTGTGATTGCTGTTCTGTCAATCTTCTTTCCTCTTTCTTGTTTATTTCCAATAGTTTTATCAGTTCTCTTTTAATAACGAAATGCTTTGAAAGCAGTCAGTCACAAAAGATAAACTAAATAAGTAAAAACTTACATTTCCTCTGACTTTATATATAAGAAATTTCCATCTGGCTGGCCTACAAACAATAGGTATTCATAACCATCTTCTGTTTTATAAGTTACCTCAGCAATCAGACGGTTGGAGATAATCTTATTATCTACGTCACGTTCGGTTGCGATGACAATTTCTGACGGAACAGGATGCTTCTTCAGGACCTCTGATAAAGCTATTCCTCCTTCACCCGTTTCCTTGTCTCCTTCTTTCAAACGTTCAAGGTCTTTGGGAGATAATACGCTCCAATCTGTCGTTTCCTTCCCTTTTCTATATTCTTTAAAAGAATCTCCAACTACCACTTGTCTCAGATAGTAGTTCTGGTCAACTTTATCAAATTGAAAAGAAATATTTTGCTCCTTATCCCTGACAGAAGGGCCCCATCGGAGTAACAGACGATTACGATCATATTCTGCTGAACTAGCCAAGCCATAAGTTTCAACGATTTGATCAGCCGTCAGGCCTAATCCCTCATCATTTGTATAGCTCAACCGTCCCAAGTCTTTCAAAGTCCAATTAAACTGAACCGACTGCCCGTCTGTAGTAAAGCTGTAACTCTTGTCTTTAGCTTCTTCCTGAGCCTTACTCAGACGCTTAATCCTTTGTATATCCTTATTTGTCTGCGCCTGCTTGCCGATAAAATAAGCTGAACCGCTACCAATCAAAAGACCAATTATAAGAGCAAAAACTGAAAGTCCTATGACTTTTCCGATATTGCCTTTCTTATCAGGTAATTCTTGCGACTGAAGCTGCTGGAAATTCCCTTGCATTGGCTGGCTAGTTTGATTTTCTTGCCAAGCCCCTTGCACTTGACCTTGTCCATCTTTATCTGACATGGTTTTCTCCTTATAAATTTTGTTGATTTGTCATATTGCGAAAATATTGAAAAATAATGACAAATTTTACAATATTATAACATAAATTATTCTTCCAATCAAAAAGGGAGTGGGAAAGAACTTCAAACAAGTTAAAAAGTTCGTCTTCCCACCCCCGCACAGTTGATCAGGCAATCTTTGGGGCTTAAAAAGCGAAGGAAGATGCCAATCAACCACTGCGTCATCTATTTTTTCTAATTTAGACCCAAAAGCCTGGACTTTTTGCCCAGGCTCTGAATCAAGTTTTTAGACTCTTATTTTTCTAGTATTCTTATTTAGATATTTTATCCTACTTGAGCTACTTCAAAAATCTGAATGGTAGAGCCTTTTTCAATTACTACTGCTTGGTCTGCTGCGACATGGAGTGTACCAGGAAGACTCCCCTCTTTTGAACCATCAAAAGAAATCGTGATATGGCCCAGTCCAGTTAAATTTTTTTCTACTACATTTCCCACAGAACTAATTGAATATTCCTGATTATCTACCACCAGCTTGCCGCCTTCTAGTATTGAACCTAGCAGATTTTTGTTATCAATCTTAAAACAATACTCTGCTAAATCTTCCGGTGCTTCTTCTCCAAATAAAATGAGCATATTGGCATCTTGAATCATATTCTGAGCTTCAGGTCCCACTTGAATTACTTTAGCTTCAAAAATTTTCTTCATCTAATTCCTATTTATCCTTTCTCTAATTTGTCTTAAACTTATGCTTATAGATAAGTTTAACATAATAGTTGCTTTGTTTACGTGCATCTATCAAAGGTCTATTGATAAAGACCAATACTAGCTATCCAAGCTACTAGCACCCGCGGAACACCATTGAGAAAGCGTGAATAAAGCACAGAAGGGACACCAACCTCAACTGTTTCAGACTTGGCTTCAGATAGACCGAGTGCTACAGGAATGAAATCACAACCGTTTTGAGTGTTGATAGCAAATATAGCTGGCAGAGCCATTTGGGGCGGAATATTCCCTTTTCCGATTTCGACTCCAATTAAGGTTCCGATAATCTGACTGATAACAGCTCCGGGGCCTAACAAAGGAGATAGGAATGGCAAGGAACAGATAAAGCCAATCAAAATGAGTCCCCAGATGTTCCCCGCTAGGGGAACCATTAATTTTGCCAGCCAATTTCCAACACCTGAACCTTGAATAACCCCAATCAGCAAGGAAACAAAGGCCATGAAAGGAATGATTGTGTTGAGCATTGTTTGGATGGCTTCACGAGCTGCCTGGTTGAAAGTCGCAACGACCTTCCCAGCGCCCATCCCAATTCTTGCTACAATACTTGTTTCAGCTTTTTGCTCTGTAATTTTTTTACTAGTATCGTAAGTTGGCTTTTCTGTTACCACAGTTGTCGCTTTTTCGTCTTCATTAGCAGCAGAAATTTGATTAAGGCCAACTGCTGACACATAGATTTCCTCGGTGATATATTGTGCTAGAGGGCCACTTTTCCCTGTAGCGACAATATTGATTGTAGGGATCCCCTTTTTAGGATAAATACCGCAGCGAAGAGTACCGCCGCAATCCACGATTGCTAAAGCAATTTCCTCATCAGGGATAGAAGTTTTAAACCCATTAACAGCTTCCATACCGGTCAAATCAGCAATTTTATCTACAATATCTGGCTTTTCTCCGCCGCCAGTGATATAGATAAATTTATGCTTAGCCTCACTAGGGGTAATGACCAAAGGTCCTCCGAAACCGCCATTTCCTTTAACAACTTTTATACTCTTATATGACATAATTTCACTCTTTCTATCAATCAAATGTTTTACTCAAGGTAACACCTTGCTGTTTTGCTACATAAGCAGTTGTAAAATCGGTTACCCAACCGCCTACAAAGTTCATGACAAGCCCAACAAGCATGTAACGAATGGCTAAGTCCATTTGACTTAAACCTAAAGTTTGAATTCCTGTTGCAATTCCCATCCATACAAACAATTCCCCAGGATTGATATGCGGGAATACCCCGTTTGAAGTATGGCAGAACTGCATCTGAGCTGCTACAAAACTAGGTTTATAATATTCTGGCAAGAAGCGTCCCATACTGATCGCCATCGGATTCCCCAGCATAAAGGCTGAAATGAAAGGTAAAATCATATAACGGCTAACAGGATTTTTGGCAGAAATCTTAGCCAAGGAATTGACCTTTTCTTCTCCCAAGAAAGCGATAAGGGTATTCATTGCAATCAATAGCATTAAGACAAGCGGTACAATATTTGTCATCCAGCTAATAAAGGTTTCTCCACCTAATTGGAAGAGTTTCATAAAACTCTCTGCAAATTTTGTAATGTGATTCATAAGGAACTCCTTTTCTTATTTTTTTTAAATAACTGTTTAATAGATAATTGTAAGTAATTCGTATAAAAGCCGAATCCCAGAAAAGAATCAGAAGAACTTGTCTCTTTCTCAATACCTGCCTCATGCCAAAGATAGACTTTTCTAGCATCTTCTATGACTGATTGCATCAACTTATTTTCTTTTCTCACAAGAGGATTATACTTGTCAAAATAATGGATGTCTTCTCCGACATAATCATCCATATTTTGAAAACGCGCTAAGATTGTTACTCCTTGCATTTTGCTAGCTTTAAGAACCCGACCGTTTTCATCAACCGCGAACATGACAATCGTACCGGATTTTATTCTTCCGGACTTCCTGCCAATCGCTACGCGCCCCAGTTTTCGGAGCATCGTATAGGTCTTATTGAAGTCTTTGAGTTGCTGCCAGCCGAGGAACATTTGAAATATATAAGCTGCCATGACAAACACAGCGAAAATTATTAGTGAATTCATTAAAATACTCCTTTGCTCTTAGAAAATGATAGAAACTCTGTCTCTGTTTCTACAGCCCTCAATGCTTCTTTTAGAGAAGGCTCTCCTGCAATTCGAAAAATATCGTCATACAATTCCAGCAATTCACTTTCCATTTTTCTTTCAATTTCTGAGGGTATGGCGACTAGAAAGATAAATTCAATCCATTCATCTCCTTTTTGATAAGGCTCTTCTAGTTTTCCGAACATTAAAATAGTCTTTGCATAACCCTGGTTAATTGTATGGGGGAAGGCAATTCCTCCACCAAAAATGGTTGATTGCTTTTTCTCCCTATCAATTATCCGATTTCTAAAACCTTCATCAATCATCTGAAGTTTCTCTAACTCTGCAACCATATTTAGCAAGTATTGCTGATAGGTTTTTTGGGGGCTCAACCGAAGAAAACGTAAGCTGACTGTTTCTAGATTTTTTTGATGAAAAGCATTGGCCCTCTGCCATTCTTCCTGCAGCCATTGATCATCAAAAAGATGATTAACTTGAATGACTGGAGATTTAGAATCTTTATATTTTAGAGGAACTGTCGTAAAAATCGCGAAATAGTCCTGATTCAAATCCACATTAAAATCCTCTTCAGAATACTGAGTAATGTCTACATCATTTCCAAGGACTCGTCTGAGTTGCTGAATAATCATCGTAGCAGTTCCTCTTCCTGTTGTGCAAACTACAGCTATMTGCTTGCGAGAACCCTTTACAGCAGAATTTTGCTTTCTTAAAATCATTTCAAAATACAAAGCCAGATATCCGATTTCAGATAATTCCAATTCAGAACCAAAAATTGCAGATAGTTCTTCTCCAGCTATTTTTGCCATTTCAAAAGCAAAAGGATATTGAGTTTGAACCTCGCCATGAAATATATCATTAGCTTGCACATGGAAAATCAGTCGATTGATTAAGGGGCCTAGATGAGATTTGATTTCTTCAAATAATTCTTCATCATCAAAGTGAACCAACATTGTTTCTTTGACTTTCTTGACAATCCCTTGAAAAATCTTTGCAAGCTGTTCAGATTGATAAGATGTCTTGCTTAAAGTGTCAATAAAACGGACATTAAACGGAAAACACAAAAAGTCTATCTCAAACTGACTGAGGGAAATCTTATAAGTCATTTCAATATGATAGATTAATTTCTCAGCTAAAGGTGTCTCTGTTAAATCATTCCTATAGTAAGGAATAGGACAATTCAACACTCTAGATGTATGAATACGCTCCACCATAATTGAAATGGTCTTTCGAAGGAGTTCCTGTGTTTCTTTAGGGATTTTATAGTCCTGGACTAGCGTCTCCAGAAAAGAAGATGTTGCCTCAGTGAGTGTCCTTCCTTCAAAGTAAGGAGCCACTTGGTGAATATAGAGCAAGCGCAAATTCAGCTCGCTCCCCAAGACCTCCAGCCCACGGTTGGGCTTTCCTGAAATAGTGATAGAGTAACTCTCTGCCAAAGATTTTACTTGTTTTAAATCCTTATTAAGGGTACTTCTACTAACACCTACTTCCTCAGCCAAGTCGTCAATAAGAAGAGGGGAGGTTGACTCAATTAAACGTTTTAGCAAATAGGCAATTCTTTTACTGGAAGAATTGAAGTCACTCTCCTGTTTTAAACTACCAGATAAAATCCTTTCCAACTCTGTATAGTCATACACTTCTAACATTAACTGATCATCTTGTGCGATAATCTGGATATTAGGAGCCAAAACATCATTTAATTGTTGGATACTCTTTTGCAAGGTTTGCAAGCTAATATCCAGTTCTGAGCGCATATCTACCAAGGAATAAGTTGGCTGCGAGACCATTTTATCTAAAATATTATACCACCGATTTACTAAGGTCAACTCTCTTCCCTACCTTCATTGTTTTAACCGCGAGTTTTACCTCCGGCAATATTTGTAGTGACACCTGTTATATAGCTAGAACGGTCTGAAATATAGAACGCTACAAGATCAGCTACTTCCCGTAGTTTCCCACTCCGTCCCAATGGAGTCGTTGAAGTTGAAGCATAACCAGCTCGAATATCTTCTACCGTCTTTCCACGGGTATAAGCAAGAGCTTCCTCGTAAGAAAGAGTTCGAAGACCCGTAGCTTCCATAATTCCTGGAGCAATTCCAACCACACGTACACCATGTTTCCCAAGCTCTTTCGCCCATGAACGAGTATAACTATAGACTGCCGCTTTCGTTGCAGCATAGGCACTTTGTCCTTCAGAACCTTCCAAGCCTGCTTCTGAAGCCATGTTCACAATTACACCTTTCCCATTTTTCACTAAAATACGTCCTACTGCCTGACTAACCAGATACAAACCTTTTTGATTAATCATTGTTACTTTTTCGAACGTCTCATCGTCCAACTCGTAAGGACCTTTAGGATTTTCTGCATCGATTAATAATCTAGGGACATTAATCCCCGCATTGTTGACTACCGCATCAATATTGCCAAATCTTTCAACTATTTTGGCAACACCCTCTTCTACTTCAGAGCGAGAAGTTACATCAACTTTTACAAATAATAGATTCGGGTGACGCAAATCGTTGTCGCTAAGATCAAAATTCGCTACATTGACTCCTAATTCCAACAATTCTTCGACGATTGCCTTACCGATCCCAGATGACGCACCCGTCACAAGAACTGTTTTGCCTTTAATGTCTAACCAATCATTCATTTTGATACCTCTCAAATTTTATTTACAAGGCAATTATACAGCGCTTTCATAAAAGAATTAAGACACTCTTTTTTTCACTGTTCAAAAAAATAATAAACTAATTAAGAGGCTTGTACTAAAAAATCCACAAGAAATGAACTTGTGGATCTTTTTATATTCTAAATGAACTCAAAGCATATGAGAATCAAAGGCGTGCATTCAACTCAGCACCCAGCTCTTCAAAGCCTGGTTTCCCAAGAAGAGCAAACATGTTTTTCTTATAAGCCTCAACTCCTGGCTGGTCAAATGGATTGATACCATTCAGGTAGCCAGAAAGAGCAATAGCTAACTCAAAGAAGTAAATAGTATAGCCCAAAGTGAACTCATCTTGCTCAGGCAGGGTCACAAACATATTTGGCACTCCGCCGTCTGTGTGAGCTAACAGCACTCCATCTGTTGCTTTCTTATTGACAAAGTCAACATCTTTTCCTTGCAGATAGCCAAGGCCATCCAAGTCTTCTGCTAATTCAGGAATCAACACATTTTTGCGAGGCTTATCTACACGAATAACTGTTTCAAAGAGGATACGAGTTCCTTCTTGAATAAATTGCCCCAAAGAGTGCAGGTCTGTTGAGAAGTTGGCTGAAGTTGGGTAGATACCTTTTTGGTCTTTACCTTCTGACTCACCAGCCAATTGCTTCCACCATTCTGAGAAGTATTGCAAAGATGGTTCGTAGTTAGCTAGAACTTCTGTCAGATAACCTTTACGGTACAAGATATTGCGTACAACTGCATATTGATATGCTTCATTTTCAGCCAACTTATCAGAAGCATAAGCCTTGCGAGCAGCATTTGCTCCTTCCATCAACTTGCTGATATCAGCCCCTGCAGCTGCGATTGGCAAGAGTCCCACTGCTGTCAATACTGTAAAACGACCACCTACACTATCAGGCACTACAAAAGTATCCCAGCCATTAGCATCTGCTTCAACCTTAACTGCACCTTTAGCGCGGTCTGTAGTTGCATAAATCCGTTTATTTGCTTCTTCCTGACCATACTTCTTAACCAAGAGTTCTTTGAAGACACGGAAAGCAATAGCAGGCTCTGTTGTTGTTCCTGACTTAGAAATAACATTGACAGAGAAATCTTTGTCTGATACATAGTCTACCAAATCAGCCAAATAGCTTGAAGAGATAGAGTTTCCAGCATAGAGGATCTGAGGTGCCTCGCGTTCTTCTTTGCTTTGCAAGTTTACAAATGAATTATTCAAGAAATCAATAGCTGCACGAGCTCCTAAATAGGAACCACCAATACCGATTACGATCAATACCTCACTATCAGATTGGATTTTAGCAGCAGCCTTTTGAATACGAGCAAATTCATCTTTGTCATATTCTTCAGGCAAGTTCAACCAGCCAGTCATTTCTGCCCCAGGACCTGTACCATTTCGCAGAGCAGAATCTGCTGCAGTCACTTGAGGCTGCATATAATCTAGTTCATGTGGTGCTACAAATTTATCTAATACCTTTGAGTAGTCAAATTTAATATGTGTCATGTTTATCCTCCAATTGTTCTTTTCTTTTATGATAACGCTTTAAGAAAAAATAAGCAAGTGCTTTTACTATTTTAAAACGTTTACATTTTTTATTATATACTATTTTTCTAAATAAGCTAATCCTAGGACATGACTGAGAGCAATCGTTTGCATTTATCTTATGAAAACAGGGTTAGCTATTGCCATTTCTTCCGAATAAATTCTTTATAACGTTTTACTAAAAATAAAAAAGACCAGCATGTAAATTCAACTGCGTCAATGTCTCTAAACTCATCTTCCTCCTTCGGAGTTGATTCGTTAAGAGCAATAGAAAAGAGCACACAGCTTACTTCGCTTAGGGCTGCTGGATTCCTCCCCTGACCCGCTTCACGCAAAACTGTTGCTCCACTAATTAGTATAACACAAACTTTTGATTTTGGCTAATTTTATTTTTTCCTTCTCTGTCTGAAAAATTCCTGCATAATTTGAGCGCACTCTTCTTGGAGAACACCTGTCTCCACTTCTACTCGATGATTCAGACGCTCATCTGTCAAAATATCATAAAGGCTGCCAGCTGCTCCAAATTTCTGATTTGCTGCTCCATAGACAACGTGAGGAATGCGCGCTAGACCGATCGCTCCGCTGCACATGACACACGGCTCAATGGTCACAAAAAGCGTTGTATCAAGCAAGCGCCAGCTATTTTCGTGCCGATTCGCCTCTTCGATAGCCATTATTTCCGCATGCATAACAGCCCGCTGCAGCTCCTCACGTGCATTGTGACCGCGGCCGATAATCTTTCCCTCTTTAACCAAGACACAGCCGATGGGAATTTCATCATAAGCTAGGGCAATCTCCGCCTCCTTCAAAGCTTCCCGCATAAATGCTTCTTTTTCTTCAATCGTATAATTCATCATTGTCTTTCTAAATCTGTAGTCGTCTATCCCATTATACCACAAGCCTGCCGCACTTCTCAGAAAAAGTAAAAGCCACCACTAGGGTGACTTTCAGGAGATTATTATGAAAAAAGTTTAGGATTTTTAAACAAAGTTAGGAGGTCTTTGTTTATGCTGTTAGTATAAAATATATATCTTAAATGAGTCTTAATATGAAATTTTCTTACAAAAAAGCACAAGAAGCAATTTCCTTGTGCTGACTTTTTTATAAATTTGACCAGACGCTTTCCAAGATGTTTGTCTGCTCGCGGCCAGGACCGACTGAGAAGGTAGAAATACGAACACCAACCAACTCACTCACTCGGCGAACATAGTTGCGGGCATTTTCTGGCAAGTCTTCCAGACTGCGAACACCTGTGATGTCCTCTGACCAGCCTGGCAGCTCTTCGTAAATCGGCTTGCAACGCTTGAGCTGTTCCAGACTAGCTGGGTAATGGTCAATGCGCTGACCATCCAAGTCATAGGCTACACAGATTTTCACTGTATCCAGACCGCTCAAAACATCGATGGAGTTAAGCGAAAGATTGGTAATCCCTGAGACACGGCGGCTATGGCGCATAACAACCGAGTCAAACCAGCCTACCCGACGCGGACGGCCAGTGGTAGTGCCATATTCATGGCCGATATCACGAATGCGGTCACCTACTTCATCGAAAAGCTCTGTTGGGAATGGTCCATCTCCGACCCGACTGGTGTAGGCCTTGCAGACACCAACTACCTTGTCAATCTTGCTCGGACCAACACCGGAACCGATGGTGACTCCCCCTGCAACTGGATTAGAAGAAGTTACAAATGGATAAGTCCCTTGGTCAATATCCAGCATAACCCCTTGAGCCCCTTCAAAGAGCACTCGCTTGCCTTGATCCAGGGCATCGTTGAGGATAACAGAGGTATCGGTCACATACTGCTTGATTTGCTGTCCATATTCATAGTATTCTTCAAAAATATCATCAAAGCTGATTGCTGTACTATCGTACAATTTCTCAAAGAGGCGGTTTTTCTCAGCTAGATTCCGCTCCAAGCGCTCTCTGAAAATATCTTTATCCAAAAGGTCAGCAATGCGGATACCGACACGAGCAGCCTTGTCCATATAGGCAGGACCGATTCCCTTGATTGTCGTCCCGATTTTATTGTCACCTTTTGCTTCTTCCTGCAGGCGATCCAGCTCGATATGGTAAGGCAAGATGACATGCGCTCGATCAGAGATACGAAGGTTATCCGTCGTCACACCCTCTTCATGCAGGTAGTTCAATTCTTTGACCAGAGATTTGGGATTGACCACCATTCCATTTCCAATGACAGAGATTTTTTCTGGAAAGAAAATCCCTGACGGAATCAGGTGCAGCTTGTACTTCTTGCCGTCAATCACGATAGTGTGTCCGGCATTGTCACCACCCTGATAGCGGGCAATCACTTCGGCATTGGCTGAAAGGAAGTCTGTAATCTTCCCTTTTCCTTCATCTCCCCACTGGGTTCCTACAACAACTACTGATGTCATAATTTTGTCTGAGCTGAAGCAGCTCTTCCTTTCTTGAAAAGCAGGCAGGAATCTCACCTGCGATTATGTTTTATACCTCATTATATGAAAAATTTAACAATTTTTCAAGGTGGGATCCATTCTTAATTTGCTTTTTCCCTTTTGAAAACGAATTAAATTTTCACAAAATCTGTATTTTCTGAAATTTATTAGTTTATTAAAAATAAAAGTTCGGAATTTTTGTAAAATCGTAGCGAAAATTTGTTTTCTTTTTCTGTTTGTAATAGACTAAAATTACTATCATAGGACGGTGAAACGATGACGATTAATCAATTACTGCAGAAACTGGATACAGCAAGCCCCATTCTCCAAGCGACCTTTGGTCTGGAGAGGGAAAATCTACGGGTGACAACTGATGGACACTTAGCTCAAACTGCTCATCCGAGTCAGCTGGGTTCCCGCAATTTCCACCCAACCATCCAAACAGACTTCAGCGAGCAACAACTGGAACTAATTACACCTATCGCTCACTCGACTAAGGAAGCACGACGCTTACTGGGAGCTATCAGCGATGTGGCTGGCCGCTCGATTGACCAGAATGAACGCCTCTGGCCTCTGTCCATGCCACCACAGCTGACGGAAGAAGAGATTGCCATCGCCCATCTGGAAAACGACTATGAGCGCCACTACCGAGAGGGCTTAGCGAAAAAATATGGCAAAAAACTACAGGCTATCTCTGGCATCCACTACAATATGGAGCTAGGAAAAGATCTGGTCACTTCTCTCTTTCAAGTCAGCTCCTACCATTCACTCAAGGACTTTAAAAATGACCTCTATCTCAAGCTGGCTCGAAACTTTCTGCGCTTCCGCTGGATTTTAACCTATCTCTACGGGGCAGCCCCTTTGGCAGAAGCTGGCTTCTACATTCAGGACATTCCCCAGCCTATCCGCTCTTTTCGTAACAGCGACTATGGTTATGTCAATGACGAGAATATTCAGGTGTCCTACGCTTCTTTGGAGCAATATGTAACTGATATTGAAAACTACGTTCAGTCAGGCGAGCTCAGCGCTGAAAAGGAATTTTACTCAGCCGTTCGCTTCCGTGGACAGAAGCACAATCGTGCCTATCTGGAGCAAGGCATCACTTATCTGGAATTCCGCTGCTTTGACCTCAATCCTTTTGACCATTTAGGCATTAGCCAGGAAACCTTAGACACCGTCCATCTCTTTTTACTGAGCCTGCTCTGGCTAGATGATGTAGAAAATGTTGATGCAGTATTAAAAGCTGCCCACGACTTGAACCAAAAGATTGCTTGTAGCCACCCGCTAACTGCCCTGCCAGATGAGGCAGACAGCTCAGCACCGCTCCAAGCCATGGAAGAGCTCATCCAGCATTTTGAACTGCCGACATACTACCAAAACTTGCTTGATCAGCTTAAAGAGGTACTACTAAATCCTCAGCTAACCCTATCTGGCCAGCTCCTACCTCATATCCAGCAGGATTCCTTAATGGCCTTTGGACTAGACAAAGCAGAGGAATATCACCGCTATGCTTGGACTGCTCCTTATGCCCTCAAAGGCTACGAAAATATGGAACTGTCCACCCAGATGCTGCTCTTTGATGCTATTCAAAAGGGGCTGAATGTCGACATCTTAGATGAAAATGACCAATTTCTCAAGCTTTGGCACGGTCACCATGTGGAGTATGTCAAGAACGGAAACATGACCTCCAAGGATAACTATGTCATCCCTCTGGCCATGGCCAATAAAACAGTCACCAAAAAGATTTTGGCTGCAGCTGACTTTCCCGTTCCGGCTGGAGCAGAATTTTCTTCCCTAGAGGATGGACTAGCCTATTACCCTTTGATTAAGGAGCGACAAATTGTTATCAAACCTAAGTCAACCAACTTCGGACTGGGCATCTCTATCTTCCAAGAACCAGCTAGTCTGGAAGCTTATCGCAAGGCTTTGGAGATCGCTTTTTCAGAAGACGCAGCTGTCTTAGTCGAAGAATTTATCGCTGGAACAGAGTACCGCTTCTTTGTCTTAGACGGTCAGTGTGAGGCAGTCCTCTTGCGAGTAGCAGCCAATGTCGTCGGAGATGGTCAGCATACCGTGAGAGAATTGGTTGCCATCAAAAATGACAATCCGCTGCGCGGGCGAGACCATCGTTCACCGCTCGAAATCATTGAACTGGGGGACATTGAACTCCTCATGCTGGACCAGCAAGGTTATGGACCAGATGATATCCTACCTGCTGGAGTCAAGGTTGACTTGCGGCGCAATTCCAACATTTCTACTGGCGGAGACTCGATTGATGTGACTGAAAGTATGCACCCGTCTTATAAGGAACTCGCTGCGGACATGGCAAAGGCTATGGGAGCCTGGGCTTGTGGCGTTGATCTCATCATCCCTGACAGCTCTGCTATTTCTACCAAGGAAAATCCCAACTGCACCTGCATCGAGCTCAACTTCAACCCCTCTATGTATATGCATACCTATTGTGCTGAGGGACCGGGACAAAGCATCACACCTAAAATACTGGCCAAACTTTTCCCAGAAATGGATTGATAAAACACGAATCGCAGGGTATGCCCTGCGATTTTTGTTTGAATACTTGAGAGAAACGAAGAAACTTTCGTTTTAGAAATGACGCTTGCTTTATTGATAGGAATCAAATGTCTTTTTGAATTAAGCAAATATAAAAAATGGTCTCAATATATAAAATCATTTCAATCTTTATCCTTCAAAAACCAGCTTTTATGTTAAAATAGAGATATCACATTGAGAAGAAAGAGCAAAGTCCATGTCGAGAAAAAAGGATGATTCTAACCAGCAACCAGAATGGTTTAGCTGGATTTGGATACTTGTATTTGTATTTGGTTCTGGAGCTGTAGCCAGCTATCTAATTCCCATAGCTATTCTGGGAGCTATTGGCTACGGAATCTATCGCCACCAAAGCCAGAAAAAAGTTCGGATTGAAGCAAAGCAAGCCAGCATTGGCCGTATTGAAGATCTGAAATCAGAAATTGGTCATGCTGACCGCCGCATTAAAGAATTGGAAGGCTACCAAGAAGATGGGGACCAAGAAAGCTATCAGAATTTAGCCTTAGAAATTCTTCCCCAGCTAACCTATATCAAAAATGCTGCTAACGATCTACGTGGAGAAATTCCCACTTCTGTCTATCAGCGAATCCAGACTAAAATTCGTACTGTCGCCGATGAAATCGATGAACAACTGAAAAAGATTGAACGAGAGAAAAAACGAAAAGAAGCGCAGCCTAAGAAAACTAGTCTAGAAGAGCTAGCCCCAGAATTGGTCGCTACGGTTCGCAATATTCAGATTGACCATGAGGCCATTCTTCAAAAAATCTCCCAATCCGAAAGCAACAATAAGGAAGAGCTGACTGCCATTCATCAGTCCCAGATGGAGCACTACGAAGATATTTTAGAAGGCTACCTCAAAATCAAAGCTTCTCCCAAAGATTTTTACAATGCAGAGGAGCGGCTAGCCAAGGCCAAAGCAGCCATCAAGCAGTTTGACTTGGACCTAGACGAAGCGCTGCGCCAGTTAAATGAAGCTGATTTGAGGGACTTTGACATTAGCCTGCGTATCTTAGATAAAGAAAAGCACACAGACACCGGCTTTTAAGCTAGATAAACCAAAGGAGAAACTATGAGCCAAGAATTTAATTTTGACATTGATAAAATTGCTAACAATGCCATCAGCAAAAGCGACAAAACAACAGAAATCATCGAAGCCAATACGACTCAAGAAAATGGCCAGCTAACTTTTCTGGAAAAACTGACTCCTGAGCAACAGAGTGCTATTACGGCTAAAGCTCCACAGCTGGTGGATAATTTCGTATCAGACCAAAATGCCTTGCTGGACTTTGGTCAATCTGCTGTAGAAGAGGTCAACGGTACTGTCAATCGTATCTTAGCCGAGCAGAAAAAATTACAAATTCCTCAGGTGGATGAGCTTTTAAAAAATACCAACAAGGAACTCAATGGCTTTGTCGCAAAATATAAGGATGCTCAAGTAGCAGAACTGGACAAAAAGCCTAATTTCTTGGAAAAACTCTTCAAACAAAGCAAAAATACCCTTCAAGAATTCTATTTTGACTCACAAAATATTGAGCAGAAAATGGACGGCATGGCTGCAACAGTCGTCAAACAAGAAGATGTTCTGGCTCGCAATATTGTTTCTGCTGAAATGCTGATCGAGGATAATACCAAATCGATTGAAAACCTAGTTGGAGTTATTTCCTTTATCGAAGCTGCTCAGCAAGAATCTGGCAATCGAGCGCTCAAACTGCAGGCTGAAGTTGCTCAGCTAGATATGACAACTGTTGACTACCAAGTAAAATCGCAAGAATTAGCCCGAATGACAGAGGTGGTCAATACCTTAGAGCAGCAACATACTGAATATGTCAGCCGTCTCTATGTGGCTTGGGCAACTACCCCTCAAATGCGTAATCTGGTCAAGGTTTCCTCTGATATGCGCCAAAAACTTGGAATGCTCCGTCGAAATACCATTCCAACTATGAAACTGTCTATCGCCCAGTTAGGCATTCTCCAGCAATCGATGAAGTCTGGTCAGGTAGCTGACGCTATCTCTAATGCGAATAACGCTGCCCTGCAAATGCTCGCCGAAACGAGCAAGGAAGTCATTCCTCAACTGGAGCGGATTTCCCAAAGCCCTACTATCGCTGTTGAATCTGTCACTAAGCTGGCAGAAAGCCTCGTCGCACAAAATCAAGGCATTATCGAAGCCATTGATAAAGGACGAGAAAAACGCGCTCTGCTAGAAGCCACTGTTATCCAATCTGCAGAGACCATCAACAACTCTGTCAAACTGCGTGATCAAAAGATTATCCAAGCCCTGTTGGACCAAGGCAAGGAAGCCCAGAAAGAATTAACTACAGAATAAGCAAAAGAGCCTAGATGGCTCTTTTACAGTTTTACTTTTTAAATGATCAATACAGTCCTGTCTTCCGATTATCCCTTTAAAACAAGCAGCTTTCCAACAATTCTTTATGCCGCAGCTGGGCTAACCAGTTATCAGGAATCCCTTCCAAACCATAGATGATACCAGCCAAGCCGCCAGCAACTGCTGCTACTGTATCAGTGTCATCGCCCAAATTAACAGCTTTCAGGACAGTTTCCGGATAAGAAGTGCTAGTCAGCAGACACCACAGTGCTGCTTCCAAGGTATCCACCACATAGCCAGTAGAGCGAATGTCATCTTCGGTCAGATCTTCTAAAGTTTGCAAACGAGCATAGGTCGTACTAGTCTCTAAGCCTGATAGTATTTCCGGTAGTTGCTGGCCTTTTAAGAGCCTACGAGCAATATCCACATAAAGCAGGCAGGCCTCCACGGAAGTCGCATGGGCATGAGTAATACTGGAAACAGCTTCAATATCAGACGGACCAGCTGCCGTAAAAGCTAGGGGCAGAATCCGCATCAAAGAACCATTCCCGTTGGAATATTCATCAGATAGACCGTGTCCTCTTGTCAAAGCTTCGCGAGTCGCATTTCCTACATCGAAGGTCAAACCATCTGGTGTGTAAGCTCCCTCAAAGAGCCAATTTTTAAACCGCTGCTGCATATCGACAGGGTCAATCTTACCTTTTCCCCTAATAGAATCACAGGTCTCCAAAACAAGGCTAGTATCATCTGACCAAGTTCCAGCAGGTTGCTGATGGCTGCCATAACCCACCATCTCAACTGCTTTAAAACTGCCACGGGTCAAGAATTCATACGGAACTCCTAATGCATCAGCTACTGCTAGACCATAGACTGCCGCTTTCAAAGATTGGTTCATACTAGCCTCCTTTGCTTTATTATACTATTTTTGCTCTTAAAACGCTTCCTAACCCCAAAAAACAAGCGCAGCCTCGCGCTTGTTTTTCTATTTTATGTTAAAATAAATGGTATGGACAAAATTATCAAAACTATCTCAGAAAATGGTTCTTTCCGTGCTTATGTGCTGGATAGCACAGAGACGGTTCGGACCGCTCAAGAAAAACATCAAACTCAAGCAAGCTCTACCGTTGCACTTGGCCGCACACTGATTGCCAGTCAAATTTTAGCTGCAAATGAAAAAGGCCAGACCAAGATTACCGTCAAGGTCCTCGGGACCAGCTCACTAGGCGCAATTATCACAGTGGCAGATACCGAGGGCAATGTCAAAGGCTATGTACAAAATCCCGGTGTAGATATCAAAAAGACTGCCACCGGTGAGGTTCTAGTTGGTCCTTTTGTTGGCCAAGGCGAATTCCTCGTCATCACGGACTACGGTACTGGCAATCCTTACAACTCCATGACTCCTCTCATCTCTGGAGAAATCGGCGAAGACCTAGCTTTCTACCTAACCGAAAGCCAGCAAACACCTTCCGCAGTTGGTCTCAATGTTCTCTTGGATGAGAATGATAAAGTCAAGGTCGCTGGCGGCTTCTTGGTACAAGTTCTGCCTGGTGCCAAAGAAGCTGAAATTGCCCGCTTTGAGAAGCGAATCCAAGAAATGCCTGCTATCTCAAGACTGCTGGAATCCGATGACCATATCGAAGCTCTGCTGGCTGCCATCTATGGTGATGACCCATACAAACGCCTGTCTGAAGAGAAAATCCGCTTCCAGTGCGACTGTAGCAAAGAGCGCTTCATGAATGCCTTGGCTACCCTGCCAAAGGCTGACTTAGAAGAGATGCGTGACCAAGACCAAGGAGCTGAAATCGTCTGCCAATTCTGCCAGACAGCCTATCACTTTGACCAAAACGACCTGGAGGAACTGATTCGTGACAAATCTTAATACCCCTTTTATGATTGGGAATGTTGAAATTCCCAACCGCACAGTTCTGGCGCCTATGGCCGGCGTAACCAACTCTGCTTTTCGGACCATTGCCAAAGAGCTGGGAGCAGGCCTGGTCGTGATGGAAATGGTCTCTGACAAAGGCATCCAGTATAACAACGAAAAAACCCTTCACATGCTCCATATTGATGAGGGAGAAAATCCCGTTTCTATCCAGCTTTTCGGTAGCGACGAGGACAGTTTGGCTCGCGCAGCAGAATTTATCCAAGAAAATACCAAGGCAGATATTGTCGATATCAATATGGGCTGCCCGGTCAATAAAATCGTTAAAAACGAAGCCGGAGCTAAATGGCTCAAGGACCCTGAGAAAATCTATAAAATCATCAACAAGGTCCAGTCAGTGCTAGATATTCCCCTGACAGTTAAGATGCGGACTGGCTGGTCTGACAGCTCACTGGCTGTAGAAAATGCTCTGGCAGCTGAAGCTGCTGGAGTCTCAGCCCTAGCTATGCACGGGCGGACCCGTGAGCAAATGTATACTGGTCATGCTGACCTTGAGACCTTGCACGACGTAGCCCATGCTCTGACTAAGATTCCTTTCATCGCTAACGGTGATATCCGCAGCGTCCAAGACGCTAAACAGCGTATCGAGGAAGTCGGTGCCGATGCCGTCATGGTAGGTCGAGCAGCTATGGGAAATCCCTACCTCTTTAACCAAATTAACCACTACTTTGAAACCGGCGAAGTTCTTCCAGACCTCAGCTTTGAGGACAAGATGAAAATCGCCCACGACCACCTCTCCCGCTTGGTAAATCTCAAAGGAGAATATGTGGCCATCCGCGAATTCCGTGGTCTAGCTCCGCATTATTTGCGTGGTACTGCCGGAGCAGCCAAGCTCCGCGGTGCTATTTCACAAGCTGAAAGTCTGGCTGAAATTGAAGAACTCTTACAAATTCAAAAATAAAACCAAAAGGAAGCCAATTGGACTTCCTTTTTTGTTCTGTTTAGGGTTGGGTCACCACAACGCTTGTTACTGAACCATCCGCTCCTGTTGTAATCTGCAGATTGGCATTGCCTTGCCCGCTTAACTGCGCATTGTATTTGCCATCATCCAGTGTATAAGAGTAGGAAGCAATGGAATAATTATCTGTCTTTCCATCTGCAGACTGGACTGTGAATTGACCATTACCTGATACGGTCACAGTATTTCCATTGGCATCTTTCCAAGTACCAGCAGCGGCTGAGAAATCCCCATCCACCATTGTCAAGACACCTTTATAGCGAGCATTGCTAGCTGCCTGTTTATTCTGAAGCTGGCGATTGCTTTCAGGCGCTTGGGATGGTTGAGTTGCTTGATTCTGAGTGTTTTGTCGACCTGAAGCTTGCTGCGGCTGCGGTTGTTGGGCTTGAGGCGCTTCTACAGTAGACTGTTGCTGACTGGCAGGAGCTTGGGCTTGTCCAGGCTGGCTAACTGCTCCTTCTGAAGAAGCGCTATTGCTAGCCTTAGGAGAAGCGCTGGCCTTGCTGGATGACGCAACTTTTGAGCTAGAAGAAGCTTGAACAGTCTTGCTAGAACTAGCACTTGTTGCACTTTCTTCTTTCTTACCACATGCCCCTAAAAGCAAACTAGAAGCCAGAACTGCAGCTGCCATCATTTTTGTATAAGTACGTGTTTTCATCTTTTGTCTCCTTGTAATATTTAGAAATCTTTTTGTAACATTATTGTAACACTGTAATTTTACTATGTCAATCATTTATGCAAAATTCTTAAAAAATTTTTTACTCAAGCGAAGTTCTATTTCTTAATCTGTTTCTTTTGTCATGAGAAACTTGCTTCTACTTATCTATTCGTAATTAAAAACGAAAAAACAGGACAAATTTGTCCTGCAGAGAAATATATGATCGGCTTTCTTTTAATCTGGTTTTTCTGCCTTCAGCCGATACACTTTTCTCGGCTTCTTCTTTGGCACGCGCTTAACACCAGCCTCCTCTAGGTATTCTCCAAATTTCACTAGAAAATTATTGCTGACAATAGGTCGTCTAGGCGTGATGAGATTGACCAACTCAGTCCCTTCATAAACAGTAAACGGTGATTCTAGCAAATGGAGAAAAGTTGGATTCCAGTCCAGTCGCCCCTGAATCCGCTTGATAGATTCCAGCAGGATTTGGTAGTGGTCAAAGGCAAAGTCCTCTGCTGCCAGGAGCCGCTCACCGTCTCTAAAACTCCTTGTCTTAAAGTCTACATCAAGAAAGGTGACTTCCTTGGCATCATCGCCAGCTTGTACTTGATCTACTGCTATGGCCGGCAGATAGACCAGATGGGCAATAGTGATGACCCAACCTCGCGGATCACGCCCAGGAGTAGATACCGTCATCAGCTGCTCCACCTTTTCCAGCGGTATCTCCAGCCCCACCTCTTCCTTGACTTCCCGAATGCAGGCCTGATAAGCATCTTCATGCTTGTCTACAAAGCCTCCGACTAAAGCATATTTATTCTGATAAGGGTGGGCCTTGCGCTTGATGACCAAGAGTTTTATCTGGCCTTCCACAAAACAGTAAGCCACCATATCTGCTGTTACGCTAGGCGTCTCATACTTGGGTAAATCCTGTGTCTTGTACCATGCCAAAAAGGCGGACTCATCCGCCATGGTTTCGTAATACTCTTTTTCCGACATTCCCGATGGGATATCCTGTTTGGTCATGAATTTTTCGTCCTTTCCTAAGCTATCTTTTTCTATCAAAAATCTCAAGCCTTGGTCTAAGCTTTCTTCACCGCCTTGGTCCACTGATACCATCCGACGATACTATTGAGGGTATAGACCCAGTACATGGCCTGGATATGGAGATTGCTACCCCACCAGAGATAGATACTGAAGAGATTGGTCGCAATCCAGAAAATCCACTGCTCGCGGTAGAGACCAGTCATGAGAAGCTGACCAATACCATTGGTCGCGTCTGTCACACTATCACGGAAAGGCCGGTGACTGTGAATGCTCTTATAGGCTAAGCCCATACCAATCCAAATCAAAGCCGTCAAGGCCAAATATTTAAGCCAGCCACGCCAGTCTAACTTCTTAGCTTCGAAATGAGATGGCCCTTCCTTATCTTGTTCATTGACCCGATTGGACAGCCAAGTATAAAGGCCGATTGGCTGCATGATAAAGAAGTAGACCGTAGTCAGCACTTCTCCATAGAAGCTAGCCTGAAAAGATAATAGGAGGTAAATTGCCGAATTAACCGCTCCAAAGAGGTAATTGCTGGCCCGCCCCTCGGCCACTAGAATAACGCAGACGATGCCTGTCCAAGAAGCAAAGAGTCCCAGCCAGTCATGCTGCTCCTGACCACTGGTGAACTCCAGAATGAAAGGCAGACTGGAAAGAGCAAGCAAGTAGAGCCATTGAGGCAAGCTGCGCCCGCCAAATAAATCCTGCCAGAACAATTTCGCGACCCCTTTTATACCCTGCTTTTTAGCTGCCGCACAGACATTGCGGAAATTCTGAACAAAGGTCTGAGATTTTTGTTTCAGTCCTGCATAGAGAGCTGCAGGAGAGAGTTTTTGATTTTTTACTACCATTCTATTTTACCACTTTCTTTTTTAATCCGCTTGATAAATCATGTCGATCGCTTCTTTGGCCGCCTGATAATTGTCCAAATAACTGCCAGCCAGATAGACCGTCGGAATATGAGCCAAGCACTGCTCTTTCAGCCTTTTTAGATGGCTTGAAAAATCACTGCGGATAGCCTCGTCTGCCATACTCATATCACGAAAGCCATCGTTAACATAGGCCCCGACCGGCTCAGCAAAGAGAATCAAATCCCATTTTTCCTTGGACAAGATGCTGGCAAAGAGATTGTCAAAGGTATCTGTCTCTTCATCCTGAACCGGACTTTCTTTCAGATAGTAATCATAGTAAGCCTTAGTTACCAGTGAATTTGTATCAGCCACGACCAGACCACGGTTGGCGCTGCTGTCAATCAAGCGAGAAGTCTGAGCATATTGTCCTAAGAGCAGATAATAGTAGTCTTTAGGGGTCAGCTCATCGTCTCGCACATTATTTTGAATCTGGTATTCTCGAGCATATTCCAGACTAACTGGAGCATCATAAAAGCGAGCCAAATCCTTGGCCAAGGTCGTTTTACCATTGCTGGCGCTACCCATAATCAGCACTTTCTTAGTAAAGTGACGGCGGAAAGGTTGGGCGATATATTTCCAATAACGACTAGGATTTTCCCGAATCATCGTAGCTGAAATCCCAAACTGTCGCTCCTGCAAGGAAGTTTTGAAGTCGCGCTTTTCTAACTCTTCCTGATAGTCAGCCTCACCAACAAAGAAAATCAGTTCCTCCCGTTCTGCATCATAGCTCACCAACTCTAATAGAGCTGACAGCCACTTGTCCCAACCCAGAGGATATCGGGGAAAGGAAGTTTCATCTAGCTTATAAACCTGTGTTAACTCATCATCTGCGAAAGTCTCCCGCGTATAGCGGAATCGCTTCTGCAGAGACAGACCCACTTCCTGCCCACGGTCTCCCTGATAGCCTGAAACCACCACGCGCACCTTATCGTAAGAACGCTTAGCCTTCTGTATCAAGTCGATATGCCCCTGATGCAAGGGAGCAAATGTTCCAAAGACGATTGCAATTTTTTCTTTCATACGTTTAACCTTTTTATTGTTTTTTATATTTTATTATTTCTATGATTTTATTATAAACTATATTTTTCTTTTGTCAATAGTTTTTTATAAAATTTTATAAAAATATTTTTCAGACACTTTAAAACTGTATTAAGCGCAAAAAAAGAACCTAATGTCTTAAGCATCAGATTCTTTTTATAAAAGATTTATTGCTGATAGACTTCTTGGTAGAATTCCAGCTTGTCTCCATCCTTGACAGTGATTTGATTGGTTGCCTTAGGAGCCATTTCTCCGTTGACTTTAAACATCCAGTAGAGGCCCTTTGTTTCATCTTGAGCATGACCGTCAATCGAAGTGATAAAACCATCTTTTTCTTCGACCTTATAGGCCTTCTTCAAAGCATCCATAGCTGTCTTTCCTTCTTCAACAGCCACCGTTTTCTCGCTCTTCTCCTGACCTTCTGGTGCAATACTGATGCTGATTCTCAGTTCCTTTTTGACAGAAGAATCAGCAGAGCTAGAGCTCTTGTCAGTATTTGTCTGGCTGCTGCCGCAACCAACAAGGAGAAGGGCAAAAGCAAGTGTGAGCAAACTAAAGATTTTTTTCATTATAGAGCCTCCTTAAAATAGGGTACAAGAGTGGGTAAAAAAACAAGGTCGACAGTCCGTGCGCTATATTGAAAGTCAAAGCGTTGATAATCGCATAAGACCACCAGTGATAGTTGTACAGCAAGGCTGTCAGTGTATCGATGGCAATGCCATAGCCAAAGGATAGGAGAGCTGCTGTTATTCCCTGTCCCACTAGATTTAACCTAGGATAGAGCAGCCGCCAAAGGCAAAGAATCAGTCCAAAGGACAGCAACTGAAAGAGGACGATTGGGCTCATCCCCAAAAGAAAAGCTGATGTAAACATCGTCACAGCCATGACCAGGAGTGAAGTCGGCAAATCCTCAAAGATAACAATCAGGAAAAAGATAGCTGAGATAGGCTGCACATTGGGCAGAAAGGAAAATGCATAGCGAAAGGCCACACATAAAGCCGATAGGATGGCAATTTTAGCCATTTTACGAGCGGACAAAGGTACCTCCTTTTCTAATTGAGTGAATCAAGAGAAGTTGGACTAGGTATGCAGCTCAACAGCATCCCAGTCTTGGGCCGTATTCAGCCCCAGTAGCCAGTCAAGGCCAGACCGTCTCTCCAGAACAACACTTTCATCAAGGCTTGCCGGTGCTGGCTGGTCATGAATCCGAGCATCAACACAGGCCCAATGATAACGATAAATCAAATCATCTTCATCCAGTAATTCTTCTAAGCTGCGCGGTTGGCATTTACCCAGAAATTCCTGAAAGTCAACCGCACTAGCGACTGCATCAATAGCAGCATCACAATCACAAATCTTATCTGGAAACGGCAAAGCATCTACTAGACCCAAGTACCAAATCAGGGACCAATAGGCCTCATATTTCCAAACCATATTAATAATAGCTGCCGAGTCGGCACAATCTTCCAAGACTGCCCTTTCTTTGGGCGTCAACTCTTCCTGCACCCCGTATTGCTGCAGTTTATCCTGCAGCCAATGGCGGCTCTCCTCATTATAATTATTATTTTCGATATCCAAGGCCGCCTGAATAATCAAGAGGCTGGTAATAGCTCGACGCGCAATTTCTTCTAGCGAGCGCGGTCGCACCTGCTCAGCACCTTCGATAACTGGCAAATGCTCGATGTAAGGAATACCTTCCTTTTTCAAACGCTGGATACTAGCCGCCTTGCGCTCTTCTGGTGTTTTCAATTTGGCTTTCTTGCCAGCAAACAAATCTTTAAAAAACGACATCTCAGCCTCCAATCCTTCAATTTCCCAGTTTCATTGAATGATGAAATAACTGTTCGGTATCTATAGGTATGATTGCTATCAGGGATTAACCGCGAGCACTCAACTTTCCATTAAAAGACTGCACTTTCTAGGCCACTTCGAACTTGAGTTGGCCAGCCTTGACCCCGACCTTAAGAGTTTGACCCGTCATCAAATCTCCTGTCAAGAGGAGTTCAGATAGTTTGTCCTCTACCTGGGTCTGCAGAGTGCGGCGCAATGGCCGTGCCCCCATTTCCACATCGTAGCCTTCCTGAGCCAGCAGCTTAAGGGCACTAGCCTGGAACTTCAGCTCAATTCCCTTCTCAGTAAGACTGGCAATGAGCGGTTTGACCATAACCTTGACCACTTCCTGCATATCTTCTGCAGATAAGCTGTGGAAAACTACCTTTTCGTCGATACGGTTGATAAACTCTGGTCGATAAGCTTTCTTAAGCTCTTCCAGCATCCGTTTTTCCATATTGGCATGGTCCAAGCGAATATCCCGCGCTCCAAAGCCCACCGTCTTATCATCCCGCAAACTAGTTGCCCCCAGATTGCTGGTCATGATAATAATCGTGTTGGAGAAGTCCACCTTGCGACCCTTGCTGTCCGTCAGCTGACCATCATCCAAGACCTGGAGGAGGACATTGAAAATATCCGGATGCGCCTTTTCCACCTCGTCAAAGAGCAGGACAGAATAAGGTCGGTTGCGTACCTTCTCCGTCAGCTCCCCTCCTTCTTCATAGCCTACATAGCCTGGAGGCGCTCCATTGAGGCGGCTAGCCGCGAATTTCTCCATGTACTCACTCATATCAAAGCGGATGAGAGCAGATTCGTCATCAAAGAGACTTTCAGCCAAGGCCTTGGCTAGCTCTGTTTTTCCGACTCCTGTCGGACCTAGGAACATAAAGGAGCCAATCGGCCGCTTGCTGCTGCGGATACCAGACTGGTTCCGTCGGATGGCTCGGCTGATAGCTGAAATCGCCTCGTCCTGCCCAATCACGCGTTTATGCAGTTCTGTTTCCAAATTGAGGTATTTCTTCGCATCTGTCTGAGTCAGCTTCTGCACTGGAATACCAGACAAGCCACTCAGAGTAGCCAAAACATCGTCTTCTTCCACTTTCAGTTTATAGAGCTTGGGTTGCTGCTCTTGCTCAAGCAGTTGTGAAACCTTTTTAAAGTCCGCTGCCATCAAGGCTTGATCCACTGGCGTCAAATCCGACTGCTCGTAATTTTGCGGTCCTCTATTCTGCACTGTTGCACTGGCTTCGTCCAAAAGATCAATGGCAGAGTCTGGCAGATGCTTGCTAGTCAGATAGCGATGGGCATATTTCACCGCCGTCTCAATCGCCTGATCACTAATCTGCACCTTGTGATGGTCCTCATAGCTCTTTCTCAGACCTTGTAAAATAACAATGCTGTCAGCCATATTTGGCTCTTCTATGCTGACCTTGGCAAAACGCCGAGAAAGAGCCGCATCTTTTTCAATATGTTTCTGATACTCTTCCTGCGTCGTAGCACCAACTGTCCGCAGAGTGCCGCGAGCCAGAGCCGGTTTCAGAATATTGGCCGCATCCAAGGTCGAGTCAATACCGCTGCCAGATCCCATGATAGTATGCAGCTCATCGATGAAGAGAATGACATGACCATCTTCTTCAATGTCATTGATGATGTTGTTCATCCGCTCCTCGAAGTCTCCGCGAAAGCGAGTGCCAGCAACTACATTCATCAAGTCCAGCTCCAAAACCCGCATCTTAGCAAGTTCAGCCGGAACCTGACCAGCCGCTACACGCTGAGCCAGTCCTAAAGCCAGAGCTGTCTTACCAACCCCAGCATCGCCAACCAGCACTGGATTGTTTTTAGTCTTGCGACTGAGAATCTGAACTATTCGTGAAATTTCTTGATCGCGGCCAATGACGGGCTCCAATCGGCCATCTCTAGCCAGCTCCGTCAAATCTCGAGTGTAGTCTTCTAGCCCCCCGCTGGTAGAAGCTGGCATACCCATCATATTGGCCATGGTCTGCTTAGCGGCCATTACTCCCTTATTCAGACTGCGAATAGCCTTGATATCTTCCTTGCCCCAGCCAGCTCGCTGCTCCAAGACCTTTCGCAAATCACTGATTTTCGGCCCCTGCTCTTTGTCCTCGTAGCTAAAGCCGGTAAATTCCAGAATACGAGAGGCCAAGGTACCCCGGTCAAATAGCATGGCCAGCAGCACATGCTCAGTACCTACATGCTTAGCCCGAACAGCTTCTGCAATCTGCCCCGCCTCCTCAAACAACTCCTCTAAGCGATAAGAAAAAGGCAGCAGCTCGAAGTGACCGTCTTTCTGATAAGCCTGACCAGTAATCTGAAAAGCCGCTTCTTCAAATCCATCAACTTCCACAGGAAACTCATTGAGAACTGAGCCAGCAACGCTGTAGGGATTATTAGCCAGAGCAATCAGCAGATGCCATGATTCCAGATAATCTGTCGTAAAATGGCCGGCCAAGAGCTGGGCTGCTTCCAAGCTTTCTATTAAGACTTTTGAGTATTTCATTTATGATTCCATTCCTTTTCTGTCTAGTTGTTGCAAAATCCTTTTTAATATCCGGGCACGAATAACCGCAGCTCCATCACCCAAAATCGAGTCCGAAGCCGTTGATAAGATTAAATTGCCCTCACGTTCAGTCATAATCTTCTCATCAAAAAGAAGCTGAATAACATCTGTGAAAACCTGCTGGCTGACACGCTCTCCCACACTGTCGTACAGGCCGCAAAGCATCTGATGCTGGTCGGAAAATTCAATCTTTCCAATTCGAATATAGCCGCCACCGCCACGCTTGCTCTCGACGGTATAGCCCCGACTTTCCGTAAAACGAGTCTTTATCACATAGTTAATCTGGCTGGGAACCACCTGAAAAACATCAGCCAGTTCACTGCGTTTCAGTTCAACCATGCCAGCCTGAGCCAGAATAGACTTGATATATGCTTCAATACTGTCCGATGTGTTTTTTGCACCCATGACTTCCCTTTCCAGTTGAGAATTTCAGAATAAATCTCTTCTTTCCTTGCTTCTCTAACATTGACTATCTTTGACTAATATTATACCGGAAAAGTCTTTATTTTGAAAGAAAAAGGGATGACTGAAAGGTCTGACAATTCAAACTAGTGAAAAAGCTTTGATAGACTTGTGTAACCGCTTGCTTTTTGCTTTTAAAGCGTTATAATATAGGTGGAAATCTACAAGGAAAAGACAGACAGAAACTCCTGCCTGCCAACTATCATCTAAACAAGGAGGATAATCCAATGAAAATGGATTGGCTCAACTATTCTCGTCATGTACTCAAATGGCTCTTTGCAGCTCTGAGTATTTTTACTATCTTTTCTGCTGACTATGTTGATATTCCTATCGGAGCTCTCATCGCCTGTCTTTATGCTCCCTTGCTCTTCGAACAGGAGCTGGTCAGCAACCGAGTCAAATGGTATAGCTTTCTGATTATGATGGTGGTTACTCTGCCCCTTTTGTTTATTACCAAAGTCTACCAGTTTAGCTTGACTTACCCCCAAACGACAGTGCTTCTCTTACTCTTGGCAGTATTGATTTTTACCAACGGCTTGATTGCTCATAAGGAAGAAAGAGAAAAAGCAGCTAAGTGATGCTGCTTAGCATTCTAAACTTGATGTTTCAAAATGCTACAAATGAAAAGGCCTGAGGCAAATTCTCAGACCTTTTTATCATTCTATTTCTAAGCTAAAAACGATTAGTTTTGACCAAGAGCAGCAGCCATTGTTGCCGCTACTTCGTTTTCAAAGTCGTTAGCAGCTTTCTCAATACCTTCACCAACTTCAAAGCGAGCGAACTCAACTACTGAAGCATTTACTGATTCAAGGTAAGCTTCAACTGTCTTGCTATCATCCATGATGTACACTTGTGCAAGAAGTGTGTATGCTTGGTCAACTTTAGTGTTGTCAAGCATGAAGCGATCCATTTTACCTGGGATGATCTTGTCCCAGATCTTTTCTGGTTTGCCTTCAGCAGCCAACTCAGCCTTGATGTCTTCTTCAGCTTGTGCAACAACTGCATCAGTCAATTGAGCTTTAGAACCGTATTTCAAGTGTGGAAGAGCTGGTTTACCAACCATTGCACGGCTTTCGTTGTCTTGATCGATGACATGGTTCAATTGAGCCAATTCATCTTTAACAAATTGCTCATCCAATTCTTTGTATGAAAGAACTGTTGGTTTCATCGCAGCGATGTGCATAGAGATTTGCTTAGCAAGAGCATCGTCTCCACCGTCAATAACTGAGATAACTCCGATACGGCCACCGTTGTGTTGGTAAGCACCAAAGTGTTGAGCATCTGTCTTTTCAATCAAAGCAAAGCGACGGAAAGAGATTTTTTCTCCGATAGTTGCAGTTGCAGATACGTATGCAGCTTCAAGAGTTTCACCTGAAGGCATTGTCAAAGCAAGTGCTTCTTCGTTGTTAGTTGGTTTGCCTTCAGCGATGACTTTCGCAGTAGCATTTACCAAGTCAACAAATTGAGCATTTTTCGCAACGAAGTCAGTTTCAGCATTTACTTCAACAACAGCGGCAACATTACCGTTTACGTAAACGCCTGTCAGACCTTCAGCGGCAACACGGTCAGCTTTCTTAGCTGCTTTTGCCATACCTTTTTCGCGAAGCAATTCAATCGCTTTTTCGATGTCACCATCAGTTTCAACAAGTGCTTTCTTAGCGTCCATGACACCAGCACCAGATTTTTCACGCAATTCTTTGACAAGCTTAGCTGTAATTTCTGCCATTTTTCTTCTCCTATTTTTTAATTTAAATAAAGGAGCTGGGCTGAGCCCCGCCCCTTTAGGTTAGTTTACTGATTATTCGTTTGAACCTTCAACAACTTCAACGATTTCTTCGATAGAATCTGCTTGAGTTTCAGTTGCAGCCAATTCTGCTTCTACTGATTCAACGCTATCTTCACCTTGACGGCCTTCGATAACAGCATCAGCCATTTTCGCAGTGATCAATTTAACCGCACGGATTGCATCATCGTTAGCTGGGATGATAACATCAATATCATCAGGATCAGTGTTAGTATCAACCATGGCAACCACTGGGATACCTAATTTCTTAGCTTCCTTAACAGCGATTTGCTCTTTATGAGGGTCAACTACGTACATCACATCTGGGATACGAGGCATATCTTCGATACCGCCCAAGAATTTTTCAAGACGAGCACGTTGTTTGTTGAGAAGAGCGACTTCTTTCTTAGGAAGAACTTCGAAAGTTCCGTCTTCTTCCATGCGTTTGATTTCTTTCAAACGAGCTACACGTTTTTGGATAGTAGACCAGTTTGTAAGAGTTCCACCCAACCAACGGTGGTTGATGAAGTATTGACCTGAACGTTCTGCTTCTTCTTTGACAGCGTCAGCAGCTTGCTTTTTAGTACCAACGAAGAGGATAACTGCATCGTTAGCAGCAGCATCACGCATAAAGTCGTAAGCTTGGTCAGCATACTTTACAGTTTGCTGCAAGTCGATTACGTGGATACCGTTACGCTCAGTGAAGATGTATTTAGCCATCTTAGGGTTCCAGCGACGAGTTTGGTGACCAAAGTGAACACCAGCCTCAAGAAGTTGTTTCATTGAAATTACTGCCATGAGTAAATTCTCCTTTTTGTTTTTTTCCTCTTTTAGATTTCAGCTCGCAGGACCACCCGAGGGCAACAGTCCCACAATTCATCTAAAATGAGTATTTTGCCATTTACACGGCACCCTCTATTATAACAAAAGGGCAGCTCTTTGACAAGGCATTTACCAGATTTTCTGCCACTAAGTACGAATTCCACTTCTCAGCTGAACATTTGTTCCTGAAGCGTTCAGAATGGTAGTGTCTAACATTTTCTGATTTGACTTTGAAAGACTCTTGACGAAAGCAAGTATTTACGATAGAATAATAAGAGTTGCGGCGGTATAGCCAAGTGGTAAGGCACGGCTCTGCAAAAGCTTGATCGTCGGTTCAAATCCGTCTACCGCCTTCGTAAATATATTTCTAGAAGCCCCTCAAAGGGCTTTTTTATTGCATTTCCTATTGTTTCTAGCAAATTTTGCTGATATAATATTATAAAAATATCATTCATCATCAGCGAAAGGAAAAAAGATTGATTATGAAAAAAATCAGCTTCTATGCCCTCAGCCTTCTCTCTCTGCTAGCTCTCTCAGCCTGCATGCCTGCCAAGCAGACACAGCAAAGAAAAAAGACGCCTAGCTCCCTCAAAGCTTCGAAAAGTTCATCCTCTAAGGAAACATCCAGCAAATCATCTAGCAGTAGCTCTAGCACCTATGAAAGTAGTGATGAGGTATTTCAGAAACGTGCTACCTTTGATCCAGATGATGCTTCTGCACTACAATACATACCAGATGCAGCTTCTATTCCTGAATTAGAGAAAATAAGAAATTTTCATATTTCCACTGGCTTTGTCATTCAGGTAAACGGAGAGGATATCAATGGTGACAAACCTAAAACGTCTTACGATGAGGTAACAGCGGCTCTAGGCCAACCTACATTCAGCACTGATGAGAATGACCCTGGCAACTCTGTTAACATCTGGCACACAGACAACGGAGACATTATGTGCTACTTTACCAATAATGTCCTGACGAATTTGAGTTTTAGTCTAAAAGACGCTCAGCCAGCCAAAAGCAGTTACTCTAGCATCACCACATCCGACACTCCCAAGACAGCTTTCGACAAGCTTGGTCGTCCGGAAATGATTATGCGTTCAGAACGCGATACAACCTTTGTCTATAAAAATTCTAATGATGAACAGTTTAGTTTCTCTACCCAGAACAATCAAATCGTTGGAGTAATGTCTACCTATCAAATGAAACAAACCAAAGATATTATTGACTCCGTCATTAAGGATAAGTAATTTCACACTCCGTTCCAAAAACACAAAAATCCAAGACGTTTTTAGTCTTGGATTTTATTTTTGACGAGGATAACGGCTTCGTCGATTAAAGCTCTGCAATCTGGCTTAGATTAACTTCGGCTACGGTGTCATTACCAAACATGGAAATAATCATCTTGACCTTGTTATTATCAATCTCCGTAATCTTACCTGTATAGTCAGTGAAGGCACCATCGATGATACGAACAGTATCCCCAACCTTAACGTCCAAGTCAAACTCCTGCACTGTTTGACCCATAGAGATGAGAATGTTGCGAATTTCTTCTTCCAAGAGTGGCGTTGGTTTAGAGCGGTTTCCGTGCGATCCGACAAATCCTGTTACATTCGGAGTATTCCGCACGACAAACCAAGCTTCATCTGTCATGACCATTTCCACCAAGACATAACCAGGGAAGCGATTTTCTTCGATTTCCTTGGTCTTGCCATTTTTCTCTACTTGCACGGTCTGAGTAGGGATTTCCACGCGCAAGATATTTTCCAGCATATTATAAGTCTGAGCGCGCTGCAAAAGATTTTCTTTTACCTTATTTTCATAGCCTGAGTAGGTCTGTAGTACAAACCAGCCTTTGTCAAAACTGTCCATGAGTTCATCCTTTCCTAAATAAAAAAGCCTGCGGGCTTCTGCTTCTTTCTAGCCCTATTATACCATAATTTCCTCAAATGCAAAGGAATTTAATAACTATTTTCCTGACAAATCAAAGTCTTGCAATTCTGCCCAAAAATTCTTGAATCAGCGTTGTCTAGTATGAGAAATTTTTATTTCAAACGATGAATTATAGATAGATTTGATTTTTTGAAGCTGACTGAAATTGTCAGCGCATAAATAAGTGCATACGTCAAAAGTCCCACCTATTGTGAGTAGGTGGGACTTTGAATAATATGCCTGTTGTAGACTTTTTTATTTCTACTTAAATCATTAAGAGAAAATATTCAGAATCTGGAAAAGACCGCTTGCCACTACTTTGTCAAAGATATAGATGATTACTACAAAGAATGCAGTGTATTCCATGACAGAAATAAAATCTGTCCATCTTTCTTTTCGGGTAGGCCAAGTTGTATCTTTCAATAGTTTAAAAACATCTTTAAAGAATTTCACAACAATCTCCTATCTAGTTTCTTTATGCAGGGTGTATTTACTGCAATGCTTACAAAATTTATTAACTTCTAAACGCGTTGGTTTTGGAGTGCTACTGAGCTTAACCGAGTAGTTCCTAGAACCACAGACTGTACACGCTAGACTCGCTTTTTTTAATGCCATAACGCCTCCATCTTTCTTATTATAGCAGGATTCTATACTTTTGACAAGCCGTTCAGCTCTTTTAAATCCTATTGAAACCAGCTGGTAACAGTATCCCAGAGGTTTTTCGCTTTCTCAGGAATACCAGTGTCATCAATGGCTTTCTTGGCTTCATCCACCAGATTTTGAGCTCGGTCCTGAACGTCCTGCAGGAAGTCTTTATTTTCGGTTGTAGTACCCGTTTCCTCGGTACCATAGGTGTCCACAGGGGCAATACCGTTGGCAGCATAGGCATTCTTCTGCCCTTCAAAGGAAGTTCCTTCTGTATATGGCAGGATGCTATTGGCAACATTCCGGAAAACTGCCGAAGCTTCATTCGCACTGGTCCCAGTCAGATAGTGGGTTTCATCAGTTTTTGGAAAGCCTAGCCACTGGCTAATAACCACATCTGGCGTATAACCAATAACCCATTGGTCACCAGATAAATCTGGGTTAAAGTCCGTTTCAGTCGTACCGGTCTTACCAGCCATTGTATAACCATACGGAGCCGCATAGATACCTGTACCGTTCGAGAAAGTCCCCAGCATCATGCTGTTCATCTTGTCAGTAGTCGAGCTATTAAGAACCCGGGTAGAGGTTTGGCGATGGGTCTTGACAACCTGACCGCTGGCATTTTCAATTTTTGTAATGAGATGGGCATCATTCATCACACCGCCATTGGCAAAGACTGAATATGCCTGCGCCATCTGCATTGGATTGGTTGTAACTCCGCTTCCTAGCGCTACTCCCAAAGTCTTATCAACCTTGTCCATATTCAGACCAAACTTTTTCCCGTACTCAAAGGCCTTGTTAATGCCTAACTCATCTACAGTTGAAACAGCTGGAATGTTCAGAGATTCTGCCAAGGCTTGATACATTGGCACTTTAGGGGAGCTTTGGATATTGCCGTAGTTGTTGATAGTATAGTCGCCAAAGGTGGTTCTGGTATTATCCAGCTCCTTGTCTGTCGGCCAACCAGCAGCGACGGCTGGGCTGTAAGCAACCAAAGGCTTGATAGTAGAACCCGGGCTGCGGGAGGACTGGGTTGCATAGTTAAAGCTTCTGAAAGTAGAGCCTTCTGCACTATTGACTCGTCCAACTAATGCCCGTACACCGCCAGTTTTTGGATCCAAGGCAACACTGCCTGACTCAGCCATAGTGCCATCTTCTGCTACAGGAAAGAGAGAGACATTGCTGTAAATAACCTGCATGCTGGCTTGGTAGTTCTGATCCAATTCAGTATAGATTCGATAGCCATTATTAACAATCTCTTCTTCAGTTAAGCCGTAGTCATTGACAGCTTCATTGATGACCGCATCGAAATAGGACGGATAGCGGTAGTCCTCGGACTTGCCGGCATAAGCATCAACCAGCTGACCACCGATTCCTACAGCGGCAGCCTGATCGGCTGTTCCCTGATCAATAAAGCCTGCAGCAACCATATTTTGCAGCACCGTATCGCGGCGATTGGTCGCATTTTCAACTGAATACAGCGGATTATAAATCTCTGGTCCCTTGAGCATACCAGCCAGAACAGCCGACTGGTCCAAACTAAGCTGACTAGCCGAAACTCCGAAATATTTCTTAGAAGCATCCTCCACACCCCAGACACCATTTCCAAAATAGGAGTTATTGAGGTACATGGTCAGGATTTCCTGCTTGCTGTATTTCTTATTGATTTCCAGAGCCAGGAAAAATTCCTTGGCCTTCCGCTCAATGGTCTGGTCCTGAGACAGATAGGCATTCTTGGCCAGCTGCTGGGTAATGGTAGAACCCCCACCCGAGCGACCGGCTGTCAGGATAGCTAGGATAAAACGACTGTAGTTAATCCCGCCATTCTCATAGAAAGTCCGGTCCTCTGTCGCGATGACAGCATTCTGCAGATCTTGACTAATCTCAGTCAGCTCAACATAGGTTCCTTTCTGACCAGACAGACTTCCTGCTTCATTACCATCCTTGTCAAAGATGAGCGTGGTAGCTTTGAGGGCATTCTGCAAATCCTTGACATTGGTCGTCTTAGCCACATAAAAGAGATAGCCGCCGACCACCAGACCAAAGGTCAAGCCGAGAATCAGGAATATCTTGGTCAGATGAAACCTGCGCCAAAAACGGCGGATAGGGTGCTGAGAGAGAGGTTTCTTCTTGGTCTTGCCCGAACGGCTGAGACCAGACTTAGCCTGCTCTTCTGTCAGCTCTACCTCCTCTGCTGCTTCTTTTTGAGGTTTCTGTATAGTAAAATAATCTACTAACTTTTCAAACAAATCTTTTAAATTCTTCATAAACCTTATTTTATCACCTTATTTAGGTGCAGACAAGAAAGTACCCTATTTCCTGTCTGATTTTTAGTTATTTTTAAGAAAAAGGGTATATTAAATAGCCTTTTAAAGCCCTCTGCAGCAAGTTTTATCCGACACTGCCTATTTCCAAAGTTATGGCTTTCTGCTACAATAAATGTATGAAATTTACACTGACCATCCCAGATGGACTGCCCGCTATGACAGTCAAAGAGCTGCTGGAAGAACAATTTCTCATTCCGCGAAAAATCCGTCATTTTCTGCGGACCAAGAAGCATGTGTCCGTCAACGGTCTAAGTATCAATTGGCAGACTGTAGTCAAACCTGGAGATGATATCCGCCTGATATTTGATGAAGAGGATTATCCTCAAAAGACAATCTTGTTTGGAAATGGCGAACTCGTAGAAGAGCTCTATCAGGACCAGCACCTCATTATCGTCAATAAACCCGAGGGGATGAAAACCCATGCTAATGAACCAACAGAGCTCGCCCTGCTTAATCATGTTTCTGCCTATGTCGGTGAGACCTGCTATGTCGTTCACCGGCTGGATAAGGAAACCAGCGGCGCTGTCCTCTTTGCCAAGAACCCCTTTGTCCTGCCCATCCTCAATCGACTGCTGGAAAAGCGAGAAATCAACCGCGCATATTGGGCTCTGGTTCAAGGCAAGTTCCCAGCTAAAAATCTTATCTATAAAGACAAGATTGGCCGCGACCGCCATGATCGCAGAAAACGGCTGGTTGACCCCCGAAAAGGACTCTATGCAGAGACCCATGTGACTAGGCTCAAGCAACTTGGGCAGGCTGCCTTGGTCAAATGCCAACTCAAGACTGGCCGCACCCATCAGATCCGTGTTCATCTAGCTCACCACGGACACCCACTTATCGGCGACCCCCTTTATCATCCGCAGCCTAAAGGGCGGCTTATGCTTCATGCCCATCGCCTGACCTTCACCCACCCTTTTACGCTAGAAAAAATAACCGTCGAAGCTCGCTCTGACAGTTTTGAAAAAGTATTGAGCAGTCTGAACCCAAGATAGACCAAGAAAAGCAACAGTATTCTCTGTTGCTTTTAGTTCGGAGTCAAAGCGAAGATAAGCTATGACAGCTTACATCACTGAGCCGGAAGTGCACTGATAAGTCTGGGCCTGATGGTTTTCTGAAAAGCTATGCTCAGCAAATAAGACAGTAAGAAAATGATAAAAAAGCCAAAACTATAAATAGTATTCCGAGGCATTATCGACCTGAAAATGAAGATAATAAAAGGATGGATGATATAAATCATGGTGGCGTACTTTTTGGCAATATTATTCAAAATCGGAATATCAATATTGGTCCCGTTTCTGACCGCATAGAGGAAAATTGCACTGGAAGACAAAAGGGTACTAGGATAGAGGTCATACCCCGTACCCATGAAACAATACTCAAGCAGAATCAAGCCTGCTATTCCCAAACCAATCGCCCATTTCCTGACAGACGACAAGTCGTAGGCTAAAATCCGATCCCGATGCTTGGCAAACTGCATCCCTAGAATGAAAAAGGGAAGACCCATAAACAGGAAGTTGCGATAGTAAAATTCGCTATCTGTATTGAACTCAATACAAAAGGCCAGGACCAACAAGAATAAGGACACACCAAAGCTAGTTAAGCGGTGAAAATGCTTATAAAAAATCAGATAAAGCGTGTAGATATAGGAAATAGCCAGCAAATACCAAGTCGGTGTAGCAGCCGAGCCAATCAAGTCCCTGGGACTGTTAAAGAGGAAAAAGTCCGCAAAATCAGACAGGTTTATAGCTGCCATCTTTTCTGTTAATTCTCTGGTCAGCACTAGGTTGACAAAATGCACAATCGTGTAAAACAGGAGACTGGCAGCTGTCAAAAGGAGCATCTGCTTGAGACGATACTTGACCTTATTCCTGGAAATATTAAAGGAAAAATAGCCCGACAGCATCATGAAAAATGGAACTGCAAAGCGGGCCACAATTTGATAAAAAACGCCAAATTGCCCCGGCAGCAGAAAGTGTAAGGAAACAATACTAAAGCAAGCTAGGGCCTTAAAAGCGTGCAAAGTTGTGTTTTCAGTCTTCATGCAGACATTATAGCATGTTTATTATTACAGCTCATCAAGACCAGATTACACGCCCATTAAAAAACATATCAATTGATGACAGGAGAGTGCATATAAAAAGCCCGGACAGGGCTTAGCGTTTAGATTGTTAAACTATTTATAATTTCTCGAGCATCAACGAGCCCGCAATTGCTGGAGCAGACCTTTCAAACTTTTGTATTTGTAAATGCTGTAGGTCAGATAGACAAATCCGTAAGCTGCAGCAGCTAGATAAACTGATAAAAACCAATTCGAAGCAATAAATACAAGCGTCATTAGCAACTCAACCCAGATATCTTTGACGACTTCGATCTGCATCCTCTTGGCTAAGATTAGCTCTGCCAGTATACTCCTAGTCGCCAGCAACAGCACGATAGACAGTACTGTGGCATTCAGATTGCGCAGAAAAACTGCAAAAATCAAGGTAGTAGCAAAGCTTAAAAGCATGGCAATAACATTTACTTTAAAAATCTGCCTCTCCATTCGTAAGGCTTTTAAGTAGGTATTGATAAGCAGAGCCATCTTGCCCTCGTAGACAGACATAGGAAAGACCAGAGCCATAAATATCAAGGACTCTCTGTAAGCCGGCAGCCAGCTGTCCAAAGCTATTTTCAGGGGATAATACAGCAAAAGCACTCCAAACATAAGAACCATAAGGATATTCCGCAACTGATTGTAAATCTTAGGCAACTTGCTTTCGTCCGTCCGTTTCAAAATCGGAAAGATGACCAAACCGATAGCGTTGATAAAGGTCATCAGCAGATTGGAAATGCTCAAGGTCAAGGATACTTTCCCAAATGTAGCAATGTTCCATACCTTTTGAATCCCCATTCTAACCGTTCCGATAATGAGCATACTGGCTACATTTGATAGCATCAGGTTAATCCCGACAGCAATATTGCGAACCGTTTCCTGTATATCAAGCTTAAACTGATAGAGAGGTCGCAGAGCCATATCTCGGCATAGATACATGGCATAAAAAAGAGAAACAACTCTACCAATCAAATCTGCATAGACCATAATCTTGAAGTCTCGAAAACCCACGAAAATAAAGACCAGTAAGAGCAGTAAATAGAGGAGCCGGTCTCCACTGACAACATAGGAACTTTCCTTTAGTCGATTAGTCATCTGCAGAACGTAAACAAAGAGAAATCGCAGATTGGTGACCAACATGGTATAAACCAAAAGTATAAAAACAAACCGACTGCTCTCATCTCTAATAAAGGCAGAAGTCCCTAAGAAAAATAAAATTCCAATCCCTGTCAGATAGATCAAAAGCATGAGAAACTGAGAGAAAAACTTTTCTTTATCCAGATCATCATACTCCAAACCACCGTAGCGAAGGTAGATTCCGTCCACCCAGCCCAGATGAACAAAACCGGCATAGGATAAATAGAAAATATAGAGTTGCCAGTAGCCATACTCCTCTACACCCATAATCTTAGGCAAAATCAAGACAACCAGAGAAGAAACTATTACTGTCAGCAAATTGGACAAGACGACATAGGAAAAATTAGCTATTATTTTTTTAAATCCACCAGACAAATTAGCCCTCCTATTTCTTCCTATCTGATGCCATGCTCTCAATCAACCGTAAAAACATGGTTTCTAAATCAGTATGAGCATGCCAGCCCAAACTCTCAAGCTTGTCCGCATTGAGACGAATCTTAACTGTCGGATTATAGCCTAGCTTTTCCACATCCTCTGCCAAATCAAAGACTAACTTTGTTTCATTGCTACCGCTTAGTTCAATAACCATTTCCGCCATCTCATGAATGGAAATAGCCGTCTCTTTATTGGCGACATTATATGCTTGACCTGCTTGGCCTTTCAGCAGAATGTAAAAAATGGCTTCAATAGCATCTTTGGTATAGCAGTAGTTCCGAACAGTTTCCCCTTTAGTTCGGAGAACAATATCTCTCTTTTCAAGGACAGCACGCGCAAACTGCGCAAAAACTCTATTGTCTTCATAGCTCACGCCTGGGCCAAAAGTTTGTGACAAACGAGCCATTTTCACTGGCACCTGATACTGATGACAATAGCCTACACACAAGGACTCTGCCACGCGCTTGCTTTCCGAATAACTGCTACGAACACTGGTTGGATCCAAATAACCGTAATCTTTCTCGCTAATGCTGGAAGCTTCCGGATTTGTCGTCCCGTAGACTTCCAGAGAAGAGAGATAGACCATACTGCGAACCTGCTTATTTTTAGCCAGCTCCAGCAGTTTTTTCGTTCCATTTACGGCTAGATCAATTGTCTCCACAGGATGCTCAACGAAAAAAGAGGAGTCCGTCGCACTGGCTCCATGGATAATATAATCCAAATCCTCCTCTATCTGCCAATCTGACAGCAAGTCAGCATACACTAGCTGCAAATTCTCACTATGTAAAAAATCCTGAAATAGATCTTCCGCTTTTTTCTGATTTCGCGCCAAGGCCACTACTCTGACATTAGCTTCGTACAAATCGTTTAAAGCCATCAAAGCGGAAATACAGTGTCTGCCTATAAGTCCGGTTGCTCCGGTTACTAAGACTGTAACATTGCTCAGTTCTCTGAGAATAGGACTGACAGCAGCTAGGTCTTCCATATCCTTTTGTAAAATCGTATTATTTCCCATATCAACCAAAAATTTGTGCATTTTCACGCGCTTCGTAAATCGCTCTAAAAATATAAAAATCAGATGGAGTCGTAATTTTAATATTTTCGCTGCCCCCCATGACTGTATGCAGAGGGAGTCCAAAATAACGAGCCAGTGTCGCAGAATCCGTCATATCAAACTGATTCTCTGCCTGAGCTTTTAAATGCAGGGAGTGAATCTTCGAAAGCGCGAAGGTTTGAGGGGCGACAGCTGTCTGACAAGTGGAACGCTCGATAACCTGATTAATAACATCCGCCTCATCAACCTGAATAACTGTTTCGATAACCGGCTTAACCGTAATAGCTGCCCCATACTTTTTGGCTGCCTCAATATTTTTAGAAATGATTCCCCCGTCAATCAAGGGGCGAACACCATCATGAATCAAAACATAGTCGTCATCGTTCTTGTACTTTTCCCGTAAGACAGATAGACCATTAAAAATAGACATTTGTCCAGTCTCTCCACCAGGAACCACTTGACTGACTTTTTTAATATTGAATCGAGCTAATAAATCTCTGCAATAATCCAGCCAGCCGTCTACACAGACAACCACAATGTCCGATACTGCCGGATGGTCTTCAAAATGCTCAATCGTATGAATAATAATAGGCTTACCGTGCAACTCTAAAAACTGCTTGGGCAAGGTCTTGGTATTCATGCGGCTGCCTGTGCCGCCTGCGAATATCAGAGCTGATGTCGTCATACCGATACTTTCCTTCCTCTCGTTGTAAATCGTACTCTACTCAGTAAATCAGCTGCCATATAAATCACAAAAGCATAGATAATCCGATTAATATGGGTTGTCAGCAATGACAGCAACGTTTCCTGAAAGAATGAAATGACCAAAGGATACGCAAATAAAGCGAAAACAATAACCTTTAGCGGGGTGAAATAGCGTTTTTTGATAGAATAGTAGAAACTTCCGTAAAAGAAGCCATATAAAAGCTGAAAGATAAGGACTGAGAAATAGCCAAAATCCTTGATAAAGTAGTAATAAATGGTGTAAACATTGGTTTTATCGTCGTTAAAATGAACAACAGGCAAGAAAGGGGTCAGCTCATGGCTAGACAGACCGAGGGATTTCAATGTTCCATAGATAGCAATAAGTGTATTTTCTCCAAAGACTTGATTATCGCTATAAAGAGTAGGATTTTTCAGATAATAGTCTAAAGCCTGAATGGGAGAACCCATATATTTAACCAAATTATCCAAAATTCCGAACTCAGCCCGACTGTCCACTCGATTGAGAACAAAGGTTCCAACCGCCATAAATAAGACAAGGAATACAAAGCCAATTATCAGCAAAGAGCGAAAAAGCTTCACACCATACCTGCTGTCTTTCCACGAATAATACTTCGAGAAAAACAACATATATACAATAGCATAGCCTGCAACCAAGCCCAGCAACTCCGTACGTCCGGTAGACAAGAGAGAAATACCTAAAGAAATCAGACTAACCAGCAGTAACTTGCCCTTGTAGAAAATGCCATCTTTTCCTGAAAAAAGAGATTCACAGAAAAAGTAGAAGAAAACAATTCCTAAGGAAAAGTTAACTCGCAGCAAATTGAGGCTAAGGCGACTAAGAGAGAAATCATAATTTGTAGTCATATGCCGAGCCAATTCAATGGTTTTAAACAATCCCCCAGGTACCTGCTTGCTCTGCGCCGCCAAGTAAAGCAAATCGGAATAAATAAACCTGACCGCATAAGCCAAAAACAAGAGAACTAAAATAATGAAAAGATTACTCACCTTTATTTGACTAGGTTTGGCGTCCAACTTTCTCTCAGCAAATAAATTCGATGACAAGAGGACTCCCATTAAAAAAATGGCATTCCCAACAAAGATAACAGTGACCGTTATCAGAGAAAGTCCCTCTCCCCATTTGGATGAATAAAATGCGGTAAAAATACTTGCTATCATCCATATTGCCAAGTATATAAAAGCCGGGTTAGCATAGTCTCTTCCTACTGTTTTGATTGTCAAAAACAAGAGGAAAAGGCCACCCAAAATTAGTAAAAAAACCATTATCTTCCTTCTATTAATTCAACCCAATTATCTCTCAGTCTGACATGACGTTCTGTCTGTTCTTTTTTTTCAGGCAGTGTCATGTAATCACCGTAGCGATTGGTCAGATACTTATCCGCATCATTAGGTCCATCGAACTCATAGCCTTCAAAGGAATACTTCTTAGCTGGATAGAAACTTTCATAGTCGATTGTTTCTCCCAAATAGCCTTTTACACCATAAGCAATTGTTATTTTTGAAGTCTTCTTATTAGACTGAATGAGCTTTTCCATCAACTTATACATATTAGCCGGCCCCATGATAAAAGAAGGGAAGCCTATCAGTCTTCTGATCCAAAGATTTTGTCTGAGTTCTTTGGATTCTTTAGCCATATAGGTCAGATGCGGTGTAAACTTCGTATAGCAACGCGAGCTGTTATGTGACAAATCCAAGGCTCTGAACAGAAGACCCTTGAGCTTGCGAAGTATGTTATTCTCTGGGACAAAGTCAATTGGCAGCATATCAAGATAAAGATGTTTCTTTTTACTGAAACCTTCTCCCAAAACATCATAGTAGGTCAGTGACTTGCTCTGCAGCTTTAGAACCTTAAAGACACTGTCTGTCGCATCCGCAGGAGAGATCAGCTCGAAGTCCTCGCTGTCCGCAAAGATTTCCTGCAGACGATTGTAGTCCTCTCGGAACATCACCAAGTCGATATCATCGTCCCAAGGGATATAGCCCCCATGTCGCAAAGAACCAATCAAGGTCCCTGCAACCATGTAGGAATGAATATGATACCGACGACACTCTGCATCAAATTTTTTATACATTTGTAAATAGGCTTTTTGTAAAACCTTTAATTTATCATCCGTAATTTTTTGATACATGGGGCTGAAGCGTTCTCCCAAAGCCAACTCCCATTCAATCTTACTGGTTCCTCTCATTTTTCTTACCTCCCAAATTTTTTCAATAATCTCCTAGCAATTCCATTCAGTGAATAGGTGTATACCAAATCACTTATGAAATCTTTTATTGTTCTATACTCCCTTATTTGAAACATTAGGCCCAAAGCCCAAAATGGATTTCTAGACTGTAATAATTTCAGCCTAAGATTGGTCAAGGCCAAAGCCCTAGCAAGCTGGCGATGGTCCCCTTCAGAAATCTGGCGCTCTTCTACGATTTTTTTCACGGACTCATAGCGACTGATGACCTTCTGTAAATAGTTAATCCTAGATAACCTTGTTTTATTAAAACTGAGCGACGACGCAGACTGGGTTACATTCGCCTGATGAATGCGATGCTGATCTAGAAGCTGGTCCAAGCAAACAACTTTTCCATACAATGGAGCCAGCATACCAAATAAAACGTCATGATAATCAAATCCAGGATAATCCGTATACTGCTGCTGCAAAATATTAGTCAGTACCGACTTTCTAAAAGCTGTCTGATAACCTGACGGCCATTTTTTCAGAAGCCAAGCTAGATCTCTTTCTCGCCTTTCTCCTGAAACTTTAGGTTCCTTAATGACCTGACCATTTTGATCAATCAAGTAAGACTGACCGTACACCATAGCAGCGTCTGTTTCTAACAGTACTTTCTGCAAGGCAGCTGTTTTATCAGGCAGCCATTTATCATCCTGATCAGCGAAAAAAACAATATCGTGCTCAGCCAAACTCGCTAATTTTATAAAAGTTCGATAATGGCCCAAATTTTCCTGATTTTCAAGCAGCTGCCAATCAGTCAGTTGGTGCTTGGTGATGTAGTCCCTGATTAGCGCCACTGTCTGATCTGTCGAACAGTCATCACAGATAATGACCTGATCAGGCTTCAGCTTTTGAGTGCGGATAGAGTCTAGTTGCTCCAAAATAAACTCCGCCCCATTATAGGTCGCCATCACGACAGAAATCATTTCTCCCTCCTTCCTAAACTTTTCATCCTATATCGCTTTCTCCCTATCTAAGCTAGACTGCTCTGTCTGTAAAGCCATTACTTTCTTCTAAGCAGATACTTATAAATGAACGCTTTTATCCAAATAGGCGTTCCCACAAAAGCACGAATCATCAACATATTTTGATAATATTGCCCTCGGTTCAACATACCATGTGACAGCAAAAAAGTATTGACTACTTTCCAGCTGGCAATCTGCTCTGTCTGGCTTCTTCTCGTATGCATGCCATTTCCGACACGAGCATAAACCAAGACCCGATTAATATTAGCGAAACGACATCCCTGAGCAGCCATTCTCGCCCAAAGATAATAGTCTTCCACTAAAGGCAGGGGCTTGTAATTGCCTGCTTTTAAAACAGATGATTTCTTGAAAAATACCGTCATGTGACAGAAAGGATTTCTCCGCTGCAACCTTTTGATAATTTCTTCATGGGAAAGCGGCATTTGTTTCTCTGCTACTATTTGATCTGGTTCCGCGTCAAATTCTATAATATTGCCACCCAGAACATCTAACTGTGGATGCTGCTCAATATAGTCAACTTGTTGTTGAAAACGATCCGGTGTCGCAATGTCATCTGTATCCATTCTAGCAATCCAGTCATAAGAACAAGCCTCAACTCCTCGATGCAAAGCTTCTCCCAATCCGACATTTTCCTTTAAGGGTAGAACTTTCATCTCTGGAAATGTTTCCTTGAAATCTTGAATCATCTGATAAAGCTCTTCTGTCAGCGGCCCATCCTCTACAAGGACAAGCTCATCTGGCTTGCGGCTTTGCTCTATAAGAACGCTATTTAGACTCTTTCTTAAGAAATCCGGATTCTCCTTCTGATAGACAGACATCAATACCGAAAACTTCACTAACAATCCCCCCAATCATCCTAAACTAGTTTCCCTTCTCCGTCTTCTCAATAGACCTCCTAAAATCTGCCACCTGATAAGACTGAGGATAGCTAGACATCTCTTTTTCATAAGTTAAATCTGAAAACAGCTTATTCAGAGTCGAAACATGGCAAGATAGTCTTTTTAAAATCCAGTTAAATGCAGGCAGCAAGACTACTCTCTGGCCATGAGTCCTTTTTATTTCTTTGACTAGCTGAGAGGTATTGACATAGTCCTGATTTTGAGGATAGAAAACACCACTGTCTTGATTCTGAACAATCAGTCTGATAAACTCACAAAGGTTATCAATATAAATCATACTACGCTCGTTCTGGACCAAAGGGAAAACTGGTAGTTTCTGAGCCAACTTTGACAGTCGCTTATAATTTCCTTTAGCTTGATGACCATAAACCATGGGCGGCCGTAAAACTGCCAATTTGAAATCTTCGCTCTCCAACTCCGCCAGAAGTTGCTCAGCAGCTAGTTTGCTTTTGCCATAAAAAGAATCAGGACGCTCTTGTGTATCCTTTGTGATAACACGGTCTCCCAAAACTTCGCCATAGACGCTCATACTGCTCATAAAGATAAACTGTTTGACACCTTCGCGTTTAGCCTTTTGAGCCAATTCATACGGTAGCTGAGTATTGACTTGATTATATACCGACTCCATCTCTTTTGATGGGTTGGAGATATGGACAATCGCCGCCAAATGCAAAATTACATCAAAAGACGAAAAATCTTTCTCCTTCCAGGCTTCTCCGCGGACGTCCAACTCATCAACCTGAACATCCTCCCGTGAAGAAACATACCTCTTAAAGCTCCGGCCAATATAGCTACCCTCTCCCGTAATTAATATTCTTTTCATCAGCCTTTAATCTTTCTTTTCCATATTTCCCGTGCCGCCTTCGACAACGCCTTCGCTCTTGGCCACACTCTTAATGGTGCCAAAGAAACAGCGGACATCCAATCCAAAAGACAAATGCTGGACGTAGTAGCCGTCCAATTCAGCTTTCTTGGCGATCGGCAACTCATCTCGCCCGTGAATCTGAGCCCATCCTGTCAGACCTGGCAAAACATCATTTGCTCCATAGAGGTCTCGCTCTTCAATCAAATCATACTGATTCCAAAGAGCCGGTCTTGGACCTATGATACTCATGTCACCGACAAAAATATTCCAAATCTGAGGCAACTCATCCAGAGACGTCTTCCTAAGAAATTTCCCCACCTTTGTAATCCATTGCTCAGGATTTTCCAGCAAATGAGTTGGGGTATCTTTAGGGGTGTCAATTCGCATCGTTCTGAATTTCAAAATATAGAAGTGTTTCTTATGCAGACCGACCCGCTTCTGTTTGAACAAAACTGGTCCTTTTGAATCCAATTTAATAGCGAGTACTAGAAGCAGAAAAAACGGTGATAAGACAAGCATTCCTAAGAATGACAAGACTATATCTAATGTTCGTTTAAAAAATTTATACATGATTATCCTAAAAACTTATTGCTGTGCAAACTTTACCAAGCTGTCCTTGAGGTCATTTGCACCAAGAGACAGAAGAGAGTCCACATAGGAATCCACCTCGGTCTTGGGCAGCGACTGAACATTTCCTACAAAAATCTTTTCATAGACTTGATCATTGACCTTTTCCTTGGCAGACAAGAGCTCTTCATAAAGCTTTTCGCCCGGTCGAATGCCTGCTTCCTGAATCTGAATCTCCTCTTCAGTATGGCCACTGAGTGTGATCATCTTTTTAGCCAAGTCCAAAATTTTCACAGGCTCGCCCATATCCAAGACAAAAACTTCTCCTCCTTGCATCAAGGCTCCAGCCTGAATCACCAAGCGACTGGCTTCTGGTATCGTCATGAAATAACGTGTCATTCGAAAGTCCGTCACGGTGATAGGACCTCCCTTGGCAATCTGCTCCTTGAACAAAGGAACAACACTACCTCGGCTGCCCAAAACATTCCCAAAGCGGACAGCTGAGAAAAGAGTCTTTCCTTCTTCATTTAAACTAGTCACGACCATTTCCGCCACTCGCTTAGTTGCTCCCATTACATTAGGCGGGTTGACCGCCTTATCTGTAGAAATCATGACAAATTTCGCGACACCAGCTGCCTTTGCTGCTTCTGCTACATTTCGCGTGCCGTAGATATTGTTTTTGACCGCTTCTGTCGGATTGTACTCCATCAAAGGAACATGCTTATGAGCTGCTGCATGATACACTCGATCAGGACGATAGGTTTCCATAATATGGAAAATCCTCTCTCTATCTTGAATATCTGCAATGATTGGAATCAACTCAATATCATCTTTATAACGGCTTGACAGCTCCTTATGAATCAAATAAATTGAATTTTCTCCATGACCTAGAAGCAGGAGCCTAGCTGGGCAGAATTGAGCAATCTGACGGCAAAGTTCCGAGCCGATAGACCCACCGGCCCCCGTAACAAGCACTGTCTTGCATTTAATATTGGACTTCAAACTTTGCTGATCCAGCTTAACTTCTTTACGCCCTAACAGATCAGCAATATCAATTTCCTGAAGTTTGCTGACAGATAGTTTCCCCGTAATCACCTGTTCATATTTAGGCATGGCATTGACCTTGACCTCCGTCTGTTGGCAATACTCTACGATTCGTTCGTAGTCATCCGGAGCCAACGAAGGAATGGCAATGACAATTTGCTCGACTTCATAATTCCCTACAATTTCAGGTATCTGCTCGGTTGTTCCTACAACTTTTACTCCATGAAGATACGTATTTTGCTTATTCTTATCGTCATCTACAATCGCGACTATCTTCAAATCTTTTGATTTTTGCTGGGCTGTCTTGATAAAAAGACTAGCACCATCCCCTGAGCCAACAACAAGGGTCTTCGTCCCATCTACTTTCTTACCCAGTAAGGCTGAAGGGTGCTGCACGAATTCATGAATCTCCCGCCAGGTCAGCCTTGAAGCAATAACCAACAAAAACGATAGCAGCATAGAAAGAACAATATATCTACTGTTTGTGGATTCATTAAAAATTTTCTCTGCAATGTATACAATTGAGTAAGCTCCCAAAATTGAGCCCCCCACTCGAAACATTGTTTTGTAATCTGTATACCTTGTAATGGTAGAAAAGACATTCGACAGTGTTGCAAATGTCAAATACAGTACAATAATCCCCATTAAAATAGAGATAAAAGACAAATCCGTTATCCCGACATATTTTGCTAAGAAGAATTTTGAAATCCCCTGACTTATACTGAGCAAAATAATATCAACAATAATTAAGATGACTCTTTTTCTCGCTCTTGTCATGTTCCTAATCTCCCAATTATCCTAAAACTCTTTAATCCCTATTATTTCCCATAATTGCCATAGCTGCCGTATCCCCCATAAGTTCCGTAGGCACCATAGCGTTCCAAGTCAATGTTATATTTATTGAGGACAACACCCAAAAAAGGAGTTCCCGTTTGTTCCAACTGCTCTTTAGCTTTCATGACTGCTTTTCGTTTGATATGGCCTGCTTGTGTCACTAAGAAGCTGGCATCGCATTTCTGAGCGATGATAGCCGCATCAATGACCAGACCAATCGGTGAAGTATCCACAATGATGTAGTCATAACGAACACGTAAATCAGTCAAAAGCGCATCAAACTGCTTGCTTTGCAAAAGCCCCGTCGGATTAGGTGATACTGGACCAGATAAGATCACATCCAGATTTTCCAGATCTGTATCGTTGATGACTTCATGCAGGGCAGCCTGTCCTGACAGATAGTCCGTCAGTCCTGATACTTTTCTCTGACTGCTAAACACACCGGACATGACTGAGTTGCGGATATCCGCATCGATCATCAAGGTCTTATGACCAGCTCTGGCAAAGGCGGCCGCGAGATTCACTGAGGTTGTAGACTTTCCTTCATTTGCCGTCACCGAGCTTATTTCGACCATCTTGATATTGGCGCCGCTCAGCTGTACATTAGTACTCAGAGCGTTGTAGTATTCCTCGGTTAGTTTGACAAGGTTCCTTTTTTTCCTAACTAATTCTAAGGTTGCCATTTTCTCTCCCTTACATTCTGTTCATATCTGGGATAACGCCCAATAGCGTCAAGCCCATGACTTCTTCAATGTCCTCCGGCTTCTTCACCCGATCATCCAGGATTTCTACCGCGATGATAAAGATCGACATCAGGACACTGCCCCCTAAAAATCCTAAGATAACATTACGCCGAATATTTGGTGAAGAAGGCTCTGCTGGGACTGTTGCTTCTTCCAAAGTTGTCACATCAGAAACTTTTGTCACTTCGATAATTTTCTCAGCAGCAATATTACGGAAGGCATTGGCAATGCGAGCCGCTTCCTCTGGATTGTCATCCTTAACTGTAATCGAAACGATACGAGTATCCGCCGGAACGGAAACGGTGATGTGACGCGTCAGCTCTCTTGGTGACGTTTGCAGTTTCAGCTCACTAATTGCCTGTGATAGAACCGCCTGTGACAGAATGATTTCCTTAAAGTCCTTAACGAGGTAAGACCCTGCCTGCAGGTCCTGATTAGTCAAAGCTGCCTGCGTTTCATTCTGACGGCTAACCACATAGATGCGTGTGGTACTCTGATACATTTTCTTAGCAATAAAGACGCTGTAGCCAAAAGCCAGCAAAGAAAAGAGCACAGCTCCCAATACGATGGTGAACTTTTTCAGCCATAAGGCTCTCAGCAAGGACAGAATATCGATTTCTACGATTTGCTTTTCTTGTTTTTCCATTTTTCCCCTAAATCAATTCATTTTTCAATAATAATGCTTGGTTGCCGCCAAAGAGGGCCTCTGCCCGGCGGGAACCGTATTTCTTAGCGACGATGTCAAAGGCCTCTTTCATAAAGGGCGGTCTCTGGCTTAGATTGTGCATGTCGCTGGCAACAAAGTGGACCAAGTCCTTCTCCAAAAAGAACTGAGCCCGTTTTTTCATAAATTTATGCGAGTCTCCAAGTAGCTTAGGCTTCAGAACACTGGAGCTGTTAATCTGAGTATAGCAGCCCATATTAATGAGTTCCTGCACCTTCTTTTCATCATTTTCTAAGCAATGATAGCGCTCAATATGAGCCACGACCGGTGTTAGACCTAAACGCAGAATCTGAGCCAAGCCTTTATGGATGTCTTTATAAGGCGTTGCCATGCTAAACTCAATCAGCACATAGCGTGTGCCAGCTAGACTGGGGAAAATCCCCTTTTCCAACTTATCCGCCACATCGCTGGTGTAGTAAACCTCTGCCCCATAGAGAACCGTCAAGTCAGGCGCTACAAGCTCTGCCAGTTCTTTCACCATTTTAAAGTTAGCGCTAATGGTATGTTCAGGCGTTTCAAACATGCCCTTTCTGCGATGAGAAGTAGAGATAATAGTCCGAACTCCCTGTCGATAGCTTTCTTCCAGCAGTTTTTTGGAATCCTCAAAATTCTTAGGGCCATCGTCCACATCAAAGATAATATGAGAATGGATGTCAATCATGGCGTTTTCCCTTCCATTACCTGCTGAATCGCTGCCTTAGCATTATCAAGGCTTTCCGGTTGGATTTCCATCATGTAGAGATTGGAATCTGGCATAGCATAGGATGGTAGATCCATACGACCGTTTCCGCTGATGGCTTGTGACTGAACTTGATAGCTTCCACCTGACTCCAGCTGGGTATTGACCAGATTCATAAGAACAGGCAGCTCCATATTGGTCTGGATAGAGTCCTGCAAGCCGGAAATAATCTCGTTGTAGTTCTTCAAAGCACTGGTTGAAGTCAGCTTTTTAATGACTGCTTCGATAACCTTTTCTTGATTTTTCCCGCGGTCATTGTCACCTCCCTGAAGAGAGTAGCGCTCGCGAACAAAGCCTAATGCCTGATCTGAGTTCATATGAACTTTCCCTACTGGGAAATGATGATTACCATGTCGGCTGGTAAATTCTTGGTCATTTTCAACATCAATCCCTCCCAACAGGTCTACTAGCTTGAGGAAAGAAGAGAAATTCAGACGAACATAGTAATCAATGCGAATGCCGTATAGATTTTCCAGCGTGTGGACAGAAGCATCCACTCCGTAAATCCCTGCATGGGTCAGCTTGTCCATCTGCCCGCCTCCTCCATCTGCAATCGCCACATAAGAATCACGAGGAGTTGTAGTCAAGAGAACTTTCTTGGTCTTGCGATTGACCGTCATGATGATATTGACATCTGAGCGTGAGACAGATGAAATCGAGCCATAAGTATCGATACCGCTGACATAGATATTGAAGACATCCGCATCAGCAGCATCGTTGCGTTTACCGGTCTCTACTTGACGGGTAATTTTATAAGTATAGATTTTCTTTATCTTTGAAGCATAGTCAGCATCGTGAGAAGCCAGCATATCTCCAAACGAGCTATTGAGGGCAATGGCCTCGGTCTCTTGATTGATGAGGGCCTTGTAAGCTGCGATATAAGACGAGCTGTTTTCCACTGTGAGTTCTGTCTTTTTAGTCTTCTTGATGTGGTCCAGAAGAGCCGTTACATTGTCCTTGTCTCCATTTTCAGTCGGAGCTGTCAGCTTCTGCAGCTGAGTCACATCTGATTTATCGCTGTCCGCCCGGACATAAACGGCCATTTCAATTTCAGAGTAATTTGAGGTGGAGTTCACACCTCTAGATAAGTCCATCAGCTCCTTGACCCCGTACATAGCTCCTGAGGATACCAGCAAAGTCACAAGCAAAAGTAAGGTTGTCAGGACCTTGAACTTATTTTTCCATACAAAGAAGGCTGCCAGTAAAATAACAGCCGCCAAAAGAGCAGACAAAATAAGGTTCAGGTGATGAAACGCCAGAACATTATTTTTAAATATAGAAAAAACAAGCAAACCTGAAACCAAGCTTACCAATGTCAGTAAAGCTGCATTAAAGAGCCTCAGCTTCTTCCCCTTTTTAGAAGCAGGCACATTTCTCCTATGTTGATTCATAATTCTCCCTTTTTCTCCCCTGAGATATAAATACATTTTATTATATCATAAATGCWTTATGATACACTAAAATATTTAAAAATATTTTAGTTTTTTCCAAAATTTGTTGACAAAAAAGGACAGTCTGTATTAATTTTCGGTAAATTCTTTCTTCCTTCTCGAAAAACCAATATTTTATACTGTTTTTGACAACAGAAAAAAGAGGCAAAACCTCTTTTATATCAGTATTTTGCTTAGTTTTTAAAGCATCTTATCCCTGTCAACTTGCTCATAGGCCTGAAGGCCATCATTTAGCTTGTCCCAGATGACTACCTGACCTGACCGAAGGGACTTCTGCACATCAATGATGCGCTGATTGGAGGAACCACGGAACTGTAGCATGAGATTCTTCTTGCTAAGGTCAAAACGGCCGTCCACCAGAATATCAATCAGACTCAGCAGCTCCAGCTTATCCTCCGTTTCCAGCATCATCTCTTCCCAGGTGTAGCCCGTCCATGACCAGATATCCTTATCTGGAAGCTCTCTCCGAATCCGCTTGACCAAGGGCAGGAGAATATCTGTATTGAGAAAAGGCTCGCCGCCTAGGAGGGTCAGCCCCTGCACATAGGGTTCCGCCAAGTCTTTCATAATCTGCTCCTCCAGTTCTTGGGTATAAGGAATGCCAGCGTTGAAGGACCAAGTTGCGGCATTATAGCAGCCCTCACAGTGAAACATACAGCCACTGACATAGAGGGAGTTGCGGACGCCTTCGCCATCTACAAAGTTAAAGGCCTTATAGTCAATGATTCGCCCCTTGCTCAGCTCCTCACTTTTCCATTCTTGAGGTTTGGGATTGTTCATCTTCATCCTCCAAATCAATCCAGTAGCGCTGACTTCTGTCGATTGTATTTTCGTAAACACCGCCAGCAGAGAGAATGGTGCGGCGGCTGGCTTCGTTGTCTTCATCACAGGTAATCAGCACTCGTTCTAATCCTTGCTTTCGAGCCTCTGCTAGTCCTAGTTCTAGTTGCAACTTAGCCAAGCCCTTTCTGCGTTGACTGGGCCGGATAGAATAGCCAATATGCCCACCCTCCACAAATAATTTGTCATTCAAGGATAGGCGCAGGGCTAAAAACCCCAAAGGCAAGCCAGTCTCATCAAAGGACAAAAATTGAATGGCAGGAACCCAACCTGCTGGCAAGTTTGCCACATCTTCCTTCTGTTCTATAATTTTCAACCAATCCTCATAATCCTTTGCTCGCTTCCAAGTGGAGCCCATGCCACCATGCATATAAGATTTTGCAGCATCGAACTCCGCAATCATCTCTAAAATTGCGTCTTTATCTTCCAAAGTTGGTCGTCTTAGCTCCATGCTCCCTCCTTAATTGACATCAATCCAGTAGCGCTGACTTCTGTCGATTGTATTTTCATAAACACCGCCAGCAGAGAGAATCGTGCGGCGGCTGGCTTCGTTGTCTTCATCGCAGGTAATCAGCACTCGTTCTAATCCTTGCTTTCTAGCCTCTGCCAGCCCTAACTCTAGCTGCAACTTAGCCAAGCCCTTTCTGCGTTGACTGGGGCGGATAGAATAACCAATATGCCCGCCCTCCACAAATAATTTGTCATTTAAGGACAAGCGCAGAGCTAAAAATCCCAGAGGCAAGCCGGTCTCATCAAAGGATAAAAATTGGATGGCAGGAACCCAACCTGCTGGCAAGTTTGCCACATCTTCCTGTCGTCTCACCATTTGTAACCAATCCTCATAATCCTTTGCTCGTTTCCAAGTGGAGCCCATGCCACCGTGCATATAGGATTTTGCTGCATCGAACTCAGCAATCATCTCTAAAATCGCATCTTTATCTTCCAAAGTTGGTCTTCTTAGCTCCATGTTCCCTCCTTAATCAAGATCAATCCAGTAACGCTCTTTCCCAGCTCGAATATCCTCTAAAGCTCCGCCATTAGCTAAAATCACTGCTCGGCTGGCTTCATTGTCACTATCGCAAGTCACTAGGACTCGTTTTATATTTTTACTTTTGGCTACTTGCAAGCCTTGTCGCAGCTGCTCTTTTGCCAATCCTTTCCCACGCGCAGAAGGACGGATACTATAACCGATATGCCCGCCTTCTTGGAGCAAATAGTCATTGAGCCGCAAGCGCAGATTGAGAAAGCCCACAGCCTGACCATCCGCTGCAAAAGAGATTAGTTGGATGTAAGGCACAAACCCTTCTGGCAAGCTTAGACCTGCCTCAGCTAGCTGAATCGTCTCCAACCAGTCCTCGTAGACAAAATCCGCTCCGCCAAAGAAGCCATCCTGTCGGCTACCAGCTGCTTCAAAGTCAGCCAGCATCTCTAAAATCTTTTCCTTGTCTTCTAGCTTCGGTCGTCTCAGTTCCATACTTCCTCCTGATACGAAGAGAGTGAGACCGCCTTGCGCCCCACTCTGACTTCTATTCTTTCTTGTTCTTTTCTAAAAATTGCTGACGCAGTTTGGCCAATCGCTCTTTCTTACCGCTGCCGCCCTGCGAATGTTTTTCATGGAAACGCTGCACCTGAGCCTTTCCTTTGTCGTCCAATTGATACTTTCCCATCTTAATTTCCTTCGTACTTAATAGTCGAGCCATTCATGTGCTTGACCCGAGCTGATATTTCCTTATGTCGGCCATTGACCATTGGACGGGCTTGCGGATTTCCTAAGTAACCGCAGGTCCGCTTGACCACATCGACCGTCTTAGGATCGCTGTTGCCACAGTTTGGACAGGTGAAGCCCCGCTCGGTCGGCGTGAAGTCCCCCTCAAAGTTACACTTGTAACAGCGGTCAATCGGTGTATTTGTACCTAAGTAACCAACTCGGTCATAGGCATAGTCCCAGACAGCTTCCAGTGCCTTGGGATTTTGCTGCAGCACAGGATATTCACAGTAATGGATAAAGCCGCCTGAGGCTCCTACTTCAGGATAAATCTTCTCAAAGTCCAGCTTTTCAAAAGGAGTTGGATTCTTGCGCACATCGTAGTGGAAGGAGTTCGTATAGTATTCCTTGTCAGTAATATCCGGAACAACCCCAAACTTCTCTGTATCCAAACGGCAGAAACGGTCGGTCAGACTTTCAGATGGCGTCGAGTAAACAGAGAAATGATAGTCATACTGATCTGACCACTCTTGCACTCGGCGCTTCATATCTTTGACAATGGCAATCGTAAAGTCCTTGGCTTCAGGATTGGTCTCCCAATTACCGCCGTAAAAGACTGCTGCCACTTCATACAGACCGATATAACCTAGGGAAACCGTCGCACGACGGTGAGTAAAGAGCTGGTCAACTTGATCATACTTGCCCAAGCGTTGGCCAAAAGCCCCATACTGATAAAGAATCGGCGCATTGGCTGGACTGGCTTCCTTGGTCCGCTCCACTCGATAGACCAAAGCGTCCTCAGCGATATTCATCCGCTCGTTAAAGAGTTCCCAGAATTTATCCAGATCCCCCTCGGACTCAAGCGCAATCCGCGGCAGATTGACAGTAACGACACCTAGATTCATACGGCCGGAGTTGACTTCCTGACCATTTTCATCCTTCCAGCCTTGCAGGAAAGAACGGCAGCCCATCGGTACCTTGAACGATCCAGTCAAGTCGATAATCTTGTCATAGGAAAGCACATCTGGATACATGCGCTTAGTGGCACACTCCAGAGCCAGTTGCTTGATGTCGTAGTTAGGCGTTCCTGGCTCGAGATTGAGCCCACGCTTAAGGGTGAAAATCAGCTTAGGGAAAATTGCTGTGCGGTGCTCGCTTCCCAGTCCCTTGATACGGATATTGAGAATGGCCTTCTGAATTTCCCGCTCAAAACGATTGGTGCCCAGACCAAAGCCCAGCGAAGTAAAAGGAGTCTGACCATTAGAGGTAAAGAGAGTATTGATCTCATACTCCAGCGACTGCATGGCATCGTAGATGTCCTTCTTGGTCTTCGCCCAGGCGTACTCTTCCTGCTTATCCGACAAAACCCATTGCTCCGCATCCTTGAGATGCTTTTGGTAATTAAGCTTGGCATAGGGCGCCAAGACTTGGTCAATTCGGTCGGCCGAACAACCTCCATACTGGCTGGAAGCTACATTGGCAATAATCTGTGAGATTTGCGCTGTCGCAGTTTGGATAGACTTGGGACTCTCTACTTCTGCATTGCCAATCTTGAAGCCATTTTTCAGCATGCCGTCAAAGTCAATCAGACAGCAGTTCGTCATCGGTGTATAAGGGCTGTAGTCCAAATCATGGTAGTGGATGTCCCCCTTCTGGTGGGCGTTGGCCACATGAGGCGGCAGCATCTTAAGCCCAATGGACTTGCCAACAATCCCAGCTGTCAAATCCCGTTGGGTATTGAAAACATCACTGTCCTTATTGGCATTCTCATTGACTACCGTACGATCTTTGTTGAGGAGCTTGTCAATGGTAAAGTTGATATCAGTCGCTTTTGAGCGCTCAAAATCCCGTTGGGTGCGGTAAGTAATGTAGTTCTCCGCAATAGCATATTCCTTGGCATTTAAAAGCTCATGCTCAACGATATTCTGAATCTCATATATTTTGACATACTTAGCGAAGCGACTGCTGATTTCTGCCACAATGCGGTCTGTGATAGCTTCTAGCTTGGCTTCCAGCATCGGATTCAGCGGACCGACTTCCTGAGCTGCCCGTACCATAGCCTTATAGATCTTTGACACATCAAAAGCCACCCTGCGGCCGTCCCGCTTCTCCACATAAATCGCTGGAGCAGTTTCAAACTTCTCTTCCCGTAAAATCATCATGAACACTTCCTTTTCCTGCCCTTAGGACAAATAAAGCCTCTTCAGACCAGATAGCTAGGGAGATATTTCTAGGAATTCTCCGATAGCTCTTCATCCAAAGAACAGTATTTTTTAAATAAGTCGATACAAGTCTCATTATAGCACGTTAAAATTAAAAATCAATATGTTGTGTAAAAAAAGTTAATTTTTAACTTTAGACACAACATATTGATTTTTTACTATTTAAGTTGATAAAGCTTGAAATGGTCGAGTTTGAGGTCAGATTCCTTATAATTTTTGGAAATTAGCTGTTTCACATCCGACAGCAGTTTGACATCATTGTTAACCAAAATATACTTGGGCTGACTGTTTTCCAGTCCATTCTGAAGACCCAAACGATTTTCAGCCGTTCCCACATACAAAGTTGGAGACAAAAGAGAAACAGCTGATAGGCGGCCGCTCTTCTGATACAGACTAGCTGAGGTATCCCAAGCATAGATAGTGTCCCCGTCCTTGGTCTTTTCCTTAATATACTGAGCCGCTTCACTTCTTTCAGCAGAGACACCGCTGGAAAGGATATACTCATTCACCAAAGGATAGCCAATCAGATAAAAGATGGCTAAGAGTGGCAGAAAGAACTGGCCTGAGAGATAGGAAGTCCACATCGTAGGACGACGGCGATCCCGGCGGTGACGCCCTGGTGCCTGCTGCTTGCCTTTACTAAACCACAAAGCAAAAAGAATCATGGCAAAAGGCAGGGCAGGAAGCAGTTGATAACTGCCCTGATCTGGCAGGATAAGAGCAGCAAAGACAGTAATGAAGAGCCCTAGCAGACCGATAAAGCGCAAGACGCGTAGGCTGGTTGCTTGCCCCTTTTCTCTTGAAAAGAGATTGATACCCAAAGCAGAAATGAAACCTAGACCGACCGTCAGCAAGCCATAATAAATCAAATTAGAAAGACTATGACTGCCAATCAAGCTGATGGAATCCCAAGCATAGGTCACCTGACTGATAGCCTGGCCAAAGGTTTGATTGGCAACAGTAAAGTAGCCGATAGGATAAAAAATCACTGAGAAGCCAAAGAGACCAGCTAAAAGCTGATAGAAGCCTCGAGCCGCACGCTTGGCTGCGATATTGTAGACCAAAAGCACCAGAGCAGTCAAAGAATAGAAGACTAGGCTGGAAACCGGATCAATCATAAAAGCAAGAGCTCCAAAAGCTCCATATAAAATGAACTTTTCATCCTTGATTGAATCCTGCAGATAGCGCACCAAGAAAGATAGATTCCAAAAAATAAAGGGCAGGACAAAAATACTAGAGTAAAGACCGCCAAATCCAAGGGCAAAGGCTAGCAGGTAAAAGAGCAGCAAGAGACTGCGCGATAAATCCTGTTTAGGCTGTAAGATCACCAAGGTCTTGTGCAGGAAAAGTCCAGCCAGCCACAGAGCCAGCGTCTGAAAGACCATCCACAAAAGCTGTCCAAAAGCCAGACTGCTGGTCCAAGCCATCAGATAATAAAGCAGACCACTAGTCCCATATATTTGCGAATAAGGCACCTGCCCCTGAGTCATGGCCCAGCCGGCATAGAGGTTCTGACTTTGTAAATTCGTTGCTAGATTGGTTAAAAATGGATTGACCACACTCAGCAAGCTGATAGCCAAACTGCACAAGAGCGTCAAAAAATAGGGCGTCGGCTCTGGCTTGGTAATTTTTTGCTCAGACCTTTCAGCCCTAGTCAGCTGCTCCTCTGAAACCTCTAAAACTTTTTCTTCCGTTGTATCATGCATATAAAATATTCTCCTTGATATCAGTCCCATCTAGTATATCAAATTCCTGTCCTCCTGTCAGCTTTCTCTTGACTCTTCTTCTGAGCATTATAGCTTCTAGCCAGCTCCTCCAGTTCCCGAAAACAGCGGTATTCTCTCGTTTCATAAGCAAGCGGCTGACTGGAAATTTTCTCCATTATCATCTTAAAAAATTCCTTTATTTTTTACATTCGTAAAAACAGAGCAAAAATCCATCCCTATATAAAAGCAAAAAGGGGAAAACACATCTCAGCACGATTAACAAAAGCACATACAAAAAAATCTGAGACTTCCGCCTCAGATTTTCTGTATATTTCTGCAGAACTTGTTCACCTCTGGCATTAGAGCATAGGGGCAAAGAGCTGCATGATTTCTTTGATAAAGCGACGATACCAGCTGCTATCAAGATTTTCAGGAAGGATTTCTTCAGAAGCCTCAAAAATGGCTTCAAAATCTTCCTTGATAGCTGGGATACTCTCCGTATGGTACATCAGGACTGCATTTTCATAGTGGTGCACCAGACTGCGGTAATCAAAGTTAATCGTCCCTACCACGGCAAATTCATCATCGGCCACCACATTCTTGCTGTGGATAAACCCTGGTGTGTACTCAAAGATCTTAACTCCCGCTTCTATCAGATCCGGATAGGCTCCGCGGGTAACAATCTGAATCAGCTTCTTATCCGGGATGAAAGGAGTCACGATGCGGACATCCACTCCCCGCATAGCAGCATTCTTGATATCCTCCGTCAGGTCGTAGTCAATGATCAGATAAGGCGTGGTAATGTAGACATAGTCCGTAGCCTGACTGATGATATTTTGATAGACTGTTTTGCCAACCTGACCCTTATAAATAGGCTTAGGCCCGCTTCCATAGGGAATGTAAAGCCCTTTGCCTTCGACAGCTTTATTTTCCAGATGGTACTTGTCAAAGTCTGTGATTTCCCCGCGGTTGATGTACCAGTTCATGAGAAAGAGCCGCGTCAGAGCCTTGACCGCCCGACCTTCCAAGCGCACACCGCCATCTTTCCAGTGACCAAAACGAACGATATGATTGATATACTCGTCAGCCAGATTGATGCCGCCAGTGTAGCCGACCTGACCGTCAATGACCAAAATCTTGCGGTGGTCACGGTTGTTATAGGATACCGTCATCCGCGGAATCACCTTGTTAAACTTATAAGCCTCGATGCCCATCTTGCGGAGCTTACGCGTATAATCACCAGGCAAAGTGGCCATGCAGCCAATATCATCATAGAGCAGTTTTACTTCAACGCCCTGCGCAGCTTTTTCAACCAAGATTTCCAGAACACTGTCCCACATCAGCCCTTCATCGATGATATAAAATTCCAGAAAAATGAATTTCTCAGCAGCCCGCAGATCAGCCAGCATGGACTCAAACATCTCCTCTCCGATAGGAAAATAACGAGAAGCTGTACCGTCATAGACATCCGCATTATTGTCCATACTCAGCAGTGATTTGATAATACCGTAGGCTGACTTGTTTTTCTTTTTCAGCTGGACACGAAGATCGTAGCTGTTGTCCTCACGAAATTTCATAGAGTCCATATTTTCCAGCTGAATCATTTCCTTTTTAGACAACCGTCGCTCACCAAACATCAGATAGAGCAGGAAGCCAAAGACCGGCACCACGGCAATCAAAAGCCAAGTCACCTTGCTCTCCGGTGGCATATTGCGGTTGACAATCGCTAAAATGGTCCCAATATACAGGAAAACAATCATCGCCACTGACAGCCAGTTGGGTGCAATCTCATTAAAATAGAAAAACGCAACAAAGACAAAGACCAGCTCCAATAGCATGATAATAATGCTGAAACCGTATTTTGACATTAATAAGCGGAATTTCCTGAAAGTCATACACTCTCCTATCTCATTGCATATATTCTAGTATAGCAGTAAAAGCGCCTTAAAACAACGTTTATATCAATGCAAACTGTATTTCTGGTGGATGAAAATCCAAGCACAGCTTTTGAAAACTGCTCTGCCTCAGACCTTCACCCCCTTTCCGCAGCTGATAAAAGGAAAAGCCCTATTAAGACAGGGCTCTTTCATCATTGTTTGGTAAAGACCAGTGTGTCATCACCATAAGGCTCTTGGGAAAGATCCTCAATTGTCAGCTGATTGCCCTCAATGCGATAGCGCTTGACATCATCCCCAATGACCATAGTCTGGTTGGTAGCATCAATTTGAACCTGTTCTATTTCCTGATCACCATCAGGCTCGACCTTGGTCAGCTGGCCAGTAGTTCCTGAAATCTGTAAGGTCAGCTGATCGCCTTCATGACTTGTCTGATAGCTGCCATCCAGCTCACCATTGGCTGCTTGCTCGGAAGAAGACGCTGAAGCAGATGAGCTGTTATTGGCCGCACTTGACGTGCTAGCTACCGACGAAGACTCTGCTGTCTTGCTGGAAGCGACTGACTGAAACTGAGGGGAAGGTGCCGTCTGGTTCTGATTAGAGCCGCAAGCTGTCAAAGTCAAAACAGCCACAGCAGTTAGACCTGAAAACATTAACTTTTTAGAAATTGCCATACTATTCTCCTTTTTCTTCTATCTTTATTGTAACAAAGCAGGACTCCGGCGGTCAATTTATAAACTTGTCAAATAAGCTCTGACTTCTGCAATAAAATAGAGAGAGCCCGTAATGAAAAGCAGTTGATTAGCGTTTTGTCTCTCTTGAAAATTCTGAATAAGCTGCTGATAATCCTCTATGTATAAGAAGCCTTCCGCTTCAGCTTGACCAAGGGAATCTCCATCAGAAAAGGAAGTAACCGTCAACTGAACATCTGGCAGAGTCTCTCGCAGATAAGCCAGCATAGCGCTATAGTCCTTACGCTTGAGAGCACCGAAAAGAAGCAGGCACTCTTTGTCATTCTGGCTTTGGATAAACTCTACTAACCTCTCCAGCGCAGGAAGATTATGGGCCCCATCAAGATAGATACCTGGACTGGCTTCTTCCAAGCGCCCAGCCCAACGAGTCTCCTGCAAGGCTGTCCGAATCCTAGCAGAATCTATTTCCCAGCCTTGCTGCTGCATGAAGAGCAGGAAAGCCTGCAGAGCCAGCCCTGCATTTTCCTCCTGATACCCTCCCTTGAGGCCCAGTTCAAGATTGGATAGGGTCATAGTCGAATTGGAAAAAGTCTGATTTGCCAGAGAAAAATCGCGACTATACTGATAGAGTTCTATTCCCAGCTCCTGAGCTCGCTGTTCACAAAGCAATCGCGCTTCCTCTGGCAGGGGTCCGATGACCGCTGGTCGCCCCGGCTTGAAAATCCCTGCCTTTTGCTCTGCTATCGCCGTCAAGCTCCTTCCCAGAGTCTCCTGATGGTCCAAGCCCACAGAACTGATGACCGCAATATCTCCCGTAATGACATTAGTCGTGTCTAAGAGTCCGCCGATCCCCACCTCAATTAGGGCTATGTCCACTTCCTGCTCCTTGAAATAGAGAAAGGCAATCAAGGTCAGAATTTCAAAATAGGACAGCTGGTCATGACTTTTGAGCAGTTCTTGCTCCATCTTTTGCACCTCTTGACCCAGACGGATAAAATCAGCTGGAGCAATCGGTTGACCGTTAATACAAATTCGATCGTGAATACTAATCATATGAGGCGAGGTAAAACTCCCTGTCTTGCGACCATGCCCCGCAAACAGCTGACGCATGAAAGCAATAGTAGAGCCCTTGCCATTTGTACCAGTTACATGAATCGTTGGATAGCTCTGCTCAGGATTCCCCAAAAGAGCTACAGCCCGCTGCATCCGCCCTAGACCCGAACGAAAGTTTAGACCAATTCGGCTATTCAGCCATTCTTCAATTTCATTCATTTTCTTACCCAAAAAAGAGCAGCGAAGCAGAATTCAAATCTGAATTGCAACTCGCTCCTCTTTCTAATGTTTATGATATGAGATGGAAAATAACCGAGCCTTGGCTACTTCCTTCATCTGTCAAGTTCAGCTAGCTTTTCGCCCGCACTTGTCCATTTCTGGAAACGAGACTAGGCCAGTCTTACTCTTCCATAAAGCTGTTGAAGACTTCTTCAATCATATCCCATTCAGCATCTGAGTCTTCTGGGATTGGCTGCAGGTCGCCTTCTGTACCATCTTCATTTTCGGTAAAGGAATAAGCTTGAATCTCTACTTCACCATTCTCATCTTCTTCCGCATTGGCCGGAATCAAAAGAACATAATTCTTGCCAAACTCTTCCTTGCCGTCAATGGTCAAAAGAATTTCAAATAAAGTTTCGTTCCCTTGCTCGTCAACCAAGGTGATTAATTCACGCTCTTCATGCTCGTGGTCATGGTTATGATCATGTGTCATACTAGTGTCTCCTTCATTTCTTTTCTAAAAATTCCGATCCAGATAATTCTGCAAAATCAGCTGCGCCGCCAGCTTATCAATAACTTTCTTACGCTTGCTGCGGCTAATGTCCGCCTGCTCCACCAGCATGCGTTCAGCAGCCACAGTCGTCAAGCGCTCATCCTGATAGTCAACCGGTAGACCAAAAAGCTCAGTAATACGCTGACCATAAGCCTGGCTAGCCTCCACTCGAGGCCCGCTGGTATTGTTCATGTTCTTAGGTAGGCCAATAACGAACTTATCAACCTTATACTCTTTCACCAGCTCGCCCAAGCGCTCTAGGCCGAATTCGCCCTTTTCTTCATGAATCGGAATAATCTCCAGTCCTTGAGCCGTAAAACCAAGAGGATCACTAATGGCAACCCCAACCGTTTTCGAGCCCACATCTAATCCCATAATTCTCATTAGAGATCGACGCCTTGTCCTTTCAAATAATAACGAACCAACTCCTCAACAATCTCATCGCGCTCGTATTTGCGGATTTGATTGCGGGCATTGTTATAGCGAGGTACGTACGCAGGATCACCACTGAGTACGTATCCCACGATTTGATTGATTGGATTGTATCCTTTTTCATTGAGCGACTTGTAGACATCGGTCAAAGTCTCGCTAATTTCCTTTTTATTTGAATCATCGAGATTAAAACGTACTGTTTCATCTGTAAATCCCACAATTACACCCTCTTTCTTTAGAATATCCCTATTATAGCATAATTATAGGCTTTTCACAAATTTAATTCACCCGAATTTCCTTAATTTTTCAATAAACTTTAGCTAATATTTATCCGAAGACTGACTCTGAAATCCAGCAAAAATCCAGCTCTCTTCAGAGAACTGGATGGAAACTTGCTAATTTGAAGCCGGCACTTCCACGCCGTCGCTTCCCTTAAACTTGTTGAGCAATTCTTCTGGAGTCAGGGTCTCGATTTGCTCAAACAGCTGCGCGTAGTTTGGAAGCTTTTTGGCTGCTTCGTAGTCTAGATTCTCCGGATCGATAGTCATCTCCAGAGAAATCTCTTCCGCTGTCATATCTGTTTTCAAGTCAAGACCGGTGATATTGACCGCCTCTTTCAGACCCAGTGCTTCCTCAATCAAAGACAGCATTTCCTTCTTTACAGTGGAAACATCCTGTTTTGAAAGAGCTTCCTTGATGTTGTCGGGAATTGCCTTGCTGACATGCAGAATAACCTTATCATACTTCTGTCCGCTGTAGCTGACGGTTAAGATCCTGGTTTCTTTACCATGTTCTAATTGCTTCTCAGTTTTATAGGACTTAGTGACAATATCTCCTTTTCCAGCCCCTCCCTGCGAGGATGAACTGTTATTTGACTGCTGACTGCAGGCTGTTAAGATTGCCAAAGCTGCCAGCAAAAAGACAATTAATTTTCTCATGTCTTATCTCCTTCAATATTGAGCTGATTTTATCATATCATTATAAAAATGGCGCTGTCAAACTGATTGTCACTCTGTCATTAAAATGTAATAAAAAAGAGCAGCTTATTTCTGCTCTTCTGCTCCATTCATCAGGAGATTGTTGATATATTCTTCTGGCGTCAGCTTAATCATTTCTTTGAGCTTGAGATTTTGAAAATAAGGCATAGACGCTGCTTTTTCGATATCTAGGCTCTCAAAATCATAGCTAGAAGTCATTTTCAGCTCGTTCTCATTCAAAATTGTCACTGAGCCGCTAAAGCCTTGAAGTCCACGAGCCTGCACATAGTCTGCATCCTGCTCCAGTGACTCATTGAGCGACTTCTGCGCTTCCTCCAGTCCCATCTGCTTGATAGCTTCTTTCATCTCATTATCAGTCGCGGTCAGCCTTTCAATAACCAAGCGTTTAAAATGCTCTCCCTGATAAGTCACTGTCTGGCTCTGCTGGTTTCCTCGTTCATCCTTTGGAAAAACAAGCGTCCGAGTAATCACTTCCTGCTGCTTGGCATTATCAATGATAGGCAGATTATTGCTGATTTCTTTCTTGTCAGCCGCATTCGAATTCGTCTCTGTCTTTTTATGTCCACAGCCTGCTAACAACGCAACACTCAATCCCAGTCCTAATAAAATTTTCTTCATCTTCCATCCTCCTCAGAGATATTGTATCACAGTTCTGCTCCTTGTCAATCCATCCAGTCGCCAAAGCCTCTGTCAACCCGAACAAAAAGAAGAGCCGAGATTCTCTTCCCGACTCTTTCAGTTATATTCAAAGATTAGAGAGCTGCCCGCAGACGAGCTTCTGCATTTTCAACATTGCGAACAGAACGTGGCAGAAAAGCACGGATATCATCTTCTTTGTAACCAACTTGGAGACGTTTATCATCCACTAAAATGGGACTTTTCAAAATACGCGGGGTCTCCATGATGATGTCAAGAACTTCGTTGACACTCAACTCTTCAATGTCAACACCCAAACCTTTAGCATAGCGGTTTTTTGATGAAACAATGCTCGCGATACCATTTTCTGTTTTGGTTAAAATATCCAAAAGTTCCTCTTTGGTGATGCCTTCTTTGCCTAAATTTTGTTCTTTATAAGTTAATTGATGAGCGTTTAGCCAGGTTTTTGCTTTTTTACAACTAGTACAACTTGAGACAGTATAGATTGTGATCATGTAAGTACTCCTTTCGCTACACGATACTAATATCGTAGTCTATTATATCACAAAAACCATCGGTCTTGCGACCTATTTTACAAAATTACTCTTCAATTTCGATGGCATCGTCCAAATCCAGAGTCACTTCTTCCATCGTTTCCACAGGGCTTTCAGCCTTGCTGCCAACTGCTTCTGCCAAGTCATCGCCTTCGATCAAACCATAGCGTACACGAACCTGACGGTCAATTTCGTCAAAGACTTCTGGATGATCAGCCAAGTACTTCTTAGCATTTTCAGAACCTTGCCCGATTTTTTCATCATTGTAGGAGTACCAAGCACCCGCTTTTTTGATGATATCTAAATCAGTCGCAATCTTAATCAACTCACCTGTCTTAGAAATACCTTCTCCATACATGATTTCCACGAAAGCTTCTTTAAATGGCGGAGCTACCTTATTTTTAACAACCTTAATCTTGGTTTCTTTACCAACATTGGTATCCTTCTCATCACCAGTTCCCTTGATTTGAGTATTGCCACGGACATCCAGACGGACAGAAGCATAGAACTTCAGTGCACGGCCGCCTGGTGTTGTTTCAGGATTCCCAAACATAACACCAACTTTTTCGCGCAGTTGATTAATAAAAATCGCAATTGTCTTCGTTTTGTTGATAGAAGCAGACAGTTTGCGCATAGCCTGGCTCATCATCCGAGCCTGCAAGCCGACATGGCTGTCGCCGATATCGCCATCGATTTCTGCACGCGGTACAAGGGCTGCAACGGAGTCCACAACCACCAAGTCCACCGCACCTGAATCAATCAACTTACCGGCAATTTCCAGTCCTTGCTCTCCAGAATCCGGTTGAGACAGCAGTAACTCATCAATATTAACACCTAGAGCAGCTGCGTACGATGGATCCAAAGCATGCTCAGCATCGATAAAGGCTGCGATACCACCTTCTTTTTGTGCTTGAGCAACTGCGTGAAGAGCAACGGTTGTCTTACCAGAAGACTCCGGACCATAGATTTCAATAATCCGTCCCTTAGGATAACCACCAGCACCAAGAGCAATATCCAAGGCTAAAGAGCCAGAACTCATGACTTGAACCTTTTGCTCTGCCCGCTCGCCAAGACGCATAATGGCTCCCTTACCGAAGTCCTTTTCAATATTTTTAAGAGCATTATCCAAGGCTTTTTGGCGCTCATCGCCGAATTTCTTTGAGATTTCGTCTAATTTTTTTTGTTTCTTTGCCATTTATTTCTCCTATTTTTTCTAAAATATCTTTTGGCCATCTGTTAATTATACCAAAATTCAGCTATTTAATAAAGTTTTTCGTACTAGGTTGAAGGCGTGCAGAACAGCAATTTTCCGCACATCACGACGACTGCGTCCAGCAATATTGACCTTAATAGTTTCCGTTCCTGAAGCACTAGCTAAACCGATAAAAACGGTCCCTGCAGGATGATCTTCCAGTGAATCTGGGCCTGCCACACCTGTCAAACTGACAGCTAAGTCGCTTTCGGTCAGCTTTCTAGCCTGCTCTGCCATTTTCCCTGCCGTAAAAGCTGAAACAACTCCATGCTCCTCCAAGTCTCCCAACGGAATATCCAGCATCCGGCTCTTTTCCTCCATGCTGTAGGTGACAAAGCCACCTGAAAAAATGGAAGAGGCCCCAGCAAAATCAGCCAAAGTCGCCTGAAAGAGACCAGCTGTCAGACTCTCCGCCGCCGAAATCGTCTTCCCTTGACTCTTCAACAACTCAAAAGCCACCTGTGCCAAAGAATTGTCATCCCCGTAACCATAGAAAATCTCTGACAAGGGCTGTCCCTCAAAAGTCTTATGTTCCAAAATTTCCTTTTCCACAGCCTCGAACTTAGCATCCGCTTCTGCCTGACTCAAGGCCTTGGTGGACAATCGCAAAGTAACTTCCCCTGTCTTTGCATAAGGAGCAATGGTGGGGTCACTCTGCTGCTCAATCATCTCTGACAAAATAGTCACTAGCTGACTCTCGCCGATACCAAAGAAACGCAGCACCCGTGAGTATAATTTCTGACCTGTGGATAAGAGGGGAACCAGCTCATTATTGACCATAGGTTTAAGCTCGCTAGGCGGGCCAGGCAAGACTACATAGGTCACTCCGTCTGCTTCTAACAAGCCTCCGACAGCTAAGCCGGTCGCATTTGGTAACGGAGTTGAGCCTTCGACCAGCTGAGCCTGACGCTCATTATTGGGTGTTCGAGCGTAATCTGGTCGGCTAGCAAAAAAGCGATCTAGCTTTTCCACAGCCTGTGAGTCAAAATTGAGCTCACGTCCTAAGAACTTAGCCAAGGTCTGCTTGGTCAAATCATCCTCTGTTGGCCCCAAGCCACCTGTCAGGATAATCAGATTACTACGTCCTTGAGCAATTTCCAAAACAGAGAGGAGACGGTTTTCATTGTCCCCCACAGCTGTCTGAAAATAGACATCAATCCCCAGACTCGCCAGTTTTTCAGATAAAAATTGGGCATTGGTATTGACAATCTGACCTGTCAGAATCTCGGTGCCCACAGCAATAATTTCTGCTTTCATAGAACCTCCTACCTTACTATTCGGAATTGGCTTTATTTTATCACAAAAAATCTAAAAAAAGTTGATTTTCATTTCAGGAAATAAATAGAGTTGTCAAGCTACTTGACAAACTTGTCAACATGCTGTGGAAAACTTTTAAGAAGGACTGGTGTTATGCAGAATAACTGGATTGTTAGGGAAATGCTATTGGCAAATGGTTTCATTATTTTTATAATAAAGATGAAAAAAGGAAATTATCTAAATAATTTTATTTGAAGAAAGGAGATCATCATGAAAATTTCACAAGTTCTCAAAGACATTCGTCAACAAAATCAACTCACTCAGGAGGCCTTAGCAGAAAGGCTCAAGGTTTCCCGCTCTGCCATTGCCCGCTGGGAAAGCGAAAAAGGTATCCCTGATATTGGAAATCTCATCTCTATCAGTCGGGAGTTTGATATCAGTCTGGACACACTCATCAAAGAGGATGAGCGCTTGGAGAAAAAGGTTATCGAAGATAGCAAGGCCAAAAAATGGCATTATTTAGTCATCCTCTACCTTTTTTCCATCTTGGTTTATATTGGTGCCTTCGCTTACTTGCACCATATCTTTATGGCTGGCTTCCTCATCTCCACCCTCTTTATGCTTTTCTATGAATTACGCATCTTTATCAAGGAAAAGATTTGGATGCAGAAAGGATAACTAAATAAAATTCCTTGGATGTTAGAAAACCAAGGAATTTTTTCTATGAAACAAGAAATATAGTCGCACTATTATGAAAATTATGAAAGAGAACTGACAAGTAAAGATTGCGTTCGCTTTTTATATATAAGACAGCAAGGAAAAAAGAGGAAAGTAAAACTGCAGCTACCTTTGACAAATGAGCTCAATCAAGATCAGATTTGTGTAACATCAATAACAATATCAACTTGTTTAAACACATTGGGATCATGAGTGGCAAAAATTACAACCGTATCTGGTGCAACCAGACTTAACAACAATTCTATAATAGCTTGACCGGTTTGCCGATCAAGCGCTCCTGTCGGCTCATCAGCCAAAATAATCTTGGCTTTTTTGAGCAAGAGTCGGGCAACCGAAACACGCTGAGCCTGACCACCTGAAAGTTCATAAATTTTAGAGTTAAGGAATGACTCATCCAGTCCTACTTTCATTAAAGTAGTAGCCACTTCTGCTTTACCTGCTAACATTTTTAAATTATCCCAGACTGTCTCCTCTTCCACCAAAGCATAGTTTTGAAAAACATAACCCAGATAGTTTTTAAAATAGTCTCTTTCTTTCATAGCCCAAATATCTTTATTATTCAGTAAGACCTTGCCGTTATTAGGCTTTTCTAGACGGGCGATTGCATTTAATAACGTTGTTTTTCCTGAACCTGACGGCCCAATCAGAGCATAAGATTTATTTGTATTTCAAAAATTTATTGGAACTTTTGTCTTTATGCGTTTGTCGTGTCATCATAAATTATTTTTTAAACGCTTCGTATAGTTTTTTATAGAACTCTTTCTTTTCTTTTTTTTGATTATTAAACTCTTTTTTGCCGTAATCAAAATTCGCTACTGAAAATCCCTTGCCATCATCAGAAAAAGTGAAGAATTCTATCCCAATCAATTTATTATTTTTAGCATCTACTACAGTAGTTCCTAAATTATTGTTAAATTGTTTAACTTCTTCTTCGCTAACCCCAAACCCCATAGCAGTGCCATCTGCAATAATATTTGAAAACACTTCTTCTGAAGATGCTACTTCTTTGACAGATATTAGATAGACAGCATCTTCTGTTTCTACTTGCCTTATCTTATCCCATCTTTCGGTATCATTCGAAGAGATTGTATAGACTGTTAAATCCACCGAAGGTTTATTGGGATTTTCTTTTTTAATCACTTGTTTGCCAATTAAGACGATTGCGAGTATTCCAATGACTAGTAGCAAACTAATATAAATTTTCTTTTTCATGCCTGACTTCCTATATCTTTTATGTCAACGATAACATCAACTTTACTATATACAGCTGGATCATGCGTTGCTATAATAACATAATTATTCTTGGCTGCTTCACTCAATAATAAGTTGATGATTTCATTCCCAATCTCACTATCCAAGGCTCCTGTAGGTTCATCCGCTAAAATAATTTTACGCGGTTTCATTAACATTCTTGCAATAGCTACACGCTGAGCCTGTCCCCCAGACAATTCATATATTTTATGTTTTAAATAGTCCGTAGAAAGGCCTACTTTTTCAAGTATCTCAGATATAATCTTTTTGTCTTTATTGAGGAGTTTTAAATTATCATATACTGTTTTGTTTTCTATCAAAGAATAATTTTGGAATACATACCCAATAGTATTTTTAAAATAGGTTCTTTCTTTTGTTTTCCAAATATCCTGTTTATCAACTAACACTTTTCCACTGTCAATTTTTTCTAGCCTTCCTATAATGTTTAGCAAGGTACTTTTACCTGAACCCGAACCGCCAATCAAGGCGTAGCTTTTCCCAGCTTCAAAGGTTAAATTTAAATCTGTAAATATTTCTTTTGAGCCATATTTTTTTGTAACATTCACAATTTCAATTGTCATTAGTCATCTCCTTTTAGAATTTGAGTGTATCTATCAGATAATTTTCTGAAACTTATTATTATTGACATCATTAAAACCGTTAAAGAAGCAAGACCAATATACAATAACTCTATTTGTCCAGTCATGATAAATGTCAATAAGATAACCATTATAATCGTTATCATAAAATATTTTAGACTTGAAATGGCTATACCTGTTTTCGATAGGCCTAAAATGATTTTTTTGACATAGTCATTCTGTTTTAAGGCAACAAACATTTGAGCATATTGATAAATGAGTAGAAATACAATTCCACAAA
>NZ_JAJEPD010000047.1:0-28553 GCF_020729765.1 Streptococcus sanguinis | reverse complement strand
TCAATAATACGATTTTTATAAGTTTCACCACCAAAATAAATTGTATCTCTCAAATCTTCATATGTGGCGTTTTCACTGTATAATATACTATCATATATGTTAGAGGCTCTCAATTCTCCTAGTTTCAATTTAATATTAATAATAAAACTACCAAGTACATAGCCAGATAACCATAAAAAATTAATAGTTGAAAATATTTTCAGCTTACTTTTTATTATTACTAAAAATAATAATTCAACATTAATTTTTGGAGCATTATTTTCTATCATAGTTCCCACCTTAATGGAACATATATTATCAAACTATGTTATAGGCCAGTTTGCACAATCCACCATGACGGTGCAAAACTTATCAAATGTTTTACCTAGGGATTTTTATGATTCATTATACAAAAGTGGATTTATTAAAGAGATTAATGAAACTATTGAATTATTATTTTTAGTAATAATAAAAAGTAAGCTGAAAATATTTTCAACTATTAATTTTTTATGGTTATCTGGCTATGTACTTGGTAGTTTTATTATTAATATTAAATTGAAACTAGGAGAATTGAGAGCCTCTAACATATATGATAGTATATTATACAGTGAAAACGCCACATATGAAGATTTGAGAGATACAATTTATTTTGGTGGTGAAACTTATAAAAATCGTATTATTGATAATGCTGCCTATAGAAAAATTATATATAATGAGGAGTCAAAAAGAGAGTTCTTAAAAATTGAACATCTTTGTGTTATAAATTTATTCATAAATTTTTGGAGAAGTTGTGTAAATAAGTTACAACAGTGTATCAAATAAGAGATGAAATCAATCTTGCGACCGTAGGTCGCCCACTAGATACTTCCCTGCAACCAAACTGATAGTTTGGTTGCAGGGAAGTTGTGAGCCTTTAAAGGCTCACAACTTGGAAATGGAACTCTGTAAGAGGTCACTTCTGTTCCCACTGCTTAAGGCAAGTATAAAAAGAAAGGAAAAATTAATCATGATCAACCGTTACTCTCGCCCCGAAATGGCGAACATTTGGACTGAGGGAAATAAGTACAAGGCTTGGCTGGAGGTAGAGATTCTAGCTGATGAGGCCTGGGCTGAGCTGGGTGAGATTCCCAAGGAAGATGTGGCCTTGATTCGTGAAAAGGCAGGCTTTGACATTGACCGCATCTTGGAGATTGAGCAGGAGACGCGCCACGATGTGGTGGCCTTTACTCGGGCAGTTTCTGAGACGCTGGGTGAGGAGCGCAAGTGGGTGCACTATGGTCTGACCTCGACCGATGTGGTGGATACGGCCTACGGCTACCTCTACAAGCAGGCCAATGACATCATCCGTGAGGATTTGCGTCGCTTCACGGACATCATTGCAGAGCGAGCGCGGGAGCACAAGTTCACCATCATGATGGGGCGGACTCACGGGGTGCATGCGGAGCCGACGACTTTCGGTCTCAAACTCGCGACTTGGTACAGCGAAATGAAGCGCAATATTGAGCGTTTCGAGCTTGCGGCGGCTGGTGTTGAGGCTGGTAAGATCTCTGGTGCGGTTGGGAACTTTGCCAACATTCCACCATTTGTGGAAAGCTATGTCTGTGAGAAATTGGGTATCCGTCCGCAAGAGATTTCGACTCAGGTCCTTCCACGCGACCTCCACGCTGAATACTTCTCAGCTCTAGCCTTGATTGCGACATCTATAGAGCGCATGGCGACCGAGATTCGCGGTCTGCAAAAGTCTGAGCAGCGCGAGGTGGAAGAGTTCTTTGCCAAGGGTCAAAAAGGTTCATCGGCTATGCCGCATAAACGCAACCCTATCGGCTCTGAAAATATGACTGGTCTGGCGCGTGTCATTCGTGGTCACATGGTGACGGCCTTTGAGAATGTCTCTCTCTGGCATGAGCGCGACATTTCCCACTCATCAGCTGAGCGGATTATCGCACCGGACACGACCATTCTTATCGACTACATGCTCAACCGCTTTGGCAATATCGTCAAGAACTTGACTGTCTTCCCAGAAAACATGAAGCGGAACATGAACTCGACCTTTGGTCTTATCTTCAGCCAGCGGGCTATGTTGACCTTGATTGAAAAAGGCATGACCCGTGAGCAAGCCTATGACTTGGTGCAGCCAAAAACTGCCCAGTCTTGGGACAATCAAGTGGACTTCAAGCCTCTGCTCGAAGCGGATCCAGAAGTCACTTCTCGCTTGACTCAAGAAGAAATTGATGAAATCTTCAATCCAACTTATTACACCAAGCGCGTAGATGAAATCTTCAAGCGCGTGGGGCTGGATTAAACAAAAAAATAGGCACTTTGTAAGAAGCGCCTGTTTTTTTTATCTTAAATTTGACTGGCCAGCTGCCCGATTTTCTTGAGCATTTCTTGGCGTTGTTGGTCTGTCTTGCGTTCTACTCCGTTGAGCTCGGTCAGTTTGACTGGAGAAATACCGCAAAGTTTCAGAATTTGATTTTTAAGTACCTTGCCGTAGTCTTGGACAAAAGGCAGGGCAAAACCTGGTGTATTATGACTGACGATAATCCAGCCGGATTTCCCTTGCAGGTGGCCTTGGAGTCCGATTTTCTTATAAGAGTAGGCAAAGTCAGCCGCAAAGACGCGGTCGATAAAGCCTTTGAGAATGGCCGGCATACCGCTCCACCAGATAGGGAAAATGAAAATCAGATGGTCTGCCCAAGTAATCAAATCCCTGTATTTTGCCATTTCAGGGTCTTTGTGCAGGTCACGGCGTCTATGTTCTTGGTCAAAGCGCAAGATTGGATCAAAATTTTCAGCATACAAGTCTAAGGTTTTTACCTCATGCTTTTTAGAAAGATTGCTTTGAACTTCTTTGAGAATAGAGGCATTGAAGCCAGTTGGGCTGGGGTGGGTGTAAATAATCAAGATTTTCATGATTGTTCTCCTTTTATATAAATGTCAAGCATGTGCTCAATCGTGCTTTGGATGGCTTGAGGATCCAGGTCTTGCCCAATAGGACTGTTGGCTAGAACGGCTAGACCTGTGATAAAGCTCCAAAAGTGAAAAAGGCTTTCTGCTTCGCTATTGTTAAAATTTTCCTCCTTGCGAAGCTTTAAAACAAGCCCCTTAAATTTATCAAATCCAGGCAGGTCAGACTCCAAGAGAATGGTGTCCTGGGTCACCTTCATATATTTAAAAGGGAATTTGATAAAAAGAGCTTCAAAAAAATGAGGATAGGTCTTGGCAAAAATAACGAAATTAAAACCAAGCTGGGTCAGCTGATCACGCGCAGAACCTGTCGCGTCAATATTTTCATTGATTTCCTGATTGAGAAACAGCGAAAGCCGGGCCAAAACGACCTTGAGATAGCCTTCCTTACTCTCAAAATGGCGGTATGGAGTGCCATGAGTCACACAGCAGGCCTTGGCAACAGTCCTGAGCGAGAGCTGTTCAATTCCGTGTTTTCCGATTTCGTCAATCCCTGTTTGAATGAGCTGTTCTTTCAGCTGGGCAGTATTGCGTTTCATGCATCTCCTCCTAAAGTATACACTGTCTACTTATCTATCTTTAGTATACACTGTCTACTTTTTGTTGTCAACTAATTTGATGCTTTCTTCTAGTCTAGGATGTGGCAGAATTTGCTTTCGGTAAGATAAAATGTTAAAATAATATCAAAATGATAGCGCTTTCTTTTTAGGGCAAATTGTTCAATTGTAAAGAAACGCTGAGAAACGGAGGACACCTATGAAGAAAATTATCAATAATCCAACAGCGGTTGTGGACGAGATGCTGGACGGCTTGGCCTATATTCACAGCGATTTGGTTTATCGGGTGGAGGGCTTCGATATCATTGCCCGCAAGAGTGAGAAGACAGGCAAGGTTGGCTTGATTTCTGGCGGTGGCAGTGGTCATGAGCCTTCCCACGCGGGCTTTGTTGGGGAGGGCATGCTGTCAGCTGCTATCTGCGGAGCGGTCTTTACTTCACCGACACCAGACCAAGTCTTGCAGGCTATCAAGGAAGCAGATGAGGGTGCTGGGGTCTTCATGGTGATTAAGAATTACTCTGGTGACATCATGAACTTTGAAATGGCTCAGGAAATGGCTGAGATGGAAGGGATTGAGGTGGCTAGTGTCGTCGTGGATGACGATATCGCAGTGGAAGACAGCCTCTATACGCAAGGTCGCCGCGGAGTGGCTGGTACCATCCTTGTCCATAAGATTCTAGGGGATGCGGCGCGTGCAGGCAAATCTCTGACTGAAATCAAGGCGCTGGCTGATGAGCTAGTCAAGCATATTCACACAGTTGGCTTGGCTCTGAGCGGGGCAACCGTTCCGGAAGTCGGCAAGCCTGGTTTTGTTTTGGCTGACGATGAGATAGAGTTCGGCATTGGTATCCATGGTGAGCCCGGCTATCGCAAGGAAAAGATGCAGCCATCTAAGGACTTAGCCAATGAATTGGTCGAAAAGCTCAGTCAGTCTGTTGAGCTCAAATCCGGCAAGAAAATTGGCATTCTCATCAATGGTATGGGTGCAACACCGCTCATGGAGCAGTATGTCTTCGCGGCCGATGTAGCAAATCTTCTGGCAGAAGCTGGAGTCGAAGTTGTCTATAAAAAGCTGGGTAATTACATGACTTCCATTGACATGGCTGGGATTTCTCTGACCTTTATCCAGCTGGATCAGCCAGACTGGCTGACGGCTCTCAATAGCCCTGTCACGACAGCCGCTTGGTAAGGAGATGCTTATGGACGTAGCAAGAGCAAAAAAATGGATGCAGTTGTTCAACGAGAAGATCCAGGAGCAGAAAAACTATCTGTCTGACCTTGATACACCCATCGGTGATGGCGATCATGGTGCCAATATGGCCAGAGGAATGGCAGTAGCAGTAGAGAGTCTAGCTGCTAAGGACTTTGCCAGTGCGGCTGAGGTTTTTCAGGCTGTTTCCATGCAGCTGATTAGCAAGGTCGGCGGTGCTTCAGGCCCTCTCTACGGCTCGGCCTTCATGGGCATGGCCAAAGCTGAAAAAGACGGCAAAGACTTGCCAGAGGTCATCCAAGCTGGGCTGGACATGATTCAGAAGCGGGGCAAGGCTGTGCCTGGTGAGAAGACCATGGTGGATGTCTGGTCGGGGCTTCCTCTTTCTCTGCAGTCTGGAGGCTTGACGCATGAAAAGATTGCTTCCCTAGTGGAAGCGACCAAGGATTTGAAGGCGACCAAGGGGCGGGCTTCCTATGTCGGTGAGCGCTCTATCGGTCATATCGATCCCGGTTCGGCTTCATCTGGTCTCCTCTTTGAGGCTCTTCTAGAAACGGAGGCAGGCTGATGGTAGATACTGGCATTCTTATCGTTTCTCATTCCAAAAACCTGGCCCAAGGCTTGTTTGACCTCATTTCGCAGGTGGCGGCAGATGTGGCCATCAGCTATGTGGGCGGGTTAGACGACGGCAGTATCGGGACGAGCTTTGAAGGGATTCAGGCAGCACTAGATGCCAATGACAAGGACACTATTTTAGCCTTTTTCGATCTGGGCTCAGCTCGGATGAATCTGGAAATGGTTGCAGACTTTTCTGACAAGGAAATCATTATCAATAATGTTCCTTTGGTAGAGGGAGCCTATACGGCTGCTGCACTTCTTCAGGCCGGGGCAGATTTACCTAATGTTTTGCTTCAGGTCCGTGAATTAGAAATAAAGAAATAGCAGGTTTTCTAGAGACTTAATAAACGACTTCAATTGCAAAATAAGGAACATTTTATATCAAAAAGCTGGGATTCAATCTCAGCTTTTTTGCTTTATCATTGTACCAATTTTCAGGAGAACAGCCAGTATTTCTTATTTTTTCTTCTTTAGGATGGTTGAAAAACAGGACAAATTAATAGGTCGTGTTTACTTTTTGATACAATTCACTTTTTAATGAACAAAAGTTCTTAGAATGGATTGCAAATTGGTATAGATAGACTTATAATAGATATAAGCACACAAGATGAAACAAAAAACGACAGCCGATTAGAAGCCATCGTTTTCAATCTTAGTGGTCCCGATTGCAGGAAATGAACTTGATCTTGAAGAAGTCACCGCGTTTGTAAGTTTCGCTGTACTCTAAGATCTGTCCAGTACTTTCCAGCTGGGTAATCTTCACCTGATGAACGGTCGGGAAATTGGTATCAACTTCCAGTACTTTCGCAACATCTTTTGGTGTTGGGAAGACAATTTCATTGGTCTCTTCAAAATGCTCATCATTCATGTGAATGTGGTAGTCAGTTTTGAAACGGTTGTAGATGGAGCTGTAGTAGTCCATATCTGGATAGTTAGGATTGATGTACTGCTCAGGGATATAGGTTTGGTGATAGATATAGACTTTATCGCCAGTCCGTCTGATTCGGTCAATCTTATAGTAGAACTGCGTTGGTGCTAGTTCTAGCTTATCCAAGATTTTCAGGTCATTCCCACGCTTGATGGAGAGAACAGTCACCTTATCTTTTTGGATAGGGAAAGTCTCAACGTCAGAAAATTCCACTAGCTTGTGCTTTCTTGCACGTGAAACGAAGGTTCCCTTGCCTTGTTGGCGAATGATGTAACCATCGTTGGCCAGTTCATTCAAAGCGCGGACAACGGTAATGGAGCTGACATTAAACATCTGAATCAGCTCAGCCTCTGTGTAAAACTTATCGCCATTTTCAAATTTGCCAGAAATGATTTGCTGCTTGAGCTCATCTTTGATTTGTTGGTATTTTGGAATAGCCATTTTGTTCACCTCTCTTTTTTTACTTATCTTACTTAAGATTTTAACATATTTTAAAAAAAAATGTTGACATTTATGCAAAAATTTATTATATTAATATTAATAAGAGGTGAAAGCGGTTTTAAACCGAAGGGAACATCAGATGGCAAGATTCAAAATTGGTCATTCCTTCTGTTTGGATGATCGGGAGTTTAAGATTTTATCGGGAGCCATTCACTATTTTCGGGTACAGCCTGAGGATTGGTACCATTCCCTTTATAATCTCAAATCTCTGGGCTTTAACACAGTGGAGACTTATCTTCCCTGGAATATGCACGAACCCCAAAAAGGTGTCTTTGACTTCCAAGGGATTTTAGATATTGAGGCATTTTTACAGACAGCTCAGGATTTGGGACTTTATGCCATTATCCGCCCTTCGCCTTTTATCTGCGCGGAGTGGGAGTTCGGCGGTCTGCCGGCCTGGCTGCTCAATGAAAATATGCGCATCCGCTCATCAGATGAGGCCTTTCTGCAGGCCGTAGCAAGTTATTATGACGAGCTGCTGCCGCGACTGACTCCAAGACTTCTGGACAATGGGGGAAATATCCTCATGATGCAGGTGGAAAATGAGTACGGTTCTTATGGGGAAGATAAGGCCTACCTGAGAGCAATCAGACAGCTCATGGAAGAACGAGGTGTAACCTGTCCGCTCTTTACTTCAGACGGACCTTGGCGGGCTACGCTTCAAGCGGGTACATTGATTGATGATGATGTCTTTGTGACAGGAAATTTCGGCTCCAAGGCGGATTATAATTTTGCCCAGATGCAGGAATTCTTTGACGAGCATGGCAAAAAGTGGCCGCTCATGTGTATGGAGTTCTGGGATGGCTGGTTCAATCGTTGGAAAGAGCCTGTCATCAAGCGAGATCCAGACGAGTTAGCTCAAGCTGTTCACGAAGTGCTCCAGCAGGGCTCAATCAATCTCTATATGTTTCATGGCGGTACCAACTTTGGCTTCATGAACGGCTGTTCGGCCAGAGGTGTCATTGACCTACCACAGGTAACTTCCTATGACTATGATGCTCTACTCGATGAGCGTGGCAATCCGACGGACAAGTACTATGCAGTCCAGAGGATGCTGAAAGAGTATTATCCAGAGTATCCACAGATGGAGCCGCTGGTGAAAGATTCTTTTGAACTCAGGAATATTCCGCTCAGTCAGAAGGTCAGTCTCTTTGAGACACTGCCTGACTTGGCAGAGCCTATCGAAAGTCTCTATCCAATGAAGATGGAGGAGCTGGGGCAAAATGTCGGCTACTTGCTCTATCGGACTTGGGCTAGTTGGGATGCTGATCAGGAAAGGCTCCGTGTCATTGACGGCCGCGACCGGATGCAGCTCTATGTGGACGGTCAGCACATTGCAACCCAGTACCAGACAGAAATCGGTCAGGATATTATGGTGGACGGCCAGAAAAAGGCAGAGCACCAGCTTGACATTCTGATGGAAAATATGGGCCGGGTCAATTATGGGCACAAACTCTTGGCAGATACCCAGCAGAAGGGCATTCGTACCGGTGTCTGCAAGGATCTGCACTTCCTGCTTGACTGGCAGCATTATCCACTGCCACTGGACCATCCAGAAAAGATCGACTTTTCAAAAGAGTGGCAGGAAAATCAACCAGCTTTCTACGCTTTTGACTTTAAAATGAAAGCGCTTAAAGATACTTATCTGGAACTGTCCGACTTTGGCAAGGGCGTCGTCTTTGTCAACGGTGTCAGCATTGGCCGCTTCTGGAATGTCGGACCGACCTTATCGCTTTATATCCCGCACAGCCTGCTCAGAGAAGGCGACAATCGCATCATTATCTTTGAGACAGAAGGGATCTACAGCGAAACCATTCACTTAGTTAACCAACCTACATTTAAAACAATAAAGGGGGAAAATCTATGACAATAGTAGGTGCACGTATCGATGGACGTTTGATCCATGGACAGGTAGCCAATCTTTGGACTACCAAGCTCAACATTTCACGCATTATGGTGATTGACGATGAGGTAGCTGAAAATGCTATCGAAAAGAGCGGGCTCAAGCTTGCAACGCCAGCTGGCGTGAAACTCAGTGTCTTGCCGATTGCTAAGGCAGCAGAAAATATCTTGGCTGGCAAGTATGATTCGCAGCGACTCTTGATTGTTGCTCGCAAGCCAGACCGCTTCCTGCGGTTGGTCGAAGCTGGTGTTCCGCTGGAAACGCTGAACGTCGGCAATATGTCTCAGTCAGACGAAACTCGCTCTATTACTCGCTCTATCAATGTGGTAGATGCAGATGTTGAAGCCTTTCACAAGCTTCATGAAAAAGGAGTAAAACTGACAGCGCAAATGGTTCCCAACGATCCGGTTGAGGACTTCATGAAGTTATTAAAATAAGACAAAATTTTAGGAGGACATTGTTATGATACAATGGTGGCAAATTTTACTACTCACTTTGTACTCAGCTTATCAAATCTGTGATGAGTTGACCATCGTTTCGTCAGCAGGATCCCCTGTATTTGCTGGTTTCATTACTGGCTTGATTATGGGTGATTTGACGACTGGTTTGTTTATCGGTGGTAGCCTGCAATTATTCGTTCTTGGTGTAGGGACATTTGGTGGGGCTTCTCGTATTGATGCGACATCAGGTGCCGTTTTGGCGACAGCCTTCTCTGTAGCACAAGGCATTAAGCCAGAGTTGGCTATTGCGACAATCGCAGTACCGGTAGCAACTTTGCTGACTTACTTCGATATCTTGGGCCGTATGACAACGACTTACTTTGCTCACCGTGTGGATGCAGCAATTGAGCGCTTCGACTATAAAGGTATTGAACGCAACTATCTCTTGGGTGCCCTTCCTTGGGCTCTGTCTCGTGCCCTGCCAGTCTTTCTGGCTCTGGCTTATGGTGGAACATTTGTTCAAGCGATAGTAGATGGTGTTGCTGGTGTGAAATGGTTGGCTGCAGGTTTGACACTGGCAGGTCGTATGCTTCCAGGACTTGGGTTTGCTATCTTACTTCGTTACCTTCCAGTTAAACGTAATCTTCATTACTTAGCTCTTGGTTTTGGCTTGACTGCTATGCTGACTGTACTTTACTCAAACATTCAAACTTTGGGTGGGGCTGTATCTAGTATTGTTGGAACTCTTCCAAAAGATGCTGCGATCACATTCGCCAACAACTTCAAAGGTTTGTCTATGATTGGTGTAGCTATCTTTGGTATCTTCCTTGCAGTACAGCATTTCAAATACAGCCAAAGAACAGTAGCTGCTGCGCCAGCTGCTAGCACAAAATCAGAAAGTGAGGAAATTGAAGATGACGAACTCTAATTATAAATTAACAAAAGAAGATTTTAAACAAATCAATAAACGCAGCTTGTTCACTTTCCAATTAGGCTGGAACTACGAGCGGATGCAAGGTTCTGGCTATCTCTACATGCTCTTGCCTCAGCTGCGCAAAATGTATGGAGATGGCACTCCAGAATTGAAAGAAATGATGAAATTGCATACGCAATTCTTCAATACATCACCTTTCTTCCACACCATTATTGCAGGTTTTGACCTAGCTATGGAAGAAAAAGACGGTGTTAAATCAAAAGATGCGGTCAATGGTATCAAGACAGGTCTTATGGGACCATTTGCTCCTCTTGGAGACTCCATCTTTGGCTCTCTTGTGCCAGCCATCATGGGATCTATCGCTGCTACCATGGCTATCGCAGGCCAGCCTTGGGGAATTTTCCTTTGGATTGCTGTAGCAGTTGCTTATGACATTTTCCGTTGGAAACAGTTAGAATTTGCCTACAAAGAAGGGGTCAATCTCATCACCAACATGCAAAGCACTTTGACAGCTCTTGTTGAAGCGGCTTCTGTACTGGGTATCTTTATGGTGGGTGGGTTGATTGCTACTATGATCAACTTTGAAGTATCCTGGGTATGGAACATCGGTGAAAAAGCTATTGATTTCCAAGACATGATGAATCTGATTTTCCCACGTTTGATTCCAGCAGTCTTTACAGGCTTTATCTTCTGGCTCTTGGGCAAGAAAGGAATGAACTCTACCAAGGCTATCTTCATTATCATTATCATGGCAGTAAGCTTCTCTGCTATTGGCTATTTCCTGCTGGGACAAGTACCAGAATAATGGAGTGATTTATGAGTAAGAAATTAGTTTTAGTCAGTCATGGTCGCTTTTGTGAAGAGCTGAAAACCACTACGGAAATGATTATGGGGCCTCAGGAAGACATCCATGCGGTAGCCCTGCTTCCGGAGGAAGGTCCAGAAGACTTCGCAGCTAAATTCTTAGAAACGGTTAAAGATTTTGAGGATTACTTGGTTTTTGCGGATCTCTTGGGGGGCACTCCTTGTAATGTAGTCAGCCGCTTCATTATGGAAGGACAGGATATCGAGCTTTATGCGGGGGTCAATCTGCCCATGGTCATTGAGTTTATTAACGCTTCTTTGACAGGAGCAGAAGTCAGCTATCCATCCAAGGCAGCAGAGAATATTGTTAAGGTTAATGATGTTCTAGCTGGCCTAATGGATGATGAAGATGAATAAAAGCTTGAACAGCCACTTCTAGTTAGGTCAAGTCCTTGCGCTGCTAGCGGATGGGAGACTGCTGATAGGTAAGGATTGGCCACAGTGGATGATTCAGGCATATTGCTCTAAGAGGAATTTGGGAGATGCCTCTTAGCCTAGGGAAATGGATGGTTCAGCATTGCAAAATGCAGTCGCTGTCTGGTTTGAAAAAGCTTGTTAAAAGCATAGTTCAAGTCTAGCCATCGTTGCGGGGGTGGGACAGCGAGCCGAAAATCTTGGATTTTCTGGATTTCTGTCCCACTTCCCCTTTTTTTAAAATAATGGAAAGGAATGAGAAAGAGAATGTTAGATTATTCACAGGAAGAATTGCAGCGTCTGGGGGCTGACATCACAACGAGAGAAATCTATCAGCAGCCTGGGGTTTGGCAGGAAGCCTTTGAACATTACAAGGCTCAAGCCGCAGACATCGCTGCTTTTCTGAAAAAAATCGAGGACAAACATGACTACATCAAGGTCATTTTTGCCGGAGCCGGCTCATCAGCCTATGTTGGAGATACCTTGACGCCTTATTTCAGGCAGATTTATGATGAGCGCAAATGGAATTTCAACGCCATCGCGACGACAGATATCGTGGCCAACCCCTTGGTGCATCTGAAGAGAGAAGTGCCGACAGTGCTGGTTTCCTTTGCCCGCAGCGGAAATTCTCCAGAAAGTGTAGCGACTGTGGACTTGGCCAAGCAGTTGGTAGATGACTTGTACCAGATTACCATTACTTGTGCTGCTCAAGGCAAGCTAGCCCAGCAGGCCCAAGGTGATGAAAAGAATCTTTTGCTCCTGCAGCCGGAAGCTTCTAATGATGCTGGCTTTGCCATGACTTCTAGCTTCAGCTCTATGATGCTGACAGCCCTTTTGGTCTTTGACCGGGCTGAACTAGACCAGAAGGAAGTCAAGGTTGCGGCTTTGATTCAGCTCAGTCAGGATGTTTTAGAACGCGTTGCAGATGTGCAGCAGCTGGTTGATTTGGATTTCAGTCGGGTCATTTATCTAGGGGCAGGGCCTTTCTTTGGTTTGGCACATGAAGCCCAGCTCAAGATTTTAGAGCTGACAGCCGGCCAAATTGCGACCATGTACGAAAGTCCAGTCGGTTTCCGGCATGGGCCTAAGTCGCTGATTAACCAAGACACAGTCGTTCTGGTCTTTGGTTCGGCAGATGCCTATACCAAGGCTTATGATTTGGACTTGGTGCGGGAAGTGGCTGGTGACGGGATTGTCCGCAGGCTGGTGATGCTGACTGACCGGGAGGAGCAGTTGGAAGGAGTCGAGCAAGTAGTGCTAAGTACCCAAGAGCCTCTGGGAGATAGCTATCGCATCTTCCCTTACATCGTCTATGCTCAGCTCTTTGCCCTCCTGACCTCGCTCAAGGTCAAGAACCGTCCAGACACACCGTCTCCGACAGGAACAGTCAATCGTGTAGTACAAGGAGTTATCATTCACCCTTTTGGGGAGTAAGAGAAGGAAAAGTTATGGAGAAATTACAAATCAGCCACAAAAAAGTGAGCCATTTGAAAAAACTATCAGATGAACAGGGGATTATCGGGGCTTTGGCCATTGACCAACGTGGATCGCTCAAGAAAATGCTGGCCAGCGGAGAACACTCGCCTTCTGGTGACCAAGCTCTGGTTCAGTTTAAAGAATTAATCTCTAGTCAGCTGACGCCCTATGCCAGCTCTATCCTGCTGGATCCGGAGTTCGGTCTGCCGGCAGCTGAGCTGCGGGATGCGTCCTGTGGGCTGATAGTAGCCTATGAAAAGACTGGCTATGATGCGACAGCCGAGGGCCGCCTGCCGGACTTGCTGCCTAACTGGTCAGCTAGTCGCATCCGAGACATGGGCGCAGATGCCGTCAAGGTCTTGATTTACTATGATGTGGACGACAAACCAGAAATCAACGATATCAAGCAGGCCTGGGTTGAGCGCGTGGGCAGTGAATGCTTAGCTGAGGATATTCCCTATTTTCTGGAGATTCTGACCTATGATGCTAAGAGTGACAGTGTTTTGGACGCTAACTATGCCAAGCTTAAGCCGCACAAGGTCAATGAGGCAGTCAAGCTCTTTTCAGATCCCCGTTATCATGTAGACGTCTTAAAGGTTGAAGTGCCGGTCAATATGAACTTTGTCGAGGGTTTCACCAAAGAAGGAGTTGAGCCAGTCTACAGCGTGACGGAAGCCCGAGATTTCTTTAAAGAACAGTCAGATGCGACACACTTACCTTTCATCTTCCTCAGCGCTGGTGTCAGTGCCGAGCTTTTCCAAGAAACGCTGCGACTAGCCCATGAAGCGGGCTCACAGTTTAACGGAGTTCTGTGCGGACGAGCTACCTGGAAGGATGCAGTTTCTGTCTTTGCCCAAGAGGGAGCTGCAGCAGCTCAAGTATGGCTGGACGAGACAGGTCGTCAGAATATCGAGGATCTTAATCAAGTCTTGCGCCAAACAGCTGTGTCTTGGGCGGACAAGCTTGACCTGCCTTTTGAAGACAGGACTTGGCAAGTTCGTGATTTTTAATAGGATAGATAAAAGAGGTTTGATATGAAATCTTACCGAGAATCCATTTTTGGGAAGCTGGGAGGTCAGGAGATTCTGGCTTATACTTTTGAAAACGATCGAGGCTATCGTCTGACAGTCATGAACTACGGAGCGACCGTCATCCAGTATATCACTCCTGATAAAAATAATCACTTTGACAATATCGTCGTTGGCTTTGATCAGTTTGAGGATTATATTGGGAACAGTCCTAAGCACGGAGCCAGTATTGGTCCAGTCGCTGGACGTATTGCCAGTGCAACTTTTGAGCTGAATGGCCAGACCTTTCAGCTAGAGGCAAATAATGGCCCAAACTGCAACCATAGTGGCTCCAGCGGCTGGGACAGTAGCGTTTTTGAAGTAGAGGAAGTCAGTAATGACGGACTTACCTTTTATACAGAGCGGACTGACGGAACTGGCGGTTTTCCTGGTAATCTGAAAATCTGGGTTTCCTATACCCTGACAGAGAAGGGCGAGCTGGAAATCTCCTATCAAGTGCAGACAGATCAGGATACCTTGGTCAATCCGACCAACCACAGCTATTTCAACCTGTCTGGTCGTTTCAATCAGCCCATTGATGATCATATCCTACAGCTCAATACTGATGGTGTTTATCCTATCGCAGCTGACGGCCTTCCTGAAAAAAAGGCTGATGCAGAGCGCGACTTTGTCAAGAAGCTGACCAAGGGCGCTGCCCTTAAAGAAATTTTCGATGCGCTTGACGAGCAAATCCAGCTGGTATCTGGCTTGGATCATCCCTTTGCGTTAAAACCAAGCCGAGACCAGGCAGGCACGCTCTATCATCCAGCATCGGGCCGCCGCCTGACCATTCAGACTCAGGCTCCCTGCCTCGTGATTTATTCAGCGAATTGCGTGGATGATTCTATTCGGTTTGACGGACAGCCTATGATTCAGCATAATGGCTTGGCTCTGGAAGCTCAGGCCCTGCCGGATGCCATTCACAGTAGCCAGCAGTCAGATGTCATTCTCAAGGCCGGTCAGATTTTTACCAGCAGGACAGTGTATTTTGCTGATGTAAAAGCAACTTTATAAAGAAACAATCGCGAAAGAGCACAGAAAACGGCAGTACCTCCTTCTGCCGTTTTTCTTTGTCCAGTTTTCAGAGACTATGTTTCCATAAGTAGCTAATTTAAGCAAGTAAAAAGCCTCCACAATCAAAAGCAAAATCTTTTTTGCTAACTGAATTTTACTTTAAGTTTTTCTTAAGCTAAGGCTGCTATACTTATTTTTATCAAATGAAGCCCCCTAACTTTGTTTGATAATCCTAAACTTTTTCATAATAATCTCCCATAAAGGCCACCCAATCCGGTGGTCTTTTTTTGCTCAAATTTTAGAATAAGACAGGATGTTTATCGGATTGTAACTCAAATGTTAAATTTTAAAGGATACGTTATACAAAGTTAAGGTTTCTTTAAGTTAGGGGCAGTATACTATGAGTATCAAATGAAGACCTCCTAACTTTATTTGATAGAAATCCTAAACTTTTTCATAATAATCTCCCATAAAGGCCACCCAATCCGGTGGTCTTTTTTTGTGTTCAGACGCGAATTAGATTTGCTTCCTCTGCCTTATTTTCTGCTATAATAGTTCTATGAGTAGAATTTTAGATAATGAATTAATGGGTGATGAGGAATTAGTGGAGCGCACCTTGCGTCCCCAGTATTTACAGGAGTATATCGGTCAGGACAAGGTCAAGGACCAACTGAAGATTTTTATTGAAGCGGCTAAGCTAAGGGATGAGGCGCTGGACCACACCCTGCTTTTTGGTCCTCCAGGTCTGGGGAAGACGACCATGGCCTTTGTCATTGCCAATGAACTAGGCGTAAATCTCAAGCAGACTTCTGGTCCGGTGATTGAGAAGTCTGGTGATTTGGTTGCGATCTTAAATGACCTTGAACCGGGGGATGTCCTCTTTATAGATGAGATTCACCGCTTGCCAATGGCAGTAGAGGAAGTGCTGTACAGTGCCATGGAAGACTTTTATATCGATATTATGATTGGCTCAGGTGAGACCAGTCGCAGCGTCCATCTGGATTTGCCGCCATTCACCCTGATTGGGGCGACCACTCGGGCGGGCATGCTGTCCAATCCTCTGCGGGCTCGCTTTGGGATTACCGGTCACATGGAGTATTATGAAGCTGGTGACTTGACGGAAATCGTCGAGCGGACGGCAGAGATTTTTGAGATGGATATTACTCACGAGGCTGCGAAGGAGCTGGCTCTGCGTAGCCGAGGCACACCGCGGATTGCCAACCGTTTGCTCAAGCGGGTGCGGGACTACGCGCAGATTATAGGCAATGGCCTGATTGATGATAAGATAACCGACCAGGCTCTCTCTATGCTGGATGTGGACCAGGAAGGTCTGGACTATGTGGACCAGAAGATTTTGAAGACTATGATTGAGGTCTACGGTGGCGGTCCGGTAGGGCTTGGAACCCTCTCAGTCAATATTGCTGAGGAGCGTGAAACAGTAGAGGATATGTATGAGCCTTACCTGATTCAGAAAGGCTTTGTCATGCGGACACGGACTGGGCGCGTGGCTACCCGCAAAGCCTATGAGCATTTAGGATATGAGTATATGAAGGAATGATGACAGAAAAGGAGATTTTAGACCGATTAGGTCAAGATCCAGACATCCGAGCAATTTTGGAAATTATTCGCAGTCTGGAGCTCAAGGATTCTTGGTTAGCAGCTGGATGTTTGAGGAATTTTATCTGGAATATGCTGTTAGAGCGACCAGGTTTTGACTCAGAGACGGATGTAGATGTCATTTTCTTTGATCCGAGTTATGCTGAGGCAGAGACGATAGAGCTGGAAGGCAAGCTCAAGGCAGACTGGCCACAGTATCGATGGGAGTTGAGAAATCAAGCCTATATGCACCGCCATAGTCCTGGAACGGCGCCTTATAAAAATGCTTGCGAAGCCATGAGTAAGTATCCTGAGCGCTGCACGGCTATCGGACTGCGCTTGCCGGAAAATGACAAACTGGAACTTTTTGCTTCCTATGGTTTGGAGGATATCTTAAACTTTCAGGTTAGACCGACTCCTCATTTTCTTGAAAATAAGGAGCGCCAGCGTGTCTATGCTGAGCGCTTGGTTAAGAAGAATTGGCAGAAACGCTGGTCCCAGCTGGAATATCACTATCCTGATAAATAGGTATAAGCTAAGAGTAAAATGTTTAAGTTATTTTAAGGAAGTTTTAAGAAATGGATATTATACTATAAGCAAGTTAAGAAATTAACTTAACTCCTAAAACTTTTTTCTTTTTAAAAAATAATCTCCCTACAAAAAGCCACCAAACGGTGGTTTTTTGCTATTTTCAGACATGAGAGGGGCAGGGCTTGCCAGTTTTCAACGAGAATCAGGAAACTGTAAACGATTCAGAGCTAATTTTTGCCATTATTTTGTTATAATAGATAGCGAGGTATTGTATGAAGAAAATTGTATTTGTATGTTTGGGCAATATCTGCCGTAGTCCGATGGCAGAGTTTGTCATGAAGAGTTTAACAGACCAACTGAAAATCGAGAGCCGGGCAACTTCAAGCTGGGAGCATGGCAATCCCATTCATCGGGGAACACAGGCTATTTTTAAGAAATATGCCATTGCTTATGATAGGAACAAGACTTCTCAGCAGATTTCGGCAGCAGATTTTGCGGATTTTGACTACATCATTGGTATGGATGAAAGCAATGTCCGAGATTTGAAGCGGATGGCGCCTGAGGATTTTCAGCATAAAATTTATCAGTTTGAAGAAGAAAGTGTGCCAGATCCTTGGTACACAGGAGATTTTGACCAAACCTATGATTTGGTCTTAGCTGGCTGCAAGAAGTGGCTAGAGCGTTTGGATGGATAGGAATATGGATAAAGTAAAAGAATTTTACGATAAATACAAGGTCTATCTGACCCGGCAGAATTTAGAACTCTTGGCTGTAACGGTCATTGTGCTGTCAGCTATTCTGGTCTTTACTTCGGGGATTCCTGGTAAGGGCGTTTTAACGCTGGATCAGGGCAAGATCAAGTATGACGGAACCTTGGTTCGCGGGAAGATGAACGGTCAGGGGACTATGACTTTTCAAAATGGGGACAGTTATAGCGGTCAATTTCGCAATGGCATTTTTGACGGCAAAGGGACCTTTACCTCGCAGGCTGGCTGGAAATACGAAGGGGACTTCAGCAAGGGTCAGGCCGATGGACAAGGAAAGCTAACGACAGAAGGCAATGTCGTTTATGAAGGAACGTTTAAACAAGGAATTTATCAAAATGCGCATTAAATGGTTTTCGCTCGTCAGAATCACGGGGCTGCTTCTAGTTCTGCTTTATCATTACTTCCAGGGCGTTTTCCCTGGCGGTTTTATTGGCGTGGATATCTTCTTTACCTTTTCTGGCTTCTTGATTACTGCTCTGCTTATTGACGAGTTTGCTAAGAAGAAAGAAATCGATATCCAAGGCTTTTTCAAACGGCGTTTTTATCGGATTGTACCGCCTCTGGTCTTTATGATTTTGGTCGTTATGCCCTTTACTTTCTTAATTCGTAAGGATTTTGTGGCTGGGATTGGGACGCAGATTGCGGCTGCTTTGGGCTTTGTGACCAACTTTTATGAAATGCTATCTGGTGGCAGTTATGAGAGTCAGTTTGTGCCGCATATCCTGATCCATACTTGGAGTCTGGCTTTAGAAGTGCACTATTATGTTCTTTGGGGCTTGGCTGCTTGGGGCTTGGGCAAGGTTGCCAAGTCAACAGCCCGCTATCGCGGTATGATTGCGCTAGTCTCTGCAGGTCTCTTTTTGCTCAGCTTTGTATCAATGTTTGCTGGCGCTTTGACCACTAAGAATTTCTCTGATATCTATTTCTCAAGTTTGACCCACGTCTTTCCTTTCTTTGCAGGAAGCATCTTAGCAACCTTGTCTGGTGTCGGCCATGTTAGCAATCGCTTTAAAATGCTGGAGCAAAAGCTGGCTCTCAAGCAAGTGCTAGGAATTATGGGGGGCAGCGCAGCTGTTTTGCTTTTGCTCAGCTTCCTACTCAAGTTTGACAATCTTTGGACCTACCTGGTAGGATTCTTGATTTCAACTATCTTGGCTTGTCTGATGATTTTTGCTGCTAGGATGTTGCATGACAAGCTCCCTGATGTGAAGGAGCCTAGCCTTATCAACTTTATCGCGGATACCAGCTATGGTGTTTATCTCTTCCACTGGCCATTCTATATTATCTTTACCCAGCTGATGAGTAACGGCTTGGCTGTTCTCTTGACCACGCTGCTGTCTCTTACTTTTGCAGCTTTGTCTTTCTATATCTTGGAGCCAACTCTGGCTGGTCGTCAGCCGGTTATCATGGGAACCAAGATGAACCTATCGTCTCTTACCAGACCAATCTTTTACAGCATGATTCCGCTGACTTTGATTATGTTCTTTATCTCGGTGACAGCACCAAAGGTCGGAGCTTTTGAGGAAAGTTTGATTGTCAATGCTCTGAATCAAGCAGATACAAAGATGCAGACAACTCGGAGTCAAGTTGATCAGTCCAAGGCGACTGAGTACAATGTGGCGGACGGGATTACCATGATTGGTGACTCCGTTGCCCTACGCTCAAGCGAACAATTGCAGCAGATTTTACCAGGAATCGAGCTAGACACTGTTGTTAGCCGTAGTCTGAGCACAGGTTTGGAGGTCTATAAGACAGATATTGCTAATAGGGTGCTGAAGAAGCAGGTTGTCCTGGCTCTCGGGACCAATTCGTCTGGTTACTCGAATGAACTTTTGGATGAATATGTTTCCAGCCTACCTAAGGGGCATCAACTGATCCTCGTGACTCCTTATGACGGTCGCTCAGAGGGCGGTGTTTTAGCCCAGCAGCGGGAGTATGAGCTAGAATTAGCCAAAAAGTACGACTATGTCTTTGTGGCTGACTGGCATCAAACTGCTATCGAAAATCCGCAGATTTGGGAAGGGACAGACTATGTCCACTTTGGCTCGAACTCAGAGTCCATCATTGAGGGAGGAACTCTCTATGCCAATACCATTAAGCAAGCCATAGATGAAGCAAATTCTGGCAATGTGAAACCATAAATGATCAGCTCGGTTCGTCCGAGCTTTTTATATTTAAACAAAGAAAGCGCTTTCATATATTATGTGAAAGTAAAAGTATGTGAAATCTCTAAAAAATAAAAAATTTTTTCACAAAAACTAAAAGAATAGGCTGTAAAATCAGTAAATTTGTTACTTGTTTCACAAATTAATAGAGAAAAGTTTGTGAATGTTAAGTGAAAGTGTTTACAAAAATCATTAAATGGGTTATAATTGAATTGTGAAATGTTTAACAAAGGTTAGGGTTCTTCGTCTAACCTAAGGCAAAACCATTGGAGGAATAGAATGGCTGAAAAGAAGAAAACGGTAGAACAAGAAGACAAGGCTTTGGCAGCGCAAAAGCATGTCGACGAATTGGTGCAAAAAGGTCTGGTTGCACTCGAGGAAATGAGAAAGCTGAATCAGGAACAGGTGGACTACATCGTAGCCAAGGCCTCTGTAGCAGCTTTGGATGCCCATGGTGAGTTGGCTCTGCATGCTTATGAAGAAACGGGTCGCGGAGTTTTTGAAGATAAGGCAACTAAAAACCTTTTCGCCTGTGAGCACGTTGTGAATAATATGCGCCATACGAAAACTGTCGGCGTTATTCAGGAAGATGATGTGACTGGTTTAACCTTGATTGCGGAGCCAGTGGGTGTTGTCTGCGGAATTACTCCAACAACTAACCCAACTTCAACAGCTATTTTTAAGGCTTTGATTTCCTTAAAAACACGTAATCCGATTATCTTTGCTTTCCACCCATCTGCTCAAGAATCTTCTGCCCATGCAGCACAAATCGTTCGTGATGCAGCGATTGCAGCAGGTGCGCCTGAAAACTGTGTGCAATGGATTACACAACCATCTATGGAAGCAACTTCTGCACTTATGAACCACGAAGGGATTGCGACTATCCTTGCGACCGGTGGTAATGCAATGGTGAAGGCTGCCTATTCATGCGGAAAACCAGCCCTTGGGGTTGGTGCCGGAAACGTACCAGCTTATGTGGAAAAATCAGCTAATATTCGTCAAGCAGCGCACGATATCGTTATGTCTAAGTCTTTTGACAATGGTATGGTCTGTGCCTCTGAGCAAGCCGTTATCATTGACAAGGAAGTTTATGATGAATTTGTAGAAGAGTTCAAATCTTACCATACTTACTTTGTAAATAAGAAAGAAAAAGCTCTGTTGGAAGAATTCTGCTTCGGTGCTAAGGCAAACAGCAAGAACTGTGCTGGTGCTAAGCTTAATCCGGATATCGTTGGTAAGCCAGCTACTTGGATTGCAGAGCAGGCAGGCTTCAGCGTGCCAGAAGATACGAATATCTTGGCTGCAGAGTGTAAAGAAGTTGGTGAAAAAGAGCCATTGACACGTGAAAAACTGTCACCTGTCATCGCTGTGCTCAAGTCTGAATCTCGTGAAGACGGTGTTGAAAAAGCCCGTCAAATGGTAGAATTCCATGGTCTTGGTCACTCAGCTGCTATCCATACAGCGGATGAAGAGTTGACTAAGGAATTTGGTAAGGCTGTTCGTGCCATCCGTGTTATTTGCAACTCACCTTCTACTTTCGGCGGTATCGGAGATGTTTATAATGCCTTTCTGCCATCACTGACTCTGGGCTGTGGATCTTATGGTCGCAACTCAGTTGGTGATAACGTTAGTGCTGTGAATCTCTTGAACATCAAAAAAGTAGGAAGACGTAGAAATAATATGCAATGGATGAAACTCCCTTCAAAAACTTACTTCGAGCGTGACTCTATCCAATACCTGCAAAAATGTCGTGATGTGGAACGTGTCATGATCGTTACAGACCATGCTATGGTAGAGCTTGGTTTCCTAGATCGTATCATCGAACAACTTGATCTTCGTCGTAATAAGGTTGTTTACCAAATCTTTGCAGACGTAGAACCAGATCCAGATATCACTACAGTTGAACGTGGTACAGAGATTATGCGTACCTTCAAACCTGATACAATCATCGCGCTTGGTGGTGGTTCACCAATGGACGCAGCTAAAGTAATGTGGCTCTTCTATGAGCAACCAGAAGTGGACTTCCGTGATCTTGTGCAAAAATTCATGGATATCCGTAAACGTGCCTTCAAATTCCCGTTGCTTGGTAAGAAGACTAAGTTTATCGCAATCCCTACAACATCTGGTACAGGTTCAGAAGTAACACCGTTTGCCGTTATCTCTGACAAGGCTAACAACCGTAAGTACCCAATCGCTGACTACTCTCTGACTCCAACTGTAGCCATCGTAGACCCAGCTCTGGTACTGACTGTTCCAGGATTTGTTGCAGCAGACACTGGTATGGACGTGCTGACCCACGCAACAGAAGCTTATGTATCTCAGATGGCAAGCGACTTTACAGATGGTTTGGCTCTCCAAGCGATCAAACTAGTCTTTGAAAATCTGGAAAGCTCTGTTAAGAACGCTGACTTCCACTCTCGCGAAAAGATGCACAATGCCTCTACTATCGCTGGTATGGCCTTTGCCAATGCCTTCCTGGGAATTTCCCACTCTATGGCCCATAAGATTGGTGCTCAGTTCCATACGATCCACGGTCGTACTAATGCGATCTTGCTGCCATATGTAATCCGCTACAACGGTACACGTCCAGCTAAGACAGCGACATGGCCTAAGTACAACTACTACCGTGCGGATGAGAAATACCAAGACATCGCTCGTATGCTTGGCTTGCCAGCTTCTACTCCAGAAGAAGGTGTTGAATCATTTGCGAAAGCTGTCTACGAACTTGGTGAGCGCGTTGGTATCCAAATGAACTTCAAGGCTCAAGGAATTGATGAAAAAGAATGGAAGAAACATTCTCGTGAATTGGCTTTCCTTGCTTATGAAGATCAATGTTCGCCAGCTAACCCACGCCTTCCAATGGTTGACCATATGCAAGAAATCATCGAAGATTCTTACTACGGTTACAAAGAACGTCCAGGACGCCGCAAATAAACGAGCAGCTTCCTCAATAAAAAATAAGACAGTCTGTCGGTCATCCCCTACCCTTTGGTAGGGGATTTTTCTATGTGTCTTAGCGAGGCAAGACCGTCGGTCGAAGCTGAGCTTAGAGACATGGATGCTGAGGAACGCAGTGACGTGAGTGCTAGGTTTCTTAAGGAAAGGAGCTTGCTAGGGTAAAAAGTCGTAAACCTTCTGACTACTTGTGATTGAGTGAGCTTTTGTGCTAAGATAAGGGGACAATGGAAAAAAGGAGAGTAATGTGATTTTTTTATCTTTATGGGCTGGGCTGCTGAGTGGTCTTTGCTGGTTATTGGGGGATATTCTGCTGGTTGGCTTTGAGGTAGATAAGGAAAGTTATGCTTCTTTTACGGAGCAGAGTCGGATTGGCAATAAGAATCTGGCTATGCTGATGCTGTCTGGCTCTGTCGGTCGGCTGCGTCTGGGCGCTCTGGTGGCTAACTTCTCAATCCCTCTTATGTTAGTCTCGCTTTATGCTCTCTTTGGTTTGACAAATAAGGGCCTGTGGGCCTATCTGTCAATTGCCTTGTTAGGAATTGGATTTGCTCTGTCGCCGGTGGCACATGTGGCCTTTTACTACGTTGGGATCATTAGCAAAAAGGCTTATAAACGAAGCAGCGGACTGGTCTGCTCAGACGAAGATAGCAGGCTTATCAATGAAGCAGTCCTCTTTCTAGATATAACCTGGCGGACAGCTATCGTTCTGACAGGTCTAGGCTGGCTCGTTTACTCGCTGCTAATAGTTACCGGTCAGACAATATTGCCTGCTTATCTGGGGCTACTGACTCCTTTACCGCTCAGTCTGTTGACTATCTTACTGATAGAAAAGCTGAGAATCGGACGCCCCTACCTTAACGGAGCTGGCCTAAACATAGGATTTAGTTTGTTCTATTTACTGCTCCTGCTTCATATAGGTTCTTAGGCGGCGAATCGGTAAAATTTCAGAAAAAACAGAAAATCTGTATATTAACCTATTGAATATTTCCTCTTTCTATGGTATGATGAAAGAGGTTTCAAGAATCGTTGGGAGGATAAGACATGAAAAACCCTACTTTACTTAAAGAAATGTTAGATTATCGCGGAAGAGATGAAATGCCCGACGATTTTGATACCTTTTGGAATAAACAAGTGGCGGAGGTGGAAGTGCCTCAGGACTACCAGTTGCTGGAAAAAGATTTTCAAATTGCATATGCGACTTGCTATGAGCTAACCTTCAAGTCTGGAAGCGGTGGACAAATCTACGCTAAGCTAGTTGTGCCGAAGTTATCAGAAAAAGTTCCGGTATTGTTTCATTTTCATGGTTATATGGGGCAGGGCTGGGATTGGGCTGATATGCTGGCCTATACGGCAGCGGGCTGGGGTGTGGTGTCGATGGATGTTCGTGGTCAGTCAGGATATTCACTGGATGGTGATAGAGAAGTCCGCGGCAATACTGTTAAAGGACATATTATCCGCGGGGCTCTGGATGGACCGGATCAGCTTTTTTTCAAGGATGTCTATCTGGATGTTTACACCTTGGTCGAACTAGTGGCTGGTTTGGACTTCGTGGATGAAAACCGTTTGTCTAGTTTTGGCGGTTCACAGGGCGGAGCCTTGGCCTTGGTAGCAGCTGCTTTAAATTCTCGGATTAAGCAGACTGTAGCCATCTATCCCTTCCTTGCTGACTTTAGACGGGTTTTGGAGATTGGCAATACCAGTGAAGCCTATGATGAGCTCTTTCGTTATTTCAAATTCCATGATCCTTTTCATGAGACAGAAGAGCAGTTGTTGCAGACACTTGCTTATATTGACGTGAAAAATCTGGCCCATAGTATTAGCTGTCCAGTGCAGATGATTATTGGTCTGGAGGATGATGTTTGCTATCCTATCACACAATTTGCCATTTATAACCGCTTGGCTGGAGAAAAGGAGTATCATCTTCTGCCTGAGTATGGGCATGAGGCTATGAATGTCCGTGTCAGCGATACTGTCTTTAACTGGCTCTGCGGAACCAAAATAAAAAGACTTTCTCTCATTTCGGATTTTAAATCCGAGAGATAATATTTGTCCCCCTTTGGGGCTAGGCCTTTGCCTAGCCCTTTTTACTTGCCTGAGGGAGTATAGAAAGTGAGAACCTTTTTAGAAGTTTGCTTGCTCTTTCATTGACTTTTCTACAAAAGGAATCCTGAAAGTACTTTCAGGAATTTCTGTTTTTCTGGAAAATTCGGAAACTATAATCTAAATCTCAAACAATATTGAAAGCGCTTTAAAAATTATTTATAATAACATTATGAAATACTCGAGTTAAAAAATGGAGTCTAGGATAAGGACGTAAAAATATTTGTTTGCGCCTTCTTCTCTGCTCCACCTGAGGTCCTAGGTAGTTGTTAGACTATCTGATCAGACCGATGTCTTACGAAAGGAGATTGTATATTCATGTCACAGATTTTAAAAGATGACTTGATAGCTAAGATTAAAGACGGCATCATTGTTTCCTGTCAAGCCTTGCCCCAGGAGCCGCTTTATACGGAAGCTGGAGGAGTGATTCCTCTCTTGGTCAAGGCAGCTGAGCAGGGCGGTGCTGTAGGTATTCGAGCTAATAGCGTTCGCGATATTCGGGAGATTAAGGAAGTAACTTCTCTGCCTATCATCGGAATTATCAAACGCGACTATCCGCCACAAGAGCCTTTTATCACGGCTACCATGCGGGAAGTGGATGAGTTGGCTGCTCTAGATATTGAAGTCATTGCTCTGGACTGTACCAAGCGGGAGCGCCATGATGGCCTGACAATTGCGGATTTCATCAAGCAGATCAAGGCCAAGTATCCCCATCAGCTATTGATGGCAGATATCAGCACCTATGAGGAAGCCGCTGCTGCTGTAGAAGCTGGTGTAGACTTTGTCGGCACGACCTTATCGGGCTACACTTCCTACAGCCCTAAGGTTGACGGACCAGACATTGAGCTTATCCGCCGCTTGTGCCAAGCAGGCTTTGATGTCATCGCTGAAGGAAAGATTCACTATCCGAGTCAAGCCAAGCAGATACATGATTTGGGTGTAAGAGGCATCGTTGTCGGCGGAGCCATTACTCGCCCTAAAGAAATTACAGAGCGCTTTGTTGCAGGATTAAAATAAGTGAGGTAGATGAATGACAACCTTAACACTAAATAAACTATATAAAAAATATCCTAATAGTGATTTTTACTCTGTTGAAAATTTTGATTTGGATATTAAGGATAAGGAGTTTATCGTTTTTGTAGGCCCTTCCGGTTGCGGGAAATCAACAACCTTGCGGATGATTGCAGGACTTGAGGATATCACAGAAGGGGAGCTCTATATTGATCAAAATCTTGTCAATGACATTGCTCCTAAAGATCGGGATATCGCCATGGTTTTCCAAAATTATGCCCTTTATCCTCACATGACTGTTTATGACAATATGGCATTCGGACTCAAGCTTCGCAAGTATGATAAGGCTGATATTGATAAAAGGGTTCAGGAAGCAGCGGAAATCCTTGGGCTGAAAGAGTTGCTGGATCGTAAACCAGCCGACTTGTCTGGTGGTCAGCGTCAGCGGGTAGCTATGGGGCGGGCGATTGTCCGTGATGCCAAAGTCTTCCTCATGGATGAGCCTTTATCTAACTTGGATGCTAAACTGCGCGTGTCCATGCGGGCAGAAATCGCAAAAATTCACCGCCGTATCGGAGCGACGACAATCTATGTAACCCACGACCAGACCGAGGCCATGACCTTGGCTGACCGCATCGTTATCATGTCAGCTACTAAGAACGAAGCAGGAACAGGTACTATCGGCCGAATTGAGCAAATCGGTACGCCTCAGGAACTTTATAACGAACCAGCTAATAAATTTGTGGCAGGTTTTATCGGCAGTCCAGCCATGAATTTCTTTGAAGTGAACTTAGAGGGCAATCAGCTTACAGATGGACAAGGCTTTGCTGTTGGACTTCCAGACGGTCAGCGTAAAATCCTAGAAGAAAAAGGCTATCAAGGGAAGAAAGTGATATTAGGCATTCGACCAGAGGATATCTCAGCTGAGTTGATAGCTGCTGATGCTTTCCCAGATTCTGTTGTTGAAGCAGAGATTATAGTTTCTGAACTTTTAGGAAGCGATTCTATCCTTTATTGTAAAGTAGGAGTTCAGGAATTTTCTGCACGTGTTGCTGCTCATAATTACCATGAAGCAGGGCAGAAAATAAACTTAGTATTCAATATTGCGAAAGCACACTTCTTTGAATTAGAGAACGGTTCACGTATTAAATAAAATTTTATAAGGAAATTTTAATTATGATTGTAACGGAAATTAATAATCTATCAACTTATGTAGGAGTAAATCCATATTTTGAAAGATTAATAAATTTTTTAAAAACAGTTGATTTGGGAAGTCTTCCAGAAGGGAAGATAGATATTGAAGGTGATAAATTATTTGGCAATTGTTTTAGTTATGTAGCAGATGGTCAACCAGGAGATTTCTTTGAAACTCATAGGAAATATCTTGATATCCATCTGGTGTTAGAAAATACAGAAGATATGGCAGTTTCTTCTGTTAAAAGCACAACAGTTAGTCAACCTTATAATAAGGAAAAGGATATTGAGTTATATGAAGGAAAAGTGGAGCAGCTTATTCACTTGAAATCTGGAGAATGTTTAATAACATTCCCTGAGGATTTGCATCAGCCCAAAGTTCGTGTAAATGATCTACCCTTAAAAAAAGTAGTATTTAAAGTAGCTATTTCTTAAATAGAAAGAGGTAAACTATGAAAAATCTAAAGAAATTTTTATTCGTTCTTCTAACAGGACTTGTTGCACTGATAATCAGTGGTTGTTCTCCAAGTGGAGGAAATAGTAAAGGAAATGATTCAGGTGAATTATCTGGGGAAATCGTTATGTGGCACTCATTTACACAGGGACCTCGTTTAGAAAGTATCCAGAAATCTGCAGATGAATTTATGAAGAAGCATCCAAAAGTTAAGATTAAAATTGAAACTTTTTCTTGGAATGACTTTTACACCAAATGGACAACAGGCCTTGCTAACGGAAACGTACCTGATGTCAGTACAGCTTTGCCGAACCAAGTAATGGAAATGATTAACTCAGATGCTATTGTTCCATTGAATGATACAATTGACAAAATTGGAAAAGATCGTTTCAATAAAACAGCTCTGAATGAAGCAAAAATTGGCAGTGATTACTATTCTGTTCCTCTTTATTCCCATGCGCAAGTGATGTGGGTACGAACAGATTTATTAAAACAACACAATATTGAAGTACCTAAAACTTGGGATGAACTTTATGAAGCATCTAAGAAATTAACAGCTGATGGAGTTTATGGTATGTCAGTGCCGCTTGGTACGAATGACTTTATGGCTACTCGTTTCCTGAATTTCTATGTTCGTAGTGCAGGAGGAAGCCTGTTAACAAAGGATAAGAAGGTTGATTTAACTAGCGATTTGGCTCAAGAAGGAATCAAATACTGGGTGAAAATGTACAAGGACGTTTCTCCTAAAGATTCACTCAATTATAATGTATTACAACAAGCCACCCTATTCTATCAAGGTAAGACAGCCTTTGATATGATTGACTATTTCAAGCGCAACGGTGTCCTGGTCAAAGAACTCAAGGAAGACAGCGGCAACTATAAAAAAGGCGATTTGGTTGTCGATA
>NZ_JAJEPD010000046.1:0-1744 GCF_020729765.1 Streptococcus sanguinis | reverse complement strand
CCAAACTTGAGACAATCGGACAATAAAACTTTGTTGTATCTTTGTCCGCAATACATTTAATAAATCCTTTTACATATTTATCCATAGCTCCAGTTACAGTGCAATTTTCCTTACCATAACGAATCTTTGCATTTAATAAATCCGTTAAAGCTAATCGGAATTCATATTTTAAATAGTCTTCTTCCCTTAAATGTTGATAAACCCATACATCAATAATCTGCCTAAARGGTTCCATCAGATCATCTACCAGATTAAATTGATTGTATTCATTTTTGTGAAAGATTCCAATCAAGGGATTTAAGCCATAACCAGCCACAATCCTTGCCATTTGAGCTCTCATAATTGCATAACCATAATTTAAACCTGCATTAATAACATCAGCTTCCTGCTGGGTTACGCGAACAAATTTTTTACCAAATAATTCATTAAAATAAACTTTAGCTGCATGTCCTTCTCGATTAGTTTTATCACCTAGTTCAATATGATCTTTATAGTCAGCCAACAATTGAATACAAGCTAAATCTTTCTCAAACATGGCTAACACATCCTGCTGATTATTAATCTTGAAATAAGTAATAATTTGCCAGAGTTTGTCTTTTTGCTCCTGCGTCCAAAGCAATTGTTCTTGTAATCTCTTATAAGCTCTGAAATGCCCATTTTGAGAATGATAGATACCGGTTGGCAGATGCTCATTGTCACAAACGACCAAAGCAATATTGTATTTACTTAGAGCACTCAGTAAACGAAGTGTAACAACTGTGTCTCCACCCTCTGCTACTATGATAGAAATATCACTCAAAGGAATGGTATATTCTTCTCCCATCTTTTTAATTAAGAGATTATCTAGTTTTAATCTCATTTTTTCACTTTGACATACATGTACAATTCTCCAAGTCATCAATTTCCCCTTTAAAATACGAAAACACCCCGCCAATAGACAGGGTGTTGATTTCGGCATGAAGCCTTATCTTTGTAGCTTCTGCAAGATTTAAGTAACTGTGTAAGGCGTCCCTTACAATCATCATTATAATATATTGCAGAGCTAATTGCAACTCTTTTTAAAGATTATTTTAAAATTCGAGTTTTGGAGCATCACCCTCTTTTTTGATGAAACGTTTATTCCCTAAAACATCTGTTTGAACTTTGTAGATGGTGAGGTCCGCTTTTCCCAATCCTTTTAAACAGCGACCATTAGATGTTGTAACAAATACTTTAATTTTCTCCTTACCTTCAAAGTTTCCTTTATCATAGGGTTTCAATTCAACATAGTGTTTTTGGTTTGGCATAGTTCTAGATAAAAACCTAAACATTTGTTGTTCCTTAGTCTTTGTATCCTTAATTAAAAGTAAATCATTTTTATATAAGGTAAATTTGAATTCTGATTGTTCGCTTACTCCTTCTTTTTCTTTGATTTCGTAATATTTATCTAGAGTTATAGAATAGTTCCCAGTTCCCTTTTCAAACTGTAAATCAGCATATTTCAAGCCTAATAATTCATATTTTTCAGTCTCTGGATTAAAATAGACATCTGTACRCCATGGAGATAAAGATTGTAATATAACCTGATTCTCACTATTAGCTGGGGAACTATTCTATAACTCTAGATAAATATTACGAAATCAAAGAAAAAGAAGGAGTAAGCGAACAATCAGAATTCAAATTTACCTTATATAAAAATGATTTACTTTTAATTAAGGATACAAAGACTAAGGAACAACAAATGTTTAGGTTTTTATCTAGAACT
>NZ_JAJEPD010000045.1:0-1086 GCF_020729765.1 Streptococcus sanguinis | reverse complement strand
TTATCATTATAGAAAAATAGAAAGAGTTAGTGACAATTTTCCCTGAAATGTCATTTTTTATCCCCAAAATGACATTATACCAAAAAAATAGAAGAAAAAAACACGAAATATTGTAAAATATTCCGCATTTTTTTACCTTTCTGATCTCAGCAGGATTCGAACCTGCGACCGTTCGCTTAGAAGGCGAATGCTCTATCCAGCTGAGCTATGAGACCAATACCATCTCATTCTATCAGAAAATAGGGTTGTCGTCAAGATTACTTATGATAAGGACTCCCCTGCTGAATCATAAAAGCTCGATAGATCTGCTCTATTAAAACAAGTCGCATCAATTGATGAGGTAAGGTTAATTTTCCAAAACTCATCAGAAGATTTGCCCGTTTTTTTACTGCAGGAGATAAACCTAAACTTCCGCCGATAACAAAAGTGATATCAGAAAAGCCACGCACTGTAGTATCCATCATGATCTGACTAAACTTTTCTGACGGAAATTGCTTTCCTTCAATTGCCAAAGCAATAACAAATTCACGCTCATTGATTTTAGCCAGAATTTTATTTCCTTCTTTTTCAAGAATCTGCTGATTTTCTAAATCACTAGCTTTATCAGGTGTTTTTTCATCCGCTAGCTCAATCATTTCCACCTTGCAGAATCGATTGAGACGCTTCATATATTCAGCAATTCCATCCTTTAAATATTTTTCTTTCAGTTTTCCAACTGTTACAAGTTTTATTTTCATAAGTTTATTCTATCATATTCATCTATACTTCACACTTTATTAACAAGTAAAATTTATCTGGGAATCGGCTAATCTGTGTATTTTCTAATGACTATCAACAGTTTTTCTAAGTTTTCCACAAGGTGTGGAAAACTTAGAGGATTTAAGTTATAATTAAGTTTAGCTAACTATAATTTCATCAATTGTAATTCAAGGAGGAAAACATGAAAAACTCTTCAACTGCCTTCAAAAGGGCTTTATTGCTTTTTGCAGTGTTAATTATAGGTTTTATCGGTGGAAGTTTAGGAAATTATGTTACTACATTAGTAACTTCACGTGTAAAAATGAATGGAAATTCAACAACCAGTGT
>NZ_JAJEPD010000044.1:0-10794 GCF_020729765.1 Streptococcus sanguinis | reverse complement strand
GAAAAACCATCTAACAGTCCTTGTAGATAATCCGTATCAATTATCGCATCTGACGCATTCTCTGATACTGTTGATTGGAACTGTTCAATAGTCTTATCAGAAGCTAAGACAATATTAACTGAAACAAAGGCGAATATGGAAACGTTTGATGGCTGGACAAGGGGAACTGAGTACGCAGATTTATTATTATCTCAAACTAAAATTCTTGAAAGTCTATCTAATATAGCTGGTAGTTCGTTTACTTCTGCGGAAGCTAAGAGTTTTTATAGTAATTCAGAATTTCTACAGGGAGTAGTTAAAATTGCTGAGACTGTTACGAATTCGACTCCATTAGAACTTTTGAAGAATATATCTGAAACATTAAACAGCTTTTCTAAATCAGGTTCATCTTGGTGGTCGAAGTTTATCACGGATACCCGAGGTAAACGAGCTATGGCTTCAGGGAAAATTTGGGTTGATGATCAAGGACAACTTCATGCTGATGGCAGTGCTGAAGCTGCGGCGTTTCTGGTTGATTTGGAAACTAGTGGCGGCTTTGAAATTGCAGGCGTCAAATTCAATGCTGAAGGTAAGGCGTTTGTTGGAGCAAAAGCTGCTGCAGATATAAAAGCTAATTTAACAAAAGATGGAATTGACATATCTGCGCATGCTGAAGCTATGATTGGTGTCTCTGCCTCTGCTAGCGGAGGCTTTGCAGTTGGTTCAGGAATTCTGTCAGCGAAAGGGGAAGCTAAGGTAGAGGCAATGGCTGGAGCTTGGGTCAATGCTGATGGTAGTGTTACTTTTGATGAAAAAGGATTGATGGCAAGTGCTTCAGCCTCTGCTAAAGCTGGAGCTGAAGCCAAGGGAAATGTTGATCTTACCTTTGGTGATACAAGTCATGGAATTACTCAGATAAATGCTGGTGCTTCTGGTGAGGCATTCGCAGGTGCAAAAGCCGATGCTAGTGCCAGCTTTAAAGCACATTCAACTGGTGGCGTAGAAGCTAATGCACAAGCTGGAGCGTTTGCTGGTGCACAAGCTGAAGGCGAGGTTCATGCTAAAGCGGCCTATACTACATTTAGTATAGGTGGTAGTGCAAAAGCTGGCGTTGGTGCAGAAGCAAGTGCTGGATTTAAGGCTGGCGAGGGTCACATTAAACTTGACCTAGATATAGGTGCTGCTCTTGGAGTGGGTCTAGGTGGGAAAGTTAAAGTTGATTTTGATTACGATTCAGCAATTAAGGATGTTAAAGATTTTGCTAATTGGATCAACCCATTTAAATAATAGGAGGATCATGTGGACTTTTTAATAATTTTTATTGTCTTAATGCTAGCAATTTTTGCTTTCGTAGGTTGGATAGTTTATTGGGCGATTAGTCATTCCGCCAAAAAGAATAAAGTATACCAAGCCTTCGCTTCCGAGCACGGCTATCAATTTGATAAAGCACAAGGTAACGACTATTACAGAGAATATTCCAAGCAAAAAACAAGTAACGACCTCACACTAAAACTTTTCCAGAATCCGTATGTAGAAAAATACGCGAATTTTAATCATTATCCATTTGGTCGTGGAAATATGGTAAAAGTTGCCTATGTAATTTCAGGTAACTACAATGGTTCTCAATTTCGGGCTTTCACCTATCATTTTGAGGGAAATGCAATTGAGAATTCTGGTCCCGGTGGTGTTTTCAGCATTGTTATGATTCAGTGCCCGGATGAACCAAAAGGTCAGCTTTCAGAGCAAATGTTTTATGAAAATGGAATGCTCTGTGAATACCTTCGAGAAAATTTGAATGTAGAAACGATTCATGATAGAATTGACAAATTAAAATATATTGCAAAAGGAGTATAATGATATGACTTTAAGAGAATTTCCTAGTGAAGCATTTCCTGCTTTTCCTAATATACAAATAGATGCTGGGGTAGAATGGGATAACTGGAATTTACCAGGTTCAGTACTCTCTCTSAAAAAAGTAAAAAAAGGAAGTTTCACTTCTAATGTTTTAATAAATGTCAGAACAGTTAGTTTAGATTATGGTTTTGATGCGTATAAGGCTGAAATTCAAGGATATGCGAAAAATCTCGCTAACATTAAGTTTGTTTCTGAGGGGTTACATGATGTGAACGGTTGTCAGTGGGAAGTGGTAGAGTATGCATACATTGACGAAGACTCCGGCCCACTAGCTCAGTTCCTAGCTGCAACTTTCATAGAGAAAGAAGCAGTGAAAATAATGGTTAGCTTTACTGGAACTGTAGGTATAAAAGATCAAACTCATAATCCAGATTATATAGAAATTCAAAATATTTTTAGGAGTGTGAAAATAGATGAATAAAATGAAAAAAATATTAACTTATATTACCCTCCCAGTCTTTTTAGTGATCTTGACAGCCTGTGGAAATTCTTCAGATGCACTTCAGGGGGAGTGGAAAGCCCAAACAGGTGCCCAGAAAAATGTTGTTCTTAAATTTGATAAGGATAAAGTTACAGTAGATGGGAAAGAATATGACTATAAGCAAAAGTCTGTTGAGAAAAAAGGTGATATAACATACTATAAAATTGAGCAAAACGGTGAGAACTATACCGTTATTTTCCCAGATAAAGATAAAAATATTGCAGTTATGATTCAGCCATATTCGTCAAAGGACGACTTAAATGGAACGATGCTTTATGCAATGAATAAAAAGGAACAACCAAATTATTCTGAGTATTCAAAAAAATACTCTCAATAGTATWTTTGAAGAATTGGAATATCTAATACTCTCTAAGTGAATCCTTTTTAACAACAGTGAGAGAAAAGGTTCCGATTGTACGCAGAGAAGACCAATCTGGTCTTCTCTTTTGGTGTGGTAAAAGAGAAGTTTATCCAAGGTATAATAATCGTTAGACTTTGATGATTGAGCGTTGCTTCTATTGGAGTTAAGAGAAGATTGAACATATAATAATCAAAAGTGTTCCTGATGAATGTTGCACTACTTTCATTAAAAAGTAATCACATAACTTATAGTATATTCCAAAAGCACATTAAACTCTTAGCTATATTTTTAATATAAAAGATTTATGTAAAAATTTTCCCTATGAACCATTATTTTATTTTCATTCTCTGATTATTGTGTTATACTAAGAAGCGGAATACCTCTAAGTAGTGTTTTTAAAGTAGTATAAGTATGTTAAAAATCTTGATTTTTTCATTGAAATAACATATTATGTGAATCTATGTAGATGCCAATATASTTATGTAATTTTATCAGAAGAGTATGTGGTTATGTGCTGAGATTAATAGGCTTGTAATGACTGAAACCAATGATAAACTATTTTGAGAGTAATATTATAGTGATATCTATAGATTGTGATTAAAAAAGACTAAAAGTGTTTACCACTCTATTTTAGTTGAAATTCAGAAAGAGGAAAATAAAAATGTCAGATGCATCTTATTACCAAGGATTAGCTAATCAAGAATCTCAAAATCATGATAATGCAATTTCTCAAAAAGCAGCCGTAGATGAAAAGATTTCTCGCTTAGAAACTGCCAAATCGGACTTGTCCACTCAGATAAATAATTTTCAGACGGGTATTATAGATGCCTTAACGAAAATTAAAGGGGAAGATGCATCTCAGTTTAAGGGAGATCGGAAGAATAAATACGCAGAAAAGTACAATTCTGCTAATACCGCTGCTACAAACAATAAAACGAGTCACGACACAAATTTGAGTAGTATAGATGCTAAGATTGGGGAGCTTCAAGCAGAGTCGGCCAGCTTACAGACAGCAGCAAATACGGCGTATAATAACATGCTTAATTATCAGTCTTTGGCAAATTCAGCTAGTTCAGAATAAAGGATGGAAAGATAAATGGCAAATACAGGAACGGATTATGGTGTTTGGACTGGACTGACCAATTCAGTTAGTACAAGCATCTCTGGCATTTCAGATATGGCAGAGTTAACTTTTTCAGCAACAACAATGACTCCTTTTACATCTTTTAATGACGAGATTAAGTCATTTAATACAGCGATTAGCAGTCTCAAGACTTTTACGACTACGGATGTAACTCGTATGAATCAAGCGGCCGAAAATAAAGTGACTGATGATCAAAATCAAGCAAATGCTAAATAAGTAACTTTGCAGAAAGGAACAAGATAGATGAATGAGATAAGTGACCTTTATCAAAACTCCTTGCTTGAATTAGGAGTTGATGAGGGTGAAAGAGCCATTTTGGAGCAAGTGGGTCAATCTTTAATTAGTCAAGGAGATGCATTTCGTAGACTTCAGTTGGCAATTGTCAAGAAAGAGTCCTTTTATAGTTACAGTAGCTTGCTTGGCACATCTGTTACGATGAAGTTTGATTGGGAACAGGAGAGAGTAACTCTGGCTTATTTAGGCTCGGAGCTCGTTTTGTCTATGAAAGACTTTAGGATTTGGTTATCTTGTACTGATTTACTGTTGGCTCCAATCCTCCCCTTGGGCAGTTTGGTAGAGTTAGATCGCGAGCTTCTTCCAGAGGGACTAGTATCCGAGATGGAGAAGGCAAAGGTTCCCTTTATGGCTATGATTATGGGGCGGAGATTGCTTTCTGAACCAGACGACCGGGAATATATAGATTATCTAGTTAGCATCTACCCCTATGGTATGAGAMTAGATGTTGAACCTTTGTTTATTCCAAGCTATTTGATTTCTCATGTTATCCAAGAAGGTTATAGCGATACTTTGGATCAATCCTATGTAGATCGGCAGTATCGTAAGGATTATTTTCGACATAGGGTTTTTTCCATGACACATAGTATTGAAGGAGAAGATAGATGAAAATAGATATGACAGAGGTTCATAACCAGAAGACAGCATTGTCTAACTCACAAACCTCGATTACTACTCAGCTTGAGACAGCTAAGACCTCTTTTGTAAGTTTGGTCAATTCGGAAAGTCTCAAAGGAGATGTCAAGGGAGCAATTGATGCCAAAATTAGCAATCATCAGGTTCCCTTATTGACGAATTTTTCCAATGCTTTAGCCGTTCTTTCTGCTCAATACGATAAGACTATTGAACAGTTTAAATCAACAGTCTCAGAGACCGCAGCAGATGCAATTATTGATACGGATTATTTGCAGGGGCTTTTAGATGGCTTTTCGAGTATAGAGACCAATATTAGTACGGTGAATCAAGCAACTGCAAATATTTATAGCTCCATCTCTGATATTATCAGTCTGACGAATCCAGATGCCAGCGCAATTACCACTCCTTTGTCAGAAGGAAAGACCATTTTGACCGATACTAAAACCAATATGGCTAGCTTTAATGGTTGGAAACGAGGAGATGAGTATAGTAAGCTTTTACAAGTTCAGGCGACTGCTCTGAAGGGACTGGAAGGAGCAGGTAAGAGTTCCTTTACTTCAAAAGAAGCACAGGCATTTTATAAAGGCACTGCCTTTATGGATGGGGTCGAGGAAGTTACCAATTCTGTTTTAAATTCGACACCTATAAAGGTGTTAGACTATATTGTAGAAGAACTAAAATCTATTGCGCAATCTTTAGGAATAGATGGCTTTAAAGCAGCTTCAACTAAGGCTGGAGCAATGGTAAATTCCTTAATTAGAAAATCGGCAGGCCGTAAATTGCTTCAATACGGTGTTAGAGGAGCTAATTTTGTTATGATTAATTCTGGCACTCGTACTGGGACTCAAGCTCTTGCAAGAGCAGCTAAATCTCTTGCAAGAGGAGAAAAGATTGCTGGTTGGGCTACTAAATTTGGTAAATTTATAGGTGGTCATGTAGATGATGTTCGTTTTGTAAAAAATGCCGGAAAAATTAAGTGGAGCTTTGTTACAGAGGATGTCATTAAAAATATGAAATCATCTGTGTCTCAAAAGGGATTCGGAGCAGTGAAGCAAGTAGGCGCTATTAGTACAGTATTAGCATTGAAAGATGGTTGGGATACATTCCAACAGAATAGGGGCAAATATGGGGATGCTCATGCACTAGCTGATGGAGTCGCCCATGCGGCAGGTACCTTTAGTGGAGCAGTAGTCGGAGCTCAAGTTGGAGCAGTTATTGGCTCTGCTATTCCAATCCCTGTAGTAGGAACGGTAATAGGAACAGTAGCAGGGACGATTATCGGAGATGCAGTTGGAAAAGGGATCAATCATGTATGGGATAAGTTTTCACACGGAGAGTGGAAGCTACCCAAGCTGTGGTAACGGGAATCCGATAAATATTAGAAAGAGGCTAGAATGTTTTTTAGAAGACGGCGTATGTATTTGAATCAATATTATGACAAAGCTATTTATTTTGATCGTAAGACCCACGAAGTTTTAGAAGCGCCAAARAGTAAACTATTAGATACAGAGAAATCAAATAAGATGAATCGACATATTCCTCTATTAGTTGTTCTCTTTATAGCTAGCGGAAGTGGCATTTCTTCCTTCTTTAGTCTATTTTTACAAGGAACTTATAGCATGACTACTTTTTGGAGTGTTATTCTTATATGGATAGCAGAGTTTGCTTTCATTACTATCCTTGTAGAACGAGCCTTGTATCGAAATATCAATAGAGCGCAAGTGACTACTCAAACGGTCAGTCTTTTTACTATTTGTGATTCAGAGGATTTAAAAGAAAAGAACTTGAGTGAAAAAGAGAAACGCAATAATACTTTTTTATTTAACGCTTTGTTGTTCACTATTCCTGCAGTAGGTTTCTACTATGTCTATGATTTTATTTTTCACTTCAAAGATTTTTTAGGAGAGCCGATTGGAGGAGAGATTTTTAAGATTATTTTTGCAGGTCTTTTGTTGGGAGTTGCTTTTGTTATATATAATCAGAATAATATTTCTGGTATTTTGGACATAACAGAAAAATTTGAGTCTGGAAAATTAAGAGTAGTATGTAGAGACGATGAAAATTCTGATGTATATTTAGAAGTGAGCGTCGGACCGGATGGAGCTATTGTGACAAAAGAATTACATAAGTAAAAAAGAAAGTTTTGAGATGCTTTAAGATATGGAGATTAATTTTTGTTTTAAAGTCAAGAGATGCAATAGTGACTTTTTGATTTCTAGTGAATATTGTTGAACTTTATTGCGCTAAGCAATGTAGAAAAATTGGAAAAACAAGGAGAAGAAAATGACAGATAAAATTTTACCTTTGGGTTCAGTTGTAACCCTCAAAAATGGTGATGGTAGTGAAGTGATGATTGTTTCACGAGCTAGTGTAATCGAAGTGGAAGATGGTCAAGGAGGGACTAAGAGTGTCTATTTTGACTACGGTTCAGTAGTTATTCCGAACGGGATGCAGACACCAGACAATTTGTTCTTTTTCAATAGAGAAAATGTCAAAGAAGTTTTATTTGAGGGATATAGAAACGAAGATGAGAAGGCTTTTGAAGAGCATTACGATACTTGGATGAAGTCAGCAGAAGTTCCAAAAGGTTCTATTTAAATAATGATATGAGAAGAATCGCTATATTAGAGCGATTTTTTTTCTTGAGATTACTTCGTTTGTGATATAATCGCAGTTGAAATGTCCTTTCAATGTACTTTCTGATGAAAAGATTATGGGAAAGATATTTAGAGATGTTTTGAGTAGCGCAAGTTAGAAAAAAATATCGTTAAATAAAGGTAATAGATAATACTCTGAGAAATAATATTTGAATATTAATCGGTGATAAATCAGAAGTACCTTAGGGAAGTAAGAACTACTGCAATTAAATCGGGACGGTATATTTAGATTTAGAATTATATATCGTAGCATCTAAATTTATTTAGGTGCTATATTTTTTGTCATAACAACACAATCTGCTTGTGAATAACTGTTTGAAAGTTTGAATATTAATACAATTCGTGATAAAATAAGACTAATCTTTGAATGAGACTAGTCAATATAAAATTTATTACAGCTTTTTATGATAGGTAAATGTTGTTTAGGAATATTTATAACGTACTTATGGATGCTAAATATTTTTCATAGTCTTTTAAGCTAGAAAGCAGAGATGAAATGTTGAAAAAATCAAGTCGAGTTTTAGTGATATTTTTATTGTTATTGTTTACTGGAAGTACTGTTTATGCTAAGGACGGCGAATTAGATTTAAAAACAGATTCGATAACGCAAAAAAAGCAGCGTTCCCAAGGTAATGAAATCGAGCATATTTATGCACCTAATTTATTCATGGATAGAATAGAGCAAGAAGCGACGAAATCTAAAACTGATGCTCAGGAAATGCTTAAGACTGCAAACCAAGCTAATTTCAGTAAGAAAGAAGTTCGGAGTGGTGATGGACTCGACCTCCAAGTTTATCGACATGCTCTTTTTCAGAACTATCAGGTTTCTGACAGTATTATTGTAGACACAGAGGAATCAGGGGCCACAATGATATGGTCAATTCTTGGTGCAGTATTATTTATTGTAGCAATGATTTTAATTGGAATTTATTTAGGAAGGATTTTTCATGGGGGAAAAATATTTAAACGCAACAATTAGATATGAAGATAAGGAAATAGATATTCGCTTTTCTAAACTATTATCTTTACAGGGAGTAAAGATGTTAATGTGTTCAAACAATCTAGATAAAACATTATCTATTCATCAAAATAATTGGCATTTAGAGGTTCGAGGAAAGCTTCTAAGAATAGAACAGCATAGAGCTTTAAAGGAATATCCATTAGGGGATGGAGATGTATTGGAGGTAATTATAAATGAGTGATAAAATTGAAATTAAATACAGTAAGGAAAAGGTCAAGGTTATTCTGCCAGCCAGCCATTTTTCTCGTCAAAAATTATCTACAGTTGAAAATTATGTGGATGCTGCCGTGACATTAGAAGATAATGGTTTTTTATCACTAATTTATGATAAGCCAAAATATTCTTATAGTCTTAAAGATCTTATTGCGGAAGAGATGACAGAAGTAAAGCGTTTGGAGTTGGCTCAGAAAATGGAGTCTTTGACATTCTCTGAGCATAATTTTAAGGTTCCTTATATCCATCCGAAAAATATATTTCTACAAGGAAGTGTTGTTAAGATTCTTCATTTTGGTTTGGAAGGAATTATGAGTCCTATACCTTATACTTCAGAAACGTTTCTAATGAGCTACAAGGCTTTGGTTGTCTCTATTCTGCGACCAAAACTTGATTTTGAATTACTAATAGATGGTATAGCTGCAATAAGAGATTCATTGGTASAGGATATAGCTGCATGTAAGACATATGAAGAAGTAATAAAATATGTTAATGAAGCTTACGRCAAAGCTTATCAGGAAGAAAAGAAAAAAAAGATAGTGGTTTCAAAACGGAGTTGGCGTATTTTTTCTATTGGAATGGGAATTTTTAGCGTTACAACTGTTGCTTTAGGAGCTTTTGCAGCATATTTTTATTTTTGGTCTATCCCTGTTCAGCGTGCGACAGTGGATGCACAGAGCCATTTTATTTCTAAGCATTATGACGATGTTGCCGACGATTTACAAAAATTTCAAGTAAATCGCTTAGGTAAAGAAGCAAAATATGTTTTAGCGTCTTCTTATGTTCATTTAGATAACTTGTCAGAGGAGCAGAAATCAAGCGTTTTAAACACAATCACTCCATCCAGCGAGGAAAATCTTTTAGATTATTGGATTTATCTTGGAAGGGGAGACTATAAAAAATCTCTAGATTTAGCTCAGAATATTGGGGATGATCAGTTGACCTTGCACGCTTATACTAATTTATATGAACAAACCCGTGAAGATAAGAATATGAAGGGTGCTAATAAACAAAAAAAATTAAGTGAATATCGCAAGGAAATAGAGGAGCTTTCTAAAAAACTAGGTGTAAAAGTAGGTGAAGAAAAAGATGAGTAGGGAAGACAAAAAATTTTTTCACAATACAGAAAAAGAACTGATTTCTAATAAAATTTCTGGGCAAATCAAAGTGGTTATATTTGGCAAGCGACTTTCTTTACTCACTTTTATGGAAGGCGACAGTGCTGAAGTGCAAGGACTTTTTTTCAACGTGAATGATAGTAAGGTCTACTCTAWTGGAAAAGAATTAACCAGAGGAAAAAATACTATTGAAAATAAGACTGTTTTTGTCCTTGAAGAAGAGAGTGACATTTCTGTTAGTTACATTTCTCCTCCAAATCAAGATTTTATTATTTCAAAAGAAAAAGAAGCAGATCTCCTTATTCACTCGAAAGCTTATGTTTTGTTTTCCAATGGTAAAGTTTATCTCTATCCAAATGGCAGTGTCTTCTATTTGAACGAGCAATTGATTTCTTCTGATATTATTTCTGAATTTAAAAAAGGAGATAGTATTTTTGTAGAGAACTATTTTATAGAGTTTTTAGAAAATCAATGGCAAATTTCATCGTTCTTTGAGAAAGCAAATTTCAATAGTCAAAGTGTCCTGTTGGAAGAGAAAAAGTCAATTTATCAATCTAATTTCCCAGTTTATCGTCGTAGTCCTCGAGTACTCCCCACGATATACGATAAACGTCAGAGAATAGAAAAACCTAAAAATCCCCCAACAAAACCTAAAAATGCTATTTGGCGAGCAATTGTTCCGCCTTTAGGTATGGTTGCTCTTTCTGGCTTGGTAGTTGTTCTAATGGGACGAAATGCCATTATGATGTTGAGTATGGGGGGCATGAGTGTTCTTACAGCTGCATTTTCAATTACGAGTTATTTTACTGATAAAAAAGCTATCGTAACACTGACAGCTGATTCTAAAGCAATCGAGTTGTTCGGTGCAGAAGAAGAATAATCTAAGGAGGAAATATCGTGGGAATTCGTGTTTATAAACCAACAACAAACGGTCGCCGTAATATGACTTCTTTGGATTTCGCTGAAATCACTACCA